>NZ_AP019632.1:2400000-3600000 GCF_007035645.1 Enterobacter asburiae
AGACGCTGCGTATGGCCAACGAAGGGTTGACGCGCGACGAAATCGCCGCGAACTTCAAGCTCCCGGATTCACTGGCGCATACCTGGGCCAACCGCGGCTATTACGGTTCGGTGAGCCATGACGTAAAAGCCACCTATGTGCTGTATCTGGGCTGGTTTGACGGCAACCCGGCGACGCTGGATGAACTGCCGCCAGAAGAAGGCGCGAAGAAATTCGTGGAGTATATGGGCGGCGCGGATGCCATCCTGAGCAAGGCGAAAACCGACTTCGACCAGGGTAACTACCGCTGGGTGGCGCAGGTAGTGAGCAAAGTGGTCTTTGCCGATCCGAACAACCAGGCGGCGCGCAACCTGGAAGCGGATGCGCTGGAACAGCTTGGCTATCAGGCTGAATCCGGCCCGTGGCGTAACTTCTACCTGACCGGCGCGCAGGAATTGCGTAACGGCGTGGTGAAAGGGCCAACGCCGAATACCGCCAGCCCGGATACGGTGCGCGCGATGACGCCGGAGATGTTCTTTGACTATCTGGCTGTCCATATCAACGGACAAAAAGCGGGTGACGCCAAATCGGTGTTTAACATCGATCTGGGCAGCGATGGCGGGAAGTACAAACTCGAGCTGGAAAACGGCGTGCTGAACCACACGGCGAACGCGGAAGCAAAAGAGGCGGACGCGACGCTGACGCTTAACCGTGACACCCTGAATAAAATCATCCTCAAGGAGGTGACGCTGAAACAGGCTCAGGACAGCGGAAATATTAAAATTACTGGCGACAGCGCGAAACTTGATGCCATGCTTAGCTATATGGACAAGTTTGATTTCTGGTTTAACATTGTGACACCGTAACGGTGCACGCAAAAGGGCGGTTCGTCCGCCCTTTCCTGCTTCACGTGTTAGCCAGAAAGGGTAAAAAGCGTCAATGGAAAAAAGAAAAAAACCGACACTTGAACGGGCAACCTGGCCAACGCGCCATGCTATGGTTATGCACGGGCTGGCGATGAACCTGCCGTGGCTGGCCTTCGTGAATATCAGCTTCGCGGTGATGATTCTGCTGCGACACGTTTTGCTTAATACCAGCGATCCCCTGTATCCCCATTCGCCGCAGCTGACGAGAATAGTTGATGCCTCCATGCTCGGCATTATCATCCTCTCCGCCGCGCTGATCCTGATGGCCTGGCGGCGCATCGCCGGCATCAGCGTGGTGTTGTTTATCTGCAGCGCCATCTGGTCGGTCTCCTGCTTCTGGTTTATCACCCAGCTGCTGCTCCCGCACGTCTGGCCGCTGTGCGTCATTTTATTACTCGCCGGCTTAACGGCGCTCTATTTTTATCCTGAAGGGCTACTCGCCTTTGTGCTCCCGCTCTGGATCACCCTGCCGGTAGCAAGCTGGATACGGAACGATGGCCTCAACCTTCACTTCATTGTTATCTGGAGCGTCTTTACGCTGATCCTGATTTGCGGACGTTTCATCCTGCTGAGCTGGTTTGACGAGGCCTGGCGACGTAACCAGCAAAATCAGCTATTGATCTCCAGGCTGGATGCGCTGGCGCATCAGGATCCATTAACCAAAACCGCCAATCGCCGGAAAATGGAAGTGGTGCTGGAGAACGCGGTTGAGCAGAAAAAAACCTTCTCGGTGATTATGCTGGATATCGACTATTTCAAACGCTACAACGACACCTACGGGCACCAGGCGGGTGACGACTGCCTGACCCGCGTGGCGCGGGTGCTAAAGCAGTCGGTGCGCACGCCTGACGATGTGGTGTCACGCTACGGCGGCGAGGAGTTCGTGGTGATCCTGTTTAACTGTCCGGAAAACATTGCGGAAAAGGTGGCCTTACGCATTCAGGACGGCCTGCGTACAGAAGCTATACCGCACAGTGCGTCAACCGTTAGCGATCGTGTCACCGTGAGCATGGGGATTGCGAGCATGGCGGAGGGGTTAGCAGGCACCGAGATCATCGCCCGCGCCGATGCGGCGCTGTATCGGGCGAAAGAGGCCGGGCGGGATCGGTGGTCGCTGTAAACATGTCGGGTGGCGGCTACGGCTTACCCGACCTACAAAATTCGCCCGGTGCAGCCTGATGCCCTCACCCTGACCCTCTCCCACGGGAGAGGGAACAAACACAAAAAAGGCAACCTCCAGGTTGCCTTTTGCTTTTACTAGTAGCGCACGCACACCGATTTGGTTTCACACCAGCCGTCCAGCCAGTCCGGACCAAAGTCACGTCCGGTGCCGGACTGCTTCATGCCGCCGAACGGCAGGTTGGCGTCAATCAGCGTATGGCTGTTCACCCAGACGGTGCCCGCCTGCAGCCGGTCGGTATATTCCAGCGCCTTGCTGATATTCTGCGTCCAGACGCTGGCCGTCAGGCCATACTCGCTGTCGTTTGCCAGCTGGAGCGCCTCTTCTCCGTCGGCGACGCGCACCAGGTTGACCACCGGGCCAAACACCTCTTCACGGGTCAGGCGCAGTGAGGCATCCGGGTTCACCACCAGCGTAGGCGAAACGTAATAGCCTTTGCCTTCCGGCCCCCGGTTACCGACGATCAGCTCCGCGTTGCGCGACTTCGCTTCATCAAGGAAGGTCTGCACCTTGTCGCAGTGCGCGCGCGACACCAGCGGGTTGATAAACGCCTCCGGCGACATGCCCGGCCCGACGCTCAGGGATTTCACCGCCTGCTCAAACCCGCTGACCAGCGTGTCAAACAGCGGCGCTTCAATATAGATGCGCGAGCTCGCCGCGCACACCTGCCCCTGGTTCAGGAAGCTGCCGGTCATCAGGCCTTCGATCACCCACGCCGGGTCTGCGTCTTTTAGTACGATGGCCGGGTTTTTCCCGCCCAGCTCCAGAGTCACCCCTGTTAGCGTGTCCGCCGCCGTGCGGGCAATTTGCTTACCCGTCGCCGTTGAGCCGGTAAAGCTCACCTTTGCAATATGCGGATGCGAGGTCAGCGCTGCGCCGCACACCGCGCCGCTCCCGGTCACCACGTTGAACACTCCGTCCGGAATGCCCGCTTCGCTTGCCAGTTCCGCCACGCGCAGCATGGTCAGCGGCGTGGTCTCTGACGGCTTGATGACAATAGAGCAGCCCGCGGCAAGCGCAGGCATCACTTTCCACATCCCGATCATCAGCGGGAAGTTCCAGGGCACAATCCCGGCCACCACGCCAACCGGCTCCTTACGCGTCCACGCCTGATAGCGGGCGCCCTGCGGCAGCGGGATGGAAAGGTCGAGAGTCTTACCCGAAATTTTGGTGGTCAGCCCGGCGGTATAGCGCATCCAGTTCAGGGTGCAGCCGACTTCAAACATGCGGGAAATGTTGATGGATTTGCCCTGCTCCAGCGTTTCAAGCTGGGCCAGCTCCTCGCTGTGCTGTTCGACCAGATCGGCGAAATGAAGCAGGATCCGCTCGCGCTCCGCCGGCAGTTTTCCGGCCCAGCTGCGGGCGACAAACGCGCGCCAGCCGGACATGACGGCACGATCAACGTCATCGACGCTGGCATCGGCAGTCGAGGCAATGACCTCGCCCGTGGCCGGGTTGAAGACGTTCAGCCGTTTTTCACTGTCCGACGCGGCCTGACGCCCTTCAATCCACAGGCCATGCTGTCGGTCTAAAAATTGTTGTACGGCAGGCTGAATGGCCACCTGTGATTCAGACATAGGATACTCCTTCGTTATTCTTCGCAGGGTGTCCATCCAGTCTAAGTGGGGTTTTGCGTTCGCGCTTTTGTCTCTGTGACATTCGCTTTGCCACCTGTGACAGGCTCCGCAAATCGCGATAATTGCCGCTTATATCGCTGTTACCGGTGAGTGTTCTTTCCTATAGTCAGCCTCATAGCTCTGACAAAATGCAACACAAATGCAACAATGCGAAAACGTTGACGGTGCAGTGAGAGAAACGATGGCGTGTGCAAGCGAGCAGGAACAGTATCAGCAGTGGCTGGCGCAAATTAACCAGGTTTGCGGGCGTTTTAACGCGCAGCCCACCGGGGGGAAATTCTTCGGCGAGCTGGAGACCAGCTATGCGCGCAGCCTGAAGCTCAGCACCGTGACCGCAGGCGGCGTCAACCTGTTCCGCTCCCGTCAGGAGATCGCTCAGAGTAATGATGCCTGGTTCTATACCGTGTTCCAGCTCGAAGGCAGCGCGGAAATTGAGCAGGATGACCGTCGCGCGCTGCTCAGAACCGGTGATATCACGCTGATTGACGCGTCACGTCCCTGCTCGATCAACTGGCGGGAAAAATCCCGCCAGATTTCGCTGCTGGTTCCTCGTCAGATTATTGAGCAGCAGTGTCGTTTCCAGGAGATAAGCTGCGCGACCGCCCTTTCCCGCACCTTGCCCACGGTACAGCTGAGCCATCGCCTGCTGATGGAGAGCATGAGCAATGCCGACCTGAGTGACCGGGAGAGCGAAGCGGCGCTCGAGGCGATGATCTGCCTGCTGCGCCCCGCTTTCCAGCAGCGTGAAATCATTCAGCCGCGCAAGGAGCGCCAGTTCCAGCATGTGGTGGCGCTGATTGACGATCATATTCAGTCTGAATCGCTGCGCCCGGAATGGATTGCCGCCGAGAGCGGTATGTCCGTGCGCAGCCTTTACCGCATGTTTGCCGAGAAGGGGCTGGTGGTGGCGCAGTACATCAAAAACCGTCGTCTGGATCTCTGCGCGCAGGCACTGCAATCTACCGGTGATGATGAAAAGCTGGCGGGCATTGGCTACAGCTGGGGGTTCACCGACCATAGCCATTTTTCAACGGCGTTTAAGCAGCGTTTTGGCGTCTCGCCGGGTGAATACCGCAGGCGCTACCGCTAACTACTTTTTGAGCCATTTTCCGTTAATGCCCTTCACGTATTCGCCCGGCTGCGCGCGGGCAACCAGTTTCTGACCGGCCATTTTAGCCACTTCATCAACCGGCAAATTATTGCTGTCGGCCAGCTTCTGGTAGTTTTCCGCGCGCGCCGCATTGATACGATTGACCAGCGCCAGCGTTTCCGCGTCCTGTTGAATCGGGGCAAGATAGCCGCTGAGGGTTTCCCCCACGCGCCCCTGCGCCCGGGCATCGTTTAAGGTCAGCGCAGCCGCCTGCACGTTCATCCCCAGCGCCAGTAAAATGAGAGCTAATCGTTTCATGGCATCCTCAGAACAGATCGCTGCGCGATTTCAGCAGGGTTTCAACGTCTTTATCGACCTTAATGTGGATCTCATGTTCGATTTTGACATTCATATTGATCGTAATCGGCTCCTTTGGCGCAGCGACTTCAATGCGCGGCGTACAGCCGGTCAGTAGCGCGGCAACGGCAACGGTGAGCACACCAGCCATCTTTTTCATTGTTGTTCCTCACTTTCCTTGCCAGTCAAACTGCGGGGAGCAGGTATCGCCGCATGTTGCTCAAACCAGGTTTGCAGGTTGTCCCCAAAGCGCAGGCTGCGCCAGAGGGTAAAGACATTCTCATCATGGGTATAGTTCAGGTTGACGGAGCTGCTTTTGCCATCCACCCGGCTGGTCCCCTTGATGGTCGCCTGCATGGTTAATTCACCCAGATTATCTAAATTGATTCTCGTCCACGAACGCGAAATTTCCATATAGCGGAGCCAGTTAATCGCGGCGCCCGCCACCATATTATCTTTCACGATGGCGTCGGCCGTATCTTTGTCGATGCGCAGCGTCATTGGCCCCGGGTTGGTCAGCCAGCCATCTTTAATGATCCATTTTTCATTGTCCAGCCAGAACGGCAGCGCCCCGCTCACCGGCCCTGACATGGCAAACTGTTTCGGATTAACGGCGCTAATCAGCTCGCTCGAAGAGATATTGTCCACGCGCAGCAGGGCCGGATCGTGCTGCGGCATCCGCAGCTGCTGCATGGTGATCTTCCCGCCGAGGGTTTCCACCTTCACGTTGGTGAGGAGCAGCGGATTGTCCTCCGTCCACGGATAATCCCCCTGTAGATCGGCGGTAATGTTGCGCGCGGTCACCAGGTTTTCCACTTCGCCAATGCGCAACGTGACCGGACCGCGCGTGCCGAGAGACCAGGTACCCTCGCTGAAGCGGAACGGCAGCACAAAATCGACGCCGTTAATCTGGTTATCCGGCATCCAGGCGCTGCCGGATTTCAGCACGCCGTGCCCACCGGCCTCAAAGCCCTGATCGGCCGCCGCCGAGAAGGCGACCTGCGCGTAAAGCTCCCCGTCGCGCAGCGTCATTTTCCAGTCCGGCGGGATCAGCGGCTGGAAGACGGTGAGCGACTGTTTTGGCCACCAGGCCTGCCCGCGAAGGCGCACGCCATCCCAGCGTCCGTTCACCTGTACCGGGCCGATTTTGTCCGTATGGAGGTCGCCCTTGAACTGAAAAATGGTCGGGTCGGTGCCGTCGACGCTGAAGGTCAGGACCGAGGGCGGCAACGCGCTGCCGCCGGAGAAACGGGTTTGCCCGGCGTTGAGCGACAGCGCGCCGCTGAAGGCCGGTTTTTCGGGGTCACGCAGCCAGCGCACCGGTTGATCCAGCACGAGACGCGGCTTGCTGACCTCCATCGTACCGTACTGGAGCTTGTCAAAACCGGTGGAGAGCGCCGTCAGCTCAATAAGGTTATCGCGCCACTCGCCTTTCCCGGCGACATCCCAGCGGGCATGCATCGGCGTAAAACCGCCTTTCCCCCAGTAGCGCCACTGCCACAGGCCGTTATCAGGTAAAAAGTCGTTGGCTTGGCCGTCCAGATGGAGTTCAAAATCGCCCATCTCGTTTTCATGGGCGCGCAGAATCGCCTGTAAACGACCGTCCACGCCCTTCTGCGTCAGCTTCACGCCCGCCAGCGGCCAGCGAATTTCATCGATATCGAGTGAGTCAATGATGCGCCCGCGCGAGCGGAGCAGCGCGCCCGGCTCAAAGGCCAGCTGCGGTTCATACAGGCTGCCGGTCAGCGTGGCGGGCAATTTTGCGTAAAGAATGAGATCGTTTTGCTTCGCTTCACCGCTCAGATGCAGGGGCATGTCGCTGTTTTCCATGCTGAGCCTGCCGGGCCCAATGTTCAGTACCGCGTTGCCTTTCCCCGCGTCACCCTGGGTAAGCACATTCAGCCGTCCGGTCAGGGTGGTGTTATCCAGCCCCTGCTGCCAGTTGTCGGCGCGAAGGGACACCCGCCCGCTCAGCGGCATACCCGAGAGATCCCAGTTCCAGCGCCCGTCGCTGATGTTCAGCTGCTGCGCGGTGATCTGCCACGGCAGGTCAAGCAGCGGATCGGGGTTGTCCCGCGCCATCACCACCAGCTGTCCCTGATTGTCTTCCCAGTCCAGATCGGCATCGACCAGAGACGTCAACTGTGGCACGTTAAAGCTCGCGACCGCGTGGCCCTTCACCGGCACGCCATCCGGCACCAGCGGCAAGGTAAACTCGCCCACCAGCTTAATCGGCTGCGGCTGGTCCGGGAGCTGGACATCGAACTGGCTGACCGAGAGCGTCTGACCGCGAAGCGTGCCTTTAATGCTGACCTGCTCGCCTTTATAGGCGATCTCCTGAATGGACGGCGTCAGCGACGCATGCAGCTCGCCCTGCCACTGCTGCCAGGGCGACAGCGTCAGACGGTGAACCGTGATCCAGGTATTGGGTAATACCGCCTGCCACTGTGCCAGCGTTTTGGGAGCGACCGTTGAGGGCGCAGACTGGGGAATTTTGCTCAGACAGACGGAGTTAAGATCCAGCGCGCCGATATCCAGCTTCCAGCGGCTCGGATGTGACAGCGTCACGTTATCGATGCGGGCAATTTCGCAGTCTTCAACCAGATAGCGAAGATCGGGGATCACCAGCGCGTGGCGGGTAAGTTTCGGACTTTCTTCGAAAGCGATGCGCGTCCCGACGGGCAGCCAAATCCCGGCGAGCGTCGGTACCCATTGGGCGAGCGTCATCAGCAGCGTCAGCGGCAACAATATGAACAGCAGTAAAAGCGCAAGAGCGGCTTTGTATTTACCCTTCATGGGCAGTTAATATCCTGATTTAGCGAAAGAATTAAGCCGGCAGTGCCGATCATTGTCGCATGTTTAGCTGGTCAGTTGAAGTCAAAGCCAGGTTTAAGGATAGATGCTGTAACGTTAAGTTGCGAAACTAGGGCCTGTTCCGTGGCATTGCCAGCAGGTAAAGCATGGCGAATATCAATGACCCCCAATACACCGAGTCGTACCGCCAGGGATCAAAATCAATATGTAAAAAACCGCTAACAAACTCATAGCCGTTGGCAAAAACGTTAATTTGAATGGCTGCGATGGCTATCACAAATAGCGTATAGGCAATGAACAGAGGATATTTACGCAGCCTGTCGACCTTGAGTTTCCCCATCAACAGTAAGAATAAAACCGCAATAGATACAACAAAATAGTACAAGGCGGGCAGCATCGGCGGAGATAAGGACAACTCCAATTGTTGCGACATGCATCATTCTCCATATTTGTCAGAAACTCACCTGGTTCCTAATATCTTTCCATCTCATACGTAGGCATTGCAGTTTTCATGCCCTCTTGCCATTCTTTAACCTAATCCAGACAGGCGTTTCTCACATCCTCTACCCACTCCATTATCCGCTACATGCCCTGTTCAGATCCGCGCCGAAGATTTCTCGTAGTAAGAATATCATGGAGTTAGGGTGTACATATGCTCTAGAATAATTGATAGAACTTATTGAATTCAATAATATTTTAGAAATTGTAAGATAATTTTAATCATGCTAACGTGAATGCAAAATCACTGGAGAAAGTCTTATGAAACTCGCGGTATATAGCACAAAGCAGTACGACAAAAAGTATCTGCAACATGTTAACGAGGCTTACGGGTTTGAGCTTGAATTTTTCGACTTTCTGCTGTCCGAAAAAACCGCCAAAACGGCGCACGGCTGTGAAGGCGTCTGCATTTTTGTTAACGACGACGGCAGTCGTCCGGTGCTGGAAGAGTTGAAAAAACAGGGCGTGAAATATATCGCCCTGCGCTGCGCGGGCTTTAATAACGTGGACCTCGACGCGGCGAAAGAGCTGGGTCTGAGGGTGGTGCGCGTCCCGGCGTACTCCCCGGAAGCGGTCGCGGAACATGCAATTGGCATGATGATGTCGCTCAACCGTCGTATTCACCGCGCTTATCAGCGCACCCGTGATGCCAACTTCTCTCTGGAAGGGCTGACCGGCTTTACCATGTACGGCAAAACCGCGGGCGTGATCGGCACCGGTAAAATTGGCGTCGCCGCCCTGCGCATTCTGAAAGGCTTCGGCATGCGTCTGCTGGCGTTCGATCCGTACCCGAGCGCCGCTGCGCTGGAGCTGGGCGTGGAATACGTCGACCTGCAGACCCTGTTCTCCCAGTCTGACGTGATCTCCCTGCACTGCCCGCTGACGCCGGAGAACTACCACCTGCTTAACCAGGCGGCGTTTGACCAGATGAAAGATGGCGTGATGATCATCAACACCAGCCGCGGCGGGCTCGTTGACTCTCAGGCCGCTATCGAAGCGCTGAAAACCCAGAAAATTGGCGCGCTGGGAATGGACGTGTACGAGAACGAACGCGATCTGTTCTTTGAAGACAAGTCGAATGATGTGATCCAGGACGACGTGTTCCGCCGCCTGTCAGCCTGTCATAACGTGCTGTTTACCGGACACCAGGCGTTTCTGACTGCCGAAGCGCTGATCAGCATTTCAGAAACCACGCTGGGTAACCTGCAGCAGCTTGAAAAGGGCGAAGCGTGCCCTAATGAACTGGCGTAAGCGTGACGCCGGGTGGCGGCTATGCCCCACCCGGCGTACTGTCTGTTTCCCAGGTCCGGTGCGCAAAGCACCACCACAGCAGAACGGCCACCAGCGCAATCGCGCTCAGGACGCTGAATGCCGTGGCAAATGAGTAATGACCGGCAATCGTGCCGGTTAACGCCGGGCTCATGGATGCCCCAACCCCCTGCATCAGCATCACCACACTCTGCCCCGCATTGACGTGCCCGCTCCCGCGCAACAGCACCACGATAAACGACGGCACCGCGACGCCCAGGATCCCTGCGGCGAGCCCGTCGAGAATTTGTACCGGGATCATCATGAGCGGCGCGTCCGTCGACGCCGCCAGCGCGGCGCGCACCGGCATCACCAGCAGCGCCAGCATAATCAAGCGCCAGTAGCCGTAGCGGTCTATTCGGTGGGCGACCCAGATGGCGACGGGGATCATCACGGCCTGAGAGATGATAACGGTGCCCGCCGCGTACAAACCGGGGTTGATCGAGGCGGGCGCGGCGGCCACCCTCATGCTCAGCATCGGCAACAGCGCGGCGTTCGCCAGGTGAAACAGCAGCAGCGTCAGTCCGGTCACAAACAGCGCCCGGTTTTTAATCAGCACGGCAAAGCCGGGAACCGGCAGGCTCGCTGAAGAAGAGAGCCCCCTCGCCGCGTCGTTATCGATATCCCCGTTGCGAATGGCAAGCAGCGCACAGAGCGTTAACAGCGTGGTACAGGTCATCAGCAGGAAAATCCCGCCGACGCCCCAGTACCACGCAATGCCCCCTGCAATCAGTGCGGTAACAAAGTTGCCGCCGTGATTGAACGCCTCATTTTTGCCCATCTGCGCGCTGAACCCGCTCTGGCCGGTCAGCCCCAGGGTAATCCCGGCGATCAGCGGCCCGACAAATGCCGCACAGATGCCGGAGACAATTTGCGAAACGGCGACAACAGCGCTCTGCTGGCTAAACCAGAGCAGCAGCGTGCTAAGAGTGATAAGCAGGCACACCAGCGCCAGCACGGTCCGCTTGCTGCGTGAGGTGTCGGTGATGAATCCCGCCGGCAGCGTGGCCAGTAGTCCCGCCAGCCCACCGGCCGTCATCAGGATGCCGATATCATCGGGAGCCCAGTGGCGTTCGGTCAGAAAAATACCGAGAAAAGGACCGAGGCCATCGCGGACATCCGCGATGAAAAAACTTGTCAGGCATAATGCCCGCAGCGAACGAAGAGACATACTTCCTGCCTTTGTCTGTTATCGCCTGTAAAAAAGGAAATGTAGTATAGCGGGTATTTTTTAAAATCAGATGACGTCTTAAAAAATATGCCTTGCGAACTTAAACAATTCATAACGGAGGCTGTTTTTTCGCTTTACTCATTATCGACCCTGACTATACTGGCAATAAATTTTCACAGGAGTCCTTCGTTGGAAAGTTATTTTATTGTTGATACGAAGGTAAGCTAGCGCGATTTTCTCGCTGCTTACCTGAAACGGTGGGCAGCAATCCTCTTTAAGCGATTGTATCCCGACACAGTAAGAACCACTCAATTTGTGGGGCATCGCATGTTCATGTTTACACATTCACTCTTTCCGCCACCGTCGTCCTGACACGTTTAGCATTTAAACGGCGTTATGATGTGCTTAGCAAAGCACTGACGCTTATTATTTAATAACGTTAACAGGCGACAGGCTGATGTTCCCTTATATCTCTCATCTGCTCGCAGCGATGCTGCTGGGCGCAATTATTGGCGCGGAAAGACAGTGGCGCCAGCGTATGGCCGGACTTCGTACCAATGCACTGGTTGCCACGGGTGCGGCAGTGTTCATTTTAAGTTCGGTATCGACTTCTCCTGATAGCCCGGGGCGTATCGCAGCGCAGATCGTCTCAGGAATCGGCTTTCTTGGCGCTGGCGTCATTATGCGTGAAGGAATGAATATTCGTGGTTTGAACACCGCCGCAACGCTGTGGTGCTCGGCCGGAATTGGCGTACTGTGCGGATTAGGCCAGTTCTGGAATGCCGCTATGGCCAGCCTAATTATTCTCTGCGCTAACATATTGCTTCGCGAAGCCGCGCAGCGAATTAATCAACTGCCCGTGCTCCATGAAGGCGAAAAATGCTATGTCCTTAAAATCACCTGCAATGATGAGCATGAAGATGCGGTGCGGCAGAGCGTTGTAAATATGGCGAAAGAGTTGACGTTAAGTCTGAAAGCGATTTATTCCGCTACGGCGCAAGCAGAAGGTAAAACCGAAATTCGGGCGGAGGTGATGACCCGGGAGGAATACCGAAAATTACTCGATCTGATTATGGGGAATATGGGCGGAAATAAAATTATCGCGTCCGTCAGCTGTCACGCAATATGAACAAGGTACCGGGCCTTGCGCCCGGTTGAGGCTTTGGCGTTTTGCAGAAAACGGACCGTGACGCGGAGAGATTCATCCCCGAATGCCCCTGTTCGTTGTCACGCCACGTTGACGAGATCAGGGCAGGTTCGACTGTACGCCTATCACATAACCGAAATTTGTCCCCGTTATGACAGCTTGCTCTCTGTTTTCCTGAAATTAACGGTCTACCCTGAATTGTGTGAAAAACACTCAGGAGGGACAAATGTATAACTCAATTTTGGTTCCAATTGACATTTCGGAGGATAGCCTGACGCACATGGTTATCCCTTTCGTTCAGGCACATACAGCACTTAACACAGCTAAAGTACACTTTCTTACCGTCATTCCATCGCTTCCGTATTATTCATCATTAGGCCTGGCCTATTCGGTAGAAATGCCGAAGCTGAAAGAGTTCCAGCACGCGGCCTTAGCGAAGCTGGATGAAATCGTTAAGCAATTCAAAATTCCTCCAGACAAGGTACAGACTCACGCCGTGACGGGATCTCCAAAAGATCAAATCCTTAAGCTCGCTGACACGATCGATGTCGACCTGATTATCATCGCTTCCCACAAACCTGACATATCGACGTATCTGTTGGGTTCGAACGCTGCGGCAGTGGTTCGGCATGCGAAATGCCCTGTCCTGGTCGTAAGATAGAAAGCGGCGTTTACGCTCTGGATACGAACGGAGAGCGGATAACAAAAACCGGGCGAGAAGCCCGGTTTTTCATTTACGCTGCCCTGAGTGAAAGCGCGATTTAGAGATTGACTCTGTTGGCGTTTAAATTTAAGTCCGTAATGGCGGCCGGTTTTCCAAGCAGGTAGCCCTGAACTTCATCACATTTATTTTTTTTCAGAAAAGACAGCTGTTCGACGGTCTCCACCCCTTCTGCGGTTACCGCCATGGAATAGGCTTTGCCCAGGTCGATAATTTTCTCCACGACTGACTGGTTCTGCGGCGAGTCACCGAGGGTAAAAATAAAGCTCTTGTCGAGCTTAAGCCCGTCAAACTGAAACTTCCGCAGATAGCTCAGAGAGGCATAGCCGGTACCGAAATCGTCAATCAGAATGCGGACGCCCATTCTTTTGAGAGACTTCATGGTCTGCAAGGTTTTTTCCGGGTCGGAAAGCGTAACGTTTTCAGTCACTTCAATTTCCAGCCGGTTGGGTTCAAGCCCCGTTTCGTGAAGGATCTCTTTTATTCTTTCGGCAAGATCGCTTGCCTGGAATTCGATAGCAGAAATATTGACGGAGACCGATAATCCCGGCAATTTATCTTTCGTCTCCGCACAGGCTTTGCGTATGACCCAGTTGCTCAGGCTAATAATCAGCCCGGTTTCTTCTGCCAGCGGGATAAACTGATCGGGCATTATGGTCCCCCGAGCCGGGTGCTGCCAGCGCACCAGCGCTTCGACGGCCTCAATTTTAGAATACCGGAGGTTATAACGCGGCTGGTAAACCAGGTAGAGCTGTTCTTCGCGAATCGCGGTCTTGAGTTCTAATTCCAGTTTCCTGCGTTCAGTCAACTTTTCCGACATATCCGGGCGATAATAGACCCATCGGTTTCTGCCGGATTGTTTCGCCTGATACAGCGCAATATCCGCGTAGCGTAGAAGATCGTTTGCGCTGCTGCTATCCCGGGGAGCCAGCGCAATGCCCATGCTTACGCCTATCGCCACATCATTGCCCTCAATGGCGAAAGGACGGTTAAGTTCGTGCACGATACGACGACACACCTCCTCAATCTGGTCTTGCTGGCTGGTGTTGCCGAGGAGAAGCATAAATTCATCCCCTCCCTGCCGTGCGACAAAATCACCCCGACGAACGCAATTTTTAAGACGTGAAGCGACCTCGCCAAGCAGGGCATCGCCGGTGGAGTGCCCGAAAATATCATTGACGGGTTTAAACTTGTCTAAATCAAGGCAAATCATGGCAAACGGATAACGGTTGAGGTCTTCTTTCGCCAACTGGCCAGCCAAAAATTCCTTAATATGATACCGGTTCGGCAGACCGGTTAATTCATCATGGCGTGACAGGAACTCCACGCGTTTTGTTGCTTCAACTTCCTGAGAGACGTCGGTTGCCGCGCCTCGCAACACCACCGTTCCATCAGGCTGAGCAGAAAACTTTGCCAGAAGCGTGCAATATGACGTGTTTTTTTGCGCGTGAGTATAAGGACAGTTTTTAAATTCAAAGCGTTCGGTTAAATCCCGCTGCCCGGCGCAGTCATGTGATAATTCGCCTGTCGCCGGAAAGAGTTCATCCAACCTGCGGCCTATCCATTTGCTATTTTCATATCCCGTTATTGTAGAGAAACGACCCGATAGCCACGTTATCCTTAACGATAAATCTGTTTCCCAGAACCAGTCGCTGGTTGTTTCACTGACGTCCCGGAATCGTTTTTCACTCGTAATAAGATTCAACCGCGCCTGCTCAAGGAGAAACGTATTTTCGTCAAGCATTCTCGCCTTGTGCATAATATGGCGCATCAATATCACCGTCATCGATACCGTCAGAACGACGGAAAGAATGAGCAATGGCAAAAAATAAATTATTAACGCCTGGCCGGGATTTTCACCGTCCCAGATAATTTGCACATCCCCATTTTGGGTGCTTAAGGTAAATTCCGTCTGATTATTTATTTGAGAAGTGGCTGTATCAGGTGAAGTACGAACGTTCTGGATGCCGTCATCCTGCCCAATCGTGAGGAGTTTTTTAGCCGTTAACTTGTCTATAAACACCATTGTCGACGGTTTTCCGGGCATGGTTTGCACGCTCGCATCATCGCCCGTCGTTATCCATTGCGCAGAAACAATGGCCGGCACGGAATCGATAAGCGCTAGCACAGAAACCGGCACTCCCTTTTTTATACTCAACTCATGGAGTAAACGGTCTTTGGTTGATTTGTCTAACCAGCTCTCCAGCTCCTGCAGCTTCAGTTTCCCGTCAACGACACTGTATCGCGTACTCCCTTCCGGAGAGAGAACAAACACCCCTTCGTAGCCAAAGTTGTCATACAGGGACTTACCCAGGTTCTGCTTATCCCACGCCCAGTGAACGTCATTGTTCAGATGAAGATGTTTGTAGGCATCTCCCCACTCGGCATTATCTTTCAAATGACTTCGCATGCTCTCCTGGCGGGTCTCCAGGGCTTTCCTTAACAAAAATTCATCGTGCTTGTCGCTGATTTCATTCACATTACCTTTTATTATTAGCAGGGAAATTATTGCCGCAATAAAAATACTTATCAACAACGTTACAATATAGGTAAAGGTTTTATTTATCAGGCCTTTAGAAGGCTCGGTATCCGTGAAGCCCGGATTGTTCAGAGGTAGGGTCATCTTTCGCCTTCTTAACTGCTACTGCGTCGATTTTTATGCCACTTTCATTTATCGGCACAAAATAACAAAAATTTATAGCTAAAAATCCGAAGCTAAAGGTTTTTATTTTTACAATCCAGAACAAACTATTAACCATTAATTCATTTAAAGCCTAATCTTGGCTAATTAAATATACTGTTCGAAGTAAGTTTTAATCTCACCTGTTTTATTTATAAAGAAAACATATTAAAACTGTTTTTGCAGAAGACGTTACAAGCACGTTGGAGACTATAAAAAACCGGGCGTAAAGCCCGGTTCTTTTTTCTGACGAGACTGGCTCTATTCGCTCAACCCGCGATTTTCCAGCATCGGTTCAATCTTCGGATCGTGCCCGCGCCACTGCCGATAAAGTTCTGCCAGATCCGTGCTGTTACCACGGGACAAAATCGCCTCGCGGAATTTTTGTCCGTTTTCACGAGTCAGACCGCCCTGTTCGACAAACCACTGATAGCCATCGTCCGCCAGCATTTGCGTCCACAGGTAGGCGTAATATCCCGCCGCGTAGCCGCCGCCGAAAATATGGGCAAAATAGCTGCTGCGATAGCGCGGCGGTACGGCGGGCAGATCCAGCCCCTCTTTTTTCAGTGCTGCCGCTTCAAACGCGTCTACGCTCGAAACGGCTTCGCTAATCCCGTGCCAGTTCATGTCCAGCAGCGCGGCAGCCAGCAGCTCCGTCATGTCATAACCCTTGTTGAAATGGGTCGCGTTGAGCATGCTTTCCCGCAGCGCGTCCGGCATCGGTTCACCGGTTTCGTAATGGCGGGCGTAGTGGGTAAATACCTGTGGATGGCTGGCCCAGTGTTCGTTGATCTGCGACGGGAATTCAACGAAATCGCGCGGCGTATTGGTCCCGGAGAGCGTGGCGAAACGCTGGCTGGCAAACAGACCGTGCAGCGTATGGCCAAACTCGTGGAACAGGGTGATCACGTCATCCCAGGAGAGAAGCGCGACGCCGCCGTTAGCCGGTTTTTGGTAATTACAGACGTTGTAGATCACCGGACGGGCGGCAAGCTCGAAGGATTGCTCGACGAAATTCCCCATCCAGGCCCCGCCCTGCTTGGAATCGCGGGCAAAAAAGTCGCCGTAAAACAGCGCCATGCCCTCACCGGTGTGGTCGAAAATTTCCCAGACGCGGACGTCCGGGTGATACACCGGAATATCGAAGCGCTCCACAAAGCGGATGCCAAACAGCTGGCTTGCGGCCCAGAATACGCCATCGTGCAATACGGTATTGAGCGCAAAATAGGGTTTGATTTGCGATTCATCGAGGGCATATTTTGCCTGACGCACGCGCTCGGCATAAAAGGCCCAGTCCCAGGCCTGCGCGGTGAAACCGCCCTGCTCGTCATCAATCACTTTCTGAATATCGGCCTGCTCGCGCTCTGCCCGGGCGCGGGCGGCGGGCACAATGCCGCGCATAAATTCCAGCGCGGCGTCCGGGGTTTTCGCCATCTGGTCGGCGATACTCCAGCTGGCGTAATCGTCAAATCCCAGCAGGCGGGCCTGCCGGGCGCGCAGCGCCGTAAGGCGGAGGATCAGCTCGCGAGTGTCGTTTTCATCCCCTTTCTGGGTGCGCGTCCAGCCTGCGTTGAACAGGTTTTCGCGGGTCTGACGATTGCGCAGTGCGGAAAGCGCGGGCTGCTGAGTCGTGTTCAGAAGCGGGATCAGCCAGCGGTCGTTTAACCCTCGCTCCGCGGCAGCCTGCGCCGCGTCGGCGATCTCGCTGGCGCTGAGCCCATCAAGCTGGTGCGCGTAATCCACCACCAGCCCACCCGTCTTATCGGCAGCCAGCAGACGCTGATTGAACTGGCTGGTCAGGGTCGCCGCCTCGGTATTCAGCGCCTTCAGCTCGGCTTTTTCCGTTTCATTGAGACGCGCGCCGGCCAGAATAAACCGCTGATACGTCTCCTCGACCAGCCGGCGGGATTCGGCGTCCAGCGCGGCACGGTCCTGCCAGACGCTCTCCACGCGGGCGAAAAGGGTGTCATTCAGCCAGATGTCGTTTGCCAGCGCGGCAAGCTCGGTGGAGAACTGCTCCTCAAGCTCCTGCAGATACGCATTGGTGTGTGCGGAGGTCATAGCGAAGAACACGCTGCTGACGCGCGAGAGCAAAGCGCCGCTTTTCTCCAGCGCCAGCACGGTGTTGGTGAAGTCCGGCGCAGCGGTTTGAGACACAATGGCGTCTACGTCCGCCCGCTTCTGGCGAAGCGCTTCATCAAAGGCCGGGCGATAGTGGCTATCGTTGATTTCATCAAAATGGGGGGCCTGGTAAGGCAGCAGGCTGATGTCAAAAAAGGGGTTCGTGGCCGTCATCTTTCGCTCCTGAGTACGGGTATCCTCCCAGAGTAGGCCAGGCCGCCATCCCCTGCAACGCCGTCATACAAATGTTGCCTTAACGCACCCTCTGCGGCCGTGCTATGTTAGTACAACACAAAAAGCGTTGAGGAACAGTGAGATGATTATTTTAGTTACCGGGGCAACGGCAGGTTTTGGTGAAAGCATCACGCGTCGCTTCGTCGCCAACGGGCACAAGGTTATTGCCACGGGCCGTCGTCAGGAGCGCCTGCAGGAGCTGAAGGACGAATTAGGCGACAGCATCCTGACCGCGCAGCTGGACGTGCGTAACCGCGCGGCCATTGAAGAGATGATTGCCAACCTGCCCGCCGAGTGGCGCGCCATCGACGTTCTGGTCAACAATGCCGGTCTGGCGCTGGGCATGGAGCCCGCCCACAAAGCCAGCGTTGAAGACTGGGAAAACATGATCGACACCAACAACAAAGGGCTGGTCTATATGACCCGCGCGGTGCTGCCGGGCATGGTCGAGCGCAACCGCGGCCACATTATCAACATTGGCTCCACCGCCGGAAGCTGGCCTTACGCGGGCGGCAACGTCTATGGCGCAACGAAGGCGTTTGTGCGCCAGTTCAGCCTTAACCTGCGTACCGACCTGCACGGCACCGCCATTCGCGTTACCGATATCGAGCCGGGCCTGGTGGGCGGCACCGAGTTTTCCAACGTGCGTTTCAAAGGCGATGACGCGAAAGCGGATAAAACCTACGAAAATGCTAACGCGCTGACGCCGGAAGATGTGACCGAAACGGTCTGGTGGGTGGCAACGCTGCCAAAACACGTCAACATCAATACCGTGGAAATGATGCCCGTCAGCCAGAGTTTTGCCGGACTTAGCGTCCATCGTGGCTAAATCTGCCCTTCCCGGCCTGCGGGCCGGGTCTGTTTCGGGTTATAAAAGAATGGTAGTATGTTCAGGCTAACTCTCTGAGAAATGACAACTCATGGCCGCTGAATCGCAACTCAATCCCACCCAGCCCGTTAACCAGCAAATCTATCGCATTTTGCGACGTGATATTGTCCATTGCCTGATCCCACCGGGAACGCCGCTTTCTGAAAAAGAGGTGTCTGTGCGTTTTGACGTTTCCCGTCAGCCGGTACGTGAAGCGTTTATTAAGCTTGCTGAGAACGGACTGATTCAGATCCGCCCGCAGCGCGGCAGCTACGTGAACAAAATTTCACTCTCTCAGGTACGCAACGGCTGTTTCGTTCGCCAGGCCATTGAATGCGCGGTGGCGCGCCGTGCCGCAACGCTTATCAACGACAACCAGTGTTACCAGCTGGAGCAGAACCTGCACCAGCAGCGTATTGCGATTGACCGTAAGCAGCTCAATGATTTCTTCCAGCTTGACGATGAATTCCACCAGAAGCTGGCGCAGATCGCGGATTGTCAGCTGGCCTGGGACACCATCGAGAACATCAAGGCCACCATTGACCGCGTGCGCTATATGAGCCTCGATCACGTCTCCCCGCCGGAAATGCTGCTCCGACAGCATCATGATATTTTCAGCGCGCTGGAAAAACGCGACCCGGACGGTGTGGAAAAAGCGATGACGCTGCATCTGCAGGAAATTAGCGAATCCGTGCAGCTTATTCGTCAGGAAAATAGCGAGTGGTTTAGCGAAGAGTAATATGCGCCGCCCCTTTCGGGTGCGGCGAGGTGATTAGCGAACGACTAACACCGGGATCGTGGCGTAGCGCAGAATAGATTCCGCATTTGAACCCAGCAGATGCGTGGAGATGCTCGGATTTTTCGACCCGATGACAATCGCATCATATTTCCCCTCCTTGCTCAGCTTGATAATTTCATCCCGGACGTTGCCAAAACGCACCATGCTGTGAATATTCTCAGGGGCAATATCGAACAGTCTTTTTAACTCGTTCATTTTCTTCCCGGATTCTGCGGTCATATACTCTTCAAACTTTTTTATATCGGCGTTGAAACCGCGCAGCAGAGACCGGCTGCTGGCAGGCAGAATATTGACCAGGGTAATCGACGCGCCCTCAGCCTTCGCAAGGCTTGCCGCGTGGCGAACCGCTTTGTCGCTCAAATCCATTTCAAACACGTCTACAGGCATCAAAATGTTCTTATACATAAGCCTGACTCCTTATTCCGATGAAAGGGTTATTTCCTGCACACAGGATGACATCAGGAATATAAACCAACCCTCAACGCTTCCCTGTCGAAACTATCAATTAATGAAAATAACGGTCCACTTTGTAAATTACCGTCCTGAACCGTCAGCGCCCGACGAAATAAAGAAAAAAGTGTGAGTTTGATCAAAAACAAAAACATGAAGCGCGGACAGGCGTATTTATATGCCCCGTGAACGGCATAACCCGAAATAGCGCCGTAACGAACAGGTTAGAGAGGAGAAAATACCATGATGACATACGACCGTAACCGCAATGCAATCACCACCGGCAGCCGCGTCATGATTAGCGGCACGGGCAAAACTGGCGTGATTAAAGCGATCCACAGCGACGGGCTGGATGCCGCGCAGGTGCGCCGCAGCAAAACGGTTGAAGTGGAAGGATGCGAAGGTAAGTTCGAACCGATTGAGCTGATTCGCCTGGGGATGCACTAAGCTGTGCGCAGCCATGCCGCCGCGCACGGCGGCATGTGCTGAACTACCGTTGAGACGCGTACTGCGCGACGGTCGCTTTCGCGCCCTGTTGCAGCAACGACCGGTACGCGGCCATCACCGCAGCCACAAAGCGCGGCTCCTGCGGTAACTCGTTACCAAAGATGGCCTCAATGCCGAGCAGCGCATTGACCCGGCTTTCGCCTTCCGCACTTTCGTTCACCGCCGCCTGAATCACCGCCAGCTGCGGATCGCTCACGTCGATGGCGTTACCCTGCTCGTCAATGCCGCCGACATAACGCATCCAGCCAGCCACCCCCAGCGCCAGCAGCGGGAAAGGCGTCTGGTGCACCAGGTGCCAGCGCACGGAGTCCAGCATACGCTGCGGGAGCTTCTGGCTGCCGTCCATCGCGATTTGCCATGTCCGATGGCGCAGGGCCGGGTTGCTGTAGCGGGCAATCAGGAGATCGGCATAGCGGCCTAAATCAACGCCCTTCACTTTCAGCGTGGGCGCCTGCTCGTTAAGCATCAGCGCGTGCGCGGCGAGGCGGTAGTTCTCGTCTTCCATACAGTCGTTGATATGCGGGTAGCCGGCCAGATAGCCCAGGTACGCCAGGAACGAGTGGCTGCCGTTGAGCATGCGCAGCTTCATCTCTTCAAACGGGATCACGTCTGACACCAGCTCGGCTCCGGCCTTTTCCCACTCTGGACGTCCTGCCACAAAGTTATCTTCGATCACCCACTGGCGAAACGGTTCACAGGCGACTGCCGCCGGGTCACGCACGCCGGTCAGCTGCTCAATTTTATCCAGCGTATCGGGCGTGACCGCCGGCACGATACGATCCACCATGGTTGACGGGAAGGTGACGTTAGCCTCGATCCAGTCCGCCAGCTCGCCGTCTACGGCCCGGGCGTACGCGCAGGTCACATTGCGCATCACGTGTCCGTTCTCCGGCATGTTGTCGCAGGACATCACGCTAAACGCGGGCAGACCCGCCGCTTTGCGACGCGCCAGCGCTTCCACCACCACGCCCGGCGCGGATTTCGGCTGGTGCGGGTTTTGCAGGTCGGCGACGATAAACGGGTGATCGAGCATCAGTTGTCCTGTCGCCGGTGAATGGCAGTACCCTTTCTCGGTGATGGTCAGCGAGACAATCGCCACCTGCGGTTCGCACATCGCCGCCAGCACGCTTTCCAGCCCGTCAACCTGCGCATGCAGCGCTTTTTTAACCACGCCAACTACGCGGGATGTCCATGCATCGGCAGACATCTCCGCCACGGTGTAGAGGTTATCCTGCGCGTTCAGATCGGCAATCTGCTGCTCGCCGCCAATCAGGTTAACCTCACAGTAGCCCCAGTCGCTGCCGTGCCCGGCGGCGAGAATGTCGGCGTACACCGCCTGGTGCGCCCGGTGAAAGGCGCCAAAACCCAGATGAACAATGCGTGGTTGAAGGCTGTCGCGATCGTACTGAGGCAGCGTCGCGTTGGCCTGTAATAAGGTGTTTTCCATGATTAAGACTCGTTAATTAGAAAGTCGTGGACCGCTGCCGCTCCTCTGAAGCGGCAGCGCCTGCTGACTACACCAACTAGAATGGCAGTTGGGGTAAAAAAATAACTGCCATCAACCATACTGATACTGCCGTTTGAGATTTTGATTTATATTAACTTTTGCTCATGTGGTGTGACATAAAGATAAAGTTATGTGACAGGTCACGTAAGTTATAAACCATTAGCGTCGCGAGGAGACCGCGCCGTAACCCAAGCTCTCCTCTGGCGCGGACTCCGCTGCGTCGTGCGCCGCGCTCAAATCACGGTCGCGCACTTCCGGCATCAGGAACGCCGAGACCAGCCCAATCACGGAATAAGCCACCAGCATGGCGACGATCGGCCACCATGAGCCGGTCATGTTGCAGAAGATCCCCGCCAGTACCGGACCAAAGCCCACCGCCACCAAACCGCCCGCCTCTTTCGAGATAGCCATGCGGGTAAAGCGATTTCGCGAGCCAAACATCTCCGCCATGGTGATATTTTCCAGCGCAAACAGCCCCAGCACGGCGAAGTTATGGATAACGATGATGGAGAGCATAATCGTCCCCGGCGCATAGCTCTTATCGACGATGATCGACAGCATTGGGTAGGCGAGAAGAATGGCGGAGATATTGAGGATAATGTACGGCAGACGGCGCCCTACTTTATCGGAAAGCCAGCCCAGCAGCGGAATGGAGATAAACCCGAGAATGGAGCTTATCATCAGCGCATCGGTCGGGATGGCTTTATCGAACAGCAGCGTCTGGACCAGATACCCGGCGAGGAACGTCTGGATCAGCCCCGAGTTGCCCGCCTGACCGAAACGCAGCCCGGTCGCAAGCCAGAAGGATTTACTTTTCACCATTGAACCCAGCGAGGTGTCCGGCTGTACGGTTTGGGCATCGTTCACTTTCTCAAAGACCGGGCTCTCTTTCAGGTTCATTCGCAGCCAGATGGCGAAAATCATCACCACGACGCTGGCGAGGAACGGCACGCGCCAGCCCCAGGCAATTAGCTCTTCACGGTCGAGGGCAAAGAACATCACCGCCCAGATCGCCGTGGCGCTCAGCGTCCCGCAGTTAGTGCCCATCGCCACCAGCGAGGAGATAATGCCGCGTTTGCCTTTCGGCGCGTACTCCGCCAGCATGGTCCCGGCCCCGGAGATCTCAGCCCCGGCCCCCAGGCCCTGGATGATACGCAGCGTCACCAGCAGAACGGGAGCAAAAATCCCGATCTGCGCGTAGGTCGGCAGGACGCCAATCAGCGTGGTGCAGATCCCCATCATGGTGATGGTGATAAACAGCACCTTCTTACGACCAATGCTGTCGCCCATTCTGCCAAAGATAAAGGCGCCGACAATGCGTGCGATATAGCCTGCGCCGTAGGTCCCCATCGCGAGGATCAGCGCCATCGCGGCTGACTGTTCCGGGAAGAAGATCTCGTGAAAGACCAGGGCAGCCCCCAGCGAGTAAAGCTGAAAGTCCATAAACTCCAGGGCGGTGCCCAGCCAGCCGGAAACGGCGGCTTTCACCAGATCGGAGGTAGTTCTTTGAGGTTGTGCTTGCGTCATAATGGCTATCTCTGAAGGGTAAGATGCGTACCACATAGAGCCTGTCTGCGCAGGCTCTTAACCGCGTAAAGGATTATTGCCCGAACGTGAGCAAGACTTTGCAGCACTGCCGCTGGTCTTTCTCAAACAGTTCAATGGCGTCTGTTACATGGTGATAGTCAAAGGCATGAGTGATCAGTTTTTCCGGGTCGATCAGCCCTTTTTTCAGCCAGTCGATGACGACCGGGAATTTGTTGGCATTGAGGCGCGAGGAGAAGATCGCCAGCTCTTTGCCGGTGATGCCCTGCTGGACAATATGGCTCGGCTCGCTGGAGAAGCCCATCAGCACGATACGCGCCGCCGGAGAGGCCAGGGTAATCGCCTCCTGCAATATCGACGGATGACAGGCGGCATCAATGATTAACGTTGGTTTGATGCCCCGTTCGTCCAGCGCGGCCTGCAGCGACTGCTCGCCGTTATTCAACACCCAGTCCGCGCCGCTGCGCTGGGCCATTTTCAGGCGTTCGTCGATGCGATCAACCACGATAACCTGCTTCACCTTATAGACGCCCTTCAGCGCCTGCACGGTGACCAGCCCCATCGGCCCTGCGCCGTAAACCAGCGCGACGTCCTGCTCGATGGGGTTGGCCTGCCCCGTCACGTTGGCGGCGATGGTGAAAGGCTCCACCATGACGGCGTGTTTATCAGGAATGTCATCCGGAATAGGCCAGGCATTTTTAGCGGGTACCGCCGCGTATTCACTGAAGCCCCCGTCGCGGTGTACGCCCAGCACCACCAGCGAGGTGCAGACGTTCGGTTTTCCGACGGAACACGGATAGCAATGTCCGCAGCTGATCACCGGATCGACCGAGACGCGCTGGCCCAGACGGGCACTGTCGACACCCTCGCCTACGGCGTCAATCACGCCAAAAAACTCGTGGCCGATCGTGCGTGGATATTTCGCAAACGGGTTATGGCCGCGATAGATGTGGCTGTCCGAGCCGCAGATCCCCGCCAGCGTGATTTTGACGCGAACTTCACCTGCACCTGGCGCCGGGAGTGGCCGCTCTTCAATCACCAGTTCGTTCGGCTGTTGAATCACTACGCTTTTCATCGTTCGCTCCTCGTTTACCAGTTCCACAGCGTGCCGTCCTCAAGACGGGCCACCGGCAGATAGGCCGGATCGTAGGGGTATTTCGCCGCCAGCTTTTCATCAAACTCGATGCCCAGCCCCGGCCTGTCGCCCGGATGCATATAGCCGTTATCAAAACGCCAGCTGTGCGGGAAGACTTCCAGCATCTGTTCGGAATAGCCCATATATTCCTGGACGCCAAAGTTTGGCACCCACAGGTCGAAATGCAGCGCGGCGGCGTGGCATACCGGCGAGAGATCCGACGGGCCGTGCGAGCCGGTTCGCACCTGATAGAGCGAGGCGAAGTCCGCGATGCGACGCATCCCGGTGATCCCGCCCGCGTGGGTAATGGTGGTGCGGATATAGTCGATGAGCTGCTCTTCGATGAGCTGCTTGCAGTCCCAGATGCTGTTAAACACTTCGCCCACGGCAATTGGCGTGACGGTGTGCTGGCGAATGAGGCGGAAGCAGGCCTGGTTTTCCGCAGGCGTTGGATCTTCCATCCAGAACATGCGGAATTCTTCAATGCTCTTGCCGAAGCGCGCCGCTTCGATTGGCGTCAGGCGGTGGTGCATGTCATGCAGAAGATGTTCATTGAAGCCGAATTTACTGCGCACCGCGTCGAACAGCTTTGGTGTGAAATCGAGGTATTTTTCGGTGGACCAGAGCTGCTCTTCCGGCCAGTCGCCTTTGGTCGCAGGCTCGTAGGCCAGCCCCTTCCCTTTGGCCATGCCGTAGGTGGTTTTCATGCCCGGCACCCCGCACTGCACGCGGATCGCCTTGAAGCCCATCTCTTTATGACGGGCGTAATCTTCCAGCACGTCGTCAATGGTGTGACCGGTCGTGTGGCAGTAAACCATCACGCCTTCGCGGGATGCGCCGCCCAGCAGCTGGTAGAGCGGCATGTTGGCCGCTTTGGCTTTGATGTCCCACAGCGCCATGTCCACGGCTGAGATGGCCGACATGGTGACCGGGCCGCGACGCCAGTAGGCGCCCTTATAGAAGAACTGCCAGATGTCTTCGATGCGGTGCGCATCGCGGCCAATCAGCTGCGGGCAGAGATGGTCTTTCAGGTAGGAAGCCACGGAGAGTTCACGCCCGTTTAGCGTAGCGTCACCGAGGCCGACAATCCCCTCGTCGGTGGTGATTTTAAGGGTGACAAAGTTTCGCCCCGGGCAGGTAACAAACACGTCAGCCGCGACAATCTTCATATTTCCTTTCCTTACATCATTCGTTGTGATGCTGGAAACTTACCCACTAACCAGACTACCATACAAGTATAATGATCATAAAATCCGCTAACGATCACAAAACCGGGGGCTCAGGCCCGCCCCCATCCCGCCACAATAATCAGCATGCCGCACAGGGCAATCAGCGCGCCGGCCCAGTCGTACGCGCTGAGCTTGACGCCGTCCACCACGCGTAGCCACAGCAGCGCGGTACAGATATAGACACCACCGTAAGCGGCGTAGACGCGGCCGCTGGCAGCAGGATGCAGCGTTAACAGCCAGACAAACAGAGCCAGCGCGACGCTTGCCGGGATGAGAAGCAATACGGATCCCCCCTTCTTCAGCCAGAGCCATGGCAGGAAGCAGCCGATGATTTCGCATAGCGCGGTGGCAAAAAAAAGCAGCGTCGTTTTGAGCATATTTCACGTCAGGTGAGGATTTATTTAGACATCATACCTGATGATATCCTTTACTTTTCCATACTTGCACCGCGGGTATGACGTCTTTTCGCTTTGGTGTAGAATCTGTTCGGGGTAACTTGATTATCTGCACCCGTTTAAAAGGAAACGCTATGACCACATTAAGCAAACGCCTTTGTCTGACAGCCCTGCTGGCGCTGTCATCGTTCGCCTTTGCCGCCTCTGCGACAGCGGAAACCAGCAAGCTCATTATTGAGTCTGGTGACAGCGCGCAAAGCCGCCAGAACGCCGCTATGGACAAAGAACAATGGAATGACACCCGCAGCCTTCGCCACAAGGTCAACAAACGTGCTGAGAAAGAGTGGGATAAAGAAGATGTCGCTTTTGACGCGCGCGATAAGTGTCAGCAAAGTGCAAACGTCAACGCCTACTGGGAGCCAAACACCCTGCGCTGCCTGGATCGCCGCACTGGCCGTACGGTAGCCCCGTAATGTCGGCGCCCTGCGACGTTAAGCTTCGCCCGCTGGAGCGCGAAGACCTGCGCTTCGTCCACCAGCTGGACAATAACGCCAGCGTAATGCGCTACTGGTTCGAAGAGCCGTACGAGGCCTTTGTTGAGCTGTCCGATCTCTACGATAAGCACATTCACGATCAGAGTGAACGTCGTTTTGTGGTGGAGTGTGAAGGCGAAAAAGCCGGTCTTGTGGAGCTGGTTGAAATCAACCATGTTCACCGTCGGGCGGAGTTTCAGATCATTATTTCCCCTGAGCATCAGGGAAAAGGCCTTGCCTCACGGGCAGCGAAGCTGGCAATGGATTACGGGTTCAACGTTCTGAATCTCTACAAGCTTTACCTGATTGTGGATAAAGAGAACGAGAAAGCGATCCATATCTACCGCAAGCTGGGCTTTATGGTGGAAGGCGAGCTGATTCACGAGTTCTTTATCAACGGCGAATACCGCAATACCATTCGCATGTGCATCTTCCAGCATCAGCATCTTGCCGGGCACAAGCCGTCAGGCGCCAGCCTGCTGAAACCGACCGCGCAGTAACCTGCGCGGTTTTATTCTCAGTAGTATTCAATCGTGTTTTTGATGGTGTATTTGTGCTCAACGGCAGGTTTGACGCTATCGTCCGTGATCGTCAGATCGCAGCTCACCGGATTATTGTGTCGATCGTAGTCGCAGCTCTGCTTCACGTTGCCCAGCGGCTTATCATTCAACATGCTCACTGCCGAGTAATCCATTCTTTTGCGAACGTCTTTAGACGGCGTCGACTGGACGGACAGATGCTGATCCCCCGAGACGGTGGTTTTGCCCAGCGGGTAGCCATCCGCATCGTAGCGATACTTCACTTCCATCTCTTTGCCGTGCGCCGCCACCACAAAACCGTTGTCGTCGGTATCCCACGTTATTCCGGCTGACGGCAGTTCGGCCAGCTGGCATTTCCCCTGCAGCTTCACTTTTCGCTGCTGGGTTTCCGCATCAAGGTAGTAATTGGCATCCAGCACCAGCGCCACGCCGGTATTGGCCTCCAGGTCGTGCAGTTCCAGGGTATCGAAACACCCTTCCGCCGACACGGTGCCGGTCACCCGTTTGGACACTTCGCCCTTCTCGTTGAGCAGCGTCTGGGTGAAGTCTTTCACCGGGCCGCGCAGCGGATCAAAATCAAATTCGTTCGAGAAACTCGCCATCTCGGGCGTAAACGACAGCGGCGCGGAGCTGTTGTCGCACCCCACCAGTGTTGCTGCCAGTAGCGTTATCGCTGCGTATTTCTTCACATTTATTACCGTACAGGGAGATTATTCCCAATCATATTAGCAAATACAGTTGTTTACACGAAGCCTGCTAAAATTAATCTCTACACAGAGAAAAGGAGCTATAGATGAAACGGTTACCCTGGATTACCGCCCTGCTGTTAATGAGTGCCTCAACGGCCGCGCTAGCGGCACCGGATTCCTGCGAGCGCGTGAAAAGCGACATTCAGCAGAAAATTATCAACAACGGCGTGCCTGAATCAGGTTTTACGCTGAGCATTGTGCCGAACGATCAGGCTGACCAGGCGGGCACTCAGGTGGTAGGCCACTGCGCCAACGACACCTTTAAAATTTTGTACACCCGTACAGGCAGCGGGGCTGCTGAAGCGCAGTAATTTACCCTCAATCCCCTTTGATTTGATGAGGATTAAGATTTAATACCCCCAAATCAGTAACACTCACCCCATCATTAGCCCGGTTATCATTTCGGGAAAAATAATACGTAATTATAATGATGGGGTGAGCCATGTCCGATACTGAACATCACGGCGGAATTAGCCGTCGAACTCTCGTGAAATCCACGGCAATAGGGTCTCTGGCGCTGGCCGCCGGCGGGATCTCGCTTCCTTTCGGCTTAAAAAGCGCCGCCGCGGCGGTGAAGAACGCCGTCCAGCCTTCTGGAGATAAAGTGGTGTGGGGCGCCTGCTCGGTCAACTGCGGCAGCCGCTGCGCGCTGCGTCTGCACGTCCGCGACGACGAAGTGTACTGGGTCGAAACCGATAACACCGGCGAGGATATTTACGGTAACCATCAGGTGCGCGCCTGCCTGCGCGGACGTTCAATTCGCCGTCGAATCAATCATCCTGACCGTCTCAACTACCCGATGAAACGCGTGGGCAAACGCGGTGAAGGCAAGTTCGAGCGCATCACATGGGATGAAGCGCTGGACGCCATCACCGCCAGCCTTAAAAACGTGGTCAGCAAATACGGCAACGAAGCGGTGTATATCAACTACTCCTCCGGGATTGTCGGCGGCAATATCACCCGCTCCTCCCCTTACGCTTCGCTGGTGGCGCGCCTGATGAACTGCTACGGCGGTTTCCTGAGCCACTACGGCACCTACAGTACGGCGCAAATCGCCTGCGCGATGCCCTACACCTACGGCAGCAACGATGGCAACAGCACCTCGGATATTGAAAACAGCAAACTGGTGGTGATGTTCGGCAATAACCCGGCGGAAACCCGCATGAGCGGCGGCGGGATTACCTATTATCTGGAGCAGGCCCGCGAGCGATCCAATGCGCGCATGATCGTTATCGACCCGCGCTATACCGATACGGCAGCCGGACGCGAAGATGAATGGATCCCGATCCGTCCGGGTACCGATGCCGCGCTGGTGGCGGGAATCGCGTGGGTATTGATCGACGAAAACCTGGTCGACCAGCCGTTTCTGGATAAATACTGCGTGGGCTATGACGAAAAAACGCTGCCGGAAGGCGCGCCCGCTAACGGCCACTACAAAGCATACATTCTCGGCCAGGGCGATGACAACACGGCGAAAACGCCGGAGTGGGCCTCACGCATCACCGGCATTCCTGCGGATCGCATCATCAAGCTTGCTCGTGAAATCGGCTCCGCGAAACCGGCCTATATCTGCCAGGGCTGGGGACCACAGCGCCAGGCGAACGGCGAGCTGACGTCCCGCGCCATCGCCATGCTGCCAATCCTCACCGGAAACGTCGGCATCAACGGCGGTAACAGCGGCGCGCGCGAGTCGACCTACACCATTACCATCGAACGTATGCCGATACCGGATAACCCGGTCAAAACGCAAATCTCCTGCTTCAGCTGGACGGACGCCATCGCCCGCGGGCCGGAGATGACCGCCTTACGCGACGGCGTGCGTGGTAAGGATAAGCTGGACGTGCCGATTAAGTTCATCTGGAACTATGCGGGCAACACCATCATCAACCAGCACTCCGATATCAATAAAACCCACGAGATCCTGCAGGACGAAAGCAAGTGCGAAATGATTGTCGTCATCGACAACTTCATGACCTCGTCAGCGAAGTACGCCGATATCGTGTTGCCGGACCTGATGACCGTCGAGCAGGAAGACATTATTCCTAACGATTATGCCGGTAACATGGGCTACCTGATTTTCCTCCAGCCCGTGACCGCGCCGAAGTTCGAGCGTAAGCCGATCTACTGGATGATGAGCGAAGTGGCGAAACGCCTCGGGCCGGATATCCTTCAGAAATTCACCGAAGGACGCACGCAGGAACAATGGTTGCAGTTCCTGTATGCCAAAATGCTCGAGAAAGACCCTAAGCTTCCGTCCTATGACGAGCTGAAAAAAATGGGCATTTATAAGCGCAACGATCCGAACGGACACTTTGTGGCCTATAAAAAATTCCGCGAGAACCCGGAAGCCAATCCGCTGAAAACGCCATCGGGCAAGATTGAGATTTACTCCAGCAAGCTGGCGGAGATTGCGGCTACCTGGGAGCTGGCCAAAGATGAGACCATCAGCCCTCTGCCCGTCTACGCGTCGACCTTTGACGGCTGGGATGCGCCCGAGCGCGCGCAGTTCCCGCTGCAGCTGTTCGGCTTCCACTTCAAGGCCCGTACCCACTCGAGCTACGGTAACGTCGACGTGCTGAAAGCGGCCTGTCGCCAGGAGGTGTGGCTTAATCCTGTCGATGCAGCAAAACGCGGCATTAAGAACGGCGATACGGTGCGCGTATTTAACGATCGCGGCGAGGTGCGAATTGAAGCGAAAGTCACGCCACGCATCATGCCCGGCGTGAGCGCCATGGGCCAGGGAGCGTGGCATGATGCCAATATGAATGGCGATCGTATCGATCACGGTTCATGCATCAACACGCTGACGACCCATCGACCTTCTCCGCTGGCAAAAGGCAACCCGCAGCACACCAATCTGGTGCAGATTGAGAAGGTGTAGAGGGTGAAACGCGAGACCCTGGTTTATTCTGTGGTCACTATTATCGGTTAACACAGTCGCGCGGGCGTCATCCGCGCGAGCAAGGAAAGTTTAATGAAAGACGTCTCACATCGTGAATCGTTCGCGTTCAGCGCCCGGGTGCTGGGCGCGCTGTTTTATTTCGCTCCCGACAGCGAGCAGGCCGCGCCGCTGGTGAAAGCGCTCACCGCTGGCGAATGGGTTCAGGACTGGCCCCTGCCTACGGAAACGCTGCAGCCCGTTGCCGATACGTTTGCTTCATCTTCCGATGAGTCGCTGGCGGACGCCTGGCAACGGCTGTTTATTGGTCCGTATGCCCTGCCCGCTCCGCCGTGGAGTTCCGTCTGGCTGGACCGTGAATCCGTATTGTTTGGCGACTCGACCCTCGCGCTGCGCCAGTGGATGCGGGAGAACAATATCGCGTTTGAGATGCAGCAGAATGAGCCGGAAGATCATTTCGGTACGTTGCTGCTGCTGGCGGCGTGGCTGGCCGAGAATGGCCGCGAAGCAGAGTGCGCTCAGCTTCTGGCGTGGCACCTGCTGCCGTGGAGCACCCGCTTCCTGTCGGTGTTTGTCGACAACGCCGGGCATCCGTTTTATGCCGCGCTGGGCAGGCTTGCGCAGCTGACGCTCGCGGACTGGCGATCCGGTCTGCTTATTCCGGTTGCGGAAAAAACGCTGTATCGCTAAGGGTGTGGCTTGCTCGCGGTTGGCGGGCAAGCCTTTAGCTTATACCTCGCCACCTGATTCACTCGCACTCTCTTTGCTTTGAATGAACCGAAGTGCCAGATAGAGGTCTGGCGCCAGAATCATGTCATCATCATTCATCGTTGGCCGGCTATCTTTAAACCAGCGCGTTAATTCCGTTTTTCTGCCCGCAAGGATTAACGTAATCTCTCGACCTTTCAGATCGCGCTTTAACTCATTTATGGTTGCCAGAACGCTGATATCTGAATAGGTGAAGCATGCAACGGCATCAATGACCACCCATTTAGGCTGTACTGCTGCACCATCAACCAGGTTCAATACCCGACGTTTAAAATAAGCCACGTTAAAATAGGTCAACGGGGAGTTAAATCGATACATCAGCACGCCCGGGACCATTTTAATATCGGTTGTATTCCCTAACGAGTGAATCATTCCATCTTCGTCGGTTCCCAGTAAGTGCTCAGAGGGACGAAACACCGTACGCAGGAACTGTAACAGGCCAAGCAACACCGCAAGGCCGATCCCCTGGATAACGCCGATAATTAACACACAGCCAAACGTGAAAAAGGCCAGGCGAAATGCCTGTTTATTTCTTCGCCTCAGATTCCATAACCCGCGCAGATCAATTAATGACCAGGATGCGTACATCAGAACAATTCCTAATGCAGATACCGGAATAAATTGTAATGGCTGAGTGAAAAACACCACCACGATACCGATGAGTAAGGCTGCGACGATGGAAACCAGCTGGCTTTTCCCACCCACTGAATCATTAACCGCTGTCCGGGAATCGGCTCCACTGATAGCAAACCCCTGAGATAACCCAGACATAATGTTCGCAATACCCAGCGCTCTGAACTCTGCATCAGCATTAATTTCATAGCCATTTTTCGCGGCGAAACTGCGGGCGGTCAGCATCAGGCTGACAAAACTGACCAACGCCAGGTTCAGTGCCGGGATCACTAAATCACGCATCGGACCGGGCTGGAACGCGCCCCAGTTAACGACGGGTAAACCAGGCTGGAAGCCTTCACCCCCAATAGTGGCAATACCGTACTGTTGCGCAGATGTCGCCCATACCAGTAGCGTTGTCATCACAATGGCAATCAACGGTGCTGGCCAGTGGCTGCGATACGTTTTGATCGCCATTAAAATAATTAACGTCAAAAGCGATATGCCAACGGTTAATAAATGGCTGTCGGAAAGACGGCCTGGCAAGGCCATTATTTTCTCAATTACCTGCGCTTCGTCGAGTTTTATCCCCAACACCTTGCCTAATTGCCCGACAATAATCGTCACGGCAACGCCATTAAGCAACCCCGTGAGGATGGGATGAGAAAGTAAATCGGCAAGTGCGCCCAAACGAAATTTACTGGCAAGCAGGCACCACCCGCCCATCATCAACGTCATGATAATGGTCAGCTGCCAGTGCAGTTCGGAATTACCTGCAGAAAGAGGAAACACGACGGCCGCGATCACCGCGCAGGTCGTGGCATCAGGGCCCACAATAAGCTGACGTGAAGAACCAAAGAGTGCATACGCTATCATCGGTAAAACGCAGGAATAGAGCCCCACTATTGCCCCAACACCCGCCAATTCAGCATAAGCAATAGCCACGGGTAGCGCGACAGCCGCAACGGATAACCCGGCTTTAATATCATGTTTTAGCCAGCTTTTATCGTAGGCTAACAAAGTTTGTAAACCTGGCATGAAGTTTAGCAATTGTTTTCCGAACACGTTGTTCTCCGGATAGGGATATTAGCCACGTCATGCTGGCACACTTCTCAGTGAGGTTCTGGTTTTCAAATGCTCCGGATTAAGGCGCCACTGTTCAGAATCTAATAACAGTTGAACTATTTATTATTCTGACTGGTGTTAAACATAGTTCAAAAACGACCGCTTGTGACTATTCTTCGTCCGGGAACGTATCGGCTTCAGGAGAATAATGCTGACAAACGCATGCCAGCTTATGCCCGTCAGGATCGCGCAGATAGGCAACATAAAAATCGGGGCCGTACGCGGTTCGTGTCCCTGGCATGCCTTCACTCTTCCCTCCCGCAAGAAGGCCTGCTGCATGGAAACGTCTGACAAGCTCCGCGTTAGCTGCTCGGAATGCGAACATTGTCCCGTTTCCCGCCGTTGCGGGTTGTCGGTCAAAGGGAGGACAAATACAGAAGCTAAACCCCTCATCTGGATTATTTTCATCTCCCCACATTGCCCAGTCCTTGGTCCAGGCAGGCAAGCGTGAATAGCCAAGCACGTTAAAAATCGCGTCATAAAACGCCGCGGCGCGCTGAAGATCATTTGTACCTATAGTGATATAAGTCAGCATCTTGTCACATCCTCTTTGCCGTTTTCTGAACAGCGATTATACCTCAGAGGCTATGATTTTAGCGGCGGCAAAAGGCTGATTTTCACTCCTGTAAGCGCGTGGGGTAAGGGTTCGCAGAACATGTTCTATGTAATTTTAGCCCCCAATCCGTGACGTGAATATCTCGAGTTTTGGTATGTATGCTAAAATTTATCCAGCTGAAGACCGAAAACAGTCCTTATAATTTCAGTACGTTAGCCAAAGTGAGCGAATATGGATAATATTCCACATAAGCAGACAGTTCGGAAAAGATGCCCCACATGGCTGTGGTGCGGAAGTTTTTATCTTTTTACGTTGCATTGCTCTGCAGATGAAATAAATCTGTATTCAATAAACACCGGCTCATACGTTTATCATCTGACCCATAATCGAGGACAATACACGGAAAACTTTGAAAATAAGTTCATATCCGTGGAGAGGAAATTCTCGGATACGTCGAAATACAGTCTTGTGCTAGGGACAATGAAAAACAGCTTTAATGACAGATGCCTGGCAGCCGGCGTAAGAAGAGACTGGGCTGGATGGGATAACGGTTGGGTTTTTAAAGGAATCTATGGATATGTAGGTGAATTTTTCTTTGATACTTTCGATGATTGTGGTGACCATGGTTCATACCATGATTTTAAAAAAGCAACAGGGATAGGATTTTCGCCCTATATATATCATGGGTTCCAGTATAATTTTACATCTTATTTTGGAATGGATGTGGGTATTATCATACCTTCCGTGTTTGTCATTACGGCACAATGGAGCTTTAGATAAATCCGTCAACCTCGTGTGCAGTGCTCTAACTGTCTGCAAAGGGAACCGCCCCGCCATCTCAACCGGAGCGGCTTTAATTACCGCAAGTGCGTGCTCAAAACGTTAAGCCACCGCGGCCCACAATCAAAAACTGTACGTCACCTTCAAACTCCCCGTGGGCGACGTTTTGCGTTGCACAATGGGGCTATCACCCGCATCACCCGTCAGTTGCATAACGCCCGCTGAGGCAAGCACGCTCCAGCGCGAGGTGAGCCTGTGGGTCCAGTCAAGATTCATCGAGTAGCCATAAATCCCCGCCCCGGCGTCATGTCGGGCAAAGCCCGATGCGCTCGACTGAGCGGCGCTGACCCCGTAGTAGGTCTGCATGTACTTGTCGGATCCCCAGCTGCCGGTCAGCGCCAGCGTCACCTCATTTTTTGGTGAGGTATAGAACGGGCTGGAAATGCCGAAATGCACCGCTTCACCGTTGTCCCTCTCAGAAACCGGAACCTCTGCCTGCAGCTGCAGGTGAAGCCAGTCGGTCACCCTGTACTCAAGCCCTGGCACAACGATTGCCGAGCCTTTTATCTCGCCCATTCCCCGCAGCTCGTCGCTGCCGGAACTGATCGAATCGCTGCTCACGTCTTTATCTTTACGCCCAACTCGATAGCTCAGCGCGGCGCTGTAATCAAGATTGCCAAAGTTGTTGCCGTAACCGATCCCTCGCGTGGTGCCGATAAAGAAGCCGTTTGCCATGGCGTACTCCACCACCTGAGCTGCGGAAACGCGGGTTTTATCTGAACCCGAGTAGCGCGGCGCGACGTCCACGCCTCCCCCCAGGGTTAAGACGTTACCCTGGCTCTGTTCTGCCGCCAGTACGGGCGTGGCCAGTAACGCCAGAACGACGCCCGGCACGATGTTTTTCAGGCTGCGGCCCGGGAGTAAATGGGGGAACGTATGACGCAGTTCGATGTTTCTCATTAAAGAAGCCCTTCTGGATTCAAATGATGACGATGCATGCGGTTAACCGCCAGAACGCCCATTTTGAATACCGACCCTAAGGTTCTTATGAGCCGAACATGAAGAAACACTGAAGCGCGAGCCGGTGCTGTAATCCGGGCAGGTTTCCTGATACCGTTTTTTTCTTAAGAAGTTCTTCATTCACGGTTGATACAGTTACCAGTGTGAAAATTCTACTAATCGAAGACGACCTGGATCTCGGCAACGGCGTACGTATCGCCCTCTCCGATCAAGGGTTTGACGTCATATGGGTTCGCCGCAAAGAGGATGCGCTGCATCAGCTGGACGTCTGCGTGCCGGAACTTATTTTGCTCGACCTGGGGCTGCCCGACGGCGACGGCATGAGCCTGATGGCGCGTTTGCGTCAGCAGCTCAAGGGGATCCCGGTCATCATTCTGACGGCGCGAGGCACGCTGCAGGATCGGCTGAGCGGGCTGGATGCCGGTGCGGACGACTATCTCGTCAAGCCATTTATTCTCGCCGAGCTGCTGGCGCGGGTGAGAGCCCTGGCGCGGCGCAGCTACGGTTTCGAGAATGAGGCGATAGAAATTCGGGGCCTATCGCTTCATGTTCCGACGCGCCGCGTGACGGTGAGCGCGCGCCACGTAGACCTGACGGCGAGTGAATATGCGCTGCTGGAAACGCTGATGCTGCGCGCTGACCGCGTGATTACGCGACGGTTTCTGGAAGAACGGATATTCGGTAACAAAGAGAACCTCAGCAATGCGCTCGACGTGCATATGGGAAATTTGCGGCGAAAAATCGGCGACGGGTATGTGCGAACGGTGCGGGGCGTCGGGTATGTCATTGATACCGTTTCAGTCCAGAAGGTGTCCGGGTAATGCAAAACGTCTGGTACCACCTGAGACGCCCAACGCTGGTACGGCGAATTATTATCGCCCAGTTGCTGCTGCTTACCCTGCTGTGGTGTCTATTTTTAACCTTTATTCTGTGGGAGGACCTGCGCAGCCCTCCCATCCTTACGGGCAGTCATACCTACGACACCCTTTTTATCCTGGTCGAGCGGATGGACGAACACCCGCAGGATCGCACCGCGGTGCTGGAAGCCTTTAGCAAGGCGCTGCGTGAGGGCTATGGCGGCGGCGAAGATCCCGCGCTGTCAATCAACTTCATCGTGCGCAAAAATAACGCGATTATTTTTTCATCGCCTGATGCGCCAACGGGGGTAACCAACACCCGGTTTGGGGAAATGCAGCGTGTTCAGAGCGATGGTCGTACCTGGACCAGCCGAACCCTTAAATCCGCTCATTCCGACGTGGAGGTTACCCTTTTCACCCCGGCCGGCGGCTGGAACTTCTTTATCTACCTGAACTCGCGCGGCTACTACATCATGCCGCTGCTGGTCTGCTTCCCTTTTCTTCTGTTTCCCGCGTGGCTGTCAATCCGCATTGCGATGCGCCCCTGGAACAAGGTGGTCAATGAAATTACGCTACGCACGCCTGACGATCTCTCCCCTTTAAAAGCCGTTCCCGGACACAGGGAGCTTCGCCAGATGGTGGATGCGATCAATGACTTCCTTGCCAGGGTGCGTGAAAGCGCGGAAAGGGAACGTATTTTCATTGCGGATGCCGCGCACGAGCTGCGTACGCCCCTCGCGGCGATGCGCATCAACGTGGAAGCGCTGCAGTCCTGGGTCATCAGTGAGAGTCAGCAGGAGCTGCTTGCGGGGGTGATTCGCAGCAACAGTCGGGCAGCGCGTCTCGTCAACCAGCTGCTGCTGATGATGCACAGCGAAGCGCGGATTGATACGGACAGGGAGCCCGTGCCGCTGACGACGCTTATTCAGGAGCGAATGGCCGAGCTGGAACCGCTGGCGTCTGCGCGCAGGATTGAGCTGGAATTCTTCGCCGAGGATGACATCTGGATCCCCGGCGTCAGGGAACGCCTGGTGTCGCTTATTGATAACCTCATTGAGAACGCTGTGAAGTACAGTCCCGAGCGCGGGCGGATTCAGGTCGATGTCTGCATAGCAGATGGCTTCGCGCGGCTTCGCGTTTCAGATGCAGGGCCCGGTATTCCGGTTGAACTGCGCGAGCGCGTGTTCGACCGTTTTTTCCGCGACCCCAATCAGGTGCAAAGCGGGAGCGGGCTGGGGCTTGCCATCGTTAAAGCGGTGGCGCAGCAACACAACAGCAGCGTAAACCTGAGTACTTCCGCTGAAGGTGGCCTGATGGTGACGGTTGACTTCCCGAACCGCACGTTTTGCTAAATCAGAACAGGGAGTTCGATCGCAAATGCCGCAGATTGCTTCAAAATAATTACCGTATTTGTTATATTGTTGTTTATTGCTTATTCACCTCTGCGGTGCCAAAAAGAACAAGATTCACCGCAACCCAGGACAGAGAAATGTTAGATTACCGCTTCCCGACAGCTTTGCAGATGGTTCTCAGCGTAGCGATGGCGGAGCAATTGGGTGAACGTTCCACGAGTGCGATTCTGGCCTACGGCCTGGAAGCGAACCCGAGCTTCATCCGCAAATTGATGGTTCCGCTGACGCGTGACGGCATCATCGTCTCAACGCTTGGCCGTAACGGCTCAATTCATCTTGGTCGCCCGCCGGAAGAGATCACCCTGCGCGACATCTACCTTTCGGTCATCGAAGATAAAAAGCTGTGGGCGTCGCGCCCTGACGTGCCGGCCCGCTGCGTGGTCAGCGCTAACGCCTGCTGGTACTTCAAATCAATATCGGAAGAAGCCGAGGAGGCTTCGTTAGCGGTACTGGCCCGCCATACCGTGGCCAGCGCCCTGGAAGCGGTCAAAAACGCCGATAGCAGCGGATGGGATCCCCTCCCGGACCTTATTGCCCAGTATCAAAAAACGTCTTAGCGAACTTGCCGGGTGGCGCTGCGCTAACCCGGCCTACATTCAGATGTAAAAAAACCGCCTTCACAATGAAGGCGGTTTTTTATTATCTGCAGCGTTCCTATGCGGGCAGAACGTCCCTTTCCTCTTTTTTCCCGCGCGTCACGAATTTACGCAGCGTCACGTAAAACACCGGCGTCAGGAATAGACCAAACAGCGTCACGCCCAGCATCCCGGAGAAGACCGTGATCCCGGTGACGCCGCGCACTTCTGCGCCCGCGCCGTGGCCGAGGATCAGCGGAATAGTCCCGGCAATAAAGGCGATGGAGGTCATCACAATCGGACGTAAACGCAGGCGGCACGCCTCCAGCGCGGCTTCCATAATGCCTTTGCCCTGAATTTCCAGCTCGCGAGCAAACTCCACGATAAGAATCGCGTTTTTACACGCCAGCCCCATCAGCACCACCAGCCCCACCTGCACGAAGACGTTGTTATCGCCACCGGTCAGCCAGACGCCAAACAGCGCGGAGAGCATCGTCATCGGCACGATGAGGATCACCGCCAGCGGCAGCGTCCAGCTTTCATACAGCGCCGCCAGGACCAGGAACGCCAGCAGCACCGCGACCGGGAAGACGATCAGCGCCGTGTTGCCCTGCGTCGCCTGCTGGAAGCTCAGGTCCGTCCATTCAATGTTCATCCCGTTTGGCAGGATCTGCTTAGACATCGCGTCCAGCTGCGTCATCGCCTGCGAGGACGAGAGCACGCGCGGGTCGGCATCGCCAATCAGATCCGCCGCCGGGTAGCCATTGTAGCGGATCACCGGATCCGGCCCGTAGGTGGTCGTGATTTTCACCATGCTGCCAATCGGCACCATTTCGCCCTGACTATTACGGGTGCGTAAATTCGCAATATCTTCAACGCTGTCGCGGAACTGCCCGTCGGCCTGCGCCATCACGCGCCAGGTACGGCCGAACTGGTTGAAGTCATTCACGTACGACGAGCCCAGATAGGTTTGCAGCGTTCCGAAAAGATCGGTCAGCGACACGCCCTGCGCTTTCGCCTTGTCACGGTCGACCTGCACGTCCAGCTGCGGAACGTTAGCCTGGTAGGTTGAGATCGGGAAGTGCATTCCCGGGGTCTGCATAATCGCGCCGGACATGGTGTTCACCGCGTTTTGCAGCGCGCCATACCCCAGACCGCCTCGGTCCTGGATGTACAGAGAATAGCCCGACCCCTGACCCAGCCCTAAAATCGGCGGCGGCAGAATGGAGAAGCCAAAGCCTTCCTGAATTTGCGCGATTTTCGCGTTAATCTCCGCGTTTATTTCCGCCGCAGTATGTTTGCGCTGGTCGAACGGCTTCAGGCCAAAGAAGACCGTCCCGGTATTCGGCGTATTGGTAAACTGCAGCGCGTTCAGCCCCGGGAACGCAACCGCGTAATCCACCCCTTCGGTATTCATCCCGATTTCGCTCATTTTGCGGATCACCGCGTCGGTGCGCGCCAGCGAAGAACCTTCCGGCATTTTCACGCCGCCAATCAGGTACAGCTTATCCTGCGTCGGAATAAACCCGCCGGGCACCGCTTTAAACATCACGCCAGCGGCACAGAGCAGCAGCAGATACACCACAAATACCGAGCCGCGCCGTCCCAGCGTTTTGCCCACCAGCCCCTGATAGCCGTTCGAGCTGCGGTGGAAAAAGCGGTTAAACGGACGGAAAATCCAGCCGAACAGACGATCGATAAGCCGGGTCGGGAAATCTTTCGGCGCGCCGTGCGGTTTTAACAGCAGTGCCGCCAGCGCCGGAGAGAGCGTCAGCGAGTTAATAGCGGAGATGACCGTGGAAATCGCGATCGTCACCGCAAACTGCTTGTAGAACTGACCGGTAACGCCCGAGAGAAACGCCATCGGCACAAACACCGCGCACAGCACCAGCGCAATCGCGATAATCGGCCCGGACACTTCGCGCATCGCCTGATGCGCCGCCGCAAGCGGAGCAAGCCCCTCTTCTATGTTTCGCTCGACGTTTTCCACCACCACGATGGCGTCGTCCACCACGATGCCGATGGCCAGCACCAGCCCGAACAAACTCAGGGTGTTCAGCGAGAAGCCGAGCAGGTAGAGAATGCTGAAGGTACCCACCACCGAAACCGGCACCGCGATCAGCGGAATGATCGACGCGCGCCAGGTTTGCAGGAACAGGATCACCACCAGCACCACCAGCACCACCGCTTCCAGCAGCGTTTGCACCACCGCACGGATCGAATCGCGCACGAAAACGGTCGGATCGTAAGGTGCCGCCCACTTCATGTCAGCCGGGAAGCGCGTGGACAGTTCGTCCATTTTCGCGCGCACCGCGTTAGACAAATCAATGGCGTTCGCCCCAGGCGACTGGAAGATACCAATCCCGACCGCGTCTTTATTGTTCAGTTGGGAACGCAGCGCATAGCTGCCGGACCCCATTTCGATACGCGCCACGTCGCGCAGGCGGACGACCGTACCGTCCTGCGTCGTTTTCAGGACAATATTGCCGAACTCTTCTTCGGTATGCAGACGCCCCTGGGCGTTAATGGAGATCAGGAAATCGCTCTCTTTCGGCAGCGGCTCGGCGCCAAGCTGCCCGGCGGACACCTGCACGTTCTGCTCCTGCATCGCCGTCACCACGTCCGACGCGGTCAGCCCGCGGGCCGCCACCTTGTTGGGATCCAGCCAGACGCGCATCGCGTATTCACCCGAGCCGAAAATCTGGATCTGGCCGACGCCGGGCAGGCGCGCCAGCTCGTCCTTCACCTTCAGCGTGGCGTAGTTACGCATATACAGGGAGTCGTACTTACCGTTAGGCGAAAACAGATGCACAACCAGCGTCAGCGTCGGGGACTGTTTCTGGGTGGTAATGCCCAGGCGCCGCACGTCTTCCGGCAGACGCGCTTCGGCCTGCGCGACGCGGTTTTGCACCTGCACCTGCGCCTGATCCGGGTCGGTACCCGGACGGAAGGTGACGGTGGTGACCAGCACGCCGTCGGAGCCCGCGACGGACTTCATGTACATCATGTTCTCAACGCCGTTGATCGCCTCTTCCAGCGGCGTCGCCACCGTCTCGGCAATCACTTTCGGGTTGGCGCCCGGGTACTCCGCGCGCACCTGCACGCTTGGCGGCACGACGTCAGGATATTCGCTCACCGGCAGGAGCGGAATGGCGATTAACCCTGTGATAAAAATCAGAATCGACAGCACCGCGGCAAAGATCGGCCTGTCGATGAAAAAGCGGGAAAAGTCCATGGATGGATTCTCAGGTCAAGGGATCAGTTGAGGGCGCTGGTGGCGGTCATGGCAACGGTTTTCGCGTTAACCGGCATCCCCGGCATAAACACTTTTTGTAAACCCTCGACGATGACTTTATCGCCAGGGTTCAGCCCCTGCCGCACGATGCGTAAACCGTCTGCCAGACGGCCCGGCGTAATGTCACGGCGCTGCGCTTTCCCCTCTTTATCGACGATATAAACGTACTTACGATCCTGATCGGTCAGCACCGCTTTGTCGTCGATAAGCGTGGCTTTGAACTCCGCGCTGCCCGGCAGGCGGACGCGGGCAAAAAGTCCCGGCGTGAACTGACGCTGGGCGTTATCCAGCAGCGCGCGCATGCGGATGGTGCCGGTACTCGGCGTCAGCTGATTATCAAGGAAGTCCACTTTGCCCTGATGGGGATAACCCTCCTCGCCCGTCAGGCCAATCTCAACCGGAAGCGCCGTGTGATTGCTGGACGCCCCCTGCCCGCTGCGGGCCAGATTCTGGTAGTGAAGGTAGGTCGACTCGTCCACGTCAAAGTAGACATAAACCGTCTTCTGCGAGACCAGAGTGGTAAGAACGCTGGCGGTGTCGCCCGCTGTCACCAGGTTGCCGCTGGTGATCAGCGCCCGGCTGGCGCGACCGTCGATAGGCGCGGTGACTTTGGTGAAGTCCAGGTTGAGCTGCGCGGCGTCAACTGCCGCCTGCGCGGCACGGATATCGGCCTGCGCCTGAGTGGCGGCCGAACGACGCTGCTCCCACTCTTCGCGGGAGACAACGTTGGTATTGACCAGCTTATCGGTACGATTAGCCTCACTTTGCGCCAGGCTGGCCTGCGTTTTAGCTCTCGCCAGGTTCGCCTGCGCCTGTTCCAGCGCCGCGCGATAGGTTCGGTCATCAATCGTGAACAGCACCTCGCCCTTCTTCACTTCCTGGCCGTCGGTGTAATTCACTTTATCAATGTAGCCGGAAACGCGCGGACGGAGCTGAACGCTCTCCACCGCTTCAATCCGGCCGTTAAAGCTATCCCACTGGCTAATGGATTTCACCACCACGTCAGCAGCGCTGACGGCGGGCGCAGGCGGCGCGGCGTTTTGCGCGACGCTGTTGTCGCATCCGACGAGCAGCATGGAGAGCAACATGACCCCCAGCGCGTTCAGATGAAAGTTACCCCAGGTTTTTTGCAGGCTCATTATTTTTATTCCGGTAATTGTCGCCGCCGGGCAAGACGCAGCAGGAGGCACTGCGCCACTTCCTTTGTCCGGTGGCTGTCTTAAGGCCATTTGTGTCGTTCATCGCCACAAAACTGTAACAGTTGCGAATACACTATCGCGGCGATTGTAGGAAGGCGCTTAACTAAGTGCAAGAATAATTGTTGCACTTTATGTGCTATTTGAGCGGATGTGAAAAGACCCGTTACGGTCAGGGATTTAAATGCAACAATAAAACTTGCAATTAATACAAAAACGCGCCACCTTTTAATGCAACAGACAAAGATACTTTTTAACAGGCAGCGTGGGAGTAACCCGATGAACACTGGCGCATTTATGCATGATTTACTCGACTGGATCGACAACAACCTTGATAGCCGTCTGGACATTGGGTCCGTTGCCAGGCGATCCGGCTACTCAAAATGGCATCTCCAGCGCCTGTTTAAAGAGCATACGGGCTATCCCCTCGCCGGGTATATTCGCGCACAAAAGCTGCAAAAATCGGTTGAGCGCTTAACCCGCAGCGATGAGCCGATTCTGAACGTGGCGATCGCGCTGGGCTTCGATTCCCAGCAGTCCTTCAACCGCAGCTTTAAGCGTCAGTATGGTCAGGCGCCCGGGGCGTGGCGGCGGAGTATGGGTGGCCCGGAATCGCAGCTGCTTTGCCAGTGACGCATATTTTGCTGCAACATCGATCGGTAGCTGCTATACTGTATATAAATACAGTATAGCGAGGTGCCCGATGGCTGTTGAAACAAAATTTGTTGTCGTAAGAAAAGGTGAAGAGAAAATGACATTTGCCAGTAAGAAAGAGGCTGACGCTCACGACAAGCTGCTCGATATGGCAGACGCGTTCACCGACTGGCTGTTGCAAAGCGGAATGCAAATGGATGAAACGCAGGCTGAAAATCTTGGCCTGTATCTCGCCGAGCAGAAAGATACCGTGCAGCATATTCTGCGTACCAGCAAGCTTCCCGATCTCAATGCTTCAGCTGCAGCGGGTAAAACAGAATCCGATGCGGCTGACACGAAAAAAATCAGGGCCGTGAAAGCGGCCTGATTGTCAGAAAAACCATCACCGATCCTGGCGCCGTAAGCAGATAACTGCTTACGGCTTTTTTGCTGTCTGTCGGGATCCACTGCTGGTTGATGGTAACAATGTCATTGTTTCATATTCAGAACATAAATAAGGAGATGGCGTGCGCCAGGAAATGAAGGCGAAAATCATCAGGATCTGTGATTCAAAAATTGCCTCTTCAGCAACCTCGTCTCAGCCCTGTAACACGCTAATGGGGGATGGCAGGTGAGGACAAAACCGGAATATGAATCCCCCCGCTCGGTCAGGGCGGGAATTCTTCTACCACAGGCCATGACGACGCGCTCTGTATCCCGTTTCTCCCGAAAGGACAGGACGCCAGCTTACACGTCAACTTTTCGTTCAAAGCAGACATTTTTTCTGCTGCAGTGCGCTTTGTACCGTGAGTTCAAATGCTTAATGAGGTCGCCCGGCGTTTAGCGCGTTCGGTGCCGAATCAGCTCTATCGCACCTTTCCGGGTTAATAATAGAACCTGTAATGCGTCCCGTAATAATAGATGCCGTTCAGTTTATTCTGAACGGAATTTTTCTTTTTATTTTCGTTTTATTAAAGAAATATTAACATCATTTTCGCATTAAAGTGCAATCCTGTTACCTGGATAAACCCAGGGTAATAACGTCAAAAAACGACAACCCTATCAGTCGCTTGTAACAATCATCTGACCTTTTAGGGGAAAAAGTACTAAAGTGGACTTTTTTTTCTGAGTGTTTCTTTTTAATTGTAAGTAAAATTTGCCAACTTTTTAGTCGGCCGCAATTAATATTGCTCGCCGCAATATATCGGTGCCATTTTTATGGCGAAATTATTATCTATGGTGCATTATGGCAAACGCAAAACAGCAGTCTCCAAATACTTTTAAACCAAAAATCAAGGCAATTAATATTGTTATTTTAGGCGCCCTTTATTCCTGGGGTTCCTGCGCATCTGCACAAACCATCAGTGCCGATACCGATGTTACTGGTAAAAATGTTACTGATGGCGTGCTGATAGACACTGCTGGTGTCACTGCCAATATCAATGGCGGTAGCAAAATAAGTAATGCCCCTGATAAAGATAGTGTAACCATTAATCTTACAGATCCTACGAAAGGCGCAACACTGAATGTCAGCGGCGCAGGGACCACTATTTCTGGTGGAAAAATTGGTATAGATGTAGCCAACTCCACAGGGGCTAAGGTTAACGTCACGGATAACGCGTATGTTGAAGGCGTGGAAACCGGCTTATTCGTCCGTAATAATGTTAATGGTCAGGCTAACGCAAATCTGAAGGTTGAAAACTCGACAGTCAAGGGTGGGAAAAACGGAATCTATGTTTGGGAAAGCACGGGGAAAAGTGGCAGTAACATTGATATCTCTAATTCCTTGATAGAAGCTAATGGTGGCGCTTCTGGCGACGCGGCCGTATTTATTAGCGAAGGGAGTAGTGTTGTCCATATAACTAACAGCACGATTAAATCGGACGATCGCGGCATCCAGTCCAATGGTGGTTATTCCGGCGTAATGGATATTAAGGACTCAACCATTTCTGCTAAGATTGGCTTCAGATTAACGCAAAATGACGGAAGTATTTACAATATTTCAAACACCACTGTAAATAGTGATGATATGGGCATTTATTATACGGCATCCGGTGATAAAAACACCACCGTAACGCTGTCTAATGGCACAACAATAAACGGTGCTAATAATGGGATCCTCACTGAAGATACTAACAATGAAAATAATATCATCAATGTTGATGGCTCCACCGTACGTTCGTCGACCGGCAATGGTATTTCACTGGGCGGCGGTTTCACGTTAAATTCGAGTGCAGGGTCAACTATTGAAGGTGAGAACGCCATTGTCCTTAAAGGAGATACCACTGGCGCTACCGTCAACGTGAAAGATTCCACCGTCACCGGCAAAACCAATCTGCTGCAGATTTCCGGCACCAGCGCGGTAGATACTGTTGATTTCAGGGGCTCTACCCTTTCCGGCGCCATCACCACCTCTTCAGGTGCTGACCAGTCGGTGAACATCGACAGCTCAGCCTGGACCGGCAGCGCCGGCAAAACAGGAACCGGCGCGCTGGCGCTGAATATCAGCAACGGCTCAACCTGGATCAACAACGCGGCCACGGATATCGATGCCATCAGCCTGACCGGTGGCAGCACCATCGTGATGGACGGCGGGAATATCCACACCGCAAGTCTTTCCGACACCGCACCGACCACGCTGCTGGCGGCGGCCAGCCCGACGGCGTCCACCATTTACTCCACGTATAACGCGGAAACCGGTTCAGCCTTCGTGCTCACGGCCGACAAGGCTACCGGCAGCTTTAATGCCGGCGTCACCTCCAGCTCCAGCGGTGCGGCGGGCGATATGACCGGCAACACCATTGTTCAGGTGACGGACGGTTCCGGTGCGACCTTCAACTCCATGCAGAGCGATGTCGGGGTTTACCGTTACGAATCACGCAGCGTGGCTAACGCAGACGGGTCAACCAGCGTGATCCTCGATAACATTACGCCAGAACCAACGCCAGACCCGGCCCCTGGCCCGAATCCGAACCCGGATTCACGCACGCTCTCAACCGCCGCGCAGGCTGTAGTGAATACCCGTGCGGCAGCGATGAGCATCTGGAGCGACGAACAGGATGTGCTGAACCGCCGTCTGGATAACGAGCGCCTCACCGGCAGCAGCGACGGCACGGTGAACGCCTGGGGCAGCTACTACGGCGGCTACCACCGTCAGCAGATGGAGCAGACCAGTACTGCCTACGATCAGACCAACAACGGCTTTATGTTAGGTGCTGACAAGCGTGTCGATATCGCCCCGGGCAACCTGCTGTTCGGTTTTGCCGCCACCCGCGGGTATTCGGATGTGAACATGCATGACGGCGGCAGTGCAGGTACAGATGTCGACAGCTACGGCGCCTCACTGTATACCTCACTGCGTCTGAACAACGGTCTGTTCTTTGATGCCAGCATCAAGGGTACGCACCTGAAAAACGACATCAGCGTGACGTCTCTGGACGGCGGTCATACTACCGGCGACTATAACAACAATGGCTTCGGCGGGGCTTTCAAAACGGGCTACCACAAGCAGTTTAATGCCTGGTATATCGAACCTTATGCCCAGATTTCATATGCACGCTATAACAGCGTCGACTACAAGCTGAAAAATGGCCTGCACACGAAAGATGACGGCAGCACGTCACTGGGTCTGGAAGGCGGTGTGAATGCCGGTATGGCGATGGCGCTGAACAATGGCACCGAGGTCCGTCCGTATGTGCATCTGGCCGTTGCGGGTGAAACCGAGAACGGCAACACGATGGACATCAACGGCGAGAAAATCAACGACAGCACCGACGGTTCACGCGGCATCGTTGGCCTGGGCGCGGATGTGAAACTCAGCAAAAACCTGAGCGGCTGGGCCGGGGCGAACTATGCCAAAGGTCAGGATAACTATGAGTCACCGTGGATGCTGAATGCCGGTGTCGGCTACACCTGGTAATAAATGACACGAACGAAAACCGGGCATGATGTTATGCCCGGTTTTTTTACGAAAAGCCTGCAAAGATAACGTCCTTTTACAAAGCTTCCGCATGCACAAAAAGATAACACGTTTCTGCTCAGCCAGCTTTCTCCCCCGCTCCTGCCGCCCTCACCTCAGAAACCCATCGCAATCCAGCAACCAAAGAGCCCTGCCTGCAGATACATCAGGTTGGTTCATAAACACGGTTTTATGATAATAGCGGACAAATAAAGAAATTTAGTCTGATGTAACAACCAGAACACAATCCTTTTAAGGACTTACAAAAGAGACTTTTTTAACTTCCTCAGTATCATCTTTTAAGATCTGCAAGGAGCTCCAGATAATAATATTACGGAGTTTGTTTCAATTAATTATTGTGTAGCCAGGATTGAAAGCCACATTACCTATATTAACTGGCTGCGTTGCAATTGCCCTCATTCATAATACCTCCGACACTGTCAATTTTCGCGGCACCCGTTTTTAGATAAAGCAGCAAAAAAAGAAGTTTCATTAATCGTGCGCAACCCGTTCAGTGCACCGTATTTAATTGAGGCGGTAGTGAAAAACCTTAACAACGACGTGCACAAATCCCCCCACCTCATCATTCTTCCTTTCTGTGATCAGGAAGGCGGGAAAACAGGAATTATCGATACTGCCTCAGCAGTTAGTTGATAATACTGAATTTGATTGCCCTGATGAATGAAGATGAGGCGTTGAGTGCTTATATCAACGTCAGTGATTATATTCTCGAAAAAACCCGACTTTCACGCAGTCGTGTTATTAAAATACTGGGCGATTTGCGTATCGGTGGTTATATTGAGATCAATCGAGGTATTCTGATAAAAATTAATAAATTGCCTGAGAAATATTAAACGCTTTTAACGGATAATTAACACTAGGCCGTTACATCTGACAAAAAATACCGGAGGATAAATTACCTGACGTAAGAACAGCCGCCGCATCATTGCGGCGGCTGGAGCTTTTGTATCGCTTTGCGCAGTTGCAGATCATTCTTGACCCCCAGCTTAAACATAATCTTTCGCTTATGGGTACTGATCGTTTTCTGACTTCGAAACATTTCGCGTGATAATTCAATCCCGGTTTTACCGCTTTTCAGGCCAATAAGTACTTTTTTTTCTGCATAGGTAAAAATCATACCGTCGGTTATATTATTCTCCTGCTCCTGCTCCTGCAGTCGCAGGAAGTGAGCACTGATATAACGTTGTTTTTTCAAACTGTGTTTTATTAGCTCACGCAGTTCAAGCAGACGTTCATCCACACAAAGCAGTGAACATCGGTATGACCTCATGAGCTGATGCGCCAGCTTCTCCTGACATGCAGAGAGCATAACCAGAGCAGTTCCTTCACCTGGCCGGCAGAGACTTTCGTACTCCGCGGCGGAGATATCAGTAAGCGTGTCATATGCAGTGAAATCAAGTAAAGTCAGATGTGCATTATCATGCCGAACAACTTCATAATTCCATTCGGGATTTTGTTCGCGAAAAGCCTTCAGGCTGGATAGAAACCCGTTCAGTAGAGTCGGATGAACCACACGGGAACAAACAGTAAAAGTAAACATAGTTCTCCAGATGTTCAGACTGAATAGATCTGATCCAAACGATTAAGCAGATCCAGCCAACTGGCTGACTTTTGCAGGCTCAGACGCAACCGGATGTTTTGTTTATGGGTGAAGACCGTTTTATATCCCATATGGCGCAGACTGGCGATCTCATAGGCACTCAGACCTCGGGCGCAGTCGATAAGAATATTCAGTTCAGAGTGTGTGAGCCTATTTATTCTATTCATGTTATTTATTTGCGGAGAGCGTAAAGGCAAATATTCTGAACTGAAATTTTTGGATAACATGCGCTGAGCGAGTTCTTCTTCCAAATAATTTTCGCAGAGTAGCGTCTGTACACCAAGCTGGTACATCAGTCTGATAAGCAGGTCATCCCGTTTTGCGACCCATACGATAATTTCTTTTCCCTGCATTATTAGATGGTGAATTAACCGTAATAGCGAATATATTTCCTCACCGGCACCACTAAGGCCTGCAGCGAATAAAGACGCTTGGTCAGTAAAGGGAGGCACCTCTTCTAATAGCGCATCTGGTTCAATCTCTAACAGAGAGCCATTGACGGCCTGGATGCTGTTTTTGGCCGCATTGCGAAACAGTGGCCGAGGTTCATAAAGTATAATTTCCGTTATTTTTTGTTGTAACATCGTATCATTTATAAATATAATTCCATATAGATTGATATTAGATAAATATGCGGCAATATTGGAGCGGTTTTGTGTCCAATAAAGGATGTCAATTGCACAGAAATCATTTTTTGGAATTCCCTGCGCGGGATTTATATTTTTTGGCAGGAAAGCGATGGTTGCTGCCTTTGTACCATCGACAACTCCTGCGGTATGAGCGCGGCGCAGCTGTCAGCGACGGCAAAAAGATCGGCATCGCCGGAAGTGGTCGATTGGGTAAGACTGTACATCCCACCAAATTTTGCCCCAACCTTCCCCGCGCAACTGGTGTATTGTTTTTAGACAATTCATTCCTCTAAAGGACACCTGCGCAATGATCACCATCCTCGGCAAAACCACCTCCATCAACGTTCGTAAAGTGCTCTGGACCTGCGAAGAAGCAGGCCTCGAATATCAACAGGAAGATTACGGCAGCGGTTTTGCCTCAACGGAAACGGATGCCTTCCGCGCGCTGAATCCCAACGCCATGGTGCCGGTGCTGATCGATGACGACTTCGTGCTGTGGGAATCCAACGCCATCTGCCGATACCTGGCGCGCAAGGCCGGACGTCACGATCTGCTGCCCGCAGAACCGCAGGCCTGCGCCAACGTTGAGCGCTGGATGGACTGGCAGGCAACCGAATTTAACAACGCCTGGCGCTATGTCTTCCCGGCGCTGGGGCGTAAAAACCCGGACTTTAACGATCCAGAACGTATTGCGGCGGGAATAAAAGAGTGGAACCACTGCATCACCATTCTGGAAAACCAGCTGCAGCGCACCGGGGCCTTTGCGGCGGGCGAGACGTTTACCCTTGCGGATGTCGTGCTTGGGCTGTCGGTGAATCGCTGGAAAATGACGCCCTTTGATAAGCCCGACGTGCCCGCGATCGAGGCCTGGTTTCAACGTCTTAACCAGCGCCCGGCGTTTTTGCGTCACGGCAATAACGGCATGATGTGAAGTATTCACGCCCCATGTTGAGCAAGGATATTTTATTTAATTACTTAACCCTGAAAGTCGCCAGAGGGAATAATAATTAAGCCATATCCTGGACAGCCCGTTGCACCGCTTTGCTAGCCTGACTATTCAGGCAAAGCTCAACCTGGAGGTATTCTTGCTGATTAGACTCAAGAAAGAACGAACGCATAAGGAGGATCGCCGGCTTGCTCTCTGGCTGGCGACCTCGGCAGGTTTGCTGAATGCCATCGCCCTCGGGGCATTTGGTTTTTTCCCCTCACACATGACCGGCAACACCTCACAGTTATCCAGCGAAGTCTCCTCCACCGATCTCAGCGATATCATTTTCTTCGGCTCGATTATTCTCTCTTTTGTTGCAGGCGCCATTGTTGCGCGCACGATCGTGATATGGGGCATTATCCATAACGTCAGGCTGATTTTTTGCCAGATCCTGTTTGTCGAGGGAATATTGCTGACCGGCGTCTCCTTCTATGAGATGTATTTTCACGCCCTCACCAGCAACCGCGTGATTATTCTTTTTCTGTGCGGACTAATGGGTATTCATAACTCCACCTCCACGCAGCTTTCCGGCGGACGGGTGAGATCGACGCACATTACCGGCACGCTGACGGACGCGGGGATATCCCTGGCCTCCGTACTGGTGGCGATGCTGCGCAGGGATTACTCCAAAGATACGGCGGCGCAAAAAAGTCAGCTTAAAAACCACTTAACCACCCTTTTCTCGTTTATTTCGGGCGGCATCGCGGGGCTGCTGCTGTTCAGATGGATCGGGTTTAACGCCATGCTGGCGCTCGGGTTGATGCTCGCCGTGGTCGCTATCGTTTCAATTATCACCGTCTCGATGCGGGTTCGACGGGTTCGTGCCTCTCTCTGAAGTTAATGACCGATATCCGGCGTATGAGCTCTTTAGATGTGACACCGTCACATCTAAAAATTCGCTTTAGGACTATTCTGCCTGACCCTCAATCAGCCCTTATGCCATAAGGCTTAACCCAAGGTTGTCACTGTTTTCATAGGGTTACTGATTTTACCCCTTCGCTGGAACCCTTCCCAAACGCTTGCTATAGGTGAAATACCCCTGCCGAAACATGGCATAACAACAGGCAACCGGTGGTTGCTATAACGCATGCGCACAGGGAGACACACCGCAATGCACCCATTACTCAAACGTTCGCTGCTGTTTGTCGGCGCCATTATCGTGGTCCTCGCCCTCCTCGTCTGGGGCATCGGGCTGGAAACGATAAGGGCGCGCCAGGTTGACCTGGTTTATCTCGGGCAACAGCACATGATTCTGGTTTTCTCATCGATGTTTTTTGCCCTGCTGGTCGGTATTCCGGCCGGTATTCTGCTGAGCCGCCCGGCCGCGCGGGGTATCGCCGAATATGTGATGCAAATTTTTAACGTCGGCAACACGCTCCCGCCGCTGGCCGTACTGGCGCTGGCGATGGTGGTGATTGGCATTGGCGATACGCCCGCCATCATCGCCCTGTTCCTCGCCTCGCTGCTGCCAATCGTGCGCAATACCTACGCCGGGCTGTGCTCGGTACCGCCGTCGCTGCTGGAAGCGGCAAACGGCATCGGGATGACTAAATGGCAGCGTCTGCGTCAGGTTGAGCTGCCAGCCGCCTGGCCGGTCATGCTCTCGGGGATCCGCATCGCCACCGCCATTAACGTCGGTACCGCGCCGCTGGCGTTCCTGATTGGGGCCAGCAGCTACGGCGAGCTGATTTTCCCCGGTATCTACCTGAACGATTTCCCGACCCTGATCCTCGGCGCGGCGGCCACCGCCCTGTTCGCCCTGATCCTCGATACCCTGCTGGCGGCGCTGGGTCGCGCGATGAGTCCCCATCTCGCTCGATAACAATAACAAGGAGCTTTTATGAGACTGTTTTCCGGCCTGACGGCGCTGTGTGCCGCGGCGCTGTTCACCAGCCAGGCGATGGCGGCCCCGCTGATTCTGGCGACCAAGAGCTTTACCGAGCAGCATATTCTCTCGGCGATGACCGTGCAGTACCTGCAAAAGAAAGGTTTTCAGGTCCAGCCGCAAACCAACATTGCCACGGTGATCTCCCGCAACGCGATGATCAACAAGCAGATTGACATGACCTGGGAGTACACCGGCACGTCTTTGATTATCTTTAACCATATCAACCAGCGCATGTCGCCGCAGGAGTCTTACGAGACGGTGAAACGCCTGGACGCGAAGCACGGTCTGGTCTGGCTCAATCCCGCCGACATGAACAACACCTACGCTTTCGCCATGCAGCGCAAGCGCGCCGAGGCGGAACACATCAACACCATCTCAGAGATGGTGGCGAAGATTGAGCAGATCCGTAAAACCAACCCGGACAAAAACTGGCTGCTGGGATTAGACCTGGAATTTGCCGGGCGCAGCGACGGTATGAAGCCGCTGCAGGAGGCCTACAAGATGGAACTGGACCGCCCGCAAATCCGTCAGATGGACCCCGGTCTGGTCTATAACGCGGTGCGCGACGGCTTCGTTGACGCCGGTCTGATTTACACCACCGACGGGCGCGTGAAAGGCTTCGACCTCAAGGTGCTGGAAGACGATAAAGGCTTCTTCCCGAGCTACGCGGTGACGCCGGTGGTGCGTAAGGACACGCTGGAGGCGAACCCCGGTCTGGAAGAGGCGCTCAACACCCTCTCGGCGCAGCTCAACAACGACGTTATCACCGAGCTGAATAAGAAGGTGGATATCGACCATCAGTCACCGCAGCAGGTCGCCCGCGATTTCCTGCGTAGCAAACAGCTGCTGTAGGAGGCGCTATGGAGACGATTCACTACATTCTGGACAACTGGGATTACCTCTTAACCCTCACCCTTCAGCACCTGTGGCTGGTGGCGCTGGCCGTAGGTTTAGCCATCATCATCGGCGTACCGCTGGGCATTCTGGTTGTCCGCCATAAGTGGCTGGCAACGCCGGTACTGGGGATTGCTACCATCGTGCTGACCATTCCGTCCATCGCCCTGTTTGGCCTGATGATCCCGCTGTTTTCGCTGATCGGTCAGGGTATTGGCGCCCTGCCCGCGATCACGGCGGTGTTTCTCTACTCGCTGCTGCCGATTGTGCGTAACACCCATACGGCGCTCGACAGTCTGCCGCCGGGCCTGCGCGAAGCCGGGCGCGGCATCGGCATGACCTTCTGGCAGCGGCTGCGCTGGGTTGAAATCCCGATGGCGCTGCCGGTGATTTTCGGCGGGATCCGCACCGCAGTGGTGATGAATATCGGCGTGATGGCGATTGCCGCCGTGATCGGCGCGGGCGGGCTGGGCCTGCTGCTGCTCAACGGTATCGGCGGAAGCGATATTCGCATGTTGATTGCGGGCGCGCTGATGATTTGTCTTTTAGCAATTGTGCTCGACTGGCTGCTGCACCGTCTGCAGGTTGTTCTGACTCCAAAGGGGATTCGATAATGATAAAACTGGAAAACCTCACCAAACAATTTTCACAGAAGCACAGCCAGTCCTTTAAGGCCGTCGACAACGTTAACCTGACCGTACCCGAAGGGGAAATGTGCGTCCTGCTCGGCCCCTCCGGCTGCGGGAAGACCACCACCCTGAAGATGATTAACCGCCTCATTACCCCAAGCAGCGGGACAATCCTGATCAACGGTGAAGACACCAGCGGGATGGACACCGTCACCCTGCGCCGCAACATTGGCTACGTTATCCAGCAGATTGGCCTGTTCCCTAACATGACCATCGAAGAGAACATCACCGTCGTGCCGCGCATGCTGGGCTGGGATAAAGCGCGCTGCAAAACCCGCGCCGAAGAGCTGATGGATATGGTGGCGATGGATCCGCATAAGTTCCTCAACCGCTACCCGCGCGAGATGTCCGGCGGCCAGCAGCAGCGTATCGGCGTGATCCGCGCCCTGGCGGCGGATCCTCCGGTACTGCTGATGGATGAACCCTTCGGCGCGGTGGACCCGATCAACCGCGAGGTGATCCAGAACCAGTTCCTGGAGATGCAGCGCAAGCTGAAAAAAACCGTCATGCTGGTCAGCCACGATATCGACGAAGCCCTGAAGCTCGGCGACCGTATTGCGGTGTTCCGTCAGGGGAAAATCGTGCAGTGCGCCAGCCCGGATGAACTGCTGGCGAAACCGGCGAACGAGTTTGTCGGCTCGTTTGTCGGTCAGGACCGCACCCTGAAGCGTCTGCTGCTGGTATCGGCGGGCGACGTCACCGACCAGCAGCCGACCATTACGGTGCGGGGCTCTACTCCGCTTCCCGAAGCCTTTGCGACCATGGATGATAACGACATTCGGGCCGTTACGGTGGTTGACGAGCACGGCAAACCGCAGGGCTTTGTGAAGCGTCGCGAAGCGCGTAACGCCAGCGGTACCTGCGCCGACATCCTGCATCCGTTCCGCATGACCGGCAAGGCGGAAGACAACCTGCGCGTGGTGCTTTCACGTCTGTATGAGAGTAATACCAGCTGGATGCCGATCGTGGATGAGGACGGTCGCTACAACGGCGAGATTTCGCAGGACTATATTGCCGAGTACCTGAGCTCCGGGCGTACGCGCCGGGCGCTGAATATTCATAGCGACAGCTAACCTTTCTGGCCGGGCATCGCCCGGCTTTTCGCACGCAGACCTTTTGCTAACCCCGCGATTTCCCGCCACAATATCGTATCGTCCCCGTTAAAACGCGACCCATGCAACGTCTTCATACCTACCCCGACATCCGCGCGATGTTTCGTCGTCTGCTGATTGCCACCGTCACCGGCGTGCTGGCCGCGCTGGCCGTTGCGGTATTCCGCCACAGCATGTACCTGCTGGAGTGGCTGCTTCTCAGCAACGACAGCGGCAGCCTGGTGAATGCGGCCGCGTCGCTCTCGCCCTGGCGACGCGCATTGACGCCCGCACTGGGTGGGCTGGCCGCCGGACTGCTGCTCTGGGGTTGGCAGCGTCTGACCGCGCAGCGGCCTCATGCTCCCACCGATTACATGGAAGCGCTGGAGACCGGAGACGGCCAGTTTGACTACGGCGCCAGCCTTGTGAAATCCCTTGCCTCGCTGCTGGTCGTGGCCAGCGGAAGCGCCATCGGGCGTGAAGGGGCGATGATCCTGCTTGCCGCCCTCGCCGCCTCCCTTTTCGCCCGGCGCTTTACGCCCAAATCCGAATGGAAATTATGGATAGCCTGTGGTGCCGCCGCCGGGATGGCCAGCGCCTATCACGCGCCCCTGGCCGGAAGCCTGTTCATCGCGGAAATTCTGTTTGGCACGCTGATGCTGGCCTCGCTCGGCCCCGTGGTGATCGCGGCGGTGGTGGCGCTTCTCACCACTCAGCTCCTGGCTCCGGGCGCGGGTACGCTCTACGCGGTCCATCTGAGCGGCCTCCTTACCGCGGCCGATTATGCTCTTCTCGTCGCGATGGGGCTGGTGGCGGGCCTCTGCGGACCGCTGCTGATGTGGCTGATGGATGTCAGCCACGGGCTTTTCCTGCGCCTCAAGCTTTCGCCGCCGTGGCAATTAGCGCTGGGCGGTGCGATCGTCGGGCTGCTGTCTCTTCTCACGCCGAAGGTGTGGGGGAATGGCTACAGCGTGGTTCAGGCTTTTCTGCTCGCCCCGCCGCTGCTGTCGGTCATTGCCGGGGTGTTTGTTTGTAAACTGCTGGCGGTACTGGCGAGCAGCGGATCGGGCGCGCCCGGAGGGGTGTTTACGCCCACGCTGTTTGTCGGTATGGCAACAGGAATGCTGTTCGCGCAGCTTTTCGCGCTGTGGCTGCCGGGCTCTGAGATGGCGATTTTGCTGGGTCTGGCGGGGATGGCAACGCTACTTGCCGCGACCACGCATGCGCCCATTATGTCAGCGCTGATGGTCTGTGAAATGACCGGGCAGTATTTTTTACTGCCCGGCTTGCTGGTCGCCTGCGTGGTGGCGTCCGTGCTGTCGCGGACGTTACGCCACGACTCGGTCTACGGTCAACACGCCACCGAGGGCAGAGAGATCGATGTACTGCGCTAGCTCGCGCTGCTCGGCGCGGGGCAGATAAGGCAGTTCACCCACCAGCGGCCCGGGCAGCTTTTTGCTCAGCACGTCGATGATCTCGGCGTAGTGCGCCAGGCCCGGGTTGATGCGGTTTGCTACCCAGCCAATCAGCGGCAGGCCGTCATTGGCGATCGCCTGCGCCGTCAGCAGCGCGTGGTTGATGCACCCTTCCTGGATACCCACCACCATTACCACCGGAAGCTGTTCCTGTACGACCCATTCAGACAGCGGGCGCAAATCATTCATCAGGCTGCGCCAGCCGCCCGTCCCTTCCACGACCACGTGGTCCACCTTTTCGCTCAGGTTCGCCAGGCCGTCGGACAACAGGGGATAATTAATCAGGCCGCTGTGCGCTACGCTGCTCTCCTCTTCGCTTAACGCAATGGGATTGACCGCGTGATAAGGCAGTTCCAGTGACGAGACGCTTTGCAGCACCAGGGCGTCTTTATTACGCAATCCCTCTGGCGTCTCTTTACTGCCTTTTGCGACCGGTTTGTACCCTGCCACGCGTTTACCGCTTGCTGCCAGCGCCTGCAGCAATGCGCGGGATACGACGGTCTTGCCGACAGAGGTATCTGTACCAGTAACAAAGAAACGCTTAAGCATGACTCACTCCACCTCTTGGGTATGCTTCGAAAATATAAACCAGGTAAATAATTCAGTGGAGGAAGTCTACGGGATGCGTGCGCTACCCGGCTTGAGATAGCGCAATTTTTCTTACATCTGCGGAAAAGAGTTAACCCTGCAGCAGGCGGATCAACAGCGAGCCGTTATACATGGCATCTTTGACCAGCGCCGCGCCGGCCATGGTTCCCTGGTTGGAAAACTGGGTGCTTTCTACCGCAATATTTTTGCTGTAGGCGGGAAGCGACTGCTGATGGATGCAGGCCGAAATCGCCGGGAAGAGGATCTCCGCCGCCTGGCTCAGCGGTGAGCCAATAAGGATTTTTTGCGGATTGAAGAGGTTCACCATAATGGCCAGTATGCGGCCAACGTTATTCCCCACGCCGGTAATAATGTCCTTCGCCAGCAGATCGCCCTGGCGCGCGGCGGCGCAAAGGGAATCCACCGTCAGGGGTTGGCCGTGCAGCGAGGAGCTCATGGACTGGCTGAGCCGGACCTGCGCAAGCTCCAGCACGCTTTCCACGCTGGCAATGGTCTCCAGACAGCCGTGGTTTCCGCAGTAGCAGCGCTTGCCGTACGGGTCGACCTGGGTATGACCGATTTCCACCAGGCTACTGCTCCCGGCGTGGAGAAGACGTCCGTCGGTAATCACGCCCGCCCCGACGTTATGGTCGATGACCACCTGAATCACATCCCGCGCGCCGCGCGACGCGCCAAACAGCGCCTCCGCCATCGTCCAGGCGCTAATGTCATGCTGAATATAGACCGGCACGCCGGTATGGTTTTTCAGCACCTCGCCCAGCGGCATCTCTTTGACATCGTCGTAAAACGGCATGCGGTGAACAATCCCGTTTTCGGTATCAATAATGCCCGGCATGGTGATGGCAATCGCCGTTAAGCGTTCCAGCCGCTGCTGATGGCGGATAAAGAAGTGATCGATATGCGAGACAATCGCGTCGAGGAGCGGTTCCTCCGCATTGAGCGGCAGTTCAAGCCGGTCTTCCACCACCAGCTTGCTGCTCAGGTCGCGCAGCGCAAGGAAGATCTCCCCCCGGCTGATGCGCAGTGACAGGTAGTGCCACGCTTCCGTTTCAACCACCAGCCCGACTGCCGGACGACCGCGGCTGCCCGGCTCCTGAATTTCCGTCTCCTGAACCAGGTGCGCTTCCAGCATCTCGCGGACAATCTTGGTGATACTGGCAGGTGCCAGTTGTGCCAGGCGCGAAAGATCGATACGCGAAACCGGACCAAGCTGATCAATCAGGCGATACACCGCGCCAGCGTTGGTCTGCTTAATCTGATCGATATGCCCTGGCTGACTATCAGCAACCACCTCGTACTCCCTTATTTTCGAGCTTCGAAATAAACTGTTTGCTATGGTGAAGCACTTGCATGGCCGTCGTCAAATATTTACTTAGCCATGTGATTTACCGCACATTTTTACCCTCTTTTACGTGAAAATGCCGCCCGGCAGAGGCGCTCATTAGCTGCTGTTTGAAGCGCTGTGCGGCATGGCTCTGTTCACGGTGTTTTGACCACACCAGCCACATTTCGGAAACGGCATCCTCTTCGGCGATGGTCACCCAGCGCATTTCGCGCAGTTGCACCCGCTTAAAGGAGGCCGGAAGAATAGACACGCCCAGACCGGCCGCGACCAGGCCGATGATGGTCATCGCTTCCCCTACTTCCTGGGTGATGACCGGGGCAAGATCGTAGCGGCGCATCAGCCCAAGGATATCGTCATACAGGCCCGTCCCGACCTGCGGGTCAAAAAAGACAAACGGCTCTTTTGCCAGCTCTGCCAGCGAAACCGACGGACGCGACGCCAGCGGGTGATCGTGCGGGATCATACCCATCAGCGGCTCGCGCAGGATCACCTCCCACGCCAGCGTGTCCGGCAGCTGGGTGTTACGCATCAGCCCCAGATCCAGCGAACCCTCATTCAGCGGCGCAATCTGCTCGCGGGTGTTGATTTCGCGCGTCTGAATGTGAACATCCGGAAAGTGGCGACGGAATGACGAAAGGGTCTCCGAGACGGCGCTGATGAACGGTGCGGACGAGGTAAACCCGATTCGCAGCTCTCCGGCTTCCCCGAGATAGAGCCGTTCTGCACGGGCGGCGGCGTCATCGACCATGCTCAGAATTTGTCGGCTGTCGATCAGGAACTGCTTACCCGCCGCCGTCAGACTCACGCTGCGGTTGGTGCGGGCCAGAAGGCGCGCCCCGACCTGCTGCTCCAGGATTTGAATCTGCTGGCTTAACGGTGGCTGAGAGATATTCAGGCGTGCCGCCGCGCGGCCAAAATGCAGCTCCTCGGCGACGGCGACAAAGTAGCGAAGATGACGCAGCTCGATATTCATATTTTTAAAGTATCATTTGAGATTATTAATATATTAGACAGAATATTTACACTTTCCTACCCTGAACAGGTGGTCATACCCGTCACCAGAAATCACGGGGATGTTTAAGCAAGGAAACAGTGTGAGCCGTACAACGACTATTGATATCGATCCGGCAAGAGATATCGATGATTTACCCGCAGCACCGCAGCCGGTCCAGTTCATTAAACGTGGTACCCCCCAATTTATGCGCGTCACGCTGGCGCTCTTTTCCGCCGGTCTGGCGACCTTCGCCCTGCTCTATTGCGTTCAGCCGATCCTGCCCGTTCTCTCTCATGAGTTTGGCGTATCGCCTGCCAGCAGCAGCGTTTCGCTCTCTGTTTCTACCGGCATGCTGGCGATTGGCCTGCTCTTTACCGGACCGCTGTCCGACGCCATTGGCCGTAAACCGGTGATGGTAACCGCGCTGATGCTGGCGTCGGTCTGTACGTTACTCTCGACCATGATGACCAGCTGGCACGGTATTCTGGTGATGCGCGCGCTGATTGGGCTCTCGCTCAGCGGCGTGGCGGCGGTCGGGATGACCTACCTCAGCGAGGAGATTCACCCGAGCTTTGTTGCTTTCTCCATGGGGCTTTACATCAGCGGGAACTCGATTGGCGGAATGAGCGGCCGCCTGCTGAGCGGGGTCTTTACGGATTTCTTTAACTGGCGTATTGCGCTGGCGGTCATCGGGTGTTTTGCGCTGGCATCAGCGCTGATGTTCTGGAAAATTCTGCCGGAATCGCGTCATTTCCGCCCGACATCGCTGCGCCCGAAAACGCTGTTTATCAACTTCCGCCTGCACTGGCGCGACAAAGGTTTGCCGCGACTGTTTCTGATGGGATTCCTGCTGATGGGCGCCTTCGTCACGCTGTTTAACTATATTGGCTACCGCCTGATGCTCTCGCCGTGGCATCTGAATCAGGCCGTTGTCGGTTTGCTTTCTGTGGCCTATCTCACCGGCACGTGGAGCTCGCCGAAAGCCGGGGCGATGACCGCACGCTATGGACGCGGGCCGGTACTGCTGGTATTCACGGGCGTGATGTTACTCGGCCTGCTGCTGACGCTATTATCCTCGCTGTGGTTCATCTTTGCCGGGATGCTGCTCTTCTCCGCCGGGTTCTTCGCCGCCCACTCGGTCGCCAGCAGCTGGATTGGCCCGCGCGCGCGTCGCGCCAAAGGCCAGGCATCATCGCTGTATCTGTTCAGCTATTACCTGGGCTCCAGTATCGCCGGGACCCTCGGCGGCGTGTTCTGGCATAACTACGGCTGGAACGGCGTGGGCGGGTTTATCGCGCTGATGCTGTGCGCGGCGCTGCTGGTGGGGAGAAGCCTGCATCAGCGTTTGAAATAAACAAACGCTATCCCCCGCATATCAGCTAATGTACGGGGGCGCGTTTCTCATGTTAGCTAAACTTAATTCAGTATTAAGTAAAACGAATTCTTTATAACCATTTTGTGCATTCAGCTCTCTTCCCTCTCTCTGTAAGCTCATCGACTTCATCGTATGAAAAGAGGGATTTTAAAATGGCCATTCCAGGCAATATGTGGTTGTTCGATGACGGTGGTGCGCTTATCAAAGGCGGTTGTGATGTGCAGCACAGGGAATACAGCATTGAGTTCAAAGGATTTCACCACAATCTTTCGACGCCAACCGATAACCTGACGGGTAAACCTACGGGTAAACGCATCCACTCCCCAATGATGATCGTAAAGGAATTTGATTACTCATCACCCTATCTCTACAAAGCGGTCGCGACAGGTCAGGCTCTGCAAAAAGCCGAACTTAAATTCTACAAGATTAATGACGCAGGTCTTGAAGCGGAGTATTTCAATATTCTTCTGGAAGGCGTGCGGATTGTTTCAGTATCACCTGCAATGGCTGCGCCGGGCGACAATAATAACAACCACCTCGAAACGGTTGAATTGCGCTATGAGAAAATTACGTGGAAACATAACGACGGCAATATCATTTTCTCTGACGCATGGAATGAACGGGCGACAGCGTAACTGGGGTACTGGTATGGATACAACGGAAGAGATTAACGGAACCTACTTCTACAGAGGTCATTCAAACGTCACTTCGGGCGAGTTACTTGAGATCATTTTTCTTGAGGAGTTCTGTATGGAGTTGGGGATAGATGCCGTTTCAGGCGCGGCTATTTTAGGCGGACAACCGTGGCTAAGTACTCGGGCAAAACCCGAAGGCGCTACCCTGGGGACAAGCGTTGTTTCTATGTACGCGCGAATAATTTTACGGGACGCTCGTCTTCCTTTCGGGATTAAAATTCCCACTCCCGTGGGAGTCAGGATGCAGCCAACTAACAAACTCGCAGCGGTAATTGGTCGCTATATCCCCTGGCTTGGATGGGCCTCACTTGCACTGACTCTTCATCGAGTTTCAACGCGTACACGAGAGAAATACAATTTGATTGCACGACCAAAAGACCGCATAGCGTGGACATCTTTCTAATGAGCATCGTAGACGACGTGTTATTTATGTTTCGGGATGAAATTCCTGGTTATCTGGATAACGACTGGAAAGAAGTTCCCCTGGAACTGGATTCTGATTTATTCGATTCACCGGGCGATGACCTACACGATGCATTAACCCGATACGAGAAAGAGTTCAACGTCGATTTGTCTGGTGTGGATTGGTCTCGCTATTTTCCCTGGCAGAATACGCCCTTGTTAAAGCGCTGGTTCAGGTTAAAGCGGGAAGAAATTGAGGCAACCCGCATACCGTTGACCGTAAGAATGTTTGCAGAGTCGGCAAAAGCAGGAAAGTGGCTCTACGACTGACTAATAAGGGGCTTCGCGCCCCTTGCATCAAAAGTGCACTAATCCTCCATAATTCGCGATACACTCCCTCAATACTCCCAAAACGATAAGGAAGAACAAGAATGGAAAAATCATCGGCTTATCAGGCACTCACCCGCACCTTCCAGCGTCTCTCCCGCTTCTCCCACCTCTCCTCCATCGCCAGCTGGGATATGTTCACGATGATGCCGCCGGGCGGCAGCGCCGCGCGCGGTGAAGCACTCGCGGAGATGAGCGTCCTGCAACATCAGATCCTGACCGATAAAAAAGTCGGCGACCTGTTAGCGGCGGCGGCAGGTGAAGATCTGAATGATGTCGAACAGGCCAACCTGCGCGAAATGACGCGCCACTACCAGCAGGCCACTCTGCTGCCGGAATCGCTGGTGGAAGCCAAATCCCTGGCGGGCAGCAAGTGTGAACACGCCTGGCGTACTCAGCGCCCCGCTAACGACTGGCAGGGTTTTTCCGCCAACCTGAAAGAGGTGGTCAAACTCAGCCGCGAAGAGGCTCGCCTGCGGGCCGAAGCCAAAGGCTGTACGCCGTACGACGCGCTGCTGGACATTTTTGAACCCGACATGACCAGCGCGCGTCTGGACGTTCTGTTCGGCGATATGAAGTCCTGGCTCCCGGACCTGCTGGCAAACGTGGTGGAAAAGCAGGCTCAACGGTCGTTTATTCCGCCGCAAGGCCCCTTCCCGACGGCAACACAGCGTGAGCTGGGCCTTGAAGCCATGAAGATGCTCGGCTTCGATTTTAACGGCGGTCGCCTGGACGTGAGCGCGCACCCGTTCTGCGGCGGCGTCCCGGAAGACGTGCGCATCACCACGCGCTATGACGAAGATGAGCTGCTCAGCGCGCTGTTTGGCGTGATCCACGAAACCGGACACGCCCGCTACGAACAAAACCTGCCGCGCGCGTGGGCAGGACAGCCGGTTGCCCTGGCGCGCTCAACCGCGATCCATGAGTCACAGAGCCTGTTCTTTGAAATGCAGCTGGGGCGTAGTGAAGCCTTCCTCAGGCATCTTCTCCCTGCGGTACACGCCCGCTTTGGTAGCCAGGCGGCGTTCAGCGAAGAGAACTTTATTGCCTGGAACCAGCGCGTGAAGCCTGGCTACATCCGCGTCGATGCGGACGAAGTGAGCTACCCGGCACACGTGGTGCTGCGCTATGAGATTGAGCGTGCGCTGATCAACGGCGAGATCGAGGTGGACGATATTCCCGCCCTGTGGGACGAGAAAATGCAGGCCTGGCTCGGATTATCCACCAAAGACAACTACCGCAACGGCTGTATGCAGGACATCCACTGGACCGACGGCGGTTTTGGTTACTTCCCGTCATACACCCTTGGCGCTATGTACGCCGCGCAGCTGTTCCATGCCGCCCGAACCGCACTGCCGGGTCTGCAGACCTCCATCGCTGAAGGCGATTTTTCCGCACTCTTTGAGTGGCTGCGTCAGAACATCTGGCAGCACGGCAGCCGTTTCAGCACGTCGCAATTAATCACCCTGGCGACGGGCGAAGATCTGAATATCCGTTACTTCCGCGAACATCTGACCTCCCGTTATCTTTAATCCCTCTGCCGGAGCCTGCTCCGGCACTCTTCTCACCCTTTTCAATAAGAATATGATTTAGCACATGTTGTCATGAATGTGTCGGGTGTATGAATGCGTGTCCTTCCGACACAATTAGACTGCCATCAGGTCAGGATTAAAAAAATAAAGGGATGAATGATGAAAGGCATAATGAAAACGATGTTAGCCATTCTGTGTGCGACCAGTTTAAGTACTTTCGCAGCCACGGATACTACCCCGCAAGACGCGTTCAACGATATTACCCGCTCTCTTGCAGACCTCCAGCCCATCACGTTTCAGGCTCCTGCTGAAAAATATAAGCTGCTGGTGTTTATTGATAACCAGTGCATTTACTGCAGCAACGTAGTGAAAAGCGTTAAGCAATATACGGATGCCGGTTTGACGATGTCGTTTCTGACCGTTGCGCCCAACGCCATTCGCGATTCGGTGATTGAAGATATGGGGCGCGTCTGGTGTTCAACCGATAAGGTCAAAAGCCTGCAACAAGCGATGGCGGGATTTTTACCGGATAACGACACCACCACAGCCTGTTCCGATCTGATCGCGCGGCAATCTGCACTGGCAGAACGACTGGGCATTAGCATCACCCCGGTAATGGTGGTGATCGAGCCTGAATCACGGACGATTATAGGCAGTCAGTCTCCGGCGGCTATTCTGGCCACACTGAACAAATAACAGAGGCCCGTACGAGCAGCGGCGTTTGGCCTGTTCGTACACTTTCCTCCCCGCTGTACATTCCGTTACACGCTGATACCAATCACTCACGGAAACCTCGAATTTACAGGGATATAGTTATTTCAACGGCCCCGCAGTGGGGTTAAATGAAAAACCAAATTCGAGGGTATGAGAATGAATAAAGTATTAGCTCTGGTTGTTGCCGCTGCTATGGGTCTGTCTTCTGCTGCATTTGCTGCTGACACTACCGCAACTGCTGCACCGGCTGCCGCGCCTGCAGCAACCACCACCGCTGCGCCAGCAAAAGCGGTTCACCATAAGAAACATCACAAAGCTGCAGTGAAAAAAGAAGCCGCTGCGCCAGCAACCGCAGCACCAACCGAGCAGAAAGCTCAGGCTGCCAAAAAGCACCACAAGAAAGCCGCTAAACCGGCTGTAGAACAGAAAGCGCAGGCTGCTAAAAAGCACCACAAAAAAGCCGCTAAACCGGCTGTAGAGCAGAAAGCGCAAGCTGCTAAAAAGCACCACAAAAAAGCGACCAAACCGGCTGTAGAGCAGAAAGCGCAGGCTGCTAAAAAGCACCACAAAAAAGCGACCAAACCGGCTGTAGAACAGAAAGCTCAGGCTGCTAAAAAGCATCACAAAAAAGCAGTAAAACACGAAGCTGCTAAACCAGCTGCACAGCCAGCTGCGTAAGAGTACAAGCTTAACCGTGCCCTTCGGGGCACGTTGGTAAACCGGCGCTGAACCGGAACAGGTTCCGCGCCGTTTTTTTATTTCCGGAGGGCGTATGCTGCGACGCTATCGGTTTGAGCTGATTCTTATCCTGCTTATTTTATGCGCGCTCATCGCCAGCCATTTTTATCTTTCCTGATTGTAGCACGCTGATTTTACTCCCACTTTAGCGCTGTCCCGTCTATAGTATTTTCATAGGGTTCACTTTTAATAATCATAATTACCCCCACCAGAGTGTGATATGCGTAAATCTGTTGTGTTGTTACTGGGAACGTTTGGTGTTTTTTCTGGATTCTCACATGCGGATGATGGCGGTGATGACACCATTAGCGCGAAAGAGCTAAAGACGCTTTTTTTCGGTCATGACGATCGTACGCGCGTCGCCGATCCCACCCAGGCCCCCTGGGATGCTATAGGTCAACTGGAAACCGCCAGCGGTAACTTATGCACCGCGACGCTGATCACCCCGCAGCTTGCCCTGACGGCAGGCCACTGCCTGTTAACGCCGCCAAACGGCAAGCCGGATAAAGCGGTTGCCTTGCGGTTTGTGTCGCAAAAAGGGACCTGGCGCTATGAAATCCACGGCATTGAAGGACGGGTCGATCCGTCTCTCGGCAAACGCCTGAAGCCGGATGGCGACGGCTGGATCGTGCCACCGGCGGCCGCCTCATGGGACTTTGGCCTGATCGTTTTACGCTACCCGCCTTCGGGCATTACGCCGCTGCCGTTATTTGACGGCGACAAGGCCGCTCTCACCGCCGCGCTGAAAGCCGCCGACCGAAAGGTGACGCAGTCAGGCTATCCTGTCGATCATCTGGATACGCTTTATACGCACAGCGACTGTATTGTGACGGGCTGGGCGCAAACCAGCGTACTCTCGCATCAGTGCGATACGTTGCCGGGTGACAGTGGTTCGCCGCTGATGCTGAAAACCGACAATGGCTGGCAGTTGATTGGTGTCCAGAGCTCTGCCCCGGCGGCAAAAGACCGGTGGCGCGCCGATAACCGCGCCTTGTCCGTTACCGGTTTCCGCGACCAGCTGGAAGCGCTGGCGCAGCAGTAAATCAGCAGCGCCTGACCTTACGTAACGCTTTGATTGACTCAATTGGCATCGGCTGGCTGAACCAAAAACCCTGCAGTTGATCGCAGCCAGCCAGCCGCAGCAGTTTCATTTGCTTCTCGGTTTCCACCCCTTCTGCCACCACCGCCATGCCCAGCGCATTGGCGATCCGCACCGTACCGCTCACCAGCGCGGCCGCCTGTTCATCGTTATCCATCAGCCCGGCCAGGGATTTATCAATCTTGATGGTGTCGAAGTTAAAACGCCGCAAATAGCCAATGCTGGAATAGCCGGTGCCAAAGTCATCCAGCGCCACCGCCGTACCCAGCGCTTTAAGATTCGCTATCGCCATGCGGGCTCGCTCCGGATTTTCCAGTACATACGACTCCGTAACCTCAAGCTGCAGCCGGTTGGCCGGGAAACGGGTGCTCTCCAGCACGCTGGCCACTTTTTCTTCGAAGGCAGGATCGCGAAATTGCGCGGGGGAGATATTCACGGAGAGCTTTAATTCACCGTACGGCTGTAGATCCTCACATGCTCGCTGCAATACGAACTGACCCAGCTTGTAAATCAGACCGCTGGTCTCCGCAATGGCGATAAAGGTATCCGGACCCAGCGGCCCCTCCGGGCGACGTGGCCAGCGGACCAGCGCTTCGACGCTGCTCATTGTCTGACTGCGGGCGTCAACGATCGGCTGATACCAGACCTCAAACTCATCGCGCTCCAGACCGCTGCGGATCTGATTTTCAATCGCCAGCTTGCGTTCCCGGACGCTATTCAGCTCCGCGTCGTAGTGGGTAATACGCCCTTTCCCGCTCATTTTGGCGTGATACATGGCAATATCGGCACGGCGAAACAGTTCGGAACTGTTGCATTCGGTCAGGGTTCCGCTGGCGATGCCGATGCTGGCACCGATATGGATGGTGCGTTCCCCCAGCTGAACCGGGGTGGTGAGAAAATCCAGCACGGAAACGGCAAAGGCGGTAGCCTGCGCCTCTGCATCATCTCCACCGATGGTCATGGCAAACTCATCCCCGCCCATGCGCGCCAGCATCCCGCCCGGCGGCACGCGTTCATTCAGCGTTTTTGCTATCGCCACGATGAGGTCGTCACCCACGCTGTGGCCGTAGATGTCATTCACATCTTTAAAACCGTCCAGATCGATAAACACCACGCTTTTGACGTCGGTATCGCCGCGTAAACGCACCCGATCAAGCGTTTCTATAAGCGCGCGCCGGTTCGGCAGATGGCTTAGCCAGTCCGTTCTTGCGACCAGACGCGCCTGGCTTTCGCCGCGCGCGAGTTTGTACAGCCCCACGCTGCTCACCAGAATGAAGAGCAGAATCAGCCCCGACACCAGCACCACAATCTGCCTGATATCAGACGATGCCGCCCGGGCGGCCTGTGCGCCCGGGAGCCGCGCCTGCCAGTTCAGATATCCGACTAACTCCCCTGCCGCACTGTGCAGCGGCATACTGCGATCGTTGATTTTGCCAGGGGTAAAATGGAGGTTATCGATCTGAAAGGTGCCGCCCAGGTCGGATAATATTCTGGCGTTCAGATGGCGGGTAATCACCAGATAGCGGCGCGTTCCGTCGTGGACCTGTAAGCTGCCGACCATCGGGCGAATCAGCCCAATGCCGACAAAGGCCACGCCGTTGCGCGTCTGGCTGATCCCCGCATAGATATTTTTTTCGCCCGCAAGCTCGCGCCCGTGCTGGTCGATAAGCGCTTTGAGGCCTTTACCAAAGAAGTCGAGGTTTTTTTCGTTAAAGGGCCGGCTTTGAAACGATCCCCAGAGGACGTTGAAATGCTCATCCAGCACGAAGGTGCCGTCATAGAGGTTATTGATTTTAAAGCCAGTACCCCAGGTGTTGTACAACCAGTCGGTATCGAGCGTGGGACGGTAGGCCTCCCGCACCGCATCGTCCCAGACGGCGTTATCAAGCACCAGAGAGGAGACGCGGTTAACCGATGTCTGAATAGACCCCTGCACGGAAAGCGCCGTGCGGTGTTCATCAATTTCGTTGGTTTTGGTGCTGATAAGATGCAGGGATAGATAGAGCAGTGCGACGATGGAGATGATTAAGCCGATGCCCGCCATGAAGACCAGGGCAAACAACGTTCTCGCATTGGGAATATTGCGCCAGCTTAATGTGCGATACATCAGCCATCCTCTTCATGTTTTGCTTTTCTAAGCGTAATACAGGCAGCGAATTTCGCTGCCTGTAAATCATGGCGAGAGGTCTGTCAGGCGAGTTTTATCATGATCATGCCGGCAAGCAGCAAGATGAGCCCCATCCAGCCCTTGTTGTTTAAGCGCTGGCCGAAGAGTACCCAGCCAGCGGCCAGGGTAGCGGCGATACCAAAACCGCCCCACAGCGCATAGGCCACCGAAAGATCGATCCCTTTTACCGCCTGAGACAGCGCGCTGAACGCCCCCAGAACCGCGGCAATCGACATCAGGCCGTAGAGTTTACGGCGAAAACCATCCGAGAATTTCAGCAGAACGTTCGCCAGGATTTCCAGCACGATGGCGAGCCCCAGCCAGGCCGCATGAACCCACTCAAACTGTTGCATGGTTCTGCTCCTTCTGCTGTTTGCCAGGTTTACGGGTACCCGATTTAATCAGCACAATACCCGCGACCAGCGTCGTTAATCCGGCGACCTTCATTGTTGTTAATGTTTCGTCAAATATCAGCACGCTGAACAGCGTAATCAACAAAATACCGATCCCTTCCCACAGTGCATACGCGACGCCCAGCGCAATTTTTTTCACCGCAAACGAGAGGAAAATATAAGAAAGCGAAATCATCACCAGCATCAAAATAAAACCGGTGTTGCCATCGCTGACGCTTGCCCATTTCATAGACAGCGTGCCGGTAATTTCAGCGATGATAGCCAGCGCTAATAGGATCCAGTAAAACATGTTTTTCTCCTGCTTGAGAATATAATCCATCATGGCTCGCTGCGTGCAGCAAACCAAAAAAATACGAATTGAAATCAAATAGCTAAGCGCTTAGCGCCAGCTCAGGCAGAAGACGTGACTATAGTGCGGTGCGCCAGTGTTGCTCACCAGAAAGCAGGCAGAAAGAAGTGGAGTATACAGCGGTATTGTTTGAAGAGTACGTCCTGAACATATTGTCCATAAAATTACAATTATCCGCGTTGTTGCTTCTCGTCTTTGCGGATGAAAATTGTCCTCGGTAGTTAAACACACCAGATTTGTACCATAAGCCAGGATTTTACTCAAAGTCTTTGCAATTCTTTACCCATACCGTTTGATTTTGGTTAGTTTATTGCAACGCCTTTCACCTTTATTATAAATATAAAGAAAAATTCGGAGTCACCATGGCTAAACCCATTATTACCCTGAACGGGTTAAAAATTGTCATCATGCTGGGCATGCTGGTGATCATACTGACGGGCGTTCGTTTTGCCGCCGACATTATTGTGCCTTTTATTCTGGCCCTGTTTGTTGCGGTGATCCTTAACCCGCTGGTGCAGCGCATGACGCGGCTACGCATCCCGCGCGTGCTGGCGATAACGCTGCTTATCAGCATCATCATTGTGGCGATGGTCTTGCTGGTGGCGTATCTGGGGACCTCGCTCAATGAACTGGCGCGAACGCTGCCGAAGTACCGCTCTTCGCTGGCGATACCGCTGCTGCAGCTGGAACCCTGGCTGCAGCGCGCGGGCATCGAAGTCTCGGTTGAGGAACTCCTGAAATATATCGACCCCAACGCGGCCATGACGATCGTCACCAGCCTGCTGGCGCAGCTTTCCAATGCCATGACCTCCATTTTCCTGCTGTTTTTAACTGTGGTGTTTATGCTGCTGGAGGTGCCGCAGCTGCCGGCAAAGCTGCAGCAGATGATGGTCCGTCCGGTTGAAGGAATGGGAGCGATTCAACGCGCGCTGGACAGCGTCTCCCGCTATCTGGTGCTGAAAACGGCGATTAGCCTGGTCACGGGCGGTGTTGTCTGGGGAATGCTTCTTGCGCTGGACGTTCGCTTTGCGTTTGTCTGGGGGTTACTGGCGTTTGCGCTTAACTACATTCCCAACATCGGCTCCGTGCTGGCGGCGATCCCCCCTATCCTTCAGGTGCTGGTTTTCAGCGGGCTTTATGACGCGCTGATCCTGCTGGCCGGCTATCTGGTCATCAACCTGGTGTTCGGTAATATTCTTGAGCCACGCATGATGGGTCGGGGGCTGGGACTCTCCACGCTGGTGGTCTTTTTGTCCCTGATTTTCTGGGGCTGGCTTCTCGGGCCCGTTGGGATGCTGCTCTCCGTCCCGCTGACCATTATCGTCAAGATTGGTCTGGAACAGACGGCGGGCGGGCAAACTATCGCCGTGCTGCTGAGCGATATGAGCCATAAATAGCGCTGACAGGAGGGACGTATTGCCCCTCCTGTCTTCGCGATAAGCGCCCGGATAGTTACAGATTGAGAATCACGCCACGCGCTATCCCTGCGTGCCAACTACTCGCGCCAGCCCATTGCCGGTGCGACGTGTTTGAGAATGGATTCAATCACGTGCGCATTGTAATCCACACCCAGCTGGTTCGGCACGGTCAGTAATAACGTATCGGCTTCGGCAATCGCGTCGTCCTTTTTCAGCTGTTCAATCAGCTTGTCCGGCTCCGCCGCATAGCTGCGCCCGAAGATCGCGCGCGTTTTCTCATCAAGGTAGCCCACGCTATCGCTGTCGTTGCGGCTGGCACCGAAATACATCCGGTCGCGGTCGTCCATTAGCGCAAAAATGCTGCGGCTGACCGACACCCGCGGCTGGCGCATATGCCCTGCCTCTTTCCAGGCCTGACGGTACGCGCGGATCTGTTTTGCCTGCTGAATATGGAACGGCTCGCCGGTTTCATCGTCCTTCAGGGTTGAACTTTGCAGGTTCATTCCCAGCTTTGCGGCCCATACGGCCGTCGCATTGGAACCAGCGCCCCACCAGATACGCTCGCGTAGCCCTTCAGAATACGGCTCCAGACGCAGCAGCCCCGGCGGATTCGGGAACATAGGCTGCGGATTGGGTTTGGCAAACCCTTCACCGCGCAGCACCTCAAGCAGCACCTCGGTATGACGGCGCGCCATGTCCGATTCGTTTTCCCCTTCCTGCGGGACATAGCCGAAATGGCGCCAGCCATCAATGACCTGCTCCGGCGAGCCGCGGCTGATGCCAAGCTGCAAACGACCGCCGGAAATCAGATCCGCCGCGCCCGCGTCTTCGGCCATGTACATCGGATTTTCATAGCGCATATCAATTACGCCGGTACCGATTTCGATGGTTTTCGTTTTTGCGCCAATGGCCGCCAGCAGAGGAAACGGCGAGCTCAGCTGTCGGGCGAAATGGTGCACGCGGAAATAGGCGCCGTCTGCCCCCAGCTCTTCAGCCGCCACGGCTAAATCAATGGACTGCAGCAGCGTGTCTGCCGCCGAGCGCGTGCCGGACTGCGGCGAAGGCGTCCAGTGACCAAAGGATAAAAACCCGATCTTTTTCATAACCATGTGTCCTGAGAATGCTTTGCGTCCTATACACTTTACGCATTACCCGGTAATAATAAATGCCGTTTATTTAACGGAATAATTCAAATAAATTGATTGAATTTTTTTCAGGTCCGTCAGGTAAAAAACGGCTGGTTATCGGTTTGATTTAACGTTACTACTCTATGTCAGGATTTTTACACCGGACAGAAAATGAAGAGACGCTATGTTGTTGCGGATGTTTTTACTGACACCCCGTTTCAGGGTAACCCTGTCGCCGTCGTACTCGATGCGGAGGGTATGAGCAAAGCACAAATGCAGCAGGTCGCCGTTGAATTTGGCTACAGCGAAACCACGTTCGTTCTGCCGCCAGACAATCCCTCCAGTACGGCACGCGTGCGAATTTTTACGCCCTCGCGCGAGATCCCCTTCGCCGGGCACCCGAATGTTGGAACTGCGTACGTGCTGGCCTATCACGCCGCGATGAATCATCAGCCCCTGCCTGAAACGCTGCACTTCGAGGAAATAGCCGGTCTGGTGCCAGTACGCCTGCTGCGTGACAACGATACCGTGACTGGCGCAGAACTCCTGGTGCCTGAGGCACTCTCCTGCCGCTCTGAAGTAAGCCCGGAAAGCGTGGCTGCCTGCTTATCCCTGAACGCAGAAGATATCCGTACCGCGGTACATATGCCTGTTGTCGCGTCGGTAGGTCTGCCCTTCCTGATAGCCGAGCTGGCTTCTCGCGAGGCGCTTCGTCGGTGCGTGCCGAATTTACAGGGTTTTCGCGCAACGTTACCGCTGGATGGCGCGGTTTCCCTCTATGCCTATACCCTGGATACGGATCCCGATGAACCTCACGATGTGCAGGCCCGCATGTTTACTCCCCGCATGACAGAAGATCCTGCAACAGGTAGCGCGACCGCCGCTACAACGGCGCTGCTGGCGTTGCACCGCAATAAAACGACGCTTAACCTTAACGTCAGTCAGGGCGTTGATATGGGGCGAGCAAGCGTGCTGTTCGCGGGATACGATGCCTCGTCAGGAAAGGCGGTGGTTCGCGTAGGGGGAAAATGTGTGATTACGCTTGAAGGCGCATTTTCACTCTAACGGAGCAATGGCGTTTACCTTTACGGCACCCGATGGGCTATATTGGCACACTATTTTTATCACAGGTAAAACCGGCAATGGCTTTGATCCCCAAAAACTACGCGCGGCTGGAAAGCGGCTATCGCGAAAAAGCATTAAAAATCTATCCATGGGTGTGTGGACGCTGCTCGCGCGAGTTTGTCTATTCCAATCTGCGTGAACTCACGGTTCATCATATCGATCACGACCATACCAACAACCCGGAAGATGGCAGCAACTGGGAGCTGTTGTGCCTGTTTTGCCACGACCACGAACATTCGAAATACACCGAAGCGGATCAGTACGGCACCACCGTGGTCGCCGGGGAAGACGCGCAAAAAGACGTAGGCGTCGCCACGTTTAACCCGTTTGCCGATTTAAAAGCGATGATGGATAAGAAGAAATAATCCTCTCGTCCCCTCGTGCTTCTCGAATTTAAAATGTCCAGGTGATAGCGGCGGTTGCAGCCCCCTCATTGCGCCGCATCACGATCGGGCTGTTATTCGCACGAGCGCCCAGCCAGGTATAGTCCGCGCTCAGCACCGTCCCCCAGTGAGCATCGAACTGATGGCTCCAGGTCAGGCTGGTGTCGACGCCATAGAATCCACCCGTCGCAGCATAGCGGCGATAGCCGGTGCGGCGGCTCTGCTGCTCGCTGACCCCATACCAGGTATTCAGATAACGGCTGTCGCCAAACAGGGCCGCAGACTGAAAGGCGACCGTGTCCTGATTATTTTGTACCGGGATTAGCGTAACGGAAGCCTGATAGCTTCCCCCCTGGCTGTCCGTTAACGGCAGCGTCGCTTTGCCTTCCATACTCAGCCATGGCGCGGCCTGCCAGCCGACGGCAAGGCCGGTATTCAGGGTGGCATCAATGTCCCCCATCCCTTTCAGATTGTTTGCGCCCTCACGCCAGCCAGAATTTTTATCAGCCCTTCCGAAGTCGTAGCCCAGCGTGTGTTCAAAATACCAGCCGCTGTCGTTTTGCAGGTCATATCCCACCCCTTTTTGCGCATCAATAAAGAAAGCGCCTTTACGACCCTGCAGCACCGGAACCACCTGCCACACCTGCTTGTCTGAGCCTGAGTAACGTGGGGCATACTGTCCCCCCAGCCCGACGGTTAAGGAATCGGACGCGGAGCCATCATCCGCCTGCGCGCCGGAAGCCACGGCCATCAGAAGCGGGACGGACATATACAGGACTTTTTTTATCGCTATCATACTGCTCTCCATACGGACGCTGGCGCCTCCTGATACGGGGGCGGCCACACAACGTTGGCGCAGTATGATTTGGCTGAATCAATGAATCGTCGGGATAGTGTTAAGAAATGGTCAAGGTGAACGGATGTTGTCCAGAAGAGTGCTGATTATTGAAGATGACGCCGATGCGGCCGGCGTGCTCGAGGCCTATTTACGGCGGGAAAATTACGACGTGACCATTACCGGAGACGGTCATTCCGGGCTGGATATGGCGCAGCGGTGGAAGCCCGACCTCATCCTGCTGGACGTGATGCTGCCGGGGCTTAACGGCACCGAGGTGCTGGCTGGCCTGCGTCGTAAAAGCGATGTGCCGGTGATCATGGTCACGGCCATGGGGGATACCCCGGACCGCATTGGTGCCCTGCGGTACGGTGCCGATGATTACGTTGTGAAGCCTTATCATCCGGGGGAAGTGGTGGCTCGGGTGCAGGCGGTGCTGCGGCGCAGCAGTAAAAAAGAGACGGACGAAGCGATCCTTCGCTGGCAAACGCTCGAGGTGGACGTTGCCGCCATTGTGGCGAGCGTGGATAACGGCGGCGACGCGCCCGTGATGCTCGATCTTACGCCAACGGAATTCTCGCTTCTGGCAACGCTGCTGCGTTCTCCGGCGCACCCGTTCTCCCGCCAGTATTTACTGGAGCACTGTCTGCCGGAAAGCGAGGCGCTGGAGCGCGTGGTGGACACCCATATTTATAACCTGCGTAAAAAACTGGAAGCGGCGGGGATCTCCGGCGTGCTGATCAACGTTCGCGGCGTGGGTTACAGGTTCAGACAGCCATGATTAAAAATCAGCACTCCTCTCTGTGGCGCTGGATTTGCGCGCGCATCCTGGCGCTGGCTATCGGCAGCGTGATCGTCATTGCCACCTGCATGTGGCTGCGCTATGCGGTACAGAACTACTGGATAATGGGCAAAATGCCAGCGGCGGTCCGGCAGGAGTTTCTGACGCTCAGCCAGAACCCGCAGGCCAATCCGGCCCGCTTCCACTCGATTGTGGACACCTGGTGGGGACTGAGCTATTCCACGCCATCTATCGCCTCAGCCGACTGGGCCACGGTGGCCCTGCTGGTGCTGGTGATGATCCCGTTTATCGTGGTGATGGGGCTCAAACACGCCCGGCCGCTGGCGCTGCAGTTCAGCCGCCTTCGCGATGCGGCAAAGGATGTTGCCGACGGGCAGTTTGGCCGCCAGGCGGAACTTATCAAGGATGCGCCGGCTGAAATGGTCAGCTTTGCGACCGACTTTAACTCCATGACGGGACAGCTCGCCCGCTATGAAAAAGAGCTCCGCGCCTCGCACGTTGCGATGGCGCACGAGCTGCGCTCGCCCCTGACGGCCGCCATCGGGCGTCTGCAGGGCATGTTAGACGGCGTGTTTGACGCCAGCCCGGCGCAGCTCGGCATGGTGATGAAACAGCTCCAGCACCTCAACCGCCTCACCGATGAGCTTCACCTTCTCTCGCTCGCCGACGCGGGTAACCTCGTGCTGGAGGACCAGCCGTTCTGTCTGGATGAGCTGATTCAGGAGCGGGCTGCCTGGATCATGCCCGAGGCTGACGCGCATCATTTTCGGATAACGCTTCGCAACCCGCGCACCAGCCCCTTCAGAGGCGATGCGTTCCGTCTTGGACAGGTCGTTACCATCCTCATGGAAAATGCGCTACGTTACGGGCGCGAGGGCGGCCACCTCGAGGTGGCGCTGCACTACGCCAGCGGGCGCTACACCCTCGAATTTACCGATGACGGGCCGGGCGTCTCGCCCCAGTTTTTACCGGAAATGTTTAAACGCTTTAGCCGCGAGGAGCAGTCCCGCGCGCGGCATTCCGGCGGCAGCGGCCTCGGTTTATCCATCGCCCGGGCGATTTGCGAGGCGCATGGGGGTGAGATTAGCGCGTCATTACCGGAAACCGGCGGCCTCGCCGTGCGCATTTTATTGCCCTGGCATCCGTCCGGTAATGAAAATCTTCACTCTTGATAAAGCCTTGACAGAACATCGAATCTTTCTCGACGTAGCGCGCATTTAATAACGCCATTCCCTTTATGGAGCGGCGTTATGTCAGACGAATTTTTTCTCTCCCTCCGCCACTGCCTGCATCATTTGTACGGCGTGGCGCGCACCCTTTCCTGGCTGCATTTTCTTCCCCTGGCCCTGCTTGCGCTGGCGATTTTTCCGCTGACCGGCTGCGGTGATAAACACGAAAATAAGCCTGACCCGGCGCGAGCGGTACGCTACGTCGTCGTCGGGGCCGCCCAGACCCTTCCCGCGCTGGAAAGAACCGGTGAGATCCATGCCCGCGATGAAACGCCCCTGAGCTTTCGGACCGGGGGCCGGATACTGACGCGCAGCGTTGATATTGGCGACCGGGTCACTGCCGGACAGCTGCTGGCCACGCTTGACAACGCGACCGGGCAAAACCAGCTCGACGGCGCGGCGGCCGACTATGAAGGCGCCAAAGCCTCGGCGCAGGTCGCCGCGCTTAACGTCAGTCGAATGCAAAAGCTCATGCCAACGGGCGCGATAGCCCGCACGCAGCTCGACAGCGCCCGTGCGGACTGGCTTGTCGCCCGCGCGCGCTTAAAAAGCAGCGAGGCCGCGTGGCGAAATGCCCGTGAAAGCCTCGGCTGGACGCGCCTGATCGCGCCGCAGGCGGGCGTCATCACGGCCGTGAACGCTTCTGCGGGGCAGGTTGTCAGCGACGGTCAGTCCGTGCTGACGCTGGCAACGGGTGAAGCCCGCGACGTGGCGTTTGATATTGCCACTCCGGATGCGATCCCGCCTCTGGATAAGGCGGAGTTGCGGGTTTCCCTCCTCAGCGACCCGTCGGTACAGGCGTCTGCCGCGCTGCGGGATATCACGCCGCAGGCCGATCCTCAGACCCGCACCTGGCGCGTCAGGGCCACCCTGCAAAACCCGCCGGCGGCCATGGCGCTGGGCGCCAGCGTTACCGTCACGTTGCCATCGTCTGCCCCGCGCGGCTACACCCTTCCCGCCTCGGCGCTGACCCGCGTCGGCGACAAACCGGCCGTTTTTGTGATTACCCCGCAGTCGCGGGCGCAGCTGCGCGCGGTGGTGCCCGCGAGCTATACGGCCACCTCCGTCATGATTGCCTCCGGCCTTGAGCCGGGCGACAGGGTGATTACGGCGGGCGTGAGCACATTGCGGTCCGGCGAGCCGGTGGTTGCCGGAGAGGTTCAGCCATGAACACATTACCGGAAGCCAAATTTAACCTCTCCGCCTGGGCGCTGAAGAACCAGCAGATGGTCAGCTTTTTCATGCTGCTGGTAATTGCGATGGGCGTGTTCTGCTATGAGAAGCTGCCGCGTAACGAAGATCCGGCTTTTACCATTAAAACGGCCGTCGTCTCCGCGCAGTGGCCGGGAGCCTCCGTGACGGATACCACCCGCCTGCTGACCGATACGCTTGAAAAAAAGCTGCAGGAAACGCCCTGGCTGGACTATCTCGAAAGTGAAACCCGGGCCGGACGCACCGTTATCCACGTCAACCTCCGTGACGATACGCCCCCGCAACGCGTGCCGGATATCTGGTATCAGGTTCGCAAAAAAATGCAGGACATCGCGCCGTCCCTGCCCGAAGGGGTGCAGGGCCCTGCCGTGGACGACGAATTTGACGACACGTTCGGCACAATTTACGCCTTTATTCCCGAAGGTTTTACCCTGCGGGAGGTGCGGGATCGCGCAGAGACAATACGGCGCGAGCTGATGTCCCTGCCGGATATAGGCAAAACCACCCTGCTGGGCGAACAGCAGGAGCAGTGGGTTCTCGCCTTTTCTCCGGCGCGCCTGGCCGGGATGGGGCTCGATATTCAGGCGGTCGCCGACGCCCTCCGGGCGCAAAATGCGGTTGTCCCGGCAGGAACGATGCGTACCGAAAAAGAGAACATGGCGATCAAGGTCAGCGGAGCGCTCACGACCGAAGAGAGCTTACGCGCCGTCACGCTGCACGTGAACAATCGCTATATTCCGCTGACCGACATTGCCACCGTCACCCGGGAAATCGCCGAGCCACCGGCCCCGGCCTACCGGGTGAACGGCAAACCGGCTATCGGGCTGGCGGTGTCGATGGCGCCAACGGGCAACATGCTGCGTTTCGGCGCTGCGCTGAATGCCAGAATGGCGGCCCTCAGCGCCGGGCTGCCGCACGGTATCGAGATGGTGAAAGTCGCCGATCAGTCAGCGGTGGTCAGTGACGCGGTAAGCGGGTTTATCCGGGTGCTTATCGAAGCCGTTGTTATCGTGCTGGCGGTTTCATTTGTCTCGCTGGGGTTACGGGCCGGGCTGGTGGTGGCGACGGCCATTCCGCTGGTGCTCGCCATGACGTTTGCCGGCATGATGCTCGCCGGTATTGGCCTTCAGCGTATCTCGCTCGGGGCGCTGATCATTGCCCTGGGCCTGCTGGTGGATGACGCGATGATCGCCGTCGAAACGATGGTCTCCCGGCTGGAAGCGGGGGATTCCCGTCGGCACGCGGCCACGCATGCGTTCAAAACGACGGCCTTCCCGATGCTCACCGGTACTCTGGTGATGATTGCCGGCTTTATTCCCGTTGGTTTTGCGGCCTCCAGCGCCGGTGAATACTGTTTTTCCCTGTTTGCGGTGGTGCTCATTGCCCTGCTCTGCTCCTGGGCTGTCGCGATCCTGTTTTCGCCGCTGACGGGCACGTGGCTGCTGCCGGAAAAAGTCAGACATCACGCGGCAGGCCCCGGCAGGATCGCGCGCAGGTACGGGCGCCTTTTACGCCTGGCACTGCGCCACCGGCTCGCTACCGTGCTGATTGCGCTTGCCGCGCTGGGGCTGTCAGCGTACGGCACGACGTTTATGCAGGGCGAGTTTTTCCCCGCTTCGGACCGGCCAGAGCTGCTGGTCAGCCTGACGCTTCCGGCCAACGCGTCGCAGCCGGAAACGTTAAGAGAGGTGGAAAAGCTGGAAAAGGCGCTGGCAGGCAACGGCAACATCGATCGCTATTCGACGTACGTCGGGTCGGGAGCCATCCGTTTTTACCTGCCGATGGACGTGCTGCTGGAAAATGAAAACATCGCCCAGATGGTCGTGGTGGCTAAGGATCTTGAGGCGCGGGATCGTCTGCATGCTCGGCTCAACAGGATCCTGGCGACGCAGTTTAGCGACATCATCACGCGCGTGTCGCCCCTTGAGCTGGGGCCGCCCGTCGGCTGGCCCATCAAATACCGGGTGAGCGGGCCAGATTATCTGCAGGTCCGGGCGTTGGCGAACCGTCTCACGGACGCGATTGGCCAGTCCCCGTTCTCACGCGACGTTAACCAGACGGCCGGAGAGCCGGAGAGGGTCATCACCCTTAAGGTGAATCAGACGGCGGCCAGAGCGGCGGGAATATCGTCAGAAAGCCTCGCCCGCACGCTGAACACCGTCTGGTCCGGCAGCGTTGTCACCTCCATCAGGGATAACGACCGCCTTGTCGACGTGGTGCTGCGGGCCACGGACGATGCACGTCACAGCACCGCCACCCTCTCCTCGCTCACGATTCAGGGGAATGACGGTAAAAAAATTCCGCTCAGCGCCGTCGCGACGCCGGTCTGGGGCGTGGACGATCCGGTCGTCTGGCGTCGGCAGCGCGTGCCCTTTATCACGGTGCAAACGGATCTTGCCCCGGGGCTGAAGGCTGAAGCGGTATCCGCGGCGCTGCGTCCGGCGGTCGACAAGCTGCGCGCGAGCCTGCCCGCAGGTTACAGCATTGAAGAAGGCGGCGCGGTTGCCGAATCGGATAAGGGGAACAGCTCCGTCTTTACCGTTCTTCCGGTAACGCTGGTCCTCATGCTGTTGCTGCTGATGCTTCAGCTGCGGCGATATTCCCGGATGCTGCTGGCCCTCCTGATGGCCCCGTTTGGCCTGCCGGGGATCGTGCTGGCTATGCTGCCCGGCGGCACGCCGATGGGGTTTGTCGCGCTGCTGGGCGTCATCGCTCTGGCGGGGATGATCGTGCGCAACGCGGTGATACTGATTAGCGAGGTTGACAGCAATCTTGCTCAGGGAATGGCAAACGATGCCGCGATTATGGCGGCCGCGGAGCACCGGGCCAGACCCATCTGTCTGACCGCCTGCGCCGCCATTCTGGGCATGATCCCGATCTCTCATCAGGTCTTCTGGGGGCCAATGGCCTATGCGATTATCGGCGGGCTGCTGGTCGCGACGCTGGTGACGCTGACCGTGTTACCCGCGTCGTTTAGCCTGCTGTTACAGTGGGGAACTCAGCGCAACGCCGCAGAAGACGGGCTGCGCTGAGGCTCCATCGTTTCCCGGCAGATTACGCGGCGGTCAGCCCAAAAAGGTCTTTCAGGACATGGCGGATTTCATCCTCCGCCAGCTGCCGCGTTTCAGTGCCGTTCGCCGTGATGGTTTTCAGCATATCGCCCAGTAAAATCTGGCGTCCCTCCGGGCTGTGCTGCACCACTACCCGCTTCTGCACAAAGATGGCATCCGGGTGCGTGGAGTTAAGGTAGTTGGCCGGAACGAAGTCAATCCATTCCTGAGGGGTGAGATCAAAGCCGTACTGCCGGGCCCATTCACCCTCAACCTTCGCCTCAAGCAGATACTCACCCTCCGCGCCGCGGCTTAGCCGAAACGTGTCGAAATCCTGCGTGATATCCACATCAAGCGTGTCCAGCGCCATCGGCGCACGAATGCCGTAGCTGCCGAACCCGAGGTCGCAAAGCCACTGTCGGCTATCTACCTCAGCGACGATCGCCATGTGGGTTTTCGGCCGCCGCGCGGGGTAGAACATCGGGCGCGCCGCCACGAAGCGGTAAGGGATCCCTAACGCCGCCAGCGCCATGGCAAAAAGCCCGTTTACCTCATAGCAGTAGCCGCCGCGCCCCTGCGTTAACACCTTATCGGCGATATCGTCTGGCGCCAGCGAGACAACTTTGCCCGCCTGCACGTCCAGATTTTCAAAGGGAACGGAAAAGAGCTGATGACGCATCAGCGCATGCAGGGTGGCCGTATCGGCACCCGCCGGTCCGGTGTAGTTTATGCGTTTGAAATAGGTGGAAATGTTGAAGTTATCGCTGTGCATAATGCCTCCTTGTCCTGAACATGCCGGACACTATAGATGGCGCGCATCATTGGCTGTATAGTCAGTTTTATCGAAAATTAGCCTGAACAGTTACCCATGTCTGCCCCGTCCCAGTCCGCTCCTCACTATCGCCGTATTGCGGATATGCTGCGTCTTACCATTACGTCCGGCGCGCTGCGCGCCGGTGACAGGATGATCTCCGCGCGCAAACTGGCCGAACGCGAGCGCGTTAGCCTTCCGACGGCGCTGGAGGCCCTTCGCTGCCTTGAGGCTGAAGGGCTGATCGTTGCGCGCCCGCGTTCAGGCTATTACATCCGCCAGACCAGCCAGCCCGCGCGTTCCACGCCGGGCCCGGTCCCCGTCACAATGTCCGCCGTGGCCCGGTCGCTGTTCAGCAGTGCAGAAGCCCGGCTGATCCCGCTGGGCGCCGCCCTGCCCGATCCCGCGTGGCTGCCGGGAGATGCCCTGCAGCGGGCGTTGCACTCTGCGGGCCGTCGTCTGGACGCGCATGGACAGAGCTACAGCCTGCCTCCGGGAAGGCGGGATTTGCGAAGCAAGATTGCCGCGCGCTCTGCCCAGTGGGGAGCCCGGTTCGGCGCGGACGATCTCATTATTACCGCAGGCGCGACGCAGGCGCTGCGCCTGGCCCTTCGGGCCGTGTGCCAGCCGGGTGACGTCGTGGCGATTGAGCAGCCCGCCTACTTTGGCACGCTCCTGCTGCTGGAGGATTTAGGCCTGAAGGCGTTAGCGATCTCCACCGACCCTGTGGAAGGCCTGCTGCTGGAACCGCTGGCGGACGCCATTCGCTGCCACCGCCCCGCGGCCGTTCTGGCCTCGCCCACGGTGCAAAATCCTTTGGGTGCCAGCATGCCCGTCGCGCGCAAGCAGGAACTGGTTGCCCTGCTTGAAGAGGCTGAAATTCCTTTAATTGAGGACGATGTTTACGGTGACCTGGTCGGCGAGGGGCAACGCCCTCCGGCCTGCAAGGCGTTCGACCAGAGCGGGAATGTGATTTACTGCAGTTCCCTGTCCAAAACGCTTGCGCCCGGATGGCGAATCGGCTGGATCGCCGCCGGACGCTACTCCCCGCAGGTCTTACAGGCCCGCATGGCCGGAGAATGGGCTGGCGCCCCGCTGCTGGAAGCGGCGACGAGCGAGGTTCTGGCGAGCGGCGACTACGATCGCCATCTGCGGCGGCTGAAGCGCCGGATCGCAGAGGGCGTTCGCGCCGTCGTGGCGCAGGTCAAGGCGAGCTTTCCGCCCGGTACGCGCGTTAACGTGCCCGCTGCCGGTTTCCTGCTGTGGGTTGAACTGCCTCAGCGGGTCAACGCGCTGGAGGTGCACCGTCGCGCGCTGGCGCTGGGTATTGGCGTCAGCCCTGGCCCTCTGTTTTCACCTGCCGCAGAGTTAACGCACTTTCTGCGGCTGAACTGCGCAAACGAACCCACGCCCCGCCTGCTGAACGCCGTAGAACAGATTGGCGCGCTGTGTCACGAGCTGGCCGCTTTCACACCAGACTCTCCAGCCACTCGGTAAAGACCCGCACCTTGCGGGAGAGGTGGCGGTGTGGATAGAGCAGTGACAGCTTGCGGTCCGGCGAGCGATAGTCCGGCAGGACTTCAACCAGAAGACCGCGGTCAATGTAAGGCTGGAGAAAGAGATTCATCCCCTGCATTAACCCCAGTCCGGCCAGACCTGCCGCGATGTAAGCTTCGGAGTTATCCACGACAAGCTTACCGGGCAGGGTAATTTCCGCGATGCCTTCCGGCGTGGTAAACGTCCACGGATGAATTTGTCTGCTGCGGTTATTAATCCAGTTGATGGCCTGATGTTCGCGTAAATCATCCGGCGTTTCTGGCGTACCGTGCTTTGCCAGCCAGGCCGGGCTGGCGCAGGTCGTGATTTTGATGTTCCCGATTTTACGCGCGATATACTCGCCGTCGTCCAGCTCTCCCACCCGCAGCACGCAGTCCAGGCCATCCCGCAGCATATCCCGACGGCGGTCAGAGCTGCTCAGAATGATGTCGATCTCAGGATGCTGACGATAAAAATCAGGCAGATTAGGTATCACCCGCAGCGTGGCAAAAGAGACCGGCATATCCACACGCAGCTGGCCGTGTATTGCCCGGTCCGTACCAAACGACTCCAGTAATTCGTCCGCCTGCGCCAGCAGGGGTTTACTCCGGCGATAAAAGGCTTCCCCATCCGGGGTCAGGCTAATCCGACGCGTTGTGCGCTGCAGTAGCCGGGTGCCGCTGTGCTGCTCCAGAAGCTGTAACGCTTTGGTGACTGCCGGACGATGGATCTGCAGATTCTCCGCCGCCTGGCTAAGACTGCCTGACTCAACAATTTCAATAAAAATTCGAATAGATTCAAAGAGGTTTATTTGCATAAGGAATGCTTTTGCCGCGAGCAGAATAATATAATTGTTATTAATTTTATAACAGTGATGAATCTTTTTGGCTATTTTTCCTAACAATCCTCCGCCCTACACTCTTCCCCATTCAAACGTGAGGGAGAGTCTGCTATGAAAAATAACCGTATTTGTCAGATCCTGGGCATCGAAAAACCTGTTATTCAGGGGCCGTTATCCTGGCTCACCGATGCCCGCTTGGTCGCAGCGGTCAGCAATGCCGGAGGGCTCGGCGTGCTGGGGCCCAATGCCGGTTTAACCGCCGACACCGCGGTCTCCACGCCGGAAGAGACCGCCGAAAAAATGCGCGAAGAAATTCGTAAAACCAAACGGCTGACCGAAAAACCCTTTGGCGTGAACCTGATCCCCACGGCCGTTAATGACGTCTGGACAGGGCCTATTCTTCAGGTGGTGAAAGACGAAGGCGTCAGGGCCGTGGTGTATACGGGCTACGGGGAAGGCAGCATTATTCCCGCGCTGTTCCGCGAGTTAAAAGAGGCGGGTATCGCCATTATCTACCGCGATATCAACCCAACGCCTGAGAACACCCGCCTCGCAGAAGAAATGGGGGCTGACATTATCGTCGCCACCGGTTTTGATGAGGGCGGGACGTTACCCGCAACGGTGCTTGGCACCTTTTCCATCGTGCCGCTGATTGCCGATGCCGTGAAGCACATCCCGGTAATGGCCGCGGGCGGCATTACCGACAGTCGCACCGCCAGAGCGGCGCATGCATTGGGCGCGGAAGGCGTGTTTGCCGGTTCAGTGTTTATCAGCACGGAAGAAAGCCGCGTGCCGCAGGGGGTCAAAGAGAAAATCGTTGCCGCCAACGGTCTCGATTTACTGCTTTTCCGCACCGTGCCCCATTACTACCGCGCTCTTCCCGGCAGGCTGGCGGAAAAACTGGCGGCGATGGATAAAGCTGGCGCAAGCAACGACGCGCTGGGCAAGGCGATGGGAGGATTACGGGGCCTGCGCCTGGGCATGCTGGAAGATAATACCGATGAAGGCTATATCGCGCTCGGCACGGGGATTGGGAACATCCGCAGCGTGAAAAGCGTGGCCGAGGTTGTGAATGCGTTAACGGTTGAGTAAGCACCCAGCGTCCTGGCCTGCCCCAGGACGCCCGGCTCATCAGGGAATAATCCGCGCGGCTCTCAGCTGCGCGAACAGGCTGAAAAACATCTCATCGGTCGCCTGCATTTGCGTGAAGCCCGCCCTGCGCAGCTTGCTCCCGTCACCAAACATGTCGTAATTCCAGCCAAAGACAAAATCGGCAAAATGCCCGTCGCTCAGCTGCAAAATATCCGCTTCCGCCAGCCGTTCTTCGGCAAGCTCGCGCCATACGCCGCGATAGTCGTTAAACAGCTGATGAAATGACAGACTCACCGGCGGCGCAGAGTCCAGTTCAAACCAGCGTGCGATGCGCGGCCACAGCTCGCTCCAGCGCCAGATATCGCCATTGTTCACGTTGAACGCCTGATTCTGTGCCGCAGGTGACGCGGCGGCCCACACCGTGGCCTCGGCCAGCAGCCCGGCGTCGGTATGGTCGACGATGCTGTGCCAGGCCTGTTCCGAACCGGGGAAGCGCAGCGGTAAACCCTGCGCCCTGCACAGGGAGGCGTACAGGGCGATGCTCAGCGCAAGGTTCATGGCATTGCCCGGTACCGGGCTCCCCACCACGCCCGGCCTGATGGCATTCCAGTGCCAGTCTTTCCCCCGCTGAAACTGGCTGAGCCACGCGAGCTGCGCGGCGTTAAATTCGGCACCCGGCACGCCGGGATCGCTTTCCCGCGCCGGGGTTTTAAACGGCCCCAGATGCGCACCATAGACTTTGTACCCCTGCATCAGGCTGACCGTCTGCAAAGGTGCCGTTTTTTCGAGGGTGCTGACCAGATTGCGCAGCATGGTGACGTTCGGCTCAACCATGTCCGTCCAGTTCGCCGCGTTCGCCCAGGCGCTGTAAAAGATGTGGGTAATACCGTTCAGGGCGTGCAGCGCCCTTGCGGTGTCCTGCGCATCCAGTAAATCAACGTTCACCATGGGAATGCCGTCCGGATGGGTTACCTCGCGGCGACTGAGGCCGATCACTTCCCACTGATGGTGCAGGAGCGTGTTGACCAGCTGTCTGCCGACAATGCCGCTGGCCCCCGCGACCAGGGCGACGTTGTGCTGCTGCATCTTATTCATGGTGTTTCTCCGCAAAGGGTGACAGACGCAGTGTGATCTATTATTTTTTCTGGAGATATCCCCTGAAACCGATGGCACTTATAAGCAGAATCATTAAATGAATAATAAGCTCACCGCCATTTCTACCTTTCTACGCGTCGCTGAAGCGGGCTCGTTTTCAGCGGCCGCCCGTCAGACCGGCATTAAGCAGTCCGCCGTCAGTCAACAGATCGCGGCGCTTGAGGATGAGCTTGGCGTGGTGCTGCTGCACCGTACGACGCGTACGATGAAGCTGACCGAACAGGGTGAACGTTACCGGCGTGATATGCAGCTTGTGCTGGACGCCATGGGGGAAGCGGAGAGGCGTTTACATCCTGCCGACCATCGCGTTCAGGGACGCGTCCATGTCCAGTTGCCGAGCGGCCTGGGGCAGATTTTTTTGCCGCATCTGCTGGCGCTGCAGCACCTGCATCCCGAACTGCAGCTGATGCTTTCCCTGGATGACCGCCTTGCCGATCTGGTGACGGAGGGCGTGGATGTCGCGATACGGCTGGGCAGTGAGCCTCCGCAGGCGCACGCGGCTCGCGTGCTGGCGCGTATTGAAGCCGCGCTGTTTGCCGCTCCCGGTTTTCAGGTGGTACACGCCGTCAGCGAGCTGGCGACGCTGCCACACGTACGGTTCAGCGGTATTCCGCTGGATGCCCCCCTGCGCCTGATGTCCGACGAGGAAACGGTCGAGATCAACGTGAATACTGTTTTCCGAGCCAACACCAGCGACGCGCTGCTGCAGGCGCTGGAATCCGGCATGGGTATCGGCGGCATGCAGCGACCGCTCGTGGACAGGGCGCTGCAGGCGGGCACGCTGGTACCGGTGCTGCCCGACTGGCGGTTACCCGATCGCTTCCTCTATGCCGTCTACCCTGACGCCCGCTTTATTCCACAGCGCGTCAGAAAGGTCGTCAGCGTAATCGAGCAGTTACTGCCTGAAATACTCAAGAAAAATTGATTGTTTCCGCCGTAAATGACGTGCATTTTTTAACCGCCAGGAATAGAGTGTTTTTACCGTATCCTCCTCTTTCTGGAGCACTTATGCCGGATTACCGTTTTTTCCAAAAAGGCCCGAACCTCATTGCGATCGAGAGCGCAAACACCGATGCGGCCGCTCAGCTCATCGCTCAGGGGTTTGAAAAACAGTTTGAGGAGATTGGCGCCGCGGATGAAAAAGAGGCGCTTACCCGCCTTGCCGATATCCGTAAAAATAACGAGATCGATCGCCATAACTTCCTGGCCGGAGCGGGCCAAATGCCGTGGATTGGCGTGCTGACGGCTGCGGCAACCTGGTTGACGCAAAAGAAATAACGCAACCATCTTCTACTTCGCCACCGGCAAATCGGCGTACCGCGTCGTATAGGCCGGTGACAGCATCTCACGCTTCATCGCCCAGGATTTCTCAATACCCTGCCCGGCAAACCATATCTTCCCTTTGCCGGAATGATTCAGGCTGTCGATCGTTTCCATCAGCGCCGCGCTGTTGGCGCGCAGGCGATTATCGTCAAACAAGTTAAGCTGGGCGACGCCGCTGCTGAAAAAGTCCGCAAGCATGACCCCGGCTTTCATATAGCGATAGCCGTCGAGCCATATACGCCCCAGCGCCTCCGTGGCGGCGCGGATGATATCCCGTGAGTCATTGGTAGGCGTCATCAGGGTGACGGAAGCCTGATTGCCGTAATAAATTTCGTTATCCGCGTGCGGGCTGGTGCGCACAAACACGCTGATAAAACAACAGTATTGATGCTCGCCGCGCAGTTTTTCCGCAGCGCGTTCCGCGTAGGCGCAAATGGCCTGGTGCATCTCTTCATATTGGGTAATACGGTGTCCAAACGAACGGCTACAGATGATTTGCTGCTTGGTGGGGGTGAACTCCTCCAGATCAAGACAGGGCTCACCGCGCAGCTCGCGGGCCGTCCGCTCCAGTACCACGTTGAAATGTTTGCGGATGACCCAGGACGACGCTTCCGCCAGCTCCAGCGCCGTGGTAATGCCCATAGCGTTGAGCTTTTTCGTGATGCGCCGCCCTACGCCCCACACCTCCTCTACCGGAACCTTTTCCAGCAGCTTACGCTGCCGCTCGCGGCCTGAGAGATCGACCACGCCGCCCGTGCTGGCCCAGCGTTTCGCCGCATAGTTGGCCAGCTTTGCAAGGGTTTTGGTCGGGGCAATACCGACGCCAACGGTTAGGCCCGTATTTTTAAAGACCTCTGTGCGCATCTGGTGACCGAACGCTTCCAGCGACAGGCAGTGGCTGACCCCTGAAACGTTCACGAACGCTTCATCGATGGAGTAAATCTCTATTGCCGGGGCGAGATCGGTCAGCGTCTGCATGACCCGACTGCTGAGATCGGCATACAGCGCATAGTTCGAGCTAAAGACGTAAACTTTTGACGGATATAGCTTTTCTTTGAATTTAAAATACGGCTCACCCATTTTTATGCCGAACTGCTTTGCCTCCCGCGACAGCGAAATGATGCAGCCGTCGTTATTGGACACCACCACGATGGGTTTCCCCTGCAGATCGGGGCGGAAGACCCGCTCGCAGGAGGCGTAAAAGCTATTCACATCAACCAGCGCGAACATGTTTATGCGTTTTGAGCGTGTGGGTGACGACGCCGAAGATCTGCAGCTCCTCTTCAGACTGAAAGGTAATCGGCTGATAGCGGGCATTATGCGGCAGAAGTCTCAGAACCGGACGGGTCTGTAGCTCTTTCACCGTAAACTCACCGGCGACCGACGCCACGACGATATCCCCGTGTTCGGCATTTAACGAACGATCGACCACCAGCAGATCGCCGTCGCCGATCCCCGCCCCAATCATGGAGTCTCCACTCACCTTGATAAAATAGGTCGCACTGGGGTGTCTGACTGCCAGCCGGTTAAGATCGAGACGATCCTCCACATAATCCTGCGCCGGGCTGGGGAAACCACAGGCAACGCGTTCTAAAAACAAAGGTAATTCAATGTCTTGTTTTGGGTGATAAGAAAAGAGAGTGTCCATAATGCCTTTCTCGCCAGGTACTGTATATAAATACAGTATTACGGATTATGGACAAGGATCAAGGTCATTTCCAAAGGCGAACCCAAACGCGTTGAAGTTTGAGCGGTTTTAATTTAGCAACGTTGCCCGCCGTTAACAGGCCTGACAGCACAAGTCATATAAAAGTCATCTAGTTTATGACTTATAAAAAATAACATCACTATGCAATAACTACATGTTGACTTTTAAGTCAGATAAAAGCATATTTTACGGCACGAATTAACAAGACTTACTGGAGAATATTTTCAATGCCAGCCCGTGACTATCCAGACAAGCGTGTTGCACGCGGTCTGGCAAAGGAGGCCGATCTCAGGATGCTGAGCGCCCGCATCGATCCCGATCTGATGGAGTACATCAGAACCACCGCCTTTGAGACGCGTAAGAGCAAGCAGGAGATTGTGGCGGAAGCGTTAGCGCTTCACAGGCAGAAAAGTCAGACAGGAGCCTAAGCGCGCAAAGCCGGAAGCACCCTCCAGGCTTTGCGCGTGTCACTTTTAATCCCTCAGCGAATTCAGCGTTTCCAGTGCTTCAGGCGGCAAACGCAGCTCCCCCGCCGCGAGGTTTTGCCGCAGATGCGCTACGGAAGAGGTGCCTGGGATCAGCAGAATATTCGGGGAACGCTGCAGCAGCCATGCCAGCGCAACCTGCATTGGCGTGGCGCCCAGTGAATCCGCGACGGCCTTCAGCCCGGAAGATTGCAGTGGCGTAAAGCCTCCCAATGGGAAGAACGGCACATACGCGATCCCCTGCTGCGCCAGCAGATCCACCAGCGCGTCGTCACCCCGGTTCACAATGTTGTACATGTTCTGCACGCACACCACCGGAACCATTTTCTGGGCTTCCGCAACCTGGGTGGCCGTGACGTTGCTCAGGCCAATATGACGCACCAGCCCCTGCTGCTGTAATTCGGCCAGGGTGGAGAGCGGTTCAGCAATTGACCCTTCCGCCGGCCCGTGCGCGCTAAACATGATTCTGAGATTCACCACGTCCAGCACGTCCAGCTGCAGATTACGCAGGTTGTCATGCACCGCCTGGGTCAGTTCCTGCGCGGAAAAGGCCGGTAGCCAGGCACCTTTGTCGTTGCGACGGGCGCCAATCTTGGTGACGAGCGTTAGATCGTCCCGATAAGGGTGAAGCGCCTCGCGGATCAGCTGGTTAGTGACATGAGGACCATAAAAATCACTGGTATCAATGTGGTTCACCCCCGCCGCCGCCGCTTCGCGCAGCACGTCCAGCGCGGCCTGCTTATCCTTCGGTGGACCAAAGACGCCCGGCCCGGCGAGCTGCATCGCACCGTAGCCCAGTCGTTTTACCGTCCGCGTCCCGAGCGCGTACGTCCCGCTTTTATCAATGCTGCTCATGTTAACCTTCCTCATAAAAATGATCCGGATTTACAACAGGTTCCTCACCGGAGCCCTTAGTTAAGCGCGAGTTAAATTAAAGTTTAAATTCTATACGACGATAGTATTGGTGTACCTCTGCATCCTTTCTAACGGACGACCGCTATGCTGAAAAATTTGCACGTGATTACCGGTATTATCTTTGCCCTCACCATATTCTGTCTGTTGCAAGTTGTCACGGGAGGGTTGTTCTACTCTGCCGTCAGCAACGATCGCCATAACTTCCAGAATTCCGGCGTGCTCAATGCCCAGCAGGAAAGCCTGAGCGACAGCGTGAACACGCTGGTGAAAACGCGCGTCACCGTCACCCGGGTGGCGATCCGCTACCTGAAAAACCAGCGCGATCCGGCTTCCCTTGCGGCGATCAATAAACTGCTTGGCACCGCAGCCGACTCGCTGGCAAAAGCCGAAACCTATAACAAAGAGTGGCAGAAGCTGCCGCAGGTTAACGGCCAGGAGGCGGCATTAACCGACGAGATGCAGAAGTCCTGGAACCAGATGCACGAAGTGATGCGCCTATCGATTGAGTATCTGCGTGCCGACAACTATCAGGCCTATGGCGATCTGGACGCCCAGCAGGCGCAGGACGAGATGGAGGCGGTTTATAACCGCTGGCGCGCCGAAAACAACACCCTGCTGAAGGCCGCAACCGAAGAGAACCAGAGCAGCTTCACGCAGATGCAGTGGACGCTGGCGGCGATTCTGCTGGCCGTTATCGCGGTTCTGGTGGTCATCTGGCAGGGTTTACAACACCTGCTGTTAAAACCCCTCCACTCCATTATGAACCATATTCGCGCCATTGCAGGGGGTGACCTGACGCAGGAGATCGCTATCTCCGGTCGCAATGAGATGGGCCAGCTGGCCGCGGGCCTGCATGAGATGCAGCAGTCGCTGGTGACCACCGTCAGCGCCGTACGGGGAAGTACGGATTCCATCTACACCGGCGCAGGCGAAATTGCCGCAGGAAGCAACGATCTTTCCGCCCGCACCGAGCAGCAGGCCGCCTCGCTCGAAGAGACCGCCGCCAGCATGGAAGAGCTGACCGCGACGGTTAAGCAGAACTCCGATAACGCCCGTCAGGCCACGCTGCTGGCGAAAAACGCCTCTGAAACGGCCGCGCGCGGCGGTCACGTCGTGGATAACGTGGTTCGCACCATGAACGAAATCGCCGACAGTTCGCAGCAAATTGCGCATATTACCGGCGTGATCGACAGCATCGCGTTCCAGACCAACATTCTGGCGCTTAACGCCGCGGTGGAAGCAGCACGCGCCGGGGAACAGGGCCGTGGTTTTGCGGTTGTTGCAGGTGAAGTCCGTACGCTGGCGAGCCGCAGCGCGCAGGCGGCGAAAGAGATCAAAGGGCTTATCGAGAACTCCGTCAGCCGGGTGAATACCGGTTCTGAGCAGGTTAGCGAGGCTGGCACCACCATGAAGGAAATTGTCGCCGCCGTCACCCGCGTGACCGATATCATGGGTGAGATTTCATCAGCCTCTGACGAGCAGAGCCGCGGTATTGAGCAGGTGAGCCTGGCCGTTTCGCAGATGGACAGCGTGACGCAGCAAAACGCCGCGCTGGTGCAGGAGTCCGCCACGGCGGCTGCGGCACTGGAAGATCAGTCCGAGCAGCTGCGCCAGGCGGTAGCCGCGTTTCGCCTGAACGGCAAAGAAAAAGCGGTCGCCCCGCGCCCGGCCAGTCTGAAAACGCCACAGCTGCTGCGCCCGGCAACGACAACCGCCTCCACCGACAGCAACTGGGAAACGTTCTGAGTCACCGGCGGGCGAGGAGATCGCCCGCTAGCGGCTGCGCTTGGCGTGCCGCTCCCAGTTTTCCCGTTTTGCCTCATCCGATTTTCGCAGTGAAACATAACATGCCCCGCTGCCGCCGTGATGCGGCAGCGCCGCGCAGAAGGCCTGCACTTCCTCGAACTCGGTTAACCAGCGCGCCAGATAGCTGCGCACCACATTGGGATGCGAGTTCTGCTCGCGCCCTTTCCCGTGAATGATAATCAGATTGCGTAACCCGTCGCGTCCGGCCTGGCGAATAAAAGAATAGAGCATCTGACGGCAGCGTTCGGCGGGCTGGCGCAGGAGGTTTAAGCTGGCCTGGCGGGCATATTTCCCCGAGCGCAGCTTATCGATAACGCCCTGCTGTACCCCTTCGCGCTGGAACGCCAGCGGTTCTTCCAGGGGAAGCATGTCAAGAAAATCCAGCGTCAGGAAGTTATCCAGCTGTTCGCTATCCACCTCCTCGCGCGTCCGCGTATTGCGGCTGGGCTGCCAGTGAATATCCGCGCAGCGCTTCAGGGGCTGGACATCTTCCATGGCGTCAAGAAAAAATGATTTGTCGTCAGGGTTCATGGACATCCTCCGGCTACATCCGAGGGCTGTACTATACCTGCGCCAGAGACCGGCCTCAATCACCGTTACGGGGCAATGCGCGGTAATAATATTAACCTGATGAATATATATAGTAATTATTAAATAGATTTAAATCAGACTTAACTAAAATTTCAGCAAAGGTAAAATACGTGATTTATGTTAAAATTTCGTGAAATCAATCACTCGCCCGCCTTTCATTTTTCAGAAAAGGTGTTATACCTAAATATACCTGCCTCATGGAAATAATACCCAGGATTGGCGAAAGGACGCACTGCTGTGTGTACTATAGGGTCTGTCTGATGTCGGGCAGATCCTGTTTTTTTTAATCTGCATTTCACGCGACGATTATTTTTCTCGCTTCCCTTCTGAACTGCGTAATTAATGACTCAGCAAGGGGCGTCTGACGTGAATCACGGCGCTGAATTAAATAATAGGTTGCTTTAGGAAGCGATTCGACAACCGGCAGCATGACCAGACGGTGTGCCAGCAGCGGGTCACAGCCTAGCTCCTGCGGCAATATGCTTAAAAAATCACTTTGCGCGACCAGGCTAATACAGGAAGAAAATGTTTCGCAAACCACACCAATTCGCGGTATTTGCGAACGATGACTAAATACCTCCTCTAATTGCTTATAATAACTTCCCCGCGGCGTCGGCATTGTCCAGTTATAATGCAGGAGCTCATTAATTGACGTTGCCCCCATTGCCGGATGCCCCTCCCGACAAAATACCGCAAACGGTTTTTCGAAGAGCTTTTCAAACGTAAATTCCTGGTCGTAAGGTCCCTGATAATAGGTGTTGATGGTGAAGTCCAGCTCGCCCTGGCGTAATTCATTGATCATCGATACCAGCTGCCCTTCCATAATCCGCACCTTGACCTGCGGATGCTGCGCATGAAAGCGGGTGATAACGGCGGGCATCAGCGTGCGTGAAACGCTGGCCCCCATCCCGATGTTGATCTGCCCGGCCAGCTCACCCTGCCGCTGACGGATGTCATCCTGCGCCGCGCGCAGCTCTTCCAGAATCAACCTGGCACGCTGGTAAAAACCCTCACCGCATTCGGTCAACGCGACGCCCTTACTCCTGCGCACGAAAAGCTGCGCCGCCATGCCCTCCTCCAGCTCTTTGATGGATTTGGTCAGCGCCGGCTGGGAAAGATTCAGCGTCCTGCTGGCACCGCGAATGCTGCCCTGACGCGCTACCTCAACAAACGCCCGGATTTGATGAAATTTAATCTGGAATGTCATAGCCCGACCGATAACCGTTGTTTATCAGAGTAAAGAAACTGTCATCTACTTTAATGGAAAGGGATGTGCGAGGGTAATTCCTGAACGGTTAAAACTGTGAAAAATCGGTTAGTGATAAGTAAAAACTATCACAGCGTGAAGCAGTTCACATATTTTAATGATGACAGGAACAGATATGGACACACTGGCGCAGTACATCCAGACACTATCCCCGCAGCTGAGCGCATGGCGTCGCGATTTTCACCATTTTGCGGAATCCGGCTGGGTAGAGTTTCGAACGGCCGCGAAAGTCGCGGAAATCCTCGACTCGCTGGGCTACGAACTGGCGATGGGCCGCGACGTCGTCGATGCCGAAAGCCGGATGGGGCTGCCCGATGCCGCTACCCTGGCGCAAGAGTTTGCCCGCGCGCGGGCGCAGGGCGCGCCTGAGAAATGGCTGGCGCCGTTTGAAGGCGGGTTTACCGGCATTGTGGCGACCCTCAATACCGGCCGCCCTGGACCGACCCTGGCGTTTCGCGTCGACATGGATGCCCTTGACTTAAGCGAAGCGCTGGATGAAAGCCATCGCCCGTTCCGCGACGGGTTTGCCTCCTGCAACGCGGGCATGATGCACGCCTGCGCGCACGACGGCCACACCGCTATTGGTCTGGGGCTGGCGCAGGTGCTTAAGCAGAATGACGCACAGCTCAACGGCACCATCAAGCTGATCTTCCAGCCAGCCGAAGAAGGCACCCGCGGGGCGCGCGCCATGGTTGCCGCCGGGGCGCTGGACGACGTGGACTATTTTACGGCCATCCATATTGGTACCGGCGTCCCTGCCGGAACGGTGATTTGCGGCAGCGATAACTTTATGGCCACCACCAAGTTCGACGTGAACTTTACCGGCGTTGCCGCACACGCGGGCGGTAAGCCGGAGGACGGACGTAACGCCCTGCTCGCCGCCGCGCAGGCCGCCCTCGCCCTGCACAGCATCGCCCCGCACAGCGACGGCGCCTCCCGGGTGAACGTCGGGGTGATGCAGGCGGGCAGCGGACGCAACGTGGTGCCCGCGAATGCTCTGATAAAGGTTGAAACCCGCGGTGAAAGCGAAGCGATTAATCAGTACGTCTTTGAACGCGCGCAGGCGGTCATTACCGGCGCAGCGGCGCTCTACGGCGTGCGCGCTGAGATGCGCCTGATGGGGGCCGCGACGTCCAGCGCGCCGACACCGGCGTGGGTGGATTACCTGCGCGAACAGGCGAGCCAGGTTTCCGGGGTTATTCACGCCATCGACAAGGTGAAAGCGCCAGCGGGTTCCGAAGACGCCACGCTGATGATGGCCCGCGTGCAGGAGAACGGCGGCATGGCGTCCTATATGGTGTTCGGCACGGATTTGAGCGCCGGACATCACAACGAAAAATTCGACTTCGATGAGCAGGTCATGGCGATTGCCATTGAAACGCTGGCGCGAACTGCGCTCAATTTCCCGTGGACGCGAGGTGTGTAATGCAGGAGAACTACGCTTTTATTGCCGATGCGATCGACACGCGATGTCGGACGTTAACCGATATTGCCGACGCGATCTGGGATCGTCCTGAAACCCGCTTTGAAGAGTTCTGGTCCGCCGAGCGGCTCGCCAGCGAGCTTGAGGCCGAGGGCTTCACGCTGACGCGCGAGGCCGGCGGTATTCCAAATGCCTTTATCGCCAGCTTCGGCAGCGGGAAACCGGTCATCGCCCTGCTGGGCGAATACGACGCGCTGGCCGGGCTAAGCCAGCAGGCGCACTGCGCGACGGCGCAATCCGCCACGCCGGGAGCCAACGGCCACGGCTGCGGGCATAACCTCTTAGGCACCGCGGCGCTTGCGGGCGCGGTGGCGGTGAAAAGCTGGCTGGAGCAGCACGGCGGCAGCGGAACGGTGCGTTTTTATGGCTGTCCCGGCGAGGAAGGTGGCTCCGGGAAAACCTTTATGGTGCGCGAAGGCCTGTTTGATGACGTCGATGCCGCCGTCACCTGGCATCCGGAAGCCTTCGCCGGGATGTTTAACGTCAGCACGCTGGCGAATATTCAGGCCGCCTGGCGTTTTCACGGCGTGGCGGCACACGCGGCCAACTCCCCCCATCTGGGACGCAGCGCGCTTGACGCCGTGACGCTGATGACCACCGGCACAAACTTCCTCAACGAACACATCATTGAGAAAGCGCGCGTCCATTACGCCATCACCGACACCGGCGGGATTTCGCCCAACGTGGTGCAGGCGCAGGCGGAGGTGCTGTACCTGATCCGCGCCCCGGAGATGGCCGATGCGCAGCAGATCTACGAACGCATCGAAAAAATCGCCTAGGGCGCGGCGATGATGACCGAAACCACCGTCGAGTGCCGCTTTGATAAAGCCTGCTCCAGCTACCTGCCGAACCGCACGCTTGAAGCGGCGATGTATCGCGCGTTGCAGCACTACGGCACGCCGCTCTGGACGGAGGAGGAACGCGCCTTCGCCCGCGAGATCCGCGCCACCCTGACGCCCAACGATCTGCAAAACAGCCTGAAAAATATTGCCGCGACGGGCGGTGACGCGGGTAAAGCCTTTGCCCGGCGCCATCAGGAGACGCTGCTGGTGGATGAAGTCGCGCCCTATGCCATCACCGACAACGTGCTGGCGGGTTCAACCGACGTGGGCGACGTCAGCTGGAAAATGCCGGTCGCCCAGTGCTTCAGCCCTTGCTTTACCGTCGGCACGCCGCTGCACACCTGGCAGCTGGTGGCGCAGGGCCGTACCTCCATTGCCCACAAAGGCATGCTGCTGGCCGGAAAAGTGATGGGCGCAACCGCGCTCAATCTGCTGCAGGACGCGGCGCTGCTGAAAAAATGCCGTGAAGAGTTCGAACAACAAATACAAGAAAAACCGTACGTGTGTCCGATCCCACAGGGCGTGACACCGTCACCTTTAAAATAAAAAAACACAACACAACAACACAACACTCCCGAGGAACGCCCATGAGTATGTCATCCATACCTTCGCATTCCCCATCCGGTAAGCTCTATGGCTGGGTTGAAAGGATCGGCAATAAAGTGCCGCACCCTTTCCTGCTGTTTATCTATCTGATTGTGATTTTAATGGTCGCCACCGCCGTGCTCTCCGCCTTTGACGTGAGCGTGCGCAGCCCGGCCGACGGCAGCCTGGTGGCGGTGAAAAACCTGCTCAGCGTTGACGGGCTGCACTGGTTTTTACCCAACGTGATTAAGAACTTCAGCGGCTTCGCCCCGCTGGGCGCCATTCTGGCGCTGGTGCTGGGCGCCGGGCTGGCTGAACGCGTGGGCTTGCTGCCCGCATTAATGGTGAAGATGGCTTCCCACGTCAGCGCGCGTTACGCCAGCTATATGGTGCTGTTTATCGCCTTCTTCAGCCATATCTCCTCCGACGCCGCGCTGGTGATCATGCCGCCGATGGGCGCGCTGATTTTCCTCGCCGTCGGGCGTCATCCCGTGGCAGGCCTGCTGTCGGCGATTGCGGGCGTGGGCTGCGGATTTACCGCTAACCTGCTGATCGTCACCACCGACGTGCTGCTCTCTGGCATCAGCACGGAGGCGGCGAAGACCATTGATACGGCAATGCACGTCAGCGTGATCGACAACTGGTACTTTATGGCCAGCTCAGTGATTGTCCTGACGATTGTCGGCGGGCTGATTACCGATAAAATCATCGAGCCGCGGCTGGGTAAATGGGAAGGCCGTAGCGATGAAAAGCTGGAAACCCTAAGCAAAGAGCAGCGCTTCGGCCTGCGCGTGGCGGGCGTTGTCTCGCTGGCCTTCATCGCGCTGGTGGCGCTGATGGTGGTGCCGGAAAACGGCATCTTGCGCGATCCGGTTAAGCATACCGTTCTGCCGTCGCCGTTTATTCAGGGCATCGTGCCGCTGATTATCCTCTTCTTCTTTGTCGTTTCGCTCGCCTACGGTATCGCGACCGGTAAGATCCGCCGTCAGGGCGATCTGCCGCAGCTGATGATCGAGCCGATGAAGGAGATGGCGGGCTTTATCGTGATGGTGTTCCCGCTGGCGCAGTTTGTGGCGATGTTTAACTGGAGCAACATGGGCAAGTTTATGGCCGTGGGCCTGACCGACGCGCTGGAGGCGGCCGGGCTAAGCGGCGTTCCGGCGTTTGTCGGCCTGGCGCTGCTGTCATCCCTGCTGTGCATGTTTATCGCCAGCGGCTCCGCCATCTGGTCGATTCTGGCCCCGATCTTCGTGCCGATGTTTATGATGCTGGGGTTCCACCCGGCTTTCGCGCAGATCTTGTTCCGCATCGCGGACTCCTCGGTGATACCGCTGGCGCCGGTTTCGCCGTTTGTCCCGCTGTTTTTAGGCTTCCTGCAGCGCTATAAACCCGAGGCCAAACTGGGTACCTACTATTCGCTGGTTTTACCCTACCCGCTTATCTTTTTAGGGGTATGGCTGGTGATGCTGGTCGCATGGTATCTTGTCGGCCTGCCGATTGGGCCGGGGATTTACCCGAGGCTGAACTAAAGGAATGAGGATGCTGAGATTACTCGAAGATAAGATTGCGACGCCGCTCGGGCCGCTGTGGGTGATCGCGGACGAGCAGTTCTGCCTGCGCGCCGTCGAATGGGAAGAGCACAGCGACCGGATGGAAGAACTGCTCAATGTTCACTACCGCGCGCAGGGGTATGAACGTATCCGCGCCACCAACCCGGGCGGGCTGAGCGACAAGCTTGCCGCCTACTTCGAAGGCGATCTCAGCATCATCGATACTCTGCCGACCGCCACGGCAGGCACGCCTTTTCAGCGCGAGGTGTGGCAGGCGCTGCGGTCGATTCCGTGCGGGCAGGTGATGCATTACGGCCAGCTCGCGGAACAGCTAGGCCGCGCGGGGGCCGCACGCGCGGTGGGGGCCGCTAACGGCTCTAACCCGGTCAGCATCGTGGTGCCCTGCCATCGCGTCATTGGCCGCAACGGTACCATGACAGGCTATGCCGGCGGCGTGCAGCGCAAAGAGTGGTTACTGCGTCACGAAGGGTATCTCCTGCTCTAGCTCCCAGGCTTTTTGTGCTTAATTTTCTACCGGTTAGGCTAAAAATCCATAATCAAGCTGTGGAATTTCAAGAAGATGGCGACACGTTGCCGTCTCTTGTCCTTATTGAGGGTTTGTCAGGCTTACGTACTTACCAAAAAGATGTTAAAATTGACCAATATCAATTAAGGCTTGAGCAAACCTATGATCCCGGAAAAGCGAATTATACGACGCATTCAGTCTGGCGGTTGTGCTATCCATTGCCAGGATTGCAGCATCAGCCAGCTCTGTATCCCGTTTACCCTGAATGAGCATGAACTCGATCAGCTTGATAATATCATCGAGCGCAAAAAGCCTATTCAGAAAGGGCAGACGCTGTTTAAAGCGGGAGACGAACTGAAATCGCTCTATGCTATCCGTTCTGGCACCATCAAAAGCTACACCATCACCGAACAGGGTGATGAGCAGATCACCGGCTTCCATCTGGCGGGCGACCTGGTGGGCTTTGATGCCATCGGCACGGGCCATCACCCGAGCTTTGCTCAGGCACTTGAAACCTCAATGGTTTGCGAAATCCCGTTTGAAACCCTGGACGATCTGTCCGGTAAGATGCCTAACCTGCGTCAGCAGATGATGCGTCTGATGAGCGGTGAGATCAAAGGCGATCAGGACATGATTCTGCTGCTTTCTAAAAAGAACGCAGAAGAGCGCCTGGCCGCGTTTATCTACAACCTCTCCCGCCGCTTCGCCGAGCGTGGCTTCTCGCCGCGTGAATTCCGTCTGACGATGACGCGTGGCGATATCGGCAACTACCTGGGTCTGACCGTAGAAACCATCAGCCGTCTGCTGGGCCGTTTCCAGAAAAGCGGGATGCTGGCCGTTAAAGGTAAATACATCACTATCGAAAACGGTGAAGCGCTTGCCGTTCTTGCCGGGCACGCCCGCAACGTGGCGTAACTCTCCGCATGTTGATGACCAGACCATAAATTCTTGTGATTTATTGGTCTGGTGTAATCACTTCCGTTTCAAGAAATTTTCACCGTAGCACGTCCCCACACAGCGCCCGAAAGGTTCTCGTTGAGGTTATGAATTGAGAGAAAGTTTGTTTTTCGTTTCAGTCGTGATTGCCTCTGTGACCTTTATCTTCATCTGGATCATGCTTGTCGGCCCGATGAAGGGGGAGGAAAAAACCTACGTCCAGGACTCCACGACCTTTGCGATAGCGGTGATGGTGCTGCTGTTTATTGCGTTTATCGCGGTGACGACGACGGTACTTTTCCTCTGATAAATTTTCATGAATTATTGATCTGGCAAAACCTCCCCTCTGTTTCATTCAGGATATATAGGTTACTCTTTTAATTACAGACTGTGGTGACAGTAGTAAGGAGACCTGTATGGCCAAGTATCAAAACATGCTGGTAGCTATCGATCCGAATCAGGACGATCAGCCGGCATTACGACGTGCTGTGTATTTACATCAACGGATTGGTGGCAAAATCAAAGCGTTTTTGCCGATCTATGACTTCTCGTATGAGATGACCACCCTTCTGTCGCCTGACGAGCGCACCGCTATGCGTCAGGGCGTCATCAGCCAGCGTACCGCGTGGATCCGTGAACAGGCGAAGTATTACCTGGAAGCGGGCGTGCCCATTGATATTAAAGTGGTCTGGCATAACCGACCTTTCGAAGCCATCATCCAGGAAATTGTCGCCGGTGGGCACGACCTGCTGCTGAAGATGGCGCACCAGCACGACAAGCTGGAGTCCGTGATTTTCACCCCGACCGACTGGCACTTGCTGCGCAAATGCCCTTGCCCGGTCTGGATGGTGAAAGACCAGCCGTGGCCTGAAGGCGGGAAAGCCGTTGTGGCGGTAAACCTCGCGAGCGAAGAGGATTACCACAATTCGCTGAACGAGAAGCTGGTGAAGGAGACCATCCAGCTTGCCGATCAGGTGAATCATACCGAAGTGCATCTGGTTGGCGCCTATCCGGTCACCCCGATTAACATTGCTATTGAGCTCCCTGAATTTGACCCGAGCGTGTACAACGACGCGATCCGCGGTCAGCATCTGCTGGCCATGAAAGCGCTGCGCCAGAAATTCAGCATCGATGAGAAAATGACTCACGTGGAAAAAGGGCTGCCTGAAGAGGTGATCCCGGACCTGGCGGAACACCTGCAGGCGGGGATTGTGGTGCTGGGCACCATTGGCCGGACCGGTATTTCTGCCGCGTTCCTCGGCAATACCGCCGAACAGGTGATCGACCATCTGCGCTGCGACCTGCTGGTCATTAAGCCGGATGAGTATCAGACGCCGGTTGAGCTGGACGATCCGGAAGACGATTAACGCCTGACGCCCGGCGGCGCAGGCTTGCCGGGCCTACAAAACCGTAGGCCGGGTAAGCGTCAGCGCCACCCGGCAATAAAAAAACCGCCGAATTCGGCGGTTTTTTCGTTTCAACGCAACTTACAGTGATTTCAGAATCGCATCCACGCTGGCTTTAGCATCGCCGAACAGCATGTGGGTGTTCTCTTTGAAGAACAGCGGGTTCTGAACCCCGGCATAGCCGGTATTCATGGAGCGTTTGAAGACGATCACGTTCTGCGCCTTCCACACTTCCAGAACAGGCATACCGGCGATTGGGCTACCCGGGTCGTCCTGTGCAGCAGGGTTAACGGTATCGTTGGCACCAATGACCAGCACGGTATCAGTGTCGGCGAAATCATCGTTGATCTCATCCATTTCCAGCACGATGTCGTAAGGCACTTTCGCTTCCGCCAGCAGCACGTTCATATGGCCAGGCAGACGCCCTGCCACCGGGTGAATACCAAAGCGAACCTTGATGCCCCGCGCGCGCAGCTTCTCGGTGATTTCCGCAACCGGATACTGCGCCTGCGCCACCGCCATGCCGTAGCCCGGAGTGATGATCACGGAGTGCGAGTTTTTCAGCATGTCTGCGGTATCTTCCGCAGAAATTTCGCGGTGCTCACCCACTTCTTCATCCGCACTGGAAGAAGACCCATCGGTCCCGAAACCACCGGCGATAACGCTGATGAACGAGCGGTTCATCGCCTTACACATGATGTAAGACAGGATCGCACCGGAAGAACCCACCAGCGCACCGGTGACGATAAGCAGGTCGTTGCTCAGCATAAAGCCTGCCGCCGCTGCCGCCCAACCGGAGTAGGAGTTCAGCATCGAGACAACCACCGGCATATCCGCACCGCCGATGGATGCCACCAGGTGCCAGCCAAACGCCAGCGCGATGATGGTCATTACCAGCAACGCCAGTACCTGCAGGCCCACGCTTTCGGTACGCACGAAGACCACCAGCAGAACAAACGACACAACCAGCGCCGCGAGGTTCAGCTTATGACGGTTTGGCAGCATCAGCGGTTTAGAGGAGATCTTCCCGCGCAGCTTGCCGAACGCCACAATAGAGCCGGTGAAGGTCACCGCACCGATGAAGATACCGAGGAACACTTCCGTCAGGTGGATGTTCACCAGAATCGGTTCCAGACCCGGCTCGTGATACAGGTAGCTGTTGAAGCCCACCAGCACCGCCGCCAGACCCACGAAGCTGTGCAGGATAGCAACCAGCTCCGGCATCTCGGTCATTTCAACGCGTTTTGCCAGGCGAATACCAATCGCGCCGCCGATGATCATCGCCACCAGGATCCACGCCACGTTGCCGGTATCCGGCCCGAAGATGGTGGCAATCAGCGCAATCGCCATCCCGGCGATACCAAAGTTATTACCCTGCTGAGACGTTTCGTGTTTGGAAAGCCCCGCCAGACTGAAAATAAACAGGATTGCAGCAACAATATATGCAGCTGTCACTAATCCTCCAGACATATGCTACCCCTTAGCCTTTACGAAACATTTTCAGCATGCGCTGAGTCACGGTGAAACCACCGAAAATATTGATACTGGCGATCAGCACCGCGATAAAGCTCAGGAAGCTGATCCAGCCGCCGTGACCAATCTGCAGTAACGCCCCCACCACGATGATCCCGGAGATGGCGTTGGTTACCGACATCAGCGGCGTATGCAGCGCATGGGAGACGTTCCACACCACGTAGTAGCCCACGACGCAGGAGAGCGCGAAGACGGTAAAGTGGCCGAGGAACTCTTTTGGCGCAACGTCAGCCAGCCAGCCGAACAGAATAATCACCAGCGCCATGATCGCGTATTTGCGCCATGGAGAAGCGGGTTTGGCGGGTTCTTTTGGCTCAGGTGCCGCTTTCGTTGCCGCCTGAGGCTGAGCAGAAACCTGAATAGGCGGCGCAGGCCAGGTAATTTCACCTTCACGGACCACCGTGACGCCGCGCACCACCACATCGTCGAAATCAACCGTGACGTTGCCGTCTTTCTCTTTGCAAAGCAGCTTCAGCAGGTTAACGAGGTTAGTGCCGTAGAGCTGAGAAGACTGCGTTGGCAGACGGCCCGGCAGATCGGTATAGCCGATCACCTTCACGCCGTTAGCGGTCGTGGTTACCTGATTTGGAACGGTATATTCACAGTTACCGCCGTTTTGGGCGGCCAGGTCGACAATCACGCTGCCCGGCTTCATGGAGTCAACCATCTCACGGGTGATCAGCTTCGGCGCCGGTTTACCCGGGATAAGCGCGGTGGTGACAATAATGTCGACATCTTTCGCCTGAGCGGCGAAGAGTTCCATTTCGGCTTTGATGAAGGCTTCGGACATTACCTTCGCGTAACCATCGCCGCTGCCTGCTTCTTCCTTGAAGTCCAGCTCAAGGAATTCGGCGCCCATACTCTGGACCTGTTCCTTTACTTCAGGACGGGTGTCAAAAGCGCGTACGATAGCGCCCAGGCTGTTTGCCGCACCGATTGCGGCAAGGCCCGCCACGCCTGCGCCAATCACCATCACTTTCGCCGGAGGGACTTTACCCGCGGCGGTGATTTGACCGGTAAAGAAGCGACCAAACTCGTGGGCCGCTTCAACAATGGCGCGGTAGCCGGCAATGTTTGCCATGGAGCTTAAGGCATCCAGCGACTGCGCGCGCGAAATGCGCGGCACGGAGTCCATTGCCATCACGGTCACGCCGCGGGCCGCCAGCTTCTCCATCAGCTCCGGGTTTTGCGCAGGCCAGATGAAGCTCACCAGGGTTGTTCCCGGATTCAGCAACGCAATCTCACTCTCTTCCGGTGCGTTGACCTTCAGAATCACCGGCGACTGCCAGACGTCAGCACCGTCGACCACTTCCGCGCCAGCCTGGATAAAGGCCTCGTCATCGAAACTCGCCAGTTTGCCCGCGCCGCTTTCAACCGCGACCGTAAAACCCAGTTTAAGCAGTTGCTCCACCGTTTTCGGTGTTGCCGCTACGCGGGTTTCATTGGCTAACCGTTCTTTTGGTACCCCAATACGCATAGTTTTCCCTTCCATCGGTTTTTGATGATGGTTTATCGATAAATGCCCGCGGTTTGTATCAATTTTCGCCATCGCGCGAGCGACGAGAGATGATTAACCCCGGAAAATAAAACAGTAACAAACTGTCTATAACCTACTGAAAATAGCGCCCGTGATCTACCGCCAGAAAACACTATTTCTTACTTTATCTGTGAAAAATAAGCGATCGGCGTCACTGACAGTGATATTTACCTTAAATTCACTGCCAGAACCGATAAATCGCGCAAGCGAAGCGGTAAAAACATGATATAGCGCCATGACAGAACAACTTATTAACATTAAATTAACTTGTAAAAGTCATATGCTTTATCAGTTTTACTTGTCAAACGCGTGTTTTTTCAACATATCACTAAATGTTATCGAATTCGGTGATTCAGTAAGCACAGGCAGTGAAAAATGGCGCAGACAGCGACGGGTTTTAAATGCAATAATCGGGACCGTCTCAAATTAACAACAATACCAGTACATGGTTTGCGCAAGGCGAAGGATCATTTTTATGAAGCTTAAGAACACACTCCTGGCGTCCGCACTTCTTTCCGCGACCGCCCTGTCTGCGAATGCCGCAACAGAGTTAACGCCGGAGCAAGCGGCAGCGTTAAAACCTTTTGACCATACGGTCATTGTGGGTCGTTATAATTCTATTGGCGACGCTGTCGCCGCTGCATCAAAAGCCGCTGATAAAAACGGGGCGGCCTCGTTTTATGTCGTTGACCAGTCCGATTACGGCAACAGCGGTAACCTGCGCGTGACCATCGCGCTGTTCAAAGACAATGCGCCAAAAGCTGACGCACCGAAAAACCGCGTGATCAACGGTGTTGTTGAACTGCCGAAAGATCAGGCGATTGAGCTGGAACCATACGACACCGTCACCGTTCAGGGCTTCTATCGCAGCCAGCCTGAAGTGAACGATGCCATCACCAAAGCCGCGAAAGAGAAAGGGGCCTACTCTTTCTTCATCGTGCGTCAGGTCGATGCTAACCAGGGTGGCAACCAGCGTATTACCGCGTTCATCTATAAAAAAGATGCGAAAAAACGTGTTCTGCAGAGCCCGGATGCCATCCCGGCGAATTCAGAAGCAGGTCGCGCGGCGATAGCGAAAGGCGGCGAAGCAGCGAAGAAAGTTGAAATTCCAGGCGTAGCAACGACGGCTGCCCCAAGCGCTGAAGTGGGACGTTTCTTCGAAACGCAGTCCACGAAAGGTGGCCGTTACTCCGTTACGCTGCCTGACGGTACCAAAATTGAAGAGCTGAACAACGCCACTGCAGCGCAGATGGTGCCGTTCGACAGCATCAAGTTTACCGGCAACTACGGCAACATGACGGAAGTCTCTTACCAGGTCGCGAAGCGTGCGGCGAAGAAAGGGGCGAAGTACTACCACATCACCCGCCAGTGGCAGGAACGTGGTAACAACGTGACCATCAGCGCCGATCTGTACAAGTAACAACATCGTTTACGAAAGGCGGCGCAATGCCGCCTTTTTTTGTTACTTTTTTTGAATTTCTGCCTCACGTCATTGCATGCATTCGTTACACTCCGTAAAATCCCGCGCCTTAGTGTGATCCACCATTTTTATGCGCCTGAGCGAAATAATTATTCTGGATTTTGACCTTTCATAACAGGAAGCCAATGGAAAAGAAACTTGGCCTGAGTGCTCTGACTGCACTCGTTTTAAGCTCAATGCTGGGTGCAGGCGTATTCAGTTTGCCGCAAAATATGGCGGCCGTTGCCAGCCCATCCGCGCTCATCATTGGCTGGGGCATTACGGGTGTCGGCATACTGCTGCTGGCCTTCGCCATGCTCCTGCTCACCCGCATTCGTCCGGATCTGGACGGCGGCATTTTCACCTATGCGCGTGAGGGTTTCGGCGAGCTGATTGGCTTCTGTTCCGCGTGGGGATACTGGCTATGTGCCGTTATCGCCAACGTCTCCTACCTGGTGATCGTCTTCTCGGCGCTCAGTTTCTTTACCGATACGCCTGAGCTGCGCCTCTTTGGCGACGGAAATACCTGGCAGTCTATTGTGGGCGCCTCGGTGTTATTGTGGTTCGTCCACTGGCTGGTGTTACGTGGCGTACAAACGGCCGCCAGCATCAACCTGGTGGCGACGCTGGCGAAACTGGTTCCGCTCGGCCTGTTTATCGTTCTTGCCTTTATTGCGTTCCGTATGGACGTTTTCAAGCTTGATTTCAGCGGCGTTGCGCTGGGCGTGCCCGTCTGGGAGCAGGTGAAAAACACGATGCTGATTACCCTGTGGGTGTTCATCGGTGTTGAAGGCGCGGTCGTGGTTTCTGCCCGGGCCAGGAATAAACGCGATGTGGGCCGCGCCACGCTGCTGGCCGTACTGGCTGCGCTGGGGGTCTATCTGCTGGTCACGCTGCTGTCGCTGGGCGTGGTGGCGCGTCCTGAGCTGGCTGAAATGCGTAACCCGTCAATGGCGGGCCTGATGGTGAAAATGCTCGGCCCCTGGGGCGACGTGGTGATTGCCGCAGGGCTGATCGTCTCCGTCTGCGGCGCTTACCTGAGCTGGACCATCATGGCGGCTGAAGTGCCTTTCCTGGCCGCGACGCACAAGGCGTTTCCACGTCTGTTCGCCCGTCAAAACCAAAACAGCGCGCCGTCGGCATCGCTCTGGCTGACCAACATCAGCGTTCAGGTCTGTCTGGTGCTGATCTGGCTCACAGGTTCAGACTATAACACCCTGCTAACCATCGCCTCGGAGATGATTCTGGTACCCTATTTCCTAGTAGGTGCGTATCTGTTAAAAATTGCCACACGCCCGGCGCATTATGTCGTGGGTGTCGGAGCCTGTATTTACGGCCTGTGGTTGTTGTATGCTTCCGGGCCTATGCATCTGCTGCTGTCGGTAGTGCTGTACGCACCGGGTCTGCTGGTGTTTATCTACGCCCGCCGGACGCATCAGCTGGAGAACGCGCTGAAGCGCCGTGAGATGGCCTTAATTGGATTGTTACTGGTTGCTGCCCTACCGGCAACCTGGATGTTAATGGGATAGCATCGCCTTTCCCATTGTTGAACTGTAAAGGAGAATACGATGGGAAATGCACCGCTTCGCCCAATACTGATTACCGGTGGAGGCCGCCGTATCGGCCTCGCCCTCGCCCATCACTTTCTCAACCTTCGCCATCCGGTCATTGTCAGCTACCGTACGGAATACCCGTCGATTGAAGGGTTACGCAAAGCCGGGGCGGTCTGCATTCAGGCTGATTTTTCGACCGATGAAGGCATTCTGGCTTTCGCGGAAAAGGTAAAAGCCACCACGACGGGACTGCGCGCCGTGATCCATAACGCCAGCGCATGGCGAGCCGAAAAACCCGGTACGTCACTCAGCGAAACGCTCTCCGCCATGCTGCAGATCCACGTCAATGCCCCTTATCTGCTTAACCACGCTCTGCAGGATCTGCTGCGCGGCCATGGGCACGCGGCGGGCGATATTATTCACTTCACCGATTATGTGGTGGAGCGCGGCAGCGACAAGCACATCGCCTACGCGGCCAGTAAAGCCGCACTGGATAATATGACGCGCTCGTTTGCCCGCAAGCTCGCGCCCGAGGTGAAGGTAAACGCCATCGCCCCGGCGATGATTTTGTTTAACGAAAACGATGATGCGGAGTATCGCCAGCAGGCGCTGAATAAGTCGCTCATGAAAATCGCGCCGGGCGAGAAAGAGGTGATCGACCTTGTGGATTACCTGCTCACCAGCTGCTACGTCACGGGCAGAACCTTTGCCGTGGACGGCGGCCGCCCGCTGCGCTAGTGAAAACGGCTCCAGAAGAAAATTAGCACCCAGGCGCTGAGTCCCCAGCAGACCACCGCCCCGCTCAGCGCCAGGGGAAGACGCAGAAAACCGGTGAAATACCACAGCGAAAGCAGGTAGAGAAAATACGGAATGATAGACCACATGCCAAACACGATGGTCGTGCGTAACGCTTCCGTACCCCGCTCAGAAGCCACGATATAGTGGGCAATTAGCGCAAAGGTCGGAAACAGCGGGATTAGCCCGGCAATGTAGTAGTTTTTCGTTTTTGCCAGAATGCCAATCAGTAACACCACCAGCGCGCCCAGTGCGGCTTTGATTACCAGCCCCATACTTTTCCCTATAACAATCAAGTAACAATATGAGCCAGAATAACGGAACCGGCGTTAATTTTGAAAGATTAATGGAAGGTTAAGGTTCCGCGGTGTATGTTGGCTTTTTTCACGAAAACAGACGCTGTATGAATAAGATTGTTTATGTTGAAGACGAACCCGAGGTCGGGCAACTGATCGCCGCCTATCTGGGTAAACATGATATGGACGTCATTGTTGAACCTCGCGGCGATCGTGCCGAAGAGGTGGTCGTCCGTGAAAACCCGGATCTGGTACTGCTGGATATTATGTTGCCAGGCAAAGACGGCATGACGCTCTGCCGTGACCTGCGCGCCCGGTGGGAGGGTCCTATCGTCCTGCTCACCTCACTGGACAGCGATATGAACCACATTTTGTCGCTGGAGATGGGCGCCAATGACTACATTCTGAAAACCACACCGCCTGCCGTCCTGCTTGCCCGCCTGCGCCTGCATTTGCGCCAGCACGCCAGCATCGAACGCGAAGCGCCCGCGCCGTCTCTGACGCCGCACAAAGCGATGCGCTTCGGTACGCTGTCTATTGACCCCATTAACCGCCAGGTGCTGCTCTCCGGCGAGCTTATCGCCCTCTCCACCGCAGACTTTGACCTGCTGTGGGAGCTGGCAACGCACGCCGGGCAAATCATGGACCGCGACGCGCTGCTGAAAAACCTGCGTGGCGTGAGCTATGACGGAATGGACCGCAGCGTTGACGTGGCGATTTCGCGTCTGCGCAAAAAGCTGCAGGATAACGCTACCGAGCCCTACCGCATTAAAACCGTGCGTAACAAGGGTTATCTGTTTGCCCCGCACGCCTGGGAAACCTGATTCCGTTACCTGGCTAGCATAACGTGCGCGAAATGAAGGTATTACGCAGCAATGCCCTCTCTTTCGCGCGTTTATTTTTACGTTTGCGCAACAATTAACTTGCTAAGCACGCGAACTATCCCATAATTAAATCTTCATCCATTCTTTCTACAGCCAGCACTGCCCCGGCGACATGCAGACTCTTTTTTCACCGTGAAGCTCTGACGATACCTCTCCCATAAAATCTTGAAATGAGGATTTAAGCCCATGAAATATGTATAGCTACAGTCAGGTAGAAGCCATCAAAACCAATCTTGAATGGATTGTTAATCAGGCTGCACTTAGCCATTCCTCCCCCTCACGCGCCGATCAAAAAGCGCTCTTTGATCTCCTTGAGCTCATCCAGACTTACGAAATACTTCTGGATTTAATTAACGAATTCGGTACCGATGTGATTGATATGCACATTGCGGAAGGACTGGCCGTAACGGAAACACTCATCGCCAAGGTAAAAAACAGCGCAATTGCCATGTAACGCGCTCCACAGACATGAAAATATCGACGGGTTTTCATGTATATTCTGCACAAAGCGTTTCTTCGGTGAGATCCAATGAAAAAGCTGTTTGTGCAGTTTTAGTGTGCAGAAAATTCGCAACTCATTGAAATGGCTTTATTTGTCATGGTATCAGTGAGTTAGCCAGAAACGTTTAACGGACATATACGGACATGCACGGTCTTTTTGATGCCCCTATCGGTGTCCCTTCTTTCAAAATGCCCCCAAATTTGCCCCCAATATTCCCCTGTTTTGCGAAGCTCCTTCCGGGTTCGCAACACTCTGCTTTACGTCTCTCTATCTGATCAGCATGGTCGCCACGAATTCGTTTGTAAGACTTAACCAGCGCATCTCTTTTTCTCCCTGCCCTATACTTTCAGTCTGATATCTGGCTGGAGGTTTCTATGTGTGGACGCTTTGCACAAGCCCAAACCCGTGAAGAATATCTGGCATACCTCGCAGATGAAGCCGATCGAGACATCGCATTCGACCCTGAGCCGATTGGACGTTACAACGTGGCTCCAGGCACGAAGGTCCTGTTGCTAAGCGAACGAAACGAGCAGTTACATCTTGATCCTGTATTATGGGGTTATGCCCCGGGATGGTGGGATAAAGCACCCCTGATTAATGCGCGCGTCGAAACGGCGGCCACCAGCAGAATGTTTAAACCTCTATGGCAACATGGCCGCGCGATCTGCTTCGCCGATGGATGGTTCGAGTGGAAAAAAGAAGGTGACAAAAAACAGCCCTACTTCATTCACCGTGCCAATGGCCAACCAATATTTATGGCAGCGATCGGCAGCACACCATTTGAGCGTGGTGATGAAGCTGAGGGTTTTCTTATAGTGACATCGGCAGCGGATAAAGGTCTGGTCGACATTCACGACCGCCGGCCACTTGTTTTGTCACCAGAAGCGGCACGTGAGTGGATGCGGCAGGATATTGGTGGGAAAGAAGCTGAAGAGATCGCAGCCGACGGCACTGTGCCAGCTGAGATGTTTATCTGGCATGCAGTGGCCCGTGATGTTGGAAATGTAAAAAATCAGGGGAGAAAATTGATAGAACAAACAAATATATAATCTGCCGTACTTTTGATGCGCACTTTATATTTGGTTAAATATTATCTTATCTTAAGAAAGGAATATATTTGCAGCCATCGGACCACTAAGTCCATTTATACGATAAAATTCAACACGAACACCTGGCTTTAACGTTTGGATTTCACTATTACTTAACGCAGAAACATGCAAAAAAACATCTTTTCTGCCATCTGATGGGATAATCAATCCCTTTCCGCTCTTGAAGTCAAAACTTTTGACAACTCCTGTCATTTTACGAGACAAATATTTTCCTAATGGTAATCCAGATTTCACTATACAGGATCAGTTAATAATAGCTAACACTATTTTAACGGCCTTCTAGAAGGCTAAGATAAAATTTGCTTAATCATTCAACACGTGCCTTAATGGTTTGGCTGATTCGGTGCGATGATGAATCTAACTTTTCCAAAAGCCGTTCTCATAACTAGGTGTTATCTCTGATATCCCTCCTCTTGAGTCCATACATATACCAGCATACGTTTCTTATCATGAGCTTGCTTGTCAGTTTGAAATGTTCAAACGGAGTTTGTATGTCATCTAAAATCATAGGTCTTGTTAAGTGGTTTAACGAAGATAAGGGGTTTGGCTTTATCTCCCCACTCGATGGAAGTAAAGATGTTCTTGTTCACACTTCTTCCCTGCAGGGAGAAACATTTAATACTCTTTTTGAAGGACAAAAAGTCAAATTCGCTATCATAGCTGGAACTAAAGGTCCAGTCGCTGCCAATGTAACACTTTGCGATAGATAATTTTTAGATGGTTTGCTTAAGCCAGCATGACTTTATTAGTGAAAGGTGATGTTCGGTTACTCACATCATTACAACAGGCCAGCATATTTACTTACCATCAAGTTTGCTGACCGATGTGATGAAATGCAGGACTGCTGCATGAACAGTCTCAAAGCAGAAGCTAACTGCTTATAAAATACTAAAGTGCGTAAGAGGTTAGGCAGCCTCCAAAAGCATCACTTCTTATTTTTTTAATAATTTTTTTAGAAGCGCTGGGAAGATTTGAACAAAGCACAGCAGTATGGGCACACCAACTGAGCCCCCTTTTGTACACGATTGTAACTATGTTCGGAATCTTTTGAGCAGTTTGGACAAGGACATTTTACTAAATAATTTCGGCGGAATTGAGTGTTTTTACGTGCAGACATAGACTTCTCCAGTTCAAATGGACCGTTACAGTACACGTTAAGAAAGTATAATGCTTGTTTTAATTTCGAAAGAGGCAAAAAAAATGAACAAACAGAACCCTTTCGACCACCTGCAGGGGCTAGAAACCCTCAAAATACATGGTGATATATGAAAAAAGTAATCGTTTTTTTTAATGGTAAGCCAAGTAAAGTTATCACTGTGCTTAAAGGTGTGACATCAATACGCGAAGAATATCCTAATGGAGAAGTGATAAACCTTCAGATAATGTCAGCAGGTTTTCCCTCTTTAACAGGTGACCATGAAGTGGTCCATGTGGCATCAGATCGAGAGCTTACCTCTCAGGAAATATTAGATGCGGCGCAGAAGTATCTTTGACGCCAGGGATTCAACACAGACATTCATGAAATCATTATTATAACTACGTTTAATTATTATAGCCTGCTTAACGCAGGCTTTTTTTACCCCCACACAAACATTTATAATTAAGACATGTACATCCAACACCATGGCAATATGACTTTATTGCTGAGGCAACCATAAGGCTTCCATGAAAATCCTGCATTACACAGTATTAATAGTTCTTGAGGCCCCATTCTTAGATAATAATATCAACCCTCTTATCTTGGGTCTCTTGCATGACCGAAACTATTCAAGTAAGTCAAACCGAGGTGTCAAACTTCCATCCCATGCATTCATTGGTTCAGAGGGTCAGGCAGTTTTAGAGTGGGAGTCTGAAAAAGATGGAGCAGAAAAACTAAAAAAAAGACTCTACCAGATGCTGCATGGAATTACACGTTTAGAAAAATCTCCCACAGCAATTTTTCTAATGATTTGCCCAGAAGATAAAACCTTAACCTTTGTCTCAAGACTTAAAGTAAAAAAATGAACATCGATATTTTAACCTTCACCATCTGAAAATTCCGTGACCGTGAAAACTGCGAAAGAAAATCATGAGGCACATCAGTAAATATTGTATCATTTGCTAAGCATTGCTGTTACATTCGGTTTAATGATGAATCCTCCTAAGCGGCAGGGCTAATTAACCTGATGATTTGTATATCCAGCGGCTCATCCTGAATTTCTGAAGCAGCGAGTCACGAGTGGTTAGTTCAATGACTCACCGGGAGGCACCCGGCATCATACCCATAAGCCCCTGTATAATTGCAGGGGCTTATTTACATTACAAAAGCATAGTAGTAGACATATTAATCTTAATACTCATAGCCGATAATTAGGTTCGAATGAATATACCGTTTAAAGGATCATCTAACTTTTATTAGGTCTGAATACCTCGTAGTATACCGTGGAGATAACATATCCCGTTTCATCTGCCACTGCTGCTGTATGCCCTGCCCGGCAAAATAAAGCGTTCCCTTTCCATCTTTCCCGTTCAGATAATCCAGAACTTCCATCAACCTCTCGCTACCAGCACGCGGCGCGTTCTCATCGAACAGGTTGAGCTGGGCCACGCCTTGGCTGAAAAAATCCCCAAGCATGATCCCTGCCTTCTGGTACCGGTGGCCATCCTTCCAAATTTTGTCCAGACACTTTACAGCGGTGTTGATGATGTCGCGAGAATCCTGAGTGGGGGTGAGAAGCTTCATGGACGCACTGTTACCGTAATACGGCTCGTTAAGCGCAAAGGGAGAGGTTTTCACGAACGTAGAGATAAAGCGGCAGTACTGATGTTCACCCCGCAGTTTTTCAGCACCACGGGCGGCATAGCTGCAAATAGCCTGGCGCATCTGTTCATACTCAGTAACGCGTTCGCCGAATGACCGGCTGCAGACGATTTCCTGCTTAGCTGGTGCAAACTCCTCCAGATCCAGACATGGTTCGCCGCGTAGTTCCCGGACAGTTCGCTCCAGGACGACATTGAAGTGCTTTCGAATAATCCACGTACTCTGCTCTGAGAGGTCGAGAGCCGTTTTGATGCCCATGGCGTTCAGCTTCTTACTGATGCGCCTGCCGACGCCCCAGACGTCCCCCACCGGAACCAGAGCAAGCAGTCGGCGCTGGCGATCAAGATTGGATAGGTCCACTACCCCGCCCGTTTGCCGCTGCCATTTTTTGGCGGCATGGTTTGCGAGCTTAGCGAGGGTTTTGGTCTGCGCGATGCCAACCCCAACTGTCAGGTGCGTACGCTTTAGAACTGTAGCGCGGATCTCTTTCCCGAAGTCAGTCAGGTCCCGGCAGTTGCGAACGCCAGTCAGGTCGCAAAAAGCTTCATCGATACTGTAAATTTCGACGCGGGGGCTCATTTCCTCAAGCGTCGTCATTACCCGGTTCGACATGTCTGCGTACAGCTCGTAGTTGCTGCTGAAGCAAACAACCCCAGCGCGCCGAAATAAGTCCTTTTGCTTGAAGAAAGGCTCTCCCATTGTAATTCCAGCGGCCTTGGCCTCGGCGCTGCGTGCGATTACACAGCCATCGTTATTCGAGAGAACGACAACCGGTCGCCCTTTCAAATCGGGCCGAAACACCGTCTCGCATGATGCGTAGAACGAATTCACATCACAGAGCGCAAACATACTCAGCTCGCCGATTTGACTATGAAAGTAACAACGCCGAAAACGTCGAGCGTATCTTCGCTGCCTACAACAATCGGGCTATAGGCGCTATTCATTGGGATGAGTTGGACAGTTGGACGTAGCTGCAGGCGTTTAACAGTAAATTCCCCTTCCACCGCGGCGATGACAATGTCACCGTGCTCAGCTGTGCGCGAACTGTCCACCACAAGCAGATCACCATCGCTGATCCCGGCTTCGATCATTGAATCACCTGCGGCTTTGACGAAGTATGTTGAGCTCGGGTGAGCGACAAGTAACTCATTGAGATCGATGCGCTGTTCAACGTAATCAGCCGCAGGGCTTGGGAAACCACACTGTACTAAGTCACTGAAAAGCGGGAGAGCGATAATTTCTCGCAGTTCTGTTGGCCTAATGAAGTCCATTGCGCACACCTCTAGCACTGTTTTTATATACAGTAGTTGTGTTTGTATGTGTCCGCAAGATACAGGCCCTACCATTACTGCTTAAAGCTTCGCCGTTTCGCTTGTAAGTTTCTCTCTCGTTTCGAATTATGACTTTTGTAAATTATTCGCTTCAAACTCCATTTGAGTAGTTTTAATCCAAAGCCCCTACATCCAGTTCTTTGATTAGCCTTTTGATGCAACTAACTTCATCCATTAGCGCAAGGATGGCTTCATGGTGAAGGGCGGCGGCCACACCGAAGGTATCGACTGATTTTACATCCTCTATTTCTGAGCCATCTCGTAACGTTGTTTTTCCATATGATTTAACTGCTTCAGGAAAAACCTTCTCAACTTCCTGAGCAATGAAGCCATACCCATGCGCAGGAGTGTCGAGGCGATCCCATTCAACGCCTCGAAGCTGCTGCATTTTCATAAGTGGATCTGCGATTACCGTTACATTCTCTTTGATACGCTCATCAGATGCCGTTACCCAATTGCCTGTGGCAGCGCCATTGGAATGGAAAACCCAGGTGACCATCCCTTCCTGATTAGACCCTTTCAGGTTTAGTGTGACATTATCAAAATTAGCCCCGCCACCACGGGCTCCCCCGAAAGACCATTCTCCTGTATACCAGGTGCCTTTGATGAGGTTGACGTAATTACCTGTATTTGGGTTATAGCCACTGGCCACGACCAGGCTGATGCCGTTATTCATCAATCCACCGCCACCATTATCCCCTGAATTGATGGCAAATCCGGGGTTACCGTTAATCCCTGGCTGGACTGTAATTGGGCTCGTAATTTTCCCACCCGCTTTCTGATCGACAGTATTTAAGCGCGAATCATCGCCTGCGGCTACCGTTCCAGCCGCAGTTCCGACGTCCATGGTGGCGCTGTCTCCCAAACCGAGGTTTGTGCGAGCGCCTGATTCGGTTGTCGATCCGGTACCGCCTTGGTTAACAGGCACTGCCCCGCCGCTCTTCGTTGCCATATTGTCAGACAGATATTTCCATGAAGGGCCGTTGAAGGTAGTGCCGTCTGGCAGCTTCACTGTGATGTTTCCAGCGGCGGTGTAAACCTGCTGCCAGTTCTGTTTGTCGTAATTCAGTCCACGCAGTGCTTCAGCACTTTGCGCCACCAGCGCGGCAGTTACCATGTTCAGCGCCACGCGGGGAACTGCTGACCAGGCCGCACCGGATTGCGTTGGCCCGGTAAAGTTGCTGACCAGCGTCAACTGGGTATTGCTCTCGACTGATTTGACTGGCAGCGTATACGGAACGCCGCCCACAGTTGAGACAATGAAGTCACCTGCAGCGATTTCAGTTGCAAATGCCGTTCCGCTACCACCAACAATAGCGGACCCGTTTGTGAGGGTAATTGTACCTGCCGACATAAAAAACTCCTGAGCTCAGATAATAAAAAACCCGCCGAAGCGGGTTCTTGTTTTGTTCATTTTGAACAGGTCGACCTGGTGAAGTTATTTTTGCTCACCCATCGCCAGTTGAAGGGGTAGCCTGCTCTATATTCTGTCTGACTGGCTACTTTACGCACACCATAAATCTGTACCGACTGAACCTGGCCACCAATAAGCGCTTCTGCCTCGCATAATGGTTCCTGCTTTTGCAGAACTGAACCGGAGCAAGCAGAAAGAAACAGGCAGAATACCATCGCGAATATTATTTTTGTCATTTCACACCTTGGCTAGTTTTTAATAAGTAAAACTAACGCAGCGGTATTAAAATATAAAATAGATATAACAGATCAATTATGTGGATTTGATCGCTTAAAACGATCAATCATAGGCGGCAGTGTTGATAGCCGTCAAAGCTATCCCAGTCGTTGTCCCACCAGCAGCAGAACCGGTAGCCGTGGTCGAAGGCGCGGCATTAATTCTGGTTGATGAACCATTAAACCGACATCCTGAGTAAGCGGTGATATTCACAATGGTGGGTGGTTTAGTGTTATTGTTCTGGATTATCTGGGAGCCAAGAATAGCGGGTGCCACCGCATAACTACCAGGCAGAGTGACGTCAATATTAATTCCACCTGTCGTAGCTCCAGGCGACCCAACAGTCACAAGGTCACTCAGTATCCGACTTTCGTTTGTCAGAACCAACTTCCCAGTGGCATCCCAGATAGCAAATCCCCATTTTGGCAATGTCTGAGGATAAATAGCAAAGATGTAAGCCGTTAATGTATGTGCCTGTCCATAAGGATTGCTCGATCCAACAAGAATATTTCCTCCTGATCGGGCCGCAGTGACTATTGTAGGCTGAACTGTATCACTCGTTTTGCAAAAAACCATTGCTGGATAAGACACGTCCAGAGCTACTTCTGCAGATGCACCGTGATATGCCCCGCTTGCTACTGAATTAACCACTACCTTCCTGTAGAGACAAAATGGTGTGGACTGTGGCGTGATAAAGGGATTCCCATTATCCAGAGCTATCAGTGCGCCATAATCTGCCATTACGCCTTCTCCACAAAAACTACGAGCTCACATTCAGAGGCTGGATAGTTTCCAATCCCTACGCTGCTTGCAGCGCCGAGAGTTATCGTATTTCCGCTTGCGACGATACGGCGCCCCACCGATATCGCCCCCTTATCCAGAGAAACGACAAACCCGACCTTCATTCCTGCCGGAATGGTAAACGACCAGCTTCCGGAGTTCTGCCCTTCAGAAAGTTGAATACGGCCGACCACTGAAACTGGCTTAATACCATAATTGTTCGGATTGCCATTGGCATCCCATGTCTGAATGCCCCACGTCATTAAAATACCCCTGTAAGTTTGCCAATCTGTACGCGGAGGACGCCGTTCGCATCCCTGATGCTGTCAGTAACGTTCGTAGTCTTTCTTGCGCCCTGCCCGTCACTGCCGTAGTTTTCCCAGGTCCCCCCTTTATCCAGTTTCCACCCGGACTGCCCTGGGACGTAATTGTTGGACTGGATGAAGTTGCCGATTTTGGCATTGGTGATGGTGCCATCCTGAATAAACGCTGAGCTCATAAATACCTGACCATTAACAACCGCGAACGGTGAATACTGGGTATCATCGCTGCCACTCACCAGCACGAACTGATTAGCGTTAAAACCAACACGTGTAACTACTGGCTTCCCGGCCTCAGCAAGCACGGCAATCGACATCCCGGCGTTGTACATCACACCGTTTATCCTCACGCCTGTTTTGAGGGTGTAGATTGCCGAAGCGCCGGAGGCATCAACAACGGCTGTAAGCTTGTCTTCCAGGGAGGCGGTGACGTTGTTGATCTGCGCCTGCACCTGTGTCGACATTTCGGCCATTGCCCTGTCCACCTCAGCAATAGTCGTTTTCACAACCAGAATATCGGCGCGAACCTCTCCGTATTGCGCCCATTGATGTTCAACTGTTCCGTGGTTGGCCAGCGCGTTCTGCATTGTGGCTTCAAGATTGGTATCAATATCGCTGGTCAAGCGGTCGCCGTCGGCCGAGGTAAGGAAATCGTCTGCGATTTCACCCAGATAATCATCGGCGTTATCGTTAGACATCCCCCTGATCCAGTCGGTATAACCGGACTCGTTACCCGTTTTGTCTACCAGTTGCGCGCGGTACCAGAATTCCTGCCCTGCTTTAAGGCCGAGCTGGGTGTATTCCGCAGATGGATAAGGCACATCTGAGAGCAGGAGTGGATCTGAAAAGTCACTGTTGGCAGTGTACTGAATTTCCGTTTTTAGCGTATCGCCGGTGTTTGCCGGAAAACCCCAGTTCAGACGGATCCCCCAGTTAATGCCCGTGGCCGTGAATCCTAATGGCTTAGGCGGATTACCTACTTTGCCGGTCAGGATCTTCTCTTCTGAATATCCCCATCCTGAGGAAATTTCAGCGGCATTAATTGCGCGCAAGCGCACCAGGTAGCGCCCGGAATAAATCCCCGGGACGTCGAATGACGTGGTGGAGCTGCGCGGCACGTTAACCCAGTTCCCGTCATTGCGGCGCCACTGCGCCTCATAAGCGATGGCATTTTGTGCCTGGTCCCAGCTCACTCTCATGGTTTCGACGCTGATATTCTGCTGAACCACCGAAAACGAGCTGATCGCGATGTTGGCTGGCGGCGACTGATTGCCTGGAGGGATGACACTTACCGGCCGCTGATCAATGATGGCACCCGTATCGATTCGGGCATATTTATCCGGATCGTGATTTGCCCCCGTGATGGTATATGTCCCGTCATTGTTATCGGTGACACTAATTACCCTGTACTGCTGCGCATAGAGTTCATCAGATTCAATTACCCATCCAGCCTCAGCCTGCGGAAGTTCACTAAAGGAAGTTGTTAAGGTGACCATTTCACCGGACAGGGACTGAATCGTCCGGGATTGGGTAATGCCCGACGGCAGGTTTACCATTATCCTGTCACCGGCCTTAGCGCTTGGCACCCGGTCAAGTTTGAGTACACGACCATTAACCGCGGATAATCGACCACCTAAATCTCTCCCTGAAAGATTTCGGTCAGAAACAGCAATTATGTAGCCCGGCTGAGGAATATTGCCGTCCAGACCAACGTCAAACGTTACAACCCTGTCTTTATTGTTGGTCAGGATCCCCCAGCGCCCTTTCCTGTTTGCCTCAGACTGTCGGGTGCACCCGATGGCGGTGATCTCAAGCTGGTTGAAACCATAGCGCGCCACCAGCGCTTGCTCGAAGACGGGCTCCATTGCATCAGCATAGCCATTTGCCGGATCAGACCAGGATACAAGAGCGTTTGTATAGCGACTTTTGGTTGTGCTGCTGGCATACACAAATTTGCCGTCGACGACGTTAGCGTGCGTGTAGGTAAAATCGACATCTCTGGGCATGTCTGCAAGGGCAACAATCTGGTCGTCTCCCCAGTAGGTCATACCTCGAAAAATGGCAGCGAAGTCTCGCAGGACAATGTAAGCGTCATTTCGATCCTGAATGTATACGTTGCAGGTGTAACGAGGTTCAGTTCCGCTGCCGCCCTTACCATCCGGTACTGGTTGATCACAATATTGAGAGACCTGATAAAGCGTCCATTTGTCGATATTGGCTGCCGTTAGCCGATTACCAAGGCCGAAGCGGTCAGTGACCACCAGATCGTAAAATATCCACGCAGGGTTATCCGTCCATGCCCACTTAAATGCGCCCGTCCAGGTACCGCTGTATGTTTGTGTTTCAGGGTCATAGTTATCGGGCACACGAATAACACGCCCGCGGGGCTCGCAGGAAATTTGCGGAATTGAACCATTGAACTGGCTCGAGTCAAATTCAATGTACAGAAGCGCGGTATTCGGATAACGCAGTTTCGCGTCGATTACTTCTGTGAAGCTTTGCAGCGTCATCGTGTCGCCAATCTTCGCGCTATTGGCATCGGCTGTAATCTTGCGCAGCCTGATGGTCCATGTGCTGCCCGCCTGAGGTAAATCAATACGGTGGCTGCGTTCATAACCGGAGGTGGTTTTCCCGGTCACGCTGGTATTTAGCACCGTCTGCCAGGTACCGCCATCTGTCTGAAGGTCAATTGCGTAGTTGACCGAATAGCCAACCAGATCGCCATCGTCCTCCTGTTTGAAGAGAGAAGGCCATTTTAGACGCAGGCGAACAGCTGAAAGCTGCGTATTGGTGACCGTGCGCGTCCATGCAGTGGTGCTGGAAACTTCGGAACCTACATTGATTTCATTTTCGGTACCCGGGATCCCTTGAATGTATTTTTGCGCCTGAGTTCCAGAACGAAACTCCCACGCCACACCGCTGAAGTTCTGCGAACCATCTGCGTTCTCAAGTGCAGTGCCATCGAGATAAATATCGCGCGCAGTCAGGCCACCAGCAAACTCTCCCTCTCCCAGCGCGAGAAGGATTTTTGCCTTGGCTACTGACTGCAGATCGTCTGGCTGTTCCGTAGGAGTTCTTGAGCTTGAACTGCCGCCCTTGCGGCCTTTAATAGCGGTTGCTATAGCCATATTGCGCCCATAAAAAAAGCCACCCGGAGGTGGCTTATTGAAATGTATTTAATCTAGTAGAATTCAACTTTCGTATTCGCTGTCATTAATACTGGCTTCGGCACAGGATTCCCTGCGCTCTGCATTGTTAATTTACATATTTCAGGGACAAGCTTTTCGGTATAATGACAAGTATTCGTTGCTGTATAACCTTCCGAGTAAACTGATGTGTTTATAATTTTATAATCAAGAGGCTTCCTGTCTTTGTCAACATAAGATATTTCGTTTTTAGAGAGGACCTTACCAGAACCATAAAACTCAGAACGTATCAAATTAGAATTATCATCATAAAAATGCTCAGATATTTTCTTACCCAAATAATAGGTGTCTTTAATTAAGCCATTCGAGTAAAGACTATATCGCAACTCGTCACCATTTTCATTTTTAGTCAAAATATTACATTTTTCATCGAGCTGTATAGAGAAAGGCTTACCATCTCTTTGGCCAACAAGACTACCATTGCTATTTTTTAGATTTGTTTCATGACCAGACGAAACGTTATCAAGATCTAAGCTTTCGACACAACCATTCTTAGCTAGTCTGATGGCTATTTTATAAGTGACCTTACCATTTTCTTCAACATCAGTATCTAATGATTTGACAGCTCCTTTAACTGGATTGAAATCAAACATAGTAGATAAATTATAGAGGAGAGGTATGTAATTGTTATCAGCTAAAGCCATGCCTGAAAATAAGGAAGTACAAAGGAAAAGAGTAGATATTTTTTTCATTTTTGAATCTAAGCTCAAGTTACCCCATATTAAGTAAGCTCATTACACCATGCTTACTGCTGATCTTCAACATAGATACCGGCGGAGATGATCGCGCCACCTATACGGCGCCGTCCGTACAAGAGAGGTACCGGATTGCCCTGAGCTGTCGTATTTGTTACTCCACCAAAGGCATAACTAGCCTTGTTGTCTGCCGATTGCTTGCTCGCAAGTCCGGTTGTCTGTGGAGATAGCATCTGCACAACACCGCCAAGGGCCATCGCAGCGCCAAATTGCATTAGAGGTACGCCAACAGCACCACCTCCAAAGTATGACGCCACAGCACCAACTGCGACCAAAGCCACGCCTAAGATGGTCTGGAATACTCCACCACGTTTACTCCCGAGGATAACCGGCGCGATACGGATATCAGCGGTGCTCTGATCCATAGAGAGTTCATCATCGTTCAGGTTACGCTTTCCACTGAATACAGCGTAAGTAAGCCCGCGCTGCTTACTAGTATTCAGGAAACGCTCAAAACCCGGCACGATCACACACAATGCACGAACGGCTTCTTTAGGCGAAGCAACAGAAAGTTTGAATTCACGACCAAATGTTGAGCCAAGTATTCCATAGAGGCGTATGGTTCTCATCGGCTGACCAGTTAAAAATGTCATACATGCCTCCAAAGTCTCTCTTGACTAAGAGAGACTGTTAATGTTGATAGACTTTTTGATGTTTTTACCACGCAATCCAAGAATTCAAATCAACTTACTTATTATTGGCTGACGGATTAGCAACTTCTGGGTGTTTTTTATTGAATTCTATAAAGCTACTTGGGCATTCCTTTGAAAGTAAATAATAATTTACTAAACATGCATCCGCCTTAGCTTCATCGCTCGAATGATACACACCATCTGCCAAAGATAATGTCGGAGCTAAATACCTGGCTTTAATCAACTCTTGCCCCAACGCCAAAGCATCCTTAGAAGTAGCTGCTAAACAAGACGTAAGAGCACCGTCAAATAACGTCTTATTACCTTTGCAATTTAAGGACGCATCTAAGAAGGACTCCTGTAAATCGGTGCGCACTTGAATAAATGCAGGATCAGTAATATTTGAACCAGCCAAGATTCCTATCAGACCTAACCCACCTCCGATTGTAGCAATGGCTGAACCGTTGGCGAGGTTCAAATCTCCCCATACCAACCATCGCAACAGGAAAAAACTCACTGCTACGGACGTTATCAAATATCCAAACCCAGTCCATAGATTGTGACTGTGCCCGAAGAAACTCAAGCATGCAAGCCCGACCCCAACGACAAATGGAACGCAGACCACGACCATTTTAATATAAAAATTATTCAAGTTGACAAATGCCACATTAATATCCGTTAATGAAGTAAGTTGGACTCATTATTATATAAACTTCGATTGATGGCGAAGGATTTTGTTTGTCCTCTCACGCCAATACCCACCATATGGCACACGCTGGCTTAAATGACCGTAAAGATGATGAAGTAAGATATCACCTTCAAGCAATATGCCGGCATGGTTCCACTTGCTAGACTGAACTTGCATGATCACCATATCCCCCGGTTGCAGCGGCCCGTCGAATTCACGGAAACCACACTCATACCAGCAATCCTGATAGAAATTGTCCGGATAGCAGTCCTCCCACCACGGATAATCAACACGGTAATCTTTCAATTCGATACCATGTTCCTGCCTGTAATAGCTCATCACCAGTCCCCAACAGTCATAGTGTCCAAGCACAAACGGCCGCCCGATCAGTGGCAAATCACCGCGGGGAGTGATGGTGCGAAAGTCGCCTTCCGGCCAACTAACAATATGCCAGGGCAGCAACGTTGCATCGCATTGAGCCTTGTCCAGTTCGCTTGGTTGGGTCGTCGCGTCGGGGTGGCTATGTACGATTCCCGTTATCGTCCCCCAGTCTTCAGCAGCAGCGTAATCCTCTGGCGAAAGGTGAAACTGTTCCGTTGGTTCGGCAGCCAGATTACGGCATGGGAAATAGCGTTCCACCCGACTTTTCTGCGCTATTACACCACAGCATTCGCGGGGATATTCTTTCGCGGCATGCACCAGGATGTCCTGAATTGTTTTCTGACGCATGTTAACTCCTGATCAAAGATGTTCCAGGAAAACCACCGAAAGGAAGTTCATTGTGTTCACCAAACCGAAGCTTGCAGGCGGTGAGCGTGCCGTTACATTCATCCAATGAGGGATCGCTTACCGGATTGTTGTTTTTGTCGAAGTAAAGCGTGCCCGTATAATCGCACCCATCGCCGGTGCGGTACTTATTCCGGATGCACCAGGTACACAGGGAATGAAGCTGCCTGGTCGGGATCATCAACCCCTGCAGATCCATCGGGCTGGTAAGAACAAACTCGATACTTTCACCGGGAAGCTCGCTATTTTTACCGTCGATATAGAAAACCCGCTTTCTCACCTGCAAGGGATCTGCTGTTGGATTTCCATCCGGGAAATTGCGCTCATCCAGGTAATGCGCAAAAGTTTCATGAATCGTAACTTTGGCCTGCAGCATATCGTCATATGCCAGACAGAGCGCAGTGATAGAACTGTCAATGTTGGCAACGGTGAGCGTCGGCTGGGCGCTACTGCCATCGGTTGAAGCTTCCAGTCCCTCGAGCTTATATGGCCAGGCACCATACTCTTCGCCCTGCCACCAGATACTCTTCGCCTTTAACTTTGATTCGTCGCCACCAGCCGCCGTAATCTCTTCTTCAGTATGCGGGAGGTTATAAGCGTGAAAGCGCAGAACGTCGTCCAGACCAAACGTAGAACCGTCTACCTCAAGAAGACGTATTTTTTCACCCGGTTCGAGGCGTTGATAATCTTCAGTAATCATGGTGCGTATGCCTGTTTGAAGGTTGCTTTTATGGTCATCACTTTGCTGGATAGCGGCTGGGCTTTAATGGAATCAGCTTCAATCCGGTATAAACCGGTTTCGCCAACAGGAGACGTCCAGATAAAGGATTTTGTGATGTGCTTGCGGCAAAAACTCAGCGCATCGAGCATCTCTGCCTTTTTTCCCGTTAAGGTCATCGGCCATGACTGTTTTTCAGGGTTGATGCCTTCACCGGCGATCTGTTCAAAGCCGTCTCCGAAGGATGCAGAGCGTGTTGCGTAAGTGAACTCCCCTTCCATTCCCGCTTGAATCTGGGTTCGCCAGGTAAATGTTTCGATCGCCACCTTTCCTCCGGGCATAAAAAAACCCAGCGAAGGCTGGGTTAATCACGTGAGATCCTATTTATTATTAAAACGATTCCACAGTCGAAATTCGGTAGACATAAGGCCCACGTTGCGATCCGTTCTCGTCAATTTCGTTGTATGTAATGATGCCGTCAACATTTAGAGGGACATCCAATACATCAATTGTGGCTATGTTTTTGTGGATTGTTGACCCCCAATCAAGAAGGGCTAAACCTTTCCCAAATTCTTCCATTACAAATGGGTATCGTTCGACTCCCCATGCCTCGTAGTTTTCTACAACGCCAAAACCGAAGGAAGCATTGTCATAATTGAGTTTTTTGTCATTCAGAACTGGAGAAACGAATGAAATACTCGATTTTTCATCCCCGACCCATAGAGCCGTCACCTTAACTGAAGCCATTTCGTGTCCCTTAAGCCATTAATTTCAGTGACATAATCATACCAGTCAAAATGCCCGGATGGTGGTTATTTATGGCACGATTACCAAAAAGGGATATAACAAATAACGGTCACTATTCATCATCTCGATCTCGTCGCATTCCAGATTAGACCACCAGGCTGAAGCTGTTTGGCAATTCCAGTACGAACAGACTGATCGATGGTCTGTTTGTAAGCCCGAGAAATAGCATCGTTATTGCCGGAAGTCTGCTGGTGAGTGTTCTGGTTTTGAACGACCACGGAAGTTTGAACGGTTACGCCGCCAGCTGCATTCGATTGCAGCCCATACATTGGGGCTGTGCCAACATAACCACCGTTTGCATACCCCTGAGCTCCACGCATAAGCGCATAGAGATTGCCAACACCTAATGCACTTGTCGCTTCCTTCGTAAACACAAACTCACCGCCGTGTACAACGCCTTTCGGTTGGTATTTACCGCCATCTCCCGTGTAGCCGCCTCCATCAAAACCGGGGACCAAACCACCACCTGAGAAACCAAAGAACGCGCCGATACCGGTTCCACCAAACGCTGACTTCATTCCATTAACCAGAGCCAGTTGGGTCAGCATCTGGGCGATGCCCTTGAGGAAAGTGGAAAGGAAATCTGAGAAGTTAGATTTACCTGTTGTGAAGAAATCAGTCAGGGTGCTGGCCATGCCGGTGAATGCGTTGCTGGTAACCGTCTGCACCTGGGAGTAGACATTGGTCGCGCTGTCTTCGAAATCAGCCCAGCCCTTTTTCGCGCCGGTCAACCAGTCGCCACGCAACCTGTCCTCTGCATCATAGTAATCATTCGCCGCTTTAAGCTGCTTCTTATATCCGCCATCATCCAGCGAACCACCTGAATTTTTCCAGCCGGCGGCGAGCTGGCTCTTTGCCAGCTCTCGCTGCGCCTGGCGGTCACTCATCCCCGCGCCACCCAGTAATGCGGCCTGTTTCTCAGCCATCTGCGTGACGTATTTCTGCGAGGTATCCATGCGCTTGTTCAGCAGTTCCTGCGCGGAAATCTGATCACCCAACAGGGCTTTCTGCCGCGCTAACTGCAGCGCCTGGTCTTTACTCGCCAGCAGGGATTGTTCCTGCTTTGTCAGTGAACGTGAACGCAAGGCCTCCTCCAGCACCTGAAATTTCGCTTCAGTCGTCCACAGATCTTTGCGCTGCTGGCTGATGGTGTCGTTCAACCCTTTATGCTGCTGCAGCGCGCGTAACTGTGCCTGAAGCGCCAGTAACTCGGCCTGAGCAGCATCCGTGCTGCGATCGCCAGCCGATATAGTGCCCTGCTTTCCGGTTTTCGACTTTTTGCCAAAAGCAGCGACTTCTTCTCGATCCTTCTGTGTGGTCGCGGTTTTTATCTTGCGGGTGGTATCAAGGTATTTACTTGCACTAATGTCTGCGGCATCCCAGTCTTTTTTCAGCTGAGAAACGCTGTCGCCATAAGCACCGGCCATTTGTTCGTTATAGTCCTGCCATCCCTGCAGAGTATCTGTTTTCGCCCAGTCAGGAACGAGATTAATCGCGGCAGCGATAGAGGAAGAAATGATCTGGTTCAGTTTCTGGAAAACTATCGCAACGCTGTAATAAATTGCGTTGAATTCCTTCAGTGTGTTTGATGCCAGCTCAGCTACCCACTGACCGATATTCTGCATGGCCTCAGACGCCCAGTCTTTGATATCCAGCCACAGGCGACCAAACGGTGTCAGCGAGTCGTAAGCCTGCTCTCCACGTTCTGCCATCGTATCGCCAAACAGGTCCATAGCCTGTGTAACGGCCGCGGTCTGGTCCTTCTGTTTCACCAGCTCATCAATGTGCTTAAGCTGCGAAACAGTCAGGAAATTGTATTGTTCGTTTAGACTCTGAAGGGCTTTAACCGGATCCTTTTCTATATCCTGATATGCCTTGGTGATGTCCTGCGCCGAAACAATACCGGTTTGAACTGCTAGTGCCGTAGAGCCTGCCACTTTTTCAAGCTGCTGCTGTGTAAGCGATCCCATGCTAATCAGTTCAGTCATCAGACTTTGAACGGTTTCTACAGTAGCGCCAGTAGAGGCAGCAATCGACTGGGAGGAAGCCATTATCTGGAGCGCTGACGTGCCTGCAATGTTGCCAGTCCTGATAATGGCCTTGTTAATTTCGTCGTAGGCTGTGAAGTAGTCCGCTCCCGCTTTTGCAGCAATCAGAACAGCACCGGCCAGGCCACCAATGGCCACTCGGGCAGGAGTCACCATCGATAACATCGCTTTCAGAGCATTGCCTACACCGCCAAACGAATCGCGCAGCTGGCCACCCTGCTGAATGGCTACCATATAAACCGGCATACCGGACGCCAATGAAGTTACGATGTCGGTCATTTGCATTGGTAGATAACGCATCGCGTTGCGGTATTGCCCCGCGCTGATCGCTCCTGACTTCCACGCTTCCTCCTGCTCTTTCAGTCGGGCGATCATCGGTGCAGCACGATCGGACACGCCAAGTTGGGCTGCTTTTAGCTCTAACAGTTCTGCGCGCGTTTTTCCGATTGCTGTGACCTGCTCTTCCAGCGAATCGATAAAGGTTTTGCCCGCCGCCGCTGCACGCTGCGCTGCCTGTGCCTGTTCAATGCGAGCCCGCCCCTCTGCGGTCTCAGACTCCATGACCTGCGCCAGTTTAGCTCGGGTCGTCTCAAGCACGCTGTTGTAGCGAGTAAAGTCCTCGTCTCCCACCAGCCCTTTACCGCGAAACTTCGCCAGGCTCTCCTGGATCGTGTCCAGTTCATCCAGCGCCTTGTTGACCGGGCTGATTTTATTCAACAGGTTCTGCAGCTCCTGGCGCTGTTGCTTCAGGCTTTCGCTGTTCTTCTTCTGGTTGTCGATACCGGTGCGGAACGTACTGTTCAGGTCATCCGCTTTACCTGCCGCGGCGGACGCGGTCTCCTGAAAGCGATCCAGTGCCTGATTACCGCGCTCCAGCTCACTGGTATTTACACGCAGGGAAATCGTGGCGATATCGTTACTCATTACGCCCTCTCTTTATGCATAATTTTTAGCGCAGCACTTTCCATCACCCGGATGTCCGAAAGCGCGGTTGCCTCGTCGTCGACGTTGTGCAGACGCATTACCCAAGGCAAAACGTTATAGTCGAGCCCGGACGCGCCGCCCATTCCCGTTCGCCATTGCGTGCTGACAGCCTGAAATACCAGGAATGAAGGCCAGATATCGGGCCAGACATCTACGAAATTATCGTCATAGTCATCCGGCGTAAGCCCGTAAGGCGCCAGATCTGCCGCGGTGGGTTCAGGCGTATAGAACGCAGAGGCAACCGCTATCAGTTTTTTTCGCGCTGCCCCATCAGCTCGCGGTAGTAGGTTTCCGGGATGGCCTTCATCGCCGCCGGATAGTTCTCCAGCAGCACCGACAGGTTTTCCGCGTTGAATGCGTCGGGAAGTGCCCAGCCAGCAATGATTTCCATCAGAAAATCAGTGGCGGTTTTGCCATCCATTTTCTCCAGATCCGCAAGTTCTTTGAGTGGCTTGTGATTAAACGTGAAGGTCAGCACACCATCCTCATCGCCGGCTCGGGGGATCGAGACATTGGCTTTAAATGTTGGTTTGGGCTGAAGAGTGAATTTGGTCGCCATCGATACCTCTTAACTGAAAAAAGCCTCCACAATGGGAGGCATGGAATAGTGAAAGCTCTGACGGCTAGGCGGCAGCGTCAGTCACCTTGTAGAACGTCATCGCCGGTGACTGCAGGTTTAGCACCACACTCACTGTCTCTACCTCGTTAACTGCAGTAGTTGGCGTATCGTCAAAGGACGCCGTGGCCGCCCAGTAACGGTTTTCCTTCGCCTTCGGCACGTACATGTAAGCCGCAATCGTCTCTTCGTCTTCGTCCAGTTGGCGCAGCAACGGATATACCGGGAGAGTTGAGTCGTGAGCAATCGAGTAGGTCTGAGAGACTGCGGATTTATAGGTATTCAGGTTTCGCTGGCGGTCGTCGCTCAGGAACTGAATCTGTGTGGTGTTCTGATCGCCACCAGATTTCGACACCTCAGTAATTTGCGGCAGCTCGGTCCATTCAAGAACCTTGCGGATCGAACCGGTACCGCCACCAGCGGCATATTTGTTTTTGTTGGTGGTATTGATATTGCGAAGAGTTACGGCGCTTTCGGCAATCGCATCAATTTTTGCAATGACGTTATCAACACCGGACCAGTTGCAGTTCACATGAACAATATCACCCACCTTGAGTGCGTCCGCTTCACTCACGGTGATCACCATATTTTCGGCGTTCGTCGCCCCGGTGAAAGATATGGCTGGGCCATAGCCCGATGCCAGATAGACGTGGGCGCCATTAGGCAATGCAAAGCCCATATTGGTTACTCCTTTAGAAACGGGAAAACCGGCAAAGAGCCGGTCAGGTTTAGTAGGTTGTGAGGATTAGCTGGAGATATCAGCTCGATAATTGAGACTAACGGGAACGGTATAAGAGACAGATGTAGTGATCCCGCGGAAAACACCAGGCGTTTGATCTATCCAGCATGTAAAACCCCTGCCTTCAATCTCCTGCCCCTCGGGGAACAATTCAGCCACGCGGTCAGCCAGAGCAACGACGGAGGTACGGCCGGAGCCGGCTGGCGCCACGACATTAATCTGGTACACGCCTGAATAAGTCCGGCAGCGCAATCCGAGATCGATTGTTCGCGGCGTAACGGGCATATCGTGAACGGCCAGGTACATCTCGTTAGCAGGAGGTGTGAACGGCACGTTCTCCCATGCAACCGAAATGCCCTCGGCATCGGCCCAGGCACCCAATCTGGCGGCCAGTGCAGATGCAATATCAGGAATCACTTAGTCACCTCCCTGACAGCTTCCTCAAAGAAGCGTTGAAACTCAGCTGCAGTTATGCGGACCATACCGCCCGGAGCCTGTGTGGAATGCCCCATTTCAAGCGGGTAGGCATAGGGCACGTTGTTGCAGAAATAAATGGCCTTCATCCCGACTTTGAAGAGCGACAGCGTGTAATTCCCTGCGGCTTTTGTCAGATTTCCGGTTTTATCTACACGTCCCATTTCATCTGTGGTCGGTGCATCAAAAGACACCTGCCAGTTACCGCGAAAGCGTCCGCCCGTATACCCCGGCGGTGCTTTGATATCCATCCCATCAACCAGTCGAGCCTTCTTTTTAAGTCGTCCGGTTTTAGTCAGGTTGGCAGGGTCCGATTTTTGCGCTTCGTTATGGTCGTATACCGCCTGATTGTAAGAGGCTGCCGTCTGGTTGATGCCCCAGAGTTCGGGGTTGCCGACAGGTGACATCATCACCAGTTGATTAAGGATCCGAATGCCGACAGCACGTACGACCGCTTCCTGATTCGCTTTGGCTTTGTCCACGAACGCGGTGATGGCAGCCGTGAACGCCTTATTATCGTCCATGTTATGCCCTCAACTGAGCTTTGTAGCAGAGCACCACAGCGCCCGGTTTCACGGGGTTTGGTTTAACTACGCGGTGGCTTACGCCGTCCACGTCGATCAGATCGCCGGTTTTAATGTCCTTCTCAGCACTGAAGACAATCCGAACATCGCCGTTTTCAATGACGGTTCCGTCAATTTCACCTGGCGAGTAATCCGTCTTCACTCCTGTGGCGGTGAACTGGATATCATCGGAACGATGCTCTACACCACCGATGACGATTAACGTGCCCTTACGCGTGACGTTGTATGCAATGCCGTTCTGCTTGAGCATACGAGTCGTTGTCGTCTGCATTCGCTGATAGTTGATGGTCATTACGCGCGCTCCGCGAAAGTATTGATTGCATATCCACGCCCACCAGCCAGGTCGCCGAGAATAGCCATTACCGCCGGGTAAGTTGGCGTAAACACCTCACCGTCGGCAACCGCATAAGTCATGGTTACGGCACCTTCGACACGTTCGGTTTTCACAGCGGCTTCGCGCACGCTGGAGAGTAAATCGCCGTCGATTGCCTCTACCGCCAGCATGCACTGCGCGGTTATAACCTGCCGTGGTACTTCATCCGGCGGGAAATCATGTTCATCCAGAACGACATTCACGCGTGGCCATGCCAGCGGCTGTCGAGGGGCTGCTTTGGAACCTACCCAATCAAGCCCTTCCAGGTAGTCCATCGCCTTAATCAGTAACGGTGCGAGATTTTCAGGCAGCTCAATCCCTCTCAGCGCGGCAAATGACGCCAGTTCATCTTCGCTGGCGTAACTGTTAACGTCAGCGGCGGTGATATCATTATTAATCATCTGAGCATCCGGTGAATGGGGCTTACGCCCCATCGATTAGCCAGCTGCAGGTGCGGTGAAGGTGATTTCCTCACTCGATTTAGCAATACCATCAACAGTACCAGTGACTGTGAAAGTACCTGCCGTATCAGAGGTGAGTTTGACCGTCGCCCCACCAGCAGAGCCGGTTTGAGAACTGGCAGTGCTGAGCGTGCCGCCGGTTGAATTCCAGGCAACGGTTTTGCCGGAAACACCTGCGCCGTTTAGGGTGTACTTCAGGGAAATGGTGACCGCATCGGTGCTGTCAGCGGTTGCGGAGGTTTTATCCGCTGACAGCGTTACTCCCCCGCTGCGGATCCCAGTTTAATGAGCACGCCAGCCGTAGATTTGTTGCTGGTGAAGTGCTTCTTCCAGTTACCTGCAGTGCCGATTTTGGTCAGGTCCGGGTTATCACCTTTTGAGGTATCCCAGCTGTAACCCAGCAGGTCGACATTCACCACGCCTTCAGCACGGTACCCGATCGCCAGGTTTTCCTGATCGTTGATGTCGTAGGAACGGAACCCCGGCGCCTGCGACTCGGTGACGGTGACCGCTCCGGCCACCAGCCCAAGAATCGCATCCGCGTCCATGGTATCGGTCACCAGCACAGGTTTACCCAGCGTGCCCGGCTGCCCGCCGTAAACCACCACGCCAGCTTCTTCGTAGATTTTGTTGGCGATCGCCTCATCCACGATGTCGAAGTAAGTGGCGGAGTGCATAACGAAGAGCACAACACGGTTGAACTTGTCGCCGTACTTACGCAGGCCGCGCGTCAGGGTCTTCTTACCATCTGTTTCGATATCGGCGGTAACCACCATGTCCGCGTTGGCGCCAATAGCTGCCGTCAGCGCCTTCAGGCCATATTTCACATAGCCTTCCAGCGTCGCGTCAGCCACATCAGTGCCGATCACTTCGGAAAACTCGTCTACAGAGCGGCCGCGGCGTTTGAACGCTTCTTCGGTTGTTTCGTATGGACCGTATTTCCACGGCGCTTTGACGGATACGGCTTCACCGGCGCCAATCTTCTTACCCGTCACTTTTTCGGTGGAGTTAACGTCACGCGATTCGATAGAACCGCCCACTTTGTAGAAGGCTCGCTTGCGGAAATCGCCTTCAATCAGCTCGTTATCCAGCAGGATCGCACCGTTGGAGGACGCGTTGAAAATAGCCAGGTTGTCCTGGCGGCGCTCAAGGAAAGCGGTCTGCGCCAGGTCGTCATAAATGATCAGGTCACTATTAACAGTGGTAGACATGGGTTAATCCCTTATTTCGGAAGTTTGAGGAAGGCCTGCTGGCCATGCTTGCGGATGTAGTCCGCTTTGTCGCTGGCGCTCATTTCGGAACGTTTCAGGCTGCCACCACCGTTTGGTTTGTGTCCGCCCGCGCCGGTGCCTTCCGCGCGTGGGAACAGATGCGGAGCCGTCTCCTTAAGAGACTCCGCCCACTCAAGCGGGCTTAGTGGGGTTTTGCCGTCTTTACCGAACAGAACATCGCCATTTGCATCAACTGCTACGGCCTCGCCTTCGTCGTTGAGCTGGAATGTGCCTTTGGCACGCAGAATCAGATCGTCGGATGCTTCCGGCAGCGCGCCAGCTTTTGAGGCTGCTGCACGGATTGCATCGCCCAGGACTCGATCCCGGAATTTGTTGGAGAACGCTTCGGCTTTGTCGGCGCGTTCATTTGCGGCTTTAATCTGCTTATCAACGTCAGCACGCAGACGCTCGGTGCGCTTATCGAGCACCTCATCGATTTTCCCGGCGGCAATCAGCTTTGCCTCTTCGTCGTCGGAAAAACGCTGCAGGATCCCGCGCACTGCATCAGGGTCGATACCATCGAAGCGAGACAGGTTTTCTTTTTGCTGCTTGATGGTCCCCAGCAGCTCAGAGTTTTTTGATTTTAGGCCAGTGACTTCGCTGGTCACGCGCTCATCAATCAGCTTCTGGATTTCTGGGGTGATTTCGATACCACCGCCACTGCTGCCCTCACCGCCGCTTTCAGGTGCGTAAAATTTCAGAAGCATGTTTCGAATTAACATAATTTCCCCTTGGGATTTTGCCGGGCCTCGCCCATAAAAAAGCCCCGGCGGATGCCAGGGCGTGATGTATGAAATGGTTGTTAGATATCAGTGCCTGAGAGCTGCTTCAGACGTTCGAGGCTTATCCATTCCCCTTTGTCAGTGAACATATCAGCCAGGTTGATTTCACCCGCACGGAACAGACGGCCACGCTCGGCACCCAGAACCCGATCCTGGCGTAGTGCCGGCTGGCGCGCGAGCCATTCCAGATACGTGGTGTTACCTGGTACCTGCCCATCCATGCTGGCACGAGTGCCCTCGTCAATGTCGTCGATATCAATGCCGAGTTCGCGCCAGGACTTGAGAATTAGGGTTTCAGTAGAACGGCAGCAGAAATGAATCTTCCCGGGTCCCTGTAGGTAAGGCACCTTATGCCCGACCGGTTTGTTATCCAGGGTATAGCGCAGCAGGTCACGAATAACGCAGTCGTGGCTGGTTTTATTGTCCAACGTAGACAGCCACTGTTTGCCTTTCACGATATCGCTGTTGGCACTGGTGAAGCTGTTGCGTGCTGTGGCAGCCAGATGATTTACGACTGTTTTAGCGATGCTGGCGGCATTTGCCCTGCTCATCTGCAGCGCGCCGTCGCGATAGTCTTTGTTGGCGTGGCCACGAACATTGCGGGCTATAGTTTCTACCGTGTCGCCGGCAAGATAACCCCGGCGGACGGCATTCACGATACGCGCCAGCCTGTCCGACTCCAGATTCTCCGCCCATTCACTCAACAGTCGACCCTGGAAGGGTTGCGCCATCGCCGCGGCATACACCATGTCGGCTGTAATGCCCTGCAGCGGATATCGCGCTAGCACCTGAGATGGAAGAAGGGAACCGAACAGGCTCAGCTGATAACTGGCTTCGTTCTTTGCCAGCGCCACCAGCTCATTCTCGAGCCCTGCCTGCATGGACGCTACGGCTTGATGGTTAAGCTCGCGCACGCTGCCCAGTAAACTCTGCAGACGATTAACGGTGAAGCTCTCCGGAGGCAATCTGTCCAGCGCATCCAGCAGGCGTGCTGACAGTTCTGCGTCCGTCTCGTTGAGCAACTTCACCATCCGGTTTGCCACTCCAGTGGCGTAGCGGCTTAACCAAACGGAATGTGCGATAGATTCATCACGCAGGCTTTCGTTAATGGTGGGCATATCAGCCTCCCGTCAACGTTGGTGCCTGATTGCGAAGCACATCAATAACCTCGTCCGGACTGTCCGCCGGGTCTATAAGGTCAAGCTTCTGCAGTGCGCGAATCATATCGCTATCGCGCAGCGCACCGGACTGCCAGGCGTTGACGATTGCCGTCACCATGCCCGACTCAGCAACCTTCGCGATGAATTCCTGATTGATGGTGTAACTCGTCGTTTCGCCCTTAACGCCGAGGTATTTCGCACACCAGCCAAGCGCCAGCGTGTAGGCCTCGGAAACGTTTGAAACGCAGATACCGAGCACGGATGTGGAAGATGTTTGCTCACCACTCGCCTGGGTTGCTGTCTTCGCCGTGGCGTTCTGTTCAATCAATCGGGCGCCCAGTTGCACCATGTAATCGCGCTTACTGTCCATGGCCTCTTTAGCAAGCATGTTCGGCTGCGCCTGGGCATAACCAAACGAGCCTTCTTTGGGAAGCAAAAGCGGTGATCGGGAACCAATTTTCACGCCCTTCTTCTCGAGGTGATCGCGCCATCCGGTGTCGAGCCCAGTCATGTACGGCTGCACCTGGCCACAGAACCACACGCTGTCTTCATAATCAGCACTGTTACGGTAATGCCCATGGTTTATCTCTACCAGCGCGGCCAGCGGTGAATCATCGATAGTTGGATCGTTGTTCTGGGCCCCGACGAATGTGAACGGGATTTCATCCCAGTAGTCCTTTCCTTTCGGCTTAGGGTGGTACTCACTGTCAACGGTGTAGGTTCCGCTTGCAGTGCCACCAGCCCGGCGCCATACCCGGCAGATGAACCGCCCTTCTTCCAGCGCCAGCTCGCGGTACTGGATTTCATCCTTGTAAGCGTAACCATCCGGCTCTTCTACGCATTCGCGCAGGACCACAAGCACCAGCTGATCGCGCCCGTTAATTCGCTTTGTTCGCCAATTAATGATGTTCTCTGCCGGGTAGCGGAGGATGATCGCCTCATCGGATTCTTCAGCGTAATCGACGTAAATGCCCTCTCGCGCAACCTCCAGCACGTTCTCAGCCACCAGCTGTGACTGCTGATAGATGCTTGTACCGGCCCCGTCAGCATTGTCCAACAGGTATTTCAGCTTTTCAGGACCGTTAAACGTGGGGTCCTTGCGATACGCCATCCCAAGCATGCCGATCTTCGTATTACCGGCAATCGCATAGAACACCGCGCGGCTCAGATAGTCCTCATTACGCTTACGGTTGCGCGTGGATTTATCAGTTGGGTCGAGATAAGGCAGGTACTTATTACCCGCAGCCTTTACGGCCTCAGCGCCTTTGCAAAAGTCCCTGTATTTCCGCCAGGCAGCAGAAGCCGCCCGGTGTTCTGGCCGAACCCAGGTGATGTCGTCGTTTGCCATATCAGAAAGTGGTGTCCATGGTGATTGAGTATGCCGGTTTCACGATCGGGTAATCCTTCACGATGAAGTACCCACCAGCATCATTGGGGTGATCGTTATCAGCTGATTTGTCCGGTTCGCCATTAGGCGCCCAGATTTGCTGCTCGAGGCTCTCGGTGTAAACCGGGCAGTTCTGAACGTTCACCAGATAGCGGCGTTCTCCGTTGGCGTTGCAGAACATGGCGTTCATTGAGTTGATACGGTCCTTAACCGGCGGGTTGGCATCATCAACAATGACACTGAATCCTGCATCGTTGAGCTGAGCGATATCGGTCTTGCTGGCGTTCTGAGATTTGCGTGAATCCCCTGATGCATCCGGATAGATGTAAATCTCCCGGTTTTTAACGTAGCGACCATCCTCGTAGCGCCAGAACTCTTCCTGAATGCGCTTAATCATCGCCGGCGTGTCATAGATCTTAACCAGCTCACGAACCGCACGCGGCAGGCCATTACGCTTAACGTGAACAATCGCGGCCATTTTTCCCACGTTGAAGTCCATACCAATGAACAGCGGATCCCCATCCTGAATCTCGTCAGAACAGTTATTTAGCTTACGGTTGAAGGTGTGGTAAATGGTCCCGCTGTTAAGGTTGGTGAACTTCCCGCGCAGATAGGCCTGAATCAGTTCGTCAGGGTAAGAGCTCAGCAGCGATGGGATGTAATCAGGCGGTAGATTCTTCGCATTGTCGAACGTGCTGGCCTGAATCAGTCCGTATAGAGCCGCAAGCTCTGGCTTTTCACGCACAGCCTTCACGAACTGCTGGTAGACGAATTTGAACCCCTCCGGCGTGGTCGTGACGTCAATACCGTTACGCAGCCCATCAACCTTGTAACGCATACGGGCGATGATTTTTCGCCAGGCCTGCTGCGCTTTAGCAGCCGCCATGACGTCCAGCTCATCAACCATCGCGTTACCGATTTTGAAACCGACTATCGATCCGGGCTTCTCCATTGAACGGCAGATTGTGGTCCCGCGGTATCGTCGCCCCTCGTAGAAGTGAACCTCTTTGTTCCCCTCATTGATTATGACGCTCAGCCCCCAGTCAAAGGCGACCTCTTCAATCGTCGGGTAGAAGATGTCACGGATCTGCGGGTACGTCGGCGCGAAATAACCCTGGTTGATTTTAGGATGCTCCCACATCCCCTTACAGATGCCGCCACAACCCACCCATGTTTTACCGGAACCGAACCCGGCAACGTAAGCCTTGAACTTGTGTTGCATTGCGAGGAAGCGCGCCTGAGGAATGTTAAGTGTCGGGCTGATCCCCATCGTCCGCCCTCGCGTCCACTACGTTGATATTGATCTGCACTGGAGTTGGTTCATCGTTCTCACCATCACCCGCCAGCTCTTTACGGAGTTTCTCGACCTCAAGCTGCCGGCGCTCGATTTCAATCTGCTGCAGACGTTGTGCGAACTCGCTATCAGCAAGGCCAAGTCGTTTCATCACTGCTTCGAACATGCGCTCACGGCTGATTGCAGTTATCTCGACGCCATTCTTGCCAACCTTCACGCCGGAGTATGCGAGCCGGGAAACTGCGGGAAGTTTACGTGTATCAGGGAAGTAAGGCTGGCCAATGCCGTCACCATTGCAGCGTGGGCATTCTGGATTTGGTTCTCGGTTGTGGTCGTAGCCGTAACCACCGGAATCTTCGGGTTCACGTCTGTCACGCTCAACAGCCTCGAGCCTTTTCTCTTCGAATTCAACTGCATCGCGCCACTGGTAGTGATGACCGAAGCCCCAGCAGTAACGACACGCGCCGCGACGATACTGCGAAAGCTGGTTTGCATCGAAGGTGGCGAGCTGCCACATCTGGGCCAAGACCTCATCGGCACTGCCAAGCGTGCGCACAATGGAGGCTTTCTGCTGCTGCACAATGGCCTGCGCAACGTTAGGATTCGCTATGAGCTGACGACCATAGTTTGGGTCACTATAACCAGCACGCGCAGCGGCGGCCGTGGCGTTATTGTCCTTCAGATATTCAGCAATAAAGCGCTTTACCTTCGCACTTAGCTTTATGTCCACCAGCTCTTCTGCGCTTTTATCTTTCTGCGCAGTGCGCACTATCTTTCGCGGGTAAATTTTTGTATTTTGCGCAGCAGTTTTCTTGATATAGCGGCGAGCAGTTACATAATTAAGATTATGCGCCTCGCACCATTCCTTAGGGGATATGCCAGTAGCAGCGTGATCAGACAGGAACCGCTTCTGCAGCTCGCCCCAGTCCGGCTTAGCCATTGTTACCTCTAAACTGAATGAACTTTAGACGTCACTCACAGCTTCAGTATTTGAAGCAATGAAGTATTTTTCTCAAAGAAATCTTGAAATGAGGATTTAAGTTTATGAAATATGTATAACTATGATGACGTACATAAAATCAAGGCCAATCTCGAGTGGATAGTGCATCAAGCCTCTGCCCGGTCTCATTTGCGCACTGAGCATGATCAATTAGTGATTTCCGATCTAATGGAACTCATCCAGACATATGAAACTCTTCTTGACCTCGTAAGCAAATTTGGTGCTTCTGTCTTAAATTCGGAAATCATAGCGGGTCTATCAATCACAGAGGAATTCATCGCTAAAGTTAAGCGAAACGAGGGTGCGATGTGAGCGACCAACACACTGAGTGGCGATTGATTTGTGTTTTGAAGCTTCAAACTGGTGGATTACAGTTTGAAGCTTGGGTTATTTAATTGCCGTACAGTCGATTGAAAAGCGCATTTTTCATCGCATTAGAATCAATCGGATCCACGTTTAACCAGGTCAATGTCTCACGATTCTTTTCTGCATTGAAATCAGAAAACACACCATGAATATCACCGCTATCAGGTGAGTAGAGAACAGCAATATTCTGTTCTGGACAACTGTGTGGTTTACACCCTGACAGTGCAATATACTTTTTGCCCGCAACTGTTACTTCGGTTGATGGCGTGCTCGTGCCACCACTTTTTACCCATGCAGGTAGTTTGTTTTTACTAATCAGCTGGGAGTAGCTTTTAGACGTGCTTTTTGCACTGGCGAAATCAGAAAGATACTGCCCCTCGTCGGCAAGAGCACTGAAAGATACAAAAGCCATAGCAGCGATAAACACTTTACCTTTCATATTAATCCTCATTCCATAAAGACATCTCAACACTATACCTTATCGGCTACTATGTCAGCCCTACAGTTAGCTAGAGGATTCCATATTACTGCCTATCCCAAGTGATTAACTCAGAATCATCCTAATAGCTACCGCTTATGCTTGTTGATTACGGACTGCTTGCCAGACTATTCAAGACTCTGATGAGGAGTTTGCCAACTCCAGGGAAACATCCATAAAAAGAGCAAGTGAAACTGAGACTCTGGTAGCCCTCCTTGTGAGGGCATTTTTTTACAATGCTGCGCTTCGCTTGTTAAATATTGAGTCTTTTCTACAATTTAATAGTGCTTTGCTATGTCAGGTAAAGCCGTCGTTCAGGAATACCCGTGTGCTCAAGGACGAGCCATCCCTAATTCTTTCTTTCCAACTCGATCTGCCTTATGCCAGCGAAATTATTGTTGCCCTTTTCAATTACAGCCAGTAGCGGCTTAATCCACAATACTGCCTGGCAGTACGTCATGGAGTTGGTGGCAACGGCACGATCATCGGCTGTGTCAGGTCCATTGGAATCGGTGTGCATGGCGCTGGCACGTAAACGGTGCGCGTATTTGAGCAGCCCACCAGCAATGTCAGCAGGAACAGGCAGATCACAGGTTTTTTCACGGCGGAGAATCTCCCGGTATTCGATTACGGTTTCTTCGGTGCTGGTGTCAATCAGGGAGTTGAGCCTATTGGCATGTTCTGCAACCTGATTGAATCGATTGAAGTTGAATGCCTGGGTAGCGATAACCTGCCCCTGCAGAGAATTGTCACTTCGCAGAACGTCGTTTTCGCTTTGAAGATTACTGGCCTCCGAGCAGCTCCGAACGAGGGCAACCGAAAGGCCAGCAATAATGACAACGCCGATAATACCCGGATTAATTTTCACTGGTCTATCCCCCAGCACGCTAGCGCACTTTCCTGGTCTCGCCGTTCTACCTGACCGTAGCAGCCGTTCTTCTGACCTTTAGTCATGCTGCAATCGCGACCACCGTCTTTAATCCACCAGCGGATTGCCTCGCATGCCCCGCGGCGGTCACCGGCATTAATGCGCTTATAGAACGTGGACGGGAAGCACTTACCTGGCCCGATGTTGTACGGGCAGAAAGAAGCTATCCCAGCTTTCTGAGGTTCGGTAAGCGGTACCGTAATATTGCGATCAACCCACGCCAGAGCCTTATTGCGTTCGATGGCGTTCACCTGATTGCATTTGGCCTGAGTCAATTTCATGCCCTGCACAACCGGTTTACCATCAACCATCGTTGCGCCGCGGCAAATAGTCCAGATACCGCCGCCATCTTTGTAGGCCGTGAGGCTGTTACCCTCTTTCTCATTCAGAAACTGATCGAGAATGACGGATGCAGGAGCACCAGCCAGTACCAGCCCCAGAACTGCAGTACTCAACTTTGCTCTGGATCCCATCACTCACCTTCCTTTTGTAATGCCTCAACGACCACGCTTGCAGCAGCAGGACGCTCGTGAAGGGGTTTATCACCAACGCCTTTCAGGTAGTCATTGACCATTTTTGTTCGAATCTCATCCTCTCTACGCCTACGGTTTGCATCCACTCGCCCGTTAATGTAGGAGGCAAGCGAGATAAGCAGACCAGCAGCGCCAAAGAACATGAACACCAGATCCTGAGTGGTAAATCCAATTGCTGACGCCAGAGCTGCTACCCACGCGAAAAACTGCGTGAAGATGTTCCCTGAATCATTCATTTTCATGGTCTCTCACCTCGCTTTGTGCGGGTGCTATTGCAAGAAATAAAAAAGGCCGCCAAACGGCAGCCTTGTGAGGGTCAAAACCTGCTGGAGCTTCCTTCTTCTGAGGAATGCAAAAAATTAAATAATCCTTAAGAAGAACTATTTAAAGCTTTAAAACAATTAACTATTCACATAGTTTTTAAATGTTATCATTTGCGTTAAGTTAAAAACTTATCCTCATAGGGATATAAGAGATACAAGCGGGTAGCACTGGCATTATTAATGCGGAGAAGATTGATGTCGTTCTCCGCACTTTTTAGTGCACTGAGCTAGCTATCAAATATCTACCTGCCACCACATTAGTACCAGACACATGCTCAGACATTTAGCCCCCTCTTGCTCTGACTCCTCCATTCAGAAAATTTGAGTGGATAGATAAAAAAAGCCCGCTCTTTTGAAGCGGGCCAATCAGTTGACTATTTGTAAGGTAGGTGTGAGTGAAACCAATGACTCAGTAGTGAAGCTGTATCGGCTGATTCACATAAGGTTCAGGAGAACCAACGAGCATTCAGTAACTTCTCACGACTTAAAGCGTAGCAGTAGTTTTCCAAGTCATAAAAAAAGGCCTGCGTTTTATGGCAGGCTCTCAAGGAATTTGAAACTTGTGTTGTTGTTTTCATGGTGCCGGGTGCCTCCCGGTGACTCTACCCCAGTCAGCAAAGACGCGCGCATACCTGCAGACAGCAGTTGACTGGTACGCCCTTTCGCATAGAAAGGATTCACCACGTGAATAAATTACGATGAATTCATTCGCATGGTCAATACGTCATTGCTATGGGCACTCTTAAAACGAGGGATAACAAAAAAAGCCGCCGATAGGCAGCTTTGAAAAATGTTTGGCTCAGTTTTCATCAGGAAAGAAGATGATTTGTTGCGCCGGGTGCCTCCCGGTGAGAATGACTCCAGTAAACATTCCCGCGTCTGAGAGGTTTCCTTTTCAGGTAACTACTGGAACGCCCCACCGCAGAGGGGGATTCGCAACACTCACAGTATAGACATAGAAATTTAAAAAGCCCCACGGGGTTAACCGCGGGGCTTTAAACGAAGGCAATAACCCATCGTTAGAGGAAAACTACCACAGATTCGAGAAAAGTAAATAGCTCACGATAAAATAATGCCCTATTTTGTTATCTGCTTAAGCTGCGCATCAGCCCAAGCCTCTTCGATATCAAACTTGGTGATTAGCTGATCGTAAAATGGCTTAACAGACTTTTTCCAAGTATCGAGGCTGATTGCATCCGTTATCTGACACACCGCGGCGTAAGCCTCAGTTGATGGAATTCTTTCATACCCCCGCCCGCTGCAGCGTTTGCAATCAGCCAGAACCGGAACGCCCTGCTGTTTTGTAAGAGCCTGATTAATGGCTTTCCCGCGTCCATGACAGTCATTACAGGCACAACTAACGACCCTCTTACCCTTACACTGTGGACATAGAACTCGAGTGACTTCCCTAACCTGCCTGTGCACCTCATAGTCGGAAGGACGAATATCTTCGACGCCCATTTGCAAAGACAACTTCACGAACCTCTTCTCTCTTGCCGGAGTGTGAGACTTCATGCTGAAAACCTCAGCGTCGATAAACCCTTCCCCGTTGCAGCCATCGCACTGCTTCACGCTGGCGGCGCTGCGGGAATAGTCCTCAAACGCGAAGGTGGCCAGCTGGTGCATCACTAATGGCTTAACCCTGGCATCCAGTTTGCGCAGGGCAGCCACCCGATCGCACTTGGTCAGCGCGTACTGGGCCAGCAATTCGATCGCCCTCTCCCGGTCGTTGCTGCTGATCCCCAACTTCCCGAGAAAAGCACTGTACCCCATGGCGGCCCGTTCCTGTGTCATGCCCATAGCGGCCATGATATCCGTTCCGGTCAATGAGTCTGACGCCGTTGCACGCGGAGAGTCGCTGATCATTGTCGATTTGGCGAAGTGATATTTGAGGGTATTTTCAAGATTCATGCGGTCTCCAGCTCGGTAATGGTGAGTTCTAATTTCCCGCCCTTAACGACAGGCATTTTCACAACGCGATAGTCGACAACCTGGCAGTCATCCAGCCAGAATCCCGCCTTGGTTAAAGCGTCGAATGCAGCTTTCTGCAGGTTATCCAGATCGCGCCGCCGGCGGTCGGGCATGTGACAATCAATTCGGATTTTGAGTGGTGCAGCTGTCCGAATATTAAGCCGGGCGCTTCGAATGAGACTGGCGACCGCATAGCGATACGCGACGCCATCTGCGCTAATGTGAGTGCGCCCGCGGTTGTGCCGGTAATACCGGTTGTTGCTCGGCGGCCAGGGCAAAGTGATTTGATATGTCTTCACGTTCACCCCCACATCCGGTTTCGCCAGCGGCTATCCGGGCGCACTGGTGTATTTGAGGTTGGAAGGAATGCTCTGACAGTCCAGGTCACGTAATCCGGGTTTAGGCTGCGTTCAACTCGCACGCCGCGCGCTTTGTAGCGCTTAACCAGTTCGTCGGCCTGTTCGGTGCTGCAGTCGGTGTGATGAAACCAGGTGTATTTCATGGCCATCACCCCGCAAAGCCAAGCAGCTGTGCGGCGACACTTTCTGCCTCATCACGACTGCCGAAAGAACGGGACAGCACCCAGCGCCAGAGTACATCGAGCGCAGCTTTATAGAGCTGTTGAAACTCGAGCTCGTCCATATTGGCAAACGAGATGCTGCGAGGATGCTTTTTGAGTGTTCCGTCTGGCAGCTGAATGGCATCAAAGTGCCCTGCCTCAACGATTACCCATGAGCGGTAAGCATCGAAGGATTTGCACAGGCTAATGCCATTCGTGACCCGGCGGTACGCCACCTGTTCCAGATACTGCTCAGCAGCATCGATCAGAGCTCCCTCGTTCCCTCCATAAGAAGCCAGGAACTTGGCGTAGCCGGTGATCAGCTTCCGCTCGTTGCTAGAGATAGCCCCGCCGGTTGGTTCCCAGTATTCAAAACCGAGATTGAGAAGAGCGAAAAAGCGCCGGTGAAATGCTGGGTTTCGTACCCGCCGGAACTCGGCAACAAGAACATCGCCGAGTCGGATTTTGGATTGCAGGAAATCGCTGGTCTCGGGCGTAGCCGGGATCAGTATTCCTGAGTGGTGTTTGATAAGTTGTAATTCTAGCGCCATGGTTCTCTCCGTGGCGCATCAGGTATAGGGTGTTCAGGCCTATGAAAGAATAATATCAGACGGTGGAGTTACTCGGTACCCCAGTCGTTTTGCAAATTGCATAAACCCGTTGAGGGTGAATATCTCTTCCTCTTCGAGTAACGGTCGTAATGAAACTATTCCATTTACTCGATAAACCAGATATCTCCCTTCCGCCGGGAAGCTATAGATAACTGCGTTATCGGCCCTTCTGACCACGTCGTACCATTGATCATCTGCATTAAAGGCATCTGCACTACACACTATTTCCCCCAGAGCGACTTATTGACGCGGTAAACAGTAATCGGGAACAGCCAGGGGAACGCAAACAGCGATACTCTTTGAAACTGCTCCAGTGAAATTCACGCGATTAATAAAACCACTCGTCCGCGCTTTCCCAGGTCTCCTGCACGATAAGTTCGACCTCTTTCTTATCGCCCCCGAAAACAGTCAGCCCATCATTGCTGGCACGCTTAATCGTAAGCTGGCAATCATCAAACTGCATGCTGAGTCTTTTGAGCAGTTCTGACTCGAGCGCAGGTATAGCTCCATCAGGAAGTTTCTTCATGCGATCAATGGTTAGCTCGATTTTCATTTTTCCCTCCGCAACAAAGAACTGTATTTATGCACAGTACTTTATAAACATAATCGGAGCCTTTTGCAATGGTTTGAGTACGTGCATAAACAAAGCCACACATCCTAATCACTTTTGTTGCATGTATGGATTCCAGAAACATGCATGTAAAATGATAATTTCGTGTGACTTATCATTTTCTTGTATACCAGGTTTAGAAATCTATTCATGCCCACTCTTAACGCTAACCATATCGTTCAGAGAGATTGGACGTATCACCATTTAGTGTGGTGTTATTTTAAATAAATTTTGTTTTTAATTCACAATGCGTTATAACAAGATGAGCGTTTCATTCGCCAGCCCCTCCGAATTCCTAACATAGTCTAACCAGTATAGACTCTTTGTGGATCGTGCATATTCACACCTAGCACCAATGGTTATAAATTTAGTTCAAAACGGTGAACGAGTGAGGCCCATGCACCCCTACATCACATATAGCATCAGACCTTAGCCGGTAGGTAGCAACCCATTCGAACTAAAGTGAAACTAACTAACCCGGTTAGCAAAGAAAAGTTTAACTAAACGGAAGTGCGGTACCATGGGATCATCGCATCAGAAATAATTGTTTCAAATAAACGTAAAAGTTATAAAACTAACCTAGTATTTCTTCTTGCATGTCATCAGGCCGTGAAATTTCATCCAGTTCAGGGTCTGAGTAATGTGCATGATAAAAGATAACCTGCCTATTTACTACAACGCCATCACCACTGCCTCCACCTACATCAGGAGAAATAATTACTGCTTGCGCGCCTCCCAATCCATCAGTCAATTGCACCAAAGTTAATGGAAAAGTTATACATTCTTTATTAGAAGGATTTATCGCAACAACCACACTTATATCTTTTTCCACATCTAATCCATGTATCCCATTAGGATTAGGCCCATTAGGTGTTATGACAGTAGATCCTCCATTACCTGAATCACGACATTGATAACATTTGTTCGTTTTTTTATGAGATGTGAAGCGTCTTACATATAGTGAGAACTCTTCTTGCTTCATTCCATTTTCTGAAGTAAGTACCTCATTTAAAGTTTTAATGGTTTTCCTAGAGGGTGCAAAATAATCCCTTGCAACCAATTGGAATTCCCCTCCTTGATATTTAGCACCAACAAAATAATGCCCTTTATTTGAAGAATGGTTATTGCTTTTGTTAAAACAAGTTTTTGCAGATTTGTACCCTTCTAATTTCTTAATAAATTTTTTGTTAACTTCTTGATAAAACCCTGCATCGTCAAGTTCTTTTTTAAATTCAATAATATAAAAATTGAAATTCCTAAAAGCTTCATTTAATACTGTAACTGCATCCCCGATTTGTTCGCGATAACCGCTTAAGGGCATTATGCTTTTAATGATACCTCTTTCTAAGCAGTCGGCAATAAATTTGTACTCTACCGTTTTTTCAAACCATACAACTTCTTCTTTCGTAGCTAACTCAGTTTTCCTCATTTGATACCAGCCTTATTTGTACATTTCAACCATATTTATTTTTATATGTGACAAATAAACCACTCCTTTGCCAACATACATTATAGAACAATCAAAGAGAGTGTGCACTAAACATCTAAATAACTCCCATTAGATGCCACTTTGAAAGTGCCACCCACACAATTTATTAATCATAATTGATTAGAACGTAGAAGAGCATAATAGCCTCATTAAAAATCAACTGTTAACGACAGAAAATAGTAAAAACCACTTCTTATCTGGAACAAGCATTGCAAGACATAAGTTAATGCATTAACCATTTGTAGGTTTATATTGTTAAAATAATTGAATAATAGGGCCGCTATGCGGCCCTATTATTCAATTACCTGAACGACATTTTTTGCACCAACTCTGGTTAGTAGCACCTGTTGGAATAGTTCTTAACCCAAACAGAGTAGCTAGCTCTGTCGAAGTACGTGCTGTAGTTACCTTGCATTTAGGACAGATGTGCGGAAGATTTAAAGTTCCAACCATAATGATATCCTTATACTTCGCCACGTTCTTTGAGAATTTTCATTGCAATGCTTTTTTCCGAATTACTGGCCGAACCAAAAAAACCCTCAGATTTAATGATACGTTTCAAATCTTCGCTGCTCTTGCTTTCAAGGCGCAACTTAATAGCGTGCATCTCGTTAGCCTTCTCTTCGAGTGCGTTTGCAGCACCTTTGACTATTTTACCAGCAATATCCCAGAAACCCATATTTCCCCTCCTTCGCTTAAAATAACATCCTGTTATCTTTATCGGCATAACTGGCGATAACTTCAAAAAAAAATTAATGTATCAGCATTTTTAGAGGTATCGGCGTCGTTGACAACTTAACCTAGAACATCCCCCTCTAGGATAGTATAGTTGCGAATGAGTTAACACACTGATTTATAGTGATAATTTTAACATCCAATGTTGATAGTAGCTTACTAATGATGCGTTATTGATAGCCATAGTTTACTTAAAAAATACGTTATGTCGGGCTGCTTCGAGTTTGCCGCATGTTTCTAAGCATTTTACTAATATAACGCGCAAACGCCACGTCATAACCAGACAGTTACTAGCACAACTTGCTGCAGTATTTACGGCTATCAAAGGAGAGATGTCCGCTTCGTGCCAAGAGCGGACATTGCTAAAGTTACATTGAAAAGCTGACTAGCAATTATTTTGGATTATTTATCGAACTTTTATCAGGCACTGTTCTTCCTGAAATAGTCTCTTAGACGTGAATATTGTGCGTCTTGCTCAAGTTTTGATTCTGCCTGGATAATTTCATTCAGGCAAGCACCATATTCATTGGATACCCACTGCCGATTATCATCAGTAAGGATGGATCCCAGTAGCAATGTTGCTTCGACAGGAAAACGGGTGCATAGGCCGGATTCATGCAGACGATGCACTACGTAGTAAGGGTGTTCAACAGGTACTAGCCAATTAAGTACGTTATTCAAAGCCGAAGGAAATTCATCGCCGGTAGCAATTATTAGCCGGGCCAGTGAAACGGTCATTTGCGAAGTAAGCAGATTCCGAGATTTTGGCCAGATGTGTTTCCACAACGGAAGGACTCTATTTTTCCAATAATCCTCTCTCTTGTCCGCAGCCCCTTCCTGAGCTTGACAGAGTGCCAGAGCACATTGTTCAAGACCTTCTGGCGGGAGTGCTTCAAAAGCGGCACGAAACTCTTCCGTAGTGTAATCTGCTGTCGGGCCAAGTGCTGCGTATGTTAAGAAAGTTGCATATTGCTGACGATGATCACCAAGTTCTGAATAGTGGTTTGCGCTATCGAGGCATTGGTGCTTAAAGGCAATCATCAATGGTTGGTAAAGGCGAGGCGACCAGAGAAAGCCTTCCCACACAGACTTCGCTTCAAAGGGATTAGTCCAGCTAAAAAATGGTAAAAGATATTGTTCTGTCCAAGGGCGGTCTACACGGAAAAGTGCAATGAGCTGTGAACTTAGCAACACTCGCCCATGAACAAATCGCTTGATACTAGGATCACAAAGCGCACTGAAAATAGAGTTAAGATAATCAGGAAGTTGCTCGTTATCATTTGGCTCTTGTTTGAACCATAGGTTCACCAGAACCTGAGTAACATGTCCGATGGGATGATTTATCGCAGCATCGACCGGACTGTATGATTTATTGCCGTTGATGACAATATTCGCATCGGTACCAGCTTCAAGTGGTAATGCCAGTATTCTGCGACAGAGCCCGATAAGTATATCTTGGTGGTGGTTTATAAACTTAGAAGCCGTTTCCATCCACCATGCCACACTATGGATAATCTCCTTGAGATAATGATCTGGCATGGCCTGGACTATGGGTGCAATATAATGCCACGAGCGTGAAACCAGATCATCAGTTGCCCAGGCCTGGAGAGCTACACGCCAGCGCTCAGTGAGCCAGATATCTCTTTTCGCCAGTTCGCAAAGTGCATATGCGCTATGAAAGAATCGTGTACGGCAAACATCTCGCCAGGTATCTTCGTACATAGACTGGTGTTCTGGTTCTTTTTTTTGTAACCATGTGACCAACTCATGTCGGTTTCGAGGAGCAGATTCAATCTCTCGGCTGTCCTCAAAATCCGGATCGCCTGTCCCGCTCATCCAGTGAGAGAACTCGTCACGTTCGTTGTCAGCCAACTCCCACGTTGGATATCTGTTGGATATTTCTTCCAGTCGTGTCGTTGCTACTGCTCCCAGATTTAGGTCAGAGTCTTTTAATTTAGCCAGATGTAACCAGACAGAACGATCAGTTATATATTCCCATCTTCCATCTTCAAGATCATCCCGGTACAAATTTCGTGGCGGGCCTGCAAGGATTGCTGTTTCAAGATTCTCCTGGGCAAATCCGCTCAGATGCTTACCTTGTAACACAAACAATCTATTAACTTCCCGCTTGGTCTCAACACACCACAGCCACCAGGAATCATCGCTTAACAACCATTTGACCCATTCTTCGTAAGGGATGCAATTATCATGGCTAGCGGCAAAAAGAGCCAGTCGTTTGAAGGTAGGATAAGGGAGCTCAAACCATCCATTTGCAATGATTGCCGCGCGTGGGACATCATTAGCCTTAACTGCGAGCCATGAATCTCGCAGTAACTCAATTAAACTCACCCAATCATGATATCCCCGATTCTGCCAGTGTGGGGTAATAGACGGAAGATCCCAGTATGAACGATCTTTAAACGCATCAGCTTCTCCCATTTCATGCAACAGATCCAGTGCATCCTGCAAAAGCTGTTGAAAATCATTCAGCAGTAAAGGTAAAGCTATATTCCAGTTGTCACAATCCTGTTCATTCAGAGTGGAGTGCACATGATCAGCAGTGAGAACCAGTTCCCAGTCTACCAAGTGCCTGATGCTAAGCGGTGTATCAGGAACACTTACGTCGTAATCCCAGCGAATGGGCTTTCTCAATAAAACCTTTGGTGCAAGTAATCCACGCAATTTAAAACGCATAGTAGTGGACAAGCCATCCCTTTTAAGCTGCCTAAACCAGTTATATAGATCAGGATTATGTCCCGGTGGTTTCAGCCGATCGCTCAGTAGTAAATTCCATAAAATTCGCATTAGGGGGCCAGGAACTGCTTTGGGAGAGCTTAATCTAATTCTATCCAGCTCAGCGGTGTTGCCATCAAGCTCAAGCGTAGCTAGTCTGTCCAATCTATCCTGAATCAAAAAAACGCAACGTTCTTGAAGGTGCCCTCCACGCTCAGCTATCCAGATTATCAGTCGGGGGTCGTCAAGGTGCCGTATCAGCCAGCGGAAAATGTGATTCATCACATCATCCCATTGGCTATTGGCTACACCTCGAGATGCCAGACACATATAAGGCGCACGTGTGTAAGACGCAGGGCGTCGGACCAGACTAAAACGAAGCTTCGTATCCTCCTCATCCTGAGGAGAGACACCAAACCGAATCAAATCTTCATGCCCAAAATTCTCAAGACTGAATGTTTCCAGCAACCAGTCCAGTGAAGGAACGGGATCAAAATCAGCGAAGCGTTTCGCGGGTAATCCTGATTTATCGGATAATGCCCAGAGCATGCGTCCGACGAAATTATCCTGTCTCGTTGTATCCTGTGGCCGTGCGGGAGCATGTTTGACAACTATCGCTTCTTTCCCCTGGACCCCATCACGGTATGTTTCCGCCCAAGCATGCAGGGTATTATGTAAGGCTGAATGATCTATGCTACCAGCAGGAACATTATAGAGAATAGGGGTAACACCTTTAGCCCCCCACTCATTGGCTTTTTGCTCTTCCTGTCCTGGTTCGCAATCACCTAATGCCCAAGCCTGCGGGGTGATTTCACCCAGCATACGGTCAGCCGCTAAAGCATCCATCATGTAGCGTAATACAGGGTCATTGATACTATACCCCACAAAACAAACCACATAGTTCCGGAATAATTCACTTACAAAACGTGCAGCCCAGCGTTCAGTCAAGTATGCCAGCCCGAAATCGCCACTGGTAACAACTAACCGATTTAGGGCAGTATCATCAGGCTTATTTGGTATCAATCCATGCAAAAAGACCAGTCCATCCCATCGACTAATCTTTGGAATAGGTAACATAGGAGATGAATATTCGTGGAAGGTCTGACGAGTACGTTTGGCAGCTACATGAAAAATACGATCGAAGTTCGTCGTGACCAGTCTTAGCGACCCTTCATGATTACGTGCCAGATGTAACAGCGCAGCCTGAGTATCAACGGCACCTTTGATGCGGGTGTTTGGTTTCAGCGCACTCACAAGGGCCCGTCTAACGGCAATTCTCTGACCGGGTAAACGGCGTTCCAGAAGATCTAATGTGGCATCATACTGGCCCCGATCCAAAGCAGCTTGTTCAAGTTCCGAAGGTTTTGTTCCATTCAGTCGGTAAATTTCCTTGACCAACCCTTCAAAGCCCGGCAGACGTGCGGGGTATGAGATGCCCGCGCCGCAGAAAAATACCACCCGACCTTCTTCATGAGCCTGCAAAAGAGACTCAGGAATGTCAGGTCCGTTTGTTACAAATTGCATTCCTTATGCTCCTATCCTTATTAGCCTTGTACTATAGCCTAAAATTATTTGTAATCTTATGAAGGCTGATGCAACAGAAGTAAACAATATACTTAATTGACAATACATGATCTTTACTAGTAATCGATCCCCATAGCTAGTGGCCTGTTCACCGTTGCTCTTCACTTGGCAGTGTTAGTATTAACCCTATGGGTGAAGTTCCGCTTTTCGCTCACAGCGGACCTTCAGTTTCGTTAGAACGTCCGCCCTGTGCCAGAAGCGGACACTACTAACCTACAACAAGGTTGCAAACCGCTTTTTACCTCACTGTAAATCGTGCACAGGTACCGTTTTGTCCGAACTTCGTCTTATGTGCTGAGTTAAGCAAAACTTTTCTGGCGATCAGGTGATCCGCAAACGGTCGTCAAGTAAAATGCATATGGGTAGTCAAGTCACATGCAATTTTGCAGAAAATGCCTGGTGAGCGGCATCCCAACCGGGTGATTACTCTTCTTGCTAGGCATTACGGAGTTGGGTGAAAAACAGCCTCATTTTGTCGCTCTCCGTTGAATGGTGCGCTCGCCTGTGATCATTGGGACAAAGTACTACAAGATTAGCCAGTGTATCGAGACCATCTTCGCTCAAAGGCTGAATATGATGCACCTCAGCAAAGAGAGTCCCTTTGCTCGTCAAAAATCCCGGCTCGCCGCAATACTCACAAATTCCACGGCTTCTTTTTAATGCCTGCAGTCGCAACCCACTGCTCCTGCGGGCTGCTTCTGATTTCTCTATACTGCTGTCATCACGAAAATCACCATGCTGATCTTCGTATTGAGCGACTTCACCTCGGGTAAGAAATAATACACCTGTCAGATCGTCGTAGGCCGCAGACCATTGTTCGGTATCCAGAATGCGCTTGCTCGTATTACGTACCTTCAGCAGCACGCGGACCGGCAATCTCCTGCGAATAATCTCCTTATAAATGTCATCAGTTTCCTTTCCTTTCCTGTCCTGCCCCCGAGCTTGGTAGCTGGTCGTGTATGTATCTTCCGAGCCGGTCGATATCTTGATGTTATCGGTCCACACGTTAACCACTGCGATATCACCCTCAAGCCAAGCCCAGCTTTGGTTGTGGTTAGGTGAGTTAGCATGTGGCCAGTCATCTAATGACATACCGGCCATTTTCAGCAGGTCGTAAATCCGTAAATTTCTTTTCGGAACAGGCAAACCCATCATTGATTCCATTTTTATAGTTGGTTAATAGATTACTCCAACAATTTTTATTTTTCTGGTCCGCATCGCAAGGCTTTTCTTCTCTATTCTTTAGAAAATCCCCAATATCAGAGCGGCATGACGCTTGAAGGGTAATCATGTCGCTTCAGGCGATGGCACTAATGTCCATTTTTACCATTTCAGGGGCGTGAGGATCGTCCAGTGCCAACTTCCGCTTCTCGCTCATAACAGACCATTTCCTCCCTATGCCCTGCCATCTGCTTTCATCCGCTGATATTTAGCTTTCAAAAGCTCCGCCGGTGTCGGCCCCTTCGGAGCAACTGGTGCAGCCAACGCCTGTCGAACGGGCGGAATCGGCTTCCTGGCCAGCACTCGCTTTTCCCACATACCCAGTATATCTCCAGCCTCACGCTCAAGCTCTTTGTGACTCAGTTGGCCATCGGTTCCGCGGCGCCGCAGTTCGAGACAAATGTGGTAGTAAATCGGCTTAGGCCACGGATATTGCTCGCTGCTCGAGTACCGGAACACCAGCTTACGCCACTTCCAGTATTCAGCCATGACGTCAGCGGTGGTGATCCCCAGCACGCTGCGCCCTTCCCTGCACCACTTGATGAATTGGCCTGGCGAAGGCAGGAATGGGCGTTCCTGACGGCGTACCATGCGCATGCCGGCTTCAACCTGCTCCATGGTGCTTATCCCGTTTTCTTTGAACGCCAGCACCCACTGGCGGCGGATCTCGTTCACATCCTCCTGGCTGCGATTAACTAGGCTTGCCGGGAATGCGGCCGCCAGCTGTACGAATAGCCCGTTGATAATCTGCGCCACTTGCTGCGTTTGTTCGCGCTCGGTGTACTGCTCTGGCAAGTTATGCGCCACGCGGCGAGCCTGTTCCCGGTCAAAATCGCGAATGCTCTCTGCAAGGTTTTTCATTCCAGCATCCCGTCGATCCAGTCGGTGTTATGCAGGTCGATACCGCCCCGGGATGGTTTTACCGCTCCGGTTGCACGCAGCCGTTTGGTGGTGAGCTGATCCCACTGCTTTCGCAGACTTGAAGGGCTCAGGATGTTGTCTTTCCAGAACTCGTCCCGGTTGGCCCACTGGAACAGGTCACAGATTTCGTAGTGAGTACGCTTGTCCTGGACACGCATCAGCCTGATGGTGTTTGCCCATTCAGCCCAGTTTGGCTCTGATAGCGATGCATTGACGGTGAGAAGCCTGTCGTAAATCCAGCGTGCGGCCTTGAGGTCGTCAGCGGATCCCCATGATTTACCTGCTGGGGTGTATATCCCGGCGGCAGCTTCTGGATGGCGTGAGAGAAACTTTTGAGTCTTCTGGTTTCGGGATTCGTCAGAATTCCGAGACGAGGATATTTTAATATTGTTCTTGTTATAGTCTTGGGTGTCTACCGTTTCCGGGAAGGTTTTTCCCGTTTTCGGTAACACTTTTCCCGATTTCGGGAAGACTTTTCCCGTTTTCGGTTTGTCTAAAATCCAGGCTGAAAGGTCAGTATTTATACCGACCGTTTTCATCACGCCCTGCTTTTGACTGAAGATAATTTTGCGTTCTGCGAGTGATTTGAGCGCATCAGAAACGTGGGAATCACTCAGCCCTGTAAGCTCGGCGATCACCGTGTTCGTAACGCGATCCTGCTTCTTGTTCCAGCCGTAGGTAAGCCAGATCACCGCTTCAAAACACTGCCACTCCCGGCCTGACATTCTCAGACGAGGCTTGAGCTGTTGGATCTCGTTAGCGACCTTGGTATACCCGTTCGACAGGTCGGCCATACGACCTCCCGGTTGTTCGGTTCTGTGGGGGAAATTGATAATTTCAGCTGTGTTTGACATACTTAGCTCCGCAATTACACTCCGTTTTTGCACCTGAAAGCCGTTGGTGTTCGAGCACCGCGGCTTTCGCCTTTTCTGAAGTCTTCACATTGCCCCCAGCATGGTTGTGACCATTGTCATCAAAGGACCTACTTGCTCCGGCATGAGGCGGAACAGCGACGCTATCCCCTCGCTTACCTCTTTCAGCTTCTGAAGCTCTGGAGCGTCCAGCAGGACAGCCTGCTTAGCCTCGGCACACTCTTTCATCGCAGAGGCGATCAGCGACATCGTGTCGTTCTTCGGCGCCAGACGGTTACGGAACTCCAGCGGCAGGACGGCCATGATTGCCGGGGCCAGCTGGCGGACATTCTCGCGGTACTGCTCAGAGTCGAAACGGTTATCCAGGAAGCGAAACAGCTTCTGGCGCGCACGGCCGATATCCTCTGGGAAGCTGATGGCTGTTCCGCCCCGCTCCCGGTATTCGTTGATGATCAGCGCTGACACGACGTCCTGATTGTTCAGCGCCGACGACCACGCCCGGACCACTTCGCGGATCTTTTCGTGGTCTGGAGCCGCCTTAGGTTGAGCGTGGTTTATCATTTCTCCCGGGTGTATTCCGGTATTCTTTTGATACGCAAGTGAATGCATTGCTTTCTCTTTCGTTGTTAGGGCCGCCGTTAAGCGGCATGGTTGTCAGGGGGTGGAAAGATAGACGGCAGATCCGGGCGAAATTCATGAGCCTGGATTTCACCACCAACCGCTTTCACCAGTTCAGGAACGTGAACCGGGGAGATGCGTTTCTTTCCGTTTAGCCAGTCGCAGATAGTGGACTGCGCTTTACCGCAACGTTTTGCCAGTTCTTTCTGGCTGCCAGCAATGGCGATCGCTTTCTCTACTGCGGAGTTCTTCTCTACTGTTGGGGTCTTCATTATCACCTCAGCTATCAGTTCAAAGCGATTATGGTTATCACTTTAGCGAATGTCAATCGCATAGGCGATTTTTTGCTAAATAATCGCTTGAGCGATACAGTTAAAGGAATCAGTGATAGGGGTGAATATGGGATTCTCGGAGCGTCTGGCGCAGGCAATGAAACATGCTGGATATACACAGGGCCGATTAGCCAAAGATGTCGGCATGGCTCAGTCAAGCGTAAATAAGTTACTCAAGGACGCGAACGGCTCTCGTAAAACCGTTGAGATCGCTTCTGTTCTGGGAGTGCGGCCGGAGTGGCTGTCTACTGGCGAAGGGGAAATGGCTTCCAATGGCTTAAAAGAACCGACTGCGCTATATCAGGTTAAGCCGTCATTGAATGGGGTTTACCGCGTGGATGTTCTCGACGTTAAAGCCAGTGCTGGGCCGGGCGCAACTGTCACCAGCGATTTCATTGAAACTATCCGAGCCATTGAATATACAACTGAACAAGCGCGCGCATTGTTCGGCAACCGACCAGCTGCACACGTCAAAGTCATAACGGTTAACGGCGACAGCATGGATGGCACCATTTCGCCTGGCGATCAAATTTTCGTTGATACCAGCGTTACGCATTTTGACGGCGATGGGGTTTATGTATTTGTCTTCGGCAAAACCCTTCATGTTAAGCGCCTTCAGATGCAGCGTGACCGCCTCGCGGTAATATCCGACAATCCGATTTACGAAAAGTGGTACGTTGAACCTGAAGATGAAGATACATTTTATGTGATGGCCAAAGTTCTGCTTAGGCAGTCTGTTGACTATAAAAGATTCGCGTAAAGATAAAATACGGAAATAATAAGATTATGAAATGGTTGAAATTTGCAATTTTAAGCACAGCTTTGATTTCTTCTCAGGCAATGTCTGCGAGATGGTTGTTAACATATTCTAAAGATGAGATGCGTGGTACAACTGAGAAAATTCTACAGACTAACTCAAAGCGACCTGTTGATTTACAGCCACCATATCAAGGCGGATCATGGCTGGCGATGGTTCTGCGCTCCCCTAGAGTCGAACTAAAAGAAGGTGAAAACCCTGACAATATTCAGCTAGATAAAGCAATCCTCATTATCACTAAAGGGCAATTCAACTGTCCTTCATATGATGGTTGTTACATCAATGTGAAATTTGATGACGAAAAAATACAGAAATACAAAACACTCAGGCCAAATAATGGTAGTACTGATGTTATTTACTTAGAAAATCCAAAAGTGTTTCTACAGGACATAGCTAAACATAAGAAACTGATTATCGAGGCCGATTTTTATCAATCTGGAGCTCGTCAGTTCACTTTCGATTTAAATGGATATTCTACCCCAGAAATAAATCCAGAAACAGAATAACATCCAACCCGCTCCGGCGGGTTTTTTACTGCCCTCACCCACCCACTCCTCCTCTTTCCCCCAACTTTTAACCCAACAGCTATCACTTTTTTCGCCATTCACAAAAAAATATCGCTTTAACATTCAATTAATTATCACTTTATCGATGATTGTTATCGTTTTGGCGATTGACTGAGTTAATCGCTTTAGCTATTGTTAACCACATAGACGAACGGCGCGTCGTTAAACCATGCGTCAGACGCCCGGCGGGCTCAGGGTGAATGGCAATGGTGCGTAATCAAACGACTTTCATACCTCAGTCGCTTCACCGAGGCGCCTTAGTTATGAAAACCAGCGGCCATCCACCGCTACAACAATGTGCATCAGGTATAAACGTTCCGCTGGCCGGCGATAAGGCAAACGAGGGTGAGAATGATTGATTTCGCACGCAAACCAGGACGGCAACAGGCCGTGAAACTGAACCTCTTCGAGGTGATTCTTCGCCGCCTGTGCTACCTGCTGGCGCAAAAGGGGAATCCAGATGTGTAACTCAACGAAATGCGGGTACTGCGGCAAGCCGGTTAAACCGGGGGAAGTAGTCAAAAGTACCCTTCTCTATTGCAACGGCGCACAGCTGGCGCGCAAAGATAAAGAATACTGCTCTGAACGTTGTGCTTCGTACGACCAGATGGCCCACGAGGCATAACGTAAAAGCCGCGCAAGGCGGCCCGTACGTCCGGTGCTCCCGACCAAAGTTACACCGGAAAACTACTTAAAAAACCAAAGTTCACCCAATGGGCGCTATCTCTGGCCCGGGGATCTTACATCTAAAAAAGAGGATCTCACATGGAATTTTTCTATGTAGTTAAGGCTACGCAGAAATCTTGCAAAGAAGACGCAGTGATTTGGTTCACTGCTAAATCAGAAGCCCGTGCCAACCTGCAGCTCGATGTTGAGCTGGAAGATGCTGGTATTGAAACCGGCCGCGGTAAGGATTACGCCAAACCTGTTCGCACCGATTTCCCAGTCTTCGACGACCTCCCGGAAGAAAGCACCGTGGATTACACCTGGTGCAAACGCTACGAACTCCAGGATAATGGACGCACCTGGCTGCCAAAGGCTGGTGCTGAGTCGACTGGTGCCGGTGATAACACTCCCGCACCGGAAACGACCGTTAATGTCGAAACTACCATCGAAAGTGTCCCGCTTGAAAACCGCACTCCAGCGGTCCGTTTTGCCGTCCACCTGACCAGCGACAAATACCAGTCACATATCACTAAAGAGCAGCAGCTGGCTGCCAGCGAAATGTCTCTGGATGAAGGCAACACTTATCTCCAGAACCTGCTGCTGGCGAAAAACGACATCCCTGAAGTTGCCGAACTCAGCCTGAACGCTGAGTGGAAACTGGTTCAGGCGATTAAGCAGGTATTCGCGCCAGATGAAGCGCACGAAACTGAAATTATCGCTGCATTCATGGCTGACTGGGCGAGAGCAGATGCCGGCGACCGCAATCAGTTAGTTGCAGAGTGGAGAAGCGGAAAAATTAATCTTCTCAAATCAGAAATCACCAGCGATGCCGGCGTTACAACCGGTCAGGATCCAGAACCTGAAACCGGTATTCAGATTGACGAGAATGATGACGAAACCACACGTTATCCAGTCCTTCGTATGCCCTTCCGCAAGCAGCTACTCGCCCAGTTCACCGGCGATGAACTGCGCCACCACTTAACCCGCGAAGAATACGAAGGTATCAGCGCGCTGGAAATGGACACTGACAACGGCTACGTCCAGAACCTGCTGCTGGCGGCAGAAAACTGCGAAGAGGTTAAGGGTTACGATACCAAAGACCTGTGGCGCTACACCGAGGCCATTCGCAAGGTGTTCAGCCAGGAGAAGCGTCACGAACTCGCTTTGGTTCTCCGATTCACCAGAATCTGGGCGGCGACTGATTACATTGACCGCGGCATTCTCGTTCGCGAATGGGCTGCAGGTAATCGCATCAGTAATATTCAGCGCACTGATTCTGGTACCAATGCAGACGGCGGCTATGTAACGGATCGCGGCGAAGGCGCGCACCACACTCTGGACACCCTCGATCTTGAGATCGCATGCGCCCTACTGCCTATGGACTTCCACCACTTCGAAATACCTTCGAGCGTGTTACGACGTGCCAAAGAAATCGTGGCTAAGAAAGAAGAACCATGGAAATCATGGAGCGCCATCCTGCGTAATCAGCCCGGCGTACTGGCGGTGAACCGTGCGGCAATCTTCAATCTGATCCGCATCGCACCAGAGAACATTCATCACACGCCAGCGGCTCATCTTGAGTTTGTGAATAAAACCATGACGGCTGAGTTTAACTCTGCTGTGGAGCTACTGCCGTTGCCTACTGCTGCAGTTGAGACTGAAGCCCCAGTTGAACAACCACAGGTTGAAAATCTCGGCAGTGGAGTGTTCTCCATCGATGGCCTGATGGGTGGAAATACCGAACCGGTCGTCGATACCTCCTCAAATGAAGTCGAAAAAACGGAAAACGCAGCGGAGACCACCAACGATGTGCAGATGGAAACGGCTAAGCCAGAGAAAGACGAAGATGTTGGTTCGGTACCACCGAGCGAAAGTACTGATGCAGCTAATTCGCAGACAGATTCCGTAGCGTTGGAAGAACACCAAGCAGAACCGGTAATTGAATACCCGGCTTACTTCGAGCCTGGCCGCTACGAAGGCCTACCGAATGACGTTTATCACGCAGCAAACGGTATTAGCTCAACCCAGGTGAAAGATGCCCGTGTCAGCCTGATGTACTTCAACGCGCGCCATGTGGCTAAAACCATCCCGCGCACAGCGTCCAAAGTGCTGGATATGGGAAATCTGGTGCACGCCCTTGCACTGCAGCCGGAAAACCTCGAAGCAGAATTCAGCGTAGAACCTGAGATCCCAGAGGGTACTTTCACCACCACCGCAACTCTGCGCGAGTTCATCGACGCGTACAACGCCAGCCTGCCGGCGCTGCTAAGCGCTGACGAGATTAAAGCGTTACTTGAAGAACATAACGCGTCCCTTCCCGCTCCAGCGCCGCTTGGCGCCAGCCTGGAAGAAACGGCTCAAAGCTATATGGCTCTGCCTGCTGAGTACCAGCGTATTGAAGAAGGCCAGAAGCAAACGGCGACGGCAATGAAAGCGTGCATCAAAGAGTACAACGCCACTCTGCAGGCGCAGGTTAAAACCAGCGGCAGCCGTGATGCGCTACTCGAGCAATTAGCGATCATCAATCCTGATTTGGTCGCACAGGAAGCGCAGAAACCGACGCCGCTGAAAGTGTCCGGCACCAAGGCAGACATGATCCAAGCAGTTAAGTCGGTTAAGCCCGATGCCATATTCGCCGACGAACTGCTGGATGCCTGGCGCGACAACCCTGGCGAAAAGATTCTGGTTACCCGCCAGCAACTGGCCACAGCGCGGGCAATTCAGTCAGCACTACTGGCGCACCCGACCGCGGGCATGCTGCTGACACATCCAAGCCGCGCCGTTGAAGTGAGCTACTTCGGTTTTGACGACGAAACAGGTTTAGAAGTGCGTGTACGTCCGGACCTTGAAATTGAACTGGACGGCGTGCGCATCGGTGCGGACCTGAAAACCATCAGCATGTGGAACGTGAAGCAAGAAAGCCTACGCGCCAGGCTGCACCGGGAAATCATTGACCGGGACTACCACCTCAGTGCGGCTATGTATTGCGAGACCGCGGCGCTGGACCAGTTCTTCTGGGTTTTCGTCAACAAAGACGAGAACTACCACTGGATCGCCATCATTGAGGCGTCAACCGAACTGCTGGAACTGGGCATGCTCGAGTACCGCAAAACGATGCGCGCCATTGCCACAGGTTTCGACACGGGCGAATGGCCAGCGCCGATCACTACCGATTACACCGATGAACTGAACGACTTCGACCTGCGCCGCCTCGAAGCGCTGCGCGCTCAGGCTTAAGGGGGATTTATGCATAACACTAACGTTACAATTGCTGACCAGAACACCGTTATTAACTCCAACGTGGCTTTGTTTGATTCCCAGTATCTGAACGCCATCAGCACGTTCGCGCAGATTATGGCGCAAGGCACTGCCACCGTTCCTAAGCACCTGCAGGGCAATCAGGCCGATTGCATGGCTGTAGCGATGCAAGCGGCACAGTGGCAGATGAATCCCTTTGCCGTGGCGCAGAAGACGCACCTGATTAACGGTGTGCTCGGGTATGAAGCGCAGCTGGTTAATGCCGTCATTTCACGCAGCGGCATGCTGGCCAGCCGTTTTGAATATGAGTGGTACGGGCCATGGGAAAAGGTCGTTGGAAAATTCCATATCCGTAAAGGAGACAAAGGCGAGTACCGCGTCCCGGGCTGGACCCTGGCTGACGAAGCCGGGATCGGCATCATTATCCGCGCAACGCTTAAAGGCGAAGATCAGCCGAGAGAACTCGATTTGCTGCTGGCTCAGGCCCGAACCCGAAACTCAACCCTTTGGGCTGACGACCCTCGCCAGCAGCTGGCGTATCTGGCAGTCAAACGCTGGGCGAGACTGTTCTGCCCGGATGTGATTCTGGGCGTCTACACCCCGGATGAACTCGATGATCGCCGTGAAGAACGAGAGGTAAACCCCGTACCGACGCAGCACGTAAGCCTTGCAGACATTTCAGGTGACAACGTCACTACCACTCAAACGGCTCAGGAATCAGCTCAAAACATTGATGCACTTGCTGATGATTTTCGTGATCGCATCGAGGCGGCTCAGGATGTGGATAGCGCTAAAGCTCTGCGCGCAGATATTGAAACCGTCAAAGCAACGCTGGGTTCTGCCCTGTTCACTGAGCTGAAAAACAAGGCCGTGAAGCGTTATTACCTGGTTGATGCACGGAACAAAGTCGAAGCAGCCATCAATTCCTTGCCACCTTCAGATGAGCCCGATGCAGCTGCGCGGTTCGCAGAAGTAGAGCGCGTTCTTGCATCGTCGAAACGCCATCTGGGCGACGAACTGCATAGTCAGTTCAGCATCACCCTGGCGGATATGAAACCGGAATATTTGGGCTAACGAGATTGGGAGGGGAAACCCTCCCTCAAGGAGAAGAAATGCGACTGATTAATCGAGGCAGTAAGCAATCCCCTTTAGCTCGCCAGGCATGTGAAATCGCACTCGCAGCCCACCAGCAAAGATATGGTGATTATGGGCGCAGCAAGATGAAAGAGACCTATACGGTAAGAGTGGAAGGCGTGAAGGTCTGGGTTGAAGTGGTCAACTGCAAGGCAAGCTACGTGGCCACAGCAATGACCGGCATGCGCCGACTGCGTTCCCTGCCCGGCCAGGCAAACTGAAACTGAAATATCAACGACTAAAGACCGGCATATCTATACTCATGCCGGTTACCTGAGGTGAACCATGTCGCAGGTAATTTACGATTCAGAATGGGGCGTTGCTTCAAAACTAAAAGAGAAGACAGGCCTTACAGATCGTCAGATTAAAAGCTATCGCCAAACCTCCTGGGTAGAAGGTGTTCATTTTAAGAGAATCCCATTGGATGGAAGCAGCTCCGAAGAGCGAGGACTTGTCTGGTACAACATCCCAAACATTAACAGGTTTGTGAAGGAGGCATAATGGCTGCAATGCCAACGGGTGTTGAGATCCACAACAATAAAATACGAATAAGTTTCAAGTTTCAGGGCGTTAGATGTCGAGAAACATTGAAAGGATGGATCGTAAATGCATCGAATCTCAAAAAAGCCGGGAATCTAAGGGCCAAAATTGTAAGCGAGATTCAACTGGGCACTTTTGACTACCGGGGCATGTTCCCGGAGTCAAAGGTGTCAGCAAAGTTTTATGCATCTAAAAATATTACGACGTTCTCCGAACTTGCATCAACATGGTATGAAAACCATAAAATCGATCTCTCACCCAATGCCACAAGAAGCTATGGGATAGCTGTAAGAACGTTAACAAAACTAATCGGCCCTGAAACGCTGGTTGCATCCATCACCAACAGCGACATTCTGGGCTGGAGAAAGGAATTACTGACTGGCGAGACTAACTATGCTCCCGAAAAGAGGAGAAATAAAACCGGCCGCGCCGTTAGAACAGTAGATTATTATCTGGCCATCTTGCGGCAAATCCTCGACTATGCGGTTAAAAATAAAGTCATTTCGTATCAACCATATGTCGGGATAAAAAGGCTTCGCAAAGGGCAAACAAAACCAGATCCACTTCTGAGACATGAGTTTGAGCAGTTGAAAGAGACTGCTCCGGCTCAGCAGAAAAACATGTGGCAATTTTTCGCTTATACCGGCGTTCGACCCGGGGAGCTTTGCGCTCTTGCCTGGGAGGATATCGATCTTAATTCTGGCGAAGCTAACATTGCGCGCAATCTAACTCAGGAAGGCTTGTTTGGACCACCCAAAACCGAAGCTGGATACCGGACGATAAAGTTACTGGAGCCGGCTCTGGAAGCTTTGCGAGCTCAAAAGGAACTTACCGGGAGTGCCCCTAAGGTACCAATCACTTTTCACCACCGGGAGTTCGGTAAAACGGAAACGCAGAAACTGCACTTTGTGTTTATGCCTCGACCTCAGAAAGGCAAGCAAGCTGCGTACTATTCAGTCAGTTCAATTGTGTCATTATGGGATATTACGGTAAGACGATCGGGAATTCGCCGCAGACGCCCCTATCAGCTGCGTCATACATACGCATGCTGGATGTTGTCGGCAGGTGCTAATCCTGCTTTTATAGCGAATCAGATGGGTCATGAGAATGCAGAGATGGTCTTCCATGTATACTCTGCGTGGATAAATGCTCTCGATAGCGATCAGGTATCATTTTTGAATCAGCGCTTTGGCGGATATGCAAATGCCCCTATAGTGCCCCTGAAGGTAAAAACAAAGTAGTTAATTACTTGATTTCCCGGTGATATTTAATGAAAAAGCTGTTTGTGCAGTTTTATCTTTTGCTGTTTGTCTGCTTCCTGGTCATGACCATGCTGGTCGGGCTGGTCTATAAATTCACCGCCGAACGTGCGGGCAGGCAGTCGCTGGACGATTTGATGAAAAGCTCGCTCTATCTGATGCGCAGCGAGCTGAGAGAGATCCCGCCGCACGACTGGGCGAAAACCCTCAAAGAGCTGGATCTGAACCTGTCGTTCGATTTACGCATCGAGCCGTTAAAAGATTTTGAGCTGGATCCGCCCGCCATGCAGCGTCTGCGCGACGGGGACATCGTCGCGCTGGACGAGAAATACACCTTTATCCAGCGTATTCCGCGCAGCCATTACGTACTGGCCGTCGGGCCGGTGCCCTATCTCTATTATCTGCACCAGATGCGTCTGCTGGACATGGCGCTGATGGCCTTTATCGCCATTTCGCTCGCGTTTCCGGTCTTTATCTGGATGCGCCCGCACTGGCAGGACATGCTGAAGCTGGAATCCGCCGCGCAGCGTTTTGGCGAAGGGCATTTTACCGAACGCATTCACTTCGACAGCGGTTCCAGTTTTGAACGTCTGGGCGTGGCCTTTAACCAGATGGCCGATAACATCAATGCCCTGATCGCCAGTAAAAAGCAGCTGATCGACGGGATTGCGCACGAGCTGCGCACGCCGCTGGTTCGCCTGCGCTATCGTCTGGAGATGAGCGAGAATCTGACGGAAGCGGAGTCTCAGGCGCTTAACCGCGATATCGGCCAGCTTGAGGCGCTGATCGAGGAGCTGCTGACCTACGCACGCCTCGATCGTCCGCAAAACGAACTGAACCTCAGCACGCCGGACCTGCCTGTCTGGCTGCAAACCCACATCGATGACGTTCAGAGCGTAAACCCGCAGCGCACGCTGTTAACGCGCGTCACGCCGGGTGATTACGGCGCGCTCGATATGCGCCTGATGGAGCGCGTGCTGGACAATCTGATGAACAACGCCATGCGCTACAGCGAAAGCACGCTACAGATTGGGCTGGATTTGCAGGGCAATCAGGCCAGTCTGACGGTGGAGGATGACGGTCCGGGGATTGCCCCGGAAGCGCGAGAAACTGTGTTTGAACCGTTTGTCCGCCTCGACCCCAGCCGCGATCGCGCCACTGGCGGATGCGGCCTGGGGCTGGCGATTGTTTACTCTATCGCGCAGGCGATGGGCGGCACGGTGCATTGCGAAGAGAGCGAGCTCGGCGGCGCGCGCTTCTGCTTTAGCTGGCCGGTATACCATAACATCGCCCTTCCCGTCCCTGCCTGACTTCAACCGCACGCTGGCCTGACCCGGCGTGCTGTGCTATATGATAAGTATGTTGTAACTAACGAGAGTGCTTATGGCGACCTACGATCTCCTCGAACGGCTGAACAGCACGTTTCGGGAAATAGAACACGAGCTCCTGACCCTGACCGAACGTTTGCAGAGCTGCCGTCTGCTGGCCGCGCGCGTCTTTACCCTGCCCGAGGTTGCCAAAGGGGCCGAGCACGACCCGCTGGACACCATCGCGGTTGAACAGCACATCGGCAGCGCCGCCCTTGAGCTGACGCTGAAGCACTATCGCCGCCTGTTTATCCAGCAGCAGTCAGAAAACCGCAGCAGTAAGGCCGCCGTGCGTCTGCCCGGCGTGATCTGCCTGCAAACCGATGCGACAACGCGCGACGCGCTGGAAAGCCAGATTACCCACATCAACACCCTGAAAGCGGCCTTTGAAAAGATCGTTACCGAAGAGTCCGGCCTCGCCCCTGCCGCCCGGTTTGAATGGGTGCACCGTCAGCTTCCGGGGCTGATTACCCTGAACGCCTATCGCACGCTTACGGTACTGCGTCACCCCGCCACGCTGCGCTTCGGCTGGGCGAATAAGCACATCATTAAAAACTTCACCCGGGATGAGATTCTGGCGCAGCTGGAAAAAAGCCTGAAGACGCCGCGCACCGTCGCACCGTGGTCGCGCGAGCAGTGGATTGAGCGCCTGGAGCAGGAGTACCACAGTATCGCCTCGCTGCCGGCGGACGCGCGCCTCAAGATAAAGCGTCCGGTGAAGGTACAGCCTATCGCCCGCGTCTGGTATTCCGGCCAGCAAAAACAGGTTCAGTATGCCTGCCCTACGCCGCTGATTGCGCTCTATGATGCCGATCGGGGGGCCATCGTGCCGGATATTGGTGAGCTTTTGAATTACGATGCGGACAATGTCCAGCACCGTTACAGACCTCAGGCGCAGCCGCTGCAGCTGATTATTCCGCGGCTGCACCTGTACGTGGCGGGATGACTATTTCAGGCTGCCGACCATCGCTTCCGGGCGCACCCAGGCGTCGAACTCCGCCTCCGTGAGATAGCCCAGCGCCAGGGCGGAGGCTTTCAGCGTCAGCCCCTCTTTATGCGCTTTTTTAGCGATCTCGGCGGCCTTGTCGTAGCCGATATGGGTATTCAGCGCCGTCACCAGCATCAGGGATTCATTGAGCAACTGGCTGATACGTTCGCGATTCGGCTCAATCCCTACCGCACAGTGCTCGTTAAAGCTCTCCATCCCGTCCGCCAGCAGACGAATCGATTGCAGAACGTTGTGGATCACCATCGGGCGATAGACGTTCAGCTCGAAGTTGCCGGACGCACCGCCCAGGTTGACGGCTACGTCGTTGCCCAACACCTGACAGCAGAGCATGGTCATGGCTTCGCACTGGGTCGGGTTCACTTTACCCGGCATGATGGAGCTGCCCGGCTCGTTTTCCGGAATGCTGATTTCACCGATGCCGCAGCGCGGACCCGAGGCCAGCCAGCGCACGTCGTTGGCGATTTTCATCAGCGAGGCCGCCAGCCCTTTCAGCGCGCCGTGGGTGTGGACCAGCGCATCGCAGGTCGCCAGCGCTTCGAACTTGTTGGGCGCCGTGACGAACGGCTGCCCGGTGATGTTTGCCAGCTCCTCCGCCACGCGCACCGCGTATTCTGGATGGGTGTTTAACCCGGTCCCGACCGCCGTCCCGCCGAGCGCCAGCTCCGCCAGGTGCGGCAGGCTGTATTCAATGTGCTTCAGGTTATGTTCCAGCATCGCCACCCAGCCGGAAATCTCCTGGCCGAGCGTCAGCGGCGTGGCGTCCTGCAGGTGCGTACGGCCAATTTTGACGATGTCGCGGAAGGCCTGCGCTTTCTCGTTGAGCGTGGCTTTCAGGACGTTAAGCTGCGGGATAAGCTGCTCGCGGATAGCGATGATCGCCGCCACGTGCATCGCCGTCGGGAAGACGTCGTTAGAACTCTGGCTTTTGTTGACGTCATCGTTCGGATGGACCTTACGCTCCATGCCGCGCACGCCGCCAAGCAGTTCGCTGGCCCGGTTTGCCAGCACTTCATTCATGTTCATGTTGCTCTGGGTGCCGGAACCGGTCTGCCAGATGGCGAGGGGGAATTCATCGGGATGCTTGCCCGCCAGCACTTCGTCGGCGGCGTTGATGATGGCGGTCGCTTTGTCTGCCGTCAGCAGGCCTAAATCCTGGTTCACTTTTGCGGCGGCGCGTTTGGTGAGCGCCAATGCCTGAATCAGCGAGACGGGCATTTTTTCGGTCGAAATACGGAAGTGCTCCAGCGAACGCTGGGTTTGCGCGCCCCATAGCTTGTCGGCCGGGACGTCGATGGCGCCCATCGAGTCTTTCTCATGGCGTACCGTGGTCATTACTTTCTCCTTGATAACAAAAGAGGGATTGCTCACATGCTTAAGGGATAAGTATTGATGACTTCTGAGAAACGATATGGCGCTTTGTGCGCTCTTTTTGGTGTCGGGTTGCGCTGACGCTTATCCGACCTACCAGACTCGTAGGCCGGGTAAGGCGCAGCCGCCACCCGACAATTTACAGAATTACTTCACGCACGCCGAACACTGGGACGACTGGATCTGCTTGAAGAAGTCGTTGCCTTTGTCATCCACGAGGATAAACGCCGGGAAGTCTTCCACTTCAATTTTCCAGATCGCTTCCATACCCAGTTCCGGGTATTCCACGCACTCCAGGCTCTTGATGCTGCCCTGCGCCAGAACCGCAGCCGGGCCGCCGATGCTGCCGAGGTAGAAGCCGCCGTGCTTGTGGCAGGCGTCCGTCACCTGCTGGCTGCGGTTGCCTTTCGCCAGCATGATCATGCTGCCGCCGTTGGCCTGCAGCTGGTCAACGTACGAGTCCATACGCCCTGCCGTGGTTGGGCCTAACGAGCCGGATGCGTAGCCTTCAGGCGTTTTTGCCGGGCCTGCGTAGTAGATCGGATGATCTTTAATGTACTGCGGCAGGCCTTCGCCGTTGTCCAGACGCTCTTTCAGCTTCGCGTGCGCGATGTCGCGGCCCACGATGATAGTGCCGTTCAGCGAGAGACGGGTCGAGACCGGATACTGCGAAAGCTGCGCCAGAATCTCTTTCATCGGACGGTTCAGGTCGACGCGAACCGCTTCCCCCTCGCCCGCTTTGCGCAGCTCTTCCGGGATGTATTTGCCCGGATTGTTTTCCAGTTTTTCGATCCACACGCCTTCGCGGTTGATCTTCGCCTTGATGTTGCGATCCGCGGAGCAGGACACGCCCATCCCGACCGGACAGGAGGCACCGTGACGCGGCAGACGGATCACGCGCACGTCGTGGGCAAAGTATTTGCCGCCAAACTGCGCGCCGAGGCCCAGGTTACGCGCTTCTTCCAGCAGTTCCTGCTCAAGCTGTACGTCGCGGAACGCCTGGCCGTGCTCGTTACCTTCGGTAGGCAGGCCGTCGTAGTATTTGGTTGAGGCCAGCTTGACGGTTTTCAGCGTACTTTCCGCCGACGTACCGCCAATCACAAACGCGATATGGTACGGCGGGCACGCCGCGGTGCCGAGGGTGCGCATCTTCTCAACCAGATAATTTTTCAGCTTGCCCGGGGTGAGCAGCGCCTTCGTTTCCTGGTAAAGATAGGTTTTGTTGGCTGAACCGCCGCCCTTGGCGATACAGAGGAATTTGTACTCGTCACCGTCGACGCTGTAGAGATCGATCTGTGCCGGCAGGTTGGTGCCTGTGTTGACCTCTTTGTACATATCCAGCGCCGCGTTTTGCGAGTAGCGCAGGTTATCTTCGGTGTAGGTGTTGTAGACGCCGTGCGCCAGGGCCGCTTCGTCACCGCCGCCGGTCCAGACGCGCTGGCCTTTTTTACCGACGATGATCGCCGTGCCGGTGTCCTGACAGGTAGGCAGAACACCTTTCGCGGCGATGTCTGAGTTACGCAGGAACTGCAGGGCAACGTATTTATCGTTTTCGCTGGCCTGCGGGTCGCTGAGAATATCGGCAACCTGCTGCTGGTGCGCTGGGCGGAGCATAAACGAGGCGTCGTGGAAAGCGTGCTGCGCCAGCAGCGTCAGCGCCTGCGGATCTACCTTGAGGATCTCTTGTCCTTCAAACTCAGAGACGGAGACGTGATCGCGGGTTAACAGGTAATACTCGGTCCGATCCTTACTGAGGGGGAAAGGATCCTGATAATGGAAGGGTTTATTCGACATTGGTCTCTCACTTACTGCTTCGGTCTGTTTATTCAGGGCAGATGTTCCGCTGCCCGGCTTAAAAGCGAGTCAGCTTATCCTACACAATTTTTTAACAAAAACTGAGACTAGTACGACTTTTTACATCCACAGGTTACTTCCATGAGGTTTATTGCTTTAATACCCGGAGTTAATTCCACAATTGAATCAGGGCTTGATAATGCAAAAACTCATTAACTCAGTGCAAAACTACGCCTGGGGAAGTAAAACTGCGTTAACGGATCTCTACGGTATCGCGAACCCGAACAACCTGCCGATGGCAGAACTGTGGATGGGGGCGCACCCGAAGAGCAGCTCAAAAATTGAAGACGCCAGCGGCCAGGTTCGCAGCCTTCGTGACGTGATTGACGCCGATAAAGCCGCGCTGCTGGGCGACAAGGTGGCTCAGCGCTTCGGCGAACTGCCGTTCCTGTTCAAGGTACTGTGCGCCGACCAGCCGCTCTCCATCCAGGTTCACCCGAACAAGAAAGCCTCTGAAATCGGCTTTGCGAAAGAGAACGCGGCGGGAATTCCTTTAGACGCCGCCGAGCGTAACTACAAAGATCCTAACCACAAGCCGGAGCTGGTCTTTGCGCTGACCCCGTTCCTGGCGATGAACGCGTTCCGCGAGTTTTCAGAGATCGTTTCCCTGCTGCAACCGGTCGCGGGTGCCCACAAGGCTATCGCCCACTTCCTTGAAAACCCGAACGCGGACGCGCTGAGCCAACTGTTTGCCAGCCTGCTGAATATGCAGGGTGAAGAGAAATCTCACGCGCTGGCGGTGCTGAAAGCGGCTCTGGGCAGCCAGCAGGGTGAACCGTGGGAGACTATCCGCCTGATCTCCGAATTCTACCCGGACGACAGCGGTCTTTTCTCCCCTCTGCTGCTGAACGTGGTGAAGCTCAACCCGGGCGAAGCGATGTTCTTGTTCGCTGAAACCCCGCACGCCTACCTTCAGGGCGTGGCGCTGGAGGTAATGGCTAACTCCGATAACGTGCTGCGCGCGGGCCTGACGCCGAAATACATCGATATTCCTGAACTGGTTGCCAACGTGAAGTTTGTGGCGAAACCTGCCGCGGAGCTGCTGACTCAGCCGGTGAAAAACGGCGCAGAGCTGGACTTCCCAATTCCGGTTGAGGATTTTGCTTTTTCCCTGCACGACCTGAGCCAGGCCGAAGCCGTCATCGCGCAGGAAAGCGCGGCGATTCTGTTCTGCGCCGAGGGCGAAGCGACGCTGCGCAAAGGCGAACAGCGTCTGGTGCTTAAGCCCGGTGAGTCAGCATTCGTTGCAGCCAGTGAATCACCGGTCAGCGTAAGCGGCACCGGTCGTCTGGCGCGCGTTTTCAATAAGCTATACCCTAAATAATTCGAGTTGCATGAAGGCGGCGACGCAGCGAATCCCCAGGAGCGTACATAAGTACGTGACTGGGGTGAGCGAGGAAAGCCAACGCACAGGCAACTTGAAGTATGACGGGTATTAGGGACTTACTGATTTTTTTAACAACTCTTGCTAAGCTAGTTGCAGGCTTAATATCTCCAGGCGGTTTTTACCGCCTGGTTTCATTTTAGGGATAGTCGCAATGAAAAAATCGGTCGTAGCGGTTGGAGTGATTGTAGCGTTAGGCGTGGTCTGGACGGGTGCCTCCTGGTTTACCGGGAAACAGCTGGAAGGCCGTCTGGCTGAGATGGTGGCGCAGGCTAACGGAGAGATTAAGCGCAGCGCGCCGGAGGCGGGCCTGGAGCTGAGCTACCAGAATTATCATCGCGGCGTGTTTACCAGCCGTATGCAGCTGGTGGTAAAGCCAGTGGCCGGTGCTGAAAACGGCTGGCTGAAACCGGGTCAGAGCGTGGTGCTGGACGAGGTGGTGAGCCACGGTCCGCTGCCGCTGGCGCAGCTGAAGTCCTTTAACCTGATCCCGTCGATGGCGTCCGTTCATACCGTGCTGGTGAATAACGACGTCACCAAACCGCTGTTTGACCTGGCGAAGAATGAATCGCCTTTCGATATTAATACCCGCATCAGCTATGCCGGTGACACGAGCTCCGATATTGCTCTGAAAGCGCTGAACTACGAGAAAGAGAATGAGAAAGTCGCCTTCAGCGGCGGTCACTTCAAACTTGACGCTGACCGCGACGGAAACGTGTTCTCCCTGACGGGTGAAGCGGAAAGCGGCCTGGTCAATGCCGTGAACGAATATAACCAAAAGGTTCAGCTCACCTTCAACAACCTGAAGGCCGACGGCAACAGCCGAATGACCGATTTCCAGGAGCGTATCGGCGATCAAAAACTGTCTCTCGACAAGGTTGCCATTGCGGTTGAAGGAAAAGAGATGGCCGTGCTGGAAGGTATGGACGTCAACGGCAAATCCGACGTTTCCAAAGACGGTAAAAGCATCAACACGCAGCTGGATTACACGCTGAAGAGCCTGAAGGTGCAGAATCAGGACCTGGGCACCGGCAAGCTGTCACTGAAGATCGGCAATATCGACGGCCAGGCGTGGCACGAGTTTAGCCAGAAATACAGCAAAGAGAGCCAGGCGCTGCTGACCGATGCCGCACTCCAGCAGAACCCTGAAGTTTACCAGCAGCAGGCGATGGCGGTACTGTTTAACAACCTGCCTGTCCTGCTGAAAGGCGAGCCGGTGATCACCGTTGCGCCGCTGAGCTGGAAAAACAGCAAAGGCGAAACCAGCTTTAACCTGTCGCTGTTCCTGAAAGATCCGGCAACCGCAACGGGTGAACCGCAGACGCTGGCGCAGGAAGTGGATCGCAGCGTGAAGTCGCTCGACAGCAAGCTGACCATCCCGATGGATATGGCGACCGAGTTTATGACCCAGATTGCGAAGCTGGAAGGCTACGGCGATGAAGACGCCGGCAAGCTGGCGAACCAGCAGGTGAAAGGTCTGGCGGCAATGGGCCAGATGTTCCGCATCACCAAAGTGGAAAACAACACGATTTCCACCAGCCTGCAGTATGCCAACGGCCAGGTAACGCTCAACGGCGACAAGATGCCGCTGGAAGACTTTGTCGGCATGTTTGGTATGCCGACGCTGGGGATGCCGGAACCGGCAGCACCGGCGGCACCAGCCGAACCGGCGGCACCGCAGCAGTAAACGTCAAAACCCCTCGCTCGAGGGGTTTTTTATTGCCGGGTGGCGCTGACGCTTACCCGGCCTACGATCCCGAGCCGTTGTTGGCCTGTGCAAGCGAAGCGCCGCCGGGCGATGTGCAGCGGAGATTATTTCACCGTCACCAGCCGCGCCGCCACAATCTGGTGTCCGGCCTGAACGTCCGTGTTGTCGATGCGCTGCATTATCCTGTCCGCCAGCGTGTAGCCCATCTCCCGCGCGGGAGTTGTAGCCCAGACGATCGGCAGGTCGTCGAGCGCGTTTTCACCGACGTCGGCGAACGCCCCGAGCGCCACCTGATGGCCGAAGAAGGTTTCCACCCCGCCCTCGCCGCTCTGACGCCCGGCGCGGATCAGGCCAAACCAGGCGCCCATGGCAATCACATCGTTGTAACAAATCACGGCGCTGATCGTCGGACTGCTGCGCAGCAGCGCGCCTATCGCTTCCGCCGCTTTCTTCTGGCTGGATTCACACTCCACGACCCATTCGCTGTGGAACGGCAGGCCGTATTTAATCAGCGTCGCGCAGTAGCCGCCGACCCGCTCGGCGCGGGTCAGGGACGAACTTTTCCCGCCGAGCCACGCAATGCGCTGATGTCCGCGACGAATAAGATGTTCGGTCAGCATTTGCGCGGCCTGCATGTTATCCGGTCGCAGCGTATCGGCCTCGTCCAGATAGCTGGCACGCGAAGCAAACACCAGCGGCACGCCTTTTTCGGCGGCGCGCTCGCACAGCTCGCTGCCCACGCCCGACGCCCCGGCAACGATCACCCCGTCCACCCCCTGATTCAGCAGCATATCGAGCCGGGAGAGAAGCTGATCGGCCTCGCGACCGCCGTGCAGAAGAAAGACCATCCGCCCCTGCGCTTCAAGCGCTTCGGTTAACCCTGCGGTCAGCTCCGCATAGAAAGGTGACGTCAGGTCGCGGACAATCAGGCCAATCACCCCGCTTTGCCCGCCGCGCAGCGCCGACGCCTGACGGTTACGCACAAAACCCAGCTGCTCAACCGCCTCGTTAACCCGCTGACCGGTCGCAGGAGAGATGCGCCCTTTTCCGCTTAGCACCAGAGAAACGGTGCTGACGGAAACGCCCGCCGCCAGCGCGACATCATTGATGGTGATTTTTTTCGCTACAGCCATGTGTTGGCGTGACTCCCTGAAATGAGATCGGTAAAACGTTTTATCAATACGTTATCTTTATACTACCAGTCAAAGCCTGAGAATGTGATTTAGCGCGCACTAAACTTTGATAAAACGTTTTATCTTCTCGCAGCATTGAAGCAGGCAAACTGATTTTAACAATAAAGGAGTCGTTTTATGACGGCGAAAGCAGCACAAAAAATATCGCTGTGGGAATTTTTCCAGCAACTGGGTAAAACCTTTATGCTGCCCGTGGCACTCCTCTCGTTCTGCGGGATCATGCTCGGGATCGGCAGCTCGCTGAGCAGTAAAGACGTCATCACGCTGATCCCGTTCCTCGGTACCCCGGTGCTGCAGGCGATCTTCATCTGGATGAGTAAAGTCGGCTCCTTTGCGTTTAGCTTCCTGCCCGTGATGTTCTGTATCGCTATCCCGCTGGGCCTGGCGCGCGAGAACAAAGGCGTCGCGGCGTTTGCCGGGTTTGTGGGCTACGCCGTGATGAACCTGGCGGTTAACTTCTGGCTGACCGCGAAAGGCATTTTGCCGACCACCGACGCCGCCGTACTTAAAGCCAACAACATTCAGAGCGTGATCGGTATCCAGTCTATTGATACCGGGATCCTCGGGGCGGTGATCGCGGGTGTGATTATCTGGATGCTGCACGAGCGCTTCCATAATATCCGGCTGCCGGATGCCCTGGCCTTCTTCGGCGGTACCCGCTTTGTGCCGATTGTTACCCTGGTGGTGATGGGTCTGTTCGGTTTAATCATTCCGCTGATCTGGCCGGTCTTTGCGATGGGCATCAACGGTATTGGCCGCATCATCAACGGCGCGGGAGATTTCGGTCCGATGATCTTCGGCACCGGCGAGCGTCTGCTGCTGCCGTTTGGCCTGCAGCATATCCTGGTGGCCCTGATTCGCTTCACCGAAGCGGGCGGCACCATGGAGGTGTGCGGTCACGACGTGAGCGGCGCGCTGACCATCTTCCAGGCGCAGCTGAGCTGCCCGACCACCCACGGCTTCTCGGAAAGCGCCACCCGCTTCCTGTCTCAGGGTAAAATGCCTGCCTTCCTCGGCGGCCTGCCGGGTGCCGCGCTGGCGATGTACCACTGCGCTCGCCCGGAAAACCGTCATAAAATTAAAGGCCTGCTGATTTCCGGCGTGATCGCCTGCGTCGTGGGCGGTACTACCGAGCCAATCGAATTCCTGTTCCTGTTCGTCGCACCGGTGCTGTACCTCATCCACGCCGTGCTGACCGGTCTGGGCTTTACCGTGATGGCGGTGCTGGGCGTGACCATCGGCAACACCGACGGCAACGTGATCGACTTCGTGGTGTTCGGGATCCTGCACGGCCTGTCCACCAAGTGGTACCTGGTGCCGGTCGTGGCGGCTATCTGGTTTGCGGTTTACTACGGCATCTTCCGCTTCGCCATCACCCGCTTTAACCTGAAAACGCCTGGCCGCGATACCGATACGGCGAGCAGCGTTGAACAGGCGGTTGCCGGGACCGTGGGCAAATCCGGCTATAACACACCGGCCATTCTGGCGGCGCTGGGCGGCGCGGATAACATCACCTCGCTGGATAACTGCATCACCCGCCTGCGTCTGTCGGTGGCGGATATGTCAAAAGTGGATACTAACGCCCTGAAAGCCAACCGGGCCATCGGCGTGGTACAGTTAAATCAGCACAATTTGCAGGTGGTTATCGGCCCGCAGGTCCAGTCGGTGAAGGATGAGCTGGCTACCCTGATGCGAACAGTTGAAGCCTGATGCCTCAGCCCCCTCTCATGAGGGGGTTTTACTTTAAGGACTCACGTCATGTTTGATTTTTCTACCGTCGTGGATCGACACGGCACCTGGTGTACGCAGTGGGACTACGTCGCCGACCGCTTTGGCGCGGCCGATCTGCTGCCCTTCACCATCTCGGATATGGATTTCGCCACCGCGCCCTGCATTACCGACGCGCTGCATCAGCGCATCAATCACGGCGTGCTGGGCTACAGCCGCTGGAAGAACGATGAGTTTCTCGCCGCCGTCGCGCACTGGTTCCAGCAGCGCTTTAACAGCCAGATTGATACGGAAACCGTCGTTTATGGTCCTTCCGTTATCTACATGGTGTCAGAGCTGATTCGTCTCTGGTCACACCCCGGCGACGGCGTGGTGGTGCACACCCCGGCATACGACGCGTTTTATAAAGCCATTGAAGGGAATGCGCGTCATGTGGTGCCCGTGGAGATGGAAAAGCACGCCGCAGGCTGGCAGGGAAATATGGCGGCGCTGGAAGCGGCCCTGGCGAAACCTGAAAACAAAATTTTACTGCTTTGCAGCCCGCAAAACCCAACCGGCAAGGTCTGGACGCGGGACGAGCTGACGCAGATGGCGGAACTGTGCGAGCGCTATGACGTGGCGGTTATCAGCGATGAAATTCATATGGATATGGTGTGGGGAGAGCATCGTCACACGCCGTGGAGCGCGGTGGCGCGCGGCAAATGGGCGCTTCTCACCTCCGGCTCGAAAAGCTTTAATATTCCGGCGCTGACGGGCGCTTACAGCCTGATTGGCGATGAACAGAGCCGTAACGGTTATCTTAGCGCGCTAAAAGGCCGGGACGGACTCTCTTCCCCTTCAGTGCTGGCGCTGACGGCGCATATTGCCGCCTATCAGCAGGGTGCGCCGTGGCTGGATGCCCTGCGGAGCTATCTGGAAGAGAATCTGATGTATATCGCGCAGGAAGTAAACCGCGCCTTTCCGAAGCTGAACTGGCAGCCGCCCGAAGCAACCTATCTGGCCTGGATTGACCTGCGTCCGCTGAATATTGACGATCGGGCGCTGCAAAAAGTACTGATCGAGCAGCAAAAAATCGCCATCATGCCGGGATATACCTACGGCAAAGAGGGAAATGGCTTTGTTCGCCTGAACGCTGGCTGTCCGCGCAGCAAGCTTGAACAAGGGGTGCAACGCCTCATTGCCGGGATTAACACGCTCCTGTAATCAATTTGCGCAACGGAATATTCCCTTGCGCAAATAGCTTTTTACCCCGTTTTGTTTTTATAATATGGCGCACTTTAACCAGAAAAGAGTGCGACCATGATTGATACACGCCTGCCTTTAACTGATATTCATCGTCACCTTGACGGTAACATTCGTGCCCAAACCATCCTCGATCTTGGCCGCCAGTTCAATTTAACGCTTCCTGCTCAGACGCTTGAGTCGCTGATCCCGCACGTACAGGTAACCTCCAATGAACCGGACCTGGTCAGCTTCCTGAGCAAACTAGACTGGGGCGTGAAGATGCTGGCCTCGCTGGATGCCTGTCGCCGCGTGGCGTTTGAGAACATTGAAGATGCGGCCCGTAACGGCCTGCATTACGTCGAGCTGCGCTTCTCGCCGGGCTATATGGCGATGACCCACAGCCTGCCCGTTGCAGGCGTGGTGGAAGCCGTGATTGAAGGCGTGCGCGAAGGGTGTAAAACCTTCGACGTTCAGGCCCGTCTGATTGGCATTATGAGCCGTACGTTCGGCGAAGCCGCCTGCCTGCAGGAGCTTGAAGCGCTGCTGGCCCATCGCGATGCCATCACCGCCGTCGATTTGGCCGGTGACGAGCTGGGCTTCCCGGGCAGTCTGTTCCTCTCCCACTTCAACCGCGCGCGCGATGCCGGCTGGCACATTACCGTGCATGCGGGTGAAGCGGCTGGCCCGGAAAGCATCTGGCAGGCCATCCGCGAGCTGGGCGCCGAGCGTATCGGCCACGGCGTGAAGGCGGTAGAAGATCGCGCCCTGATGGATTTCCTGGCGGAGCAGCGTATCGGGATTGAGTCTTGCCTGACGTCTAACATTCAGACCAGCACCGTGGCAACGCTGGCGCATCATCCGCTGAAAACGTTCCTTGAGCACGGCGTGCTGGCCTCGCTGAACACTGACGACCCGGCGGTTCAGGGCGTGGATATCATCCACGAATACAACATCGCCGCACCGCAGGCGGGTCTGAGCCGCGAGCAGATCCGTCAGGCGCAGATCAACGGGCTGGAGATCGCCTTCCTGACGCCCGAAGAGAAGCAGGCGCTTAAAGATAAAGTGGCTCGCGGTTGAGCATTTGCCGGGTAGCGGCTACGCCTTACCCGGCCTACAACAGCCCTTATAGCTTATGCCAGACAGAGCGTGGCGCGATGTTTGGCAGATTCAATACCCAGCTCAATCAGCTCCATTATCTGAATCGCCTGGCTGGCCGGAACCGGATTTTCGCCCGTGCCGTTCAGCGCATCGCGAATGCCCGCATAATAGGCCGGATAGTTGCCCGGGATCGTCAGCAAGGTCTCCTCTACCAGTTCCTCACCTTCCACCCGCGTGACCACGCCGTCGCGCATATCATAGCCCCAGTCTTCCTGCGGCAAACGTTCACCGCTTTTCAGCCGGTCCTCCTGCGGATCGAGGCCAAACTTCACGTAGCTCCCGCGCGTGCCGTGAATGATGTAGCGGGCCGATTCCGCGGCCGCGACCATCGTGCCGTGCAGCACAATCCGCCGCTGCGGGTAGCTGAGCACCGCGTGGAAGTAATCAGTCGTCTGCGCTCCGGGCCGGAGCTGGGCCAGATCGACCGTCATGCTCACCGGCAGACCAAAAAGATTGACGGCCTGATCCAGCAGATGCGGGGCTAAATCGTACCAGATGCCGCTGCCCGGACCGGCCTGCTCGCGCCAGCGGTTTCGTACCTGCGGACGGAAGCGGTCAAAGTGCGATTCAAAAAAGAGGATCTCCCCTAGCGTGCCTTCACTGAGAAGCCTTTTTACCGTCAGAAAGTCGCTGTCCCAGCGGCGGTTATGGAATACCGACAGCAGCCTGCCCAGACTTTTTGCCAGCGCATCCAGCTCGCGAGCCTGAGACAACGTGACGGTAAAGGGCTTATCGACCACCACGTGCTTACCGGCTTCAAGCGCGGCCTTTGCCAGCGGGAAGTGGGTGTCGTTCGGGGTGGGGATAACGATTAAATCAATATTCGGATCGTTGAAAAGGTGTTTTGGCTCAGAGACAACCGGCACGGAAGGCCAGTCGGCATGGACTTTAGCGGCATCGCTGCTGGATACCGCAGCCAGGATCATCCCCGGCGTCCCGGCTATCAGAGGCGCATGAAACGTTTTGCTTGCATACCCGTAGCCGATAAGCCCAACGCGGATATTATCACTCATAGTGCCGTCCTCTTTTATGACGTTCTTATTTCACACTGGCTAGCCTGGCATTACCACAGATTAATAATGTGCCATATGACTTAAAATAGCAGGTTGTAAGGGTTGTTTTTGTTACATAGTATTAACCCACTGATTTTGTTTAAGGGAACCGTTCCCAAAGCGCTTGCCGTCGGGGAAACGTCGCTGTAACATTTGCGACCTGTATTTATGGATAAAGTACAACTACGAATCATGACGTCAATTATTAATCGAATCATTGAATTAGCGGGATGGATTGTCCTTGGGGTTTCGGTCATTTTGCTGGGCGTTGCCAGCCATATCGATAACTACCAGCCGCCGGAGCCTGTCACAGTCGCCCAACCTAAGTAACCGGTTACTGCAATAAAGAGTGACATAATATGTCAGTTACTTATTGCCAGCCCTGGTGAACACGGTTAACCTTCTCTTCCAGGCATCGTCTGATGCCTGAATTTCAGCAAAGAAAACTCCTAATTTCGTCGCGTTACCTGAGTGGGCTGTTTACGTCTTTATTAATCCGTTTATTATTCGAACGAATTACCTTAACTGGTATTACTCACTTTTATATGGAAACTTATTAATATGACAGTTCAGGACTATTTATTAAAATTTCGCAAGATCAATTCGCTTGAGAGCCTGGAAAAACTGTTTGACCATCTGAACTACACCCTGTCGGATAATCAGGACATCATTAATATGTATCGCGCTGCTGACCATCGCCGTGCGGAGCTGGTTTCCGGAGGTCGTTTGTTCAACGTGGGTGAAGTGCCTAAGTCCGTATGGCGTTACGTTTTATAAGAAAGTAGCCATCCGCGCGAAATGTTATATACTCTCCGCCCTGCAAACTGGCTGTACAACATTTCGCGCAGATTATGGGAGAGTTCATGACCGCAACGCCTGGAGAACGCATTGGAGGCTGGTTAATCGCCCCACTGGCATGGCTGCTGGTTGCCTTATTAAGCGCATCACTTGCGCTGCTGCTGTATACCACCGCACTGATTACTCCTCACGCCATCCAGACCCTGATGTCGCAAAGCGTGCTGAGTATTGCGATGTGGTTTGTGTCGTTCGTTTTCGCGATTGGTATGTGGTACTACACCCTGTGGTTGACCATCGCCTTCTTTAAGCGCCGCAAAAGTGTACCTAAACACTACATTATCTGGCTGCTGATTTCGGTTCTGCTGGCGGTTAAAGCCTTTGCTTTTTCGCCCGTATCAGACGCTCTGGCCGTTCGTCAGCTGCTTTTCCCGTTACTGGCGGCCGCGCTGCTGGTCCCCTATTTCAAACGTTCGACGCGGGTAAAAAACACCTTCGTGAACCCGTAATAACCTTACAGATAACCTGTTGTCGCCTGCGTGAGTTTGTCCGATAATAGGCGGCTTTTTTATTTCAGGCTAAATAATGACCGATTACTTACTGCTCTTTGTCGGCACCGTGCTGGTTAACAACTTCGTTCTGGTGAAGTTCCTTGGCCTGTGCCCGTTTATGGGCGTGTCCAAAAAGCTGGAAACGGCGATGGGCATGGGGCTGGCGACAACCTTCGTCATGACGATGGCGTCCATCTGCGCGTGGTTGATTGATACCTGGATCCTCATCCCGCTGGGGTTAATCTATCTTCGTACGCTGGCTTTTATTCTGGTCATTGCGGTTGTTGTGCAATTTACTGAAATGGTGGTGCGTAAAACCAGCCCGGCCCTCTATCGCCTGCTGGGTATCTTCCTGCCGCTGATCACCACCAACTGTGCCGTTCTCGGCGTTGCGCTGCTGAACATCAACCTTGGCCATAACTTTATGCAGTCGGCGCTGTACGGTTTTTCCGCCGCCGTCGGTTTCTCATTTGTTATGGTCCTGTTCGCGTCGATTCGCGAGCGTCTGGCGGCAGCGGATATCCCTGCGCCCTTCCGCGGTAACGCGATTGCGCTGGTGACCGCGGGTTTAATGTCTCTGGCCTTTATGGGCTTTAGTGGTCTGGTGAAGTTGTAATGAATGCTATCTGGATTGCCATCGCCTCTATCAGCGTCCTGGGGTTGGTGTTTGGCCTTATCCTGGGTTACGCCTCCCGCCGTTTCGCGGTAGAGGACGATCCTGTTGTTGAAAAAATTGATGAGCTGTTGCCGCAAAGCCAGTGCGGGCAGTGCGGCTACCCAGGCTGCCGTCCCTACGCTGAAGCGGTAGGCATTCAGGGTGAAAAAATTAACCGCTGCGCCCCCGGCGGCGAAGCGGTGATGCTGAAAATCGCGGCCCTGCTTAACGTCGATCCGCAGCCCGTTGATGGCGATGCGGAGGTGCAGGAGCCGGTTCGCGCCCTCGCCGTGATCGACGAGGCAAACTGCATCGGCTGCACCAAATGTATTCAGGCCTGCCCGGTTGACGCCATTGTCGGCGCCACCCGCGCCATGCACACCGTCGTGGCGGATCTGTGCACCGGCTGTAACCTCTGCGTGGCCCCCTGCCCGACGCAATGTATCGAGCTGCGCCCGGTTGAAACGACTACCGAAAGCTGGAAGTGGGATCTTCAAACCATTCCGGTTCGCATCATTCCTGTGGAACAACATGCTTAAGTTATTTTCTGCTTTCAGAAAAGAGAAGATTTGGGACTTTGACGGCGGTATCCATCCGCCAGAGATGAAAACCCAGTCCAACGGCACGCCGCTGCGTCAAATTCCGCTGGCGACGCGTTACGTCATGCCGCTCAAGCAGCATATTGGCGCTGAGGGCGAGCTGTGCGTGAAAGAAGGCGATACGGTTCTTCGCGGTCAGCCGCTGACCTTTGGCCGTGGACGTATGCTGCCGGTGCACGCCCCTACCTCCGGTAAAGTGGTGGCGATTGCCCCTCATACGGTGGCTCATCCGTCCGCGCTGTCGGAGCTGAGCGTGATCATTGAAGCCGACGGCGAAGACCGCTGGATTGAACGTGACGGCTGGAGCGATTACCGCAGCCAGAGCCGCGAAGCGCTTATCGAGCGTATTCATCAGTTCGGCGTCGCCGGGCTGGGCGGCGCGGGCTTCCCGACCGGCGTCAAGCTGCGCGGCGGTGGCGATAACATCCAGACGTTGATTATCAATGCCGCCGAGTGCGAGCCGTATATCACCGCCGACGATCGTCTGATGCAGGATTGCGCCGCTCAGGTGGTGGAAGGCATCCGCATCCTGGCGCACATTCTGAAGCCGCGGGAAGTGCTGATTGGTATCGAAGACAATAAACCGCAGGCCATCTCGATGCTGCGCGCCGTGCTGGCGGGCAGTCATGATATTAGCCTGCGCGTTATCCCGACCAAGTACCCTTCTGGCGGCGCAAAACAGCTGACGCAAATTCTCACCGGCAAGCAGGTCCCGCACGGCGGACGCTCTTCGGATATCGGCGTGCTGATGCAAAACATCGGCACCGCCTATGCGGTGAAACGCGCGGTGATTGACGGCGAGCCGTTGACCGAGCGCGTGGTGACGCTGACCGGCGAGTCGGTTTCCCGTCCGGGCAACGTCTGGGCGCGTCTGGGTACGCCGGTGCGCCATCTGCTGGAACAGGCTGAATTTTGCCCGGCCAGCGACCAGATGGTGATCATGGGTGGCCCGCTGATGGGCTTTACGCTGCCGTGGCTGGACGTTCCGGTAGTGAAAATCACTAACTGTCTGCTCGCCCCTTCCCCCACCGAAATGGGTGAAGAGCAGGAAGAGAAAGGTTGCATTCGCTGCAGCGCCTGTGCCGATGCCTGCCCGGCGGATCTCCTCCCACAGCAGCTGTACTGGTACAGCAAAGGCCAGCTGCACGACAAGGCAAAATCCCATAACCTGGCCGACTGCATTGAATGCGGCGCCTGCGCCTGGGTCTGCCCAAGCAACATTCCGCTGGTGCAATACTTCCGTCAGGAGAAGGCCGAGATTTATGCCATCTCCATGGAAGAAAAACGCGCCGCGGAAGCCAAGGCACGTTTCGAAGCGCGTCAGGCGCGACTGGAGCGCGAAAAAATCGCCCGTCAGGAACGCCATAAACAGGCCGCCGTTCAGCCTGCCGGGAAAGATCAGGATGCGATCAACGCCGCGCTGGCGCGCGTTCGCGAGAAAAAAGCCGATGCCGCCCAGACGGTGGTGATCCAGGCCGGGGAAAAACCGGATAACAGCGAAGCGATTGCCGCCCGCGAAGCGCGAAAGGCTGCGGCTCGCGCGCGTCAGGCGGAAAAAGCGCAAACGGTTCAGGCAGATACTGAGATCGACCCGCGTAAAGCGGCCGTTGAAGCGGCGATAGCCCGGGCCAAGGCCCGCAAAGCTGGAGAGCAGCAGGTAGTCGTCGAGCAAGAAGCGGTCGACCCACGCAAAGCCGCCGTTGAAGCGGCGATTGCCCGCGCCAAAGCCCGTAAGGCTGCGCAGCAGGCGCCAGAGGCAGTATCAGAAGCAGAAGCACCACCGGTCGACCCGCGTAAAGCCGCCGTCGAAGCAGCGATTACCCGCGCCAAAGCCCGTAAGGCTGCGCAGCAGGCGCCAGAGGCAGTATCAGAAGCAGAAGCACCACCGGTCGACCCGCGTAAAGCCGCCGTCGAAGCAGCGATTGCTCGCGCCAAAGCCCGCAAGGCTGCGCAGCAGGAAGAGCAGCCGCAGGCCGCCAACGATGACCCGCGCAAGGCCGCCGTCGCCGCCGCCATTGCGCGCGTTCAGGCGAAGAAAGCCGCACAGCAAGCCGTAAACGAGGATTAAATGGTTTTCAGAATCGCAAGTTCCCCTTACACCCACAACCAGCGTCAGACATCGCGCATTATGATGCTGGTCTGCCTGGCCGCGCTGCCGGGCATTGCCGTTCAGTGCTGGTTTTTCGGCTGGGGAACCCTGTTCCAGATAGCCCTGGGCTGCGCCAGCGCCGTCGCGGCGGAAGCACTCGTCCTGAAGCTGCGTAAGATGGCCGTGTCACGCATTCTGGCTGACAACTCCGCGCTGCTGACCGGCCTGCTGCTCGCCATCAGTATTCCGCCGTTTGCCCCGTGGTGGATGGTCGTGCTCGGTACCGTGTTTGCCGTAATCATTGCCAAACAGCTGTACGGCGGGCTCGGCCATAACCCGTTTAACCCGGCGATGATTGGCTACGTGGTGCTGCTAATCTCCTTCCCGGTGCAGATGACCAGCTGGCTGCCGCCGCACGAGATTGCGGCCACGGTTCCGGGCTTTATGGATGCCCTGCACGTTATCTTTACCGGCCATACGGCGCTCGGCGCTGATATGAACGCCCTGCGCATGGGCGTGGACGGCATCAGCCAGGCGACGCCTCTCGATACCTTTAAAACGTCCCTGCACGCCGGGCAAAGCGTTGAGCAGATCATGAAATCCGCGATTTACAGCGGCATGCTGGCAGGTGCAGGCTGGCAGTGGGTCAACCTGGCGTATCTGCTGGGCGGCCTGTTCCTGCTGCAGCAAAAAGCCATTCGCTGGCATATTCCGGTCAGCTTCCTCGTGACGCTGACGGTTTGCGCGACGCTGGGATGGGTCTTCTCTCCTGAATCACTCGCCAGCCCGCAGATGCACCTGCTCTCCGGGGCGACCATGCTGGGTGCCTTCTTTATCCTGACGGACCCGGTGACCGCGTCAACGACTAACCGCGGCCGCCTGATCTTCGGCGCGCTGGCGGGCCTGCTGGTATGGCTCATCCGCAGCTTTGGCGGTTACCCGGACGGCGTCGCGTTTGCCGTCCTGCTTGCCAACATTACCGTTCCGCTCATCGACTATTACACGCGTCCGCGCGTGTACGGCCATCGCTAAGGGTTTCGCCATGTTAAAAACGATGCAAAAGCACGGCGTCACGCTGGCTGTCTTCGCCGCGGTTCTCACCGGGCTGACGGCCCTGGTTAACACGTTAACCAAAACGACCATCGAAGAGCAGGCTTCAAAGCAGCAAAAGGCGCTGTTCGATCAGGTGATCCCGTCAGATTTCTACGATAATGACCTGCAAAAGAGCTGCTTTGTGGTAGACGCGCCGCAGCTTGGGAAAGGCCCACACCGCCTCTTTATTGCCCGCAAAGGGGATAAACCGGTAGGAGCGGTGATGGAAGCGACGGCGCCCGACGGCTATTCCGGCGCCATTCAGCTGCTTGTTGGCAGCGATTTCTCCGGCACTATTCTGGGTACTCGCGTGACGGAACATCATGAAACGCCGGGCCTGGGCGATAAAATTGAAACCCGTCTGAGCGACTGGATTTTGCACTTCGCCGGTAAAGTTATCCATGGCGAAGGGGATACCGCGTTTGCGGTGAAGAAAGATGGCGGCGAGTTCGACCAGTTCACCGGCGCGACCATCACGCCGCGCGCCGTGGTGAACGCCGTAAAACGAGCCGGGCTGTATGCTGAAACGCTGCCCGCGCAAATCAACAATCTTCCGGCCTGTGAGGAGTAATCATGAGCCAGGTTAAAGAGGTTATTGTCCAGGGGTTGTGGAAGAACAACTCCGCGCTGGTCCAGCTTCTGGGGATGTGTCCCCTGCTGGCGGTAACGTCCACCGCCACCAACGCGCTCGGTCTGGGTCTGGCAACCACGCTGGTTCTGACCCTGACCAACCTCTCCATCTCCGCCCTGCGCCGCTGGACGCCTTCGGAAATTCGTATTCCGATTTACGTCATGATCATTGCGTCGGTGGTCAGTATCGTCCAGATGCTGATTAACGCCTACGCGTTTGGCCTGTATCAGTCGCTCGGGATCTTTATTCCCCTTATCGTCACCAACTGTATCGTCGTTGGCCGTGCGGAAGCGTTCGCGGTGAAAAACAGCCCCGCCATGTCGGCGCTGGATGGTTTTTCCATTGGAATGGGCGCCACCTGCGCCATGTTCGTGCTGGGCTCGCTGCGCGAGATCCTCGGTAACGGTACGCTGTTTGACGGCGCAGATGCGCTGCTGGGCGGCTGGGCCAAAGCGCTGCGCGTTGAAGTGTTCCACACCGATACGCCATTCCTGCTGGCAATGCTGCCCCCTGGCGCGTTTATTGGCCTGGGCATGATGCTGGCGATAAAATACCTGATTGATGAGAAACGTAAGCGCCGCGCGGCTGAGCGTAGCGTTCTGGAAGGGACACCCGAGAAGGCTTCATGAATAAAGAAAAGCGCATTGCGATCCTGACCCGTCTGCGGGACGAGAACCCGCACCCGACGACGGAGCTGAATTTTACCTCCCCGTTTGAGCTGCTGATCGCGGTGTTGCTCTCTGCGCAGGCGACCGACGTGAGCGTCAATAAAGCCACTGCCCTGCTCTATCCGGTCGCCAATACGCCAAAAGCCATGCTGGAGCTGGGCGTGGAAGGCGTGAAGTCCTATATCAAAACCATCGGCCTGTTTAACAGCAAAGCCGAGAACGTCATTAAGACCTGCCGGATCCTGTTGGAACAGCACGGAGGCGAAGTACCGGAAGATCGCGCCGCACTGGAAGCCTTACCGGGCGTGGGGCGTAAGACCGCAAACGTGGTGCTCAACACCGCGTTTGGCTGGCCGACCATCGCCGTGGATACGCATATTTTCCGCGTCTCTAACAGGACTAACTTCGCGCCGGGGAAAAATGTTGAGCAGGTCGAAGAGAAGCTGTTAAAGGTGGTTCCGGCCGAATTTAAGGTTGACTGCCATCACTGGCTGATTCTGCACGGCCGCTATACCTGTATTGCCCGTAAGCCTCGCTGCGGCTCCTGCATTATTGAAGATCTCTGCGAATACAAAGAAAAAGTGTATCCCTGACCGTCACAAACCCTTACCAAAAGAAGGGCTACCAGACACCCTTCTTTTGGCCGTTATTTGTCCGTCTTTCATTCCCCCTGACCTGTCACTTGTTCGGTTGTTTAACGCTCAAACAGGTTAATACTTTTTTCATAGCCAAAAATTTCTATACATCTGTGATCGCGATCACCCTGATAACTTCATGTTGAATTTTTGTTGTCAAAATCCGCCTAAACCCTTTGTCTGACAAGATACTCTCCTTCCATCACCGAAGATAAGACCAGCTATTTTTCAGAATATGGCCCATATCACTGCATTAAGCGGCAAATAGCAGAACATATCGCCAAAAGCCGGTCAGGGTGGGTTATCGCCAGTCGAAAAAACTACCTTTACTCATCGTATGAAATTTAACGCTGAATAACATTTATATGAACCGACGATTATACCACTTCAGATATATGTAACAGATTATTACAAACGTATTGCCAGATGGGGCAGGATAGTGAACATTACCCGCCGTTTCTCCTCCCAATATAACTATAAGGCGTATGGACTACGGCCATCGCGCTATGAACACCCCCGTTAATATGGGATGTAAAAAAAGAGGTATATGTGTCTACTGCAAACAATAAACCAACAGATGAAAGCGTGAGTCTTAACGCTTTTAAACAGCCTAAAGCGTTCTATCTCATCTTCTCTATCGAGTTATGGGAGCGTTTTGGTTATTACGGCCTGCAAGGGATCATGGCGGTTTACCTGGTAAAACAGCTGGGTATGTCCGAAGCCGATTCCATCACGCTGTTCTCTTCCTTTAGTGCTCTGGTGTACGGTCTGGTCGCTATTGGCGGCTGGCTGGGTGATAAAGTCCTCGGGACTAAACGCGTCATCATGCTGGGCGCTATTGTCCTGGCGATTGGCTATGGTCTGGTTGCATGGTCAGGGCATGATGCCGCTGTCGTGTATATGGGTATGGCGACGATTGCCGTCGGTAACGGTCTGTTCAAAGCGAACCCGTCCTCCCTGCTTTCTACCTGCTATAACAAAGACGATCCGCGCCTGGACGGTGCATTTACCATGTACTACATGTCCATCAACATCGGTTCGTTCTTCTCGATGCTGGCAACCCCATGGCTTGCGGCGAAGTTCGGCTGGAGCGTGGCGTTTGCGCTGAGCTTCGTGGGCATGCTGATCACCGTGGTCAACTTCCTGTTCTGCCGCAGCTGGGTTAAAGACTACGGTTCAAAACCTGACTTCGAGCCTGTGCATATGGGCAAACTGCTGGCCACCATCGTGGGCGTTGTTGTCCTCGCGGCAATTGCCACCTGGCTGCTGCACAACCAGGGTATCGCCCGTGCCGTTCTGGGCGTGGTTGCGCTGGGTATCGTGGTTATCTTTGCGAAAGAAGCGTTCGCCATGCAGGGTGCTGCCCGTCGCAAGATGATTGTGGCGTTCATTCTGATGCTGGAAGCGATTATCTTCTTCGTGCTGTACAGCCAGATGCCAACCTCACTGAACTTCTTCGCCATTCGTAACGTTGAGCACTCAATTCTGGGCATCGCGTTCGAGCCGGAACAGTATCAGGCGCTGAACCCGTTCTGGATCATGATTGGTAGCCCGATTCTGGCCGCTATCTATAACAAGATGGGCGACCGTCTGCCAATGCCGCACAAGTTTGCTATCGGTATGGTGCTGTGCTCCGGCGCGTTCCTGGTGCTGCCGCTGGGTACCAAATTTGCCACCGACGCGGGTATCGTGTCCGTTAACTGGCTGATCCTGAGCTACGCGCTGCAGTCTATCGGTGAACTGATGATCTCCGGTCTGGGTCTGGCGATGGTTGCACAGCTGGTGCCACAGCGTCTGATGGGCTTCATTATGGGTAGCTGGTTCCTGACCACTGCCGGTGCGGCAATCATTGCGGGTAAAATTGCGAACCTGATGGCTGTGCCGGAAAACGTCACTGACCCACTGGTCTCCCTGAACGTCTACGGTACCGTGTTCATGCAGATTGGTATCGCGACTGCGGTTATTGCAGTTCTGATGCTGCTGACCGCGCCGAAACTGAATCGTATGACTCAGGACGACGACAAGACGGCTGAAGCGACCAAAACCGCTACCGCGTAAGATTATTGAGAAACGACAGAACAGAAGCCGCTAATGTATTAGCGGCTTTTTTTTTGTCCGTTGGCGCACTAACATAGCTGAAACCTCAGCAAAAAGGAGTTACCGATGAAACTGTTCTACAAACCGGGCGCGTGCTCTCTTGCTTCCCATATCACCCTGCGCGAGAGCGGCAAAGATTTCACGCTGGACGGCGTTGATCTGATGAAAAAGCGTCTGGAAAATGGCGATGATTTTCTTGCCATTAACCCCAAGGGACAAGTTCCGGCGCTCTTGCTGGATGACGGTACTCTGCTGACCGAAGGCGTCGCGATTATGCAGTTCCTGGCCGATAGCGTACCCGATCGCCAGCTGCTGGCTCCGGTCAGTACCATTTCTCGCTATAAGACGCTGGAATGGCTGAACTACATTGCGACCGAACTGCACAAAGGATTTACGCCGTTGTTCCGCCCGGATACGCCAGAGGAGTTCAAACCGACCCTGCGTGCGCTTCTTGAGAAAAAGCTGCAGTACGTTAACGAATCGCTGAATGACGAACAGTGGATTTGTGGTTCGCGCTTCACGATTGCCGATGCGTATCTGTTTACCGTGCTGCGCTGGGCGCGCGCGGTTAAGCTGAACCTGGAAGGGTTAGACCATATTGCATCGTATATGAAACGCGTGGCAGAGCGTCCTGCAGTGGCTGCGGCGCTGAAAGCGGAAGGTCTTAGCTAATATCGCCCGGCGGCGCTTCGCTTGCACGGGCCTACGGGTTTTGTAGGCCGGGTAAGCGCAGCGCCACCCGGCATCGTTTAAAGCTGGGTTGCGCTGAAATAGTGCTCCGGCTTCGCGATACGATCCTGTGCCGCAACCACCTGCAGTTCATATTCCTGCATCTCTTTCGTCGCAATCATGATTTCGTACACCGCCGCGGTAACGTGTTCCAGCGCGTCACGTATCGTCGCCCCCTGCAGTAATTTCACCAGCAGCAGACCACTCGTAACATCTCCGACCCCAACCGGCTGGCGCAGGCCGAAATCCACCAGCGGACGGCTAATATGCCAGGCGTCATCTTTCGTCACCAGAAGCATCTCAAAACGGTCCTGACTCAGCCCTGCGCGGGCGAGATGTTTTACCAGCACCACCTCAGGCCCCTGAGCGATCAGTTCGCGAGACGCGCTTACCGCCTCTTCTACGCTGTTAACCGGACGCTCGCAGAGAATTTCGAGCTCGACCAGGTTTGGCGCAATGATATCGCTGGCGGGCAGCGCGTGGCGGACGTGAAACTCTGCGACGCCTGGCGCCACGATACAGCCTTTCTCCGGATGGCCCATGACGGGGTCGCAGAAGTATTTTGCCGCCGGGTTTGCGGCTTTCACCTGACGTACGATGCCGAGGATATGCTCCCCCTGCTCCGCTGAGCCGAGGTAGCCGCTCAGCACGGCGTCACAGCGTCTGAGCTGGTCGATATCGGCAATCCCCTGCACAACCTCGGTGAGGTGCGAAGGCGGCATTACGCAGCCGGTCCATTTGCCGTATTGCGTGTGGTTAGAGAACTGCACGGTATTAAGGGGCCAGACGTTGACGCCGAGGCGACGCATCGGGAATTCCGCGGCGCTATTGCCAGCGTGTCCAAAAACAACGTGGGACTGAATGGCGAGGATGTTCTTCATTTTTTTCTTACCAAACCCTGAAAAAACAAAAGGGGCGTGGTTTCCCACGCCCCTGGAGACTATTAATTATTTCCAGCAGACAAGGCAGTAGTTTTTCTTACCGCGACGCAGCAGCGTGTAGCGACCATACAGACGGTCACCGTCAACGAAGGTGTATTCCGGGTTAGCCTGTTTCTCGCCGTTGATGGTGATAGCGTTAGAGGCGATAGTTTTACGCGCCTGACCGCGCGAAGGCTGGAGCTCAGAGTCCACCAGCGCCTGCATCAGGTCAGCCCCTTTTTCCATCTCAACCATTGGCACGCCGTCCTGCGCCAGCTGTTCGAAGTCCGCTTCGCTCAGATCGCTCAGGGTACCGTTGAACAGGCTTGCGGTAATGCGTTTTGCCGCGGCCAGACCTTCTTCACCGTGAACCAGTTTGGTCACTTCGTCCGCCAGCACATACTGGGCGCGCGGTGCTTTACCGCTGTTTTTGTCCTCTTCTTCCAGCGCGTTGATGTCTTCGATGTCCATAAAGGTGAAGAACTTCAGGAAGCGGTAAACATCGGCATCCGCCGTGTTGATCCAGAACTGGTAGAATTTGTACGGGCTGGTTTTCTTCGGATCGAGCCATACCGCGCCGCCTTCGGTTTTCCCAAATTTGGTGCCGTCTGCCTTGGTGATCAGCGGAACGGTCAGACCGAAGACCTGGTTCTGGTGCAGACGACGGGTCAGGTCGATACCGGAGGTGATGTTACCCCACTGATCGGAACCGCCAATCTGCAGGGAAACGCCGTGCAGCTTGTTCAGGCAGGCAAAGTCATAACCCTGCAGCAGGTTGTAGGAGAACTCGGTAAAGGAGATACCCTGGTCGTCACGGTTCAGACGCTGCTTCACGGCCTCTTTGTTAATCATCTGGTTAACAGAGAAGTGCTTGCCGATGTCGCGTAGGAAGGTCAGCACGTTCATGCTGCCAAACCAGTCGTAGTTGTTCGCGGCAATGGCAGAGTTTTCACCACAGTTGAAGTCGAGGAATGGTGCAACCTGTTTGCGGATCTTATCCACCCACTCCTGCACGGTATCTTCGGTGTTCAGTTTACGCTCAGCGGCTTTAAAGCTTGGGTCACCAATCAGGCCGGTCGCGCCGCCCACCAGCGCAACAGGCTTATGGCCCGCCATCTGGAAGCGTTTCAGGCATAACAATGGAACAAGATGCCCCAAATGCAAGCTGTCAGCGGTGGGATCGAAGCCGCAATAGAGCGCGATCGGGCCTTGCGCCAGTCGCTCTGCTAACGCTTCCTCGTCCGTCACCTGGGCCACGAGGCCCCGCTCTTGCAATTGTTTAATCAAGTTACTGCTTGCCATCAAATTCTCCATGTATAAACGACTGCACCTTTGCCGGTACACGACTTTTCGCCTGATGCGAAAGGACAATAGAATAAAGCGCAAGCGCGGTGTGCGCTAGCGCTTAAATCAACAAATTTCGGGGATTACGGTGCCAGTCTGTCGATTTTCCAGCCGCCATTCTCGCGCTGGTATAAAAAGCGGTCGTGCAGGCGATGTTCGCCCCCCTGCCAGAACTCCATCTGCTCAATCGGGATGCGGAAACCGCCCCAGAAGCTTGGCAAAGGAATTTCACCCTGCTGGAACTTCTGTTTCAGCTCCAGGAATTTACTTTCCAGCACGCCGCGGGCGGAAATTCGGCTGGACTGTTTTGATACCCAGGCGCCAATCTGGCTGTCGCGCGGGCGGCTGTGGAAATACTTCACCACTTCCAGCGTCGAGAGACGTTCCGCCTTGCCGGTGACCATTACCTGACGTTCCAGCATGTGCCAGGGAAACAGCAGGCTAATACGCGGATTGTTTTCTAAATGGTGTGCCTTGCGGCTGCCAAGGTTGGTATAGAACACCAGCCCTTTCTCGTCATAATGCTTGAGCAATACGATGCGCTGATAAGGTTGGCCGTTTTCATCCACCGTCGCGACAACCATGGCGGTTGGGTCGGCGAGTTTCGCTTCGCAGGCCTGTTTCAGCCAGCGTTCAAAAAGCACGAGGGGTTCAGCGGGAAGATCCTGGCGACGCAGGCCGCCTTTAGTGTATTCACGGCGCAGATGCGCAATTTGCTGCAGTTCGTCGTTATCTGACATGGCGTTAGCTGACATTGAGAGTGGGTGGCGCTATTGTGCGCCGCCCCTGTAAAAATCTCAACGCTTCGGATTTTCGAGCTGGCAATTGTTCAGCACAATGCGGTCGCGTTTGTAGACCGTGGCGCTGTCGCCTTTCGACCAGAAGACGTAGATACCGTCGGAATAACGTGCGCCGGAAGCTGACATGCCCTGCTTCAGCGTCAGCAATTTATTGTCATAAACAAAACTGGCTTCCTGGCGTGGGTTATTCAGCTTGACGGTCAGCGGTTTTTCATCGCAGCGATACTCCAGCGTATCGGTCTGCATGCGGTCAAGAAGCTGGTTATAGACGCTGCATCCTGACAGCAATAAAGGCGCGGCAATAAGAAGAAGTTTTTTCATGGGCGTATTCCGAAGACTTTCCTGGTCCTGGAGGGCATGGCTGCCCTCCTGTTTCGTTCCATTCTAACGATGACGCGCCGCGCTGAATTTCAGTTAACTCTGATTATGACGAGGATTTGCCGGGAAAATCGCCCCGAGGACGCTCACCTCACGCGCGCCGGTCACCGACGGCAAGTTGCCCGGCAGTCCGGCAATGGTGCGCCAGGCAAGCCAGGCGAAGGCCAGCGCCTCCATATCATCCCCGCTGATGCCTGCCTCGTCGGTCGTGGTCACTTCGGTACCCGACAGTAGCCCCGCAAGACGCGCCATCACCAGCGGGTTTCGGCTTCCTCCGCCGCACACCAGCAGGCGTTCACATCCGCCGCTGAGCAGAACCTGTTCGGAGATCGACACGGCCGTCAGCTCGGCAAGCGTCGCCTGGACATCCTGCGGCGCGAGCGCCGGGAATGGCGCCAGCTGACGCTCAAGCCAGCCCAGATTGAAGTATTCACGCCCCGTGCTCTTAGGGGCCGGCAGGGCAAAATAAGGATCGCTTAGCATCGACTGCAGCAGCGGAATAATCACTTTTCCCCCGCTCGCCCACTCCGCGTTTTTATCATACGGTTGTCCGCACTGACGCCAGATCCAGGCATCCATTAACATATTGCCCGGGCCGGTATCGTAGCCGCGGACGGGCTGTCCCGGGATGAGCATTGACAGGTTGGCAATCCCGCCAATATTGAGCACCATGCGACGTTCTGTAGGGTGCGCCAGTAACGCCTGATGGAACGCGGGTACCAGCGGCGCCCCCTGCCCACCAAGGGCGATATCGCGACGACGGAAATCGCCTACCACCGTCACGCCCGTCTTCGCCACAATCTGGTTGTTATCGCCGATTTGCAGGGTATGCGGGGCATCTCCGCCGGGCTCATGCCAGACCGTTTGTCCGTGACACCCGATGGCCACCACATCCTGCGGGCGAAGATGTTCTTTTTGCATCAAAGCCTGCACCGCATCCGCAAACAGCGCCCCCAGGCGAACATCAAGCTGTCCAAGCTGGGAAAGGGTCAACTGCTGCCCCTGACAGATACTCAGAATATCCTCTTTCAGTGAAATGGGGATTGGCCAGGTCAGGCTCGCCTGCTGTGCCACCATGTTTTCGTCAATGGCGGCCAGAACGACATCTACCCCATCCAGACTGGTGCCTGACATCACACCAATGTAGCGACCCGATTTCATGCGCTTTCCTTACGTTGCGTGGGCTAAGGATATCCACTCAACCATAAACGGCGCAGCTTTGCCATCCGGCGATAATATTTTTTAACAATGTCAGACGGGTAACACGGGCGGATCCTGTTTATGTCTCGTTAAGTCAAATTCAAGTACAATTTTCTTATTGTTAGTGCAAAGATATGAACTATGGCTCCTTATGCCATATAATTTAGCCATAACGGATGCCCCCAATCGGGCGTTTTTGGTGAACAGGAGATTCAAATGATTTTACGTGTACTGGGCGTTTCGCTGATTGGTTTAACTCTGGCTGGCTGTGTGAATGACAGTTCACTTTCTGGCGACGTTTACAGCGCTTCTGAAGCGAAACAGGTTCAGAACGTGACTTACGGTACCGTTGTTAACGCACGCCCTGTACAGATCCAGGGTGGTGATGAAAGCAACGTGATGGGCGCAATCGGCGGTGCCGTGCTGGGTGGTTTCCTCGGTAATACCGTCGGCGGCGGTACAGGTCGCTCGCTGGCAACGGCCGCAGGCGCCGTTGCGGGTGGCGTAGCCGGCCAGGGCGTTCAGGGTGCGATGAACAAAACCCAGGGCGTAGAGCTGGAAATTCGTAAAGACGACGGCAGCACGATCATGGTTGTTCAGAAACAAGGCAGCACTCGCTTCTCTGCAGGCCAGCGCGTTGTTCTGGCAAGCAACGGAAGTCAGGTGACCGTTTCTCCACGTTAATTAAAAATGGATGTGGTCATCAGGCCACATCCATTTACATTATTTATCACTCCCACAAATATATTTACAAAATACATTCACCCCACCCATTATTAACCACGTCATATATTGTTTCTGCGCAAAGTATTTAGCGTGCTAATTGATTACACTCTTCGCAATACCCTCACCTTAATTCATTATAAAGTCATTAAAACCATATATGTTTGCGAATCGCCGTTCTGTAAAGGGCCGTTATATCTCGTTCTGTCTAGGTTGTATTGCTGTTATCGGCATCTTACACGCCCTGTTTTCAAAAATTGCCGAATGGGTTCCTACCTTTTCGTCTCACTTGTTCCCTACGCTCACCATTTTTTTACTGGTGTTTGACCTGTTTATTGCCTGCTTTATGGCAATGAAATACTGGTGTGACCGAAAACGGTTGTATCTGGTATCGCTTGCTTTTGCCTTTGCCGGGTCGGCATCGCTGATGGTCGGAACGCTGTGCAGCTTTCCCGCCTGGCTGGACCTCTATCAGTTCAACGCGGTGAACTACAACGATGCGATGATCTTCTATATGTTCCGCCATCTCTTAATGGCGGTGCTAATAATCGTTTCGGCAATACTTTATACCACGCGCAATTGTCCCCTTTCGCGGCTGGCGCATATTGCTATTGTGAGCGGCGAGTTTCTCTTTACCGCTTTTACTGTAGGGTTGGCCTGGATGTATTCCAGTCATTCTTCCATTTTATCCATTGATCTTGTTGATAATGAAACCCGTGAGTTTATGGTTCTCTGGAGCCACTTTATTAATATTGCATTGATTGCACTCTGGGGGGTCACATTAGCCACGCTGATGTTTATTACGCGCATACGCAACTTATTCTGGGTGGGCGGTAATTTTCTGTGCGTCTGCTATATCGTCACGCTCTCAATGCTGTTAGTGGGTGGACATGTTGAAGATGTCTCCTGGTATCGCGCTCGCTTATTTGAAACCGTCGCCACGCTGATGATCATTTTTGTTCTGCTCTACGATGTTTTCAGGCTGTATCGCGACTCGCACGTTAAGTATCAGCAGTCTTACCAGAACTCCATTCGCGACCCGCTGACGCGCCTGTATAACCGCAGTTATTTTTATGAAACATTAAAGCAGGCGCTGGATATTGCCAAAACCAGCCGTCCGGTTTCCGTCATCGTCAGCGATCTCGATCGCTTCAAGCGCATCAACGACACCTACGGGCATCTTCAGGGCGACAAGGTCCTGCAGTTTGTCGCTAATCTGCTGATGGATTCCGTGCGCCCCCAGGACATCGCGGCCCGTATCGGTGGTGAGGAGTTTGTTCTGATGCTGGCCAACACCTCATCAGACGCGGCGTATCAGGTGGCGGAACGCATACGGTTAAATCTGAGCAGCTTCGATAACGCCAGCAGCGGCGGTCAACTACCGGAGCCAATCACGATTAGCATGGGGGTATATACGGCAACGTCACCCGCAATAGCCGCAGAAACGTGCGTGGAAAATGCCGACAAAGCGATGTATGAAGCGAAGGAGACGGGCCGTAACCGCGTTGTCGTCTTTAAGTAAAAAAAAGGCCTTGCTGCTGCAAGGCCTTGTTGTTTGTCAGTCGCGCGACTGTAGCTCATGGATGTTTTGCTCAAGGCGCCCAATGAGGCTGATGAGCATTTCCAGCTCCGCCGGTGAAACGCCTGACAGGATTTCACCGCGCGTCTTAGTGATCACGGCTTCCATTTCCGTGATGATAGGCGCCGCTTTCTCGGTGAGTTTAATCCGCTTGGCGCGACGATCGCTGGCGCAGGTTTGCCGCGAGATCAACCCCTTCTCTTCCAGCTGGTCAAGCGTGCGCACCAGCGACGGTTGCTCAATCCCTATCGCTTTTGCCAGTTGAATTTGCGACTGTTCGGGCGGCAGCTGATGAATGTTGTGCAGCGTGACCCAATGCGTCTGTGTGAGTTCCAGAGGTTTCAGGCGATGGTCAATCAGAGCACGCCAGACGCGTACCAACCTTGCCAGATCAGAACCTAATGGCGATTCCAATTTCATCTCCTTATAATTAGCTTGCTAAGTTATTATACTGATTTTAGAATAGTGTGCAGCATTTGTATTGCCAAAACAAATGCAATACTGCATTCATCGGACTTAAAAGTATGACTTACACTGAATTGTGATGCTTCATCATACTAAGACAAGCCAACGCGGCATTCTGTTCACTGCAAAGGATTTCTGCCCGTGACGTTTTTTCATCGCTCAGAGGGTTTACCCCTTCAGGACCTGATCTTCGGTGCGTCAGTCTTCTTTCCTCCTCTGTTTAAGGCCGTTCTGGTGGGCTTTATCCTCTGGCTCATCGCGCATCGCCTGCTTCGCGACTGGATGTACTCCGGCGAAATCTGGCATCCCATGCTGATGGATCTTTCCCTGTTTGCCCTTTCCGTATGCCTGGGCCTTGCCGTTTTGACTGTGTGGTGAATATGTCCCTGAAAACGCTAAAGTACTTTTCCACCCTGTTGGTCCTTGCCCTCGCGCTGGTTGCGGGCTGGTGGATGTGGAATTTTTATATGCAGTCGCCCTGGACGCGTGATGGCAAAGTCCGCGCTGAGCAGGTCAGCATTACCCCTCAGGTGTCGGGAAGTATTACGACGCTGTTGGTTAAGGATAACCAGTTCGTCAAAAAGGGAGACATTTTATTCCGCATCGACGACACCCCGTACCACATTGCGATCCTGAACGCCCAGGCGCAGCTGGCAAAAGCCCAGTCGGATCTGGCTAAGGCCAACAACGAGGCCAACCGCCGCCGCCACCTGTCACAAAACTACATCTCAGCGGAAGATTTAGACACCGCCAATATCAACGTCAAGGCGATGCAAGCTAACGTTAACGTGGCGGAGGCGACGCTGAAGCAGGCGCAGTGGCAACTGACCCAAACCGTGATTACGGCACCTGTTGATGGATGGGTGACCAACCTCTCGGCCCGCGTGGGGAATTATGCCACCACGGGACAACCGATATTTGCCCTCGTCGACAGCCACTCCTTCTACGTCGTGGGCTATTTCGAAGAGACTAAGCTTCGGCATATTCGCGAGGGTTCGCCAGCCGCAATAACGCTTTACAGCGGCTCTCAAAAGTTACAGGGTCACGTGTCCAGCATTGGCCGCGCCATTTACGATCAGAGTGTTGAAACGGATTCAGGCCTGGTGCCGGACATAAAGCCGAACGTTCCCTGGGTGCGCCTGGCCCAGCGCGTTCCGGTTCGCGTGGAGTTTGACCGCTTGCCGGAGGACATTACCCTGGTGTCCGGCACAACCTGCACTGTCTCCATCGGAAACCGGTGATGAAGCTGCAGGATCTCTCCTGGCAAAACACGCCGTGGATGAAAGCAACGCGTCCCCAGTGGCGCTACGCGCTGCGTAACGGCATTGCCATGTGTCTTGCGCTGACTGTGGCTTATTACCTGAACCTGGATGAGCCCTACTGGGCGATGACGTCTGCGGCGGTGGTCAGTTTTCCGACGGTAGGCGGGGTGATCAGTAAAAGCCTTGGCCGCATCGCAGGCAGCCTGCTGGGCGCCACCGCGGCGTTAATTATCGCCGGCCATACGCTGAACGATCCGTGGTTGTTCCTGCTGAGCATGGCCGCATGGCTGGGCTGCTGTACCTGGGCCTGCGCCCATTTTACCAATAACGTCGCCTACGCGTTCCAGCTGGCGGGCTATACCGCCGCCATTATCGCCTTTCCGGTGGTTAACGTGCTCGACACCACCGAGCTGTGGGATATTGCGCAGGCGCGCGTCTGTGAAGTGATTGTCGGGATCCTCAGCGGCGGCTTCATGATGATGATCCTCCCCAGCACATCCGACGGCACCGCGCTTATCACCGCGCTCAAAACCATGCACACACGGTTGCTGGAACACGCGAGTCTGCTGTGGCAACCGGATACCAGCGACGATATCCGCCTCGCGCATGAAAAGGTTATCGGACAGATCCTGACGATGAATCTGTTGCGCATTCAGGCGTTCTGGAGCCACTACCGCTTTCGCCGCCAGAACACACTTCTTAACTATCTGCTGCACCAGCAGCTGCGCATGACCAGCGCCATCTCCAGCCTGCGCAGGATGCTGCTCAACTGGCCGACGCCGCCTGAAAACACCCGGGCCGTGATTGAAACGCTGCTCGCGGCCCTTGCGCGCCCGGGTGCGGACATTTACACCGTAGCGCGGATTATCGCCCCGCTCGCCCCGGTTGATGAATACGACTATCGCCATCGCGCTTTCTGGCAGCGCCTGAATTACTTTTGTCGGCTGTACCTGCGCAGCAGCCGCTGGATTACGGCCGTCGAAAACGCGACCCCATTGACGGAGTTCAACGTCCCCGGCAGCCCGGCACTTGCGCGCCATACCGACTATCTGGAAGCGCTGTGGAGCGGTTTTCGCACCTTCTGTGCGCTGATGCTGGTGGGGGCGTGGAGCATTACCACGCAGTGGGAGTCCGGTACGGCGGCCCTGACGCTTGCCGCCATCAGCTGCGTGCTTTATTCCGTCGCGGCCTCGCCGTTCAACTCGCTTACGCTGCTGCTGCGCACGCTGGTGCTGCTGTCGCTGTTCAGCTTCGTGGTGAAGTTTGGCCTGATGGTGCAGATAAGCGATCTGTGGCAGTTCCTGCTGTTCCTGTTTCCCCTGTTAACCACCATGCAGCTTCTGAAGCTGCAAATGCCTAAGCTGGCGGGCCTCTGGGGACAGCTGATTGTCTTTATGGGCTCGTTTATCTCCGTGACGAATCCACCGGTTTATGATTACGCCGATTTTCTCAATGATAACCTGGCAAAGATCCTTGGCGTGGGGCTGGCGTGGCTGGCTTTTGCGGTGTTACGTCCCGGCTCCGATGCACGCAAGAGCCGCAGGCATATTCGGGAGCTACGCAGAGGGTTTGTCGACCAGCTCAGCCGTAAACCGCACCTGGGTGAAAACGAGTATGAATCGCTGGTCTATCATCACGTCAGTCAGCTGAATAACAGCCAGGACGCGCTGTCCCGGCGCTGGCTGCTGCGCTGGGGCGTGGTGCTGTTGAACTGCTCGCACGTGGTCTGGCAGCTGCGCGCGTGGGAAACGCGTTCCGATCCGCTGTCGCAGGTTCGTGATGTTTGCATCTCCCTGCTGCGCGATGTAATGAGCGAGCGCGGTGTCCAGCAGCGGCCGCTGGAAGCCACGCTGAATGAACTGCAGCGGATCTGCGATACGCTGGCACAGCATCATCTGCCCGCAGCCCGTGATTTGGCCTCGATAATCTGGCGCCTGCACTGCTCGCTGTCGCAGCTGGAACAGGCACCGCCACCGGGAACGATTGGAGATCAGATCACGCCGCACGCATAGCGTGCTCCGCCACCGCCAAGTGGTTTAGGCCGATCGGACATATTGTCGCCGCCGACATGGATCATCAGCGCCTTGCCTTTCACCTCATCCAGCTTTTTCAGTCGCGGCGCGACAACAGGATCGGTGGCTTTACCGTCGTTATTCACCACCAGCACAGGCAGATCGCCTAAATGCCCCATTCCATCCGGGCCTTCATGCTTGCCGGAATGCTGCGGATCGAGGTGCCCTCCTGCCGCTTCCGCCGCAGACGGTTTACCTTCTTTTAAAGCGGGCTGACAGCTGCCTTTGGCGTGGACATGGAAACCATGTTCACCGGGAGGGAGGGCTTTGAGGTTGGGGGCAAACTCCAGTCCTTTATCGGTTTCAGTGATTTTCACCGTTCCGATGGACTGACCCACACCCTGTGGGGTGACGAGATTCATTTCCACTTCGTCACTGGCTGCCTGCGCCCCTGCGCAAACAACCAGCGTGACCAGTGCCAGAGCAAAACGCTTCATAGTGACCTCCGCGGGTTTTTTTTTGCCCCTTAAGTGTATACCAGGGGCAAAGATTTCACCGGAAAGCCACCTTCAGGCGGTTTATGGTACGTCGTAACCCAGCGCGGCCTTACGGATGCGGAACCACTGCTGACGGGTCATCTGCAGCTCTTCAGCGGCCAGTGCAGAACGCACGCGTTCTATTTTGCCGGAGCCGATAATGGGCAGCGGTTTTGACGGCAGGCGCAGGATCCATGCGTAAACCACCTGTTCGATGCTCTCCGCGTTCAGTTCGCGGGCGATGGTTTCAAGCTCGTTGCGCAGCGGCTGGAATTCCTCATCATTAAACAGACGTCCGCCCCCCAGGCAGGACCACGCCATCGGGCGAATGCGCAGCTGCTGCAGCTGATCGAGCGTACCATCCAGCAGCAGCGGCTGGTGTACCGGGGAGATCTCAACCTGGTTGGTGGCGAGGGTGAACGGCAGACGAGACTGAAGCAGCGCAAACTGTGCCGGGGTAAAGTTTGACACGCCGAAGTGACGCACTTTCCCACTCTGATGCAGGTTCAGGAAGGCTTCCGCTACCTCATCGGCATCCATCAGCGGGTCGGGGCGGTGGATTAACAGCAGGTCGATACGGTCGGTCGCCAGATTGACCAACGACTGCTCGGCGCTCTTGATGATATGCGCGCTGTCGGTGATGTAATGACCGAGGGCATGTTCAGGTTTAGCCGTGGTGGCAATCCCGCACTTCGTGACGATCTCCATGCGGTCGCGGAGAGCCGGAACCAGCTTGAGCGCCTCGCCAAAGGCGGCTTCACACAGGTAGCCACCGTAAATATCCGCATGATCGACGGTGGTGACGCCTAAATCGATATGCTCTTCAATAAAGCTCGCCAGCTGGAGGGGGGACATATTCCAGTCCATCAGGCGCCAGTAGCCCATCACAAAACGGGAGAATTCTGGCCCCTGGGGGGCAAGGGTAATTCGCTGAACCATAACATTTTCCTCAAGGACGTAATGTCATGAGTATACGCAATTACCGTGTTAAAAAAGTGAAGGCTGCTGCGGTTCTTCGGTCTCACCGGCTTTGTTTGCGCGTATTTTGCGCAGAAGTCGCTGTCGGCAAAGGCGAAGCACCTCTTGTTTTTGCGTGTCGCTAAAGTTTTGCCAGTTAAAACGCTCATCACGGGTACGCATGCACCCGCGGCAATACCCGCGTTCATCTACCTGACAAATACCCCGGCACGGGCTCTGGATGGGGAAAAACTCCAGCTGCTCTGCCACACTCACCTCCCGATAGCTACTCTCACCTACAGTGAAGACGTTAAACGCGCCACGTGCAAGGGCTTTACCACAGATTTGTGGCATTAAGGTTTCACTAATCTTCCCTCCCTATACTCGGCCCATCAATACAATGACAGGTTTCCCGTTCGATGTGGTTAATCAAAAAGTTACAATGTAACGACATTAAATTTACTCTGGGCTGTGCACTCTTTTTTACGTTGATTAATGGGCTGTTTATCCAGCGCAGCTGGGCGATTATCGCCCCTGCGCATCTGCACGATATCCTCTTTGCCGCGTCCGTACCGCTGGTGCTTTTTTGCGGCTGGGTGATTGTCTTTAGCCTGCTAAACATTCCGTATATCCGCAAGCCGCTGCTGATTGTCTTAACCATCGGTTGCGCCGCAGCGACCTATTTTATGTACACCTACGGCGCGGTTATCGATCAGAACATGATTGTGAACGTGTTCGAAACCAACTCACAGGAAGCCACCGCCCTGGTCACCCCGCAGATGATTCTGTGGATTGCCCTTGCCGGCCTCGTTCCCTCGGTTGTGCTGGCGTTGACCCGCATCCGTACCGGAAAATGGTGGTATGCCCTGCTGACGCGCGTTGCCGCGATGCTCGGTGCCCTGCTGGTGATTATCCTGATTGCCGCGCTGTTTTATAAAGATTACGCGTCGCTGTTTCGCAACAACAAAAGCATCGTCAAAATGGTGACCCCGGCGAACTATGTCAGCGCCGTGGTGAAGTACAGCAAAATGCGCTGGTTTGCAGGCGATCAAACGCTGGTGCGGATTGGCGAAGATGCCCATAAAGGGCCATTGATTTCCGGTCAGCAAAAGAAAACCGTTCTGGTGCTTGTCGTCGGCGAAGCGTCTCGCGCGGCAAACTACTCCCTGAACGGTTACGGGCGTGAAACCAACCCGGAGCTGAAAAAGCAGGATGTGATTAACTTCCCGCAGGCCTCCTCGTGCGGGACTGAAACCGCCGTTTCCGTTCCCTGCATGTTCTCCGGCATGACGCGCAGCAAATACGATGCCGACCTGGCTCATCATCAGGAAGGGCTGCTCGACGTGCTCAACCATGCGGGCGTCAACCTGCTGTGGCGCGACAACGACGGCGGCTGCAAAGGTGCCTGCGATCGCATACCCCATACCGACATGACGCAGTGGAAACTGGACCAGTTCTGCAAAGACAAATCCTGTATCGACGATGTCAATTTCTACCGTCTGGACAACGTGCTGGATGGCCTGAAGCAGGACACGGTGCTGGTTATCCACCTGATGGGGAGCCACGGTCCGGCATACTATCGCCGTTACCCGGACAACTTCCGTAAATTCACCCCAACCTGCGACACTAATGAAATTCAGGATTGCGACCATCAGGCGCTGATCAATACCTATGACAACACTATCCTCTATACAGACAGTATGGTCAGCAAAACCATTGATGCGCTGAAAGCGCGCCAGTCGAGCATGAACACCGCGCTGATTTATCTCTCAGATCACGGTGAATCGCTGGGCGAAAGCGGTATTTATCTGCACGGCACGCCGTACATGCTGGCGCCGGAGCAGCAAACGCATATTCCGTTTATGTTCTGGCTGTCACCGGATTACGCGAAAAACTTTGGCGTCAACGAACAGTGTTTGCGCGACAATGCAGCAAAAAATGCGGTTTCCCAGGACAATTTATTCTCAACCGTATTGGGTATGATGGACGTGAAATCAACGGTTTATCAACCGCAGCTGGATATACTGAGCGCCTGTCGTCAGTAAACTCGCTTGCATTAGACCGAACGGTCTATTAGAGTGCGGCCATGAGCAGAAATACTGAACACGATACCCGCGAACATTTACTGGCAACCGGCGAGCGACTTTGCATGCATCGCGGGTTTACCGGTATGGGGTTGAGCGAGCTATTAAAAACCGCTGAGGTACCGAAGGGGTCGTTTTATCACTACTTCCGGTCCAAAGAGGCTTTTGGCGTAGCGATGCTGGAGCGTCATTATGCTGGCTACCACCAGCGTCTGGCGACCCACTTTGCGTCGGGTGAAGGTAACTACCGGGATCGTGTTCTGAACTACTATCAGGAAACGCTGAACCAGTTCTGTCAGCAGGGCATTATCAGCGGATGCCTGACAGTTAAGCTGTCTGCAGAAGTGTGCGATCTTTCTGAAGATATGCGCACGGCGATGGATAAAGGTGCCCGCGGCGTTATCGCCCTGCTGGCCCAGGCGCTGGAGAAAGGCCGCGATGAAAAAACGCTGGCCTTTTCCGGCGAGCCGTTAACCCAGGCGCAGGTGTTATATGCGCTCTGGCTAGGCGCTAACCTGCAGGCAAAAATTTCGCGCAGTGCCGTTCCGCTGGAAAGCGCGCTGGCACATGTGAAAAACAGCATTACTGCGCCTGGCATTTAACAGGCGTTTTTATTTACCCAATAACTAGTCGACTGGTCTACTCAGGAGTCTTTATGTCAGCTGAAAAATTATTTACCCCATTAAAAGTGGGTGCCGTCACTGCGCCTAACCGCGTGTTTATGGCTCCGCTTACCCGCCTGCGCAGCATTGAGCCGGGCGACATCCCAACCCCACTGATGGGTGAATACTATCGTCAGCGCGCAAGCTCTGGCCTGATCATCACGGAAGCCACGCAGATTTCCGCTCAGGCTAAAGGGTATGCGGGTGCGCCGGGTCTTCACAGCCCGGAGCAGATCGCCGCATGGCAGAAAATCACCGCGGGCGTTCACGCTGAAGAGGGTCGCATTGCGGTCCAGCTGTGGCATACCGGTCGTATCTCTCACAGCAGCATTCAGCCTGGCGGCCAGGCTCCGGTCTCCGCTTCGGCCCTGAGCGCAAATACCCGTACGTCCCTGCGTGATGAAAACGGCAATGCGATCCGCGTGGATACCTCTATGCCGCGCGCGCTTGAGCTGGATGAAATTCCGGGTATCGTGAACGACTTCCGCCAGGCCGTGGCCAACGCTCGTGAAGCCGGTTTTGACCTGATTGAGCTGCACTCCGCGCACGGCTACCTGCTGCACCAGTTCCTGTCACCGTCTTCTAACCACCGCACCGACCAGTACGGCGGCAGCGTCGAAAACCGCGCTCGCCTGGTGCTGGAAGTGGTTGACGCCGTATGCCAGGAGTGGAGCCCGGATCGTATAGGGATCCGCGTCTCCCCAATCGGTTCTTTCCAGAACGTCGACAACGGTCCGAACGAAGAAGCCGATGCCCTGTATCTGATCGAAGAACTGGCTAAGCGTGGCATCGCCTATCTGCACATGTCCGAGCCGGACTGGGCTGGCGGTAAGCCTTACACGGACGCTTTCCGTCAGAAAGTGCGCGAGCGTTTCCACGGGGTGATCATCGGTGCGGGGGCTTATACCCCGGAGAAAGCCGAAGACCTGATCGGCAAAGGGCTGATCGATGCCGTCGCGTTTGGCCGCGACTACATCGCCAACCCGGATCTGGTTGCCCGTCTGCAGAAAAAAGCGGCCCTGAATCCGCAGCGCCCGGAAAGCTTCTACGGCGGCGGCGCGGAAGGCTACACCGACTACCCTTCTCTGTAATCTCGCCATTGTTCATTGATAGCGGCGATACTTCGCCGCTATACTAAAACATCGTTTCTGTTCAAAAAGACAGTCTATTCCATTGGTTAATGAGGAAATTATGCGCCTACTTCACACCATGCTGCGCGTTGGCGATCTGCAACGTTCCATTGATTTCTACACTAACGTCCTAGGCATGAAGCTGCTGCGCACCAGCGAAAACCCGGAATACAAATACTCGCTGGCGTTCGTGGGTTACGGCCCGGAAACGGATGAAGCGGTGATCGAGCTGACCTACAACTGGGGCGTGGACAGCTATGAGCTGGGCACCGCCTACGGCCACATCGCGCTGGAAGTGGACAACGCGGCCGAAGCGTGTGAACGCATTCGCAGCAACGGCGGTAACGTTACGCGCGAAGCGGGTCCGGTAAAAGGTGGTACCACCGTGATTGCGTTCGTGGAAGATCCGGACGGTTACAAAATCGAACTGATTGAAGCCAAAGACGCGGGTCGCGGTCTGGGCAACTGATCCCTCAGGGCGCAACATGCGCCCGTAGTTTTACTGCATCACCCTGCAAAATTTGCCATAATGCGCTCTGCTTTTTCCCCTTGTAAGAGACCCTGATGTCCGATAACGCTCAATTTAGCGGTCTGTGCGACCGTTTTCGTGGTTTTTATCCCGTTGTCATTGATGTAGAAACAGCCGGATTTAACGCTAAAACCGATGCGCTGCTCGAAATTGCCGCCATCACGCTGAAGATGGATGAACAGGGCTGGCTTACACCGGACACCACGCTGCATTTCCACGTTGAACCTTTCGAAGGGGCAAACCTACAGCCGGAAGCGCTGGCGTTTAACGGTATCGATCCGCATAACCCGCTGCGTGGTGCAGTCAGTGAATATGATGCGCTGCACGCCATTTTTAAAATGGTGCGTAAAGGCATGAAAGAGAGTAACTGCAGCCGCGCCATCATGGTGGCCCATAACGCCACCTTCGATCACAGCTTTACCATGGCCGCCGCGGAGCGCGCCGCGCTCAAACGCAACCCCTTCCATCCTTTTGTGACCTTCGACACCGCCGCGCTGAGCGGCCTGGCTCTGGGACAAACGGTGTTATCTAAAGCCTGCATCACGGCGGGTATACCTTTTGACGGCACGCAGGCGCATTCCGCTTTATACGACACGGAGCGCACCGCAGAGCTGTTCTGTGAGATCGTCAACCGCTGGAAGCGTCTGGGCGGCTGGCCGCTGCCGATGGGCGACAGCGAAGAATAAAAAAAAGCGACCTTATCAGGTCGCTTTTTTATTTGCGCAGAAAATTACTCTGCGTCCGGCTCTTCAGTTTTGTACTTCGCCGCCGTCTCTTTGATCAGCTGCTGCAGTTCGCCGCGCTGATACATTTCAATCAGGATATCGCAGCCGCCAACCAGCTCACCGTCTACCCACAGCTGTGGGAAAGTCGGCCAGTTAGCGTACTTAGGCAGCTCAGCGCGGATGTCCGGGTTCTGCAGGATATCAACGTAAGCAAAACGCTCACCACAGGCTGACAGCGCCTGAACCGCTTGCGCGGAGAAGCCGCAGCTTGGCAGCTTCGGAGAACCTTTCATATACAGCAGAATCGGGTTTTCAGCGATCTGGCGCTGGATTTTTTCAATAGTGGTGCTCATGTCTTGCTTCCTTTAACTTCTGTTACGGCATTCGTCTGACATTGTAGCGGTTCAGACTGGCATCGGAAAATAACATTTTTGTCACGTTTATACATTCTACCCCGAGTCACGAAAAGTTGCATTGCAAATGGTGTTTACCCCTGCGGCAGTCAGGGTTTTGCTTAGGGAGTGGGCAAATGTACGACAGAACGATGAATTTTTTTGCACTTGCTAACGAAACACGATTGTAGATTGAAAAATGCTATTAACTTTCTGGGTTTTTATAGATTAGAATCGACGGGCTTTGTAAATCACACGCGGGTATTATTGATGACCTGCATTTATCAGGGGACTGCCCAGTGGCGCGGATAAATAAAATCTCGATCACGCTCTGTGCTTTACTGTTTACTTCACTCACTTTCACGCCAGTGGCAAACGCCTCTCAGCAGGCGCGGCATTCTGCTGTACAAAAAAACCATCTTGTGAAAGCCACAGAACGTAAGAAAAAAACCACCGCTAAGAACGACAAGAAAAAAACACCGGCTCAGACGAAACAGACAGCTTCCAGCAAGACGAAAACAAAACCTTCCCGCACTGCCCACTCCGCCAAAAGTAAAGCTTCGCAAACCGCCGCTAACCTCGTTACTGAAAAATGCATCACGCGTAAAGGCCACAAGGCGAAATGCACGAAGGTCACGAAAATAGCGGAAGTGCATAAAGTGCGCGTACAAAAAGCGCAAAAAACCGCGATGAACAAACTGATGGGGCAGATTGGCAAACCTTATCACTGGGGTGGCAGCTCGCCGCGTACCGGCTTTGACTGCAGCGGCCTCGTCTATTACGCCTATAAAGATCTGGTCAAATTCCGCATTCCTCGTACCGCCAATGAGATGTACCACCTGCGCGATGCCTCACCGGTTGACCGCGGTGAGCTGGAAAACGGCGATCTGGTGTTCTTCCGCACCCAGGGTCGCGGCACGGCTGACCACGTCGGCGTGTATGTCGGCAACGGGAAATTCATCCAGTCTCCCCGTAGCGGCCAGGATATTCAGATCACTTCTCTCAGTGAAGACTACTGGGTACGTCACTACGTCGGCGCGCGTCGCGTGATGACGCCAAAAACCATTCGCTAACCCCTGCCCTGCCGCATCCGTGGCAGGGTAAGTTCCTCTTTTGCATACCCTTTCAATTTGCTATCCTGTCCATGTTGTCTGTGTGGTTATTGGCAACACAAAATACAATAAGGAGAGAAGCAATGTCGTTCGAATTACCTGCACTACCGTATGCAAAAGACGCCCTGGCACCGCACATTTCTGCGGAAACCCTGGAATATCACTACGGCAAGCATCACCAGACGTACGTCACCAACCTGAACAATCTAATCAAGGGCACCGATTTTGAAGGCAAAACGCTGGAAGAGATCGTCCGCAGCTCAGAGGGTGGCGTCTTTAACAACGCCGCTCAGGTGTGGAACCACACCTTCTACTGGCACTGCCTGGCGCCAAATGCCGGCGGTGAACCTGTCGGTGAACTGGCTACCGCTATCAATGCCGCATTTGGCAGCTTCGCGGATTTCAAAGCGAAATTTACCGATGCAGCCATCAAGAACTTCGGTTCTGGCTGGACGTGGCTGGTTAAAGAGGCGGATGGCAAACTGGCTATCGTGTCCACCTCTAACGCGGGTACCCCGCTGACCACCAGCGCGAAGCCGCTGATGACCGTGGACGTGTGGGAGCACGCTTACTACATTGACTACCGCAACGCGCGTCCGAACTACCTGGAGCACTTCTGGGCACTGGTTAACTGGGACTTTGTCGCGAAGAACTTCGCCGCGTAAGAGACACGCAGAAGGGTTCGCCCTTCTGCGTTTTTGGTTTACTCCGCAGCGCAGGCTGCTTCAGGCTGTTTACGACCCGACATCATCACCAGCAGCAGGCCGAGCGCGGCAATAATCGCCCCCATCACCGGCACAAAGCTGTACCCCAGACCACCTGAAATCACGGCCCCACCGGCCGCCGCGCCCAGGGCATTACCCAGGTTAAACGCACCGATATTCACGGAAGATGAAAGTCCCGGCGCCTCGTGCGCGACACGCATCACGCGCATCTGCAGCGGCGGCACCACGGCGAAAGTGGCGGCTCCCCAGACGACCATCGCAATCGCGGCCCCAAACTCATTGCGCGCCAGCCACGGAATAGCAACCATTATGACAATCAGCAGGGTTAAGAAGCCCTTCAGCGTCCCGCTCACGGAACGGTCGGCAAATTTCCCGCCGAGATAGTTGCCGATCGAGAAGCCCACGCCAATCAGCACCAGCATCGCGGTAACGAAGAGAGGCGTTGCGTGGGTGATATCATGCAGTACCGGTGAAATATAGGTGTAGAGGGTAAACATCGCCCCTGCCCCCAGCACGGTGGTGAGCAGCGCGGAGAGCACCTGCGGGCGCATCAGCACCGCCAGTTCTTTACGCACTTCCGGACGTTCTCCGGCATTGCCTTTCGGCAGGGAGAAGAACAGCGCCACCATTGCAACCACGCCCAGCCCGGCCGTCGCCAGGAAAGACATACGCCAGCCGATCGCTTCTCCCAGCCAGGTTGCCGCAGGCACCCCGCCGATATTGGCAATCGTCAGCCCCATAAACATGGTTGCCACGGCGCTCGCCTGCTTGTGTTTTGGCACCACGCTGGCAGCCACGACCGATCCCAGCCCAAAGAACGCGCCGTGGTTAAGGCTGGTCAGAATGCGCGACAGCATCAATGTGGTGTAGTCCGGCGCAATGGCCGAAAGCACGTTGCCTAGGGTGAAAATCGCCATCAGGAAAATCAGCGCATTGCGGCGCGCGCGGTGTGAAAGAAGAAGCGTCATCAGCGGCGCCCCGACCATCACGCCGATAGCGTAGGCGCTGATTAACATCCCTGCCGCAGGGATAGAGACATCTACGCCCCGGGCAATAACAGGCAGTAACCCCATCGGGGAGAATTCAGTGGTGCCAATCCCAAAAGCGCCAATCGCCAGGGCCAGCAGGGGAAAATTGATTTTCATGCGTCAACTCCGGATGCCGTGTCATGTGGTGACACAGAACAAAGAAGCAGAAAGCATGACATCAATCACAAAAAATGAGAAGTTAACAAAATGGCAAAAGATTTTTGCCAGAGAAGTAACAATCCGGGGAGTCGGGAGGGAGAAGGCTCTCCCTCCGCGTAAATCAGTGCAGCGCAGCCGTCAGACCGGCCGCAACAATCAGAGCCAGCACAACAACGGTGGTGAACAGCGAAAACTTAAGATCGGAACTCATCAATTTTTCTCCTTTTAATCCCCACACGAAAAGTGAGCTTGCTCATTTTTGCACAGATTACGTCAAAAATCTTCCTGGATTTATACTGATAACCACTTTACCTCTTCCCCTTTTCATCAAGATAGGACAAAATTCCACGCTAAATTTATTAGCGTACCGGCCATTGACCCCCTCCTGACGTCCCGTGTCGTTTTCCCGGCGTGCCGCAATTCAAGATTGCGAGATAAGGGTGAGAGAAGGCAAACGTTTACCTTCAAGTTTTTCAGGAGCTTAGGATATGGTCTGGAGTGACATTTAATGGCAACAATTAAAGACGTAGCAAAACGCGCAAACGTTTCCACTACAACCGTATCACATGTAATTAACAAAACCCGCTTTGTGGCGGAAGAGACGCGCAACGCCGTCTGGGCAGCGATCAAAGAGCTGCACTATTCGCCAAGTGCGGTTGCGCGTAGCCTCAAGGTTAATCACACCAAATCCATTGGATTGCTGGCGACCAGCAGTGAAGCGGCCTATTTTGCCGAGATCATTGAAGCGGTCGAAAAGAACTGCTTCCAGAAAGGCTATACCCTGATTCTGGGCAACGCGTGGAACAGCATTGAAAAACAGCGTGCCTACCTGTCGATGATGGCGCAAAAGCGCGTTGATGGCCTGCTGGTGATGTGTTCCGAGTACCCGGAATCCGTGCTGTCGATGCTGGAAGAGTATCGCCATATTCCGATGGTGGTGATGGACTGGGGCGAAGCGCGCGCAGACTTTACCGATTCCGTTATCGATAACGCCTTTGAAGGCGGCTATATGGCCGGTCGTTATCTGATCGAACGCGGTCACCGCGAGATTGGCGTGATCCCCGGTCCGCTGGAGCGCAACACCGGCGCGGGCCGTCTGGCCGGTTTTATGAAAGCGATGGAAGAAGCGTTGATCAACGTGCCGGAAAACTGGATTGTGCAGGGCGACTTTGAGCCGGAATCGGGCTACCGCGCGATGCAGCAGATCGTCTCCCAGCCGCACCGTCCGACCGCCGTGTTCTGCGGGGGCGACATCATGGCCATGGGCGCGCTCTGCGCTGCCGACGAGCTGGGCCTGCGCGTACCGCAGGATATTTCCGTGATCGGCTATGACAACGTGCGTAACGCGCGTTTCTTCACCCCGGCGCTGACCACCATTCACCAGCCGAAAGATTCGCTGGGCGAAACGGCCTTCAATATGCTAATGGACAGGATCGTCAACAAGCGCGAAGAGTCGCAGTCTATTGAAGTTCACCCGCGTCTTATCGAACGCCGTTCCGTTGCGGATGGTCCGTTCCGCGACTACCGTCGTTAATCGCTTTACGGGGCCAGCTATGCTGGCTCCCGTAACCATTCCCGGTTCAGCGTTTCGCTGTCTCCCAGATAATCCAGCAGCCAGGCCATCGCAGGCGAGACGTCATTTTGCTGCCAGGTGAGGCAGCAGGCCGCATCCGGGAACGGATTCTCCAGCGTCAGCTCAACCCACTCTCCGGTATCGATGCGCGGACGCGCGAAATGAACGGGCACCATCGCGACGCAAAGCCCGGCGCTGAGGCACGTCGCCGACGATTCCCAGTCCGGAGCCACCACCCGCCGCTGGTTGTCCAGAAGCCAGGTGATACGCTTGGGCAATGAACGGGACGTATCCTCCAGCACCAGCGACGGCCAGTTGCGCAGCGTGTCATCGCTGAGCGGCCCTTCCATCGACGCCAGCGGATGATCGCTTGCCACCACGCATTTCCAGCTCAGCATCCCCATATCGCGAAAAGCGTAACGTCCCCCGACCGGGATCGCCTGCGTAGCCCCAATCGCCATCTCTGCCCTGCCGTCCGCCAGCGCATCCCAGACGCCGTTAAACACCTCCTGCGAGACCCGCAGCTCGACGTCAGAAAAATGACGGTAGAAATCGACGATCATCTGCCGGGTGCGTTCCGGCTTAACGATGTTATCCACCGCGATGGAAAGATGTCCCCGCCAGCCGTTAGCGATCTGCTGACACTGTTCGCGGGTGATCTGCATTTTTTTGATAACAGAACGCCCTTCCTTCAAAAACCACGCGCCTGCGGGCGTTAATTCCACATCACGATGCCGCCGTTCAAACAGCGGAACCGCCAGCCACTCCTCCAGTTGGCGCACCGTGTAGCTTATTGCCGAAGGGACGCGGTGCAGCTCCTGCGCCGCACCGCTGAAGCTGCCGTTACGTGCAACAGCATCGACCACTTCAAGAGAATAATCTGACCACATTTTCTGCCTGCAAATTTTTTGAATGCACCCGCCAAATATTAGCGTTTCACAAGCGGCTTTGCACTCCCTACACTCAGCGCCAATGTATACCTGCCTCCTCAGGAGAATAAAATAATGCAACCCAGGAACGGTTTTTTAGTCTGGCTCGGCGGCTTAAGCGTGCTGGGCTTTTTGGCCACCGATATGTACCTGCCGGCGTTTGCCGCCATGCAGGAAGATTTGCAAACCCCGGCTGCCGCCATCAGCGCCAGCCTGAGCTTATTCCTCGCCGGCTTTGCCTTCGCACAGCTGCTCTGGGGACCGCTCTCGGATCGCTTTGGTCGTAAACCGGTACTGTTGCTGGGCCTGGCCATTTTTGCTGTGGGCTGCCTGGGAATGTTATGGGTACGCGATGCCACCTGGCTGCTGGTGCTGCGGTTTATTCAGGCCGTGGGCGTCTGTGCCGCGGCCGTGACCTGGCAGGCGCTGGTCACCGACTATTACCCGGCTAACCGCACAAACCGTATTTTCGCCACCATTATGCCGCTGGTGGGCCTCTCACCTGCCCTCGCTCCCCTGCTGGGCAGCTGGATCCTCGCGCATTTCGACTGGCAGGCCATTTTCGCCACGCTGTTTGCCATTACCCTGGTCCTGATGCTGCCGGCGTTAGCCCTTAAGCCCGCGCATAAAAAAGAAGCGCATGCAGACGCGAAGCCGATTACCTTCACGTCCCTGCTCAGCGCCAAAGCGTATCGCGGGAATGTCCTGATCTATGCCGCCTGCTCGGCAAGCTTCTTCGCGTGGCTCACCGGCTCGCCGTTCATTCTGCACGATATGGGCTACAGCCCGGCAGCCATCGGCCTGAGCTATGTTCCGCAGACCATCGCGTTCCTGGTGGGCGGGTACGGCTGTCGAGCGGCGCTGCAAAAGTGGGAAGGTCAGCAGATGCTGCCGTGGCTGCTGGTGCTGTATGCGCTGAGCGTTATCGGGACCTGGGCCGTTGGCTTTATTCCGGGTGCCGGTCTGGCCGAAATTTTGATCCCCTTCTGCGTGATGGCCGTCGCGAACGGGGCGATTTACCCTATCGTTGTAGCCCAGGCGCTGCGTCCCTTCCCGCAGGCGACAGGCCGCGCCGCCGCGCTGCAGAACACCCTGCAGCTGGGGCTGTGCTTCCTGGCAAGCCTGGTTGTATCGGCGCTGATTGCCACGCCGCTCCTGACCACCACCAGCGTGATGCTGGTGACCGTTGCGCTGGCGGTGTTGGGCTATCGCATGCAGGCCTCCGCGCAGCGTGAGCATGAAAAGAGTGCTCAGGTTGAAACGTCACATGCCTGATTGCGCCAGAAATCATGTTAATTTTCAGTGATTAGGTTGCTAAGAATTTTCTATTGAATCACCAAATTTTGAGGCCTATACTAAATTTGGTTCGATTAAATACGATAAATATTAAGTGTTAACGGGAGCCGGAGTGCTCCCGTTTTACCATGGAAGGCATTTCGGCAAGGGTTATCTCCCTTCCTCTGTTCTACGTCGGATATTAGCCTCGCGGTATTTACCGTGAGATTTCTCACAAACCAAAAAAAGCGTCTACGCTGTTTTAAGGTTCTGATCACAGTAGGGTGATGGAGAAGCTATGAGTTCATCGTGTATAGAAGAAGTCAGCGTTCCGGACGATAACTGGTCCCGGATCGTCAGTGAACTGTTAGGTCGAGCAGGCATCACTATCAATGGATCATCGCCATCCGATCCTCAGGTTAAACATCCCGACTTTTTTAAACGCGTGCTGCGAGAGGGATCGTTAGGCCTGGGAGAAAGCTACATGGACGGCTGGTGGGAGTGCGAACGTCTGGATACCTTTTTCGCCAGCGTGCTGCGTGCCGGTCTTGAAAATCAACTCCCTCGCAATCTGAAAGACACCCTGCGCGTCGCCTCTGCCCGACTGTTCAATCTGCAAAGTAAAAAACGCGCATGGATCGTAGGCAAAGAGCACTACGATCTTGGCAACGACCTGTTCAGCCGTATGCTGGACCCTTTCATGCAGTACTCCTGCGCCTACTGGAAAGAGGCGTCGACGCTTGAAGAGGCCCAGCAGGCCAAGCTGCGTCTGATTAGCGAGAAGCTGCAGCTCCAGCCGGGTATGCGCGTGCTGGATATCGGCTGCGGCTGGGGCGGGCTGGCGTATTTTATGGCGAAACACTATGGCGTCAGCGTCGTCGGCGTCACGATTTCAGCGGAACAGCAAAAAATGGCGCGGGAACGCTGCCAGGGCCTCGATGTGGATATCCGGCTGCAGGATTACCGTGACCTGAACGAACAGTTTGACCGGATCGTTTCCGTCGGCATGTTCGAGCACGTCGGGCCGAAAAACTACGCTACCTATTTTGAGGTGGTGGATCGGAATCTGAAACCGGACGGCATCTTCCTGCTGCACACCATCGGCTCTAAGCGAACCGACAATAACGTCGACCCGTGGATCAACAAATACATCTTTCCGAATGGCTGTTTACCGTCAGTCCGCCAGATTGCCAACGCCAGTGAACCCCATTTTGTAATGGAAGACTGGCACAACTTTGGCGCGGATTACGACACCACGTTGATGGCCTGGCATGCGCGTTTTCAGGAAACCTGGCCTGAGATTGCGGACAACTATTCTGAACGATTCAGGCGGATGTTTAGCTATTATCTGAATGCCTGCGCGGGGGCGTTTCGCGCACGGGATATTCAGCTCTGGCAGGTGGTATTCAGCCGTGGGATTGAACACGGATTACGTGTCGCACGCTAAAAAATAACCCCGGATAGCCGGGGTTATTTTTTATTCTTCTTCTGCGGCGGTCTTTATTATTGCCGCTTCTTTTGCTGCCAGCACGCGCTCAACCGTATCCACCACCGCCTGGGTTTGCGGATCGATTTCAATATTCACGCGATGCCCCAGTTTTTTGGCGCCCAGCGTGGTGCGCAGCAGCGTTTCAGGAATTAAATGCACGCAAAAACGCGTTGGCGTTACTTCACCCACCGTCAGGCTAATCCCGTCAATGCCAATAAATCCTTTATAGAGGATGTATTTCATTAATGAAGGATCCTGCATTTTAAACCAGATTTGACGGTTATTTTCCGAGGTCACGATTTTTGCCACTTCAGCGGTGGTCATGATGTGCCCGGACATCAGGTGGCCGCCAATCTCATCGCTGAACTTTGCCGCCCGCTCAACGTTGACGGTATCTCCCACCGCCAGCTCGCCAAGGTTGGTGATGCGCAGCGTCTCTTTCATCAAATCAAAGCTAATCTGGTTGCCGTTAATTTCGGTAACGGTCAGGCAGCAGCCGTTATGAGCAATCGACGCGCCTGTTTCAATGCCCTCAAGCATATATTCCGGCAGCTCAACAACATGAGTACGGAAATTAGGTTTTTCATCAATGGACACCACTTTGGCGGTGCCCTGCACAATACCAGTAAACATGCTTACAACTCCTGTTTTTTCCGGACGGTGGTGACACCGTTTAATCCCACCACAATAACAGTTGGAAAAAGAGGTTGCCAGCGGAGCGCATTTTCTGGCGATTTTTTCACTAGATAAATAGCTAAAGCCCGCTACAATAGCTGGCACCCCCCTGCATTTTCTTCTTGCTGCCCGTTTCGGCGGCTTTTTTAGTCTCTCAAATAACAACAAAATAAAGGTGTTCACGTGCAGAAGTACATGAATGAAGCGCGCCAGCTATTGGCACTGGCTATACCAGTGATCGTCGCGCAAGTGGCCCAGACCGCAATGGGATTTGTGGATACGGTAATGGCAGGTGGCTATAGCGCCACCGATATGGCGGCCGTTGCTATCGGCACGTCAATCTGGCTTCCGGCCATCCTGTTCGGCCACGGTCTGCTGCTCGCGCTCACGCCGGTTATCGCTCAGCTCAATGGCTCGGGTCGTCGCGAGCGCATTGCCCATCAGGTTCGTCAGGGTTTCTGGCTGGCAGGGTTTGTTTCCGTGCTGATCATGGTCGTGCTCTGGAACGCGGGCCACATCATTCGCGCTATGCATAACATTGACCCGGCACTGGCTGATAAAGCCGTGGGCTATCTGCGCGCCCTGCTCTGGGGTGCGCCCGGCTACCTCTTTTTCCAGGTGGCGCGTAACCAGTGTGAAGGCCTGGCGAAAACCAAGCCCGGAATGGTGATGGGCTTTATCGGTTTGCTGGTCAACATTCCGGTGAACTATGTCTTTATTTACGGTCATTTCGGGATGCCGGAGCTCGGCGGCGTCGGCTGCGGCGTGGCGACAGCAGCCGTTTACTGGGTGATGTTCTTCTCCATGATCGCCTTTGTAAAACGCGCCCGTTCCATGCGCGATATTCGCAACGAGAAAAAATTTAGCACGCCGGACTGGAACATCATGACGCGTCTGGTGCAGTTAGGGTTGCCGATCGCCCTCGCGCTGTTCTTTGAGGTGACCCTGTTTGCCGTAGTCGCCCTGCTGGTCTCCCCGCTGGGCATCGTGAACGTGGCCGGGCACCAGATTGCGCTGAACTTCAGCTCCCTGATGTTCGTCCTGCCGATGTCGCTGGCGGCGGCGGTGACCATCCGCGTCGGCTTCCGCCTGGGCCAGGGCTCAACGCTTGATGCGCAAACGGCCGCCCGGACCGGGCTGGGCGTCGGCGTCTGCATGGCTGTCTGTACGGCGCTCTTTACCGTTGCATTACGCGAGCAGATTGCCCTGCTCTATAACGACAACCCGGAAGTGGTCACGCTGGCATCGCACCTGATGCTGCTGGCCGCGATTTACCAGATCTCTGACTCCATCCAGGTGATTGGCAGCGGCGTGCTGCGCGGATATAAAGACACGCGCTCAATCTTCTTTATCACCTTCATCGCCTACTGGGTGCTGGGTCTGCCGTGTGGCTATATCCTGGCGCTTACCGATCTGGTGGTGGATCGCATGGGACCGGCAGGGTTCTGGATGGGCTTTATCATCGGCCTGACGTCGGCGGCGATTATGATGATGATGCGAATGCGCTTCCTGCAGCGCCAGCCATCAACGGTCATTTTGCAACGCGCGGCACGTTAACGACGCGGTAGCCGCCGCACGGCGGCTACTTTCTCTTCACTTTGCGCGGTAATGAAGCAATCGCGTGAAATCAGAGAGAAAAATGCATTTTCCCTCTTGCCACCTCGGTGCTGTGCCGCTAATATTCGTCCCCGTTGTCGCCGACAACACGTTGCGTTCATAGCTCAGTTGGTTAGAGCACCACCTTGACATGGTGGGGGTCGTTGGTTCGAGTCCAATTGAACGCACCATTCTGCGTCCGTAGCTCAGTTGGTTAGAGCACCACCTTGACATGGTGGGGGTCGGTGGTTCGAGTCCACTCGGACGCACCATTTCAGTCCTGAAATGGTGCAAATCCTCTTCTGATATCCTGAATTTTCCTAATCCCTTATTTTCATCATTGTTCTCCTGCTACGCTTTTCTTATGGAAAAAAAACAGGAAGACCGTCGATGAAGAAAATCGCGATTATCGGCTCCGGCCCCACAGGGATTTATACTTTTTATCATCTCCTTAAAAACAGCACGCCGCTCTCCGTTTCCGTTTTCGAACAGGCCGATGAAGCTGGCGTGGGTATGCCCTATAACGACGACGATAACTCTCGTCTGATGCTGGCGAACATTGCGAGCATTGAAATCCCGCCCATTTTTATGACCTACCTCGACTGGCTGAAGGATCAGAGCGAAGCTCATCTGGCGCGCTTTAAAGTTGATAAAGCCCGCCTGCATGACCGACAGTTCCTGCCACGGCTTCTGCTGGGCGAGTATTTTCGCGACAGCTTTCGTTCAATCGTGAAAGAGGCCAGAAAGCTGCGGTTTCAGGTTGATGTCCATGAATCCACCCAGGTCACCGATATCGTGCCCACGAAAGAAGGGGTCACGCTTTCCGTCAACGACAGCGCCTTTCCTGAACGCTTCGACCTTGCGGTTATCGCCACCGGTCACGTCTGGCCAGACGAGGACGAAGCCACGCGCGCGTTCTTTCCAAGCCCCTGGTCCGGTCTGATGGATGCCAGTATTCCTCCCTGCCGCGTCGGTATCATGGGGACATCGTTAAGCGGTCTCGACGCGGCCATGGCGGTAGTGATGCAGCACGGTGAATTTCGTGATGATAAATTCGTGCTGGATAAAGGCAGCGACGCGTTGAAGATTGTCCTGATGTCCCGAACGGGCATTCTGCCGGAAGCCGATTTTTACTGCCCTATTCCTTATGAACCGCTGTCGGTCTTAACCGAATTTGTGGTTGAAAACGAGATCGCCAAAGGATCGAATGGCCTGCTCGACCGTATATTTACCCTGATGGTGAAAGAGCTTCAGCTCGCTGACCCGACGTGGTGTGAGAAAATATCCCTGCATAAGCAGAATGCGGACAGCATTCGTGAGGCCTGGTTTGAGGATCGTAAACGGCACGGCCCCTTTACCTGGGCCGAAGAGAATCTCAACGAGGTGGAGCGGAACAAACGCGAGCGGCGCACCGTAGCCTGGCGCTATACCGTGCTTCGGCTGCATGAAGTGGTTCAGGAGATTGTTCCCCACCTCAGCGAACGGGACAGAGAGCGCTTTAAGCAAGGCCTCGCCCGCGTATTCATCGACAACTATGCGGCCATTCCTCCGCAGTCTATCCGCAGGCTGCTCGCGCTTCGCGAAGCCGGCATCATTAGCGTGGCGACGCTCGGTGACGATTACACGCTGGACATTGGCAGCGATCGAACGGTAATCACCACACAAGAGACCGTTTACCGTTTCGACGTGTTTATTGATGCGCGCGGACAAAAGCCGCTCAAAACGAAAGATCTGCCCTTTCCGACGCTGCGCAAACAGCTGGAAGCCACGGGTGAAGAGATACCGGACGTCGGTGAGGATTACACCTTAAATGCGCCTGACGCCGTTCGCGGGCGCATTGCCTTCGGCGCGATACCGTGGCTGATGCACGATCGTCCCTTCGTTCAGGGGCTGGCGGAGTGTGCAGAGATTGCACAAGCAATGGCGAAGGCGGCGGAAAAACCCGCGTCGCGATCGCGGCGCAGACTACCGTATATCGAGAACTGACAGGGCTTCCATGCCCTGCTGTCGCGGATTACTCGAAGAAGACTTCCGGGTTTTCAGACAGCGAAACGAAGGTTTTCGTCGCTTTATCCAGGGCAAGAATTTTGCCGCTTTCAATGTCGTACACCCAGCCGTGCAGTCGGATGGAGTTATTACGCAGGCCCACCGCGACGGACGGGTGGGTCTTAATGTTGCTCAGCTGCGCAAACACGTTCTCCTGCACCATCGCATTGACTTTATCGATCGGCTTATCCCAGGTTTTCTTCTCAACCACGGCTTTCGCCGCGTCAGAATAGCGCAGCCAGTGTGACACAGCAGGCATCGGCTCCAGGTTCGCGTTATCGGCAATCGCCTTCATCGCGCCACAGTTGGAGTGACCGCAAATCACGATATCCGTGACGCCCAGCGCCACCACGGCGTATTCGATGGTTGCAGACACGCCGCCAGGCTCCGGCCCGAACGGCGGCACGATGTTGCCAGCATTACGAATGACAAAGAGTTGTCCTGGCTCTTGCTGGGTGACCAGTTCCGGAACCAGACGGCTGTCGGAGCATGAGATGAACAGCGCTTTGGGATTCTGGCTGGACGCTAAACTGCGGAAGAGTTCTTTACGTTGCGGGAAAATCTCTTTTTGAAAGCTGAGAAAACCTTCAATGATATGTTGCATAGCAATGTCTCTTTTATCTGTTTTAGTTTAGGCATGATCGAGATCACACTCGTAAAGTTTACCCATCGTGGTTTACTTCAGACAAGCAATATATTTCTGGCCCGACCGCTGAACAATCTCGTCCGCGAAGGCCGGGATGTTCTGCCCTTCAAACGCGCCGTAAAGACGTTCGAAGGTTTTCCTTTCGAGATGACTCACCACCGACGCCACGGTGCGGGCCGGCAGCGGAAGATAATTCGGGTAGCTCCACATAAACGAGACGGCGTCTTTACCCGGCGTGACCTGCAGAATATCGCCCACCAGCAATACCCCATCCCCCTCCTGCCAGTGCAGCACCGTTCCACCGGCAAAATGCCCGCCCAGACGCAGCAAGGTGACCGACGGGAAAATCTCCAGCGCATCCCCCTCCCAGAAATGAATGGCCGGGCTGTCGCGCATGACCCACTCTCTGTCGCTGGCATGCAGGTAAACCGGCGCATCAAACGCCGCAGCCCACTCCTGCATGGTGGTGTAATAGTGCGGATGTGAAATAGCAATCGCGCTGATGCCGCCGAGGGCGGTAACGAGCGCTTTGGTTGCGGAGTCGAGGTTGGCGATGCAGTCCCAGAGAATATTGCCGTGGGCCGTTTGCAGGAGCAGCGCCCGCTGGTTTATCGCAAACGCGGGCACCGTTTTGATCCCAAACAGCCGCGGCTCCAGCTGCTGCCATTTGTTGGTATGGGTGGCGGTGACGGTGTCGAAATCGGTCCACGCCTGGCCCGTGGCGGGCACGTACTGACGTTCATCTTCGCAAATCGGGCATCTGTCCGGGCGGGCATCGTAGGCGGTTCCACAGGTTTTACAGAGTGTAATCATGTGCTCTCCTCAGCGATAAAGCACTGAGTATGGCAGGGATTATCCTTATGTGCTGCGAGGTACATTGCTGGCTTTTTTTGCCCTATACTGTGCCAGTATCAAAAACTGAACAGAGCAGGTGCCACATGGAAATTGATCTCGATAACTTAGTCTTTAACGGTCTGGATGAAGCCGAAGAGCGTAATGCCGAACGTCTGGATGATGCAGACAAAAAAGCGCAGGCGATTGTCGCCGACGACGACTGCGGCGACGCCTGCAAAATCTAATAAAAAAGCACCGGGAAACCGGTGCTTTTTTATTTCACTCGTTATACGTCACGCACACCTCGTTCCAGTACGTTTCGCGCGTGCGGCGCAGTTCAGCGTGACGTTTTATCATGGAACCACTCCGGGTCAATGTTGGCAACGTCGACGCCATACAGGCTGGCGACAGGCAGGATTGACTCAAGAACACGTTGCGCGCTGTTCTCCGCATTCACTGGTCGGGTCGCAAAAAACCGCCGTAACGTGCTGATCCATTTTTTCATCATCTTACCCTCTCTCGCCGTGTCTGATCTCAGTTAAGCACTCAAATGCCTCGCGGGGGAAATACCAAAATTCACTGTTGATGTGCAGGATCTGCAAATAGCATCCCGTTCTTTTCACTCTTCATTAACACGTTGTTCACTAATGCTTTTTTGCTCATAGCAAAGAACGATTTCTTATTTGGCGATAGCTTTCGCTTATGGGAGCGTAGCGGGGTAAAACAAAAACAACGGGATGGCGAATGACTATGGCAGCAAACATGAAAGGGTTTACAAAACGGACACTGGTTCTGGGATTACTGGCGGCGGGCAGCCTGCTTTCAGCGCAGGCACAGGCCGATCAGCTGGCGGATATTAAGGCCGCAGGGGTGGTAAAAGTGGCCACCTTTGACGCCAACCCGCCGTTTGGCTCTATTGATGCCAAAACGCACGAGATCGTGGGTTATGACGTGGACTTCGCCAAAGCGCTGGCAAAATCGCTCGGCGTGAAGCTTGAACTGGTTGCCACCAATCCGGCTAACCGTATTCCGCTGCTGCAGTCCGGAAAAGCCGATCTGATCGTGGCGGATATTACTATCACTCCGGAACGCGCGCAGGTGATTGATTTCTCAACGCCTTACTTTGTCACCGGTCAGCAGTTCCTGGTGCCGGCTAAATCACCGGACAAGCTTGATGACTACAGCCGGGCGCGTATTGGCGCGGTCAAAGGAACGACGGGCGAGCAGGCGCTGCACCAGCGTTTCCCGCAGTCACGCGTGCTCTCGTATGACGATATTCCGCTGGCGCTGACGGCGCTGCGCAACGGTAACGTACAGGCCATCACCCAGGACAGCACCATTCTGGCCGGTCTGCTGGCGCAGGCGCCGGATAAAGCGAACTTTAAAATCCTGCCCGATCTGCTCAGCAAAGAAGAGATTGGCGTTGGGGTGAAGAAAGGTGAAACGGCGCTGCTGAAGGCCGTTAACGACGAGCTGGTTAATCTCGAGAAGAACGGTCAGGCAGCAAAAATCTACGATGTCTGGTTTGGCCCAAACACGCCTTCCCCACAGCCTCGCGCCTTTAAAATAGAAGCCAGATAATTATGCTCTCAGGTTTATTTTCACACTCCGCGGCCGGTGCCGCGGATTTTTCACATCTGGAACAGGCCAGCGTCGAGTTTCGTCATGTGGACAAACGCTACGGTGACCATCAGGTTTTAAACGACATTAACCTCACCATCACGCCCGGTGAAGTGGTCGCCATCCTCGGCCCTTCGGGTTCCGGTAAATCCACCCTGATTCGTCTCATCAACCAGCTTGAAACCCTGAGCGGCGGGGAGATTCTGGTCGACAACAAGCCTACCGCAAAGCTCTCCGGTACCGGGCTGCGCCAGCTGCGCAGCCGCGTGGGGTTTGTGTTCCAGCAGTTCAATCTTTACGCCCACCTCACCGCCAGCCAGAACATTACCCTGGCGCTGGAGCACGTTCACGGCTGGAAGCCGCAGCCAGCTCAGGAGCGCGCGCTGGCCCTGCTGGAGAAGGTCGGGATGCTGGAAAAAGCCCACCATTTCCCGGCAGAGCTTTCCGGTGGACAGCAGCAGCGCGTCGCGATTGCCCGCGCCCTGGCCTCTTCACCGCAAATCATTCTGTTCGATGAACCCACCTCCGCGCTGGATCCGGAGATGATTGGTGAAGTGCTGTACGTGATGAAAGCCCTCGCCCACAGCGGGATCACGATGATCGTGGTGACCCACGAGATGCAGTTTGCCCGGGAAATTGCCGACCGGATTGTCTTTATCGACGGCGGGCAAATTCTGGAAACGGCGCCGCCGGCACAATTTTTCAGCCAGCCGTCGCATCCGCGCGCGCAGCGGTTCCTGCAGAAGGTGCTCAACCCGCTGCATCAGGAGCATCTGTAATGCCCGCGCTCGACTGGCAGGGGGTACTGACCGGACAGCCTCTGCAGTGGATACTCTCCGGATTCCTCACCACCCTGTGGGTCACGCTTGCCGGGATGCTGCTGGCCAGCCTGCTCGCACTGCTCTTTATGCTCCTGCGCCTTTCCGGCGGACGCCCCGGGAACGCGGTCGTCAGCAGCTGGGTGTCGCTGTTTCGCAATACGCCGCTGCTGGTGCAGCTGCTGTTCTGGTATTTTGCCGCCTGGAACGGGCTACCGCAGGCGTTCCGCGACGCGGTGAACGCGGATCACAGCTGGTCAATTCTGCCCGGCGACGTCTGGTGGTTTACGCCCGAATTTTTATGTTCTGCCTGGGGGTTGGGCGTCTTTACCTCGGCGTTTTTAATCGAAGAGGTGGAATCGGGGTTACGTTCCGTACCTGCCGGACAGCGGGAGGCGGCGCTCGCGCAGGGATTCTCCGCGTGGCGTCTGTTTCGTTACATCCTTCTGCCGCAGGGCCTGGCCAACGCCTGGCAGCCGGTTGTGGGCCAGTACCTTAATCTGATGAAGCTCTCCTCGCTCGCGAGCGGGATTGGCTTTGCCGAGCTGACCTATCAGGTCAGGCAGATCGAGAGCTATAACGCGCACGCGCTGGAGGCGTTTACCCTCGGTACCGCACTCTATCTGCTGACCGGCCTGGTCATGGGGCTGGTGCTGGTTCGCATCGGGCCTGACGCGAAACGTAAACGCCCAGGCGTCGCCACCACAGGGAGTGAAAAACATGATTGCCGGACTTAACGTCATCACCGATAACCTCGACTATCTGCTGTGGGGACGCGCGGCGACGGGTGAACCGGGGGGCGTATTGCTGTCGTTGATGATGGCGGCCGGGGCCGCCGTCATCGCCCTGCCCGGTGGGATAGTGCTCGCGTGTTTGGCCTGGCGCTTTACCGGGCTCGTGCGAAAGGCCCTCTTTTTATGGGCAGAGCTGATCCGCGGCATCCCGCTCATCTTCGTGATTTTCTGGATGTGGTATCTCCTGCCGCTTATGACCGGGGGCGATCTGCCGGGAGCGCTGACCGTCACGCTGGCCCTGGCCTGGTTTACCGCGGCAACGGTGATGCACTCGGTGCTGGCCGGGCTTAACGCGCTACCGTCCGGACAGTACGAGGCCGCACTGTCTCAGGGATTCAGCACGCAGCAAACCCTCCTGCGCGTGCTGCTGCCGCAGGCGCTGAGGAATATTCTGCCGTCGCTGGTGGGGATTTTTATCAGCCTGCTGAAGGATACGTCGCTGGCGTTTATCGTGAACGTACCGGAACTGACCACGGTGGCGGGACAGGTCAACAACCGGGTGCAAATCTACCCGGCGGCCATTTTTATCTTTACGGGCGTGGTCTACTACCTGCTCTGCTGCTCGCTCGAACAGCTTGCGAAACGCTGGCGCATTACCCGGCCAGCGCTTTAACCACCGTTTCCATCGCTTCGGTTGTCAGTTCACTGCGCTTAACGCGCTGGTTCGCCAGCGCGGTACGCAGGACTCCGGCAATGACAATATGCTTTGGCTCCTGCCCTAAATCACGCATCTCAAGCACCACCTTCCCGACCACCCGGCACATCTCCTGATACAGCGCTTCATCTTTGGTCACGTTACCCATCGTCATCACTCCATTGCCTGTTAAACGTTGAGCTTAAATGATTCTCCTGCCGGATACAAAAAAGAAGCCCGGCGAGAGACTCGCCGGGCTTCATCTGTAAAATCAGTAAATTAGTTGTTTACTGGGATGACCGCGCCTTTGTACTTGGTGCGGATCCAGTCCTGAATCTCTTTCGAGTGCAGCACGTTCACCAGCGCAACGATATCTTTCTTCTTCTCGTCACCGCGATGCACGGTAATGATGTTGGCGTACGGGTTGTTTTCACCGCTCTCTACCGCAATCGGGTCGTGAACCGGATCCAGACCGGCGTCAATCGCGTAGTTGGCGTTAATCACCACCGCATCGCCTTCGTTGTTGTTGTACATCTGCGGCAGCAGAGAGGCTTCCACGTTCGGCGTGAACTTCAGCTTTTTCGGGTTCTCAACGATGTCGCTGATGCGCGCGGTCACTTTATCGATGCCCGGCTTCAGCTTGATCACGCCCTCTTTCTCGAAGATGGAGAGAATGCGCCCCTCTTCAGAAACCGCGTCACGCATGATGATCTTGCCACCTTCCGGCAGGTCTTTCAGCGACTTGTATTTTTTGGAGTAGATGCCGATTGGCTCAATGTGGATCGCGCCCGCACTGACGAAATCGTAGTCTTTATCGCCCGCATGATCCTTAAGCACGCTGTTCAGGTAAGGAATGTGCTGGAAATAGTTCGCGTCGATGTCATGACCCGCCAGCGCGGTGTTCGGCAGAATGTAGTCCTGGAACGGTTTAATCTCCAGGTCGATACCCTGCTTCGCCAGAATCGGCTTAGCCTGCTCCAGAATTTCGGCGTGCGGCGTGTTGGATGCGCCCACGGTCAGGGTGTCGGCCCAGGAGGCGAAGCTCAGGGCGCTCAGGGTTGCGGCGGCGATCAGTGTCAGTGTTTTTTTCATGATGTGGTTCCTGTGTGTATTTATTAGCGTTTATCTAACAGTGAAGTAATGACATCGCCGCAGAACTGGATAATGAAAACGATGATCAGAATGGTCACCGTTGCCACCAGCGTGACGTCACCATGGTTGCGCTGGAATCCTTCCAGATAAGCCAGATTTCCCAAACCGCCGGCGCCAATCACCCCCGCCATTGCGCTGTAGCTCACCAGCGCAATGAGCGTCACCGTAATACCCGATACCAGTGCGGGTGATGATTCCGGCAGTAAAACCCGAAACACTAACGTGCTCAGTCGTGCGCCCATCGAGCGCGTTGCTTCGATGACGCCTTTATCCACTTCACGCAGGGCGATCTCCACCAGGCGTGCGTAGAACGGTGCGGCGCCTACAATCAGCGCCGGCAGCGCCGCGTTGGCGCCGAGAATGGTGCCGACGACGGTCTTGGTGAACGGGATCAGCAGGACAATCAAAATGATGAACGGAATAGAGCGGAACACGTTCACCACAATCGAAATCACGCTGTAGACCGTGCGGTTGTGGAACAGCCCGCCGCGCGCGGTTAAAAACAGCGCCAGCCCCAGCACGATGCCCAGCACAAACGTCGCCACGCCGGACAGCGCGGTCATGTACAGCGTCTCCAGCGTCGCCGCCCAGAGCTGATCCCACTTGAGATGCGGAAAGAGATTCTCAGCCATGTTTAATCACCTCGCCTTCAATATCGCTGTGCTGCAGGTCGGCGAGGATATTGTTCAGTTGTTCATCGGATGCCACGACATTTACCCAGAGCTGACCAAACACCCCGTGGGCGGTTTGCGTCATTTTCCCGTGCAGGATGTTAAACGGCAGGCCGTAGCGCAGGGTCAGTTCACCCACAATCGGCTTATGGGTGCTGTGCCCGGTAAAGGTCAGCCTGATGACCGTGCCTTCCAAATCGTTTGCCAGTTCGGTATTGAAGGTTTCTTCCTCGGCGTACTGGCTCACCTGACGGACAAACTGCTGCGTAATCGGCTGCTGCGGATGGGTAAAGACGCTCAGCACGTCGCCCTCTTCCACCACTTTACCGTTCTCCATCACCGCCACGCGGTCGCAGATTTTGCGTACCACGTGCATCTCGTGGGTGATCAGCACGATGGTCAGCCTGAAGCGGCGGTTAATATCCAGCAGCAGATCGAGGATCTGATCGGTGGTCTGCGGGTCGAGCGCGGACGTGGCTTCATCGCAGAGCAGCACGTCAGGGCTGTTAGCCAAAGCGCGCGCAATGCCGACGCGCTGCTTTTGCCCGCCGCTCAGCTGGGACGGGTACGCATTCTCGCGCCCCTTCAGGCCAACCAGCTCCACCAGCTCGGCGACGCGCGCCTTGATGCTGGCTTTTGGCACACCGGCGATTTGCATCGAGAAAGCGATATTCTCGCTCACCGTGCGCGACCACAGCAGGTTGAAGTGCTGGAACACCATGCTGATTTTCAGGCGCGCCTGGCGCAGCGCTTCACCCTTGGCCGCAGAGATATCCTGCCCGTTAATGGTCACGCTTCCGGCGCTGGGTTTTTCCAGGCCATTCAGCAGACGAATCAGCGTGCTTTTCCCGGCTCCGCTGTAGCCGATAATTCCGTAAATCTGTCCCTGTTCTATCGTCAAATTGACGTTATCAACGGCAGTCAGCGCGACCTTTCCGTTGTCAAAAACCTTCGAAATATTCCTGAGTACGATCATTCTTATTCTTTATCCGTTTCGCGCATGGCTGTTTAGCAGTATGGATGTCCAAACGATAGTAAACAGGCGTTATCAGCTTTCAAATGAACAAAAAAGAATTTGTTATAACTTTCGGAAATAAACAGCGGATTTACAGGGTGGGAAGCATTTAGATCAATTTCAGCAATGATTATCTGCCGGATGCATATCTGCTGGCAGATGCCCGCTAAAAACGCTCATTTTTTCAGCATTTCCTGCCGATATAGCCATCCTCACATCCAGACAACTTTACGTCTTGCTGTCCTGACATCCAAAAATGGCATTTATATTCTTTTCTGTTCTAAAGAGCAGTGAATGGTTCTTTATTGCGAAAATTTCGCCGCTCTATCATCCCGTCATGACATCCAGAAAGGAAAACATCATGACGATTTACCACTCCGTCACTGAACTGATTGGCCGTACCCCGCTTATCCAGCTGCACAAGCTTGATACTGGCCCCTGCTCGCTGTTCCTGAAGCTGGAAAACCAGAATCCGGGCGGCTCTATTAAGGATCGCGTTGCGCTGTCGATGATTAACGAAGCGGAGCGTACCGGCCAGCTGCAGCCGGGCGGCACGATTATTGAGGCGACGGCGGGGAATACCGGTCTCGGCCTGGCCCTGATTGCCGCCCAGAAAGGCTACTCGCTGATCCTGGTGGTGCCGGACAAAATGAGCCGCGAGAAGATTTTCCACCTGCGCGCGCTGGGTGCCCAGGTGGTGCTGACCCGCTCCGACGTTAACAAGGGCCACCCTGCCTACTACCAGGATTACGCCCAGCGCCTGGCCAACGAGCTGCCCGGCGCGTTTTACATCGACCAGTTCAATAACGAGGCCAACCCGCTGGCGCACCGCACCACCACGGCACCGGAACTGTACGAGCAGCTTGACGGGCGGATCGACGCCATCGTGGTGGGCGTCGGCTCAGGCGGTACGCTGGGCGGCCTGCAGGCGTGGTTCGCCGAGCACTCTCCGCACACGGAGTTTGTCCTGGCAGACCCGGCCGGATCGGTTCTCGCCGACCAGGTGGAAACCGGACGCTATCACGACGCGGGCTCCTGGCTGGTTGAAGGTATTGGCGAAGACTTTATTCCGCCGCTGGCCCACATTGAAGGGGTGAATCGCGCCTGGCGCATCACCGACCGCGAGGCCTTCACCACCGCGCGCGATCTGCTGAAAACGGAAGGCATTCTGGCGGGCTCCTCCAGCGGCACGCTGCTGGCGGCCGCGCTGAAGTATTGCCAGGCGCAGACCGCGCCGAAACGCGTGGTGACCTTCGCCTGCGACAGCGGCAATAAGTATCTCTCGAAGATGTTCAACGATGACTGGATGCGTCAGCAAGGGCTCATCACGCGCCCTCAGGCCGGCGATCTCTCCGACTATATCGCCCTGCGCCACGATGAAGGCGCCACCGTTACCGCCGCCCCGGACGACACGCTTTCCACCGTACTGGCACGCATGCGCCTGTATGACATCTCCCAGCTGCCGGTGCTGGAGAACGGCAAGGTGGTGGGCATTATCGACGAGTGGGATCTCCTGCGGCACATCGGCGGCGACGGAGACCGCTTCGCGCTTCCGGTGACGGCAGCCATGACGCGTCAGGTGGAGTTTCTTGATAAACACGCCCCGGAAAGCGCCCTGAACGCCATCTTCGACCGCGGTCTTGTGGCCGTGATTAATGACAACGACCGTTTTCTCGGTCTGATTACGCGCAGCGACGTTCTGACCGCCTGGCGCAACCGTCTTCAGCAATAAAGGAATCGATGATGAAAAACCTGGCTACCCTGAGCGTACACAGCGGCGAGTTCAACGACCAGCACGGTGCCGTCATGCCGCCGATATACGCCACCTCAACGTTTGCGCAACCGTCACCCGGCGAGCATACCGGCTATGAGTATTCCCGCAGCGGCAACCCTACCCGCCATGCGCTGGAAACCGCCATCGCTGAACTGGAAGGCGGCACGCGCGGCTACGCCTTCGCCTCCGGTCTGGCGGCCATCTCCACGGTGCTCGAACTGCTGGATAAAGACAGCCATATTGTCGCCATTGATGACGTTTACGGCGGGACGTATCGCCTGATTGAAAACGTGCGCAAGCGCAGCACCGGCCTGCAGGTCAGCTGGGTTAAACCGGACGACTTAGCTGGTCTCGAGGCCGCCATTCGCCCGGATACCCGCATGGTGTGGGTCGAAACGCCAACCAACCCGCTGCTGAAGCTGGCGGATCTGGCGGCCATTGCGGCGATCGCCCGCCGTCATAACGTCATCAGCGTGGCGGATAACACCTTCGCGTCACCGGTGATCCACCGTCCGCTGGAGTCAGGTTTCGATATCGTGGTGCACTCCGCCACCAAATACCTGAACGGCCACTCTGACGTGGTGGCCGGGCTGGCGATTGTCGGGGACAACAGGGAACTGGCGGATAAGCTGGGCTATCTGCAAAACGCGGTAGGCGGCGTATTGGATCCATTCAGCAGCTTCCTGACGCTGCGCGGTATTCGCACGCTTGCTTTGAGGGTAGAAAAGCACAGCACCAACGCGCTGGCGATTGCGCAATGGCTGGAGCAGCATCCTCTGGTCGAAAAGGTGTTCTATCCCGGCCTGGAATCGCATCCGCAATATCAACTTGCCCGCACGCAGATGGCCCTGCCCGGCGGGATGATTTCCGTGGTGGTAAAAGGCGATGCGCAACGCGCCACCGAGGTGATTCGCAACCTGAAGCTGTTCACCCTCGCGGAAAGCCTCGGCGGTGTGGAAAGTCTGGTGAGCCAGCCTTACAGCATGACGCATGCCTCGATTCCGCTGGAGCAACGCCTGGCTAACGGCATTGTGCCGCAGCTAATTCGGCTCTCAGTCGGGATTGAAGATCCGAAAGACCTGATTGCCGATCTCAGCCAGGCGCTGCAAAAATAAGCAAAACGCGGCAGGTCAATCACCTGCCGCCATAAGTTGTCATCATGGCTTAACGCCTTGATAACAATATTATGTGAAACTGCACAGATTATTTCTGAAACACCGTTTCCATTTTCCTTTTATCTTAAAATCAGCGTATAATGCGCGCCTAATCCCTGGTGAATGGTTTCAGCGCTTGGAATACAAAAAACAACGTACAACTTCTCCTCTCCTTCGTTGGGCTGTCAATCAGGCACACTTTCTTCTGCACGCTCATTTGATGTCTCCTATCCTTAGTGCGTGTCATATACTCTTTTGCAACACAGGTTTGACTCCGCGGCGGTGCGCCCCCGGAGCGAGATTTCCATATCCTTCCCAACTTAAAGACTAAGACTGTCATGAAAAAGACGAAAATTGTTTGTACTATCGGCCCGAAAACCGAATCTGAAGAGATGCTGACCAAAATGCTGGACGCCGGCATGAACGTGATGCGTCTGAACTTCTCCCACGGTGATTACGCAGAACACGGTCAGCGTATCCAGAACTTGCGCAACGTAATGAGCAAGACCGGTAAAAAAGCTGCGATCCTGCTGGATACCAAAGGTCCAGAAATCCGTACCATCAAACTGGAAGGCGGTAACGACGTCTCTCTGAAAGCGGGCCAGACCTTCACCTTCACCACCGACAAATCCGTTGTCGGCAACAGCGAAATCGTTGCAGTGACCTATGAAGGCTTCACCAACGACCTGTCCGTCGGTAACACCGTGCTGGTAGACGATGGTCTGATCGGTATGGAAGTCACCGCGATCGAAGGCAACAAGGTTATCTGTAAGGTGCTGAACAACGGCGACCTGGGCGAAAACAAAGGCGTTAACCTGCCGGGCGTCTCTATCGCACTGCCAGCACTGGCCGAAAAAGACAAACAGGACCTGATCTTCGGCTGCGAACAAGGCGTTGACTTTGTTGCGGCCTCCTTCATCCGTAAGCGTTCTGACGTGGTTGAAATTCGTGAGCACCTGAAAGCGCACGGCGGCGAGAAGATCCAGATCATCTCCAAAATTGAAAACCAGGAAGGCCTGAACAACTTCGACGAAATCCTCGAAGCGTCTGACGGCATCATGGTTGCACGTGGTGACCTGGGCGTAGAAATCCCGGTTGAAGAAGTGATCTTCGCGCAGAAGATGATGATCGAGAAATGCGTTCGCGCGCGCAAAGTGGTTATCACCGCAACGCAGATGCTGGACTCCATGATCAAAAACCCACGCCCAACCCGCGCAGAAGCAGGCGACGTGGCTAACGCCATCCTCGACGGTACTGATGCCGTTATGCTGTCCGGCGAATCCGCAAAAGGTAAATATCCGCTGGAAGCGGTGTCCATCATGGCCACCATCTGCGAACGTACCGACCGCGTAATGAAAAGCCGTCTGGACTACAACAACGACAGCCGCAAGCTGCGCATCACCGAAGCGGTTTGCCGCGGTGCAGTAGAGACGGCTGAGAAGCTGGAAGCACCGCTGATCGTGGTTGCGACCCAGGGCGGTAAATCTGCTCGCGCGGTGCGTAAATACTTCCCGGATGCGACTATCCTGGCGCTGACCACCAACGAAACCACGGCTCGTCAGCTGGTGCTGAGCAAAGGCGTGATCCCTCACCTGGTGAAAGAGATCGCGTCTACGGATGATTTCTACCGTCTGGGTAAAGAAGTGGCTCTGGAGCTGGTTGATCGTGGTCTGGCACAGAAAGGTGACGTTGTGGTCATGGTTTCTGGCGCGCTGGTGCCAAGCGGAACCACCAATACCGCATCTGTTCACGTGCTGTAATAATTCCCGAACGAATTAATTTTGATAAAAAGCGCCCTCCGGGCGCTTTTTTTATTCCTGGCATTAGCTAAAGTCATTCAAATTGCAAATCGGGTTTTTCTATTTAATTGCGAATTATCTAAGATGAATCCGATGATAAATGCCTTTTTTTACATAGATTTTTGCTCAAAAAGGGCCGATTCGATGCTTCTTTGAGCGAACGATCAAAAATAGGTGTATTCCCATCAAAAAAATATTCTCAACCCAAAAAACTTTGTGTAATACTTGTAACGCTACATGGAGATTAACTCAATCTAGAGGGTATTAATAATGAATCGTACTAAACTGGTACTGGGCGCGGTAATCCTGGGTTCTACTCTGCTGGCTGGTTGCTCCAGCAACGCTAAAATCGATCAGCTGTCTTCTGACGTTCAGACTCTGAACGCTAAAGTTGACCAGCTGAGCAACGACGTGAACGCAATCCGTTCCGACGTTCAGGCTGCTAAAGACGACGCAGCTCGCGCTAACCAGCGTCTGGACAACCAGGCTACTAAATACCGTAAGTAATAGTACCTGTTAATAAAATGGCGCACATTGTGCGCCATTTTTTTTGCCTGCGTCAAACGGCTACTGCGTCACCTTCTCCCCTTCATCTTCCGCTACCGCAGCGGACACCCGACTGTTCTGCACCGACAACACGCTATTGCTGGCCGACGGGCCGCTCTCTGACGACACGATAACCGGGATCCCGGCGCGGCGTGACAGGGCTTTCTCGATCAGCGCCTTATCGCTTCCCGCCTGAGAAACAAAGGTCGCAAAGTCGGCGGAGTGGGTAATGGGCGAGACCTGCGGGTTTTCTCCCTCAGCCTGCGCCAGCGGGCGATGGACTTCAATATAGCGTTTACCATCCGGCTCCACGGAGAACTTCACGGGTTCATTGATAATCTGTACCCGCGTGCCAACCCGCACCTGTTCAAACAGGGCTTTAATGTCCGGGGCGTTCATCCGCATACAGCCGGAGCTGACGCGCAGGCCAACGCTGTCCGGCGCGCTGGTGCCATGGATGAGATATTCCCCGTTGCCCACGCCTAAACGCAGTGCGAAGCGTCCCAGCGGGTTATTTGGCCCGGCAGGTACCACCGGCGGTAATTTGATTCCCTGCTCCAGAGAGCGGGCTCTGATGCCCGGCGTGGGCGTCCAGGTAGGATTCGGGATTTTCTGGCTTACGCGCGTGGTCGTAACCGGCGTTTCCAGCCCCAGCTGTCCGATGCCGAGCGGGAAGACCTGAACGATGTTTTCTCCCGGCGGGAAGTAGTAGAGCCGCAGCTCAGCGAGGTTCACCACAATCCCCTCGCGCGGCGTGTCCGGCAGCAGCATCTGCGACGGGATGGTAATGACGGTTCCCGGCGCCGGGTTGACTGGCGCAATGGTATTGTTCGTTTCCAGAATCACCTGCGCCGCGGTATTAAACCGGCGGGCGATGGTCTGCAGCTTATTATCCCCTTCCTGTATCGTGTAGGTTTGATTTTGCCCAATCAGGCGACTGCCTGCGGGCGGCAACGGATAGTCCATCGCGCGGGCCGAATTAAGTGCGCCGAGCGAACTGAGGAGTAATAGAGTTATGAGAGACGCGCGCTTCATGCTGAGATTCCTTATTCACTGGCAGGACGCCAGAAAGCTGAAAAACCAGCGAGGCGGGAACCACCTCGCGAAACAGAATGAATGCTGTTCTGTAATTCTAGCTAAGGATTGCAGCTTTGGCGCGAATCGCGCGAATCATCGCTTCGAGTCCCTGGGAACGAGACGGGGTGAGGTGTTGTGTGAGGGCCATTTTTTCAAACCACGGGCGGACATCGAACGCGACAATATCCTGCGCCGACATCCGGTGATAAAGAATAAAGACGACCGCAATAAGCCCTTTTACAATGGCCGCATCGCTGTCGCCGTGCAGTGCTATCGTGCCGTCGTCAGACTGCTCCATCACAATCCACACCTGGCTCTGACAGCCCTGAATAATATTTTCCGGGTTATGCGCCTCTTCACCGAGCGGCGGCAGACGCTGCCCCAGCTCGATGATATACAGGTACTTCTCTTCCCAGTTTGCGCAACGCCCAAAGTTGCGCAGCAATTTGTCTCTGTCCGGCAGTTCTGCCATCTTTCGCCTCTCCGTTAGCCCAGCAGCTGGTGAATGCGCTTAAGCCCCGCCACCAGCCTGTCGACCTCTTCCGTTGTGTTGTACATCACCAGCGACGCGCGGCACATTGCCGGCACCTGGTAAAACGCCATCAGCGGCATGGCGCAGTGGTGCCCGGTACGGACCGCCACGCCGTAGTTATCGAGGAAACTGCCCACGTCATAGGCGTGATGTTTCCCGAGATTGAACGCGATCACCCCTTGCCGGTCGGCAGGCCCGTAGAGGGTCAGATCCGGCACGCTGGCAAGCTCGGCAAGCGCATAGTGCATCAGCAGCTGTTCGTACTCCTGAATGCTTTCAAGGCCGATTGCGGAGACGTAGGAAACCGCCGCCCCCAGCCCGATAATCCCGCCGGTGTTGGGCGTACCCGCCTCAAAACGCCACGGCGCGCGCGCGTAGGTGGTGCCTTCCGTCAGGCTGACGGTGGCGATCATCGAGCCGCCCCCTTCCCACGGCGGCATCGCCTGCAGGATATCTTCCTTCACGTAGAGCACGCCGATCCCGGTCGGCCCATAGAGCTTGTGGCCTGAGAAGACGTAGAAATCGCAGTCCAGCGCCTGAACGTCAACCGCGTGGTGCATTACCGCCTGGGCGCCGTCAATCAGCACCTTCGCGCCGGCCTGGTGGGCTTTTTCGATAATCTCTGCCACCGGGTTTTCCGTCCCCAGCACGTTGGAGACCTGGGTGACCGCCACCAGCCGCGTGCGGTCATCCAGCAGTGCGTCGAGCTGCTCAAGCTGCAGCGTCCCGTCAAGGTTAAGCGGAATGACCCGCAGCTGCGCGCCAACGCGCTCACAGAGCATCTGCCACGGCACGATATTGGCGTGGTGCTCCATCTGGGTGATGATAATATTATCCCCTGCGTGGACCTGCGCGTTGCCCCAGCTGTTAGCGACAAGGTTGATCCCTTCGGTGGTTCCGCGCACGAAGACCAGCTCCTCGGGCGATTTCGCATTGAGGAAGGCAGCAATTTGCGTGCGCACGTTTTCCATACGCTGGGTCGCCTCGGCGCTCAGGGTATGAATACCGCGATGCACGGCGGCGTAGCCGTGGCGATAAAACTCGGCTTCCGCATCCACTACCGGGTTAGGCTTCTGCGCGCTGGCCGCGCTGTCCAGATAGGCCAGAGGAAGACCGTTTACTTCACGGGTCAGAACCGGAAAATCTGCCCGTACTTTCTCGACGGGAAAACTCATGCTTCGCCTCCAGGCAGACGCTGACCGATACGCGCCAGCACCTGCTGTTTCAACTGACCATCGTTCAGCGCTTCCGTCAGTTCGGCGGCAAACGCATAGATAATCATTTTCTGCGCCGCCTGCTGGTCGATACCGCGGGAACGCAGGTAGAACATCTGCTCGTCGTCGATGCGCCCGACCGTCGCACCGTGGCTGCACTTCACGTCGTCGGCGTAGATCTCCAGCTGCGGTTTGGTGTCCACTTCCGCCAGGCGACCTAACAGCAGATTGTTGTTGGTCATCTGCCCGTCGGTTTTAATGGCGTGCTGCGCCACGTTAATCAGTCCGTTAAACACCGCGCGCCCTTTATCACTCACGATAGTTTTGTGCAGCTGGCGGCTGTTGCAGTAGCCCTTGTTGTGCTCAAGCCAGGTGCGCGTGTCGCACACTTCAGATTTAACCGGCATCGCCAGGCTGTTGATGCGCAGCGTGGTGTTTTCACCGTTAAGCTGCGTGCTGGTGTTGTGGCGCAATACCGACCCGCCGAGCAGGAAGCTGTGGCTGTACGCCGCGGCATCCTGACCCAGCACAATATCGTTATGGGCAAAGTGGTGGCTCTGCGCATTCTCAAACGCCAGCTTGACGTGGTGAAGCTGGGCATTGGCGGCAACGTTCATCGTCAGACGCGATCCGGTAAAGTGCCGGACATCGTTAAGGCTGACGTAATGTTCGATTACCGTGGCTTCCGCCCCCTCCGCCAGCTCAAGATGGTGGCGATAGTGCGCGGTGTTGATTTCGTCGCCGTCCAGACCCTGGGTGATGTGCATCAGCAGCAGCGGTTTTGCCGGACGCTGGTTACGCTTCACGCGTATATGCGTCACGCTGCGGGCCAGGCTCTCGGTCAGGTGGAGGAAAACCTCAGGCTGAACCGGGGCGCTCAGGGGCTGGCGATCGTCGTTTATCTCAATCTCAAATCCGCTCCCCTGAAGGGCGTCGCTCAGCTCCGGACGGAACTCACCGTCGACAAACACCAAGCGCACGGCGTCCACGTTTACGGCCAGCGCGTCACGCTGCGCCGGGATGAGATCCGCCAGGCGGGTCACAAACTCGGCGTTCAGCAGGCCATCAAGCGGGGTGTATTTCCAGTTCTCATGCTTACGCGTCGGCAGGCCGAGACGCAGCATCTGCTGCAGATGCTGCTGCGCCTGCTCAGAGCGCGTGCCGCCCTGGGCTTCAAACAGCCGGTGCCACTGCTGGAGCGCATTACTGCTGTTCGGTAAGCCAGCCATAGCCCTGCTCCTCCAGTTGTTTAACCAGCGTGAAATCACCGGATTTCACAATACGCCCCTGGTAAAGCACGTGAACGTAATCCGGCTTAATGTAGTCCAGAATGCGCTGGTAGTGGGTGACGATAATGAACGAACGCTTGCCGTCGCGCAGGGAGTTCACCCCGTCAGCGACAATCTTCAGGGCGTCGATATCCAGACCGGAGTCGGTTTCATCCAGAATGCACAGCTCGGGCTCCAGCACCGCCATCTGCAGAATGTCGTTACGCTTTTTCTCGCCGCCGGAAAAGCCAACGTTCACCGAACGGGTCAGCAGATTTTCCGGCATTTTCAGCAGCTTGATCTTCTCTTCCATCAGGTCCTGGAAGTCAAAGCGGTCCAGCGCCTCCAGGCCGCGATACTTGCGCACCGCATTCAGCGCCGTCTGCAGGAAGAACTGGTTGCTGACGCCAGGAATTTCGACCGGGTACTGGAAGGCCATGAAGATGCCCTCTCCCGCGCGGTCTTCCGGCGACATCTCCAGAAGGTCTTTGCCGTTAAACTCCACCGAGCCGTGGGTTACCTCATAATCTTCGCGCCCCGCCAGCGTCGCAGAAAGCGTACTTTTCCCGGAGCCGTTCGGCCCCATGATGGCGTGAACTTCACCCGGCTTGACGTCAAAATTGAGGCCACGCAGGATGGCTTTGTCTTCTACGCTGACCTGTAAATCTTTAATGCTTAACATGTGCTTTCCTTAACCGACGCTGTGTTCAAGACTAATGGCGAGGAGTTTCTGGGCTTCAACGGCAAATTCCAGCGGCAGTTCAGAGAACACGTCCTTACAGAAGCCGTTAACGATCATCGAGATGGCGTCTTCTTCGCTGATCCCGCGCTGCAGGCAGTAGAAGAGCTGATCTTCCCCAATCCGCGACGTCGTCGCCTCGTGCTCAAGCTGGGCCGTGTTGTTACGGCACTCGACGTACGGGAAGGTATGCGCCCCGCAGTCAGCGCCAATCAGCATCGAGTCACACTGGGTAAAGTTTCGCGCATTGGTGGCCGTCGGCATGATTTTCACCAGCCCGCGATAGCTGTTCTGGCTATGCCCGGCAGAGATCCCTTTCGAGATGATGGTTGATTTGGTGTTTTTACCGATGTGGATCATCTTGGTGCCGGTATCGGCCTGCTGATGGCCGCTGGTCAGCGCCACCGAGTAAAACTCGCCGATGGAGTTATCCCCGCGCAGAATGCAGCTCGGGTATTTCCAGGTGATGGCAGAGCCGGTTTCTGACTGGGTCCACGACATCTTGCTGTTTTCGCCTTCGCACAGCGCGCGCTTGGTGACGAAGTTCAGGATACCGCCGGTATTGCCGTCGCCCGGGAACCAGTTTTGCACCGTGGAGTATTTCACCTCGGCATCTTTGTGGATGATGACCTCCACCACCGCCGCGTGCAGCTGGTAGCTGTCGCGGACCGGGGCGGAGCACCCTTCGATATAGCTGACGTAGCTGCCTTCATCCGCAACCAGAATCGTGCGTTCGAACTGGCCGGTTTTTTCGGCGTTGATACGGAAATACGTCGACAGCTCCATCGGGCAGCGCACGCCTTTCGGCACATAGATAAAGGTGCCGTCAGAGGCTACCGCCGCGTTGAGCGCCGCAAAGAAGTTGTCGTTAGAAGGCACCACGGTCCCAATGTATTTTTTCACCAGTTCCGGATGATCGTGAATCGCTTCGCCGAAGGAGCAGAAAATGATCCCCTGCTCTGCCAGCTTCTCGCGGTAGGTGGTTGCCACCGAGACGGAGTCGAAAATGGCGTCCACCGCCACCTCTTTCCCCTCACGCACGGGCACGCCAAGCTGGTTAAAGGCTTCTTCCACCTCTTTGCTGAGGAAACTGTTCTCCTCACCGGTTTGCTGCACCGCGCCGGGCTGCGAGGCGCAGGTATCGTCACAGCTGCCGCAGGAGGGCGCGGAGTAGTAGCTGTAATCCTGATAGTTCAGCTTGTCGTAGTGCGCTTTCAGCCAGTGCGGTTCTTCCATCTCCAGCCAGGCGCGGAAGGCGCTCAGGCGGAACTCCAGCATCCACTCGGGCTCGTTGCGTTTCGCCGAGATCGCCCGCACGACATCTTCGTTGATGCCTTTCGCCAGCTCATCGGTCTGCAGCTGGGTGAAGAACCCCTCTTTATAGTTGAGGTGCCCACCGCCCCAGGTATTTACTTCACTCGTTGCTTCAGTATTACGAGACATAGTACCGCCTATACCCCAAAGCTTTCGCCGCAGCCGCATTCGTTCTGGGCTTTCGGGTTATGAAATTTGAATAACTGGTTTAAGCCTTCGCGGACGTAGTCCACTTCGGTGCCGTCAATAAACGGCATGGCCTGCAGCGCGACGTACAGCTTCGCGCCGTCAGTCTCGAACACCAGGTCATCTTTCTCGGGTTCGGTGACGGTATCGAGCACGTAGCCGAAACCCGCGCAGCCGGTCTGTTTGACGCCTAAACGCACGCCAAGGATCTCAGGCTTTTTCGCCACCAGATCGTGAATATGTGCCGCCGCCGCTGGCGTGAGCGTTAAGCCGCGCCAGGCAAAATCGGCAGGATTAAAGGTTTCTGAATGCAGTTCCATAGGTCCACCTCATCTGATAAGCCATCAGGGCATAACACCATGTTAGTGATAACGATTATCACTTCAACCCTCTGTCAGCAGGGGCATTCGGCTAAACCGCCCTTTTTGCCTACTTTTATTAAGCATAGACCCTGTGAGAGGATGCAGTCAGGATGGATGTATTTGTTCAATGCATTGATTAATAATGCATTTCGTCGCGGCATTTATGACAGGGAAGAGAAAAGTAAAATATGCATCGGAAATGCCTATTTTTGAGATAGCTTTTGTTCAGAAAAGGACAAAAACAAAAAAAGGCCCTCAAGGCCTCTGTTAATCAGTGATGAAATGAGACAGCAAACCCCTGTTCACGCCAGTGGTCGAGCTGTTCCTGCTGGCGAGGCGTTGGGGATTTCCCCGTCCAGACGAAGATTTTTTGCCCAGGGAACAGTTCAGGACGCGGCGAATCAATAGGTTCCGCCAGGACGTCAATGTGCCATCCCTTCTGCGATAAGCGCGCGGCTTCCAGCCACAGGTGGGTGCGGTCATCGCATTCCCAGCCAATCAGGAGGGCGTCTTTACCAGCTTTTTTGCGGGATTCCGCCAGGCTTGCAATCGCGAATTCGATCAGGACGCCGTCAAACAGGCTCGCCATGTGACGCACGGTGTTTTGATCCTGATTCATGCGCTGACGAACGGGAGAAATAATATTGTCAATCAGCGCATCTATCGCGTGATCGCGGCGGAATTCGCCCATTTTGGCGCGCAGCTTTGCCGGGCTGGCGTAACGCAGAACGGTCATCATTTCTTCCTGGAACGAGACCCAGTTGCCCTGAGTCAATACTTCTTTGTTTTCCAGCAAGGCTTTGACTTTTCCGACCGAGACGCCGCTTTTCATCAGGCGCTTGATCTCTTCTATGCGGAGGATATCTTCATCGTCAAACTGACGATGACCTCCTTCGCTGCGCTGCGGCTTCAACAATCCATAACGGCGCTGCCAGGCACGCAGCGTAACGGGGTTGATACCGCATCGTTCGGCCACTTCGCCGATACTGTAATAGGCCATTAACTCCCTCACGCTCAGAACTTCCATACCTAACTGCACCAACCTTATCAGATTGTACACACCATTTGTATAACTAAGACCGCATTTTGCTCAGGTGAATGGGCTACTCCTCCCTTCACCTGTTAATACATTGTTGTATAAAAATTACCATTCGTACAGTTAACTCTGCCGTAATGTGTACAGCTTTATCAGAAGTCGAACTTTTTCTCCGGCCACGCAATCGCGGGAATACCGCCGTGTCGCGGGCTGGCAAAAAGATGTCCCTGGAACTGGGAAATCCCGGCGGATTCCAGCCACATCCACTCTTCAGCCTTCTCTACTCCTACCGCGCAGAACTGGATCTCAAGCGAGGAGCAGCATTTAATAATCGCCTGAATAATGGCCTGTCGGGGGCCACTTTTATGCACGTTCGCGACCAGATCGCGATTAATCTTAATTCTGTCCGGCTGGAACTGCGCCAGCAGCTGCAGCCCGGCAAAACCGGCGCCAAAGTGATCGATCGTCACGCTGATACCCGCGCTTTTTAACTGCCTGACCGAATCCGTGAATTCATCAAAACGGGAAATGGCTTCGCTCTCGGTGAACTCCACCACAATTTGCTCGGGTACAAACCCATTGGCTTCAATCGCGGTGAGCAGGAAATCCACGGCGTTGGGAATGTTGACCAGCGTCATGGGCCGCAGATTGAGGGATAACGTCTGATCCTGTAGCCCCAGCGCGCTGGCCATGGAGAGCGCCACCTGCTTGCTGTGTAAATCAGAGGCGTACACCTCGTCACGCGGCAGATTAGCAAAGTAATCTCCCGGTGCGCCGCCGTCAGGCGTGCGGAGAAGCGCCTCCCAGGAGACGACCTGCTGCATAAACGGATCGACTATCGGCTGGAACGCAAAGCTGCAATCCGCCCCTTTCGCGACCACTTCGGGCTGCGCGGACAGGCGCGTTTCTTCGCGAACGAACTCCCAGGAATCCGCAGGCGGCAGTTCAAAATAGTTCGCTTTTTCCGTGGCCTCGACAAAGGTGCGGAAAAACTGCAGCGGGCGGTCATTATACGTCAGCTGATAGCGTGTCGTCCCCCTGTTGAGCACCTGCTGCAGCACTTCGTCCCTGTCGAAGTGGCGCAAATCAAAAAGCTCCATGCCCACGTTGCCAAAACGCCGGACAGGTCCGTGATCGCGCATCAGCTCCACCACGTTATGGTGGCGCGGGTCGTTGCAGATCTGCTCATAGATAGCAGAGACGTGTTCCACTGGCCCTTCAAGCAGCTGAAAAAAATGTGTGCCGTTAAACAGCAGGATCCCCGTGATATTGGATTGCCGGTTTTTACTATTTGCAGCAGCGACCATTGCTTCCAGCGCTTTAACTGGAACGTCCTCGCAGATATGACTGCGGTAAATGATGGTTGTGAGCATGCTATTCCTGGGGGTTAGGGTTTTGGCCACAAAAAAGGTGGATAAGGATCATTTATAGCACATTAATTGCCTGACAAATAATTTACATCTCAACCATTTACGGCATTTGATGATGCTTTTTTCCAGGCTGTACAACTTATCAGCGCCCGAACTTTTTGTACAATATATCCTGTAACATTACCGGTCCACAACATACTCATAACCAAATGAAAATAAAGTACTTTATAAAAAATATCATAAAAATATTAAAAATCTGTACATTTTTAGTGTACAGATTTAGAAATTATGTATACCTTAATTGTAACGTTAGTGATTACAAAATTTTACAGGAGCGAAACATGCAGCAGAAAGGTTACGTCGCAGATTCCGCAGCAGCAATCGCACAGTACTTCGAAAAAGTCGTGCTTCCTACCCAGCAGGAGACGCTGGGCCAGGTCGTTGTTGAAATTCTCAGCGACGGGCGAAATCTGAATCGCAAATCGCTCTGTACCAAACTGCTCAGCCGCCTCGAAAAGGCCGATGGCCCGGAAGAGGAAGAGCATTACCACAAGCTGCTTGGTCTGCTCTTCGAACGGTAAGGATATGAAGAGCAGTAACGCAGACAAGCTGATCGACACGCTTATCGGTGAAGCCGTTCTCTCTCTTTTGAAAGAGCGGGGGCCAGTGACAACCGAAGGATTGCTGCAGCGTCTGCGGGTCATGGAAGAACATGAAAAGGATCCCCGGCGGCGGGAGACACTTGCGGTGGTGATTGCCGAGATCGGCTCAAATAGCACCGCCTTTACACGTCGCAGAACCGCGCAAGGACGAACGAACAGAGAGGGACCTCTCAACGATAAGAAAGACAATGTAGTGCCGTTATTTGGAAGTGGAAAACCGTCCGACCCCAAAAAAATACATTGACTGCAATTTAACAGCTACGGTGAGAACAAATGAGACAAAATATTCAGCTTCAACCCGAGTACCACTCTGCTTTTTTAGACAGTGCGCTGGCGGAATATTTCCGTCATGCAGGCGATCGTTTTGCTGAAGAGTCCGCTATTTTTTCTACTGCAGTACGCTGTGTTCTGGCCTCCGAAGGCCATCTGTCCAACAAAGCGATTATCCTCTGGCTCATTCAGACGCTGGAAGCGACCCACGATGTTGTCCAGGCGGATGTAATTCGCAAGACGCTGGAAATTGTCGTGGGCTACACCATGGACGACCTGTAATTTCACGGCCACTCATCCTGCTTTCGTGTCATCGTCAAAACTGACGAATGTTCTGACGATGACACGCGCCTTCCCCGCTTAACACCCTGTAAAACCAGCAAAGCCAACCTGGCATGGTTCCTGCTTACCTCTGCTTACGGGACTGGGTTTTCCAGTCAACTTTGCTTCATTTCTTAACAGGTCTGTTATTGATGAAAAAGATCGCCAGCGTCTGCCCCTACTGCGGTGCAGGCTGTAAATTAAACCTTGTCGTTGAAAATAACCGTATCATCCGTGCCGAAGCCGCAGAAGGCGTCACAAACCAGGGCACCCTGTGTCTGAAAGGCTTTTACGGCTGGGACTTCCTCAACGATACCCGTCTGCTCACCCCGCGCCTGACCCAGCCGATGATCCGCTACCATAAAGGCGAGGCATTTACTCCCGTCACCTGGGAAGAGGCTATCCGCTACACCGCCCACAGGCTCAGCAGCATCAAAGCGCAGCACGGGCCGCGGTCGATCATGACCACAGGATCCTCTCGCGGAACCGGCAATGAAACAAACTATGTGATGCAAAAATTTGCCCGAGCGGTGCTTAACACCAACAATGTGGACTGCTGCGCGCGCGTTTGTCACGGCCCTTCCGTGGCCGGTTTACAGGAAACGCTCGGCAACGGCGCGATGAGCAACTCAATCAACGATATTGAAAACTCAAAATGCCTGCTGGTGTTTGGCTATAACTGCGCGGACTCCCACCCTATCGTCGCCCGACGCGTGCTGAAAGCGCGGGAAAATGGCGCAAAAATTATCGTCTGCGATCCGCGGCGCATTGAAACGGCGCGCATCGCCGACCAGCATCTGCAGCTGAAAAACGGCAGCAACATGGCGCTGGTAAACGCCTTTGGCTACGTGCTGCTGGAAGAGGAGCTCTACGACAAAAGCTACGTGGCGCGCTTTACCGAGGGGATTGAGGCCTACCGCCAGACGGTGAAAGACTATGCGCCGGAGAAGGTTGAGCATCTTACCGGCATTCCCGCCCGCGACGTTCGCCAGGCGATGCGCACCTTCGCGGCGGCCCCTTCCGCCACCGTGATGTGGGGGATGGGCGTGACCCAGTTTGGTCAGGCCGTGGATGTGGTCAAAGGGCTTTCCAGCCTGGCGCTGCTGACCGGCAACCTCGGCCGCCCTGCCGTCGGCGTCGGTCCCGTGCGCGGGCAAAACAACGTTCAGGGCGCCTGCGATATGGGCGTTCTGCCAAATATGTTCCCCGGCTATCAGGATGTGACCGATCCGGCGGTCAGGCAGAAGTTTGCCGATGCCTGGGGAATTGACGCCGATAAAATGGACGATCGGGTCGGGACGCGCATTACCGAGGTGCCCCATCTGGCGCTGGAAGGCAAGGTCAAGGCCTACTACATCATGGGGGAAGATCCGCTTCAGACCGAAGCCGATCTCGGTCTCGTTCGCAGCGGTTTTGAGGCGCTCGACTTTGTGGTGGTTCAGGACATCTTTATGACCAAAACGGCAGAAGTGGCGGACGTTCTGCTTCCTGCCACCTCCTGGGGTGAACACGGCGGCGTCTTTACCTGTGCCGATCGCGGATTCCAGCGTTTTGGCAAAGCCATTGAGGCCAGCGGCAACGTGAAGCGCGACTGGGAGATTATCAGCCTGCTCGCCACCGAGATGGGCTACCCGATGCATTATGACTCCAACCAGCAGATCTGGGACGAGATGCGCGAGCTGTGCCCTCTCTTCTACGGCGTGACGTATGAAAAAATGGGCGAGATGGGCCACGTGCAGTGGCCGTGCCCGACGCTGGATCATCCGGGAACGCCGTACCTGTACAAAGACAATCAGTTCGACACCCCAACCGGTAAAGGCCAGCTCTTTGCCGCACCGTGGCGCGCACCGGCGGAAACTCCGGACGCAGATTTCCCGCTGGTGCTGTGTACGGTCCGTGAAGTGGGGCACTACTCCTGCCGCTCGATGACCGGGAACTGCGCCGCGCTGCAAAGCCTGGCCGATGAGCCGGGCCGGGTGCAAATGAACCCAGCCGATGCGGAAAAGCTGGGCATCGCGGAGGGCCAGCTGGTCTGGGTGCGTTCGCGTCGCGGCAAAGTGATCACCCGCGCCAGCATTAGCGAGCGTATCAACGCCGGGGCGGTCTACATGACCTATCAGTGGTGGATTGGCGCCTGCAACGAGCTGACCCAGGATAATCTCGATCCCATCTCAAAAACGCCGGAAACGAAGTATTGCGCGGTGCAGCTGGAGGCGATTGAGGACCAGCGCTGGGCGGAGGATTTTGCGGCGTCGGCGTATCAGTCCATGAAGTCGCGGCTGATCAACGCCGTCAATGTCTGAGGAAAATATCGGGTGGCGTCACCGCCGCCCGATACTGAATTGCAGACACAAAAAAGGCCGCACTCGCGGCCCTTTTATTCTCATGTACTCAATGGACGTGAACGCCCAACCGCCAGGCAAAATAGATCTCTTCTTTCAGTTCATTCGAAGAGAGCGCCAGCAAATCTGTAAATTCCAGCTCAAGCTGTTTCAGCTTTTTCAGGTACTGCGCCGGAGACAGGTTGCTCTTATCGCGACGTAAATATTCAATTGCCAGCTGTGTTGGGGTTATTTCAGTATCCATGATGTCCTCGCTTATGTACAAAACCTGACCAGTATATCACAACGGACTGGCTAGTTTTTGACCAAAGGCAAAACATCTGAAAACTTTACACAACCGCCGTGGTCAGCCGCGACGAGCAGCACAGGCGATCCTGCTCATCGAGAATATCTATCTGCCACACCTGATGGCGGCTTCCGGCGTGCAGCGCGCGGCAAACACCGCGCACGCGCCCGCTGCGCACCGAGCGTATGTGGTTAGCATTCACCTCGAGTCCAACAACCTTCTGCTCCCCTTCGGTACAGAGATAGCCCGCCACCGAGCCCAGCGTTTCGGCCAGCACGACGGAGGCCCCGCCGTGCAATAAACCAAACGGCTGGTGGGTGCGACTATCGACGGGCATGGTGGCCTCAATCTCATCGTCGCCAATGCGGATAAACTGGATATCCAGCAGCCCCACCATATTCCCCTCGCCCATGGCGTTCAGCGCCTGCAGCGTCACGGCACGTTTCCAGATCATCCAATTATCTCCAGTAAAGCCTGCAATGGGTGACGCACACCGTTACCTTCTACCCGTTTTACCTGGCTGCGGCAGGAGTAGCCCGTCGCCAGACAGCGGTTTCGCGGCAAACGCTGCATCGCCTGATGCCAGGACAGCTCATAGATGCCGAGCGAGTTGGCGTGGTTTTTCACTTCGTGTCCGTAGGTTCCGGCCATCCCGCAGCAGCCTACGTTGACGCTCTCCAGCTTCGCACCGAAGCGGGCAAAAACGGACGCCCACTGCGCGGGGGCACCCGGCAGCGCGGTCACTTCCGTGCAGTGGCCGAACAGATACCACGGTTCACCGCTGACGTCCTGAACGGCTTTATCTGCCAGCGCCACCGGAAGCCACTCGTGCACCAGCATGACGTTGAAATCGCCGCGCTTATCGCCCAGCGTCTGCTTGTATTCATCGCGATAGCAAAGCACCAGCGCCGGATCGACGCCGACCATCGGTATCCCGAGTTGCGCCACGCGGTTTAAGAAGTCAGACGTTTTCTGCGCGGTCTTCGCAAATCGGTTCAGGAAACCTTTAATGTGCTGCGCCTTGCCGTTGGGAGAGAAGGGCAGCACAACCGGCTGGTAACCCACCTTCTCCGCCAGACGGACGAAATCGGCCACGACCTGCGCATCGTAGTAGCTGGTGAACGGATCCTGCACCACCAGCACCATATTGCCTTTTTGCTCCGGAGCGAGCGCCTCCAGCTGTTCCAGAGTCATGTTCGCCGAACGGTGACCGACGAGCTGTCGCTGCAGAGACGGGACCGACAGCAGCGGCAGATCGACCATGCCGATGTGTTTTTCGGAGAGCTTGCGCACCAGCGGCTGGTTGATAAAGAAGTTGAAGGTCTTTGGCGCACGCGCCATCAGCGGCGCGTAGCTTTCCACCGTAGCCACCAGATGGTCGCGCACCGGGCGGAGGTATCGGGTGTGGTAAAGCTGCAGGAAACGCGAGCGGAACTCCGGCACGTCGATTTTAATCGGGCACTGGGTGGAGCAGGCTTTACAGGCCAGACAGCCGGACATCGCCTCTTTCACCTCGTGGGAGAAATCATACTCGCCCTTGTTGGCATGCCAGCTGTTGCGGGTGCGCTCAATCAGCGAGCGCAGGCTGGCCCGTTTTTCCGGCAGCTCCTGCTCCAGCTTGAGCGGATCCACCCCGCGGTCGGCCAGCAGACGCAGCCACTCGCGCACCAGCGTCGCCCGCCCTTTCGGCGAGTGAATACGGTTGCTGGTGATTTTCATCGACGGGCACATCGGGCTTTTCACATCAAAGTTAAAGCACAGGCCATTGCCGTTGCACTCCATCGCGCCGCGCCAGGACGAGCGCACCGCAATAGGGATCTGCCTGTCGTAGGTGCCGCGCTTGACGGCATCCACCTGCAGCATCGGGGCATCAACACCCTCAGGCGGGCAGATTTTACCCGGGTTGAGGCGGTTATGCGGGTCGAAAGCCGCTTTCACCTTACGCAATTCCGCGTAGAGCTGTTCGCCGAAGAATGCCGGGCTGTACTCCGCGCGGAACCCTTTCCCGTGCTCCCCCCACAGCAGACCGCCGTATTTGGCGGTTAAGGCCACCACGTCGTCGGAGATCTGCTTCATCAGGCTCTCCTGCTGCGGGTCGCACATGTCCAGCGCCGGACGCACGTGCAGTACCCCGGCGTCGACGTGGCCGAACATGCCATAGCTCAGGCCGTGGCTGTCCAGCAGGGCGCGAAACTCCACGATGTAATCCGCCAGATGCTCGGGCGGCACGCAGGTATCTTCGGCAAAGGGAATGGGCTTCGCCGCCCCTTTCGCATTGCCGAGCAGGCCCACGGCTTTTTTACGCATCGCATAGATACGCTCAATCCCGGCCAGATCGTTACAGAGCTGCCAGCCGATCACGCCGCCTTCACCCTGCGCAATCAGCTCGTCCAGACGCTGGCAGAGCGTGGTGACCTGCCGCTCAATCAGCTCCCCATCATCGCCGGCAAATTCCACGATGTTGAGACCGAGCATCTCTTTGTCCGGCACGTCGGTAATGAGGTCGCTCACGGAGTGCCAGACAATATCTTCCCGGGCCAGATTGAGCACCTTAGAGTCGACGGTTTCCACCGACAGCGCCTGCGCTTGCACCATAAACGGCGCATTGCGCAGCGCGGAGTCGAAGGAGTCATATTTGACGTTCACCAGACGGCGCACTTTCGGCAACCGGGTGATATCCAGCCGCGCTTCGGTAATAAACGCCAGCGTTCCTTCGGAGCCGGTCAGCACGCGGGTTAAATCAAACTGGGTCAGGTCATCGTTGAAGACGTGACGCAGATCGTAACCGGTCAGGAAGCGGTTCAGCTTGGGGAATTTATCGAGAATAAGCTGGCGGTTGTCGCGGCAGCGTTCCAGCACGGTACGATAGATGCGCCCGCTGGCGGTGTTGTCTTTGCCCAGCGTTTCCGCCAGTTCAACCGGCATCGGCTGGGTATCGAGGATGTCGCCGCCCAGCAGCACCGCACGCACGCCCAGCACGTGATCGGAAGTTTTACCGTAGACCAGCGAGCCCTGCCCGGAGGCATCCGTGTTAATCATCCCGCCAAGGGTCGCGCGGTTGCTGGTGGAAAGCTCAGGGGCAAAAAAGTAGCCGTACGGCTTGAGATACTGATTAAGCTGATCTTTGATGACGCCCGCTTCGACCCGCACCCACCCCTCTTCCGGGTTGATCTCAATGATGCGGTTCATATAGCGCGACATATCAACAATGATGCCCTGGTTCAGCGCCTGACCGTTGGTTCCGGTGCCGCCGCCGCGCGGCGTGAAGACCAGCGAGGCAAACCGCTCCTGCGTGGCCAGCCGGGCGATAAGCGCGACGTCGGCCGTTGAACGGGGGAAAACCACGGCATCGGGAAGAAGCTGGTAGATACTGTTATCGGTCGCCATCGTCAGCCTGTCGGCATAGTTCGTGGCGGTATCACCTGTAAAACCCTGTTGCTCCAGTGCCTGCAAAAAATTAAGCACCAGCTGAACGACGCCAGGTGCCTGAGAAATCTGTGGGATCATGACTGTCGACCCTAATTAGAGTTGTATGAAATCGTTTGCGTGTATCTTAAAAGTTTTATCACATTTTTTTCTTATAATCTCTGCTGAATTACAGGCAGAATTCGCCTGTTAAAAACCGCTGAGATCATTAATGATTAAAGAGACGCGGTTTTCCGTTCCCGCCAGTCTTACTGGCGTTCTTTTAAGGAAAGTTTCATTTATGGTCAATCTTCGCCAGCCCAGGGATGTTGCGCAAATTTTGCTGTCGGTGCTGTTTCTGGCCCTCATGATTATTGCGTGTCTGTGGATTGTTCAACCCTTTATTCTCGGCTTTGCGTGGGCAGCGACCGTTGTCGTGGCCACGTGGCCTTTGCTGCTGCGCTTGCAGAAGCTGCTGTTCGGCCGTCGCGGGCTCGCCGTGCTGGTCATGACGCTCCTGCTGTTCCTGCTGTTTATCATTCCGATTGCCCTGCTGGTAAATAGCCTGGTGGATTCGAGTGGCCCGGTTATTCGCGCCATTAGCAGCGGCGACCTGACGCTGCCGGATCTCGCCTGGCTGAACAGCATTCCGCTGGTGGGCGCCAAACTCTACAGCGGCTGGCATAGCCTGCTGGAGATGGGCGGCAGCGCGCTGATGGCAAAAGTCCGCCCGTATATTGGCACCACCACCACCTGGTTTGTCGGTCAGGCGGCGCATATCGGCCGCTTTATGATGCACTGTACCCTGATGCTGCTCTTCAGCGCCCTGCTCTACTGGCGCGGCGAGCAGGTGGCTTTAGGCGTTCGTCACTTTGCCACCCGCCTGGCGGGCAAACGCGGTGACGCCGCGGTGCTGCTGGCCGCACAGGCCGTGCGCGCGGTTGCGCTGGGCGTGGTGGTCACCGCGCTGGTGCAGGCGGTGCTGGGCGGGATCGGTCTGGCGATTTCCGGCGTACCGTACGCCACCGTGTTCACCGTGGTCATGCTGATGACCTGTCTTGCACAGCTGGGGCCGCTGCTGGTGCTGGTTCCCAGTATTATCTGGCTCTACTGGACGGGCGACACCACGTGGGGAACGGTGCTGCTGGTCTGGAGCTGCGTGGTCGGCACCATGGATAACGTCATTCGTCCGATCCTCATCCGCATGGGTGCAGACCTGCCGCTGATCCTGATCCTTTCCGGGGTCATTGGCGGATTGATTGCCTTTGGCATGATTGGCCTGTTTATTGGCCCGGTGCTGCTAGCCGTCACCTGGCGTCTGTTCTCTGCCTGGGTGCATGAAATTCCGCCGCCGGGAACTGACCCGGACGTGATATTGAGCGAACTGGAAGAGCTGGAAGAGAAGAACACGCATTAAGGTATGCTGCCGGGTGGCGTTAACGCTCACCCGGCCTACACTTTCCCGCATGATACTTAAACACTGCTAAAGTATTTATTCGTTGCTCACTGGTCAGACCCGCCTTTTCAGCAGTAAGTCTGCTAATAACCTCAAGAATTCTTTACGTCTCTTTAACTATTGAGACGAATCCGATCGACGCTAAATAACACAATGCCTACTATTAGCACACGGTTATAAATCAACACCTTGATTTATAAGCATGGAAATCCCCTGAGTGAAACAACGAATTGCTGTGTGTAGTCTTTGCCCATCTCCCACGATGGGCTTTTTTTTATCCTGACTACGCGCGCTTAACCTCGCAGGTACTGAGCATCCGCCACTCAGCCGGCAGCACCCGCGTTTCCCCTGTCGCATTGACCATCACCGTCTCGCGGATATCCGCCGACGATGCGCCAACCTGCAGCTCAAACTCGCCCGGCTCGACGATGCGTTTTCCGTCGCGACGGGTGAAGTTGAACATCTCAACCGGCAGCGTGAAGGTGAGCGTGGCGGTTTCTCCCGGCGAGAGCGTGACGCGCTGGAAGGCCTTCAGCTCCTGAAGCGGCCGCACCTGCGTGGCGACCTTATCCCTGACGTAAACCTGCGCCACCTCGCTGCCGCTGCGCTCTCCGGTATTGGTGATATCCACGCTCAGCCTCACCTCACCGTCGACCGGCACGCTGCTTTCGGCGACGCGGACAGCGCCCCAGCTAAACGTCGTCCAGCCGAGGCCGAAGCCAAACGGGTAACGTGAGCCGAAATGGAACGCAAACGGCGTGCCGCCGCTTTTGAGCTTGTGATTGTAGTAATACGGCATCGCACCGGCGCTTTTCGGTACGCTCACCACCAGACGACCCTGCGGCTCCGCACGCCCGGTTAACACGTCCGCAATCGCCCAGCCCCCTTCCTGCCCCGGCGCCCAGGCCATCATCAGCGCCGCGACCTTATCTTCCAGACCCTGCAGGTTGTATGGACGCCCCCCGGTCATCACGACAATCACCGGTTTACCGGTGGCGACCAGCGCTTCCAGCAGCTGTTGCTGCACGCCCGGCAGGTTCAGGGAATCGGTATCGGAACCTTCCCCCACGGTACCGCTCTGGAACAGCCCGGCGAGATCGCCCACACAGGCCACCACCACGTCACTCTCCTGCGCGGCGTTCACGGCCTCGGGGATCGGGGCGGTACTTTGCGATACCGGCGACTGCTGCATCGGTTTGCCGCCGCTGTCGCCAGGGAAGACCGGCGCGCCCGCCATCCGTTTTTCGATGATGTGGCACCCTTTGGCATAGCGGACGTTCGATGCACCGAGATACTGCTCCAGCGCCGCGCGCGGGGTCGTGACCTGCGAGGTCTCTTCCACCATATCGCTGATGATCAAATGCACCGGGAAGCTGTAGCCGCTGAGTAATGCCAGCGGATCGTCTGCCGTCGGCCCCACTACCGCCACGCGGGGTTTGCCCCCGAGCGGTAAAATGCCGTTGTTTTCCAGCAGCGTGATCGATTTCGTCGCCACCTCCCGCGCGGCCTGTCGGGTGATAGTATTTTGCAGGTCGATACCATTTTCATCCGCGTACGGCTTTTCAAACAGGCCAAGGCGGAATTTTTCCGTCAGCGTACGCGCCACGATCTCGTCGACCTTCGCCATAGAGATCAGCCCGCGCTCTACCGCTTCCGCCAGATGCCGCGCGCAGTCGTCTTTCGGCAGCTCGACGTCAAGCCCGGCGTTGAACGCCAGCGCAGCAGATTCGGCCGCATCGTGGGAAATCCCATGGTGCTGGTGCAGCAGGCTTACGCCGCCGTAGTCCGCGACAATAATCCCGTCGAACCCCCACTGCTCTCGCAGGACGGTGGTCAACAGGAAGCTGTCGCTGTGCCCCGGCTGGTTATCAATATCGTGGTACGCGGGCATCACCGAACCGGCGTTTGCCAGCTTGACCGCCATTTCGAACGGCAGCAGGAAGGTGTCGTTCAGCTCGCTGAACCCCAGGTGGACCGGCGCATGGTTGCGCGCTCCCTCGCTGAACGAATGCCCCACGTAATGTTTCAGGGTTGCCAGCAGGTCGCGCTTATCGCCCTGTAAGCCCTTCACGTAGGCGGTCGCCATCACGCCCACCAGCCAGGGATCTTCCCCGAAGGTCTCTTCGGTTCGCCCCCAGCGCACGTCGCGTGACACGTCCAGCACCGGCGCCAGCCCCTGCTGGCAGCCGACGGAGCGCGCCTCTTTGCCAATCTGCTCTGCCGCCCGCTGCACCATCTCCGGATCCCAGGTCGAACCGTAGTTCAATGACGACGGGAACAGGGTGGCGTCTTTGCACAGCAGCCCCACCAGACACTCCTCGTGGAATAGCGCCGGGATGCCGAGCCGCGTCTCTTCCATCATCATGCGCTGCAGGCGGTTCGCCGCGCGCACGCCGGTCTTCACGTCAACGATGTGGGTGCCCAGCGGCCGCGTGATCTGCCCGACGCCGAGCTTCAGCCGTTCGCTGAGCGCAGCCTGCTCGCTCACGCCGGCAAATTCGTCACTCAGATCGCTGCGCTCGCGGTGGTTACCGTTTTCATCGAGGATCAGCCAGTACGCGTGCATCTGGGCGAACTTCTCTTCCGGGGTCATGCGCGCCAGTAAATCGGCGACGCGCTCGTGCACGGGACGTCCCGCGTCCTTATAGATAGTCGTCATGTTTTACTCCTGTAGTGCGGAAGGGGTTGCCGGGCGAAGCTGCCCCGCTTCGGGTCTGACTTCACGCTTGCTGGCCAGCTCCCTGGCGATGGAATCCACCAGCCGGCTGTTGAGCTTGTAGATAGCAAGCAGCGCGACCATGCAGAGGAACAGCGCGCAAGGGATAAGGGTGAACAGCGCGTTGATGGTCGAGAGAACGCCTGGCGCCTGGGTTGCCTGGCCCGGGGCGTAATCCACCATGCCAAGCACCCAGCCGACGACCGCCCCACCCAGCGCCAGGCCAAACTTGATGGCAAACAGCGCGGTGGAGAAGACCAGCCCGTCCAGACGACGACCGCTGCGGTGCTCTTCGTAGTCGACCACATCGGAGAACATGGTCCACTGCAGCGGCGTGGTGAGGTTTTGAATAAAGCTAAAGACGATGTTAAGGCCAAAGATTAGCCACACCTGTGAAGGAGGCAGGAAGAAAATCAGCGCGCCGAAGATAACGAAGGAGATAATCGTCCACTGGTAGGCGCGCACGCGGTCAAATTTCCCCAGCAGCCGTTCAGATAATAATGCGCCGCTTAAGGAGGCCACCATGCCGGAAACAATAAAGGCAAAAACCAGATCCGGGCGCAGCAGCACATAGTTCACGTAATACATGGTGGCGGAACCGCGCGTTACCACCGCCGTTAACAGCAAAATATTAAACAGAAACACAATCCGCCACTGGCTGTTCCCGGCCAGCAGTTTTAAATCGGTGAGCATGGAGCCGGAGGTATCATTGCGCGGAGAATAACGCTCGCGGGTCATCAGGAAACAGCAGAAGAACAGCACAATTCCCAGCAGACCCATCAGGCTCATGGCATAGAAATAGCCTTTCTGCACGTTGCCCTGGCCTAACAGTGAGACCAGCGGCAGGGCGATAACCGTCACGATCAGCCCGCCGATAAACGACAGCCCAAAGCGCCACGACTGCAGAGAATGACGCTCGCGCGGGTCCAGCGTCAGCGCGCCGGGCATAGCGCAGTAAGGCACGTTAATTGCGGAGTAAATCAGGCTTAAAATCGCGTAGGTCACGCAGGCGTAAACGATTTTCGCCGTCGGCCCAACGTCCGGCACATAGAAGGTAATGAGGCAGCTCACGCCAAACGGGATGGCAAACCACAGCAGCCAGGGACGGAAACGTCCGTGACGCGTCCGGGTGCGGTCAACCAGTGCGCCAATGCACGGATCGACAAACGCATCGACCACGCGCACCACTAAAAACATGGTGCCCATAATCGCGGCGGGCAGCCCAAATACGTCTGTATAAAAATAAGCGAGAAATAAGGTAGCCGTTTGCCAGACCAGCGCGCTGGCCATATCGCCTAAGCCATAACCTATTTTATCTTTGGTACGCAATACAGAGGAGAGAGTCATTGTTATTTGCCTTTTTATCAGGTTAAAACGTATTTCAACCAGTTGCGCATCTTCTTAAGGGAAATGCGCAGTAAGGCTCAAGTATTAGCAACGGTTTGCGCGCTAACAATTGTCTAAATTGACAGACAAATTATGATATTTGGTTTTTTACTTTATTTGTGATGGGGAGCAAATAAGAAATGAAATAAAAAAGGCGAGGAATAATATCCTCGCCTTTTCGGGTCAGCGTGGCGTTACTTGTTCAGTTCCGCCAGGCTCAGCCAGGTTTGCACCACGGTGTCCGGGTTAAGGGACAGGCTATCGATCCCCTCTTCCATCAGCCATGCGGCAAAGTCTTCATGGTCGGATGGACCCTGACCGCAGATCCCGACGTATTTACCCTGCTTCTTCGCCGCGCGGATGGACATGGAGAGCAGCGCTTTCACCGCCTCGTTGCGCTCGTCGAACAGCTCGGAGACCACGCCGGAGTCGCGGTCCAGACCCAGCGTCAGCTGCGTCATGTCGTTCGAGCCGATAGAGAAGCCGTCGAAGTGCTCGAGGAACTGCTCGGCCAGCAGGGCGTTGGACGGGATTTCGCACATCATGATGATCTTCAGCCCGTTCTCGCCGCGCTTCAGACCCTGACGCGCAAGCTCGTCCACCACCGCTTTCGCCTGATCCACGGTACGCACGAACGGGATCATGATTTCGACGTTGGTCAGCCCCATGTCGTTGCGCACGCGTTTCACCGCCTCGCACTCCAGCGCAAAGCAGTCGCGGAAGCTGTCGGACACGTAGCGTCCGGCTCCGCGGAAGCCAAGCATCGGGTTCTCTTCTTCCGGCTCGTAGCGCTCGCCGCCTACCAGATTGGCGTATTCGTTAGACTTAAAATCTGACAGACGCACGATCACGCGTTTCGGATAGAAGGCGGCGCCCAGCGTCGCGATCCCTTCGGTCAGACGACCGACGTAGAACTCTTTTGGTGAGTCGTAGCCTTTCATCATCTCGCGGATTTCGTTCTGCAGCTTCGGATCCTGGTCGTCAAACTCCAGCAGCGCGCGCGGGTGAACGCCGATCATACGGTTGATGATAAATTCCAGACGCGCCAGGCCAACGCCTTCGTTCGGCAGGCAGGCGAAGTCAAACGCGCGGTCCGGGTTGCCGACGTTCATCATGATCTTCAGCGGCAGGTCCGGCATGGTATCCACGCTTGAGCTCTTCACGCTGAAGTCGAGGATATCGGCGTAGACGTAGCCGGTATCGCCTTCGGCACAGGAGACGGTCACGTTCTGGCCGTCCTTCATGCGTTCGGTGGCGTCACCGCAGCCGACAACCGCAGGAATGCCCAGCTCGCGGGCAATGATCGCCGCGTGGCAGGTACGACCGCCGCGGTTGGTGACGATAGCCGCCGCTTTCTTCATGATCGGTTCCCAGTCCGGGTCGGTCATGTCGGTCACCAGCACGTCGCCTGGCTCAATACGGTTCATCTCGCTGATGTCGTGGATCACTTTGACCGGACCGGCACCGATGCGGTGACCGATGGCGCGGCCTTCCGCCACGATTTTACCCTGCGCGTGCAGCGTATAACGCTCCATCACCTGACCGCGCGAGCGGACGGTTTCCGGACGCGCCTGCACGATAAACAGCTTGCCGGTGTTACCGTCTTTTGCCCATTCGATGTCCATCGGACGGCCATAGTGTTTTTCGATCTGCACCGCCTGCTTCGCCAGTTCCTGCACTTCGGCGTCGGTCAGGGAGAAGCGGTCGCGCTGCTCCTGCGGTACATCTTCAATTTTAACCTGCTTGCCATGCTCCTGGGTCGGGGCATAGATCATGCGGATTTTTTTCGAGCCCATGGTGCGACGCACCACCGCCGGACGGCCAGCGGCCAGCGTTGGCTTGTGGACGTAGAATTCGTCAGGGTTTACCGCGCCCTGCACCACCATCTCACCCAGACCCCACGCGGAGGTGATAAACACCACTTGGTCGAAGCCGGATTCGGTATCAATGGAGAACATCACGCCGGATGAGCCCACGTCCGAGCGCACCATGCGCTGCACGCCAGCGGAGAGCGCCACGCCGCGATGGTCGTAGCCCTGGTGCACGCGATAGGAGATGGCGCGATCGTTGAACAGGGAAGCAAACACGTGCTTCACCGCCACCAGCACCGCATCGTAACCCTGGACGTTCAGGAAGGTTTCCTGCTGCCCGGCAAACGAGGCGTCCGGCATATCTTCTGCGGTCGCAGAGGAACGTACGGCAAAGGAGGCCTGCGCATCGTCAGCTGAGAGCTGGTTGTACGCGTCGTGAATGGCTTTTTCCAGTTCCGGCTGGAAAGGTGTGTCGATGATCCACTGGCGGATCTGCGCCCCGGCTTTGGCAAGCTCGGTAACGTCATCAATATCCGTTTTATCCAGCAGGTCGTAAATGCGCTGGTTAACACCGCTCTGGTCTAAAAACAGGTTAAAGGCATCGGCGGTGGTGGCAAACCCGTTCGGTACGGAGACACCCATACCCGACAGATTTGTAATCATTTCACCCAGGGAGGCATTTTTGCCCCCAACTCTGTCTACATCATTCATGCCGAGTTGGTTATACCAAAGCACCAGCGGTGACGAGCCATTGTTGGACATCGAAACAATCCTTTTGTGATATTTGATCGGAGTAAGTAACACCTGACTACGTATTTATACTGGCATATTTATTTCCGCTAAAAAAACGGTGAATCGTGTAAGCAATTTAAAATTTCAACTTTTCGGATACTTTCCCATCAACGATTAACCCGATGATTCCTCTATATTCAGCCAGAAACCCCAAAAATAAAGTCGCTATTTGAAAAATGAAATCCACTTTTCAGGAAAATCAAAAACAGTGTTTCATTCATAATTAGGATAAGTTCTTTGCTGTGTAAATTACTTTTTTAATTTATGCTTTCAGACAATTAGGTCTGATATTCAGGGTGAGTAAAATGGATAGTGCTGTCGATCGCCACGTTTTTTATATTTCTGATGGTACGGCGATCACCGCCGAGGTGCTGGGCCACGCGGTGATGTCGCAGTTTCCCGTCTCGATTAACAGCATCACGCTGCCGTTTGTCGAAAACGAGAGCCGCGCTAAAGCGGTGAAGGACCAGATTGACGCCATCTACCAGCAGACCGGCGTCCGCCCGCTGGTGTTCTACTCTATCGTGATCCCCGAGATTCGCTCCATCATTCTGCAAAGTGAAGGCTTCTGCCAGGATATCGTGCAGGCGCTGGTGGCGCCGCTGCAGAGCGAGCTTAAGCTCGACCCGACCCCGATTGCCCACCGAACCCACGGGCTGAACCCCGGCAACCTGACCAAGTACGACGCGCGTATCGCCGCTATCGACTACACCCTGGCCCACGACGACGGTATTTCGCTGCGAAATCTCGACCAGGCGCAGGTGATCCTGCTTGGCGTGTCGCGCTGCGGCAAAACCCCGACCAGCCTTTATCTGGCGATGCAGTTTGGCATTCGCGCCGCAAACTACCCGTTTATCGCCGACGATATGGATAACCTGGTGCTGCCCGCCGCCCTTAAGCCGCTGCAGCACAAGCTGTTCGGCCTGACGATCAACCCTGAACGCCTTGCGGCCATCCGCGAGGAGCGTCGCGAGAACAGCCGCTACGCCTCCATGCGCCAGTGCCGGATGGAGGTCTCCGAAGTGGAAGCGCTGTACCGCAAAAACCAGATCCCGTGGCTGAACAGCACCAACTATTCAGTTGAAGAAATTGCCACCAAAATTCTCGACATCATGGGGCTTAATCGCCGCATGTACTAATATGCTAGTACATTAACTCAGATTCAGGTATCATCATCTGCAACCACGGGGCGGTGTCGCCCCGAACTTGAAATCAGCAGGGATTGGTTTAAGGTGATGCCCATCACTTCCCGGTAGTCTGCCGATGAAGCAAAAATTTTCTGAGACATTCCATGAATAAAACCGATGAACTCCGCACTGCGCGCATTGACAGCCTGGTCACGCCGGCTGAACTGGCACAGCGGCATCCCGTTTCCGCCGCCGTCGCGGAACATGTGACGGCCTCCCGCCGCCGCATTGAAAAAATCCTGAACGGTGAAGACAAACGTCTTCTGGTGGTGATTGGGCCTTGCTCCATCCACGATCTGGATGCCGCGATGGATTATGCAAAACGACTCCAGGGACTGCGGGATAAGTACCAGCATCGCCTTGAGATCGTGATGCGCACCTACTTTGAAAAACCGCGCACCGTGGTGGGCTGGAAAGGCCTGATTTCCGACCCTGACCTCAACGGCAGCTATCGCGTTAACCACGGTATCGAGCTGGCGCGGAAGCTGCTTTTACAGGTCAACGAGCTGGGCGTTCCGACGGCGACCGAGTTTCTCGATATGGTGACCGGGCAGTTTATCGCCGATCTGATCAGCTGGGGCGCGATCGGCGCGCGCACCACCGAAAGCCAGATCCACCGTGAGATGGCCTCTGCCCTCTCCTGCCCGGTCGGCTTCAAAAACGGGACCGATGGCAACACCCGTATCGCGGTTGATGCCATCCGCGCTGCCCGTGCCAGCCACATGTTCCTGTCGCCGGACAAGAGCGGTCATATGACCATCTACCAGACCAGCGGTAACCCTTACGGGCATATCATTATGCGCGGCGGGAAGAAACCCAATTACCATGCCCAAGATATTGCGGCGGCCTGTGAAACGCTGGCCGAATTTGACCTGCCGGAACATCTGGTGGTGGATTTCAGCCACGGCAACTGCCAGAAGCAGCATCGCCGCCAGCTGGACGTCTGCGATGAGATCTGCCAGCAGATCCGCAGCGGCTCGACCGCCGTTGCAGGGATTATGGCTGAGAGCTTTATCAAAGAAGGCACGCAGAAAATCGTTGCCGGACAGCAGATGGTTTACGGCCAGTCGATCACCGACCCGTGCCTGAGCTGGGAAGACAGCGAACTGCTGCTGGAAAAGCTGGCAGCTGCGGTAGATTCTCGCTTCTGATGTTATTGTCGGGTGGCGCTGCGCTTACCCGACCTACGATTGTGCCCTTCTCCCTCTCCCTGTGGGAGAGGGTCGGAGTGAGGGCATCAGACCGCACCTCACCCCCAAATTTGATCCCCTCACCCTTTTTTCACAAAAATGCTTGCCGTCAATTTGCAGTTTATTGATAATGATTATCATTGTTACATTGATTGTTATTTATAAACATTATGTCACGTACGGATAACAGCGCGGCAACGCCAGAAAAAACACACACAGCGCCAGCCCCCGCCGAGCGTCGCATTGACAGCAAAACCCTCCTCGGCGATGAGGGACGGGTCATTATCGAGCATGACGGACAGCGCTATCTTCTGCGCCAGACCCATGCCGGAAAACTGATCCTCACAAAATAAACAACACCTAAAAATACGCCAGCCACCCAGGTTATCCCCAGGCAGCCAGCGCTTTTCACTTCTTATGGAGAGTTGCTATGCCACACCTGCCTTCCGCATCTTTACGTCCGTCACTTCTGGCGCTGGCGATTGCCAGTACCCTACCGGGCGTCGCGTTCGCCGCCACAGACGACATTACCGTCACCGCCACGGGCAACGCCCGCAGCACCTTTGAAGCGCCCATGATGGTAAGCGTAATTGACGCCAGCGCGCCGGAGAAACAAACCGCAAGCTCGGCGGCCGACCTGCTGCGTAACGTCCCCGGTCTGACGCTGGACGGCACTGGGCGCACTAACGGGCAGGACGTCAACCTGCGCGGCTATGACCGTCGCGGCGTGCTGGTGCTGGTTGACGGCGTGCGTCAGGGCACCGACACCGGTCACCTGAACAGCACCTTTCTCGATCCCGCGCTAATCAAACGTATCGAGGTGGTCCGCGGCCCGTCGGCCCTGCTGTACGGCAGCGGCGCGCTGGGCGGCGTGATCTCCTATGACACCGCCGATGCCAACGATCTGCTCGAACCGGGTAAAAACAGCGGCTACCGCGTGTTTGGAACGGGCGCAACGGGCGATCATAGCCTCGGGATGGGGGCCAGCGCCTACGGCCGCACCGATACGCTTGACGGTCTGGTCTCCTGGTCCAGCCGGGATCGCGGTGATGTCCGCCAGAGCGACGGTGCTACCGCGCCTAACGACGAATCCATCAACAACATGCTGGCGAAAGGCAGCTGGAAAATCGACCCCGCCCAGACCCTGAGCGGCTCCCTGCGCTACTACAACAACGCCGCTCAGGAGCCGAAAAACCCGCAAACCACCGGGGCGGACAGCAGTAACCCGATGACCGACCGCTCCACCATCCAGCGCGATGCGCAGGTTGGCTACCACATTTCACCGGAAGGGTACGACTGGCTGGACGCCGACGCGAAGGTCTACTGGTCCGAAGCGCGCATTAATGCCCAAAACGTCGACGGTAGCGGTGAGTTCCGCAAGCAGACCACCAAAGGCGGCAAGGTGGAAAACCGCACCCGTCTGTTCAGCGACACCTTTGCAGCACACCTTCTGACCTACGGCGGGGAATACTATCGTCAGGAGCAGCATCCGGGCGGGGCAACCACCGGCTTCCCGGACGCGAAAATCGACTTCAGCTCCGGCTGGCTGCAGGATGAGATCACCCTGCGCGATCTGCCTGTTACCCTGCTGGGCGGCACGCGCTATGACAGCTACCGCGGCAGCAGCGACGGCTACAAAGATGTGGATGCAGACAAGTGGTCATCCCGCGCCGGGTTAACCATCAGCCCAACCGACTGGCTGATGCTGTTTGGCTCTTACGCGCAGGCCTTCCGCGCGCCGACCATGGGCGAAATGTATAACGACGCCAAACACTTCTCCATTGGCCGCTTCTATACCAACTACTGGGTGCCAAACCCGAACCTGCGCCCGGAAACCAACGAAACGCAGGAGTTTGGTTTTGGCCTGCGCTTTGACAATCTGATGCTTGCCAACGATGCGCTGGAGTTTAAAGCCAGCTATTTCGACACCAAAGCCAAAGACTATATCTCCACCACCGTCGATTTTGCCGCCGCGACCACCATGTCGTACAACGTTCCGAACGCCAAAATCTGGGGTTGGGATATGATGGCAAAATACTCGGCCGATCTCTTCAGCCTCGATCTGGCCTACAACCGCACGCGCGGGAAAGACACCGATACGGGCGAGTACATCTCCAGCATTAACCCGGACACCGTCACCAGCAAGCTGGATATCCCGGTGGCGCAAAGCGGGTTCTCCGTCGGCTGGATCGGTACTTTTGTCGATCGCTCAACGCATATCAGCAGCAGCTACAGCAAGCAGCCGGGCTATGCGGTCAACGATTTCTACGTGAGCTACAAAGGCCAGGAGCGGCTCAAAGGCGTGACCACCACGCTGGTGCTGGGCAACGCCTTTGACAAAGCGTACTGGTCACCTCAGGGCATTCCGCAGGACGGTCGTAACGGCAAGATTTTCGTAAGCTATCAGTGGTAATTCCCTTCGGGGCAACTATTCAGAAGGAAGAGACAATGAATCACTACACGCGCTGGCTTGAGCTAAAAGAAGCCAATCCGGGTATGTACGCGCGCGACGTCGCGGGGTTAATGAACATCAGTGAAGCAGAGCTGACCTTTGCCCGCGTAGGTCACGACGCCTGGCGACTGCGCGGTGAAATCCGCGAGATCCTGGGCGCGCTGGAGGCGGTGGGCGAAACCAAATGTATCTGCCGCAACGAATACGCCGTACACGAGCAGGTCGGGAGATTTACCAACCAGCACCTGAACGGCCACGCCGGGCTGGTGCTGAACCCGCGCGCGCTGGATCTGCGCCTGTTCCTCAACCAGTGGTCGAGCGTGTTTCACATCAGTGAAGCCACCGCACGCGGCGAGCGGCAGAGCATTCAGTTCTTCGATCACCAGGGCGATGTCCTGCTGAAGGTCTACGCCACGGACAACACCGACGTTTCCGCCTGGGGCGACGTGCTGACCCGCTTTATCTTTGCCGACAACCCGCCGCTGGCGTTGAGGATAGCCGATGCTCCGGCTCATGCAGAAAACGCAAATGCCGCTCTCGTGGATAACGAGTGGCGCGCCATGACCGACGTTCATCAGTTCTTCAGCCTGCTCAAGCGCCATAACCTCAGCCGCCAGCAGGCGTTTCGCCTGGTGGGTGACGATCTGGCCTGCCGGGTAGAAAACACCGCGCTGGCGCAGCTCCTGGAGACGGCACGTCGGGACGGTAACGAAATCATGGTCTTCGTCGGCAACCGCGGCTGCGTGCAGATCTTCACCGGCGCGGTGGAAAAGCTGGTGCCAATGAAAGGCTGGCTGAACGTCTTTAACCCAAGCTTTACCCTGCATCTGCTTGAAGGATCCATTGCGGAAACGTGGGTCACGCGCAAGCCGACGGCTGACGGGCATGTCACCAGCCTGGAGCTGTTTGCCGCCGACGGAACGCAAATCGCCCAGCTGTACGGCCAGCGTACGGAAGGCGAACCGGAGCAGAGCCAGTGGCGCAGCCAGATTGACGCCTTAACGGCGAAAGGGCTGGCCGCATGAAACGGTGGCTTGCCCTGCTTAGCGCCCTGCCCCTGCTGGCGTCTGCGGCGCCGCAGGAGAAAATCGTTACCCTCGGCGGCGACGTCACCGAGATTGTCTACGCTCTCGGCGCGGCGCCCTCGCTGGTGGCCCGCGACAGCACCAGCCAGTGGCCGCAGGCGGCGAATTCGCTGCCTGACGTGGGCTATCTGCGCCAGCTCAATGCGGAAGGGATCTTATCCATGCGCCCCACGCTGGTGCTGGCCAGCGCTCAGGCGCAGCCGTCTCTGGCGCTAAAGCAGGTTGAGCAAAGCCACGTCAGGGTGATCGCTGTTCCTGCCAGTAACGACCTGAACGTCATTGACGAAAAGGTGCGGATCGTCGCTGAAGCGACGCACCGCGAGGTCGAGGGGGAGGTCCTGCGCAGCACGCTGCGCCAGGCACTGTCGGCGCTTCCCGCGTCGCCGCTCAATAAGCGGGTACTGTTTATTCTCAACCACGGCGGGATGACCGCCATGGCCGCCGGACAACAGACCGGCGCGGATGCTGCCATTCGTGCGGCGGGGCTGCAGAACGCGATGCAGGGGTTTACCCGCTATCAGCCGCTTTCTCAGGAAGGCACGATAGCCAGCCAACCCGATCTGGTGGTGATTTCTCAGGACGGTCTCAACGCCCTGGGCGGTGAAGCAAATCTGTGGACGCTGCCCGGCCTGGCGCAAACCCCGGCGGGACGGAACAAGCAGGTGCTGGCGATTGACGATATGGCGCTGCTGGGCTTCAGCGTGCGAACGCCGGAAGCCATCCAGCAGCTGCGTGCCAAAGCGGAGCTGCTGCCCTGATGTCCCGGCGGATCGCCTTATCGTTATGGATGCTGACCGCGATCCTGACCATCATGACGCTCGCAGCGACCGGGGTTGGGGCATTACACCTGCCGATCAGCCTGCTGTGGAACGGGACCGACGAGGCGCTGCGTCAAATCTGGCTGACAATCCGCCTGCCTCGCGTGCTGCTGGCGCTGGCGATCGGCGGTTCACTGGCGCTGGCGGGTTGCGTGATGCAGGGGCTGTTTCGAAATCCGCTGGCGGACCCGGGACTGCTCGGCATCAGCAGCGGCGCGGCGCTCGCCGTTGCGCTGTGGGTGGTTCTTCCGCTCTCGCTGCCTGCACTGGTGATGCTGTATGCCCCAATGCTGGCGGCGTTTCTCGGCGCGCTGGCCGCCACCTTCGTGATTTTCCTGCTCAGCCGACAGCGTGACGCTTCCCTGTCGCGCCTGCTGCTGGTGGGAATTGCTATCAACGCCCTGTGCGGCGCGGCCGTCGGGGTGCTGTCATGGCTCAGCAATGATTCCCAGCTTCGCCAGCTTTCGCTCTGGGGAATGGGCAGCCTCGGCCAGGCGCAGTGGTCAACGCTGCTGGCCGTCGCGTCGCTGATGGTTCCCACCGTGCTCGCGATCTGGCGTCTGGCAGGCGCCCTCAACCTGCTGCAGCTGGGCGACGAAGAGGCACATTACCTCGGCGTGGAGGTTGCCGCCGTGCAGCGGATCCTGCTGTTGTGCAGCGCCCTGCTGGTGGCCGCCGCCGTTGCGGTCAGCGGCGTGATCGGCTTTGTCGGCCTGGTGGTGCCGCACCTGGTGCGCATGTGGCTGGGAGCCGACCACCGGGCCGTGCTCCCCGGCTCGGTGCTGGCCGGCGCGTTGCTTCTGCTGGTTGCCGATACGCTGGCGCGCAGCCTGGTCGCACCGGCGGAAATGCCGGTCGGCTTACTGACCAGCCTTCTCGGCGCGCCGTGGTTTCTGTGGCTTATCTTTCGTCGCGGAGGTGCGCATGGCTGAACGCTATTGTGCTGAAAACCTTGTTTTTCGCGCCGGACAACGCACGCTGATTGACGACGTGTCGCTGACCTTATCTCAGGGCGAGCTGGTGGCGCTGATTGGCCCCAACGGCGCCGGGAAATCAACGCTGTTGCGGCTGCTGACCGGCTACCTTAAACCTGCGGGCGGACGGTGCAGCCTGGCGGGCACACCGCTTGCGGCCTGGCAGCCGAACAGGCTTTCCCGCTACCGGGCGGTAATGCGCCAGAACACGCAGCTCGGATTTGACTGGCCGGTTGAGGCGGTCGTCGGTATGGGGCGAGCGCCCTGGACCCGCACGCCTGAAGCGACGGTTATTGAGGAGGTCATGGCCGTCACCGGCTGTTTACCGCTGGCGGGCAGGCAGTTTGCCGCACTCTCCGGCGGCGAGCAGCAGCGCATCCAGCTCGCCCGCGCGCTGGCTCAGCTTTGGTGCGACGGCGCGCCGCGCGGCTGGCTGTTCCTTGATGAACCCACGTCTGCAATGGATCTCTATCACCAGCAGCATCTGCTGCGCCTGCTGAAATCCCTGACCCGTCGGGGTCATCTGCACGTTTGCGCGGTGCTGCACGACCTTAATCTGGCGGCGCTGTGGGCGGACCGCATCCTGCTGCTGCATGACGGCAGAATCGTGTCCCAGGGAGCACCGGAAACCGTTTTGCAGGCCGACGCGCTGGCGCGCTGGTACGGCGCGCAGGTTATCGTCGGCAGGCATCCGGCTCACGCCGCGCCGCAGGTGTTTCTCGCCCCCTGATTGGGCTGGTAAAAATCTTTCAGCGTTTCCAGCAGGGCATGCGCCGCTTTAGAGAGCTGCGTGTGCCCTGGATGGATCGCTCCAATGCACTTTTCTATCGGCGGGTTATCCAGCGGAATACAGACCGCGCCCAGCGCCGTCATCTGCGCCTCGCAGAGCGCCGGAACGGCGCTGCCTCCCAGCCCGCTCGCGACCATTCTCCCGACCGTCACCAGCTGATGACTCTCCAGCGCCACGTCCAGCTTTCTGCCGCTTCGCGCCAGCTCCTCCTCCATCATCAGACGTACCGCCGAAGGGCGCTGCAGGGTGATGAAATCCAGCGTCAGCAGCTCTTCCCATGACAGGCGCTTCTTGCCTGCCAGCGAGGAATCTTTCGGCACAATGGCCACAAACCTGTCGAGGCCCAGCGGGGTAAACAGCAGGTTGTGCGTTGGCGCGGGCTCAAAGGCGATCCCCATCTCGACCCGCCCTTCCCGCACCATCTCTATCACCTGCTCGTTAATGACATCATGCACGGTGACGTTGATCCCGGCATGGCGATCGCGAAACGCTTTTAGCACCTCGGGCAGGACATTCGCGGCAAACGATGGCATGGCCGCAACCGAAATTTTACCGCGCTGCAGGGTAAAGCACTGGTGCATCGCCTCTTCGACGTTATCCCAGTCGGCAAGCAGCTGGCGCGCCATCGGCAAAAACGTCTCTCCCTCCTGCGTCAGCGCGACCTTGCGCGTGCTCCGCTGCAGCAGCGGTCCGCCGAGCGCATCCTCCAGCGCTTTAATCGTCAGGCTCAGGGCCGGCTGGGAAAGATTCAGCCGTTCGCTGGCGTGCGCGAAATTGAGAGTGTGAGCTACCGCTAAAAACGCGCGTAACTGTTTGACACTCATTCTCATTTTTCATCCTGTTAACTAATTGAAAAAATTTAGTTAACAGTAAATTAATAAAAAAACCAAATGAGTGGGTCACAAATTCAAAATTAACAAATGAGTCGCCGCCCCTAATGATACCGGCACGGATAACGGGAGGGATGACTATGGCTGGACTGGACAAGCGCGTCGGCAGCTATGCGCAGGCGCTGGAAGGGCTGACGGACGGAATGACCTTGCTGGCGGGCGGCTTCGGCCTGTGCGGGATTCCGGAGAACCTGATTGCAGAGGTCAGACGCCGTCAGGTGAAAGATCTGACGGTGGTATCAAACAACTGCGGCGTGGACGGTTTCGGTCTCGGGATACTGCTCGAAACGCGGCAGGTTCGCAAAGTGGTGGCCTCTTACGTCGGCGAGAACGCCCTGTTCGAGCGGCAGGTGCTGAGCGGCGAACTGGAGATTGAACTCACGCCTCAGGGCACGCTGGCGGAAAAGGTGCGCGCGGGCGGCGCGGGTATTCCGGCATTTTACACGGCCACCGGCTACGGCACGCCCGTGGCTGCCGGCAAAGACGTGCGCCAGTTTTCGGGGAAGCACTACATCCTTGAAGAGGCCATTACCGGCGATTTCGCGCTCATTAAGGGCTGGAAAGCGGACTGGTACGGCAACGTTGTCTATCGGCATACCGCGCAAAATTTTAATCCGCTGATGGCAACGGCGGGCCGGATAACGGTCGTTGAGGTGGAAGAGATTGTTGCACCGGGCGAGCTGCCCCCGTCGGCCATTCATACCCCGGGAATTTACGTCGACAGGCTGATTGTCGGCCAGTTTGAAAAACGCATTGAACAGCGCACCCTGCGCGCGGAAGGAGTTTGACGATGTTAACCCGTGAACAGATGGCCATGCGCGTCGCCCGCGAGCTGCGCGACGGGTATTACGTCAACCTGGGGATCGGCATCCCTACCCTGGTGGCGAACTACATTCCGGACGGAATGGACGTGATGCTCCAGTCGGAAAACGGACTGCTGGGGATGGGGGCTTTTCCTGACGAGCAGAGCCTTGACGCCGACATGATCAACGCCGGTAAACAGACCGTAACCGCGCGCACCGGCGCGGCCATTTTCGACTCGGCCCAGTCGTTTGCCATGATCCGCGGCGGTCATGTGGATCTGACCGTGCTGGGCGCGTTTGAAGTGGACGTCGAGGGCAATATCGCCTCGTGGATGATCCCCGGAAAGATGGTCAAGGGCATGGGCGGCGCGATGGATCTCGTGGCCGGGGCGCAGAACATCATTGTGGTGATGACCCACGCGTCGAAAAACGGTGAATCAAAGCTGCTGCCGCGCTGCACGCTGCCGCTCACGGGCGCGGGCTGTATCCGTCGGGTCCTCACCGACCTCGCTTTGCTGGAGATCGAGGACGGCGCGTTCATCCTGCGGGAATACGCTCCCGGCGTCAGTATCGACGAAATTGCGGCTAAGACAGCCGGGAAAATGATTGTGGCGGACGACGTTCGCGAGATGCGCTTCAACTGAGGACTCACGATGAAAGAAGTCATGATTGTCGGGGCAACGCGGACCCCCATAGGCAGTTTTCGCGGCTCGCTATCGTCCCTTTCAGCGGTTGAGCTAGGGGCCGTAGCGGTGCGGCACCTGCTGGAGAACAGCGATCTTCGCGAAGAACAGGTAGATGAACTGATTTTCGGACAGGTGCTGACGGCGGGATGCGGGCAAAACCCCGCGCGTCAGACGGCCATCGCCGCCGGATTACCCGTCAGCACGCCGGCGACAACGGTCAACCTGGTCTGCGGCGCGGGCCTAAAAGCGGTGCAGCTCGCCGCGCAGGCGATCCGCTGCGGCGACGCGGACATGGCTATCGCTGGCGGTCAGGAGAGCATGAGCAACGCTCCCTATCTGCTGGACGGCGCGCGTGCAGGGCTCCGTTTTGGCCATACGGGCCTGCAGGACAGCATGATTACCGACGGCCTGTGGGACGCGTTCAACGATTACCACATGGGGATTACCGCTGAAAACGTCGCCCGGGAGAATGCCATTTCCCGCGAGCAGCAGGACGCCTTCGCTGCCCGGTCGCAGCACAAAGCGGCCTCCGCCATCGAAGCGGGTAGCTTTGACGCCGAGATAGCGCCGGTGACGGTGAAACAGGGCAAAAAACCGCCGCTTATCGTCCGCCGTGACGAACAGCCCCGGCCAGGCACCACCGCTGAGCAGCTGGCGCAGCTGCGCCCCGCCTTTTTGCAGGCGGAAGGCACGGTCACGGCCGGAAATGCGTCGACGCTCAACGACGGTGCCGCCGCGGTGCTGCTGATGAGCGGCGAAAAGGCGCGGGAGAGCGGTTTGCCGATCCTCGGTCGCATCGTGAGCTACGCCGTGACGGGCGTTGACCCGTCGGTAATGGGCATCGGTCCGGTCAGCGCCTGCCGGACGGCGCTGGCGCGGGCGGGCTGGACGCTCGATGACGTGGATCTCATTGAAGCCAATGAAGCCTTTGCCGCCCAGGCGCTGGCGGTAGGCAAGCAGCTCGGCTGGGATGAGCGCAGGGTGAACGTTAACGGCGGCGCTATCGCCCTGGGTCATCCGATTGGCGCCTCCGGCTGCCGCATCCTCGTGACGCTGCTGTACGAAATGCAGCGCCGTGACGTCAAAAAAGGGCTCGTCACCCTGTGCGTGGGCGGCGGGCAAGGCATTGCTCTGACCGTCGAGCGTTAAGCATCTCGTTGATACCCGAATAATAATTAAAGTGAGGAGTCGTAATGAGCGTGTTAATTGCCCTGGCGGCGCTGGCGCTGCTGATGCTGGCGGCCTATCGCGGATACAGCGTTATTTTGTTTGCGCCGATTGCGGCGCTCGGCGCCGTGCTGCTGACCGATCCGGGTGCCGTCGGCCCGACGTTTACCGGCCTGTTTATGGAAAAGATGGTGGGCTTCGTCAAGCTCTACTTCCCTGTGTTCCTGCTGGGGGCCGTTTTCGGCAAGCTGATTGAGCTTTCCGGTTTCTCACGATCTATCGTCGCGGCCGCGATTCAGATCCTCGGTCGTCGCCACGCCATTCCGGTGATCGTCCTGGTGTGCGCGCTGTTAACCTACGGCGGCGTGTCGCTGTTCGTGGTGGCGTTTGCGGTTTACCCTTTTGCCGCGGAACTGTTCCGCCAGAGCGGCATCCCCAAGCGGCTGATCCCGGCCACCGTGGCGCTGGGGGCGTTTTCGTTTACCATGGACGCCCTGCCCGGCACGCCGCAGATCCAGAATATCATCCCCACCAGCTTCTTTGGCACAAACGCCTGGGCCGCGCCGTGGCTGGGGCTTATCGGCTCTCTGTTTATTATCGTTTTTGGCCTGCTCTGGCTGGAGCGCCAGCGTCGTAAGGCGTTCAATAACAACGAGGGCTACGGCACGGATCTGAAAAATGAACCCGAGACGCCGGATAACATTAACCTTCCGCACCCGCTTATTGCTATCTCCCCGCTGCTTGTGGTGGGCATACTGAACCTGCTGTTTACCCGCTGGATCCCCGGCTGGTACGGCACGACCCACGAGCTTACTCTGCCCGGCCTGGCGAAACCGATTGTGACCGAGGTGGGCAAGATCACCGCCATCTGGGCCGTCGAGGCTGCGCTGATCTCCGGTATCGTGCTGGTGCTGATTTTTGGCTTTCGCAATATTCGGGGTCGTCTGGCTGAAGGCAGCCGGACCGCGGTGAGCGGTGCCATTCTGGCGGCGATGAATACCGCCTCGGAATACGGTTTCGGCGCGGTGATCGCCGCCCTGCCCGGGTTCCTGGTGTTATCCAAAGCGCTGGCGGCCATCCCGAATCCGCTGCTGAATGAGGCCATCAGCGTGACGGTGCTTGCGGGGATCACCGGCTCGGCGTCCGGCGGGATGAGCATTGCCCTCGCCGCCATGTCAGACTCGTTTATCGCCGCCGCCCACGCCGCCAATATCCCGCTTGAGGTGCTGCACCGCGTGGCCTCGATGGCGAGCGGGGGGATGGATACCCTTCCCCATAACGGCGCGGTGATTACCCTGCTGGCGATTACCGGCCTGAGCCATCGTCAGGCCTACGGCGGCATTTTCGCTATCACCCTCATTAAAAGTCTGGCAGTGCTTTTTGTCATTGCCGTGTTCTATCTGACCGGCATTGTGTAAGGAGAGAAAGATGAATCTGAACGGTAAGACCGCGCTGGTGACGGGCTCGACCAGCGGCATTGGACTTGGGATCGCCCGCGTGCTGGCGAAGGCCGGAGCGCAGCTGATCCTCAACGGTTTCGGCGACAGCGAATCAGCAAGAGAAGAGATTGCGCAACTGGGCAAAAAGCCGGGCTATCACGATGCGGACCTGCGTGACGTGCTGCAAATTGAAGCCATGATGCGCTACGCCGAATCGCAGTTTGGCGGCGTGGACATTCTTGTCAACAACGCCGGGATACAGCATGTCGCCCCGGTTGATGCGTTTCCGGTGGAGAAATGGAACGACATTATCGCCATTAATCTCTCCTCGGTATTTCACACCAGCCGGCTGGCGCTGCCAGCCATGCGCGAGAAAAACTGGGGGCGCATCATCAATATCGCCTCCGTTCACGGGCTGGTCGCGTCAAAAGAGAAGTCAGCCTACGTGGCCGCCAAGCATGGCGTAGTGGGCTTTACGAAATCGCTGGCGCTGGAAACTGCCCGCACCGGTATTACCGCCAACACCATCTGCCCCGGCTGGGTACTGACGCCGCTGGTGCAACAGCAAATCGACCAGCGCATCGCTGAAGGCGTCCCGCCGGAGCTGGCTCGCGATCGGCTTCTCGCGGAGAAACAGCCTTCGGGCGAGTTTGTTACCCCGGAGCAGCTGGGTGAACTGGCGCTGTTTTTGTGCAGCGATGGCGCCGTGAACGTTCGCGGCGCCGCGTGGAATATGGATGGCGGCTGGGTTGCGCAGTAATTTTTGCCGGGTAAGGCGACGCCGCCACCCGGCAAAATCGCTAGCTTGAGCAGCTGACCTCCAGCCGCTTGCCCCAGTCAGGCGGGCGGCTGACGTAGTCATCATCCCGGTCGGCAAACGGCGTGCGCAGCGCCAGATGCAAACGGTGTAGTTCGTCGTATTCACCCTGCTCTGCCTGCTCAATCGCCCGCTGCGCCAGCCAGTTGCGCAACACCATCGCTGGATTCGTCGCGTTCATCTGCGTCTGTCGGACAGCGTCATCTACCTGCTCCTGCTGCAGCCGCGCGCGGTAAGTGGCAAACCAGTCGTCAAACGCCTGTCTGTCAATAAACTCGTCGCGCAGCGGTGAGGCCGCACTGTGCTGCTCCGTCTGGCTCAGCATCCGGAAGGTACGGGTATAATCGCTGCCCTCGCGCGCCATCAGGGCAAACAGACCGTTGAGAATGTCGTTATCGCCCCTCTCCTGCGTCATCAGCCCCAGCTTGTTGCGCATCAGCGTGCCATATTCTCGCAGCAATATGTCCTGATAGCTGTCGAGCGCATCATTGAGGGCATCTACGTCGATGAACGGCGACAGGGTTTGCGCAAGCCGCTGCAGGTTCCACAGGCCAACCGCTGGCTGATTATCAAAGCTGTAACGTCCCTGATAGTCGGAGTGGTTGCAGATATAGCCAGGCTGATAATCGTCCAGGAAACCAAACGGACCGTAATCAAAGGTCAGCCCCAGGATCGACATGTTGTCCGTATTCATGACGCCATGCGCAAAGCCCACCGTTTGCCAGCGGGCAATCAGGCTTGCGGTACGGGCAACCACATCCCTGAACCAGAGAACGTATTTATCCGCCTCGTTCTGCAAATGCGCCCAGTGGTGACGAATGGCAAAATCAGCCAGCTGGCGAACCTTGTCCGGCTCGCGGCGATAGTAAAAGTGCTCGAAATGGCCGAAGCGCAAATGGCTTTGCGCAATACGCATCAGCATTGCCCCTTTTTCCACCGTTTCGCGCGCTACCGGCGTATCGCTGGTGATAATCGACAGCGCGCGCGTAGTGGGAATACCCAGGGCATGCATCGCTTCGGACGCCAGGCACTCGCGAATCGTTGAACGCAGCACCGCGCGCCCGTCGCCCATTCGCGAATAGGGAGTAAGGCCTGCCCCTTTCAGGTGCCAGTCAACCGTTCCCCCGTTGGGAAGCCGTTGTTCGCCGAGCAGGATCCCCCTGCCGTCGCCCAACTGCCCCGCCCAGACGCCAAACTGATGTCCGCTATAGACCTGAGCCAGAGGTTGCATCCCGGCGAGAAGCGTTTCACCGCCCCAGACGCCAGCGCCCTCTGAAAGCTGAAACAGCTCAGGCGGAATGGCCAGCTCTTCTGCAAGCGAATCGTTATGCCAGATAAGGCGTGAATTTTGTAACGGTGTTGGTTTGAGTGCGGTGTAAAAGCCAGGCAACTCGTCATGCCAGTGAGCAGTAAAAGACAGGGTCATAAGTCCTCCTGCTTTTAGTGTAGAGGGTTTACCCGGACTTAAACACGGGCGAAAACAAGGGTTATCGCTGCTGAACCAGCGATGTAACGTGCTCCGCAGAGACGGCTGGCCAGAGTGCGCCCTGCATGGCGCCAAAATTGAAGGACAAAACGCGTTGCAACAGGCCGTGGTCGTCAATGCCCGAGACGATCACTGACTGGCAGTGCGGCGTGATTTGCCAGAGGATGGCGCGCATAAAGGGCTCAAAAGAGAGCTCCGGGGCACGCTGCTGAATGAAGCCTTTGTCGAGAATAACCCGTTTAAATAATCCATCATAGACCGCTTTGAGCGATGCGGCACCTGCGCCAAAGTTTGCCAGGACCAACGGGAAATGGATTGCCATTCTCGCCAGCTGCAGATCGTCCTTTCCGTTATTTAAACCTGGATAATTCTCATTAACAGTAAACTCAAGAAACGGGTAACGCTCAAGGATTGAAACAGCGTTTCCATTACTTAATAAAAATTCAACTATTGCAGGTGTAATATTGATCCATGCAATTAACTGATGCTGAATAAAAAACAGTTTACAGGTATCAAGCAATTGCAATTTTTCGTTAAACAGCACTAACTCTTCAGCTGCTGAAAGCCGAGGGATAACGAGCTCAGTGGGGATCCGCACATCGCTGCCGACGCCAGTAAAGTTAACCAGAACCTCTAAACCTTTAAGCTCCCCTGCGCTATTACGAGCAGGCAGAAGCAGCAGTTCAGACTGGTAAGCATTATCTAGCGTAATAATCATTGCACTCGCTCCGCATTAAAGATGAGAGAGGACATCCTGGAGCAATTGCCGACACAATTCCACTGTCTTGATTTTAATAAGATTAATTTCATTAGTTCCGTATTTATTTTCAGATTTATCCCTGAATCTAAAATAATTTTATCCTGGTTGCCGAATAATAGCCAGTTTTAGATAAAACAGACACATGCAGGATTCGCTAATTTTAGATAAATTTAACTTTAAGCATCTTATTTGAGAAAAAACGGCATGATTTATTAGATACCATGCCGTCATAAGAGAAGTGTCTGACAAAGACTATATACGTCGTGCCTGCCAGAAATTTTTACGCCAGTAAACATTATCAAGAGAAGAGCGCATCACCCCGCGGCTTGTCGAGGCGTGAATGAACTGATTGTCTGTATCATATATCCCCACATGAAGACCGCTTTCACCCGATCCGGTTTTGAAGAAAACCAGGTCCCCGGGGAGAAGATCGTCTTTATCAATTTCAGTGCCAATTTCGGCCTGCTTGCGCGTTTCGCGCGGAAGCTGTAAATCAAACTTATCGCGGAACGTCATCAGAACGAAGCCGGAACAATCTACGCCGCCGCGGCTCATTCCGCCGTAGCGATAAGGCGTGCCGCGCCAGTTGCTCAGCTGATCGTTGAGGCTGGCAATGACGGTGATCGAATCTGAAAGCCGTGGGTTAGGCGGCGGCGCACGATGGCTACTGCATCCCGCAAGAAAAAGTGCGGCCATCAGGAGAAACCAGAATCGCATTTTCAGACGAATCCTCTGCTTTTTTTGTTCTTTTCGTAATTTAGCGTGCAATTGTGCTAAGAGGCAAGAAACGGTTACGTCTGCCCGGTAGAAATCAGCATCTTATGTCCCTCAATATCCAGCCTGCGGAACGACATGTTGTACGCGCGGGCAAGATGGGGCGGCGTAAGAACCCGATCCCGCGCGCCGCTGGCGATCATCTTTCCCTGCGACAGCAGCCACACCCGGTGGGCATGACGCAGGGTGTGGTTGAGGTCATGACTGCTCATCACCACGGCGATACCTTTTCGGCTCAGGGCGCTTAACAGCGTATCCAGTGCCGCCTGCTGCGCCACGTCCAGACCGCTCATGGGTTCATCGAGAAGCAGCATTCGCCCGTGAGGATTACCTGCCGGGTGGATCTGAAGAATGACCGCCGCCAGACGCACCCGCTGCCACTCTCCGCCGGAAAGCTGGCTGGCATGCCGGGACAGTTTATCTTCCAGCCCCAGGGCTGCGGCCACGTCCGTCAGCAGTGCCGTCTGTTGTTTGTCGTGCAAATGCAGCATCAGATAGTGCCAGACCGGCATCGCAAAGGGCGGCACCTGCTGCTGCACGAGGTAACTGCGCCGGTGCGCCAGCGAGACCGGTGACCAGTCGGCGAGCGTATGCTCCAGCAGCGTTATCTGCCCTTCTCCGTCGGTCATGCCTGCCATCCGTGCCAGCAGCGTGCTCTTCCCTGCACCGTTTGGCCCGACAAGATGCAGGATTTCTCCCGCATTGATGGTACCGGTTATCGGTTCCAGACGTCCCCTCTCGGCAACGTCCGTGAGCTGCATCAGCAACGACATTATTTCGCCAGCGCCAGCTTGATCGATTCCATGACGATCGGATCTTCAGGGGTCATGTCCGGCGAAAAACGCTGAACGACCTGGCCGTCGCGGCCAATCAGGAATTTTTCAAAATTCCACAGGATATCGTCCGGGTAAAGCGGCGCGCGGCCTTTGCTGGCCATGCGTTCATAAAAACCGCTTCCTTCCGGCGCAACGGCCTTCGGCGCGGCAGCGATCAGCTTCGCATACAGAGGATGGCGGTCTTCGCCGTTGACATCGATTTTGCTGAACATCGGGAACGTCACGCCATAGGTGGTGCTGCAGAAGGTTTTAATCTCCTCTTCGCTGCCCGGCTCCTGGCCCAGGAACTGGTTGCACGGGAAGCCCAGTACGGTGAAACCGTCTTTCTCCCAGGCCTTCTGAATGTTCTCCAGCTGTTCGTACTGCGGCGTCAGGCCACATTTGGATGCCACGTTGACGATAAGCAGCACGTTGCCTTTGTAGCCTTCCAGCGTGGTGTTATCGCCATCAATGGTGGTCACTTCAGTATTCAGGATATCTGACTGCATAGCATTCCCTCAGGTTGTCTTACGGCTTGTTGAATTAACGTCCAGCTTTTAATAGTAGCCAGATAAATACCGGCGCGCCCAGCGTGGCGGTCACCACGCCAATCGGCAGCTCTGCGGCCGTCAGGGCAAGCCGGGCGATGATATCAGCCACCAGCAGCGTGACGGCCCCGGCAACCGCCGAGGCCGGAAGCAGGGTCCGATGGTCCGTGAGGCCACACAGACGCAGCATATGCGGAATAACCAGCCCGATAAAACCGATCGCGCCCGCCAGAGCCACGCTGACGCCGACCAGCCAGCCAATGACGATCACCAGCACATTACGCCAGAACCCAATCGGCATGCCGAGCTGGCGGGCAGAGGTTTCACCCAGCGCGAGCATATTCAGCGGCTGCGCCTGCAGGGCAGCCCACACGATAACCGGTACCAGCAGCGCCATCAGCCAGCCCTGGTGCCAGTCAACGCCGCCAAAGCCGCCCATCATCCAGTACATCAGCTGACGCAAGTCAAAGGATGTTGAGAAGTAGACCGCCCAGGTCATCAGCGCGCTACAAATGATCCCCAGCGCCACGCCGGCAAGCAGCAGGCGGCTGGTCGATAAGTGCCGTCTGGCGAAACGAAGAAGGATCGCGGTGATTAGCAGCGCGCCGAGGATAGCGCTCAGGCTAATACTCCATCCGGAGAGTTCTCCCCCACCCAGCATCACCGCCGCAATCAGGCCTACGCCTGCGCCGTTTGACACGCCGAGCAGCCCGGGCTCCGCCAGAGGGTTATCAAACAACGCCTGCATTATGGTGCCGCACAGCGCCAGCGCGGCGCCGACCAGAACCACCGCGACGGTGCGCGGCAGGCGAATTTGCCAGACGAAGAGCTGCCCGTCAGGCCCCCACCAGCTTTCAGGCCCGATCCATCTGTCGCCCGCGCAGAGGCTCACGCCCGCGGCGACAATGAGCAACAGCACCAGCAAAAGCAGGTGACGCTTATCGGAACGGTGCTGGCGATGGGCATAATCAAGCATGTGTACGGTTTTAGTAGCGAGAGATGTAATTGATTTTACGGCGGGTTTGCCGGAGAGCGCAAAGAAAAAAGGCCGCGTGGGCGGCCTTTTTAGTTAGTTCATATTACTCTGCTTTGGGCGTTGCGTTTTCGACACGGCTTTTCAACTTCTGGCCGGGTCTGAAGGTCACCACGCGGCGGGCTGTAATGGGAATATCTTCCCCCGTCTTCGGGTTGCGGCCCGGACGTTGGTTTTTGTCTCGCAAATCAAAATTGCCAAAACCGGAGAGTTTTACCTGCTCACCATTTTCCAGAGCACGACGGATCTCTTCGAAAAACAGCTCTACCAGCTCTTTGGCATCCCGTTTGCTAAGCCCAAGCTTATCAAACAGATATTCTGACATTTCAGCTTTTGTAAGCGCCATAGGTTCAATCCCTCAATGATGCCTGGAATCGCTCTTTTAATGCCTCTACACATTTGGCGACGGTAGCGGCAATCTCCTCTTCTTCGAGTGTACGGCTGGTATCCTGAAGGATAAGGCTAATAGCGAGGCTCTTGAAACCTTCTGCTACGCCCTTGCCGCGGTACACGTCAAATAAGTTTACGCCAACTACCTGATTTACGCCAACTTTCTTACATTCGGCCAAAATATCTGCTGCAGGCACATTTTCCGCGACCACAACCGCGATATCACGGCGGTTTGCCGGGAAGCGGGAGACGTCCTGAGCCTGAGGAATAACACGGTCAGCCACCGGGTTCCATTCCAGCTCGAACACGATGGTACGGCCGTTCAGATCCAGCTTACGCTCCAGCTCAGGGTGAACAACCCCAATAAAACCAACGCGTTTGCCGTCTAAATAGATAGCTGCGCTCTGGCCCGGATGCAGAGCCGGGATAGCTTCTGCGCGGAATTCAATTTCAGATAATTTACCGGTCAGATCCAGAATCGCTTCCAGATCGCCCTTCATATCGTAGAAATCAACCGTGCCTTTTGCCAGGTCCCAGTGCTCTTCATAGCGGTTGCCGCTGATGGCGCCAGCCAGCATGAGATCCTGACGGATGCCTAAATTTGCCTGATTATCCGGTACAAAGCGCAAACCGCTTTCGAAAATTCGCACGCGGTTTTGCTGGCGATTCTGGTTATAAACGACAGTGCCCAGCAGGCCCGTCCACAGAGACAGACGCATCGCGGACATTTCGCTGGAAATTGGGCTTGGCAGGATCAGCTCCTCCTGACCCGGGTGGATCAGCTGCTGCAGCTTTGGATCAACGAAGCTGTAGGTGATCACTTCCTGGTAGCCTTTGTCGTTCAGCATGGTTTTCACGCGCTTCAGGGACAGGTCGGCTTCGCGGTGGGTGCCCATCACCAGACCTGCCTGGACAGGCTCGTCAGGGATGTTGTTGTAGCCGTAAACGCGGGCCACTTCTTCCACCAGATCTTCTTCAATTTCCATGTCGAAACGCCATGATGGCGCAACGGCTTTCCATTCGTCCTGGCCTTCGGTTACTTCACAGCCCAGACGTTTCAGGATGTCGGTTACCTGCGCATCGGCAACGTGGTGACCAATCAGGCGATCCAGCTTGCTGCGGCGCAGGGTGATGGTCGCACGCTTCGGCAGGGCCGCTTCGTTGGTGACGTCGATAACCGGGCCCGCTTCACCGCCGCAGATGTCGATCAGCAGGCGGGTCGCACGTTCCATCGCTTTGTACTGCAGTGCCGGGTCAACGCCGCGCTCGTAGCGGTGAGAGGCATCGGTATGCAGGCCGTGGCGGCGTGCGCGACCGGTGATGGAGAGCGGGCTGAAGAACGCGCATTCCAGCAGGACGTTTTGCGTCTCGTCGTTGACGCCCGAGTGCTCGCCCCCGAAGATACCGCCCATTGCCAGCGCTTTGCTGTGGTCAGCAATCACCAGGGTGTCGGCGTTCAGTTTCGCTTCGCTGCCGTCGAGCAGAACCAGGGTTTCGCCCTCTTTCGCCATGCGCACAACGATGCCGCCGTCGATACGGTCTTTATCGAACGCGTGCATTGGCTGGCCCAGCTCCAGCAGAACGTAGTTGGTCACGTCGACCACGGCGTCGATAGAGCGAATACCGCAGCGGCGCAGCTTCTCTTTCATCCACAGCGGAGTTGGCGCTTTCACGTTGATGCCTTTCACCACGCGACCGAGGTAGCGCGGGCAAGCATCCGCAGCGTCAACCTGGATAGGCAGCACGTCACTGATGGTCGCTTCAACCGGCGCGATTTCCGGCGCGTTCAGCTCAGTCTGGTTCAGCACGGCCACGTCGCGCGCCACGCCGATGATACCTAAGCAGTCGGCACGGTTTGGCGTGACGCTGATTTCGATAGTGTTGTCATCAAGCTTCAGGTATTCACGGATATCGGTGCCGATTGGCGCATCCAGCGGCAGCTCAATAATGCCGTTGTGATCGTCGGAAATACCCAGCTCGGAGAAGGAGCACAGCATGCCTTCAGACGGCTCGCCGCGCAGCTTAGCCGCTTTAATTTTGAAATCACCCGGCAGCACCGCACCGACGGTCGCCACGGCCACCTTCAGGCCCTGACGGCAGTTTGGCGCACCGCAGACGATATCCAGCAGACGGTCACCGCCCACGTTTACTTTTGTTACGCGCAGTTTGTCAGCATTCGGGTGCTGGCCGCACTCGACCACTTCGCCAACGACCACGCCGTTGAAGGCACCGGAAACCGGCTCAACGCCGTCGACTTCCAGACCTGCCATGGTGATCTGGTTAGAAAGCGCGTCGCTGTCCAGGGTGGTGTTCACCCACTCGCGTAACCACAGTTCACTGAATTTCATTGTTCTGTCCTGCCCTTATTTAAACTGTTTGAGGAAACGCAGATCGTTTTCGAAGAATGCACGTAAGTCGGTCACGCCGTAACGCAGCATGGTCAGACGCTCCATGCCCATGCCGAAGGCAAAGCCGGAGTAAACTTCCGGATCGATACCCACGTTGCGCAGCACGTTTGGATGCACCATGCCGCAGCCCAGCACTTCCAGCCATTTGCCGTTTTTACCCATCACGTCAACTTCCGCAGACGGTTCGGTGAACGGGAAGTAGGACGGACGGAAACGAACCTGCAGATCTTCCTCAAAGAAGTTGTTCAGGAAATCGTGCAGCGTGCCCTTCAGGTTGGTGAAGCTGATGTTTTTATCAACAATCAGACCTTCCATCTGGTGGAACATTGGGGTGTGGGTCTGATCGTAGTCGTTACGATAGACGCGGCCCGGCGCGATAATACGGATTGGCGGCTCCTGCTCCTTCATGGTACGGATCTGAACGCCGGAGGTCTGAGTACGCAGCAGACGCGTAGCGTCGAACCAGAAAGTGTCGTGGTCAGCGCGTGCCGGATGATGGCCAGGAATGTTCAGGGCGTCGAAGTTGTGGTAATCATCTTCGATTTCCGGGCCAGTCGCCACGGTAAAGCCGAGCTCACCGAAGAAACTTTCAATGCGATCGATGGTGCGGGTAACCGGGTGCAGACCACCGTTTTCGATACGGCGACCCGGCAGAGAAACGTCGATCGTCTCTGCGGCCAGACGCGCATTCAGCACCGCGCTTTCCAGCTCGGCTTTACGCGCGTTCAGCGCCTGCTGTACCTGCTCTTTGGCTTCGTTAATCACCGCACCTGCTGCCGGGCGTTCTTCTGCCGGCAGCTCACGCAGGGTTGTCATCTGAAGGGTCAGGTGCCCTTTCTTCCCAAGATATTCGACGCGGACATTGTCTAACGCGGCAACATCTGAGGCCTGATTAATGGCGGCTGTTGCACTGGCAACCAGCTCTGCGAGATGTGACATGATTTTCCTCATTATGTCGGTGCAGACACCGATTTGGTGGAGTTATTCTCTCAAATTCAGGCACAAAAAAAGCCTCCATCGGGAGGCTTATCTGGCGCTGTTTTTCGTTTCATCTTTCACGCGCTAGCCTCCTGAAATCAGGTGCTAAAGTAAAAGAAGAAGCGGAAAATAGCAGCATTCATGCTTGCGTTACCTTGTCTGGTAAAAACCGTTAAGACCTTATTGAAAAGCCTGGACGGATAAATGTCAATCTTCTGATGGTGTTAAATGAAAAGAGGGAGCAAAGCCCCCTCTCTCAACTGGCTTATGCCAGTGCTGCTTTCGCTTTTTCGACCAGAGCGGTGAACGCTACTTTGTCGAATACTGCGATGTCAGCCAGGATCTTACGGTCGATTTCAACAGAGGCTTTTTTCAGGCCGTTGATGAATTTGCTGTAAGAAATACCGTTCTGACGTGCTGCTGCGTTGATACGCGCAATCCACAGTTGACGGAACTGACGCTTACGCTGACGACGGTCACGGTAAGCGTACTGACCTGCTTTGATAACAGCCTGGAAGGCAACGCGGTATACGCGTGAACGCGCACCGTAGTAGCCTTTAGCTTGTTTCAAAATTTTCTTGTGACGTGCACGTGCAATTACACCACGTTTTACGCGAGCCATATGTGCTCTCCTGTATCTATATTCTTAGTAAAAAATTAAACGTTAACGGCTTATGCGTACGGCAGGCACGCGATAACCAGACCCAGATCGCCTTTAGAAACGAGGCCTTTTGGACGCAGGTGACGTTTACGCTTAGTAGATTTTTTGGTCAGAATATGACGCAGGTTTGCGTGCTTACGCTTAAATCCACCACCACCGGTTTTTTTGAAGCGCTTAGCAGCACCGCGTACGGTCTTAATTTTTGGCATCTTAATAACTTCCACTTCGCATTGTTAAATAAACGAAACATAGGCGAACAAAACCTATGAAACCCGAAGGCTCCACAGATTTTGCTGCTTGAAGGCCTTACTGTTTCTTCTTAGGAGCGAGCACCATGATCATCTGGCGGCCTTCGATCTTCGTAGGGAAGGATTCGACTACTGCCAGTTCACTCAGATCGTCACGGACGCGGTTAAGCACTTCCATACCAATCTGTTGGTGGGCCATCTCACGACCGCGGAAACGCAGTGTGATCTTGGCCTTATCGCCATCTTCCAGAAAGCGAATCAGGCTGCGGAGTTTTACCTGATAATCGCCATCGTCGGTACCAGGACGGAATTTGATTTCCTTAACCTGGATAACTTTTTGCTTCTTCTTCTGTTCCTTAGAAGACTTACTCTTTTCATAAAGGAACTTGCCGTAGTCCATGATACGACAAACTGGCGGTTCGGCGTTAGGGCTGATTTCAACTAAATCTACTCCAGCTTCTTCAGCTTTTTCGATCGCTTCTCTCAGACTCACAATCCCCAGTGGTTCACCTTCAAGATCTGTTAAGCGAACTTCCTGGGCGCGAATCTCGCCATTGATACGATTCGGACGTGCCGTTTGAACTCGTTTTCCGCCTTTAATACCTTATTCCTCCAGTTGTTGAAGACTGCGGCTGCGAATCTCTTGTTGCAGCTTCTCAATCACTTCACTTACGTCCAGGCTGCCCAGGTCTTTACCACGGCGGGTGCGAACGGCAACTTTGCCTGCTTCCACCTCTTTATCACCACAGACCAACATATACGGGACACGACGTAAAGTGTGCTCGCGGATTTTAAAGCCAATCTTCTCATTTCTCAAGTCTGCTTTTACGCGAATGCCCGCATTTTGTAGTTTCTGCGTCAATTCTTTAACGTAATCCGCCTGAGAATCGGTAATGTTCATCACCACGACCTGCACTGGCGCAAGCCAGGTTGGGAAGAAGCCAGCGAACTCTTCGGTCAGGATGCCGATGAAGCGCTCCAGAGAACCGAGAATTGCACGGTGAATCATTACCGGTACCTGACGCTCGTTGTCTTCGCCAACATAAGAGGCGCTTAAACGCTGCGGCAGGGAGAAGTCCAGCTGTACAGTACCGCACTGCCATGCGCGATCGAGGCAGTCATACAGGGTAAATTCAATTTTCGGACCGTAGAATGCGCCCTCGCCCAGCTGGTATTCGAACGGAATGCCGTTCTCTTCCAGCGCCACGGCGAGATCCGCTTCTGCGCGATCCCATGTCTCATCGCTACCGATACGTTTTTCCGGACGCGTTGAGAGTTTGACTACGATCTTCTCGAAGCCAAAGGTGCTGTACATATCGTAGACCATACGAATACAGGCGTTAACTTCGTCACGGACCTGATCTTCAGTACAGAAGATATGCGCATCATCCTGAGTAAAGCCACGAACACGCATCAGACCGTGCAGCGCACCTGATGGCTCGTTACGGTGGCAGCTACCGAACTCCGCCATACGCAGCGGCAGGTCGCGGTAGGACTTCAGACCCTGGTTGAAGATCTGAACGTGGCCCGGGCAGTTCATTGGCTTGATGCAGTATTCACGGTTCTCAGACGAGGTGGTGAACATCGCATCTTTGTAGTTGTCCCAGTGGCCGGTTTTTTCCCACAGCACACGGTCCATCATGAACGGGCCTTTCACTTCCTGATACTGGTACTCTTTCAGCTTGGAGCGTACGAAAGTTTCCAGTTCACGGAAGATAGTCCAGCCGTCGTTATGCCAGAACACCATGCCCGGCGCTTCTTCCTGCATGTGGTACAGGTCAAGCTGCTTACCGATTTTACGGTGGTCACGCTTCGCCGCCTCTTCCAGGCGCAGCAGGTACGCGTTCAGGGCTTTTTTATCGGCCCACGCGGTACCATAGATACGCTGCAACATCTTGTTGTTGCTGTCGCCACGCCAGTAGGCGCCTGCGATCTTCATCAGCTTAAAGTGATGACAGAAGCGCATGTTCGGCACGTGAGGTCCACGGCACATGTCGACGTATTCTTCGTGATGGTACAAGCCAGGCTTGTCATCATGCGAAATGTTTTCGTCAAGAATAGAGACCTTGTAGCTCTCGCCGCGCTTCACGAAGGTTTCACGCGCTTCGTGCCAGCTGACTTTCTTCTTGATGACGTCATAGTTCGTTTCGGCGAGCTCGTGCATGCGTTTTTCGAGCGCGTCGATATCTTCCTGAGTCAGGGTGTGGTCAAGGTCAACGTCGTAGTAGAAACCATTGTCGATAACCGGACCGATCGCCATTTTGGTGTTTGGCCACAGCTGTTTGATGGCATGGCCTAACAGGTGCGCGCAGGAGTGACGAATGATCTCCAGACCTTCTTCGTCTTTCGCGGTGATGATTGCAAGCGTCGCATCGTTTTCGATCAGATCGGAAGCATCCACCAGCTCACCGTTAACGCGGCCAGCGATAGTCGCTTTCGCGAGACCAGGACCAATGTCCAGGGCAACATCCATTGGGCTAACAGCACGGTCGAAATGGCGTTGGCTGCCATCAGGAAGAGTAATTACAGGCATTTTATATCCTTATTTGCAGTGATGCCCCACACATAAGAGCATATACAAAGAAAATAATCGTGATTTGACAATAGATTACGACACCATCTGACCAACAATCGTCAAATTGGTTCGTCATCATTCACCAGCCGAATTCAGATTAATGTGGATTTACGGCAAGCGACGTAATGTTAACACTAACGGCAAGGAGATTGCACCCTCTGCGGCCAGATTGATGGGCTGGCGCTTTCGCACGAATTTGCAGGTTGCTTCTCCCCTGCGCTCGCATTTCAAAGATGCTGGGCTACTCTTGAACAGGTCTATAAACCCAAAGGTGCATACCATGAACGTATCCAGTAGAACGGTTGTGATATTGAACATCCTTTCCGCCACAGGTTTATTGTTGATTCTCGCCGAACGATTCCACTGGTTCTGAGCCGAACCCTACGCTGGCATAACCCAATCGTTCCTGAGAAGGGGCATATTTCGGCCCTGTTTGGTAGACTGGGGATATCAACCAACAAGGATTAGGTTATGCCAACTAAACGATTTGCCGTAAAACACTGGAAAATGGTGCTGGTGCTGATTGCCATCTGCGGCGCAATGCTGCTACTCCGTTGGGCGGCAATGATTTGGGGCTAGGGGCGAAGACAAGTCATCAGAAGGGACGTCAAAAGACCGCAGACAATAAACGGGCCGACATCATCATCGGCCCGCTTTTATTACATTCTATAACCCAGTGAAACCGTGGTTCTGCGGTCGGTATGATCCGGTGCAGATTCTGGTGGTGAAGAGTTCCAGGTCACGTTGTAGGCGACTTTCAGGCCAAAGTGTTCGTTGATAGCCACGTTCAGCGCCGTCTCAGAGTTCAGCGTCGTATCGTCGGCACCAAATACAGAAACACCCTGGGTAAATTTGGTGTTGTCAGTCATCTGCCAGGCATAGGTACCGGAAGCGTAACCGAGCGGTTGGGTTTTGGTATCGCCATTGGTGTACTCGTCATAACGCACACCCGGACCGAATTCAAAACGGAAGCTGTGTACCGGACCGTTCAGGAACTGGCGACCATAACCGGCGGTGAATACATCGCGCTGGCGATAACCGTTGTACCGGTCGGTTAACCAGCTTGCCTGACCAAACAGGTAGTCATAGTCGGTCATGTTGTAACGGCTACGTCCGCCTACCGCATACTTCTCGGAAGAACGTTCGTCGTTAGCGGAAGTGTTGCTGGCATTACCCCACAGAGACCAGGCGGTGGTATTACCGTACCAGGTGAGCGTACTGTCCGCCGTCAGAGAAGAGCTTTTCGTGTTACCGGATTGTGCCAGGTATCCGGCGTTCAGGTTACCTTCAAACGGTTTTTTCGCGGTGGAAGGATCGTCCATGACAGTAAAAACGGTATCATCAGCGGTCGCGTTCATAGCCGCAAACACGCCACCCGCCAGCATCAGTGCAGCGGGCACTGTCTTTAAAAGCTTCATTTTATTAAGGAGTCCGTACAACAAAAAAAGAGACCACACGGTCCCGGAATCTTTCTTGAGGATCAATGACAAGGCGTCCAGAGAAAGGTAACAAATTATAAAAAGCCGCAAATAACATAGCAATGTTTTCTTATTTCATTTTTTGAATAAGAACGATCTCAAAAAGCGTTTTATTTTATATATCCCCCGCCTCACTTTTCGTCAGTATTCATATTTAAAATCATACTGTTATTTACATTGCCTTCCTGACAAATGGTGCCAGGCTAATAAGAACCCATGCTAAAAGGAGGTAATGATGGTTTCTATTTATACTCTGACGCTCTCCCCTTCCCTGGATTCCGCCACCCTGACGCCGCAGATTTACCCGGAAGGTAAATTGCGCTGCAGCGCCCCGGTCTTTGAGCCCGGCGGCGGCGGGATCAACGTGGCGCGCGCCATTACACACCTCGGCGGCAAAGCCACGGCAATTTTTCCCGCAGGCGGTGCTACCGGTGAATACCTGGTCTCTCTGCTGGCCGATGAACAGGTGGCCGTTGAAACCGTTGAGGCGAAAGACTGGACGCGGCAAAACCTGCATGTCCACGTAGAATCCAGCGGCGAGCAGTACCGTTTTGTCATGCCGGGCGCGAAACTCAGCGATGACGAGTTTCGTCAGCTTGAAGAGAAAGTGCTGACAATAGAAAGCGGCGCGCTGCTGGTGGTAAGCGGCAGCCTGCCGCCCGGCGTAAGCACGGAAAAATTGACGGCGCTGATTCAGGCCGCGCAGCAGCGCGGTATCCGCTGCATAGTCGACAGCAGCGGCGAGGCCCTGCAGGCGGCTCTGGTGCCGGGCAATCTGGAGCTGGTCAAACCCAACCAGAAAGAGTTAAGCGCGCTGGTCAACCGCGAACTGACGCAGCCTGATGATGTGCGCACCGCCGCGCAGGAGCTGGTGCGAAGCGGTAAAGCGCGGCGCGTAGTCGTCTCCCTTGGCCCTCAGGGGGCGCTGGCAGTCGATGAATCGTCGTCCGTTCAGGTTGTCCCACCGCCGATGAAGAGCCAGAGCACGGTTGGCGCTGGCGATAGCATGGTGGGTGCGATGACGCTAAAACTGGCGCAGGGCGCCTCTCTGCTCGAAATGACACGCTACGGCGTGGCGGCGGGTAGCGCCGCCACCATCAACCAGGGCACGCGTCTCTGTTCGCTTGCCGATACGCAAAAAATCGTCGATTACCTGTCCCGAAATTAACGCCTGTTCCCCTTCGTCGTTACGGAGGGGAATGTCGTCTCTGAGTCGCCAAACGCAAACTATCGACTATGCTAAGAAAACTTCCATGATAACAATGAGGTGAATTATGAGCAGTGGTGACATCACACGCCACGTCGTGACCATCAACCTTCATGAAGCATCGCTAACCGAGCTGAATGAGCTCAACAATGCTTTCACCCGGGCTAATTTTCTCCTCACGCTGACGGATGACGAGGGCAACATTCATGATTTAGGCACCCTGACATTTGGTCTGATCGGCGCCCTGAGTCAGGAAGAGGTTCATGCGCTGGCCGCCAGTCTGGTGGAGAGCGTGACCGACAAGCCTGCCGAAATTGACGTGGATACCTGGGAAAGCTGGCGAAAAAAAGAACAATAAGTGCGCAGTATGAATTTAAACCGCTCAGGTGTGCGTTAGTTCGTATTTTTTTACCGCAGTTATGCGCTAACTTTATGATCTGGCAGACAACATGGGAGAGACAACATGTGGCAGGCTATCAGTCATCTTTTACGTGAGCAGCTGGGTGAAGGTGAAATTGAACTGCGTAACGAACTGCCAGGCGGTGAGATCCACGCCGCGTGGCATTTACGCTACGCTGGGCGCGATCTCTTCGTTAAATGCGATGAGCGAGAGCTGCTTCCAATATTTACCGCCGAAGCCGACCAGCTGGAGCTGTTGTCCCGCAGTAAAACGGTCACGGTCCCGCAGGTTCTGGCCGTGGGGAGCGACCGCGACTACAGCTTCCTGGTGATGGAATATCTCCCCGCCCGCCCGCTGGATGCCCATAATGCGTTCATCCTTGGCCAACAGTTGGCGCGCCTGCATCAATGGAGCGACCAGCCGCAGTTTGGTCTCGACTTTGACAACGATCTCTCCACCACGCCACAGCCCAATGCCTGGCAGCGTCGCTGGTCGACATTTTTTGCCGAGCAGCGCATTGGCTGGCAGCTAGAGCTAGCCGCCGAGAAAGGGCTGGAATTTGGCAATATCGACGCCATCGTCGAGCACGTTCAACAGCGTCTGGCATCCCACCAGCCTCAGGCGTCTATGCTTCACGGCGATTTGTGGTCCAATAACTGCGCGCTGGGTCCCAACGGCCCGTACATCTTTGACCCGGCCTGCTACTGGGGTGACAGAGAGTGCGATCTTGCCATGCTGCCGCTTCATCCTGAGCAGCCGCCGCAAATATACGACGGATACCAGTCTGTTTCCCCCCTCCCGCCCGGTTTCCTCGACCGCCAGCCGGTGTATCAGCTTTATACGCTGATGAACCGTGCCATTCTTTTTGGCGGAGAACACCTTGTTAACGCGCAGCGGGCACTCGAGCGTATGCTTGCCGCCTGAGAAGATAACGGGTGGCCTTGCCGCCACCCTTATCGCTTACAGAAAACCGAGCAGTGAGAAGAAGAAGTATCCCGCCACAATGATAATCACGGGAAGGATATAGAGCGGGAAAATTTGCAGGAAAATGGTGTGACGCGGCACAACAATGCGGGATTCAATCTGCTCCCGACTCATTCCTTCCGGGCCTTTGGCCTGCTCCAGAATCAACTGATCCTCAACGCCTTCGCGTAAAAAGCGCGTCTGGCGACTCATTCTCGCGCCAGAGGCCTGTAATGCCAGCGCGACAAAGATCAGGGCATATATCACCCAAAAGCCGATATTCAGCTGTTGATGAAAATCCGGGGTGGGTGAGTTAAACCAGAAGACATTCAAAAATGGCGTATTAAAACGCATCATCTCAATCATGACATGAGCGAAATCAAGCATTACCGCATTGATACCCGGCTGTTTTTCGCTGTGGTCGTACATAAATTTGAGTACAGAAATCAGCGTAGAAATGACGGCAGGAATAAAAATCACCCAGCCAGCAATACGTTTTAAGACCGCAATGCGTCCAGCTTGTTGATACGTCATCAGTTCCTCTTCATAAAGACGCGTTATTTGTGCCTAAGTCTACCTGCTGGTCATCAATTTCGCCCGCTCTTTAAAAGCAATATGCTAAATTGCAGAGTGTGCTTAGCACGTATCGTCTGTCGAACACCCTGGATAAGGAGACGTTGTGATGTCGACACCGCGCCAAATTCTTGCCGCAATTTTTGACATGGATGGATTACTGATCGATTCCGAACCGCTGTGGGATCGCGCCGAACTGGACGTTATGGCCAGCCTGGGCGTGGATATCAGCCGCCGTAATGAACTTCCCGATACGCTGGGCCTGCGCATCGATATGGTGGTTGACCTGTGGTTTGCCCAACAGCCTTGGGTAGGTCCCAATCGCGATGAGGTGACCGCACGCATTATCAGCCGCGCCATTTCTCTGGTGGAAGAGAACAGGCCGCTGCTGCCCGGCGTACGTGAGGCCGTCGCGCTGTGTAAAGCCCAGGGGCTGAAGGTCGGACTGGCCTCGGCTTCACCGCTGCATATGCTGGAAAAAGTGCTCACGATGTTTGAACTGCGCGACAGTTTCGACGCGCTGGCGTCCGCTGAAAAATTGCCTTACAGCAAGCCGCACCCGCAGGTCTATCTGGACTGTGCCGCAAAGCTGGGCCTGGATCCCCTCAACTGCGTTGCGCTGGAAGATTCCGTTAACGGTATGGTGGCGTCGAAGGCTGCAAGGATGCGCTCCATTGTGGTGCCCGCTGAAGAAGGCCGTCACGACCCCCGGTTTGCCCTCGCCGACGTTAAGCTTAACTCGCTGGCAGAACTCACGGTGCATCATCTGCAGGGCAGTTAACGCCCTTCTCCGGTTTGTGACAAACAGTTACACCGTCACCTCTTCCGCCTACTGTATAAAAACCCTATACTGTATGAATTGACAGTTTTGTGGGTTTTATCATGACGGCGGAAGGCCACCTGCTTTTTTCTATTGCGTGCGCAGTATTTGCCAAAAACGCTGAACTCACCCCCGTGCTGGCACAGGGGGACTGGTGGCATATTGTCCCTTCCGCCGTATTGACCTGTCTGCTGCCCGACATTGACCACCCCAAGTCCTTCCTCGGACAACGCCTGAAGTGGGTGTCGAAACCCATCGCCCGCGCGTTCGGCCATCGGGGGTTTACGCACAGCTTGCTGGCCGTGTTTGGCCTGCTGACGCTTTTCTATTTGAAGGTGCCCGAAAGCTGGATAGTCCCCGCCGATGCCATCCAGGGGATGGTGCTGGGCTATTTAAGCCATATTCTCGCCGATATGCTGACGCCTGCGGGCGTGCCGCTGCTGTGGCCCTGCCGCTGGCGTTTCCGTTTTCCCATCCTCGCACCGCAGAAAGGAAACCAGCTTGAGCGCGTATTGTGCATGGCGCTGTTTGCTTACGCCGTCTGGATGCCGCAAACCTTGCCCGAAAACAGTGCAGTTCGCTGGTCATCCCAGATGATTAATTCGCTGCAATTTCAGTTTAATCGCTTTATTCATCACCAGATTGAACAGTAAACCGACAAAATTATCCCATTTGTCATAAACCATTCCATTTGGATATAAGCGCTACATCACACTTCTGCTAACCTTCCGCCAACAGGATCGGTAAAAACCGACCCAATAATAAATCAGGAGAACGGGGATGAATTTTCCACTCATCGCGAACGTCGTTGTGTTCGCTGTATTGCTATTGCTTCTCGCGCAGGCGCGCCACAAACAGTGGAGCCTGGCGAAAAAAGTGCTGGTTGGTCTGGCCATGGGTGTCGTATTTGGTCTGGCATTACAGGCAATTTATGGCTCCGATAATCCAGTTCTGAAAGATTCTATTCAGTGGTTCAACATCGTCGGTAACGGCTATGTCCAGCTGCTGCAGATGATCGTTATGCCGCTGGTGTTCGCCTCTATTCTGAGCGCCGTGGCCCGCCTGCATAACGCCACGCAGCTGGGAAAAATCAGCTTCCTGACCATTGGTACGCTGCTGTTCACTACGCTGATTGCCGCGCTGGTGGGTGTGCTGGTCACCAACCTGTTTGGCCTGACCGCAGAAGGTCTGGTTCAGGGTACCGCTGAAACGGCGCGTCTTACCGCGATTCAAACCAACTATGTTGGTAAAGTGGCTGACCTGACCGTGCCGCAGATGGTGCTCTCCTTCATTCCGAAGAACCCGTTTGCTGACCTGACCGGTGCGAGCCCAACCTCGATCATCAGCGTGGTTATTTTCGCCGCGTTCCTGGGCGTAGCGGCGCTGAAGCTGCTGAAAGACGACGCGCCTAAAGGCGAACGCGTGCTGACCGCGATTGACACCCTGCAAAGCTGGGTGATGAAGCTGGTGCGTCTGGTGATGCAGCTGACGCCTTACGGCGTGCTGGCGCTGATGACCAAAGTGGTTGCCGGCTCTAACCTGCAGGACATCATCAAGCTGGGCAGCTTCGTTGTCGCCTCCTATCTGGGCCTGGGCATTATGTTCGTGGTGCACGGCATCCTGCTGGGCGTAAACGGCGTCAGCCCGCTGAAATACTTCCGTAAAGTCTGGCCGGTACTGACCTTTGCCTTCACCAGCCGTTCCAGCGCCGCGTCTATTCCGCTGAACGTTGAAGCGCAAACCCGCCGTCTGGGCGTGCCTGAATCCATCGCCAGCTTCTCTGCCTCCTTTGGTGCCACCATTGGTCAGAACGGCTGTGCGGGTCTGTATCCGGCGATGCTGGCCGTGATGGTCGCCCCTACCGTTGGGATTAACCCGCTGGATCCGGTCTGGATCGCCACGCTGGTCGGGATTGTTACCGTAAGCTCCGCAGGCGTTGCGGGCGTTGGCGGTGGCGCAACCTTCGCCGCGCTGATTGTGCTGCCCGCGCTGGGCCTGCCCGTGACGCTGGTCGCGCTGCTGATCTCCGTTGAGCCGCTGATCGACATGGGCCGTACCGCGCTGAACGTAAGCGGCTCCATGACCGCCGGTACGCTGACCAGCCAGTGGCTGAAGCAGACCGACAAAGCGATTCTGGAAAGTGAAGACGACGCCGAGCTGGCGCACCGTTAAACTCGGTAGAAATAAAAAAACCGCCTGATGGCGGTTTTTTTATGGCTGTTATTCTTCAACCTCTTCATCCTGGCGGATCTGCATCGCCCACCGCTGCGCTGACTCCGGCACCGTAAACGTGGGCGAGCGGCGGAAATGTTCGCCGATCAGCACGAAGGCCACGTATTTCCCCCGAAGCTGCCAGACATCGCGAAAACCCTCCACTTTCAGGGCATGGTCAGGCGGCGCGGGCTCAACGCGGGGCACATAGCTAATAACCTGGCGGTTTTGTTGACGAAGAGGTTTCATAAGCGACTGGTTCACTAAAGCAAATTCTTGAAGCAGGAAAATTCTATGATAGCCGATCCTGCTGCCTTCCGTCGCGCCCCGAGTGGGTGAGAAGGCTCCTTTCGTCAATGACGGCATGTGAAAACTCTTAGTTCGCGAGCCATCTCGCGACATTGTTCTATCCTTAATAGGGTTTTTAGCAATGGATAAAGGAGAAGCGTGCAATGTCGAACAAAGATAAAACACATCAATCACCGATTCATGGCACTGAGGAATCTCAACCGGGTATGGACTCTCTCGCCCCTGCTGACGGCTCTCATCGCCCCTCCCCTGGCCCCTCTGCACCGGGCGAACAGCCTACCGCACCGGGAAGCATGAAATCGCCGGAGACGGGAAACGAGAAGCTGAAATCGCTTGAGCCGCACCGCAAAGGCGGCGAAGGTTTTGCGCTGACCACCAATCAGGGCGTGCGCATTGCTGACGATCAGAACTCCCTTCGCGCAGGCGCGCGCGGGCCAACCCTGCTGGAAGATTTTATCCTGCGGGAAAAAATCACCCATTTCGACCACGAGCGGATACCGGAACGCATCGTCCACGCGCGCGGTTCCGCTGCGCACGGCTACTTCCAGCCCTATAAGAGCCTGAAAGCGATCACCAAAGCGGATTTCCTCTCCGATCCGGACAAAATCACTCCGGTATTTGTGCGCTTCTCCACCGTACAGGGCGGCGCGGGTTCGGCAGATACCGTCCGGGATATCCGCGGCTTTGCCACCAAGTTTTATACCGAAGAGGGTATTTTCGATCTGGTGGGCAATAACACCCCGGTGTTCTTCATTCAGGATGCGCATAAATTTCCTGACTTTGTCCATGCGGTAAAACCGGAGCCCCACTGGGCCATACCGCAGGGACAAAGCGCGCACGACACCTTCTGGGACTATGTCTCCCTGCAGCCTGAAACCTTACACAACGTGATGTGGGCGATGTCAGACCGCGGCATTCCGCGCAGCTATCGCACCATGGAAGGCTTTGGCATCCATACCTTCCGTCTGATCAACGCCGAGGGTAAAGCCACGTTCGTCCGTTTCCACTGGAAGCCGGTGGCGGGTAAAGCCTCCCTGGTGTGGGATGAGGCGCAGAAGCTGACCGGTCGCGATCCGGATTTCCATCGCCGCGAGCTGTGGGAGTCCATTGAAGCGGGCGACTTCCCGGAGTATGAACTGGGCCTGCAGCTCATTCCGGAGGAGGACGAATTTAAGTTCGATTTCGACCTGCTTGACCCGACGAAGCTGATCCCGGAAGAGCTGGTGCCGGTTCAGCTGGTGGGTAAAATGGTGCTCAACCGCAACCCGGATAATTTCTTTGCCGAAAACGAACAGGCCGCGTTCCACCCGGGGCATATCGTGCCGGGGCTGGACTTCACCAACGATCCGCTCCTGCAGGGACGTTTGTTCTCGTATACCGATACGCAGATCAGCCGTCTGGGCGGGCCGAACTTCCACGAAATTCCGATTAACCGCCCAACCTGCCCATACCACAATTTCCAGCGCGACGGGATGCACCGTCAGGATATTGATACCAATCCGGCGAACTATGAGCCGAACTCCATCAACGATAACTGGCCGCGCGAAACGCCTCCGGCGCCGAAACGCGGTGGATTCGAATCGTACCAGGAGCGTATCGACGGCAACAAAATTCGCGAGCGCAGCCCGTCGTTCGGCGAGTATTACGCCCATCCTCGCCTGTTCTGGAACAGCCAGACGCCGATTGAGCAACAGCACATTATCGGCGGCTTCAGCTTTGAGCTGAGCAAAGTGGTGCGTACCTACATCCGCGAGCGTGTGGTCGATCATCTGGCGCGCATTGATATTCAGCTCGCCCAGAGCGTTGCGGATAACCTGGGCATTACGCTGACCGACGAGCAGCGCAATCTTGCCCCGCCTAAAGAGGTTAACGGCGTGAAGAAAGATCCGTCGCTGAGCCTGTATGCCGTGCCGGGTGGCTCGATTAAAGGCCGCGTGGTCGCCATCCTGCTGAACGACAAAACCCGCGCCAGCGACGTGCTGGGGATTATGCAGGCGCTGAAGACACAGGGCGTGCATGCGAAACTGCTTTATTCCCGCATGGGGGAAGTGACCGCCGATGACGGCTCCGTGCTGCCGGTGGCGGCGACCTTTGCCGGGGCGCCATCGCTGACCGTCGATGCGGTGATTGTGCCGTGCGGAGATATAGACAGCCTGCTGAGCAACGGTGACGCGGTGTATTATCTGCTGGAAGCCTACAAGCACCTGAAACCGATCGCGCTGTCCGGCGACGCGCGACGGTTTAAGGCGCACCTGAAGGTGGCCGATCAGGGTGAGGACGGCATTGTCGAGGGAGACAACGTTGACGATGCCTTTATGACGAAGCTGTTTGATTTGCTCGCCGCGCACCGCGTCTGGTCGCGCAGCAGTAAGATTGACCAGATCCCGGCGTAAAAAATACCCTCACCCCGGCCCTCTCCCTGAAAGGGAGAGGGTGAAATGCAGACCTGTGTTCGCATTACAGACCGCACGGCCCAGTCCCCTCTCCCTTTTGGGGAGAGGGTTAGGGTGAGGGGGAATTTCTCACAAATCCCCGAACGTTCCCAACCGATACCCGCGCTCGGCAATCGCGTATTTCAGCGACGGCGACGTCAACACGTCCAGCTCCGCCAGGCGCGGCCAGCAGTAGGCGCTTTTCCGCACGGTGTTATCGACAAAAGCAGGATGCGCCATGACCTCCAGCGACCGTTCCCCCCGCGCGCTGGAATCATCCAGCACCTTAAGGAACAGCGCTTCGTCGATCTCGTCGCCGTAAAATGCGCTGCTGAATCCCTCAGTGGTGGTCACGGCGCAGTCGGGCACGCCGCGAGCCTCCCGATCCACGCGCATCGCCACGCCTTTGCATTTTGCAAACTCAGCGACAATGGGGAAAATTGCCGGGATCATATGCACGTGGTGATGGCTGTCGATGTGCGTCGGCGCCTTACCAAAGGCGTCAACAAAGCGGTTGAACTGACACTCCAGCTCGCGGGCAACCTCTTCGAGAGGCAGAACGCCCTGTTCCGCCAGTTCCCAAATCCATTTGCCCAGCTGGCCGTCGCGCGTCAGGCCCGGCATTGGCGAAAGCGGCATCCCGAGCGTCAGCACAAAATGCATGCCGACGCCCAGCTCCGGCACCTCGCGGCTCAGCTGCGCCGCGTGTTCAACCGCCTCACCATTCACCAGTGCCGTGGTCGAGGTCACAACACCCCGGCGACAGGCTTCAATAATGCCGTAGTTCTGACCTTTCGAGAGGCCAAAATCATCAGCATTAACGATCAGCAGGTTTTCCATTGTGCGTCCTCTCAGTGGTGTTTGAACTTGAGCTTCTCGATGGTGGCGGCAAAGTTCGGCAACCATTTTTCATGCGCCAGGATCATCTCGCTGGCCAGCTGCTCCGCATCGCGGTCGGAATGCACCAGCGGGCTGAGGTTCAGCGCCAGAAGCACGTCATTGAGCTCGCCGCTCAGCGCCGCGTTGCTTGCCGCCACTTCAAAGCCTTTGATGGTGTGGATCAGGCCCATAACCTTATCATCGAAGTGGGTGATGCGTGGATGCGGTTTAGCGCCATCGCGTCCCAGGATGCAGGTCATCTCGACCGCCCAGTCAGCCGGGATATTGTCGATATGGCCGTGGTGCGGCACGTTGACATAGTGTTCCGCCTGCTTGTCGTTGTAGATGGCGTTAATCACTTCGCACGCCGCATCGGAGTAGTAGGCCCCGCCGCGCTGCTCCAGCTCTTTCGGTTTAACGTTCAGGTTCGGATCTTTATACAAATCGAACAGCTGCTTCTCTACTTTCTGAACGATCTGCGCGCGCGCGCCGCCCTTATAGTACTCGCCCATTTCGATAGCCAGCATCTCTTTCTGCTTAAAGTAGTAAAGCAGGTACGAGCACGGCAGCAGGTTCAGCGAGCGGATCAGCCCTTCGCTGAACGGCAGGTCAAAGATGTTTTTCACCGATGCCGCCGTCAGGCGACCGGAAGCCACGCCGTCCAGCAGTTCGGCAAAGCGCGATTTTCCGTTCACGATCACGTCTTTAATGAATACCATGTGGTTCAGGCCGAACAGGTCGATGGAGAGATCGTCACTGTCGGTCAGCGCCAGCACGTCGCGGATAAACATCTTCATACCAATCGGAATATTACAGACGCCGATAAAGCGTTTGAAACCGGTATGACGATAGACCGCCTCGGTCACCATCCCGGCCGGGTTGGTGAAGTTAATCACCCACGCGTTCGGGCAGATCTCCTGTACGTCTTTGACGATGTCGAAAATCACCGGGATGGTACGCAGGCCTTTGAACAGGCCGCCCGCGCCGTTGGTCTCCTGCCCGAGATAGCCGTGGCTCAGCGGGATACGCTCGTCCAGCTCGCGCGCCTTCAGCTGGCCGACGCGCAGCTGGGTAGTCACGAAATCAGCATCTTTCAGCGCCAGACGGCGATCGAGAGTTTTATGCACGGTCAGAGGCACGCCCGCTTTCTCCACCATGCGCTTGCACAGGTCGAAAATAATATTCAGCTTTTCCTGACCTTCCTCAACGTCAACCAGCCATAATTCGCTGACCGGTAATTCATGGTAACGTTTCAGAAAACCTTCAAGTAATTCCGGGGTATAGCTGCTGCCGCCACCAATGGTTACGACTTTTAATTTCTTCTGCATAATATCTCCCTTAGCGTATCAGGTTAATCGCCTGCAAGGTATAGCGTACTCTTCCCGCTATTTGGGCAAGCCATTAAAGCAATATTTGTGGCGGGTAATCCGCCGAAAGTTAATTAATTACCGTTAAATTCTTCCGGTAACTGTTCGGTGTGAATGAAGTCAATTTCTTAAAGGTCTTAATAAACAAGCTGGGACTACTGTATCCTGACTCGTACGCAATATCGGTGACAGAGTAGTTGGTAATTTCCAGCTGTTTCCTGGCAAAATTAATGCGGATTTCATTAATAATTTGCACGGGTGTTTTACGATAATAGCGCTGCGTCGCGCGGGTCAGATATTCCTGGGATTTTCCCGACAGTGACACCATATTTTCCAGCGCATTTTCGCTGAACTGGCCTTTATCGTGCATCAGCTCAACGGTGCTGCGAAGCCACTGTGGAATATCATCCGTCACCTGCTGCTCCTCACGATGATGGCGCAGCCGGTTCATCACATAGAAGGTCACCGTTTCAATAAACTCATCAAATTCATTGTCGCGGAAGTTAAGCGAGGCGATAACCGTTTCAATCCAGGTCATAAACTCGTTTTTGACCCGATAGACCTGGGAGGCCACAAAGCAGAACGGCACCAGCGGCAGATAGTGCTTCTCAAAGAAGCGTCTGCTGACGCCCACATTCAGAATACGGGTGGCACCAAATTCGTAAAAGCTCTGGTGATAAGAACCCATCGGCAGGAAGACAAAATCCCCTCGCTCAAGCAGGACGCGCTTACCGTTGATCTCCTGGTAGTAGCGGCCGGTCAGAACAATCGTGAACTCGTAGTAGTCATGCTGGTGCAGACCGCTGGCGCTCTCCGTCTTGTTGTAGATAACCACGTGAAAATTTTTGCCGTTAAACAGCTGCTGTTCAAGTGCGGTTTTAATTTCCATCGTGCTGACCTCCTGCTGCGAAATCCGACTCAGTGCATTTTCTCGTGAAGCTCGATAAGCTCCGCCACCAGCTCACGCGCCAGCATCGAGGTCATCAGGTGATCCTGCGCGTGGACCAGCACCAGGCTGACCTTCATCTTCCCTTCGCCCTGATCGCCTTCAATCAGCTTTGTCTGCACCAGGTGCGCTTCGTTCAGCGCCGTGCGGGACTGGTCCATCATGGTTTTCGCGGCGGCGAAATCTCCCTGCTTGGCCTGCTTCAGTGCGGCATAGGCCAGGCTGCGGGCCTGTCCGGAGTTGATGATAAGCCCCATCACCACTTCTTCGAGATCGTTCTCGACGGCTTCGTCTGCGACAATACTATCCAAATCTAACATGTTTAAGCTCCTTGTGGCTGGCGCGGGCTTCCCCGCGCCGGTCAATCTTAGAATTTCAGTGAGAGGGCAATATCCTCTTCGCTCTCTTCTTCATCAATAATGGTGGCGGCTTTGTTGGCAATCGCCACGAACGGCATGTACAGCAGGGTGGCAATCCCGAGGTTGAATATCGCCAGCAGGAAGGCCGCGACGCTACCGTTGGTGTTAAAGAAGGCGCCCAGGCCCGCCGGCATGGTCCACGGCGCAATGTTGGTGACCGGTGGAATGATGCCCATGTAATACGCCGTCAGGGTGACCGCGGCCAGCAGCGGCTGAATCAGGATGAACGGAATGAACATTACCGGGTTCATGATGATTGGCAGACCGAACAGAATCGGTTCGTTAATCTGGAAGATGCCTGATGGCAGCGCCAGCTTCGCGACCTGACGGTAGTCAGCACGACGAGAGACAATAAAGACCGCGATGATCAGACCCAAGGTCGCCCCGGTACCGCCCAGGAAGATATAGGAGTCAAGCATCGGCTTCGCCCACACATGGAAGGTTTTACCCGCTGCCAGCGCCGCGTCAACGGAGCCGTACTGCTGGTAAAGCGCAACGTTTTCCAGTGCCCAGGGGGTCATAATCCCGCTGTCCAGCGCGGCCAGTGCCAGTGAACCATGCACGCCAAAGAACCACAGCAGAGAGGTGAAAATCACATACGCCCAACCGACCACGCCACCCATCGACGCCAGCGGCGTAGAGATAGAGTCCATGATGATCTGGTGGAAGTTAGTGCCCCAGTGGGAGAGCGCCCAGGCGATAATCCCCATGATGGAGAGAATAATGAAGCCTGGAATCAACGCGGAAAATGAACGAGAAACGGAAGCCGGTACGCTATCCGGCAGGCGGATAACCCAGTTGCGGCGGATAATAAAGGTGAACATTTCTGCCACCACCAGGCCGATAACAATACCGGAGATGATGTTGGCCCCGCCCAGCCAGTTGGCGCCAACGGCATAGGCTTCACCCACGCTATAAGGCGTTACGGTCATAAAGGCGGCAACGGATAATAACCCGGCAGCCAGCGGATCCACTTTACGCTCTTCTGCCAGTGCCATCCCAATAAAGAAAGGCGCCATCAGCGACATAATCCCTAACGTACCGTTATAGACGTTGCCGCCGATGGCTTTAAAACCATTAAGGGTTTCAATAGTGGAAGCGTCTAACCGAATTCCTAATGAATAAAAGAAGGAACCTTCACCAAAGCTCAGAAAAACGTTGTTAATTAAAACGAACATGGCCCCGGCCAGCGTCAACGGCATTAATTTAATAAAGCCGTTTTTGATGGCATTAACGTGAGGCTGCTTTCCTATTTTAACAGCAAAAGGAAGGAGTACCTTTTCAAGTGAAGCGATGACTTTACTCATAGGAAAATACCCTTAAATGCCGTAACGCATGTTACGGCGTATTGTGTGTGAAATAACTCTTTGACGGGAAAAATAAAAATTAATTAGCAGCTTTTTTAATGGCTGCCACAGCAGCTTTAAGAACACCTAAACCATCAATTTTGCCGTACAGCCCCGAGTCGATCACTTCGACCGGTTTATTGGGTAACAGTCGTTGAATTTCGGGCAACATATAGGCAATTTGCGGCCCCAGTAAAACAACATCGGCTGTCTGGCCTTTTTCGCCCGCCAGCGTCTCTGGAAACGCTTCAATCACCACAGGGACTTCATACTTTTCAGCCTGCGCACGCATCTTTGACACCAGAAGCGACGTTGACATGCCCGCTGAGCAGAACAGGTAGATATGTTTCTTTTCCATCGTGATTTCCCTCTTATATAACTACCTGCCATCGCGCTATCACTCGACTCGCTGTCCCGGCAGACAGGTAGCTTGCGTACTGTTGTTTATCGTTGGAGTGAGTATACGCAATGGTACAGACAGGGGATAATTCTGGATAGGCTCAAATTGTCTCTCATTGACCTGGCTTGTTGACTCCCTTCACATTTCGGGCAAATAATTCGCGCAAAGAAATAAGATTTTCTGATGCATAAAAAAACCGGCCCATGGGCCGGTTTGTTAACATCCTCAGGCAAGCAGGGTTACTGCGCCTTAGGTGCCTGCGGATCGGTGTCGTATTCAGCACAGGTCTGATAGCCGGAGTTGATCACATGACCGGTATCATCCAGGGCGACGAAGTAGGTTTCTGCCTTACCATCACGTTGACCCAGGATATAGGTCTGGCAGGTCCCTTTCGCATGAATCATGGTCACTTCAGAAGAAGGTTTACCGGCAATCGCAGCCACCTGCGAACGGGTCATGCCTTTTTTAACGTCTTTTACTACGGGCTGCGTAAACTGATCCTTAGTGCGATCGTAAGCCGTACACCCTGCCAGCATAGTCAGTACCGCCGCTGCGCTAAGAATTCCTGCTACGTTCTTGTTCATATTCCGTCCTCTTGTTTATCAGCGTGTTATCTAAGCATGGGATAAAAAGTACTATTGTTCAACTTTGTGAGTTACGCCAGACGAATTTCGGAAAATTCTAATAAAACAACGATAACCTGCTAAATCGGCGCAAATTAGCGCACTCGAAACTGTGATCCTTGTCGTTTCTCGCCCAAAGGGTTAGTTTTAACAGCTAACACATTCTGTTTATGTACTGCATATGGAGGGCGTGATGGCTCTGCAACAAGAGATTATTCAGGCACTGGGCGCGAAGCCTACGGTAGATGCACATGAAGAGATCCGCCGCAGCGTGGATTTTTTAAAATCGTACTTAAAAAAGAACGCTTTCCTGAAATCCCTGGTGCTGGGCATTAGCGGCGGCCAGGACTCTACCCTGACCGGTAAACTCTGCCAGATGGCGATTTCAGAGCTTCGCGAAGAGACGGGTGATGAGAAACTACAGTTTATCGCGGTGCGTCTTCCTTATGGCGTACAGGCGGACGAGCAGGATTGCCAGGATGCCATTGCCTTCATTCAGCCTGACCGCGTGCTGACCGTAAATATTAAGGGCTCGGTGCTGGCAAGCGAGCAGGCGCTTCGCGAAGCGGGCATTGAGCTGAGCGATTTTGTTCGCGGCAACGAGAAGGCCCGCGAGCGCATGAAAGCGCAGTACAGCATCGCCGGGATGACCAAAGGCGTTGTGGTCGGCACCGATCATGCGGCAGAAGCGATCACCGGTTTCTTCACCAAATACGGCGACGGCGGCACCGACATTAACCCGATCTTCCGTCTCAACAAGCGTCAGGGTAAGCAGCTGCTGGCCGCGCTGGGCTGTCCTGAGCATCTGTATAAGAAAGCGCCGACAGCGGACCTTGAAGACGATCGCCCTTCCCTGCCGGATGAAGCGGCCCTTGGCGTCACCTATGACAACATCGATGATTATCTGGAAGGCAAAAAGCTGGATGAACGGACCGCGAAAATCATCGAAGGCTGGTATCTGAAAACCGAGCACAAGCGCCACACGCCAATTACGGTGTTTGACGACTTCTGGAAAAAATAAAGCAAAGCGGTAACCAGGTTACCGCTTTTAATGTTTGCGCCCTCTCCCATGGGAGAGGGTTGAGGTGAGGGCATCAAGCCGCACGTCCTGGCCGGGTAAGGCTTAGCCGCCACCCGGCTCTTTTTTAACCATCACACTCCTGCTACACTGTATGCCTGAACAGTATATGGAGCAGTATGTGAGCAGGCGTCAATCCGCCCCGCGTCTTGAATTTGAAGCGGCGGCTATCTACGAATATCCCGAGCACCTTCGCCCCTGGCTTGAGGCGCTGCCTAAACAGCCGGGCGTGTACATCTTTCACGGTGAAAGCGATACCCTGCCGCTCTATATCGGCAAGAGCGTTAACATTCGCAGTCGGGTGTTATCCCATCTCCGTACGCCGGACGAGGCCGCCATGCTGCGCCAGTCGCGACGCATTTCCTGGTTCCAGACGGCGGGAGAAATGGGCGCGCTGTTGCTGGAGGCGCGGTTGATAAAAGAACAACAGCCGTTGTTCAATAAGCGCCTGCGCCGCAACCGTCAGCTCTGCTCGCTGCAGATAAACGATGGCAGGCCGCAGGTCGTCTACGCGCGCGACGTCGATTTTTCTCATGCCCCGAATCTCTATGGGCTATTCGCCAATAAACGCGCCGCGCTCCAGGCGCTGCAGACGCTGGCGGACGATTTACAGCTTTGCTACAGCCTTTTAGGTCTGGAGGCAACCACCCGCGGACGCGCCTGTTTTCGATCCGCGCTGAAGCGCTGCGCCGGTGCGTGCTGCGGGAAAGAGAGCGTTGAGGCGCATCACGCCCGGCTTCTCACCGGTCTGGCGGCCATCAGCGTGAACTGCTGGCCCTGGGAAAGCGCCGTTGCGCTAAAAGAAGTGGGCGAGGCCATGACCCAGTATCACATCGTCAACAACTGGCTCTGGCTGGGCGCTGTCGACGACATCAACGACGCGGCAACCCTGCTGCGCACGCCCGCCGGATTTGACCACGATGGCTACAAAATTCTCTGTAAACCGGTCCTGACAGGAAAGTTTGAGATCATTGTGCTCAATGACCCGGCAGCCACGTGATTTCGCTGAACAATAAGGTGCCCTGAGCCTCCAGCAGACGCAGCGTATGGGTACCCTCCTCCCAGCTGGCACCCTGATCGGCCGTCAGCAATTTATCGCCCAGCTGCCACGCCCCGCTTAGCACGAACACCACGCCCCCGCGTGAGCCAAAGGTGGTGAAGGTTCGGTCAGCAACGCGCACCTTCGCCCGGCAGCAGTCGCGCCGGGTCATGATGTTAAAGTCCATCGCCATCCGCCCATCTGAAAGCAGCGCTTTCACCGGCAGATCGCCGGCAAAACTGTAGGGCTGATGATGCTTGAGGGTATGGGAGAACGCCTGACCCGCGTCCAGCGTCACCTCTCCCCCTTCCAGCAAGGTAATCACCCGGTCAACACCGGGAAACGAGGAGAATTCGCCGTTGCTGGCAATCGTCGCGATACTGGCACGCCAGTGAAAATCGCGCGTCGCGGGAGGGAAGCAGCAAATCTCACGCGTTTCGCCAGCACCATTGCGCCAGAGGCTGACCGGCATCTTACGGATATCAAAGAACTCCATTACCACTCCTGAATGGCACAACCCGTGCCAGGGCAAGGATATCGCTATCGTTGCTGTCTTGTTTGTTATCGTTGGGTATTCACAGAAACAGTATCGGCAGCAGAGCGGGCAGGCCTTAGCTGAACGTTAATAAAAATTCTAACGCCATGACTCTGCAAACATTCTCTGAAGCGACTACAGGAGGATACCGCGCTGGCGGCGGCAGGCAAGAGGGCAGGAAAGAAAAACCGCCGGTCCTGTCCACAGCGGTTGCGCTTTTGTGGACAGGATCCCGGCGGTCTTAAGAGAGTGAACCGATTATTCGGTTGGAGCTGGCATTTTACCTTCCATCGCCGGACGTTCTGTCAGACGCTTCTCAAAATTCGCATTAAATTGTTTTTTCTGTTCCGGGGTCAGAATGTTGTAGATCTTGTTCTGGGTTTCCATGTGAGCCAGCATGCGGGCTTTGTGCTGCTCGGCCATTTTGTCGATCTGCGCTTCGGCTTTCGCCTTATCGAAGCTGTCGCTGGCGATGATGTCATGCATCGCACGACGCTCTTCAAGCGGAGGACGTTTCATCTGGTCGCGTTCGCCTTTTCTGATGTCGCGGATCTGCTGCTTCTGGGCATCCGTCAGGTTGAGATCCTTAAACATCATCATCTCGTTGTGCATACCCGGACCTTTATGATGCATCATCATTTTGCCTTCAGCAGGCGCGGCAGTTGTAGTGGTCGCAGTATCTGCGGCGAACGCCATGCTGGTAGCGCCCAGAGCCAGGGTAGAAGCAACAAACAGTGCAGTAAACTTACGCATAATTTATTTCCTTTCTTTCAGTTATTCTTCGGCGCTATGCCGTGTTGACGAGATTAACTTTACGGGGTTTATCGTCAATTAGTCAGAGCAACGGTAAAACAATGAAAGTGTAAAAAACAAATTTTCGCCAAATGTGGAGGAAATAAGGATAAAGCGTGGAGAGTTGCAACAAAAAATATTTAACAGGATGATTTTAAAGAGATTAAGCAGAAGTATAGCGAAGTGAAGATCAATAATAAAGCAATTCACCAGGAATATTCTGCAAAACAAGCGCAAGCGCTTTAATCGTTAAGAAAAGTTTTTTACTTCCCCCACCCGAATGATGGGAGGGGAAAGGTTCAGGATATTTTTTCCAGCATCAGCCCGGCCCGCAGGCCAAACGCGACGGTGGGGTTAGGGAATAAGACATACTCGGTGGTGTTCTGCACCTCGTAACGTTCCTCGCCATCCTCAGCCAGCAGCGCCCCTTTGCGGAACGGGGTGAAGTTTAGGGTGTGTGCGGCCATATGGAGCTGGAAGGCATCGCTGCGGCGCGTGATCTGCTGTACGACCCGATACCGCTCAACGGGCTGATGCGCGTGCTCGGGAGCCGTACCGCCCAGCAGCGCTCGAAGGGCGAGATGCGTAGGCGCAAAGCGGGTCAGATCGTTCTGGCCGAACGGCAGCGCTTTTCCCAGTTCCAGCGTGCAGGACAGCGCAGCGAAACGTTCACAGGTGAAATGGGTGAACGTTCCGCCCGGCGACTGATGAAATACCAGCGCCTCCAGACCGGCGTCACCCAGCCAGCTCAGGAACGCTTCATCCCACGGCTGACTGCGCTGCGGCAGAACGCCGAAGCGAACGTGGTAGGACGCGCGGATTGCCGTATGCAGATCCAGATGCCAGCGCCCCGGCCCCGCGACGGCAAAAAACGCGGTCACGACGTTCTCCAGCCACTCAGCCCGCGCCGTTTCATCGCTCTGCGGAAACTGCGACCAGCGGCCGCCAAACATGCGGTTAATGTCGCTCACCAGATACCGTTTGTTTTGCGCCAGCGCAGGAGGATTGCCGAGCACCACCAGCACGCGGCACTTTAGTTCGATCTCATTGCGATACAGCGCACGCAGCAGCAGATCAACAATCTCGACGGGCGCGGTTTCATTCCCGTGGATACCCGTTGAAAGCAGCAGCGAGAGATCGCTTTTTACGGTCGGCGTCAGTTCAAGCACCCCGCGCCCCAGCCACCGCCAGCGAAATGAGGGGCCGTCCCCCTCTTTCAGTTCCGGCGTCTCATCGGCCAGGGTCAGCGCCAGTAAATTTTCCATATCCACTCCTTTAGCGCTGGAACGGGTAAACCGATCCCAGCTGCAGGATTGTCGATAACGCGTCCAGCGCCTCGCGTCCTTCACGCAGAAGCTGCGGGTCAACCAGATCCGCCTGCGTCAGACGATCGCGATAGTAGCGATCGACCCAGTCATTCAGCCGCGTAAAGAGCGTATCGTTCATCATGACCGCCGGGTTCACCGCCTGCATTTCGTCCTGGGTCAGGACCACGCGCAGACGTAAACAGGCGGGGCCACCGCCGTTGGCCATGCTTTCGCGCAGGTCAAACACGCGCAGTTCGTCAATCGGGTTATCGGCCTTGACCAGCTCCGTCAGGTAGCGCCACACGCCTTTATGATCCCGGGACTCCTGCGGCAGGACCAGCATCATGCTGCCATCGTCACGGCTCAGCAGCTGGCTATTGAACAGATAGGTTTCTACCGCGTCCTGCACGCTCACCGCCTCCGTGGGCACCTGGACTGGCGTGAAGCCGCGCACGCGCTCATGCAGCGTGGCGAGCAGCTTCTCCTGATGGGCAAACGCCTGCTCGTGGCAGAACAGCACCTGGCGGTTAGAAACGGCAATCACGTCGTTATGGAAAACGCCCTGGTCAATCACATGCGGGTTTTGCTGGGCAAAAACCACCTGGGAAGGATTGACCTGGTTCAGTCGGGCAACCGCCTGGCTCGCCGCCAGCGTCTGACGGGCAGGATAACGGGTTGGCGCGGCGTGGCCCCCCTCTTCTCGCCCGTAGATAAACAGCTGCAGACCCGGGTCGCCATAGTCGCCCCCCAGGCGGTTATGGTTGGCCGCGCCTTCGTCGCCAAACATCGCCACCTGCGGCAGGGCCTGATGCACCTCAAAATGGGCGTCATGGTTGAAAATGGCGCGCAGCACGCGCTCGGTGGTTTCCGCTTCGGTGGCGCGGTGGAATTTATTGTTCAGGTTCGCCACCGTCAGATGAACTTTGCCATCCAGCGTATCGGCTGACGGCGCGACGGTCGCCGCGTTTGCCACCCACATCGAGGAGGCGGAGCTTGCCGCGGAGAGCAGGTGCGGGGTCTGCGTACCCGCTTTTTCAACCACCTGCTCATCGGTACCGCTAAAGCCGAGCTGACGAAGGACCGCCACGTTCGGGCGTTCCTGCGGCGGGATCACCGCCTGCGGGAAACCGGCATCCGCCAGCGCTTTCATCTTCAGCAGCCCCTGCTTCGCCGCCAGCTTCGGGTTGGAGACCTGAAAACGGTGCTTCGTCGAGGCTTCATTACCAAAAGAGAGACCGGCATAGTGGTGCGTCAGCCCCACCAGCCCGTCAAAGTTAACCTCACGCGCTTTCATGACGATCCCCTCCGGTAAAATCCAGCCCCGGATTAAGCGTCTCCGGCAGCGTCAGCGCCGGGGTTTCCAGGCTCGCCATCGGCCACGCGCAGTAATCGGCGGCATACCACGCGCTGGCGCGATGGTTGCCCGACGCGCCCACGCCGCCGAACGGCGCGGTGCTCGCGGCCCCGGTCAGCGGTTTATTCCAGTTCACAATCCCGGCGCGCGCTTCCAGCAGCAGTTGGTCAAACTTCTCGCGATGCGGTGAAATCAGACCGCTCGACAGGCCGTAGCGGGTGTTGTTCGCCATCGCAATGGCCGCATCGAAATCGTCGTAACGCCAGACGCACAGCAGCGGGCCAAAGACCTCTTCATCCGGCACGCTGCTTGCACCGCTCATCTCTACAATGCCCGGCGTCAGCAGCGAAGCACCCGGCTGAACCTGCTTCGGCTCCAGCAGGGTTTTCGCGCCGCGCGCGACGTGGTCCTGCCAGGCCTTCAGCACGTTCAGCGCGGCCTGTTCGGAAATCAGCCCGCCGATAAACGGCTGCGGATCGGCATCCCACGCGGCAGGCACCAGACGCGCGCTCACTTCTACCAGACGCTTCAGGAAGGCATCCCCCTGCGCGCCGCGCTTGACCAGCAGACGGCGGGAACAGGTGCAGCGCTGTCCGGCGGTAATAAAGGCGGACTGAATTGTCAGGTGCACCGCGGCGTCGATATCGTCAGGGTCTTCCACAATCAGCGGGTTGTTGCCGCCCATCTCCAGCGCCAGGATTTTCTCCGGCTGCCCTGCCAGCTGGCGGTGCAGCTGATAGCCCGTACCGGCGCTGCCGGTAAACAGCAGGCCGTCGATATCGCTCAGCGCGCTCAGCGCCTGACCGGTTTCCCGCCCGCCCTGCACCAGGTTCAGCACGCCCGGCGGCAGGCCGGCCTGTTCCCACAGCTTAACCACCGCCTCGCCGGTGAATGGCGTGAGCTCGCTCGGTTTGAAAATGACGGTATTGCCCGCCAGCAGCGCAGGCACAATATGGCCATTCGGCAGATGCCCCGGGAAGTTATACGGGCCAAACACCGCCAGCACGCCGTGGGGACGGTGGCGCAGCGTGGCCGCGCCGTCCGGCATGTCGGTGTGCTGTTCACCGGTGCGGGTGTGGTACGCCTTCACCGAAATGGCGATTTTGTTGATCATCGCCGTCACTTCGGTTGTCGCTTCCCAGCGCGGTTTACTGGTTTCAGACGCGATGATGCGCGTCAGTTCGGCCTTGTTTGACTCCAGCAGGCCGGCGAACTTTTCAACAATTTCCTGGCGCACGGCGAAAGGCTGTTTTGCCCATGCCGGAAAAGCGCGGCGCGCGGCCTGGCAGGCTTGTTCTACCTGCGCGGCGCTGGCGTCATGCCCCTTCCAGAGCACCTCTTTTCCAACCGGATTGGTCTTTACGCGCTCTTCGCCTTCGCCCGTGACCCAGTCACCGTTAATCCATAATGTCATGCTGTTTTCTCCTCAGGGCAGAGACGCACCAGGCGAACCGTATCGCCGGCGTTACATTTCAGGGCATCCAGTTCTGCAGCCGTCAGCACCAGACGTTCACATTTCGGGTTGGTACGCACCAGCATGGCGCGGAAGTTGGCGTAATTTTCGTTCGACACCAGACAGGCGGGCCAGTCACCCGGCGCGGGCTGACCTTCAGAGACTTCAACCAGACGGCTTTTACGGATCGCGCGCACGCGGTCGATATCGCACTCAAGCGTTGGGCCGCCGTCAAAGATGTCGACATAGTTCCGGTAGCGGAACCCCTCTTTTTCCAGCACCGCGCGGGCGGGCGCGGTTTGCGGATGGACTTCGCCAATCACCGCCTGCGCTTCCGGGCTGAGGAAATGGGTATAGATAGGATGCTTCGGCATCAGTTCGGCGATAAAGGCTTTCTGGCCGGTGCCGCAGAGATAGTCCGCCCGGCTGAACTCCATCGAGAAGAAGCGCTCGCCCAGGCTCTCCCAGAACGGCGAGTAGCCGGTGTCGTCGATCACGCCGCGCATTTCAGCGACCACTTTTTCGTTAAAGCGATCGCGGAAGGCGGCCATAAACATAAAGCGCGATTTGGAGAGCAGGTAGCCGTTGCCCTCTTTGCGCCACGCCGGGTCGAGGAACAGCGTGCACAGCTCGCTGGCGCCCGTGTGGTCATTGCAGAGGAACAGCGTGGGCAGCGCGTTATAGACGTTCAGCTCTTTCGAGGCGTGAACCATGGTGCCGACGCGGTAGTTGTACCACGGGTCGTTAAGCCCGACGGCCACTTCAATGGCGCAGATCCCGGCCACGGTCCCCGTGTCGGTGTCTTCCAGCACGAACACATACCCCTGTTCGCTTTTTGGCAACGTCCCCTGCCAGGTTTGCAGGGCGCGCTCAATGCGCGCCGACAGCGTTTTTTCATCGGCAGGAAGCGAGGTCAGCCCGCCTCCCGTCTTACCGGCAAGCTGCATGAGCCCGGCGAGATCGCCGCGCTCAACGGGACGGATGACCATCATGATGACACCCCGGATTTCACTTTTTCACACGCCAGCGCAAAACGGTCCAGACCGGTTTGCACCTCTTCCTCGCTGACGATCAGCGCCGGCGCAAAACGCACCACGCTGGCACCGGCAATCAGCACCATCACGCCCACTTTTGCCGCTTCCTGTGAAATAAGTTTAGCTTTTCCGGCAAACTCGGCGGTGAGCTCGCAGCCGATTAACAGCCCCAGACCGCGAATTTCTTTAAACAGCCCCGTTTTGCCGTTGATGGCGTTCAGACGTTCAACAAACCAGTCGTGACGCTGCTTAACGCCTTTCAGCACCTCAGGCGTGTTAATGATGTCCAGAACCTGCCCGGCGACGGCGGTGGCCAGCGGGTTGCCGCCGTAGGTGGTGCCATGGGTACCTACGGTCATTACGCTGGCGAATTTATCGGTGGTCAGCGTCGCGCCAATCGGGAAGCCGCCGCCCAGCGCTTTGGCGGTCGAAAGCACGTCCGGCGTCACGCCGTAGTGCATATAGGCATACAGCTCGCCGGTGCGGCCCACGCCGGTCTGCACTTCGTCGAAAATCAGGACCGCGTTGTGGCGATCGCACAGCTCGCGCAGCCCCTGCAGGAAGGCTTTTTGCGCCGGAAGCACGCCGCCCTCGCCCTGCATCGGTTCGACGATCACCGCGCAGGTGGTGTCGTTAATCAGCTCGCTGGCGGACTGCAGATCGTTATAAACACCGTGACGGATATCCGGCGGCAGCGGTGCGAAATCCTGCGAGTAGGAAGGCTGGCCGCCCGCGCTGACGGTAAAGAGCGTGCGCCCGTGGAAGGCATTTTTAAACGCCACGATGCCGCTCTTGTGGGTACCAAATTTATCGTGCGCATATTTGCGCGCCAGCTTCAGCGCCGCTTCGTTGGCTTCCGCCCCCGAGTTACAGAAAAAGACCTTTTCGGCAAACGTCGCGTCGATCAGTTTTTTGGCCAGGCGCAGCGCGGGCTCGTTAGTAAAGCCGTTGCCGGTATGCCAGAACTTCGCCGCCTGGTCATTCAGCGCCTGACGCAGCGCAGGGTGCGCGTGACCCAGCGCGTTGACCGCAATCCCGCCTGCAAAGTCGATATACTCTTTACCCTGCTGATCCCACAGGCGCGAGCCTTCCCCACGAACCGGAATAAAAGCCGCCGGAGCGTAAACCGGCATCATCCATTCATCGAAATTTTCACGCGTAATTGACAGAGACATAGCGACCTCATCCGGTAAATAAAAAGTTATTTGAATGTTAAATAATTGAGTGTTTGCACTGTGAATGTAGATTGCAGCCTTCGTGCCAGCCAGCGATAAAATTGCATAAACGGGTTGAGGTAACAGAATATCAACAAGTTACAATATGGAGTTATTCACTGTTAGTGCATAAAAAGTGAATATTTTTACGACAAGCGGCGCTTTGCCGCATGAAAATCAGAAAGAGTATGCACAGGCCAAATATAATTCTGGAATTGTGATCGCTCGCGAAATTTATCGGTCATTTACGCCCTGTTTGAGGGCGATGCGCGTCAGAATGGTGCAAATATTGCACCACCGGCATTATCTGTCGCAGTTATTGGCCGAACCCGGTAACAGTTGACGCAAATTCTGCTACCATCCATGCACTATTCACCTTGCACTGGCAGCGACTATGAAATTTGTCTCTTTTAATATCAACGGCCTGCGCGCCCGCCCCCATCAGCTTGAAGCCATTGTTGAGCAACATCAGCCAGATGTGATCGGCCTGCAGGAGACCAAGGTTCACGACGACATGTTCCCCCTCGAAGAGGTGGCGAAGCTCGGCTACAACGTCTTCTATCATGGGCAGAAAGGCCATTACGGCGTTGCGCTGTTGACCAAAGAGACGCCAGTTTCAGTCCGCCGTGGGTTTCCCGGCGATGACGAAGAAGCACAGCGCCGCATCATCATGGCGGAACTGCCTTCCCCGCTGGGGAACATCACCGTGATTAATGGTTACTTTCCCCAGGGCGAGAGCCGCGACCATCCGACAAAATTCCCTGCTAAGGCCAAGTTTTATCAGGATCTGCAGAACTACCTGACAACCGAACTCAATAAAGACAATCCGGTGCTGATCATGGGTGATGTGAATATCAGCCCGACCGATCTGGATATTGGCATCGGTGAAGACAGCCGCAAACGCTGGCTGCGTACCGGCAAATGCTCCTTCCTGCCGGAAGAGCGCGAGTGGATGCAGCGCCTGCTGGACTGGGGGCTGGTGGATACCTTCCGTACCGCCAACCCGGACACGCAGGATCGCTTCTCGTGGTTTGACTACCGCTCAAAAGGCTTTGACGACAACCGCGGCCTGCGTATCGACCTGCTGCTCGCCAGTTCGCCGCTGGCAGAGCGTTGCATCGAAACCGGGATCGACTACGAGATCCGCAGCATGGAAAAACCGTCTGACCACGCGCCGGTGTGGGCTAAATTCAAGCTGTAATGACGCGTGAACATTCGAAAAATTGCTTTCCTGTGCGCCCTTCTGGGCGCATTTATTCTGTCGTTTGTCATGCTTCCCCCAGGCACGCTCTCCCTGGAAGGGATTAAAACCCACCAGCAGGCACTCCTCTCCCATGTTGACCACGCGCCGCTGCGAAGCGCGCTGATCTTTTTTGCGCTCTATGTGGCGGTTTCCGCCCTGTCGATCCCCGGCGCGGCGATCCTCACCCTGCTGGGCGGAGCGTTATTTCCCCTGTGGGAAGGCACCGTGCTGGTCTCGTTTGCCTCCACGCTCGGGGCGACGCTTGCGATGCTCGCCAGCCGTTATCTGCTGCGCGACGGGGTCCAGCGGCGGTTTGCTCAGCAGATGAAAACGGTGAACGCCGGTATGGCGCATGACGGCGCGGGCTATCTTTTTGCCCTGCGCCTGATGCCGCTGTTCCCGTTTTTCCTGGTGAATTTGCTGATGGGGCTGACCCGCATTGGAGTCTGCCGCTACTGGTGGGTCAGCCAGGCAGCCATGCTGCCCGCGACGGTGGTCTTTCTGAACGCCGGGCGCGAGCTGGGGAAAGTGGCGTCGCTGCGCGATATTTTGTCGCCGGGCATGCTAATCGCCTTTACACTACTGGGGTTATTGCCGCTGGCGACGCGCCGGCTGTTTTCCCGTTATCTCCCGTCTGTTAAAAAGTGAGGCATTATGCGCCGTGTGCGTTTTTGCGCGTTCCTGACCGGTCTGCTGCTTGCAGCCCCCCTCTGTGCCGCCGAAAGCTGGCATGATATTCAACAGCAGGCCAAAGGCCAGACCGTCTGGTTTAACGCCTGGGGCGGCGATCCGGCGGTCAACCGCTACCTTGAGTGGGTCAGCGGTGAGATGCAAACGCACTACGCCATTACCCTAAAAATTGTCCCGCTGGCGGACGCCGCCGATGCGGTAAAACGGATCCAGACGGAAGCCGCCGCGGGGCGTAAGGCCAACGGCTCGGTTGACCTGCTGTGGGTCAACGGCGAAAACTTCCGCACGTTAAAAGAGGCGAACCTGCTGCAAACCGGATGGGCGCAGACGTTGCCAGACTGGCGCTATGTCGATACCCGCAAACCCGTCACGGAAGATTTTGCGATTCCAACCGACGGGGCGGAATCCCCGTGGGGCGGCGCGCAGCTAACCTTTATCGCCCGCAAAGCCAGCATGCCGACGCCGCCGGTGGATCCGCAGGCGCTGCTGGCGTACGCGCAGCAGCATCCGGGCAAAGTCAGCTATCCTCGCCCGCCCGATTTTACCGGCACGGCCTTTCTGGAGCAGCTGCTGCTGACGCTCACCGATCGCCCTGATGCTTTACAAAAAGCGCCCGATGCAACGTTTGCTGAGGTTACGGCACCGCTCTGGGCCTACCTCGATAAGCTGCACCCGCTGCTGTGGCGCGAAGGAAAAGATTTCCCTCTCTCACCTGCCCGAATGGATAACCTGCTTGCCAGCGGCAGTCTGAACCTGTCGCTGACCTTTAACCCGGCTCATGCGCAGCAGAAAGTGGCGAGCGGCGAACTGCCTGCCGACAGCTACAGCTTTGGTTTCCAGAGCGGGATGCTCGGCAACGTCCATTTTGTGGCTATCCCGGCCAATGCCAGCGCGAGTGCGGGTGCAAAGGTGGTCGCTAATTTCCTGCTGTCACCGCAGGCGCAAATCCGCAAGGCCGACCCGGCCATCTGGGGAGACCCGAGCGTCCTGGATGCGAAAGCGCTGCCCGAAGAGGAAGCGAAACAGCTGCTGGCCCATACGCCTAAGGGGCTGCCGCAGGTGCTTGCAGAGCCGCAGTCCGCCTGGGTGAACGCGCTGGAGCAGGAATGGCTGCGTCGTTACGGCACCCGCTAAGCGGGCTTGTCTGGCTGGCGATGGCGGTGATTTATCTGCCGATCCTGCCCGCCGGCGTGATGCTGTTCGCACCGGCGCTTTCTGCGGCAAACTGGCAGCGGCTGCTGAACGATCCGCAGCTGCCTCAGGCGACCGTCGCCACGCTGGTCTCAACGCTCATCGCCACGCTGGGGGCGTTGCTGATTGCCCTTTTCTTCGTCTGCCTTTTGTGGCCCGGTCAACGCTGGCGGCGCCTCACGACCCGGCTGCCCTGGCTACTGGCGATCCCCCATGTGGCGTTCGCCACCAGCGCGTTACTGCTGTTTGCCGAGGGCGGTCTGTTTTATCAGCTCTGTACCATCTGTACGGCTCCGTTTGACCGCTACGGCGTCGGGCTGGGCCTGACGCTCGCGGTCAAAGAGAGCGCGTTCGTGCTGTGGGCCATTTACGCCGTGCTGCCGGAAAAACGGCTCGCGCAGCAGAAGATCGTCCTGCAAACCTTTGGCTACGGGCGTTATCAGACGCTCAGCTGGCTGATCCTCCCGGCGATCGCGCCTGTCCTCGGCGCGGTGATGCTGGCGGTGCTGGCATGGTCGCTCTCGGTCGTGGACGTGGCGATCGTTCTCGGGCCCGGCAACCCGCCCACCCTGGCCGTGCTGGCCTTTCAGTGGCTAAGCCAGGGCGACGCGCAGCAGCAGGCAAAAGGAATGCTGCTGTGCCTGCTTCTCCTTGTACTGCTGGCCGCGCTGGCCGCCCTCGGGTACGGCCTCTGGAAAGCATGGCGTCGCACGATCCCGAATCTCGCGGGGACGCGCCCCCGTTCTCCACTCGTCCTGCCTGAGCGGGCATTCAGCGGGTTACTACCCGCGTGCGGCGTCCTGTGCGCTGCGGTACTGCTGATGCTGGCGGAAGGGGGCGACGTGGGCCCCGTGGAGACCAGCCTTTCCTTCGGCCTGCTGTCGAGCCTGATCGCCCTCATCGTCATTTTTCTCTGGCTGGAATGGGGACCGCAGCGCGGCGCAGCGTGGGTGTGGTCACCGCTCGCCCTTCCTGCGCTGCCGCTCGTCACCGGGCAATACTTTATTGCATTGCGTCTGGGACTCGACGGGCACTATGCCGCCGTGCTCTGGAGCCATCTGCTGTGGGTATTACCCTGGATGCTGCTGGTTCTGCAGCCCGCCTGGCGGCGGATCGATCCCCGGCTTATCCTTACCGCCAGAACGCTCGGCTGGCGACGGGCGAAAATATTCTTACTGCTGAAATGCCCCATGCTGGTGCGCCCGGCGCTGCTGGCCTTTGCCATTGGTTTTTCCGTCAGCATGGCGCAATACATGCCGACGCTCTGGCTTGGCGCGGGGCGTTTCGCCACGCTGACCACTGAAACCGTCGCGCTCAGCAGCGGGGGCAGCATCCCTGTTCTCGCTAACCGGGCGCTGGGATTACTGCTGGTCACGGGCACGGTGTTCGGTCTTGCCGCCCTGTTATCCCGGCTCGCGGGCCGCTACCGTCAAGGATTACGTTAATGCTGAAGGTAAAAGATCTCACCATCGAACCGCTTTTCCGCGAGGTCAATTTTTGCGTTCCTCGCGGGGAGATCGTTACCCTGATGGGGTCGTCCGGCAGCGGCAAATCGACCCTTTTTGCGTGGATGATCGGCGCACTGTCAGACGATTTCCAGGCGCGGGGCGAACTGTGGCTCGACGCGCGTCGCTGCGACGGCCTTCCCGTTGAATCACGCGGGCTGGGCATTCTCTTTCAGGACGCGCTGCTGTTTGAACCGTTCAGCGTCGGGCAAAATTTGCTGCTGGCCTTGCCTGAGCGGATCGTCGGGAGAGCGCGTCGGGAAGCGGTCGAGCAGGCGCTGGATTCCGCCGGGCTGAGCGGTCATTACGCCAGCGATCCGGCCACCCTTTCCGGCGGGGAGCGTGCCCGGGTCAGCCTGCTTCGCGCCCTGCTCGCAGAGCCGCAGGCGCTGCTGCTGGATGAACCGTTCAGCCGTCTCGATAAAACGCTGCGCATAGCGTTTCGGGAATGGGTTTTTGACGCCGTCCGCGCGCGCAATATCCCGGTGGTGCTGGTCACGCACGATGAGGATGATATTCCGCCCGGCGGCGAGCTGATTGAGATTTCTCGCTGGCAATGATGTGCTAACGCAATGTTTTCCGTTTCGGGAGAGACGACAATGCCCCCCTCTTTTACTGACGTCAGGTTATTCGATGAAACGTGTTTCTCAACTGACCGCGCTGGCCCTGCTCTGCGGCCTCGCGTCCTTTTCCTCTCTGGCGGCTGATATGCCCAACGCGATGACGCTCTCCCAGCTTCAGGCGCAGCACGGCACGCCTGTCGACACCCGTCCCAGCGCGTTTTACAACGGCTGGCCGCAGACCCTCAGCGGCCCCTCAGGACATGAACCCGCCGCACTCAACCTGGCTGCCGCCTGGCTGGGCGCAATGAGCGACGAGCAGATTGCGCTTTGGGCAAAACAGCATCAGCTTACGCCCGCGACGGCCATCGCCCTCTACGGCGACGAGAACGATAACCTGGCGGTGAAGTCCCGTCTGGAGAAAGCCGGATACCGCCACGTCTCGCTGCTCAGCGACGCTCTGCAGACGCCCGACCGCCTTCAGCGCCTGCCTCACTTTGAACAGCTGGTTTACCCGCAGTGGATCCACCGCCTCCAGCAGGGTAAACCCGTGACCGCCGCGCCGGCGGGTGACTGGAAAGTGATTGAAGCCGCCTGGGGCGCACCGAAGTTTTACCTGCTGAACCACATTCCCGGCGCGGGCTACATCGACACCAACGAGGTGGAGAGCGAGCCGCTGTGGAATAAAGTCTCCGACGACGCGCTGAAAGCGATGCTGGCAAGGCACGGGATCCGTCACGACACCACCGTCATTTTGTATGGCCGTGACGTTTACGCCGCCGCGCGCGTGGCGCAGATCATGCTGTATGCGGGCGTGAAGGATGTGCGTATTCTCGACGGCGGCTGGAAGGCGTGGTCGGATGCAGGCCTGCCGGTTGAGCGCGGCACGCCCGGCAAAGTGGCGCCAGCCCCCGATTTTGGCGCGCCGATCCCCGGCCAGCCGCAGCTGATGGTTGATATGGAACAGGCGCGGGGGATGCTGCACCGTCAGGATGCCTCCCTGGTCAGCATTCGTTCGTGGCCGGAGTTCATCGGCGAAACCAGCGGCTACAGCTACATCAAGCCAAAAGGTGAAATAGCCGGTGCCCGCTGGGGTCACGCGGGCAGCGACGCGACCCATATGGAAGATTTCCATAATCCGGATGGCACCATGCGCAGCGCGGACGATATCGCCGCCCAGTGGAAGCGCTGGAATATTCTGCCGGAACAGCACGTCGCGTTTTACTGCGGCACCGGGTGGCGGGCGTCAGAAACCTTTATGTACGCCCGGGCGATGGGCTGGAAGAATGTCGCCGTCTATGACGGCGGCTGGTACGAATGGAGCAGTCACCCGCAGAACCCGGTCACTACCGGAGAGCGCGGGCCAGAGAGTGCGCTCTAAGGGCTGAGTGACTTTAGCGTCACATAGCCGCTCCAGACGCGCGTTGTGGTGGTCAGCCAGCACAGCGCGCCGAATACCCACGCGAACAGCGTAAAGTGCGCCGGGAACAGGCAGCACAGCACGAACAGGGCGATGGTCTCCGTCCCTTCCGTTAACCCACCGATGTAATAAAACGACTTGTGCGCATAGCCGGGGTTGTCGATGTCGTGCTTCGCGGCCAGCGCCGCAAACGCCAGAAAACTGCTGCCGGTACCGATAAACGCAAACAGCAGCCAGGCGGCCGCAAGCGCATTCTCTGCGGGAGCCGCGAGCGCAAAGCCAAACGGCACCAGGGCGTAGAACAGAAAATCGAGCGCGATGTCGAGAAATCCGCCCGCGTCGGTCAGCCCTCTCCTCCGCGCCAGCGCGCCGTCCAGACCATCCAGCAGGCGGTTAAGCACGATGGCGGCCAGCGCCGCCGGATACCAGCCGAGGGCCAGAAACGGCAGCGCCAGCACGCCGAAGACAAACCCGGTCAGGGTCAATCCGTCGGGCGTGATGCCCGGCTTATCCAGCACGGAAACCAGACGATTCAGAACGGGCTTTACCCGCGGATGAAGATGACGGTCAAGCATGAGGAGTCTCGTTAAACGTGGCGCACAGCCCCTGCGCCGGAATATCCAGCGCGGCATTAAAGCGGGCGGAGAGATTCTGAAACGCAATCAGCGCCGTCATCTCGGTGATGGCATCATCCGTGAAGTGGCGCTTCAGCGCCGTTCTGACTGCCTCATCCGCCCGGGGCGGCGTGGCGGTCATCGCCTCGGCGTAGGCCAGCGCCGCGCGCTCTTGCTCGGTAAACAAGGCGGAATCCTGCCAGTCGCTCACGGCCTGAACCTTATCCAGCGCGCCGCAGCGCTCGGCCAGACGCAGGCTGTTGGCATCAATACAGAAAGCGCAGTGACAGAGCTGGGATACCCGCGTCATGAGCAGCGAACGCAGCGCGGGCGTCAGGCGCGCGTGACGACGCTCCAGAAAGCCGACAAACAGCGCCACCAGCCAGAACAGACGCGGCATGCGCCCCCACCAGCGGGTGGGATTCAGCACCGCGCCAAAATGTTTTTTCTGCATGGCGGCTATCGGTTTTAGGCTGGCGGGAAGGGATTCGAGGGGGGCAACCCAGGCGGTGGACTCTTTCACCTGATTCTCCTGTTTACTGGACTCTGAGAAAGGGCACGATAATATGTCTTTTTTCGCTATCAATTATTGACGACCATGCTGAAAACACTCGATGTCGTTGCCGCCATCATCGAAAAAGACGGCAACATTTTACTGGCGCAGCGCCCTGCCCACGCCGACCAGCCGGGAATGTGGGAATTTGCAGGCGGTAAAGTCGAGGCCGGAGAAACCCAGCCAGAAGCGCTTATCCGCGAGCTGCGTGAAGAGTTGGGCATTGACGCCCTGCCGGGGCAATACGTGGCAAGCCACCAGCGGGAAGTCTCGCAGCGGTTGATTAACCTGCATGCCTGGCACGTTCCTGCTTTTCGCGGCGAGCTCACGGCGCACTACCACAGCGCGCTCGCGTGGTGTACGCCGGAAGAGGCGTTTGGCTACGCCTTAGCCCCCGCGGATATTCCGCTGCTGGAAGCCTTTATTGTTTTACGCGACGCCAGACCAGCGGGTTCGTGCTGATGGCGCGCTCGTCGCGCTGGCACTGCAGCAGAATGCCGTCCGCTTTCACAACGGCCCCTTCCGAGTAGTTCTGATTCTGATAGATACAGCACTGATTACAGGGCTGCACCGTTTGATTCTGGCCGCTGGAGCTAAACACTTCCGGCGGCACATTCACTTCCACGTCCGGGAGAATGGGGTTGGCCTGCACGCCTGCAGTAAAGATCAGACATAACGCGGTGAGTAGATAACGTTTCATAGACACATCTTCCAGTAGTTCCTTGATAATGACTATAACGGTAAACCAGAGCCGAACCTTTAATTTATCTCTTCATCGCTTTTCGTTATGACGCCCGCCCTCTCATTAATTTCCCTTTCGTCATAAATTTCTGCTTGCCTCACAAAGCGGTACGGGTGGTATAGTCAAAAAAACAACACAAATCGCATAAGTAATAAACATAAAATACGATAAGAGGTTCTTATATCTATGGATCAGACACGCTCTCTGGAAAGTTTCCTTGCCCATGTTCAGCAGCGCGACCCGCACCAAAGCGAGTTCGCGCAGGCCGTGCGTGAAGTTATGACCACCCTGTGGCCCTTCCTTGAACAAAACCCGCGTTATCGCCAGATGTCTCTGCTTGAACGCCTTGTCGAGCCAGAGCGCGTGATCCAGTTCCGCGTGACGTGGGTTGACGATCGCAACCAGGTACAGGTTAACCGGGCGTGGCGCGTTCAGTTTAACTCGGCCATTGGCCCGTTTAAGGGCGGCATGCGTTTTCATCCGTCCGTGAACCTGTCGATTCTGAAATTCCTCGGCTTCGAGCAGACCTTTAAAAACGCCCTCACCACGCTACCGATGGGCGGCGGGAAAGGCGGCAGCGATTTCGACCCGAAAGGCAAAAGCGAAGGCGAAGTGATGCGCTTCTGCCAGGCGCTGATGACCGAACTCTACCGCCACCTCGGCCCGGATACCGACGTTCCTGCCGGTGATATCGGCGTGGGCGGACGTGAAGTGGGCTTTATGGCCGGGATGATGAAAAAGCTCTCCAACAACAGCGCCTGCGTCTTTACCGGCAAGGGGCTGTCGTTTGGCGGGAGCCTGATCCGCCCGGAAGCGACCGGGTACGGCCTGGTTTACTTCACCGAGGCGATGCTCAAGCGTCACGGTTTAGGCTTTGAAGGCATGCGCGTCGCGGTGTCCGGCTCCGGTAACGTGGCGCAGTACGCTATTGAGAAAGCGATGCAGCTTGGCGCTCGCGTGGTGACCGCCTCTGACTCCAGCGGCACGGTAGTGGATGAAGCGGGCTTCACGGCAGAGAAGCTGGCGCGCCTGTGTGAAATCAAAGCCAGCCGCGACGGTCGCGTGGCGGATTATGCCCGGGAGCTTGGCCTGACCTACCTGGAAGGGAAACAGCCGTGGGGCGTGCCGGTGGATATCGCCCTGCCGTGCGCAACGCAGAACGAGCTGGATGCGGACGCCGCGCGTACCCTGATTAGCAACGGCGTAAAAGCGGTGGCCGAAGGGGCGAATATGCCGACCACCATCGACGCGACGGACCTGTTCCTGGAAGCGGGCGTGCTGTTTGCGCCGGGCAAGGCCGCTAACGCGGGCGGCGTGGCGACCTCCGGCCTCGAGATGGCGCAAAACGCCGCGCGTCTCGGCTGGAAGGCGGAAAAAGTGGATGCACGCCTGCACCACATCATGCTGGATATTCACCATGCCTGCGTGGAGTACGGCGGCGAGGCGTCGCAAACCAACTACGTGCGCGGGGCGAATATCGCCGGGTTCGTGAAGGTGGCGGATGCGATGATTGGTCAGGGCGTGATTTAAGGTTTATCGCGTGCGGCCGGGAGCCCTCACCCCGGCCCTCTCCCACAGGGAGAGGGAGAAAACCGGGCGTATCAGGCCGCGCTCTTTTTCTTCTTGAACGGTTTCTTCGCGCCGCCACCGGGCGCAACCATCCCTCTGAACGTTTTCACCGGCGTGCTGCGCGCCTGATCGATCAGCTGGTAAAGCGTCCCGACCAGCGGCTGCATAAAGTCCTGATAGCGGCACTGCTTCTCGCTGATCTGCGTCAGCACCGATTCCCAGTGCGCGGTCATGTCCGGCCTCGCGGCCAGCTCCGGCAGAGAATGAATCAGCGCCCGGCCCGGTTCCGTTGAGTGGATGTAGCGTCCCTTTTTCTCCAGGAAGCCGCGCTTAAAGAGCAGCTCGATGATCCCCGCTCGCGTCGCTTCCGTCCCCAGACCGTCGGTGGCGCGCAGGATCTTCTTCAGATCTTTATCCTGCACAAACCGGGCGATCCCGGTCATCGCCGACAGCAGTGTCGCATCGGTGAAATGGCGCGGCGGCTGGGTCTGACGTTCAACCACTTCGCCCTTCTCGCACAGCAGTTCGTCATCTTTGGCGACCACCGGCAGCGGCGTGCCGTCGTTCTCTTCGTCGCGCTCTTTGTTACCCAGCAGCGTGCGCCAGCCCGCTTCCGCGAGGAAACGCGCTTTGGCGATAAACTTGCCTTTGGCAATCTCAAGCTCAATCACGCACTTACGGAATACCGCGTCCGGGCAGAACTGCATCAGGTACTGACGGGCGATCAGGTTATAGACCTTCGCTTCGTTATCCGTCAGGTTGACGCTGCTGGCGCGCGCCGTCGGGATAATCGCGTGGTGGGCATCGACTTTTTTGTCGTCCCAGCAGCGGTTATGGGTGTCCGGATTCACCGCCGGCTGCGGGAGCAGATCCGGCGCGTGGACGCTGATGGCGTTCATCACCGAATGGCGTCCGGCAAAGTGCTCTTCCGGCAGATAGCGGCTGTCCGAACGCGGATAGGTGATGAGCTTGTGGGTTTCGTAGAGCTTCTGGCAGATGTCCAGCACGTTCTGCGCGCTTAAGCCAAACTTTTTGGCCGCCTCAATCTGAAGTGCAGAAAGCGAGAACGGCAGCGGCGCGGGTTCTGATTCCCGTTTATCGTTATAGCTGGTGACGATAGCCGGCTGGCCGGTAATGCGGTTAACCACGTGATCCGCCAGCGGACGATGGAGCAGTCGCCCCTCTTCATCCTGATACGATTCACAGGCATCGCTAGGCTGCCAGACGGCGGTAAAGCGTTCGTCTTTAGGCGTGACGATATGCGCTTTCACCTCAAAGAAATCTTTGGCGACGAAGTTCTCAATCTCTTCGTCACGACGCACGACCAGCCCCAGCACCGGCGTCTGCACGCGCCCCACGGAGAGCACGCCCTGATAGCCCGCGTTGCGCCCGAGGATGGTGTACGCGCGGGTCATGTTGATGCCGTACAGCCAGTCGGCGCGGGCGCGGGCTAAAGCCGAGACGCACAGCGGAATAAACTCGCTGTTGGCGCGCAGGCGAGAGATCGCCCGCTCAACGGCCTGCGGGTTGAGGTCGTTAATCAGGCAGCGCTGCACCTGCTGGCGCTTTTCCGGCGCCAGCTCAAGATAGTCCAGAACCTCATCCACCAGCAGCTGCCCTTCCCTGTCCGGGTCACCCGCGTGCACAATTTCAGCGGCGTCATGCAGGAAGCGCTTAATCACGTTGAGCTGTTTGGTGACCGAAGGTCGGGGCTGCAGGCGCCATTTTTCCGGCACGATGGGCAGATCGTTTAAATTCCAGCGGGCGTAGCGGCTGTCGTAGACATCCGGCTGCGCCTGCTCAAGCAGGTGACCAATACACCAGGTGACCACCTGCCCGTTACCGCATTCGATAAAGCCGTCGCCTTTGCGATGCGGTTTAGGCAGCACATCGGCAATAGCACGGGCCAGGCTCGGCTTTTCGGCAATAAACAACCGCATCGAATTAACGGATCTCAATCATCGGTCGGCCACCGCGCGCGGTCACCAGCTCGCCGATCGCCGTCAGGGTGATGCCGAACTCGGCGGCAGTGGCCTGAACCTCGGCTTCGGATTCCGGCGTGACCGCCAGCAGCAGGCCGCCGGAGGTTTGCGGATCGCACAGCAGGCTGCGCCACTCCTCAGGCATTTCGCCCATCAGGTGACCGTAGCTGGCGAAGTTGCGCTGGGTACCGCCCGGGACCGCGCCCTGAGCAATATACTCCTCCACGCCCGGCAGCTTCGGCACGTCCTGATACCAGACCTGCGCCTGCACGCCCGCGCCCTGACACACTTCAGAGAGGTGCCCCAGCAGGCCAAAACCGGTGACGTCGGTCATCGCCTTCACGCCGTCGATATTGGCAAACGCCGCACCGGCGAGGTTCATCTGGCACATGACTTCCGTTGCCAGGCCTTTGTGCTCCGGTTTCAGCAGGGATTTTTTCTCGGCGGTGGTCAGCACGCCGATGCCCAGCGGCTTGGTGAGGAACAGTTTGCAGCCCGCCTGCGCGGTGCTGTTGCGCTTCACGCGTTCGGTCGGCACTACGCCGGTAACGGCCAGGCCAAAGATAGGCTCCGGCGCATCAATAGAGTGACCGCCGGCCAGGGCAATCCCCGCCTGCTGGCAGGCAAAGCGTCCGCCATCAATCACCTCGCGTGCCACTTCCGGCGGGATGGTGTTGATCGGCCAGCCCAGAATGGCAATCGCCATGATCGGCTTACCGCCCATCGCGAAGATATCGCTGATGGCGTTGGTGGCCGCAATTCGCCCGAAGTCGAACGGGTTGTCGACAATCGGCATAAAGAAGTCGGTAGTACTGATAATGCTGGTGCCGTTACCTAAGTCATAAACTGCAGCATCGTCACGCGTTTCATTGCCGACAAGCAGGTTCGGGTCGACAAACTTCGCCTGTTCACTGTGCAGGATGGTCTCCAGCACTTTCGGGGAAATTTTACAACCGCAACCGGCTCCGTGGCTGTACTGCGTTAAACGAATGGTTTGCTCGCTCATGGACGTCTCCTGTCATCTCAATCGCGCTATGGTAGCGCTCATTCCATAAAGAGGTAAGTATGACTGTCTGAATTCTGCGGCAGATGCTCAGAATCCAGACAGTTTAGGTGCGTTATCAGAAATGGCTGACGAAAGGCGTGGTGTCCGGAATGCTGATGGTGCTGGAGGCTTTAAGCTGCGGGGTGCCGAGATAGAGGAAACCGACAATTTTGTCATGCTCACCGCAGCCAAAACCGTCACGGACCGCCGGGCTTTCGGTCAGCGCACCGGTACGCCAGATACCGTTAAAGCCCTGCGCGACGGCGGCCATTTGCATCGCCATGACCGCACAGCCTGCGGACATTTCCTGTTCCCAGACCGGCACCTTATGGTCAGCCTGGCATTTCGCCACGACGGCGATAATCATCGGGGCGCGGAACGGGGCATTGCGCGCCTTGTCGATACCTTTCTCATCCTGCCCGGCGGCAACCGCGCCCTGCTCCAGCAGCTGGCTGAAACGATCGCGGCCTTCGCCTTCAATCACAAAGAAGTGCCACGGCTGCAGCGTGCCGTGATCGGGGGCACGCATGCCGGCACGCAGAATGTTCTCCAGCTGCTCGCCTGCCGGGGCAGGTTCGGCCAGACGGGAAGCGCTACGGCGGTTAACAAGCAGTTCGAGTGCGTCCATTGGTTAACTCCTTTCTTGAAATTTACTCACAAAATTAACACGACGGCAGATTTTGTTACAGCCTGGCAGGCGATTCCTGCTGACAAGTGGCGGTTGGGTCATTACGATAACCCCACATTACCGTCCAGTGGCGACGGAAACAGTCATTTTCTGGTTAGGGAGAATACATGCGAACCCTTTGGCGAATCATTGCCGGTTTCTTTAAATGGACGTGGCGACTGCTCAACTTCGTCCGCAACCTGGTGATGAACATCTTCTTCATCCTGCTGGTTCTGGTTTGCGCGGGCATCTGGATGCATATCAGCAACGCGAATCAGGCGCAGCATTCGACTCGCGGGGCCCTGTTACTCGATATCACCGGCGTTATCGTTGATAAACCGTCCGCCAGCAACCGTCTGGGGGCAATCAGCCGCCAGCTGTTTGGCGCGACATCAGACCGTCTGCAGGAAAACTCCCTGTTCGATATCGTCGATACCATCCGCCAGGCCAAAGACGACCGTAACATCACCGGGATCGTGCTGGATCTGAAAGATTTCGCCGGAGGCGATCAGCCTTCAATGCAGTACATCGGTAAAGCGCTGCGCGAATTCCGCGACAGCGGCAAGCCGGTGATTGCCGTGGGCGACAGCTACAGCCAGGGGCAATATTATCTGGCGAGCTTCGCCAATAAAATCTGGCTCTCCCCGCAGGGGACGGTGGATCTGCACGGTTTTGCCACCAACGGCCTGTACTACAAATCCCTGCTCGACAAGCTGAAGGTTACCACCCACGTCTTCCGCGTCGGCACGTATAAATCAGCCGTCGAGCCGTTTATCCGCGACGACATGTCTCCTGCCGCCCGTGAAGCGGACAGCCGCTGGATTGGCGAGCTGTGGCAGAACTATCTCGGCACCGTTGCCGCCAACCGCCAGATTACGCCTGAGCAGGCGTTCCCCGGCGCGAAAGGCGTGCTGGATGGCCTGCGTAAGGTTGACGGTGATACCGCGAAATATGCTCTGGATAACAAACTGGTTGATGCCCTGGGCACCAGCGCCGAGATTGAAAAATCCCTGAGCAAGCAGTTTGGCTGGAGCAAAGAGGACAAAAATTACAGCGCCATCAGCATGTATGATTACTCGGCGAAAAAGCCGGATGACAGCGGTGACAGCGTCGCGGTGGTGTTTGCCAACGGCGCCATCATGGACGGCCAGGAGACGCCGGGGAACGTGGGCGGCGATACTACCGCGTCACAAATCCGCGATGCTCGCCTGGATCCAAAAGTGAAAGCGATCGTCCTGCGGGTGAACAGCCCTGGCGGCAGCGTCAGCGCCTCCGAGGTGATCCGCGCTGAACTGGCCGCGGCGCGTGCCGCCGGCAAGCCGGTCGTCGTATCCATGGGCGGAATGGCCGCCTCCGGTGGGTACTGGATCTCAACGCCAGCCAACTACATCGTGGCCAACCCAAGCACGCTGACCGGTTCGATTGGCATCTTCGGGGTGATCAACACCGTGGAAAACAGCCTGGATTCCCTGGGCGTGCATACCGATGGGGTTGCCACCTCTCCGCTGGCGGATGTGTCGGTGACCAAATCCCTGCCGCCGGAAGTCTCTGAAATGATGCAGCTCAGCATTGAGAACGGCTATAAACGCTTTATCACCCTGGTGGCGGACTCGCGTAAAAAGACGCCAGAGCAGATCGACCAGATTGCGCAAGGCCACGTCTGGACCGGCCAGGATGCGAAGAGCAACGGTCTGGTGGACAGCCTGGGCGACTTCGATGACGCGGTGAAGAAAGCCGCCGAGCTGGCGAAGCTCAAGCAGTGGCATATCGAGTATTACCAGGACGAGCCGTCGTTCTTCGATATGGTCATGGACAGCATGTCCGGCTCGGTACGCGCCATGCTGCCGGAGGCGATGCAGGCTTACCTGCCTGCGCCAGTGGCCACGGCGGCGAAAGCGATGAAGGCGGAAAGCGACAAGCTTGCGGCCTTTAACGATCCACAGAGTCGTTACGCGTTTTGCCTGACCTGCGCTAACGTCCGTTAAAAACCGTCCCCTCTTCACGCGAAGAGGGGATTTTTTTCTTTTGAAGAACAAGAACTCACTACCATGCAGAAGAAATCGATTTATGTAGCCTACACTGGCGGTACCATCGGTATGCAGCGCTCTGAAAACGGCTATATCCCTGTCTCCGGCCACCTTCAGCGTCAGCTTGCGCTGATGCCAGAATTCCACCGTCCGGAGATGCCTGACTTCACCATCCACGAATACGAGCCGCTGATGGACTCCTCCGACATGACGCCGGAAGACTGGCAGCACATCGCGGATGACATTAAAGCCCATTACGACCAGTACGACGGCTTCGTGATCCTGCACGGTACCGACACCATGGCGTTTACCGCCTCGGCGCTCTCCTTCATGCTGGAGAACCTGAGCAAGCCGGTTATCGTCACCGGGTCGCAAATCCCGCTGGCGGAGCTGCGCTCGGACGGGCAGATCAACCTGCTGAACTCCCTGTACGTGGCGGCGAATTACCCGATTAACGAAGTGTCGCTGTTCTTCAATAACCGTCTGTATCGCGGCAACCGTACCACCAAAGCCCATGCCGACGGTTTTGACGCCTTCGCCTCCCCTAACCTGCAGCCGCTGCTGGAGGCCGGGATTCATATCCGTCGTCTGGGCACGCCGCCTGCGCCGAACACCGCCGGCGAGCTGATCGTGCATCCGATCACTCCGCAGCCGATTGGCGTGGTCACTATCTACCCGGGTATCTCTGCGGACGTGGTGCGTAACTTCCTGCGCCAGCCGGTGAAAGCGCTGATTTTGCGCTCCTATGGCGTCGGCAACGCGCCGCAGAACGGCGAATTCCTGAAAGAGCTGCAGGAAGCCAGCGAGCGCGGAATTGTGGTCGTGAACCTGACACAGTGTATGTCCGGAAAGGTCAACATGGGCGGCTATGCCACCGGTAACGCGCTGGCGCACGCCGGGGTGATCAGCGGCTTCGATATGACCGTTGAGGCAACGCTGACTAAACTTCACTATTTACTGAGTCAGGATCTGGACATTCAGTCCATTCGCAGCGCGATGATGCAAAACCTGCGCGGCGAGCTGACCCCGGACGAATAAGGAGTGCTCATGAAGCAACGCGCCCTGCTACTGGTCGATTTGCAAAATGATTTCTGCGCGGGCGGTGCGCTGGCCGTCGCCGAAGGCGACAGCACCGTTGACGTGGCAAACACGCTGATTGACTGGTGCAAAGCCCGCGGTGAAGCGGTTGTCGCAAGCCAGGACTGGCACCCGGCGAACCACGGCAGCTTTGCCAGCCAGCACAACGTTGAGCCGTTCACTCAGGGGGAACTCGACGGGCTGGCGCAAACCTTCTGGCCGGATCACTGCGTACAGCAGACGGAAGGCGCGGAACTGCATCCGCTTCTGAATCAGAAAGTCATCGACGCGGTGTTCCATAAAGGTGAAAACCCGGCTATCGACAGCTATAGCGCGTTTTTTGATAACGGGCATCGCCAGAAAACGGCGCTGGACGCGTGGTTACGCCACCATGAAATCACGGAGCTGATCGTGCTGGGCCTGGCGACGGATTACTGCGTGAAGTTTACCGTGCTGGACGCGCTCCAGTTAGGGTATACCGTCAACGTCATCACCGACGGCTGCCGCGGGGTGAACATTCACCCGCAGGACAGCGCTCAGGCGTTTATGGATATGGCTGCGGAAGGCGCAACGCTGTATACGCTCGAAGACTGGCTGGAAACGCAGGCGTAGTCTTTTACGCCCTCTCCCTGTGGGAGAGGGTATCAACCTGCACCGTTATTGCATTTTCATCGTCGCAATCGGCTTCGGCGTGATGCCAAAGTCTTCTTTCAGCTCGCGCTTGCTCTTCATGACCATCTGGCCTTTGGTGTCGATCGTCATGTGCTGCGCGTCGGTGTTATTGCGCGCCTGCCACAGCATCACCAGCTGCAAACTGTTCTCTTTTTGCTCCGGCGTCAGCGCAACGCCGTCGGGCCATTTTCCCAGTTCTACGGCGGTCACCAGACGCTGATAAATCTCCGGCGTCATGCCGCTAATCATGTCATCAATATTCACTCTCGCGCCCTTTCAAAGGAATAATTTGCTGAATCGTTTTTTCAACCCTTAATCTGGTCACCGTTTTCATCATCGGTGAAGCTCATTGAGGCTGAATTTACGCAGAAACGCTCGCCCGTAGGCTGGGGGCCATCCGGGAAGACGTGCCCAAGGTGCGCATCGCAGTTGCCGCAGCGAATTTCCGTACGCACCATGCCGTGCGACGAGTCGGTCAGGTAGCGGATGGCCTCATCGCTCACCGGCTCGTAGAAACTCGGCCAGCCGCAGCCAGAATCAAATTTCGTTTGTGAATTGAACAGAGGCGCATCGCAGACCAGGCAGTGGTAGACGCCGTCTCGCTTGTTGTGCAGTAAACGCCCGGTGAACGGCGGTTCCGTTCCGTGATTCTGCGTCACGTAAAACTGCATTTCTGTGAGGTTTTTTTTCAAATCGTCAGGGTTACGTTGGTTCGACATATGCTTACATCTCGCTGTAGAAACAGACATCTTTCAACCCGGATTCTAACAAAACATTAACACCCTTGCGTGCACTTTTGATCTAAACTTATGTGTCGCGAATAAGCGGTCAGGCAATTGTGATCACGTTCACATTTTTATCCTGCGAGGACTTTAAAATCCCGGCTCAGCCCCCATATGGGTGCAAGCTCAAAGGGAAAGTGAGGCGAGTCAGTCGCACAAACGTTAGTCACAGGATTGATTTGTCGCAATGATTGACACGATTCCGCTTGACGCTGCGTAAGGTTTTTGTAATTTTACAGGCAACCTTTTATTCACTAACAAATAGCTGGTGGAATATATGACTATCAAAGTAGGTATCAACGGTTTTGGCCGTATCGGCCGTATTGTTTTCCGTGCTGCTCAGAAACGTTCTGACATCGAAATCGTTGGTATCAACGATCTCCTGGACGCTGAATACATGGCGTACATGCTGAAGTACGACTCAACTCACGGTCGTTTCGACGGCACCGTTGAAGTGAAAGACGGCCACCTGGTTGTTAATGGCAAAACCATCCGCGTTACTGCTGAAAAAGACCCAGCTAACCTGAAATGGAACGAAATCGGTGTTGACGTTGTTGCTGAAGCAACCGGTATCTTCCTGACCGACGAAACTGCGCGTAAACACATCACCGCTGGTGCGAAGAAAGTTGTTCTGACTGGTCCTTCCAAAGACAACACCCCAATGTTCGTTCGTGGTGCAAACTTCGAAACTTACGCTGGCCAGGATATCGTGTCTAACGCATCCTGCACCACCAACTGCCTGGCACCGCTGGCTAAAGTTATCAACGACAACTTCGGCATCATCGAAGGTCTGATGACTACCGTTCACGCGACTACCGCTACTCAGAAAACCGTTGATGGCCCGTCTCACAAAGACTGGCGCGGCGGCCGTGGCGCGGCTCAGAACATCATCCCATCCTCTACCGGTGCTGCTAAAGCTGTAGGTAAAGTACTGCCAGAACTGAATGGCAAACTGACTGGTATGGCGTTCCGCGTTCCAACTCCTAACGTATCCGTTGTTGACCTGACCGTTCGTCTGGAAAAAGCTGCTTCTTATGAAGAAATTAAGAAAGCGATCAAAGCTGCTTCCGAAGGCGCAATGAAAGGCGTTCTGGGCTACACCGAAGACGACGTTGTATCTACCGATTTCAACGGCGAAATCTGCACTTCAGTATTCGATGCTAAAGCAGGTATCGCACTGAACGACAACTTCGTGAAACTGGTTTCCTGGTACGACAACGAAACTGGCTACTCTAACAAAGTACTGGACCTGATCGCTCACATCTCCAAATAAGTTGAGATGAGTGTTTGATCCAAAAAGGCGACTTCGGTCGCCTTTTTTATTGTTTTTAGACAGAGGATTGCTTAATGACTAATAAAATTTTTGCACTTCCGGTAGTCGAACAACTTACCCCTGTGCTCTCCCGCCGTCAGATTGACGGTGCTGATGTCATCGTCGTTGACCACCCACGCGTTAAAGCCTCCGTAGCGCTCAACGGCGCCCACCTGCTCTCCTGGAAACCGGAAGGCGAAGCAGAAGGCTTATGGCTGAGCGATGCGACCTCCTTCAAAAAAGGGGCCGCAATCCGCGGTGGCGTACCGATCTGCTGGCCGTGGTTCGGCCCGTCCGCACAGCCGGGTTTGCCTTCTCACGGTTTCGCCCGCAACCAGCAGTGGACGCTGAAAGCGCATAACGAAGATGACAACGGCGCAGTGCTGACCTTTGAGCTGCAGGCTAATGATGAAACCCGCGCCCTCTGGCCGCACGATTTCACCCTGTATGCCCGCTTCAAGCTGGGTAAAACCTGTGAAATCGAACTGGAAGCTCACGGCGAGTTCGAAACCACCTCTGCCCTGCACACCTATTTCAACGTGGGTGATATCAGCGCCGTGAAGGTGAGCGGCCTGGGCGATGTCTATATCGACAAAGTGGATAACGCGAAAGAAGGCAAACTGAGCGACGGCGTTCAGGCATTCCCTGACCGTACCGACCGCGTTTACCTGCACCCGGAAGCGTGCAGCGTGATCCACGACGGCGCCCTGAACCGCGGCATTGAAGTGGTCCATCATCATCACAGCGACGTGGTGGGCTGGAACCCGGGCCCTGCGCTGTCCGTAAGCATGGCCGATATGACGGATGATGGCTACAAAACGTTTGTCTGCGTGGAAACCGCTTGCGTGAGCAACCCGCAAAAAGCGAGTGAGGAAAAACCGTCTCGTTTAGGGCAGACGATTCGCATTGTTAAGCGATAAATTCACTGCACCACGCTAAAGCAAACGGGGCGCAAGCGCCCCGTTTTAATGCAAAGATTGCACTGAATTAATGCACAATCAGAACTTGTAGCTCACGCCCACCGAGAAGATGCCTGCCCAGGACTTATCGACCATCGGGCTATCCTTCACTTCATCGCTCAGACGCTCATAGCGGCCGGTACCGTACACGCTCCAGTCGCCAAGGAAGTTGTAGCTCGCGGTCAGCTCCAGGTAAGGATCCCAGCCGTCATCTGCACTGTAGCTTTTCAGACCACTACGGCGGGACTCGTTTTTAGAGACGCCGTAGTAGTAGTCGTTGTAGTTCTCGCTGTTGTACTGCACACCGATACCCGGCGTCAGGGTGAGCCCACCGTTGGTGTAGCGGTACAACCACGCCAGATCCCAGATAAAGCCGTTGCTGTTATCCAGCGTGTCACCCGCCAGTGCCGTACGCAGGAAGCCATACTCGGTGTTATGTACATACGAGAGCCCGGCCATCATGGTGCTTTTACGCTTGTCGAGCTGGCGAAGCGCATGGCTGTCGCTGTCACCCGGCTTGAAGTGCGTTGGGTCGTAGTAGGCCATGATGGAGAGCTTATCGGCCTTATCGTTCCAGAGATAGTAGCCGCCGCCGAGCCCGCGGAACCAGACGTTGTCGCCTTCATAGGTGATAACGGGAACAGGATAAACATCACGGTCATACTGTTTATACGGGCTGTTAATGACGCCAACACCCGCGCCAACCGTCCACTGACTTTCCGCCTGTGCGGTGTTCACTGCGGTCGCGGCAAAGATGCCTAATGCCAGAAGTTTGAGTTTGGTCACAATCCATTCTTTCCTGTAGTCAAATAATCAGCGGATGAAGTGTAACCGCCATTCCCGTACATCCCAAAATTTTTTGCCTGCTAATCAGTCTGATTAACCCGTTATTTTTAACTTTTCAGATGACAACCCGCTTTCATTTATATGACCACTGAATGAAAAACGTGCATTTGTCTTATAACGACAGTGGAAATTTTTGGATGAGTTATTGATATGTCATTGAAAGTAGATTTTCTGGGCATGCAAGTTTTGCAAATGCCATCTACGCTTTAATTTAAGAAGAGTTTTCCTGAACACCCTGCGGTTCTTAGCGTCTGACCTGGCACACAGGTTGCTGCTCTGGCAGTGAGGTGCGAGAGATTCTCTTCCGGGAGCCTCCACTACTCATACGAACGGCTCTTATCCTGTGCTAAAAAACGAAAGGACGGCATGCCATGAATATATTCGATCACTATCGCCAGCGCTATGAAGCTGCCAAGGACGAAGAGTTCACACTGCAGGAGTTTCTTACCATCTGTCGGCAAGATCGCAGTGCCTATGCCAATGCGGCAGAACGGCTATTAATGGCTATTGGTGAGCCAAACATGGTTGACACTGCCCTGGAGCCTCGGCTTTCCCGTCTCTTTTCGAATCGGGTGGTCGCCCGATATCCGGCGTTTGAAGAGTTCTATGGTATGGAAGATGCCATCGAACAGATTGTCTCCTATCTGAAGCATGCCGCTCAGGGTCTGGAAGAGAAGAAACAGATCCTCTATTTACTCGGCCCGGTGGGGGGCGGTAAATCCTCGCTGGCTGAACGCCTGAAGTCGCTGATGCAGCGCGTTCCTATTTATGTGCTGAGCGCCAACGGTGAACGCAGCCCGGTGAACGACCATCCGCTGTGCCTGTTCAATCCGCAGGAAGACGCGCAGATTCTGGATAAAGAGTATGGCATCCCGCGTCGCTACCTCGGCACCATCATGTCGCCGTGGGCGGCAAAACGCCTGCACGAGTTTGGTGGCGACATCACCAAATTCCGCGTGGTGAAGGTCTGGCCGTCTATCCTTGAGCAGATCGCCATCGCCAAAACAGAACCCGGTGATGAGAACAACCAGGATATCTCGGCGCTGGTGGGTAAAGTCGATATCCGTAAGCTGGAAAACTTCGCGCAAAACGATCCGGATGCCTACGGTTACTCAGGCGCGCTGTGCCGTGCGAACCAGGGGATTATGGAATTCGTCGAGATGTTTAAAGCACCGATTAAAGTGCTGCATCCTCTGCTGACGGCGACCCAGGAAGGCAACTACAACGGGACGGAAGGTATCTCCGCCCTGCCGTTTAACGGGATTATTCTCGCCCACTCGAACGAATCTGAATGGGTGACCTTCCGTAATAATAAAAACAATGAGGCCTTCCTTGACCGCGTGTACATCGTCAAGGTGCCTTATTGCCTGCGGATCTCCGAAGAGATCAAAATTTACGAGAAACTGCTTAACCACAGCGAGCTGGTGCACGCTCCTTGCGCACCCGGCACGCTGGAAACGCTGTCGCGCTTCTCCATCCTTTCGCGTCTGAAAGAGCCGGAAAACTCCAGCATCTATTCGAAAATGCGCGTCTATGACGGTGAAAGCCTGAAAGATACCGACCCGAAAGCGAAGTCGTATCAGGAATACCGCGACTATGCCGGGGTTGATGAGGGGATGAACGGTCTGTCCACGCGCTTCGCGTTTAAGATCCTCTCCCGCGTCTTTAACTTCGACCATGCGGAAGTGGCGGCCAACCCGGTTCATCTGTTCTACGTGCTGGAGCAGCAAATCGAACGCGAGCAGTTCCCGCAGGAGCAGGCTGAACGCTACCTTGAGTTCCTCAAAGGTTACCTGATCCCGAAATACGCCGAGTTCATTGGCAAAGAGATCCAGACGGCCTACCTGGAATCCTATTCAGAATACGGGCAGAACATTTTCGACCGTTATGTCACCTATGCTGACTTCTGGATCCAGGATCAGGAGTACCGGGACCCGGATACCGGCCAGCTGTTTGACCGTGAATCCCTGAACGCGGAGCTGGAAAAAATCGAGAAGCCTGCCGGGATCAGCAACCCGAAAGACTTCCGTAACGAGATTGTCAACTTTGTCCTGCGCGCCAGAGCGCATAACAACGGGCGCAATCCGAACTGGACCAGCTACGAGAAACTGCGCACGGTCATCGAGAAGAAAATGTTCTCCAATACCGAAGAGCTGCTGCCGGTGATCTCGTTTAACGCCAAAACCTCAACCGATGAGCAGAAAAAGCACGACGACTTTGTCGACCGTATGATGGAAAAAGGCTACACCCGCAAGCAGGTCCGTCTGCTCTGCGAATGGTATCTGCGCGTGCGTAAATCGTCTTAAAAACAAGTGCCCGGTGGCGGTTAGCGCTGACCGGGCCTACAAAATGCAAGTTGGCAAATGCAGTACGGGGGGTATATGACCTGGTTTATTGACCGGCGTCTTAACGGCAAAAACAAGAGCACGGTGAACCGCCAGCGCTTCTTGCGTCGTTATAAAGCGCAAATTAAACAGTCTATCTCCGAGGCCATCAACAAACGCTCGGTGACCGACGTCGACAGCGGCGAGTCTGTCTCCATCCCCACCGATGACATCAGCGAACCGATGTTTCATCAGGGGCGAGGCGGCCTGCGCCATCGCGTACACCCAGGTAATGACCACTTCGTTCAGAACGACAGAATTGAGCGTCCTCAGGGCGGCGGCGGTGGTTCAGGAAGCGGTCAGGGACAGGCCAGCCAGGACGGTGAAGGTCAGGACGAATTTGTCTTCCAGATTTCGAAAGACGAATATCTCGACCTGCTGTTTGAAGACCTGGCGCTGCCGAATCTGAAAAAGAATCAGCATCGTCAGCTTAATGAATACAAAACCCATCGCGCGGGCTATACCGCCAACGGCGTGCCCGCCAATATCAGCGTCGTGCGTTCGTTGCAGAATTCGCTGGCGCGACGAACGGCCATGACGGCGGGCAAACGGCGCGAACTGCGCGAGCTGGAGAGCAGCCTGAAGGTCGTGGAAAACACGGAACCGGCGCAACTGCTGGAAGAGGAGCGTCTGCGTAAAGAGATTGCGGAACTAAGAGCGAAGATCGAACGGGTACCGTTTATCGACACCTTCGACCTGCGCTACAAGAATTACGAAAAACGCCCTGAGCCCTCCAGCCAGGCGGTGATGTTCTGTCTGATGGACGTTTCCGGCTCGATGGACCAGGCCACGAAGGATATGGCGAAGCGTTTTTATATTCTGCTCTATCTGTTCCTGAGCAGAACCTATAAGAACGTGGAGGTGGTCTATATCCGCCACCACACTCAGGCGAAAGAGGTGGATGAACATGAGTTCTTCTACTCGCAGGAGACCGGCGGGACCATCGTATCAAGCGCCCTGAAGCTGATGGATGAAGTGGTGAAAGAGCGTTACGACCCGGCGCAGTGGAACATTTATGCCGCGCAGGCGTCCGATGGCGACAACTGGGCCGATGACTCACCGCTGTGTCACGAGATTCTGGCGAAGAAAATTCTGCCGGTGGTGCGTTACTACAGCTATATCGAAATTACCCGTCGCGCGCACCAGACCCTGTGGCGGGAGTATGAACATCTGCAAGCAATGTTCGATAATTTTGCCATGCAGCATATCCGTGACCAGGATGATATTTATCCGGTGTTCAGGGAGCTGTTCCACAAGCAATCTGCTACCAGCAACGCATAATCCAACAGCCAGCGAACCCGCTGGCTGTTTTCTTTCGACCCCGTTCATCCCATGCTAATGTAGCACCCTGCATACAGGATTATCACCGGGAAATCGTTATGACTGACGACGTTATTGGGGCAGGAACCCACCAGCAGCTCATTACCTTACTCACCGAACAGGGCGCGCGGTTTCGCGTCATGGAGCACGAGGCGGTTGGGAAATGCGAAGCGGTAAGTGAAATTCGCGGAACCGATCTGCGGCAAGGCGCAAAAGCCCTGGTCTGCAAGGTGAAGGGAAACGGCGTAAAAAAACACGTTCTGGCGATCCTCGCCGCCGATCTGCAGGCCGACCTGAGCCAGCTTGCCAGCCATTTTGGCGGGCTGAAGGCCTCCCTCGCCAGCCCTGCCGAGGTCGATAGCCTGACCGCCTGCGTTTTCGGCGCGATCCCGCCCTTTAGCTTCCATCCTGATTTGGCGCTGGTTGCCGACCCGCTGCTGTTCGAGCGCTTTGACGAAATCGCCTTTAACGCCGGTTTACTGGAGAAATCCGTGATTATGGATACCCAGGATTACCTTCGCATCGCCCGTCCTGAGCTTGTGAACTTCCATAAAGCGTAACCGTGATGGCTGGCGACCCTGTCAGCCTTTTCTTTCCAGAAACAGCACGGAGGCGACGAGAATAATGGCAATAGCAAAAAACGATGAGGAGATAATCAGCGTTTCAACAAACATGTGATCGTTCATGATGGCGACCCCTTTTGCGATATCTGCCTTCGTTTTAATCCGCGTAAATGACAAGGTTATGACAGCAATATAATCTTTTTAAAACTGTCCTCCGCCGCGTTTGCGCGTAAAGTAAGCAAGTTGATTATTTTGGCAAGGATTCCCTATGTTTGACCCTACTCTGCTCATTCTTCTGGCACTCGCCGCGCTCGGCTTTGTCAGCCATAACACCACGGTCGCCATCTCGATTCTGGTGCTGATTATTGTTCGCGTGACCCCGTTAAATACCTTCTTCCCGTGGATAGAAAAACAGGGCCTTACCATCGGGATCATTATTTTAACCATCGGGGTAATGGCGCCTATCGCCAGCGGCACGCTTCCCGCCTCAACCCTGCTGCACTCGTTTGTAAACTGGAAATCGCTGGTGGCGATCGCGGTGGGGATTTTTGTTTCGTGGCTGGGCGGGCGCGGCGTTACGCTGATGAGCAGCCAGCCCTCGCTGGTGGCGGGTCTGCTGGTGGGCACCGTGCTGGGCGTGGCGCTCTTTCGCGGCGTTCCGGTGGGGCCGCTGATTGCGGCAGGCCTTGTCTCTCTGTTTATTGGGAAGTCGTAGTCAGGCTGGCCATATAACGCGCCGGCGTCTGGCCCAGTCCCTTTCTGAACATGGTGATAAACGCGGTGGTAGAGTCGTAGCCAAGTGTCTGTGCCACCTGCTGTACCGATTTCCCACCGATCAAATGCTGTAACGCCACGATCAGCTGCAGCTGGTGACGCCAGCGGCGAAAGCTTAAGCCGGTCTCTTTCACTACCAGCCGCGCCAGGTTGCGTTCGCTCATGGCAAAGTGGCTCGCCCACTGCGTCAGCGTCTGCCAGGCGGCGGGCTCTTCCGCCATTTTCTCGCTCATCAGCCGAATTTTAGGATGGGGCGAGACGGGCAGCTGCAGATGCTCCTGACGCTGGAGCGGCAGCTCGTCAAACAGAACGTCTACCAGGCGCGACGTGGCCGCAAGAGAGAGTTGTTCACGCGATTTTTCCGCCAGGGATAAAATCAGCTCCCGCACCAGAGGGGAGATTTTCAGGGTGCAGCAGCGGTCGGGCAAGCTTGCCGCCCCCGGTTCAATGAACAAAAAGCAGAGCTGCGCGCCCGGGGTGGCCCTGTTGCTGTGCAGCATCTGGCCGGGGATCCAGACGGCGTACTGGGGCGGAACCATCAGCATGGCATTTTCCACTTCGCAGGTGATCGCGCCGCCGAGGGCCAGAATCAGCTGCCCCTTACGGTGATGATGCCGGGGAATATACTGTTCCTCCGCCACCACGCGGATGCGAAATGCGACGGCCGCATCGTGCTGGCTATCGGGATCATAGCCGTCCAGTCCCAGACCAATCATCAGTTTGTCCGATTTTAGCGATAAACTGTCATTTTAGCCTGATTTCAACCGCCGGGAAAATCGGTATTGTGTGCGCTCGCTTGAACGTATGAGAACATAATGACTACTGCTATTCGCACCTCAGGAAAACACGGCGCGCTGTTGATTGCAGGCATCCTGATGATTGCCACTACGCTTCGCGTCACCTTTACCGGCGCAGCTCCGCTGCTCGACACTATTCGTCTTGATTATGGCTTAAGCACGGCGCAAACCGGTCTGCTGACCACCCTGCCCCTGCTGGCTTTCGCCCTTGTCTCACCCCTCGTCGCAGGCGTTGCCCGACGTATCGGCATGGAGCGCAGCCTGTTTGTCGCCCTGCTGCTGATTTGCGCCGGGATTGCACTTCGCTCTCTGCCTTCCGCCGCGCTGCTTTTCATCGGAACCGCGGTCATCGGCTGCGGAATTGCGCTCGGGAACGTGCTGTTACCCGGATTAATTAAGCGTGACTTCCCGGGCCAGGTAGCCCGACTCACCGGGGCCTATTCCCTGACAATGGGCGTCTCGGCGGCGTTTGGCTCAGCGATGATTGTTCCCCTGGCGCAGGGTAGCGCGGGCTGGCATAGCGCGCTGCTGATGCTGATGGCGTTTCCGCTGGTCGCGCTGCTGCTCTGGCTGCCGCAGTGGCGCCAGAAACACGTTGCGACGGTAACGGGCGCTGGCGCGCTGCATAACCGCGCCATCTGGCGCTCGGCCCTCGCCTGGCAGGTCACGCTCTTTTTGGGGATTAACTCGCTGATTTACTACGTCATCATCGGCTGGCTGCCGGCGATATTGCTCAGCCACGGCTACAGCGAAGCGCAGGCCGGCTCGGTGCACGGACTGTTGCAGCTGGCCACGGCCGTGCCGGGGCTTGCCGTTCCGCTGATCCTCCACCGTCTGAAAGACCAGCGGGGGATCGCCGGCGCGGTGGCGCTGATGTGCGCGGTAAGCGCGGCGGGGCTATGGTTTATGCCTGACATGGCGGTGATGTGGACGCTGGTGTTTGGCTTTGGCTCTGGAGCAACGATGATCCTCGGCCTGACGTTCATCGGTCTGCGCGCCAGCTCCGCGCACCAGGCTGCGGCGCTGTCCGGCATGGCGCAGTCGATTGGCTATCTGCTCGCCGCCTGCGGCCCTCCGCTGATGGGGAAAATTCACGATAGCGCGGGAAATTGGCAAATCCCGCTTCTGGGCTGCGCTCTGGCCGCCGTGATAATGGCACTCTGCGGCGTGCTTGCCGGGCGAGACCGGGAGATCGCGCCCCGTTAAAGACTGTGGCAGACCATCGGGTCTGCCTTTTCCTACCCGCGAGCCGCGCGCAGCATCGCCTGCACCAGCACGACCGGACGGCCTTCCAGCGCGGCACGCTCATGCTGGAATAAGGTGATCACGAAGAACGGGTGCGTAACCAGTTCTGCGGCGCGAATTTCCCCCTGTTCGTCCCAGCCCGTAACGTGCATGTCACCGCTTTCCAGCGCCTGTGCAAACGCCGGCGACACGCCATAGTTACAGTGATAGCCCTCTTCAATTTCCGGCTTGCCGTACGCTTTCGCGATCAGCGTATTTTTGCGCAGCTCAATGGCATCGGTTTTTTCCACCAGCGAGCAGGTCAGCGGCGCAATCACCATGGTGCCTTCGGTATCCGTCTCGGCATGTGCCGCATCGGCCCAGCCCAACACATTGCGGGCATACTCAATCAGCGCGTGCTGGAATCCGCCGCAGGTGCCCAGGAACGGTACGCCGTTTTCACGCGCGTAGCGCGCGGCGATAAAGGCGGCCTCGGTGTTTTTATAGGGGCTGGCAGGCACCAGCCAGATGGCATCGTAGCCCACCAGATCTTCAGGGCTTGTCAGCTCCGTGGTGGCAAGCCAGTCGTAATCGGCGGTGAGGTCAAGGACTGCGGCGGCGTCGTCAATCGCCAGCGGGATCGCCTGATGCGCAATAACACTGGGATTGTAATCGCCAACCAGCGCAATGCGCAGCGTCGTTTTAACCGGGAGGTGTTCCATGAAAGGTTCCTTATGCCAGAGTATTATCAGATAACATAAGGAACCTCAGACTACCGATCTTCTGCAATTATCACAATACCTTAAATTGGGAGGGTGGAATTATGATTCAATGCAAACGCGTATACGAGCAGGCTGGTCCGGACGACGGCTATCGGGTACTGGTGGACAAACTGTGGCCGCGCGGGGTTAAAAAGACGGACCTCGCGTATGATGAATGGTGTAAAACGCTCACGCCCTCGAATGAATTACGCAAGGCCTTTCATAGCGAAACCATTGATTTCGCCGCCTTCAGTAAAGCCTATAGGGAAGAGCTGGCGCAGCATGCTGACGAGGGAATGCGTCTGGCGACGCTGGCGAACAGGCAGACCGTCACCCTGCTCTACGCTGCCAAAGACACGAAGCAAAATCACGCCCTGGTATTAGCCGACTGGCTGCGCCATCTCTGATCAGCCGATCGCCAGCTCATTGAGGATTTGCGGCGCTTCATCGGGAGTGAGCGGCATCAGATGTTCGGCTCGGACAAAGGCAAAGCCGTGCTGATTGTCAAAGGCGTAAACATCGCCAGTCACCAGCCAAAGCGCGCGATCGGCGGTAGCGGGTAATTGCGTCATCACGCCGTTGACCGGGTTAACGAAACGCAGGCCAGGCTGACACAGGCCAAACAGCTCAACAGATTTACCAATATTTCGACGGCCTGACGCCGTGCGGGCACCGATGATCATCGCCATGCTGCCCGGTTTAAGCTGAAACATACTTCTCTCACGGTAACGATAGCCAGGGACTGACTAAGAATAATCCTAAAGAGAAGTGTATCGCAGGCAATATACGTCTGTCACCTGGTGGGTTGCGGACGATCGCGACGGTAGAGCGTCCATTCATCAATCACTTCGCCCCCCGGTAGTTTGCACTCCGTGCGTACGCCCTGCGGGCTTTGAACCGGGATCTGTTCCCCGCCTTTCTCCAGGCAGTACACGGAGGCCGGGTTCGCCATACCGATAGCGTGCGGTGGTTTCGGGGCATCGGGTGGGGTTGTTTTCGCGGTGCAGGCAGCCAGGGGAAGCGCCAGCGCCAGAAGCAGAAATCTCATCTCATTGATCCTTGTGACATCATGACAGTCTAAGGTTAACGGGTCATCGCCCCTTTCTCCATGATTTCTCCATTTTAACTGCACTTTTCAACACTATAGTGTGGCATGTTCTCGATATGACCAGAGAACATCATTCCGTAATCAAGATGTCTTTGCCCCGGTCTCAACAACGGGGCTTTTTTCTCTGCTGCTGCCCTCTCCCTGCATATATTAAATTTTTTATATTCATGTTTTACTATGCCTGAAGTCTAAAAATTCAGCATAACATGCAGATGCAGACGTCTTCTGCCTGGGAGTCATTCTACGTCATGTCGGATATTATCCTTGCCCGTGTTTCAGAAACCCTCGCCACTGAACAATCTCTTGAAGGTCTCGTTCGCCAGCTGCTGGAGATGCTGGAGATTGTGACTGACATGGAGTCGACTTACCTCACCAAGGTAGATATCGAAGCCCGACTGCAGCATATCCTCTACGCCCGCAACAGCAAGCAGATGACAATTCCTGAGGGGCTGAGCGTCCCATGGGAGGAAACACTGTGCAAGCGCGCGCTGGATAGCGACACCGTATTCAGCAACGACGTTCCCGAACGCTGGCCGGAGTGCGAGGCGGCGAAAGCGCTCGGCATTACGACCTACATGAGTATTCCTGTCCATCTTGCGGATGGTTCATTCTACGGAACGCTTTGTGCCACCAGCACGGCCAGAAAGCCGCTTAGCGAGCGCGGTGAACAGGTCCTGAAGTTATTCGCCGGTCTGATTGCCCAGTCCATTCAGAAAGAGTCGCTGGTAAACCAGCTTCGCGAAGCCAACGCAGCCCTCATCGCGTACTCTTACACGGATGCCCTTACCGGTTTACCCAACCGTCGCGCCATTTTTGAAGATTTGACCACGCTGTTTTCCCTGGCGCGTCACCTTAAACGTAACACCGTCATCGCGTTCATCGATCTGGATGATTTCAAGCTGATTAACGATCGCTACGGCCACGAGGCTGGCGACCAGTTCCTGATTGAAGTGGGCAAGCGTCTGACGGAAGAAAAACAGCAGGACGATATCATTGGCCGGCTGGGCGGCGATGAGTTTCTGGTGGCGTCGTTGAGCACATCCCACAGCGAAGGAGATAACGCGCAGGTCACGCTGCTCAAAACGCGTCTCAGCGCCTGTATTGCCGGGGAATACTGGCTGGGTAACGTCAACCTCATTTACCCCGGAGCCAGCGTCGGCGTTATCGAAGTGGACCCTCAGATAACCGATCCGGACAGCGCATTACGCGACGCAGATGTCGCGATGTATCAGGATAAGAAAGGAAAAAGCAAAACACGCTTTCTCACTATCGATTAACCCCGTACACTCTACGGCGTTACAAAAACCGAAACAGGTGATGATATGAGAATAGGGATCCTCTTCCCGGTCGTTATTTTTATAACGGCGGTGATTTTTTTAGCATGGTTTTTTGTCGGTGGTTACGCGGCGCCTGGGGCATAAATGAGAAAAACGACCCTCGTTATGCTGATCGTTGCCATCGCGGCATTTGCCGGCACGCAGCTTGGCTGGTGGTAAACGCCACTACGTAAAAAGGCCGCCATCTGGCAGCCTTTTTTAACGCTTGTAAGCCTTAGCTTTTGATTTTTCTGTAGATAAACAGAACAACCAGCGCACCAATCACCGCGACAGCGAAACTGCCGAAGTTAAAGCCATCGACTTTGCCAAAACCGAACAGCGTACTGATCCAGCCGCCGACTACCGCGCCGATAATACCCAGTATTACGGTGACGATAAACCCACCGCCATCTTTGCCCGGCATGATCCACTTCGCCAGAATACCCGCAATAAGCCCAAAGATAATCCAGGATAAAATTCCCATAACTTTCCTCTCTGTATGGTTTTTGTCATTAAATCAACGACACAAAAAAGAATAGCACAGGATTTCAGAAAGGAAATTTGTGATAAGCATCACAATGAGAGAGTGCGCAATTATTCATCAACAAAAGGGTTCAGCCGCATAAACTGTGGGGTTGCATCTTTTGTTGAGAAAGATTATCTTTCTCAACACTGAATAGTTGAGCGTAACACTCAGGTATTCAGTACGACATTGCTCACATTGCTTCCAGTATTTCTTGCCCACTCCTGAGTGGGCTTTTTTTCTGTTCATACCCCAACAAACGCGTACCGGTTACGTCCTGCGCGTTTTGCCTGGTAGAGCGCCTGGTCAGCGGCAATAATGATATTCTGCTGGCTGCCCGCGATGTCGACCGCACGCGCGGTAGAGATCCCGACGCTTACCGTCACCCGCCCAAAGGGGCTAAAATCATGCGCGATTTGCAGGGAAAACACGTTGCGAATGATCGTCTGCGCCAGTCGAAGCGCCTCCTGAATATCCGTATCAGGCAATATCAGCGCAAACTCCTCTCCGCCGTAGCGCGCCACAATCTGATTATCACGGGTAAGACTCTCCCTGAGACTGTTTCCCAGCAGCGTCAGACACCGGTCCCCTTCCGGATGGCCGTAGTTATCGTTGTATTTTTTGAAGTAGTCCACGTCCACAATCAGTATCGAAATCGCTGCGTCATGTGCGGCACAAGTCGCGATTTCAGAGAGGATTCTTTCATCAAAAATGCGACGGTTGTACAGCCCGGTCAACGCATCCTCGGAAGCGATAATCTTCAGCGCCTTATTATCTCTGGTTTTTCTGGATAAGTCGGAATACAGGAAGTATGACGCGACGATAAGTATCGCAGTGAAAACGAAAATGAGCAGCGCCAGCTGAATAGCCTGCTTGCGCCACGGTGCGAGGGCTTCATCAATGCTGACGGCCACGGTGGTCACCAGCCCGTAGCGTCGGTTTTTCTCATAGGCGTAAATGCGTTCGATTTTATCAAACCGCGAAACGGAACTGGCTATCCCGGTATTTTGTACCTTTAGGTATTTCCTGAAGAGGGGTGAATCAGAAAAAATCGTGCCGACGTAGGTATTTTTAAAGGGGTGACGGACCAGCAGCACGCCGGATTGTGTCGTTAAGCCAATGACGCCCAGATGACCAATATTAATCTGCCCGTAAAGCGCGAGAAAATTCTCAATACCCAGCGTCACCACCACGACACCGTTAAATGCCCCGGTGTGGGTTTCAAGGCGACGACTAATGGTAATGACCCATTTGCCATTGGTTCTGCTTACCACGGGCTCACCAATAAAAATCTGCTGATTTTTATTTTCCTTGTGATAGATAAAAAATGACCTGTCCGATCCTTTGCGTGGGCCTGTAAAAGTTTCATGCAGCGCGGTAAAGATATCGCCCTGAGCGTCGTAAACAACCACATTATTAATCTGGGTAAGAAGATTATCCTGATTATTTATCATCCGCTGAATATTGGTCGCCTGTTGCGGCGTCATGCCATAAATTTCGATTATGTCGGAAACGGTAGTAATTAACATTTCGCTTTGGCGCATGATTCCCTCGGTGTAGACATCAAGGGTATGGCTCAGGTTAGCAACGCTGGTATTAATTTGCTGAATTGACTGCTGTCTGGACGTGGCAATTTGGACGGCAAGCGACAGCGAGATGATCAATGAGACAATGATGACGGTAATGGTTGTTGTGTAAAAAGTATTTTTCACATGCACGAGCTTTTCCACCTTATCACGCCTGACATCCCTGGCTGACAACTCTTGTCACTGTAACAAAGCTCGGGATAAGAGGAAAATGAATTGCACTTAAGCATACAACAGAAGCTCGTCTTTATTTCGTTTTACAAACTAACGGTCTCCCTGGGTTTAGATAAAATGACTTTAATAAAATCGATATAGGAGACGGGCTTACCAAAATAATATCCCTGTAACAGGGTTATCTCATTACGGTTGAGATACTCCAGTTGCTCTTTTGTTTCTACGCCTTCAGCGACAATGCGCAAAGAGAGTTTTTTCGCCAGGTCAATGACGCAGTCCAGCAAGATGGTTGAGTCCTTTTCCTCTGAAACCCGGTTCACAAAGCTTTTATCAATTTTAATATAATCAATGGCCAGCGCATTAAGGCATGACAGCCCGGAATAACCCGTACCAAAATCATCCAGGGCAATAACAAAGCCGGCGTTATGCAGCATGTTAAGGTTCTCCACGAGGTGAGGATTATCGATCAGCGGTTCACGCTCGGTCACCTCGAGAACCAGTTTGACCTCTTTACCCTGAAACCCGTTCCCGAAGACGCGGCAGTCACCGATAAATGAAGGCGCATTAATATGCCTGGCGCTGATGTTCACCCCGATATGAAACCCGTCCGGTAGCTTAGGCAAAAGCGGCTTAAGCTGGGTCACCACTTTCGCCATCAATCCTTTAGTCAGCGGTATAATCAACCCGCTACGTTCGGCAATTGGAATAAAGACATCCGGCGGGATAAACCCTGACTTTGGATGCTTCCATCTTGCCAGGACCTCAACGCCGTACAGCCCGCCAGTATCGCCGTTCACGATCGGCTGGTAATAAGGCTCGATCTCCCCCTGCAAAATCGCTTTACGCAAATCGTCTTCAAATGAGGTGCTTTTCCCTTTGTATCGACGGATCAAAATGCCTACCGCCACCGATAGCGCGAGAATAAGCAGTATCAGGCTCCATCCCTGTTGCAAAAGCCGCGTCAGGCTAAAAAAGGCAGGAGGTTGCCAGGTCAGGCTAAAAGGAAATAGCGTTGACGCCGTAAGCGCCCCCGTCCAGGAGGCCGCTTTCCAGCCCCTCACATCGCCGTTGCGAACAAGCATGCTTTCGCCGACAACCAGCCCCAGATCCACGCTGTTCAATGCGCTTGCAATGACGTCCTGCAAATGCGCGTCACTGATGCTGACAATGACGCGCCCTCCCGCGATGGGCATCTGGAAGATAAGCACCGGAATGCCGTTCACCAGTCGATTGCCGGGTAACAGCATCAATTTTTCGGCAGGTAACGTCTCAGGATGAATAATCAACACGCCATTCCCGGGAAGGGAAGTACAGATGATTTTCCCCTGCAGCTCGATCATGATGGCGCGCAGATGCGGTTTTAGCGCTGCCTCTGTCCCCAGCGCCAGCTGTCCGCTACTGGTACACCCTTCAGCCGCAACGCGCTTTGCCGCGCTGGCCGCACTGACTGCTTCAGCCAGAATGTTTTCTATTTTTTGGGTGCTGGCCGTGGCGGTATGACTATTACTCAGCTTCGCCATCTGCCATAGCTGCCAGTTAATAATCAAAATGCCGCTCAGAAAAAGAAACAGAGCGCTAAGAATAGGGATCATCACGTTGCGCACGATGTTTTCCTTAATAGAAAAAACAAGCATGGATGTTCTGGTAGAAGAGCCTGTGCTAACCCGGTATTGCTTATAACAATGAAAATAGCTTAGCTGAGAATTGTCTTAAAAAACTGATACTTTCGTATGAGTTCACCTGCCGGCATTTACTCACATGACGTGACTATCAGGCTTGTTCCTTGCCCTGGCTGTGTTAAGATTTGTGAAATCAGGGAGCGGACTGGATAACTGGAAAATGAAAAAGCTCATTGCCGTTGCTATTGTTTCATCGCTTCTGGTCTTCCTGTCTCTTTATGCGGTCAATGCTGTAATCATTGGTCAGCAGAAGAGCAAACAGCGTGAAATATCCCGTACCCTTTTACATTATTCAGAAGACGTGTCCCAAAGCGTGGCGCTGGGTCTCAAAAGCATCACGACGCAGGGATGCGATAAAACCAGCCTCGATCGCTACAGACAAATTAAGCTTAATAATCTTTATTTTGCCGATATCGGCTTTATTGAGAAGGGAAAAATAGTCTGTACCGCTTTTTGGGGGAAACTCGCGACGCCCGTTGCACTTCCTGCAGAACTGCATAAAACGCCGAGGGGTTTTCTCCTGGCCCAGTTTTCGAGAAAAGACTTTTTCACGGGCAATGCGGCAATTCATAATAATATTATTATCTTCACCTCCCGCTATGCTTACGATAAATTCACCCCGGTTACCGCAAGCTATTCGCTCAGTGCTACCACCAAAGACTTCGGCAGAGTCTTTTTTTCGGCCGCCACGGAGCTAAATCAGCAGAGCTGGCTGCATTCGACATTGTTTACCCTGACCCTGACACAGTGCAGCGCCTTCTGGGACCTGTGCGTCATCGTGAAGCATCACGACGCCGGGCTCGCCTCGTTACCTCCGTTTATCTTTGCGCTTCTCGCGGTCATTCTCTGTTTTATCTGGATTGCGATAACGTTATTTATCTTCCGTATCTATGAAGACCGTTTTTCTCTGGAACGTACGCTGATAAAAGCCGTCCTCACGAATACCATCAGCGTTAACTATCAGCCCATTATTCGCATTCACGATCAAAAAATCGTGGGTGTAGAAGTTCTGTCGAGATGGCGCGACCAAAAACACGGGGACGTCTCTCCGGAGCTGTTTATCCCATTAATTAAGAAGATCGGTCTGTATAAAAAATATTACAGTAATATTATCGAAAAATCCCTTTCCGAAATTGCCCCTCTGGCGATAAAACACCAGCTGATAGTCTCAATAAACGTTGGGCACAAGGAAATTGAAGATGGACAGTTCATTACCATTTTGCGTCGTGCGTGTTTTGCCAACCAACTTCCCCTTTCCCTGATGAAGGTCGAACTCTCCGAAAAAGCCGTTTCCACGGCAGATATCCTTGAGGGATTCTGTCAGGAGCTGAAATCGCTCGGCGTTAAAATATCAATAGATGATTTTGGCGTGCAGAACTCGAACCTCGCCCGCCTTTCGCTGCTTGAATATGATGAAATCAAAATTGATAAGTCGCTGGTGGACGGCATCAGCGAGCATTATAAGCAAAACATCTTTGCTATCTTCTGCGATGCCCTTGCAAGATTGAATAAAACGCTTGTTTTCGAGGGCGTGGAAAATGAAATTCAATATCGCTTTATTGCAAGCAGATATCCCGATGCGCTAATTCAGGGATGGTATTTTTCTAAAGCACTCACCCGGAGCGAGCTGGCGAAGCGACTCACCGGGGTCGCACCGTAACCCGAAGCCCGGCGTATCCGTTTTTTTTCGCTCCGACGTTTCCATTTTTTACGCAAAAACATATAGTCGTCACATTCAGACGGTAGATTACCCTGAAGCACACTCATATTTTGGTTAAAAACGTGAAATTATCCTTACTATTCCCAGTGGTACTCTTTTGTCTGACCGTTATTTTCGCGCTGTTTATCGACGCCCCCGCTTCGCATATTCTGCGGAAAAAATGCATGTGGTCCGATAGCGTGATGCTGAGCTGTATCGCAAAGCATCAGCATAACGGTTTTTGAAGCAGACTATTCATTTCCCCACTGATTGAGGAAGTTCGCAATATCATCAACGCGACCCGCACGGATCCCGGCCTCAGTGGCCATCTCCTGCTGGGCTTCCTCGCTAATCTCCTCATTATTCGATAAACGGGTGAGCAGCAGCTGGAAATAATGTGCCAGAGCGTCGCGCTCTGACTCAGCGACCTGTTCAGCGGCTTCCGTCGCGTACTCATCGGCAATGTCATAATATTTCAGTGGGATATCGTTGTTCATAACTGTCTCGTCGCTAATCTTTACGGGTAAAGCCATCAGTATATCGGACGCCTTATCTCAACCAAAGCATTGCTTCAGATGAGTAACGCAAGCAGCGCTGCGAGAGCGGGCGCGGCCTGTACATACAAAATTTTTCGGCTGGCGGTGGCTGCGCCAAAGAGGCCGGCGATCAGCACGCAGGCCAGGAAGAAGATGGCCACCTGAATCCCCTTTTCCCCGAGCCAGAGGCTCCAGAGCAGACCAGCCGCCAGAAAACCGTTATACAGCCCCTGATTCGCGGCCAGCACGCGGGTCTCGCGCGCAAAATCAGGACGCAGATTAAAGGCCTTGTGCCCTGTTTTGGTATTCCACAGGAACATTTCCAGCACAAGAATATAAAGATGGATGAATGCAACGACAGCGATAAGGACGGTGGCTAACATCGTGTTGTCTCCCGCAGGCAGAGGCAAAAAAAACGGGAACCCTCAGGCCCCCGCTCTTGTTTAACCCAGAATCTGGATTACATGTTCGCGATAATCGCGTCGCCAAACTCTGAGCATTTCAGCAGCTTAGCGCCTTCCATCAGACGTTCGAAATCGTAAGTTACGGTTTTCGCGTTGATCGCGCCTTCCATACCCTTAACGATCAGGTCTGCGGCTTCGAACCATTCCATATGACGCAACATCATCTCTGCGGACAGGATGATAGAGCCTGGGTTCACTTTGTCCTGGCCCGCGTATTTAGGTGCAGTACCGTGGGTCGCTTCGAACAGGGCGCACTCGTCACCGATGTTCGCGCCAGGGGCGATACCGATACCGCCAACCTGAGCTGCCAGGGCGTCAGAGATGTAGTCACCGTTCAGGTTCATACAGGCAATCACGTCGTATTCTGCAGGACGCAACAGGATCTGCTGCAGGAACGCATCGGCGATCACATCTTTAATGATGATCTCTTTGCCGGTGTTCGGGTTCTTAATCTTCTGCCATGGGCCACCGTCGATCAGCTCACCGCCGAACTCTTCTTTCGCCAACTGGTAACCCCAGTCTTTGAACGCGCCTTCGGTGAACTTCATGATGTTGCCTTTGTGAACCAGGGTCACAGAGTCACGGTCGTTGGTGATCGCGTATTCGATGGCCGCACGCACCAGACGTTTAGTACCGTCTTCAGAGCATGGCTTGATGCCGATACCGCAATGCTCAGGGAAGCGAATTTTCTTCACGCCCATCTCTTCGCGCAGGAATTTAATCACTTTTTCTGCGTCAGCTGAGTCCGCTTTCCATTCGATACCCGCGTAGATGTCTTCTGAGTTTTCGCGGAAGATAACCATATCGGTCAGTTCAGGGTGCTTAACCGGGCTTGGGGTGCCCTGATAGTAACGAACCGGACGCAGACACACGTACAGGTCCAGCTCCTGACGCAGTGCCACGTTCAGGGAACGGATACCGCCGCCAACTGGCGTCGTCAGTGGGCCTTTAATAGCAACGCGGTAGTCGCGGATCAGGTCCAGCGTTTCTGCTGGCAGCCAGACGTCCTGGCCATAAACTTGAGTAGATTTCTCACCGGTGTAAATTTCCATCCAGGAAATTTTACGCTCGCCTTTGTAGGCTTTCTCAACAGCGGCATCAACCACTTTCAGCATCGCCGGGGTAACGTCTACACCGATACCGTCACCTTCGATGAACGGGATAATCGGATTGTGAGGAACGTTAATCTTGCCGTTTTGCAGGGTGATCTTTTTACCTTCCGCCGGAACAACTACTTTGCTTTCCATTAACCTCTCCTTCGAGCGCTTCTGGTTGTTACTGATCTTATGTTAATAAATTGTAATGAGCCCTTCGATAGTACCTGATTGTCCTGCGCCATGAAAGGTCTTCGTTATTAGGCTATAATGCGGCAATTGATAACGCCTGAAAATACCATGAAGAAAACTTCTTTTACAAAACACCGGGTTGAGCGATTCAGCTCGCGACAAGCCGCCAGAAGACCGCAGGAAACCCAGCCGAAGCGGGTTATTTTGTTCAATAAACCCTACGATGTTTTGCCGCAGTTTACCGATGAAGCCGGGCGCAGCACGCTGAAGGACTACATTCCTGTTCAGGGTGTCTACGCGGCCGGGCGCCTGGACCGCGACAGCGAAGGCCTTCTGGTCTTAACCAACGACGGCGCGTTGCAGGCAAAGCTCACGCAGCCGGGCAAACGCACCGGCAAAATTTACTTCGTCCAGGTGGAAGGCGAGCCGGATGACGCGACACTAGAAGCACTACGCAGCGGCGTGACGTTGAACGACGGCCCAACCCTGCCCGCAGGTATTGAACGCGTGAATGAGCCGGAGTGGCTGTGGCCGCGCAACCCGCCGATTCGCGAACGTAAATCCATTCCGACAAGCTGGCTCAAAATCACCCTTTATGAAGGCCGCAACCGCCAGGTTCGCCGCATGACCGCACACGTCGGCTTCCCTACCCTGCGTCTCATTCGCTACGCCATGGGCAGCTACACCCTGGAAACGCTGGCAAACGGCGAATGGCGCGACGTCACCCCTTAAGGAGTCACTATGTTTAAACCTCATGTCACGGTTGCCTGCGTGGTCCACGCCAGGGGTAAATTCCTTGTTGTTGAAGAGAGCATTAACGGCAAAGCGCTGTGGAACCAGCCTGCCGGACACCTTGAAGCCAATGAAACCCTGCTGCAGGCAGCAAAACGCGAGCTGTGGGAAGAGACTGGCATTCACGCTGAGCCCCAGCACTTCATCCGTATGCACCAGTGGATCGCGCCGGATCACACCCCGTTTCTGCGCTTTTTATTCGCCGTTGAGCTTAGCGAAACGTGCGCCACAGAGCCGCAGGATGACGATATCGATCGCTGTCTGTGGGTCACTGCCGACGAGATCCTGAACGCGCCAAACCTGCGCTCGCCGCTGGTTGCGGAAAGCATTCGCTGCTGGCAATCAGACGCACGCCTGCCGCTGGACGTCATCGGCGCATTTAACTGGCCGTTTACAGAGGGTGTCAACGGTGGGGGGGCGTGATAGAATACGCCGCCTTGAAGTTCAATGTCGTGAGTATTCCATGTCAGATAACAGCCAGAAAAAAGTGATCGTCGGCATGTCCGGCGGTGTCGATTCCTCCGTTTCCGCCTACCTGTTACAGCAACAGGGCTATAAGGTGGAGGGCCTGTTCATGAAGAACTGGGAGGAAGATGATGGCGAGGAATACTGCACCGCCGCTGCGGATCTCGCCGACGCGCAGGCCGTATGCGATAAGCTCGGCATTGAACTGCACACCGTTAACTTTGCCGCAGAATACTGGGACAATGTTTTTGAACTGTTCCTGGAAGAGTACAAAGCGGGCCGCACGCCGAACCCGGATATTCTGTGCAACAAAGAGATCAAATTTAAGGCCTTCCTGGAATTCGCCGCGGAAGATCTGGGCGCTGACTACATCGCGACCGGTCACTACGTGCGTCGCGCAGACGTCAATGGCAAAAGCCAGCTGCTGCGCGGTCTGGACGGCAACAAAGATCAAAGCTACTTCCTCTATACGCTGAGCCACGAGCAAATCGCCCAGAGCCTGTTCCCGGTCGGCGAGCTGGAAAAGCCGCAGGTGCGTAAAATCGCCGAAGAGCTGGACCTGATCACCGCGAAGAAAAAAGACTCTACCGGCATTTGCTTCATCGGCGAGCGCAAATTCCGCGATTTCCTGGGACGTTACCTGCCTGCTCAGCCGGGTAAAATTGTCACCGTCGACGGGGAAGAGATTGGCCAGCATCAGGGGCTGATGTACCACACGCTCGGCCAGCGTAAAGGCCTGGGTATTGGCGGGACCAAAGAAGGTAGCGAAGATCCGTGGTATGTTGTCGACAAAGACGTCGAAAACAATATTCTGGTTGTTGCCCAGGGCCACGATCATCCGCGTCTGATGTCCGTTGGCCTTATCGCGCAGCAGCTGCACTGGGTCGATCGTGAGCCGCTGAAAGGCACCCTGCGCTGCACGGTGAAAACACGCTACCGTCAGACCGATATTCCTTGCACCATTACCGCGCTTGATGACGATCGTATTGACGTGCGTTTCGACGAGCCGGTCGCGGCCGTCACCCCGGGTCAGTCTGCTGTCTTCTACAGCGGCGAAATCTGTCTGGGCGGCGGGATCATTGAACAGCGCCTGCCGCTGCCTGCTGTTTAATACGATTGCACACATAAAGGAGACCGTGTGGCGAAGAACTACTATGACATCACCCTGGCGCTGGCGGGAATTTGCCAGTCAGCCCGTCTGGTGCAACAGCTGGCGCATCAGGGTCATTGCGACGCAGATGCCCTGCACGTTTCACTGAACAGCGTTATCGATCTCAACCCCGGCTCGACCCTGGGCGTGTTCGGCGGCAGTAAAACCAATCTTCGTCTCGGTCTTGAAACCCTGCTCGGCGTGCTTAACGCCAGCAGCCGTCAGGGATTAAACGCGGAGCTGACCCGCTACACGCTGAGCCTGATGGTGCTGGAGCGTAAGCTGAGCGCCGCAAAAGGCGCGCTCAATACCCTGGGCGATCGTATTGCCGGGCTGCAGCGCCAGCTTGACCATTTTGACCTGCAGTCCGAAACGCTGCTGAGCGCTATGGCCGGCATTTATGTTGACGTCATCAGCCCGCTGGGGCCGCGTATTCAGGTCACCGGATCCCCTGCCGTGCTGCAAAGTCCGCAGGTACAGGCAAAAGTGCGCGCGTCCCTGCTGGCAGGTATCCGCGCCGCCGTGCTGTGGCACCAGGTGGGCGGTGGCCGCCTGCAGTTAATGTTTTCTCGTAATCGCCTGACCACTCAGGCAAAACAAATTCTTGCTCATTGTTAACCTCCCGGAGTTGCGAATTATGGAATTATCCTCACTGACCGCCGTATCCCCTGTCGATGGACGCTACGGCGATAAAGTCAGCGCGCTGCGCGGGATCTTCAGCGAATATGGTTTGCTGAAGTTCCGTGTTCAGGTTGAAGTACGCTGGCTGCAAAAGCTGGCCGCCCAGGCAGCAATCAAGGAAGTTCCTGCTTTTGACGAAAAGGCAAACGATTACCTTGATAAAATCGTTGCCGGGTTTAGCGAACAAGACGCCGCGCGCATTAAAACCATCGAACGCACCACCAACCACGACGTGAAAGCGGTTGAGTACTTCCTGAAAGAGAAAGTGGAAAGCGTCCCAGCGCTGCATGCCGTGTCTGAGTTCATTCACTTCGCCTGTACCTCTGAAGACATCAACAACCTCTCTCACGCGCTGATGCTTTCCACCGCGCGTAAAGAGGTGGTGCTGCCTTACTGGCGTAAAATCATCGACGCGGTAAAAGCGCTGTCCGTGGAATACCGCGACATTCCGCTGCTCTCCCGTACCCACGGCCAGCCAGCCACCCCATCCACGATGGGTAAAGAGATGGCGAACGTCGCGTACCGTATGGAGCGCCAGTACCGTCAGTTGGAGCAGGTTGAGATCCTCGGCAAAATCAACGGCGCGGTCGGTAACTATAACGCCCACATCGCCGCTTACCCGGAAGTGGACTGGCACCAGTTCAGCGAAGAGTTCGTGACCTCTCTGGGCATTCAGTGGAACCCGTACACCACGCAGATTGAGCCGCACGACTATATCGCCGAACTGTTTGACTGCATCGCGCGCTTCAACACCATCCTGATCGACTTCGATCGTGACGTGTGGGGCTACATCGCCCTGAACCACTTCAAGCAGAAAACCATCGCCGGTGAAATCGGCTCTTCCACCATGCCGCACAAAGTGAACCCAATCGACTTCGAAAACTCCGAAGGCAACCTGGGCCTGGCGAACGCCGTGCTGCAGCATATGGCGAGCAAACTGCCGGTATCCCGCTGGCAGCGCGACCTGACCGACTCCACCGTACTGCGTAACCTGGGCGTGGGCATTGGCTACGCGCTGATCGCGTACCAGTCCACCCTGAAAGGCGTGAGCAAACTGGAAGTGAACCGCGACCGTCTGCTGGACGAGCTGGATCACAACTGGGAAGTGCTGGCGGAGCCAATCCAGACCGTGATGCGCCGTTACGGTATCGAAAAACCGTACGAGAAGCTGAAAGAGCTGACCCGCGGCAAACGCGTTGACGCCGAAGGCATGAAGCAGTTTATCGACGGTCTGGCGCTGCCGGAAGAAGAGAAAACGCGCCTGAAGGCGATGACCCCGGCGAACTACATTGGCCGCGCCATCACCATGGTCGACGAGCTGAAGTAACGCCCCTCTCCCCCTTTTCGCCCGAAAAGGGGGATGCTTTTCCCCGGTTTACTCAATGTTTATCCCCACAACAACATAATCAGCGTTAAACTATTCATACCAATTATTTAGGGAGAAGAGATGATGCGCGTACTGGTTGTTGAGGATAACGCATTGCTACGCCATCACCTGAAGGTTCAGCTTCAGGAGATGGGACATCAGGTGGACGATGCTGAAGATGCAAAAGAAGCCGATTATTATCTCAATGAACACCTGCCGGATATCGCCATTGTCGATTTAGGGTTGCCTGACGAAGACGGCCTGTCGTTAATTCGCCGCTGGCGCAGCCACGATGTCTCCCTGCCGGTTCTGGTTCTGACCGCCCGTGAAGGCTGGCAGGATAAGGTCGAAGTGCTCAGCGCGGGTGCAGACGATTACGTCACCAAGCCGTTTCATATTGAAGAGGTGGCGGCGCGCATGCAGGCGCTGTTACGCCGCAACAGCGGGCTGGCTTCACAGGTTATTTCCATCCCGCCATTCCAGGTCGATCTCTCCCGCCGGGAATTAGCGATCAATGAGGAAGTGATTAAGCTCACCGCCTTCGAATACACCATCATGGAAACGCTGATCCGTAACAATGGCAAAGTGGTGAGCAAAGATTCCTTAATGCTCCAGCTTTATCCTGATGCTGAACTGCGCGAGAGCCATACCATTGACGTGCTGATGGGACGTTTACGTAAGAAAATTCAGGCGCAGTATCCGCAGGATGTGATTACCACCGTCCGTGGCCAGGGCTACCTGTTCGAATTACGCTAAATGAGAGGGATTTTACGCCACATTCTGCCCCTCTCGCTGCGGGTTCGTTTCTTACTGGCAACAGCCGCCGTCGTGCTGGTGCTGTCGCTCTCCTACGGCATGGTCGCCCTGGTGGGCTACAGCGTCAGCTTTGATAAAACAACCTTTCGGCTGTTGCGCGGCGAAAGCAATCTGTTTTATACCCTGGCGAAGTGGGAAAACAACCGAATCACCGTCGAAATGCCGGAAAACCTCAACCAGCAGAGCCCAACGCTGGCCCTGATTTATAACGAAAAAGGTAAATTACTGTGGGCGCAGCGTGATATCCCCTGGCTGGTTAAAAGCATTCGTCCGGACTGGCTCAAAACCAACGGGTTTCATGAAATTGAAGCCGATCTCAACACCACCAGCTCGCTGATCCGTGAAGATCGCTCCCTGCAGCAAAAGCTGAACGAGATCCGCGCCGACAACGCCGAAACGGAGATGACGCACTCCGTCGCGATTAACCTCTATCCGGCGACGCTGAACATGCCGCAGCTGACCATTGTGGTGATCGACACCATTCCGGTCGAGCTGAAGCGTTCTTATATGGTCTGGAGCTGGTTCATCTACGTTCTGGCTGCGAATCTCCTGCTGGTGATCCCGCTGCTGTGGGTAGCGGCGTGGTGGAGCTTGCGCCCCATTGAATCACTGGCGAAAGAGGTTCGTGAGCTGGAAGAACATCATCGCGAGAAGCTGAACCCGGAAACCACCCGTGAGCTCACCAGCCTGGTGCGTAACCTCAACCGCCTGCTGAAAAGTGAACGCGAACGCTACGATAAATACCGTACCACCCTTACCGACCTGACCCACAGCCTGAAAACTCCGCTGGCCGTCATGCAAAGTACCCTGCGTTCAATGCGCAGTTCGAAGCTGAGCGTCGATGATGCCGAGCCGGTGATGCTGGAGCAGATCAGCCGTATTTCACAGCAAATTGGCTATTACCTGCACCGCGCCAGCATGCGTTCCGGCAGCGCGCTTCTGAGCCGCGAGCTGCACCCGGTAGCCCCGCTTCTGGATAACCTCACGTCCGCCCTCAACAAGGTGTATCAGCGTAAAGGGGTGAACATCAGCCTCGATATCTCGCCAGAGATAAGCTTTGTGGGTGAAAAAAATGACTTCATGGAAGTGATGGGTAACCTACTGGATAACGCCTGCAAATACTGCCTGGAGTTCGTGGAAGTGTCAGCGCGTCAGACGGAAACCGAACTGCATATTATCGTTGAGGATGATGGCCCGGGGATCCCTCGAAATAAACGCGATGTGGTGTTCGATCGCGGTCAGCGCGCCGATACGCTACGTCCTGGCCAGGGCGTCGGGTTAGCCGTCGCTCGTGAGATTGTCGACCAGTACGACGGGAAAATCGAAACCAGCGAAAGTCTGCTGGGCGGCGCCAGAATGGAGGTTATTTTTGGCCGCCAGCAGCCCACATTGAACGATAGTTAACCCGTTATGTGAAAAATGCGAGGATCTCGCAGCCGGGGGGCTGAGCTTCCGTTATAATCCGAGTCAGTAAGAGCCTGCGGAATAAAAAAATTATGGATTATCACTTAACGCTTAACTGGCCCGAGTTTATTGAACGTTACTGGCAAAAACGCCCGGTGGTTCTGAAACGCGGATTCAGCAATTTTGTCGACCCTATCTCGCCTGACGAGCTGGCAGGTCTGGCCATGGAAAACGAAGTCGACAGCCGTCTGGTCAGCCACCAGGACGGGAAATGGCAGGTTAGCCACGGTCCTTTCGAAAGCTACGATCACCTCGGTGAAAACAACTGGTCGCTGCTGGTGCAGGCGGTCAACCACTGGCACGAGCCGACTGCCGCCTTAATGCGCCCGTTCCGCGCCCTGCCCGACTGGCGCATGGACGATCTGATGATCTCCTTCTCCGTGCCGGGCGGCGGCGTAGGTCCACATCTTGACCAGTACGACGTGTTCATCATTCAGGGTACGGGCCGCCGCCGCTGGCGCGTGGGCGAAAAAGTCCCGATGAAGCAGCACTGCCCGCATCCTGACCTGCTTCAGGTTGACCCGTTTGAAGGGATTATCGATGAAGAGCTGGAGCCGGGTGATATTCTCTACATTCCGCCGGGATTCCCTCACGAAGGCTACTCCCTGGAAAACTCACTCAACTACTCCGTGGGGTTCCGCGCGCCAAGCGGCCGCGAGATGATCAGCGGATTTGCCGACTACGTTCTGCAACGCGAGCTGGGCAGCTATCGTTACAGCGACCCTGATGTGCCTGCACGCGAGCATCCGGCGGATATTCTGCCAGAAGAACTCGATAAGCTGCGCGGCATGATGCTGGATCTGATCAACGAGCCGGAGCACTTCAAACAGTGGTTTGGTGAGTTTATCAGCCAGTCTCGTCATGAGCTGGACGTTGCGCCGCCGGAGCCACCTTATCAGGCTGACGAGATTTATGATGCGCTTCAGCAGGGCGACAAGCTGACGCGTCTGGGCGGGTTGCGCGTGCTGCGCATTGGTGAAGAGGTGTTCGTCAACGGCGAGAAGCTGGACTCTCCGCACCGTCCGGCGCTGGAAGCCATTGCCAGCCATCTGGTGCTGACTGCCGACACCTTTGGCGATGCGCTGGAAGATCCTTCCTTCCTCGCGATGCTCGCCGCGCTGGTCAACAGCGGGTACTGGTTCTTTGAGGACTAAGTCGTGATATTTGCCGGGTGGCGGCTTCGCCTTACCCGGCCTACAAAAGCACGATCCCGTAGGCCCGGTAAGCGTAGCGCCACCGGGCGTTTTTATCTCCGCTCACCCGCCGCAAAATCCTCGATCTCTCCCGCCCAATCCACCGGATACAAGCCTTCCCGTACATCGCGATGAAACGTTGAATACGGCCAGTCGCTGACCTTACTGACATAGCCATGTTTCACCGGATTGATGTAGACGTAATCCACATGCCGACGGTAGTCTTTTTCGTTACGGACTGTGTGCTCCCAGAAGCGTGGCTGCCAGATATGGCGCATGCCGATGTAGCGGCTGAATGTCTTTTTAATGTCGCGCCAGCGGGCCGAAAAGTCACTGTCGCCTTCCGGTAAGGTCCAGATACAGTGCATATGTTCAGGAAGGATTACCCATGCGTTGATAGTAAATGGCTTTGCATGTTTAACTGTTGAGGTGGCAGCACGCAGGCTGTCGATATGACGGGTAAGCAAATCGCTTTGGCGGTTTTGCAGGTTGACGGTGAAGAACCAGGTTCCACCAGGGACGTAGTGGCGACGATAGTTTGACATGGCGCTCCTTGCCTGAATGCCGGGTGGCGGCTTCGCCTTACCCGGCCTACATTACGATCGTAGGCCCGGTAAGCGTAGCGCCACCGGGCTTTTTCTTACCGCTTCGCGGTCAACTCCGCTATCCCCACTATCACCTTCACCGCTTTTTCCATTCCTTCGAGCGTCACAAACTCATGCTTGCCATGGTAGTTGTAGCCACCGGTAAACAGGTTCGGGCACGGCAGCCCCATAAACGACAGCTGAGAACCGTCGGTGCCGCCGCGAATCGGCTTCAGCTGCGGTTCAATATCGCAGTCGCGCATCGCCTGCTGGGCGATATCGAGAATATGCGGATGCGCCATCACCTTCTCGCGCATGTTGTAGTAGCTGTCTTCAATGATCAGCTCAATATAGCAATCAGGGTGTAACCCTTTACCGACCTTCTTGGCAATCTCCATCATCTTACGCTTGCGCGCCTCAAAGGCTTTGCGGTCGAAATCGCGGATGATGTAGTGCATCTGCGCGCTGTCCACGGTGCCTTTAATGCTGGTCAGGTGATAGAAACCTTCATACTCTTCGGTCTGTTCAGGGCTCTCTTCCGCCGGGACTTCTGCATGAATTCTGGACGCCAGCGACAGCGCGTTCACCATGACGCCTTTCGCCGAACCGGGATGGACGTTGTTGCCGACAATTTTGATCGTGACGGACGCGGCATTGAAGTTTTCATACTCCAGTTCACCGACGCCGCCGCCGTCAACGGTATAGGCCCACTGCGCGTTAAAGGCTTCCACGTCGAAGTGCTTCGCGCCCTTGCCGACCTCTTCATCCGGCGTAAAGGCCACGCGGATATCCCCGTGCGGGATATTTTTGCCCTTCAGCACCGCCAGCGCCGTCATGATTTCCGCGATACCCGCCTTGTCATCCGCCCCCAGCAGCGTTTTACCGTCGGTGGTGATCAGCGTCTGGCCCAGCAGCTGGTGCAGCACGGGGAACATCACCGGCGAGAGCACCTCGTCGCCAATGCCCAGCGCAATATCGCCGCCGCGGTAATTTTCCACAATCTGCGGGTTCACATGTTTACCGCTAAAATCCGGAGAGGTGTCGACATGGGAGATAAAGCCAATCGCCGGAATATCACCCTGGACATTCGCCGGCAGCGTTGCCATCACAGTGCCTTTTTCGCTTAACGTGACGTTGACCAGCCCCATGGCGTCAAGCTGCTCTTTAAGCAGGTTTAATAACTTCCACTGGCCTTCGGTGCTCGGCACCTGGCGAACACCCGGTCTAGATTGGGTATCCAGCGAAACGTACTGTAAAAAACGCTCAAGTAATTTATCCATGCAGTCACCCTCACTTTTCGTGACAACATTATCAGTAAGCATCAAAACGCAAATATTGCGTCAGGTCACTTTTATCCCGCAAACGAGAATATTTTCCGTTTATATGGTTATGCGTTAGTAAATGTAGCTTATGAATCAGTGACAAGGTTTGGCGTTCGCAGGGGATTGCCGTAGAATGTCCGCCCTCATTACGAGTCACCAAGGTGGTTACACACAAACCCCGCTTCAGTCTGCTGCCTGAGGCGTCTATATGGGACAGCGCAAAAATTGAATACACAATCCCGTTCACGTTCACCGCTGGTGCAACTGGAACGAATTCGTAAAAGTTTTGATGGTAAAGACGTTATTTCCGACCTCACTCTGACCATCAATGACGGTGAGTTTCTGACGCTGCTTGGCCCCTCGGGCTGCGGCAAAACAACCGTACTGCGCCTTATCGCCGGGCTGGAAAGCGTCGATAACGGCCATATCCATCTTGAAAACCAGGACATCACCCAAGTTCCTGCCGAAGATCGCCACGTCAATACCGTCTTTCAGAGCTACGCCCTGTTCCCGCACATGACAGTGTTTGAAAACGTGGCGTTTGGCCTGCGGATGCAAAAAACCCCGGCGAATGAGATCGAACCGCGCGTCACCGACGCCCTGCGCATGGTGCAGCTTGAGACGTTTGCCCAGCGTAAACCCCATCAGCTTTCCGGCGGCCAGCAGCAGCGCGTGGCCATCGCCCGCGCCGTGGTCAACAAGCCGCGCCTGCTCCTGCTGGATGAATCCCTCTCCGCGCTGGATTACAAGCTGCGCAAGCAGATGCAGAACGAGCTCAAAGCCCTGCAGCGCAAGCTCGGCATTACCTTTGTCTTCGTCACCCACGATCAGGAAGAGGCCCTGACCATGTCCGACCGCATCGTGGTAATGCGCGACGGCAAAATCGAGCAGGACGGCACGCCGCGCGAAATCTACGAAGAGCCGAAGAATCTGTTTGTCGCCAGCTTCATTGGCGAGATCAATATCTTCGACGCTACGGTGATTGAGCGTCTGGACGACCAGCGAGTGCGCGCCAGCGTCGAAGGACGCGAGTGTAATATCACGGTGAATTTCCCCGTCGAAAAGGGACAAAAGCTCAACGTTCTGCTGCGCCCGGAAGATCTGCGCGTCGATGAAATTCACGGCAATATCGAGGCCGAAGGGTTAATCGGCTATATCCGCGAGCGCAACTACAAAGGGATGACGCTGGAGTCCGTCGTCGAGCTGGAGAACGGCAAGATGGTGATGGTCAGCGAGTTCTTTAACGAAGACGATCCTGACTTCGACCACTCTCTCGACCAGAAAATGGTTATCAACTGGGTAGAAAGCTGGGAGGTTGTGCTGGCTGATGAAGAACACAAGTAAATTCCAGAATGTGGTGATTGCCACGATCGTCGGTTGGCTTGTGCTGTTTGTCTTTTTGCCCAACCTGATGATCGTTGCCACCAGCTTTCTGACCCGCGACGACGCTAGCTTCGTTTCGCTGGTCTTTACGCTGGACAACTACGCGCGCCTGCTCGATCCGCTCTATTTTGACGTGCTGCTGCACTCGCTCAACATGGCGCTGATTGCCACCCTTGCCTGTCTGGTGCTGGGGTATCCTTTCGCATGGTTCCTCGCGGGCCTGCCGCAAAAGGTGCGGCCCCTGCTGCTGTTTTTACTGATTGTTCCCTTCTGGACCAACTCGTTAATCCGCATCTACGGGCTGAAGATCTTCCTCAGCACTAAAGGCTATCTCAACGAGTTTCTGCTGTGGCTGGGAGTGATTGATACGCCGATCCGCATCATGTTTACCCCGAGCGCGGTGATTGTCGGCCTGGTCTATATCCTGCTGCCGTTTATGGTGATGCCGCTCTACTCCAGCATCGAGAAGCTGGATAAACCGCTGCTGGAGGCGGCAAAAGATCTGGGCGCTAACAAGCTGCAGACCTTCATCCGCATTATTATCCCGCTGACCATGCCGGGCATTATCGCGGGCTGTCTGCTGGTAATGCTCCCGGCGATGGGTTTGTTCTACGTGTCGGATCTGATGGGCGGCGCGAAAAACCTGCTGATCGGTAACGTGATCAAGAGCCAGTTTCTGAACATCCGCGACTGGCCGTTCGGGTCCGCGACCAGCATTACGCTGACGGTGATCATGGGCCTGATGCTGCTGGTCTACTGGCGCGCCTCACGCTTGCTGAATAAAAAGGTGGAATTCGAATGATCGGTCGACTGCTTCGCGGCGGTTTTATGACCGCCATTTATGCCTGGCTCTATATCCCGATCGTTATTTTGATCGTGAACTCGTTTAACAGCTCACGCTTCGGGATTAACTGGCAGGGCTTTACCACCAGCTGGTACAGCCTGCTGATGAACAACGACAGCCTCCTGCAGGCCGCGCAGCACTCGCTGACGATGGCGATCTTCTCCGCCACCTTCGCGACGCTAATTGGCTCGCTCACCGCCGTGGCGCTGTACCGCTATCGCTTTCGCGGCAAACCGTTCGTCAGCGGCATGCTGTTTGTGGTGATGATGTCGCCGGACATCGTGATGGCCATTTCGCTGCTGGTGCTGTTTATGCTGCTGGGCGTACAGCTTGGCTTCTGGTCGCTGCTGTTCTCACATATCACCTTCTGCCTGCCGTTTGTGGTGGTGACCGTCTTCGCGCGCCTGAAAGGGTTTGACGTGCGCATGCTGGAGGCGGCGAAAGATTTGGGCGCCAGCGAGACGATCATCCTGCGCAAAATCATCCTGCCGCTGGCGATGCCCGCCGTGGCGGCCGGATGGCTACTTAGCTTCACCCTGTCGATGGATGACGTGGTCGTGTCCTCCTTCGTCACCGGTCCGAGCTATGAAATTCTGCCGTTGAAGATCTATTCAATGGTGAAAGTCGGCGTCTCACCGGAGGTGAACGCGCTGGCGACCATTCTGCTGGTGTTTTCGCTGGTTCTGGTGATCGCCAGCCAGGTTATTGCTCGTGATAAAACAAAATCTCAGGGGACAATGAAATGAAAAAAATGCTCGCCGCTGCGGCGCTGGTGCTTGGCATGGGTGCCGCGCACGCTGATGACAGCAAAACGCTCTACTTCTACAACTGGACCGAGTACGTGCCGCCGGGCCTGCTGGAACAGTTCACGAAGGAGACGGGCATCAAGGTTATCTACTCGACCTACGAGTCGAATGAAACCATGTACGCCAAGCTGAAAACCTACAAAGACGGCGCATACGATCTGGTCGTGCCTTCCACCTACTTTGTCGACAAAATGCGCAAAGAGGGCATGATTCAGAAGATCGACAAAACGAAGCTAACCAATTTTGCAAACCTCGATCCAGAGATGCTCAACAAGCCGTTCGACCCCAATAACGACTACTCCATTCCGTACATCTGGGGAGCAACCGCTATCGGCGTGAACAGCGATGCCGTCGATCCGAAAACGGTGACAAGCTGGGCCGACCTGTGGAAACCAGAATACAAAGGGAGCCTGCTGTTAACCGACGACGCGCGTGAGGTGTTCCAGGTCGCGCTGCGCAAGCTGGGCTACTCGGGCAACACGACGGATCCCAAAGAGATTGAAGCGGCGTATAACGAGCTGAAAAAGCTGATGCCTAACGTGGCGGCGTTCAACTCTGATAACCCGGCAAACCCGTATATGGAAGGCGAAGTGAACCTGGGGATGGTGTGGAACGGCTCCGCGTATGTCGCCCGCCAGGCCGGTACGCCGCTTGAGGTGGTCTGGCCGAAAGAAGGGGGGATCTTCTGGATGGACAGCCTTGCGATCCCCGCCAACGCGAAAAACGTTGAAGGGGCGCATAAGCTGATTAACTTCCTGCTGCGCCCGGACGTGGCGAAACAGGTTGCCGAGACGATTGGCTACCCCACGCCAAACCTCGCCGCACGCAGGCTGCTGAAGCCTGAAGTGGCTAACGATAAATCGCTCTATCCGGATGCCGAAACCATCAGCAAAGGTGAATGGCAGAACGATGTCGGTGACGCCAGCCGCCTCTACGAAGAGTATTACCAGAAATTAAAAGCGGGCCGATAAACGGTATCGCGTTCTTCCTCACGCCGTACGTGCGGCGTGAGGAGGATTAACTGACCGCGTTCTCCCCAGCCCAGATCGTCGCCTTTCTCATCGCCTCAACCACATCCTCATCCGACAGACCCAGCGCCTCACGAACCCGGGTCGCCTCGTCCCACTGCTGCTGTTCATAGTATCGGCACAGGCTCACCATATCGGCTAACCGTCCCTCCTGGTGGCACAGCGCATTGCTCACGCTCTGCGGGACCGCAATTTGCTTCATCAACTCGGCCATCGGCAGCTCAAGGAGGGTATCGAGCAGAGAAAACAGGCCGCACATGAAGGCATTTTCAGCCAGCGTCGGTTCGTTCATCGTCTCTGCGATCAGTTCGCAGAACTTGCCGCGCATCATGCTCAGCGGGTAAAGCTCGCTGACGGTGTCATTGCCCGCACTGGCGAGGACCACGACGGCAACAAACCGTCTCAGCTGGTTTTCCCCGAGGTATCTGAGGACTTCGCTCAGGGTTAACTTGCTGAAATTACAGGCACCGATATGTTTAAATGCGGTGTGCTTCATGTAGCGCATAATCTTATAGGACAGCGTGAGATCGGTTTTAATCAACGACTCGACGATCCGAAAATCGGGTTTATTGCGTCCGACCTCCATTTGCAGCCGAAAAATCGCCAGCTGATTTTGCGATAGCCGTTTATATTTTATGACCTCCGGACGGCAGAAAAAATAGCCCTGAAACAGCGAGAATCCCTCTTCCCTGTATTGGCTGAATTCCTCTTTAGTCTCAATTTTTTCAGCGAGATATTTAATATGCCCGGTTAAATGTTTACGCTCTTTCAGATACTGTTTAATTTGCGCTAAGGTATAATTCCTGACGTCAAACTTCAGTATTGAAATATAGGGTAAAAAAGCATCCCATTCTGGAGCAAGGGTGAAATCATCAAGCGCAAACTGATAACCATCCGCACTCATCTCCCTGACGGCCTGCAACAGCTCCGCTCCCGGCACAGCATCTTCCAGGATCTCAATGACCACGCTTTCTTTATCCAGCGCTTCTCCACTGCGGTCTATGACCATTCGCGAAGGGAAATTAATAAACGACGTATGTGCCCCGGCGATGCGCTGGGACGGCACGCATAAAAACTGATCTGAGATCATCCTGGAGGTGGCATATTCCGCCGACACGTCCGGAAAACGGTTTGTCATCCCATCTCTGAAGAGCAGTTCATAGGCCACCGTCTTCATCTCAGGGTTAAAAATGGGTTGTCGCGCAATAAATCCGTACATATCCCATCCTCCTCTACAACTTTATATTTATTAGCATCCTCTTTCTACACGACGATAACGAGCTTTATCGAGCACTATTTTGATTGAATGCACAAAATAAAAGCATCCATACTAATTAACCGGATTTACAAATCAAAATTTAAATTAAATATCCCTGGCGCTCTACAGAAAGAGGAGAAAATATCCGATAAGGAATATGTGCCTGCCCGACATGCACGATATTACGGGAGATGAGAATGAAAGACGCCGTGGTCCAAAGAAAAAAAATAAGAGTCAAGACGTTGATGCTATTGTCCATTTTCCTCACCGTAACGGTGGGCTTTACGGCAACGATCGGGTTTATGATGTGGCAGTGGATGGCACAGCAGGAGGTTCTGGCCAAAAAGCATATCCGCCAGATTGCCGAGGTGCAAGCGTTGCAGGTCAGTAAACAGCTGGATTCTGCCCTGACTGCCGCCCGGGATATGGGCAACAGCGCCCTGGCGCTGCGCGAGGCGGGCGTAACCGATCGCCAGAGCCTGAACCAGCTGCTCATCCACTACCTTTCGGCTCACCCGCAGTTTCTCTCCATGTCGATGGCCTTTGAGCCTAACGCGTTCGACGATAAAGATGCCGTCTGGGCCGGTCAAAGCGGTGAAGATCCTGCCGGGCGCTACGCCCGCTACGTTGACCGGGACGCCACCGGCAAACCGGCATTACACCTGCTGACGGACATCGAAACGCCCGGCAGCGGCGATTATTATCTGCTGCCGAAACAACGCCATAAAGATGTGATCATCGAGCCCTATATCTATCCCTACAACGGCGTGGACGTGATGCTCACCTCGATTGCCGCCCCCATCATGCGTGACGGTCAGTTTCTGGGCTCGGTCACCTCTGACTTCTCTCTCGCCACGCTGCAGTCGACGATCGGCGCGATTAAACCGTGGAACGGCACGGGCTATGCCCTGCTCCTCTCAGCGGGTAATAACGTGGTGTCCAGCCCGGACCAGCGCGCGGCGGGCAAGCCTTACGCAGGTCAGATTGCCGGTCATGACGTCACCCGCATCAACGATCCGCTGCTGAAGGAGGACGTGTTCATCACCTGGCAGGACATCGCCGTCGGTAACAGCCAGACGCCGTGGAAACTTGCCATTATCACGCCGGTCAGCGAAGTGATGGCCGAAGCGCGCGCATTTTTACTGAAAGCCATCATCATGATGCTGCTAAGCATCGTGGCGGTTAGCCTGGTCATGGCACAGATCTTCACCCGCAAAGTTGACCGTCCGGTTGGGGGCGAACCTTCGGAGGCCGCCGGGATCGCTCTGGCCGTTGCCCGGGGAGACCTGAACAACACCATCCCGGTGCGTTCCGGAGATACCCACAGCATTTTTTACGCCCTGCACACCATGCAGATGCAGCTCAAGCGCATCGTCGACAATATCAGCGAAGCCAGCCACTCCGTGCACGGCGGCACCAGCGAAATTTCGGCGGGCAACCTTGACCTCGCCTCGCGAACCGAGGAACAGGCGGCTGCGATTGTTGAAACGGCAGCCAGCATGGAAGAGATTTCGGTCACGGTGAAGAATAACGCCGACAACGCCCACAAGGCGACCACGCTGACCGATCGCGCCGCGAGCCTCGCCGGGCATGGCGAAACGCTGGTGAACGACGTGGTCGTGGTGATTGGGGAGATTGATGAGAGCGCGCGTAAGATCGGCGAGATTAACAGCATTGTCGACGGCATCGCCTTCCAGACCAATATCCTGGCGCTGAATGCTGCCGTTGAAGCGGCACGGGCAGGCGAACAGGGGCGCGGTTTCGCGGTAGTCGCAGGGGAAGTGCGCAATCTTGCCCAGCGAAGCGCTAACGCGGCAAAAGAGATCTCTCAGCTGATTGCCGAGTCCTCAGGGCGCGTCAGCAAAGGCGTTGAGCTGGTCAATGAAACCGGCGTGATGATGAAACAGGTGATTGAAGCGGTATCGCATGTGCATCTGGTCATCAACGATATCGTTCAGGCGCTGGACGAGCAAAATCGCGGGATTAGCCAGGTCAGCACCGCCGTTAACCAGATGGACAGCACGACCCAGCAGAACGCCTCGCTGGTTCAGCAGATCTCTGCGGCGGCGCTCTCGCTGGATGAGCAGGCTAAATCGCTCGAGAAGACGCTGGCGTTCTTCCATTCATAAATAAAAAGGCACCCGCTGGACGGGTGCCTTTTCACGCGATTGCCGTTACAGCCCTTTCAGCAGCTTGTCGACAAACTCCGGGACGACCGTGCTTGCCAGACCGTAGTGTTTCTCTTCAAACTCGCTGCCCACCTGGCTTGGCTCAAGATTGAGTTCTACCGTATGCGCACCGTGCAGGCGCGCTTCGTGGACAAACCCCGCCGCCGGATAAACATGACCGGATGTGCCGATGGCGATAAACACGTCGGCCATCGCCAGCGCGCTGTAGATATCATCCATTCCCAGCGGCATTTCGCCGAACCAGACCACGTGCGGACGCAGGCGCGACGGGAACTGGCAGCAGTGGCACTTATCCTCTGGCAGCACGTCCTCTTGCCAGTCCAGCACCTGACCGCTCCAGGCGCAGCGAACCTTGAGCAGCTCGCCGTGCATGTGGATGATGTTCTTGTTACCGGCCCGCTCGTGCAGGTTATCGATATTCTGCGTCACCAGCAGAAAACGATCGCCGAGCGCCTCTTCGAGCTTCGCCAGCGCCAGATGCGCCGCATTCGGCGCGACGTCAGGCTGCTGAAGCTGACGACGGCGGGCGTTGTAAAACGCCTGGACGAGATCCGGATCGCGGGCAAAGCCTTCCGGCGTGGCTACATCCTCCACGCGGTGCTCTTCCCACAGCCCGTCCGCCGCGCGGAAGGTTCGAATTCCTGACTCGGCGGAGATCCCCGCCCCGGTCAGCACCACCACTCTGGGTTTATCCATCGCTTCTGGCATTATTCTGTCTCTGAAAAAAATCCGCTGGCGCAAGCGCTCACGCAAGCGGCGTTTGTTTTTGCGAAAACGGCTGAGTCGACCCTGGCGACGCGACAGCATAGAAACCTCGTAAACTAATCGGTGAGATGAAGGAATGCGGCTCCGCGCATGCCTCCTGCGTCCCCGTGTCGCGCGCGTTCAATACGCGGCACGCGGGCAACCGGCAATAAATGTCGGGGCAAACGCCCGGACAACCGTTCCGTAATCGCGGTAAAGTTTGACAGCCCTCCCCCAATCACCAGCAGATCCGGGTCGACGATGGTGAGAATATTTCCCAGACACACCGCCAGCAGATCCAGATAACGCTCGACGTGCTCACGCGCCTGCGCATCCCCTTGCTCCCACAGGGTAATGATTTGAGGGGCCTCAAGTTTCTGATGATAGAAGTGTTCGTAAAGCCATGCAAACCCGCGGCCGGAGAGGGTGTTCTCAATACAGCCGTGCTGGCCGCAGCCGCAGCGGGTCAGCGGGAAATCGCGCCCCACGACTTCCAGGGCATCCACCGGGAGACGGATATGACCAAACTCGCCGGTGATGTAGCTGCGCCCGGTGATTGGCTTCCCGTTGATCACAATTCCCCCGCCGACGCCGGTACCGAGGATCAGCCCCATCACCAGCGGATACTGACGGAACTCTTCGTCCCAGGCTTCGGAGAGCGCAAAGCAGTTAGCATCATTGTCTAAACGCACGTCGCGTTCAAGGAGAGCAGAGAGATCGGCGCGGAGCGGTTTACCGCTGGCGGCAGGCACGTTGGCGGCATACAGCGTGCCGTCGTCGGTTTCGGGCATACCCGGAATGCCGATGCCGACGCTGCCTTTCACGCCAAAGCGTTCATCGGCCTGAGCCACCAGCGCGGCAATCGCGGTTAAAAATTCGCCGTAGCTTTCGCGCGGCGTGGGAACGCGGGTTTCCCACTGCAGCCTGAGGTCTTTATCAAACACGCCGAGCGCAATCTTGGTGCCGCCAATATCAAATCCGTAATACATAACGCATTCCTCTTTTAACCTGGCGGCCCGAAAGCCGCTAGATCATGACGTAATTACTGGCCACTTAATACCCTCGCCGGATCAATTCGGCTTGCGCGACGCGCCGGATACCAGCTTGCCAGCAGACTCAGTAAAAGTGCTGTAACCAGCACATAAAAAACGTCCAGCCAGTGCAGTTCCGACGGCAGGAAGTCAATAAAGTAGATATCACCCGACAGGAACTGGTGACCAATAAGCTTTTCGATCCCGTTGATAATCGGCGTCAGCTGCAGGGAAACCACCACGCCAATCACCACGCCGCACAGGCTACCGAACAGCCCCGCCAGCAAACCGTACCAGACGAAGATGGCGCGAATAAGACCGTCTTTCGCCCCCAGCGTACGCAGCACGGCGATGTCGCCGCTCTTGTCCTTGACCGCCATCACCAGCGTCGAGACGATATTAAAGCACGCGACACCAATCACCAGCACCATCGCCAGATACATGATGGCGCGGATCATCTGGATATCACGGTACATATAGCCGTAAGTGCCGATCCAGCTTTTGATGTAGACATAGTTATTGGTCACGCTGCCCGCGTCGCGAACCAGTTTGTTGGCGTTAAAGACGTCGTTCACCTTAATGGCAATGCCCGTCACGCTGTCGGCCATGTCGAGATACTGGCGCGCATCCTCCATCGGCACCATCGCAAAGCTATGGTCAAGCTGACCGCTCAGCTGAAGAATACCGGTGACGTGCAGGCGCACGCGCTTAGGCTGCTGCAGCTTGTGGTCGGCGCTGGCGTTCGGGATCATGATCGACACCCAGTCGCCCTGCTTCACCTTCAGGGCATCGGCCACGCCTTTACCCATGATGATCTGCTGCTCGCCGGCCTTAAAGTTGGCCCACGCGCCGTTCTGCACATAGTTTGGCAGCGCGCTGAGACGCGCTTCCTGGGCGGGGTTAACCCCCTTTACCTGAATGGCGCGCAGGTTTACCCCGCTCTCCACCAGCCCGGTAAAGTTAATGTAGGGCGCGGCCGCGGCAATGCCCGGCACCTTTTCGACTTTGGCGAGCGCATCGCTCCAGTTCGTCCACGGCTGGTTAACCGGCTCGATCTCCCCGTGCGGCACTACCGCCAGAATGCGGTTATTCAGCTCGCGCTCAAAGCCGTTCATGGCGCTTAAGCCCACAATCAGCACCGCCACACCGAGCGCAATGCCGATGGTCGAGATGACGGAGATCAGCGACACCATGCCGCCGCGACGGCGGCCGCGGCTAAAACGTAAACCGATGAGTAACGATAACGGTGACGCCATTACTCTGCTCCCATCAGGGTCAGTTCCGCGTTCAGATGGCCGTCGCGCATCTCAAGCTGACGCCCCATGCGTTTTGCCAGCTGCAGATCGTGGGTTACGACCAGAAACGCGGTGCCCTGCGAGGCGTTCAGCTCGCCCAGAAGCTGGAAAATACTGTCCGCATTGCGGGCATCCAGGTTACCGGTAGGCTCATCCGCCAGCACCAGACGCGGGTTGTTGACCAGCGCACGGGCAATCGCCACGCGCTGGCGCTCGCCGCCGGAAAGCTCAGAGGGACGATGGTTACCGCGATGGCCCAGCCCTACCGCTTTCAGCATGTCGCTGGCGCGGGCGTTAATTTCTGCCGGTTTCTTTTTGCCAATCAGCAGCGGCATCGCCACGTTTTCCAGCGCCGTGAAATCCGGCAGCAGGTGGTGGAACTGGTAGATAAAGCCCAGCTCGCGGTTACGCAGCTCGGCCTTAGCCGCGGAGGACATTTTGCTCATCGGCTGGCCGGAGAAAATCACGTCGCCGTTAGTTGGCGTATCCAGCCCGCCCAGCAGATGCAGCAGCGTACTTTTACCCGAGCCGGAGCTGCCGACAATCGCCATCATCTCGCCTTCGCCCACGCTGAAGCTCACATTGTGCAGCACGTCGGTTTGCACAGTGCCTTCCTGATAGCGTTTGGACAGGTTGTCGCATTGCAACAGGATCTTATTCATAACGTAAAGCCTCAGCGGGTTGAGTGGCGGCAGCGCGCCAGGAAGGATAAAGCGTAGAAAGCAGCGCAATGGCCATCGCGGCCAGCGCAATACCGACCACCTGCAGCGGCTCGATAGCCACCGGCAGCGCCGCGCCGTCGAGCAGGGCGCCGATGATCGGCATTAAGTTATTAAGCTGGCTGGCAAGCAAGGTCCCCAGCACGGCGCCGAGCAGCGCGCCGATGATGCCTGCGCTGGCCCCCTGCACCATAAACACCGCCATGATCTGGCGCGGCGTGAGCCCCTGGGTTTGCAGAATGGCGACTTCGCCCTGCTTCTCCATCACCATCAGGCCCAGCGAGGTAATGATGTTAAATGCGGCCACGGCCACGATCAGGCTCAGCAGCAGCCCCATCATATTTTTTTCCATCCGCACGGCCTGGAACAGTTCGCCTTTACGCTCGCGCCAGTCCTGCCATTTGGTGCCGTCCGGCAGTTTTTGCTGGCTGAGGGTATCGACCTTCAGCGGCGCATCGAGCCACAGGCGCCAGCCGGTAATATTCCCTGCCGGGTAGCGCATCAGGCGTGAAGCGTCCTGAATGTTAACCAGCATCTGGTAACCATCTACTTCGCTGTTGGCGGCAAAGGTACCAATCACGTTAAACAGGCGCTGGCTTGGCAGGCGCCCCATCGGCGTAAACTGGCTGGCAGAAGGCACCATCACGCGCAGCTGGTCGCCACGGTTGACGCCAAGCTGTCCGGCAAGCTGTTCACCCAGAATCACGTTGTATTTTCCGGCTTCCAGATCGGTCTGCTTCACATTAACCAGATACGGCGTCAGCGGATCGTTTTGCGCCGGGTCAATACCCAGCATCACGCCGACCGCCACGCTGCGGGCGCTTTGCAGCACCACGTCGCCGGTCGTCAACGGCGCGACGCGCGTGACGCCCTGTAACTTCGCCGCGCTTTCCGGCAGCTGTTGCGGGTTAACCGAACCGTTGGATGATGAGAGAACGGCCTGCGGCATCAGCCCCAGGATGTTGTTTTGCAGCTCGCGTTCGAAGCCATTCATGACGGAAAGCACCGTCACCAGTGCCATCACGCCAAGCGTAATGCCAATAGTCGAAAGCCAGGAGACAAAGCGACCGAAGCGGTCCGCGGCGCGCCCACGCATGTAACGTAAGCCTATGAAGAGTGCGACAGGTTGATACATGAAATCCGTCTGTTTGCTGATAGCAGACCCACGAGTATATAAGCGAATCCGTTAAGCGTAAATGACTGAAACAGTAAGCTTTGGTAATCATTCTTCCGAAAAATTCAGATAAATCAGGGTGCTATTGTCTGAATACTCACCTCACAACCTCCACCTTTTCCGAAAAACCACCGGATACAGACTGTTACCCATTACATCCCGGCTTCGTTTTACAACAATTGCTCGTTCGTTTATGGCAATAAGGTAGTGGCGAACAATGAAGCAAAAAGCATTATGGATTAACCAGATAAAAGGGCTGTGTATCTGCCTGGTGGTTATCTATCATTCGGTTATCACGTTTTATCCGCATCTGATCGGGCTGCAGCACCCGCTCTCCGGCCTTCTCGCCAAATGCTGGGTCTATTTTAACCTCTATCTCGCACCGTTTCGTATGCCGGTCTTCTTCTTTATCTCCGGCTATCTGATCCGTCGTTATATTGACGAAGTGGACTGGCGAACCAGTCTCGATAAACGGATCTGGAGCATTGTCTGGGTCCTGGCGCTGTGGGGCGTTCTGCAATGGCAGGCGTTGACCCACCTGAACGCCTGGCTGGCGCCCGATCGTGAGCTTGCCACCGCGTCGAACGCGGCCTACGCCGAGTCTCTCTCAGGATTTGTACGGGGTATGCTCACCGCCAGCACCAGCCTGTGGTATCTGTATGCCCTGGTGGTCTACTTCACGCTGTGTAAACTGCTGAGCCGCTGGAAGCTGCCGGTTCTGGGACTGCTGGCGCTGGCGAGCATCGCGATTAACTTCATGCCGCTGCCGTGGTGGGGGATGAACAGCGTGGTCCGCAACATGATCTACTACAGCCTCGGGGCGTGGTATGGCGCAGCGCTGATGGCGTGGATGAAAAGCGTCAACCTGCGCCGCATCTGGCTGGCAACCGGCGCTTTCGCCGCCGTCTCCGTGGTGCTGTGGTTTGCTAACGTTCCGCTGCTGCTTTCATTGCTGTCGATTGTGCTGATCATGAAGCTGTTCTACAGCCTTGAGCAGCGCTACGCCGTTCACCCGAACAATCTGCTGAACGTGATTGGCTCCAATACCATTGCGATTTATACCACCCACCGCATCCTGATTGAGGCCTTTAGCCTGTTCCTGATTGGCGAAATGAATGCCGCCTCGTGGCCGGTCTGGGCAGAGCTCACCCTGGTGCTGGTCTACCCGTTTGCCAGCCTGCTTATCTGTACCCTTGCCGGGCTCGGAGTGCGTAAAATCTCCACCGCGCTGTTTGGGGACGTTTTCTTCTCTCCTCCGTCTACGCTAACCCTGTTACCTTCAACGCGTTAATGCCCTCTCCGCCCCCGTTTCGGGGGCGTTTAGCCCCGCCGTGCGGTTACGATTTGCTTATGTAAAACGATCGAGGATAATAAAGACATTGCGTATCAGTGATATGCCCCAATACTGTTGGTATATCCATAAGAGACTCTGACATAGCTATGCCTGAACACTATCGTTATTCCTTGCCTGTCAAAGCGGGCGACCAGCGCCAGCTGGGTGAACTCACGGGCGCGGCGTGCGCCACGCTGGTGGCGGAAATCGCCGAGCGTCATCCAGGCCCGGTGATTCTGGTTGCCCCGGATATGCAAAACGCCCTGCGCCTGCACGACGAAATTCGCCAGTTCACCGATAGCCTGGTGTTCAGCCTGGCCGACTGGGAGACGCTGCCGTATGACAGCTTCTCTCCGCATCAGGAGATCATCTCCTCGCGCCTGTCGACGCTCTATCAGCTGCCGACCATGCAGCGCGGCGTGCTGATTGTGCCGGTGAATACCCTGATGCAGCGCGTCTGTCCGCACAGCTATCTGCACGGTCACGCGCTGGTGATGAAAAAAGGCCAGCGTCTGTCCCGTGATGCCCTGCGCGCGCAGCTTGACGGTGCTGGCTATCGCCACGTCGACCAGGTGATGGAGCACGGGGAATACGCGACCCGCGGCGCGCTGCTCGACCTTTACCCGATGGGCAGCGACCAGCCGTATCGTCTGGATTTCTTTGATGATGAAATCGACAGCCTGCGCGTATTCGACGCCGACACGCAGCGCACGCTGGAGGAAGTCGAGTCGATCAATTTACTGCCCGCGCATGAGTTCCCCACGGACAAAACCGCTATCGAGCTGTTCCGCAGCCAGTGGCGCGATAAGTTCGAGGTGAAGCGCGACGCGGAACATATTTATCAGCAGGTCAGTAAAGGCACGCTTCCAGCCGGGATCGAATACTGGCAGCCGCTGTTCTTCAACGAGCCGCTGCCTGCCCTGTTCAGCTACTTCCCGGCGAACACGCTGATTGTCAACACCGGGGATATCGACGCCAGCGCCAGCCGCTTTGAAAGCGAAACCCGCGCCCGTTTTGAAAACCGTGGCGTTGACCCAATGCGTCCGCTGCTGCCGCCGGAAGCGCTGTGGCTGCGCACCGACGAGCTCAACGCCGAGCTGAAGCGATGGCCGCGCATACAGCTGAAAACCGATTCGCTTGCCGATAAGGCCGCCAATACCAACCTCGCCTTCCGGACGCTGCCGGACCTGGCCGTTCAGGCGCAGCAGAAATCCCCGCTGGATAATCTGCGCAAGTTCCTGGAGTCCTTCACCGGCCCGGTGGTGTTCTCCGTTGAGAGTGAAGGCCGCCGCGAAGCGTTAGGTGAGCTGCTGGGACGCATTAAGGTGGCGCCGAAGCGCATCCTGCGTCTGAGCGAAGCGACCGGAAACGGTCGTTATCTGATGATTGGCGCCGCCGAGCACGGGTTCATCGACACGCTCAACAACCTGGCGCTGATTTGCGAAAGCGACCTGCTGGGCGAGCGCGTCGCGCGCCGCCGTCAGGAAAGCCGTCGGACCATCAACCCGGACACGCTGATCCGTAACCTGGCCGAGCTGCATCCGGGCCAGCCGATTGTTCACCTGGAGCACGGCGTTGGGCGCTATCAGGGGATGACCACGCTGGAAGCGGGCGGCATCAAAGGTGAATACCTGATGCTCACCTACGCCAACGACGCCAAACTGTATGTCCCGGTCTCCTCCCTACATCTGATCAGCCGCTACGCGGGCGGCGCCGAAGAAAATGCGCCGCTGCACAAGCTGGGCGGCGATGCCTGGGCGCGCGCGCGCCAGAAGGCGGCGGAAAAAGTGCGCGACGTGGCGGCCGAGCTGCTGGATATCTACGCCCAGCGCGCGGCCAAACAGGGCTTCGCCTTTAAGCACGATAAAGAACAGTACCAGCTGTTCTGCGACAGCTTCCCGTTTGAAATCACGCCGGATCAGGCCCAGGCCATCAACGCCGTGCTGAGCGACATGTGCCAGCCGCTGGCCATGGACCGCTTAGTCTGCGGCGACGTCGGCTTCGGCAAAACCGAAGTGGCGATGCGCGCCGCCTTCCTTGCGGTGGAAAACAACAAGCAGGTGGCGGTGCTGGTGCCGACCACCCTGCTCGCTCAGCAGCACTTCGATAACTTCCGCGACCGTTTCGCCAACTGGCCGGTACGTATCGAGATGCTCTCGCGTTTTCGCAGCACTAAAGAGCAGACGCAGATCCTCGAACAGGCCAGCGAAGGCAAAATCGATATTCTGATCGGCACCCACAAGCTGCTGCAAAGCGACGTGAAGTGGAAAGATCTGGGGCTGCTGATCGTCGACGAAGAGCACCGCTTCGGGGTGCGTCATAAAGAGCGAATCAAAGCGATGCGCGCCGACGTCGATATCCTCACCCTGACCGCAACGCCAATCCCGCGAACCCTCAACATGGCGATGAGCGGCATGCGCGATCTGTCGATTATCGCCACGCCGCCGGCGCGCCGTCTGGCGGTGAAAACCTTTGTTCGCGAGTACGATAATCTGGTGGTGCGTGAGGCCATTCTGCGTGAAGTGCTGCGCGGAGGTCAGGTCTACTACCTCTACAATAACGTGGAAAACATCCAGAAAGCGGCGGACAGGCTGGCGGAGCTGGTGCCGGAAGCGCGCATCGCTATCGGTCACGGGCAGATGCGCGAGCGCGAGCTGGAGCGGGTAATGAACGACTTCCATCACCAGCGCTTTAACGTGCTGGTGTGTACCACCATCATTGAGACCGGGATCGACATTCCGACGGCAAACACCATCATCATTGAGCGTGCGGATCACTTTGGCCTGGCGCAGCTTCACCAGCTGCGCGGCCGCGTCGGGCGTTCGCACCATCAGGCCTACGCCTGGCTGCTGACGCCGCATCCGAAAGCGATGACCACCGACGCGCAAAAGCGTCTGGAAGCCATCGCCTCGCTGGAAGACCTGGGCGCTGGCTTTGCGCTGGCGACGCACGATCTCGAGATCCGCGGTGCCGGCGAACTGCTGGGTGAAGACCAGAGCGGCTCCATGGAAACCATCGGCTTCTCGCTCTATATGGAGCTGCTGGAAAACGCGGTTGATGCCCTGAAGGCCGGACGCGAGCCGTCGCTGGAAGATCTCACCAGCCAGCAGACCGAGGTCGAGCTGCGTATGCCTTCCCTGCTGCCGGACGATTTTATTCCGGACGTGAATACCCGACTGTCGTTCTACAAGCGCATCGCCAGTGCGAAGAAGGAGAACGAGCTGGAAGAGATCAAGGTGGAGCTGATTGACCGCTTTGGTCTGCTGCCCGATCCGGCGAGAAATTTGCTGGATATCGCGAGGCTGCGCCAGCAGGCGCAAAAGCTGGGGATCCGCAAGCTCGAAGGCAATGAAAAAGGCGGCGTGATTGAATTCGCCGAGAAGAATCACGTCAACCCGATGTGGCTGATCGGCCTGCTGCAAAAACAGCCGCAGCATTTCCGTCTGGATGGTCCAACCCGTCTGAAATTTACCCAGGAGCTGACGGAGCGCAAAACCCGTATGGACTGGGTGCGTAACTTTATGCGCCAGCTGGAAGAGAACGCGATCGCATAACCTCCCTTCCCCCTGTTAGCTGAGGAGTTTCATGTAGTTTATTAACCGGAAGCGATGAAAGTTGCTTCCGGGAATGAACAGCTTACAGCGACACCCTGGTCCGGCTGTAAATCGCTGAGGCGTTTCCTTGCAGGCCGGGGCGAAGCGCAGGGATGCGCCGAGAGGGCGGGCTTTACATGGTCGTTGCCTCCGCCCGTCCCCGATAAGCCGGAAGGAATAAGCCGAAGACAAAATTGCCGGGAGCAATTTTGGACAGCGCTTGCGCTGGCCCCGAAGGGGTGAGCCCCAGGGATGGGGCGAACAATCCGCGAAGCGGCGATTTACTGCCGGGAGCCCGGGTCACCAGGGTGGTGGCGATTGAGCCACCCTGGCACGTTCACCGGTTATGTCGTTAAAGAGTAGCAAGGAACATGAAGTGAACGGAATGACCACCAGAGCCGTATGTTCCCCCTCACCCCAACCCTCTCCCTCAAGGGAGAGAGGGTCGTCCGTTCAGGCATTATTTTATGGGGATCCCTTCCCCCTGTTAGCCCGGCGCTACGGGGGACAATTTACAAACTCTTTGCACTTCACCCGATCTTCCCGACACACCCATTCGCCATAATTATGTTTAACGCCTTACAAAACAATAACTTTATAATTTACATGGATTATGGTGATGATGACCTCTTCGCGTTTTACTCGCTGGATGACCCTGTTGGCGCTGGCAGCCACCGTCGCGGTGGCGCTTCCCGCTCGGGCAAACACTTGGCCCCTTCCCCCTCACGGCAGCAAGGTGGTGGGTGAAAACCGCTTTCATGTGGTTGAAAATAATGGTGGTTCACTGGAAGCGATTGCCAAAAAATATAACGTCGGTTTTCTGGCCCTGCTGCAGGCGAACCCCGGCGTCGACCCGTACGTCCCGCGCGCGGGCAGCGTACTGACCATCCCGTTACAGACCATCCTGCCGGATGCCCCGCGCGAGGGGATGGTGATAAACCTGGCCGAGCTGCGTCTGTACTATTACCCGCCGGGTAAAAATGAAGTCACCGTCTACCCTATCGGTATTGGTCAGCTGGGCGGCGACACGCTGACGCCGACGATGGTCACCACCGTCTCGGATAAACGCGCGAATCCAACCTGGACCCCAACGGCGAACATTCGTGCCCGCTATAAGGCCCAGGGGATCGATCTTCCTGCCGTGGTGCCGGCTGGTCCGGATAACCCGATGGGGCACCACGCGATACGCCTCGCGGCATACGGCGGCGTCTACCTGCTGCACGGAACGAATGCGGACTTTGGCATCGGCATGCGCGTCAGCTCCGGCTGTATTCGTCTGCGCGATGACGATATCAAAACGCTGTTTAACGTCGTTACGCCGGGAACCAAAGTGAATATTATCAATACGCCGATTAAAGTTTCAGAGGAGCCCGGCGGCGTGCGGCTGGTTGAGATTCATCAGCCGTTATCGAAAAATATTGGCGACGATCCGCAGACGCTGCCCATTAACCTGAATGCCGCGATGGTAAGTTTCAAAACGAATGCGAATACCAACAGCGTGGTGATGGAACGTGCGATGGAAGCCCGGTCAGGCATGCCGACCGATGTCACCCGGCATCACGGTGTCGTCCCGCAGTCGATGTAAATCAGAAATAAAAAAACGCCCTGCTCAGCAGGGCGTTTTTTATTGCAGTGGCATAAATGAGGGTTCATGCACGGCTTATTTGTAGATGACAGCAGTGCCGTGCAGGGTGTTAGGACCGGTCACTGAGGTGATGCGGTAAGATTTTGCACCCATCTCTTGCGCTTTTTGCGCCAGCTGATCTTCCAGGGAACCCAGGTTAGTACCGGCAGACGCAGAGATTGTCCCGACTTTATGCTGGTCAGCAGGGGTGGATTGCACCTGTACAGCAGCAAAGCTTGCGAAAGAGAGTGAACTCAGGACAGCGGCAGCGATGAGAGTTTTTACGTTTTTCATGATGTTTACCTTTAGCAGATGAATTTGGAGGTCGTTAATCATTTAGTTAACGATCGATAGGTAAATCATAAATGTGATCCAGGTCACGCGTCAACATAATTTTATAACGAGCGTTAACTTAATTTTAAAATTGTTATTTTTCATACATATATGATTAATTTATTTTTAAGCATTCAGCACTGGTGGCGGGTTGCGTTTATTTTTATAATGGTCATTCACCAAACCAACAGAGGACCAACGGCAAATGACAACCGATGTCACGAGTTGTGCGAAGAAAAGCCGTGGCCGACCAAAAGTGTTTGACAGGGATGCAGCGCTTGATAAGGCCATGACTCTCTTCTGGCAACATGGGTATGAAGCAACCTCGCTTTCCGATCTGGTAGAAGCTACCGGAGCCAAAGCGCCGACGCTGTATGCCGAATTTACCAATAAAGAGGGGCTGTTCAGGGCTGTGCTGGACAGATACATTTCGCGCTTTGCGGCGAAACACGAAGCCCAGCTGTTCTGCGAAGAGAAAAGCGTTGAACAGGCACTTCGGGACTATTTCACCGCCGTCGCGACCTGTTTCACCAGTAAAGAAACGCCTGCGGGCTGCTTTATGATTAACACCTCTGCCACCCTTGCGGCGTCCTCTAAAGAGATTGCCAATACGGTGAAATCACGGCATGCCATGCAGGAGGAGACCCTCAGCGCATTTCTGGCTCAGCGCCAGCAGCGCGGTGAAATCCCCGCGCAATGCAACCCTCAGCTGCTGGCGCAATACCTGAGCTGTATTTTGCAGGGGATGTCGATCAGCGCCCGCGAAGGGGCCACGCTGGAAAAACTGCAGCATATTAGCGAAACCACGCTGCGGCTGTGGCCTGAGCTACTGAAAATCTGAAGCAAAAAAAAAGCTCCTCAGCCTGAGCGCATGAGGAGCTAAATTCAGAGAACATCTTTTTTACACTTTGTTATTCAGAACCAGCTGGCCGTTTCCATCCAGTGGAATTTGCGTGCCCGGGTCTTTATCCATGCGGATTTTGCCCTGCTGATCGCCAATTTTGTAGGTCACGTCATAGCCCAGCATTTTTTCCGACTTGTCATAGACGGTTTTGCAGCGTTGCTGAGTCGTGGTGTAGGTATCATTATCCTGCATCGCGCCCTGCACCTGGTTACCGGCATAGCCGCCACCCAGCGCGCCGACCACGGTCGCCACGTCTTTACCCCGGCCGCCGCCAAACTGGTGACCAATAACGCCACCCGCTACTGCACCCAGAACAGAACCGGCAATGCGGTTTTCATCCTGCACCGGACGACGGTGCGTCACGGAGACGTTACGGCACTCCTGACGAGGTGTTTTTACGGTTTCTTTAATCGGTGTAGCAGAAACCACCTGTGCATACTGCGGGCCGCGATCTAATACGTTGAGACTGGCAACGGCAGCCACACCTAACGCAGCCGCGACGCCAATCCCTATACCCGCCAACATTGATTTATTCACGGGACTTCCTCCTTTGTTGCTATTGGTAACAATTTTGCAATGGAGGCACGGCTTCGCCAATAAGATAAAGGATCAAAAAAGGGGCGTTGAGAGGGGATATATTGTATTTAGGAGAACTCTTAAGCAGTCAAACTGTGATCTACAGCATGAAATGCTAAAAACTCCCTCCGGAGGGCCCGGAGGGAGTGAAAGATTAGTGCAGCTTCAGACGCGGACGGATCACGCGGTTGATTCTGCCCACCAGCATCATCAGCCCGGTTTTGAAGTAGCCGTGCAGCGCAATCTGGTGCATGCGGTACAGGGAGATATACACGAAGCGGGCAATGCGCCCTTCTACCATCATTGAGCCGCGCATCAGGTTGCCCATCAGGCTGCCGACGGTAGAGAAGTTTGACAGTGACACCAGTGAACCGTGGTCTTTGTAGACATAGGCTTTCATTGGCTTGCCTTTGTACTGCGCCAGAATATTGTGCAGCACCAGGCTTGCCATCTGGTGAGCGGCCTGCGCGCGCGGCGGCACGAATCCACCTTCAGGACGCGCGCAGGAGGCACAGTCACCGATGGCAAAGATTTCAGGATCGCGCGTGGTTTGCAGCGTTGGCTCGGTTACCAGCTGGTTAATGCGGTTGGTTTCCAGACCGCCGATCTCTTTCATAAAGTCAGGCGCTTTGATACCAGCCGCCCAGACCATCAGATCCGCTTTGATATACTCGCCGTCTTTGGTGTGCAGGCCGCCTTCGTCGGCGCTGGTCACCATGGTCTGCGTCAGCACCCGCACGCCCAGTTTGGTGAGCTCATTGTGCGCCGCACCGGAAATACGCGGAGGCAGCGCAGGCAGGATACGTTCACCGGCTTCAACCAGCGTGACGTTCAGCGCTTCGTTAGTTAACCCTTTGTAACCGTAGCTGTGCAGCTGTTTCACCGCATTGTGCAGCTCCGCTGACAGCTCAACGCCCGTCGCGCCGCCGCCGACAATAGCGATATTCACCTTACCGTTCGCACCCATATTGCTGGTGTACTTCAGGAACAGGTTCAGCATTTCCTGATGGAAACGACGCGCCTGGTGCGGGTTATCGAGGAAGATACAGTGCTCTTTCACGCCCGGCGTGTTGAAGTCGTTGGAGGTACTGCCCAGCGCCATGACCAGCGTGTCGTACGGCAGTTTACGCTCGGGAACCAGCAGCTCCCCTTTTTCATCGCGCAGCTCTGCCAGGGTGATGGTTTTGCTTTCACGGTTGATGTCCACCACCGAGCCCAGCTGGAACTGGAAATGATGGTTGCGCGCGTGCGCCAGATAGCTGAGCGCGTCCACGCCCTCATCCAGAGAACCGGTCGCCACTTCGTGCAGCAGCGGTTTCCACAGGTGGCTGTGGTTACGATCCACCAGCGTAATTTTGGCTTTTTTACCGCGACCCAGCTTCTTGCCCAGCTGTGTAGCCAGCTCCAGCCCGCCAGCACCACCGCCTACAATCACTATCTTTTTCAATGGCGTAGTCAACGTGACCTCCTCAAATTATTAACCAATTGTTAATTAAAAGTTATAAAAATAACCCTTAATTAACAACAGGTTACAGCACTGAAACCATTCAGGTGCATTGAGAATACCACGTCAGGCGCATTGGTCATACCAAAATTGATATGCATCAAGTTTTGATGGCTTAAAAGTAGACAATTCTGGTCAAAAAGAAAGCCCGGTGCGCTTTCGCGGCCGGGCTTTGATGCTTGCGGGTAATTGATTAACCCAGCGTTTTAAACGCTTTGATACGCTGCAGATGCGGAGAGATGTTTTTGAACTTGTGGGTCTGTTCTTCGTCCCAGACGATCTCATAGTAATGATGCAGGAGCTCTGCTGCCCGATGGCTGTTGAGCGCTTCATCATTACGAGAAAGGATCACCAGACAACGGTCGCGGTTTTTCTCACGGAAGTTGCTCACGCACTTGGTCGCAATATCGACATACTCTTCCGGACGGTCAATTTTGCCTTCCATGTTCTCGTTCGGGAACAGGTTAGGATTGAACACCACCTGGCGAATGTCGCACAGGAAGCCAATCCGCTCCGCCCAGTAGCCGCCCAGCCCTACGCCGCAAATCAACGGGCGATCGTCGACGTTGAGCTGCAACATCTTGTCCACCTCTTTGAGCAGATGCTGCATATCATGCTTCGGATGACGCGTGCTGTAGCTGATCAACCGTACATCCGGATCGATAAACTGCAGCTGCAGCACCTTCTCATGATTGCCAGGACTGTTTGAGTCAAAACCGTGTAAATAGATGATCATCGTCTTCTCACCACGCTACGCCTTCCGGGAGGGTTTACAGGCTGGCTTTATGTGCCTGCCAGCGCTCATTCAGGTCTTCAAGCCGGGCGTTGACCGTCTTCCAGCGCGCCGAATCCATCAGCTCCTGACGGCTAAATGAACCTTTATGATACAATTGTGTAACACGCTCTGCATTGATCGGCGACAGGTTATCCAGCACGCTAACGGCACCTTTACGATTATTGCAGACCAGGATCATATCGCAACCTGCATCCAGCGATGCCTGACCGCGTTCAGCGTAGCTGCCCATGATCGCGGCCCCTTCCATCGACAAATCGTCAGAGAAAATCACGCCGTTGAAGCCCAGTTCCTGACGCAGAACGGTTTTCAGCCAGTGCGGAGAACCGCTGGCAGGACGCGGGTCGACGTCGCTGTAAATCACGTGCGCGGGCATAATGGCATCAAGCTTGTTATCGGTGATAAGCGACTGGAAAACCGACATATCTTTGGCGCGAATTTCCGCTTCCGGGCGCGGATCGCGCGGGGTCTCTTTGTGAGAATCCGCCGTCACCGCCCCGTGACCCGGGAAGTGTTTCCCGGTGGTTTTCATGCCTGCGTCGTGCATGCCGTCGATGAACCGGGTGGCCATTGCCAGCGCAATACGCGGGTCTTCATGGTATGAGCGCTCGCCAATGGCAGCGCTGATATGCCCTACATCCAGCACCGGGGCAAAGCTGATGTCGATATCCATGGCAATCATTTCGCTGGCCATCAGCCAGCCGGCCTCCTGCGCCAGTTTTCCACCCTCTTCCGTGCCGAGCAGCGCGGCGAATGACTGGGCTGCGGGCAGGCGGGTAAAACCGTCGCGGAAACGCTGCACGCGCCCGCCTTCCTGATCGACGGCCACCACCAGATGATTGCGCGACGCGGCGCGGATCTGACGCACCAGCTCGCGCAGCTGCGCCGGATCGTGATAGTTGCGAGTAAACAGGATCAGGCCACCCACCAGCGGATGCGCCAGAATTTCACGCTCCTCCGCATCCAGCTCAAACCCTTCAACATCCAACATGACTGGACCCACATCCACCTCTCTTATCCTTTAGTTTGTAACTGACGCCAGGCATCGTTTGCCAGCGCAATAAATTGTTTGTCTCTGGACTGCCGATAGCGCATTTCAAACCAGCCAGCCATTAACATGACGACCCAGGGTCGCCAGCGCCTGACCTGACGCCTCAGCGCGTCGGGGTCAATATGCGCTACCCGGGCGTATTCCCTGATGAGCAGCTGCCGTGCGGCTTCACTCTCCGTCCAGACGGCCGTCAGCTCCAGCGCCACATCGCCATCTCCGGCATACTCCCAGTCGATAAGCCTGATGCCCGCTGGCGTATGAACAATATTCCCGGCATGAACATCCATGTGCAGCGGCGCGAGCCGAATCGGCTGCGGCTCGCCCGTTTTACGCAGCCGCCTGAGATGTGCCAGCCACACTGGAGTACGTCTGTCAGGCAGGGCTTGCTGCCAGTAATGTTCAAGCAGCGGGAATAACGTAATTCGCCATCCCAGACGTGGCTGCCGGTGCAGATGATACAGCACCGCCGCAAGCTCCGGCGTGTCCGGCAGCGCGCTTTTAACTTCACCTTCCAGATAGTCGACGGCCATCCAGCCCTGTCTGAAAAAACGAGGGGCAGGTACGAGATCCGCCGGAAGACGTCTCAGGGCACGAAACTGACGACGGAAATGGGAGGCAGGCGCGTCGGGGTCGTGATTTTGCCGCAAGACCAGACGTCGTTCGCCCTGTTCTATAATGCAACTCGCGCCGCCAAGCCCGGAATGGGCCTGCGGCGCGATAAGGCGGTACTGAGGAAAATAGCGCGTCAGAATCTCTTCACGCGTGCCGTCATTGTTGCGTAACCGCACCTTTACCTGACCAGATAATTTCGCCTGTCTGAACCAGCATCAGCTGCATCTGCAGGGCTGGGGTATTCACGTTACCGGTGGCATTAGAGTAAAGCACATACTGCGCGCCAACGTTACGTGCAATGCCGATCGCCTTGCTGCGGGTACCGAGGCTATCCTGCGGCGACAGGCCCAGCTGCTGTTTGGCGACGGCGAGCTGCTGAGCCGAGACCAGCGTAAACTTGCCGTTGTTAGCCAGAGCATTACGCAGGGTTTCCGTGGCTTCACCCGCGTTCAGCGAACCGTTGGTACGGTTGTTCACGCTGTCGACCAGCAATACGCTGCCCGCCGTCACGCCCTGCGCCTGCAGCATTTTGCCTACCATCGGCTGCATCGCCCCGTTCCAGTCGTAATGGCGCACGCGCGGCGTGGGCTGTGACGTCTGGTCCGGATGTTCAATCGGACCTGGCTGCGCCGGAATAGACGGTACAGACGGCACGGTTGGCTGCTGCTGCGTTGGCGGTGTCGGCTGTTCAGTACCCGGTTTAGCCTCTTCCACAGGCGCAGGCTGTTCAGTTCGGGTCACACACCCTGCAAGAAACAGAGCGAAAGCTGTCACGAGCGCATAGCGGCTCAAATTTTTAATCAAGGTTCACCCCTCAGAGATAAAGATAAAGTCTCACCTTATGCGCACCCAGATAGTTGGCGCTGCCATAGAGCGTTACCGACGACCTGGCCGGAATGGTGACGCTGCGCGGCGCCTCCAGCGGATGCATTTCAAGACCTCTTACGTCATACCAGAAAAAACGGTAGTGGACCGTCACCGGTTCATGTCTTTCATTAAAGAGCGTAGAGGAGGCAGATGAGTTGATTTCACTGATGGTCAACGCGGGCTGTTGCGCCGTGATGCCCGCGGCAAGCACGGAAGATTCCATGACCAGCGTCTGTTCATCATTCACGGGGATCGCCGGACGCGAGCTGCACCCCACAATCATCATCGCCATTACCAGCGCTGCAATACGCCCTTTCAGCATGTCAAAGACCTTTATGTGCCAGCATCGGCCCCAGAGGACGTCCACCCAGCAGATGCATATGAATATGATAAACTTCCTGGCCACCATGGCGGTTGCAGTTCATGATCAGACGGTAACCGTCTTCTGCAATTCCTTCCTGTTCAGCGATTTTGGCAGCCACCGTCAGCATACGACCTAACGCCACTTCATGCTCGGTTTTTACGTCGTTTACAGTCGGAATCAGAATATTGGGAATGATAAGGATGTGCGTCGGGGCCTGAGGGGAAATGTCCCGGAAAGCCGTCACCAGTTCATCCTGATAGACGATATCCGACGGGATTTCGCGGCGGATAATTTTACTGAAAATCGTTTCTTCAGCCATGACCTTTTCCTTTTTTGTTTAATCTGGCGCAATGCGTCCGCTGTAAACACACTCCCGGGATCGGTGTGTGACACAATCCAAGAGTATGAGCGAGTTTCTCCTGTCCTTTCAACCTCCTCCCTCGATTTCTTTCCTGAATGTTCATCAGCTGACTGAAGAGTGACCGCTCTCGCGTCTCAGTGGCGTTTTTTAAGACACAAATAAAAAAGGCAGCCATTCGGCTGCCTTAGTCTCCCCAGGTCACAACTTAGTTGCTGCGGATGTACTCATCCATTTCGGTTTTCAGGTTATCGGATTTGGTACCGAAGATTGCCTGTACACCAGAACCTGCAACAACTACGCCCGCTGCGCCCAGTTTTTTCAGACCCGGCTGGTCTACTTTCGCCACGTCGGCAACGCTCACACGCAGACGAGTGATGCACGCGTCCAGGTTAGTGATGTTCTCTTTACCGCCGAACGCTGCGACCAGTGCCGGAGCCATTTCGCTGGTAGCGCCAGCTTTGCTGTCTTCTGTCGCATCTTCACGACCCGGAGTTTTCAGGTCCAGTGCTTTAATCAGCACGCGGAAGATGGTGTAGTAAACAACGGCATAGCACGCACCCACGATTGGGAACAGCCACAGTTTGCTGCTGTTACCGGACAGAACGATGAAGTCGATCAGACCGTGAGAGAAGGACGTACCGTCACGCATACCCAGCAGGATACAGATTGGGAACGCCAGGCCCGCCAGAATCGCGTGGATAACGTACAGGATCGGCGCAACGAACATGAAGGAGAACTCGATCGGCTCGGTGATACCGGTCAGGAACGAGGTCAGCGCTGCGGAGATCATGATACCGCCCACTTTTGCACGGTTCTCTGGCTTAGCAGAGTGCCAGATAGCAATCGCAGCTGCTGGCAGACCGTACATTTTGAACAGGAAGCCACCAGACAGTTTACCTGCAGTTGGGTCGCCCGCCATGTAACGTGGGATATCGCCGTGGAATACCTGACCTGCTGCGTTGGTGAATTCACCAATCTGCATCTGGAATGGAACGTTCCAGATGTGGTGCAGACCGAATGGCACCAGGCAACGCTCGATGAAGCCGTAGATACCAAACGCCACAACCGGGTTCTGGTAAGCAGCCCACTGAGAGAAGGTCTGGATAGCAGAGCCGATTGGTGGCCAGATGAAGGACAGGATCACGCCAGTGAAAATCGCTGCCAGACCAGAGATGATCGGAACGAAACGCTTGCCCGCGAAGAAGCCCAGATACTCAGGCAGCTTGATGCGATAGAAGCGGTTAAACATATACGCTGCAATCGCACCGGAGATGATACCGCCCAGAACACCGGTGTCCGCCAGGTGTTTCGCGGCGATCTCTTCTGCCGGTAAATGCAGAACCAGCGGCGCAACCACAGCCATGGTTTTCACCATGATGCCGTAGGCAACCACTGCAGCCAGCGCAGAAACGCCGTCGTTATTGGTGAAGCCCAGAGCCACACCGATCGCGAAGATCAGTGGCATGTTAGCAAAGACAGAACCGCCTGCTTCGGCCATCACGTGGGACACTACGGCTGGCAGCCAGCTGAAGTTAGCAGAACCGACACCCAGCAGGATACCTGCGATAGGCAGTACGGATACTGGCAGCATCAGCGATTTACCGACCTTTTGCAGGTTAGCAAATGCATTCTTAAACATAATTGAGAGTGCTCCTGAGTATTTGTGCTTTTTTTTACGCTTTCACGCATTGGCCCGGGGGGAGTACCGTGCCGTGGACAGGACATCTAAGCGCCCTTTATTTATTACACAGAGTAAAATAATTCCCTCTGAGTTTGTTTGACGGCTATCACGTTTCAGCTTAAGGCGGTCGAAAAACTTTCAGTTATTTACAAAAAGCATGTCCGGATGTGTCTAAATACACACTCACCGCCCCAAATGAGGCGGTGAACTTTACTCGCTTTACTTATTAATTACGAGCCTAAAAAAAACAGGTGTATCAAACAGATTGCAGGCGGGCGGGGTCGATATGGAACAGCGTGGAGAAGTTTTCCGTCGTCACGCGGGCCAGCTCATCGATGCTGACGCCCTTCAGTACGGCCATGTACTCAGCCACGTCTCTCGTCATAGCGGGCTGGTTCTCTTTACCGCGATGCGGTACCGGTGCCAGGTAAGGAGAATCCGTCTCCACCAGAATGCGATCGAGCGGAACATAACGCGCAGCATCACGCAGCTGCTCAGCGTTACGGAACGTCACGATCCCCGAAAACGAGATATAAAACCCCAAATCAAGCAGCTTCCCCGCCGTTTCTCTGTCTTCTGTGAAACAGTGTAGTACGCCACCGCAATCCGTCACGTTTTCTTCCCGGAGGATAGCCAGGGTATCCGCGCGCGCATCGCGGGTGTGGACGATAACCGGCTTATTCAGTTCCCGGCCAATGCGAATATGGTTGCGAAAGGACTCCTGCTGGCGCGGTTTGGTTTCCGGCGTGTAAAAATAGTCCAGACCGGTCTCGCCCATCGCTACCACGCCCTCTTCTGCTGCCAGTCGGCGCAGATCCTCAACGTCGTAGGCCTCGTCCTGATTCAGCGGGTGCACGCCGCAGGAGAACACCACGTTATCGCGAACGCCCACCAGCTCACGCATGGAGCGGTAGCCCGGCAGCGTCGTCGCCACCGCAAGACAGAATTTCACATCGCGGGCAGCGGCTTTTGCCAGCACGTCATCCACGTTTTTATGCAGGGATTGATAATCCAGGCCATCAAGATGGCAGTGTGAGTCGACTAAAAACATAATGTCTCTCTCAGAGATGGAAAACTGGCGGTGTGACGCCGGGTTGCAGGTAATGTTCGATACGCAGTAACTGGTCGGTCAGTAAAAGCTCGCGATTAAGACCCGTTACGGTTAAAAGCTGTTCACGGCTCTGGCAGATGTCATGGAGCATCGCGTGAAGAACCGTCCCTGAGAGCCGGTTCGCCAGCGTATTCACCAGCGGCAACGCGTCCGGGTTAGTCAGAAGCGTTGCACCTTGCTGGATTTTGAGCGCATCCAGCAGTAGGGAGGCCAGCCAGTGCAGACGATCAACGGCCCGATCGCTGTTAAGCGCAGGCAGTAAACTTAGCCAGTCCTGACTGTTCAGTGAGACATCCAGGGCCCGGCAGAGCGTTTCTCGCTCTGACCAGACGTCAGGCTGCAGTAGTGCCAGCGCCGCCGCGGGCGCGCCGCTGCTCAGGCGCAAGGCGGACAGCGCGCTTTCAGGTGACGTTGTCACCTCTCGTTCAAGCCAGCTCAGCGCCCACGATTCCTGAGGTACTGCAAGGTGATGAAGACGACAACGGCTGCGCAACGTCGCCAGTAATCGTCCCGGGTCACGACATGAGAGGAAAAACCACGTTTTAACCGGCGGCTCTTCCAGGGTTTTAAGCAGGGCGTTAGCCGCCGCCTCGGTAAGCAGCGTGGCGTCTTTAAGCCAGACCACTTTAGCGCCGCCCAGTCGCGCGTGTTCATACAATTTTTCACTGACTTCACGCACGGCATCGATACCGAGCGCGCTTTTACCCTTCTCAGGCTCAAGGGTGTAGTAGTCAGGATGCGTCCCCGCCTGCATGAGCTGGCAGCCACGGCATTTACCACAGCTCTTGTGCCCTTCCGGCTGCTGACACATCAGAAAACGGGTGATGGCATAAATCAACGCATCATCACCCATTCCTGGCAACGCCTGAATCAGTAACGCATGATGCCCCCGACCCGCCTGATAGCTGCCGATCAGCTGTTCAAAGTGTGGGCGCAACCATGGATACCATTTCATGCCTGCTGCTCCTGCACCCACTGCGTAATGGTGTGCTGAATGTCGCGCGTAACGTCGTCCAGAGACTGCGTCGCATCGATGGTACAAATTGAGCTGTCCTGTGCGGCCAGCTCAAGATAGCGCGCACGGGTGCGGTTAAAGAAATCAAACGACTCTTGTTCAATGCGGTCCAGCTCGCCGCGCGCGCGGGCACGTTTGAGACCCACTTCCGGGGTCACATCCAGATAGAGCGTCAGGTCGGGGCGAAAATCACCCAGTACGGCATTACGTAGCGTTGCCAGCATTGTCTGGTCGATGCCGCGTCCTCCGCCCTGATACGCCTGAGTCGACAGATCGTGACGGTCGCCGATAACCCACTTGCCCTCGGCCAGGGCGGGTTTGATCACCGTCTCAACCAGCTGAACGCGCGCCGCGTAGAACATCAGCACTTCGGCTTTGTCAGTGATAACTTCGTCGCCGACGGATTTGATATCCAGTACCAGGCTGCGCAGCTTTTCAGCCAGCTGCGTGCCGCCCGGCTCGCGGGTAAATACCATGTCCGCCACGCCAAGCGCTTTGAGCGTATCCACCACCACGTTGCGGGCAGTGGTTTTACCCGCCCCTTCGAGTCCCTCAATGACAATGTATTTACTGCGCATTTTTTTCCTTAAGTGCCTTCAGATAGTCCTGAACAGAGCGATTGTGGCTGGCAAGGTTGGTGTTAAAGGTATGCCCCCCTTTTCCATCAGCCACAAAATAGAGATACGGTGTTTTAGCCGGATGCGCGGCGGCTTTGAGCGACGCCTCGCTCGGCGTGGCGATCGGGCCCGGCGGTAAACCGCTAATCACGTAGGTATTATACGCCGTTGGCGTCTCCAGATCTTTTCTTGAGATTTTGCCCGTGTAGCTCTCGCCCATGCCGTAAATAACGGTAGGGTCGGTTTGCAGACGCATGCCGATGCGCAGACGGTTGATAAATACTGACGCCACCCGATCGCGCTCAGCAGCGACGGCCGTCTCTTTCTCGATGATCGAGGCCATGGTGACGAACTGGTTCGGATCGCTGTAAGGCAATCCTTCCATCCGCCCTTCCCAGGCGGCATCTACAGCGGCAACCATTTTTTTGTGCGCCCGCTTCAGGATAGCCACATCGGTCGTGCCTGCCGTGTACATCCAGGTGTCTGGCCAGAACCAGCCTTCCACCCATTCCGGATGTTCAAGCTTCAGCGCTTCTGCCACCGTCTGATAGCTATCGTCTTTTAACGTATGTTTGATATACGGCGCGTCACGCAGCTGTTTAAGGTAATCGCTCAGGCGCATCCCTTCCACAAACCGCAGTGGGAACTGGGCTTCTTTACCGCTTTCCAGCAGCTGCAGCATCTCTCTGACGGTCATTCCCGGCGTAAAGCGATAGGTACCGGCTTTGAAATGTGACAGCTCAGGTTCCACGCGCAATAGCCACTGGAATACGCGTGGACGATTAATAATCTTGTCGCCATAGAGCTGTTCCCCAAGCGCCTGACGGCCGGTTCCCGCTTTCAGGGTAAAGATCGTTTCCTCTTTAACCAGGATCTTGCTGTTCGCCAGCTGGCGAACTTTCCATACGCCCGCTCCGCCGGCGACGCCCAGCGCAACGATGAGGATAAGGACAACGCGCAACATTTTTTTCATGACTATCTGGTTTGCTCACATATCGGGGCTAAAAACTGAAACAGCTCGCGCGAAGACCAGCGTTGTTGGCCATACGCACGGACGGGTACAACAGGCATCAGCGCATTGCAGATGATGACTTCATCGGCAGTCTGTAGCGCGGCTTCTCCTGCGCTAACTTCGACAACGCGAAAGCCAGAGCGTGCCAGCTGTTGCAGACAAAACTGACGCATTAACCCATTTACGCCAGCGTGTTCCAGCGACGGAGTGAACACCTCTTCCCCCTGCCGCCAGAGTAAATTAGCCGCACAGCATTCCGTAATGAACCCTTCGCTGTCAAGAACCAGCGCCTCATCGGCGTCCGTCTGTTCAAGATGAGTACGAATGAGCACCTGCTCGAGGCGATTGAGATGCTTAAGCCCGGCCAGCATCGGGCTTCGTCCCAGTCGTACTGGGCTCAGCGTCAGCGTGATACCGTCTTCTCGCCAGCGAGTGTAATGCGCGGGATAAGCAGAAACGGAGAGAATACGCGTAGGGTTGATACACGATGCGGCGCTGTAACCCCGGCCACCACTGCCGCGGCTGATGATGACTTTGAGTACGCCGCTGTCCTTCCCGGTTGCCCGCTGGCACATTTCCTGTCGCAACGTGTCCCAGTGCGTAAAGGGGATCATGAGCTTTTCGCAGCCGTGCTGCAGGCGTCGAATGTGCGCCTCCAGCAGGCAGACATCACCGTCCAGAATGCGCGCCGTCGTAAAGCAACCATCACCGAACTGTATCGCCCTGTCGCTGGCAGGCAGCGTGTCCTGCTCAAGGCCATTGATTAAAAACATGGTGGCTCCTTATGCGTGGGCAATTAGTCTGGCAGGATGTCATGCAGCCGACAAGAAGATTAGGCTTAATAAAAAAGGCCCGGCAAGCGGACCTTTTTAAATGCTATCGGGACGTCAGGATCAGATCTTTTTGAAGATCAGAGAGCCGTTGGTGCCGCCGAAGCCGAAGGAGTTACACAGGGTGTACTCCATACCGCTAACCTGACGCGCTTCGTGAGGAACGAAGTCCAGATCGCAACCTTCATCGGGGTTATCCAGGTTGATGGTTGGCGGAACAGCCTGATCGCGCAGCGCAAGGATGGAGTAGATTGACTCTACTGCACCCGCCGCACCCAACAGGTGACCAGTCATGGACTTGGTGGAGCTCACCATTACGCGGCTGGCAGATTCGCCGAAGATAGACTTAACCGCCTGAGCTTCAGCTTTATCGCCTGCAGGTGTAGAAGTACCGTGCGCGTTCACGTAGCCAATTTGTGCTGGGGTAATACCCGCATCACGAATCGCGTTTTCCATCGCCAGCGCAGCACCCGCGCCGTTCTCAGGAGGAGACGTCATATGGTAAGCATCGCTGCTCATGCCGAAACCAACGATTTCAGCATAAATTTTCGCGCCGCGTTTTTTCGCGTGTTCGTACTCTTCCAGTACGATCATGCCCGCCCCGTCGCCCAGCACGAAGCCGTCACGGTCTTTATCCCACGGACGGCTCGCCGCCTGCGGGTTATCATTGCGGGTAGACAGCGCACGCGCCGCACCAAAACCGCCGACACCCAGTGGGGTACTGGCTTTTTCAGCACCGCCCGCAACCATAGCATCTGCATCGCCGTACGCAATAATGCGCGCGGCCTGGCCGATGTTATGTACGCCAGACGTACAGGCAGTCGCGATTGAAATGCTTGGCCCACGCAGGCCGAACATGATGGTCAGGTGACCCGCCACCATGTTAACAATCGTGGACGGAACGAAGAACGGGCTGATCTTACGCGGGCCACCATTCATCAGAGATGTATGGTTTTCCTCGATCAGGCCAAGACCGCCAATCCCGGAGCCGATAGCGGCGCCAATACGGGTTGCGTTCTCTTCCGTAATCACAAGGCCAGAATCCTGCATGGCCTGAACGCCAGCGACAATTCCATATTGAATGAAGGCATCCATCTTGCGCTGTTCTTTGCGCGAGATGATCTCTTCACAGTTAAAATCCTTTACTAAGCCAGCAAATTTCGTTGCATAGGCGCTAGTATCGAAATGGTCGATTAGGCTGATGCCGCTCTGACCGGCAAGGAGAGCTTTCCAGGTGGACTCTACGGTATTGCCGACAGGAGACAACATGCCAAGTCCGGTCACAACTACACGACGCTTAGACACGTTTGTCCTCCAGGGAGGGATAAAAAAAGAGATTCGTGGGACTAAAAAAGATAAAACTCAGGCGGTCGAATGACCGCCTGGAGATGTTCACTTACGCCTGGTGACCGTTGATGTAATCAATGGCAGCCTGAACGGTGGTGATCTTCTCAGCTTCTTCGTCCGGAATCTCAGTATCAAACTCTTCTTCCAGAGCCATTACCAGCTCAACGGTGTCAAGAGAATCTGCGCCCAGGTCTTCAACGAAGGAAGCGGAGTTCACAACTTCTTCCTGCTTAACGCCCAGCTGTTCGCCGATAATTTTCTTAACGCGTTCTTCGATAGTGCTCATACTCTTAAATTTCCTATCAAAACTCGCTTTCGCGATGGTTTTCGTAGTGTATAAAATGTTGAAAAATTTGCAACTAAATCCCGGCAGTTCGTACCACGATTTTACGTTATTTTGAGGCCATTTGCCCTAATAACGCAAATATTTTTCTACACGTCATCATCCAGGCTGCCTCTGCGTTGGCTGCGCCCTCTAATCCCGGTCACATAGTAATCTATGCTCCCAGGCTTCTCGGTCTTGCCGCCTTGATCCAACCAGAATGATTTAGTGTATCTCGTGGTTAAACCATATACATCCCGCCGTTGACGTGGAGGGTCTCACCAGTGATGTAACCCGCTTCGTCAGAGGCTAAAAATGCAACCGCACTGGCGATTTCTTTAGGGTCGCCAAGACGACCCGCCGGAACTGCCGCCAGCGTACCCGCACGCTGCTCATCAGTCAGCGCACGCGTCATGTCCGTTTCAATAAAGCCCGGAGCAACAACGTTTACAGTAATACCGCGGGACGCGACTTCACGCGCCAGCGACTTACTGAAACCAATCAGACCTGCTTTCGCCGCAGCGTAGTTAGCCTGACCAGCATTTCCCATGGTACCAACCACAGAACCGACAGTGATAATACGTCCATGACGCTTTTTCATCATAGCGCGCATTACCGCTTTTGACAGACGGAATACAGATGACAGGTTGGTTTCGATGATATCGTTCCACTCGTCGTCTTTCATTCGCATTAACAGGTTATCGCGAGTGATCCCGGCATTGTTTACCAGAATATCCACTTCACCAAACTCTGCGCGAATATTTTCCAGAACAGATTCGATAGATGCAGGTTCGGTCACATTCAGTACCAGACCTTTACCATTTGCACCCAGATACTCGCTGATGGCCTGAGCGCCATTCTCGCTGGTTGCTGTACCAATCACCTTCGCGCCGCGCGCAACCAGTGTTTCAGCAATTGCACGCCCGATACCGCGGCTTGCGCCAGTGACCAGGGCGATTTTTCCTTCAAAACTCATGGTATTCCTCTTTTATTGCGAGAGTGCCGCTGACATCGCTTCCGGCTCGTTAATTGCCGAGGCTGTCAGGGTGTCAACAATACGTTTTGTCAGACCGGTGAGGACTTTACCTGGGCCGACTTCATACAGGTGCTCAACGCCCTGAGCGGCCATAAACTCAACGGTTTTAGTCCACTGTACCGGGCTGTAGAGCTGGCGAACCAGCGCGTCACGGATCGCTTCCGGCGTGGTTTCGCATTTCACATCGACGTTGTTCACAACGGAAATCGTCGGTGCGTTAAACGTAATTTTTTCCAGCTCAACCGCCAGTTTTTCGGCAGCAGGCTTCATCAGCGCACAGTGAGACGGCACGCTGACCGGCAGCGGCAGCGCACGCTTAGCACCCGCTGCTTTACAGGCCGCACCCGCACGTTCAACCGCTTCTTTATGACCGGCAATAACCACCTGGCCCGGCGAGTTGAAGTTTACCGGAGAGACAACCTGGCCTTCAGCAGATTCTTCACACGCTTTTGCAATTGCAGCATCATCCAGACCGATGATGGCAGACATGCCGCCCGTGCCTTCCGGCACCGCTTCCTGCATGAATTTACCGCGCAGTTCAACCAGACGTACCGCGTCAGCAAACGCGATCACGCCGGCACACACCAGCGCAGAGTATTCACCCAGACTATGACCCGCGAGCAGCGCTGGCGCTTTACCGCCCTGCTGCTGCCAGACACGCCACAGCGCAACGGACGCGGTCAGCAGTGCCGGCTGTGTCTGCCAGGTTTTGTTCAGTTCTTCGGCCGGCCCCTGCTGGGTCAGCGCCCATAAATCATAACCCAGTGCATCAGAAGCTTCACGGAAAGTCTCTTCAATTACCGGATAGCGTGCTGCCATTTCAGACAACATCCCAACGGTTTGAGAGCCCTGGCCCGGGAACACAAAAGCAAATTGCGTCATTTTTTATTCCTTATACTAGAAACGAACCAGCGCGGACCCCCAGGTGAACCCGCCACCGAAGGCTTCAAGCAAGACCAGCTGGCCCCGTTTGATTCGTCCATCGCGTACCGCTTCATCAAATGCGCACGGTACCGACGCCGCAGAGGTGTTGCCGTGACGATCCAGCGTCACTACAACGTTATCCATCGACATGCCCAGCTTTTTCGCGGTGGCGCTGATGATACGCAGGTTCGCCTGATGCGGCACCAGCCAGTCGAGCGCGGTACGCTCAAGGTTATTCGCTTCCAGCGTTTCATCAACGATGTGTGCAAGCTCGGTTACCGCCACCTTGAACACCTCGTTCCCTGCCATAGTCAGATAAATCGAGTTGTCCGAATTAACGCGATCGGCGTTAGGCAGGGTCAACAGTTCGCCATAGCTGCCATCAGCATGCAGATGCGTAGAGATGATACCTGGCTCTTCGGACTGCCCCAGCAGCACTGCACCCGCACCATCACCAAAAATAATGATCGTTCCACGATCGGTTGGATCGCAGGTACGCGCCAGCACGTCAGCACCGATCACCAGCGCGTATTTAACGGCACCGGATTTCACGTACTGATCGGCAACGCTCAGCGCATAGGTGAAGCCTGCGCACGCGGCAGCGACGTCAAACGCCGGACAGCCTTTAATGCCGAGCATGTTCTGCACCTGGCATGCCGCGCTTGGGAAAGCATGCGTGGCAGACGTCGTGGCGACCACGATCAAACCAATCTGTTCTTTATCAATGCCCGCCATTTCGATAGCACGCTGTGCGGCTTCGTAACCCATGGTCGACACGGTTTCGTCTGGCGCGGCAATACGACGTTCACGGATACCTGTGCGCGTGACAATCCACTCGTCAGACGTATCTACCATTTTTTCCAGATCGGCGTTGGTACGCACTTGTTTTGGCAGGTAGCTGCCGGTACCTAAAATCTTCGTATACATGTACGCTCAGTCACTTTTAGCTAATACAGATTCCAGGCGAGCGGCAATCCGCTGAGGGACTTGTCGCTGCACCGCCTGCACTGCCTGTTCAATCGCGACAGCAAATGCTCGCTGATTGGCGGCGCCATGACTCTTAATCACGATGCCGCGCAATCCTAACAGACAGGCGCCATTATACTGGTCGGGGTTGAGGTGACTGAATCGCCGCGTCAGGCTCTTTTGTAACCAACGCTTCAATAAAATCAGCCACCAGGCGCTTTTTTTGCCTTCTCCCTGAGATTTCAGCAGAGAAAGAAACATGCGTACGACCCCTTCCATGGTCTTCAACGTGACGTTTCCGGTGAAGCCATCGCACACCAGAACATCCGTTTTACCCGTCAACAACTCATTGGCTTCGAGATAACCAATATAGTTGATGGAGGGAACCTGTTTGAGCAATTCAGCCGCTTCGCGAATGCTGTCCAGGCCTTTGGTCTCTTCTTCACCAATGTTCAGTAACGCAACACGGGGAGTGTTGATCCCGACAACTTCTTCTGCCAGCACCGATCCCATCACGGCAAACTGAGCCAGCATAGTACTATCACAGTCGACGTTAGCGCCCAAATCGAGCACCACCGTCTTGCCCTTTTGCTGATGCGGTAACACCGTTACCAGCGCCGGGCGCTCAATACCTTCAATAGGTTTGAGCAGCAATTTCGACAGCCCCATCAGCGCGCCGGTATTTCCCGCGCTGACGCAAGCCTGAGCTCGCCCTTCTTTCACCAGCTCCAGCGCTATCCGCATAGAGCTGCCACGACTATTGCGAATCGCCTGCGAGGGTCGGGCATCACTGGCAATAACTGACTGCGCAGGAATAATCTGCAGACGCGAACGTTGTTCAAAGTCAGCTTTTGCGAGTAATGGCGTGATTGCGTCGGGATTGCCGACTAAAAGAAGTGTGAGTTGCGAATTAGAATTCAGTGCCTGCAATGCTGCAGGCACTGTCACGGAAGGGCCAAAATCTCCCCCCATGACATCTAACGCCAGGGTTAGACGTGTCAAGGTATCGTCGCAGCCTGGTTCGGTAAATTCCCCGTTTGCACGGGGAAATCCTCACTAAGCCTAATCACGCTTGCGCGTGATTACTTAGTGATAACCTTGCGGCCGCGGTAGAAACCGTCAGCGGTGATGTGGTGACGCAGGTGTTTCTCACCAGAAGTCTTGTCTACAGACAGGCTGGTAACTGCGGTCAGCGCGTCATGGGAACGACGCATGCCACGTTTGGAACGGGTTGGTTTATTCTGTTGTACGGCCATGGACCTTACTCCTCAATTACTTACGCTTTAAGCTGGCTAATACGGCAAATGGGTTTGGTTTTTGCGCTTCATCAGGCAGTTCCCCAAAGACCATGTCCGCCTCGGACACTTCACAGTGTTCAGAATCATGCACCGGAACGACTGGCAAGGTGAGGATGATTTCATCTTCAACCAGAGCCAGAAGATCGATTTCACCGAATTCGTTAACCTCAATCGGCTCATACGCTTCCGGGAGTGCTTCAGCCTGTTCGTCAGAACGAACGGGACTGAAACAATACGTTGTGTGAACATGCTGTACAAACGGTTTCCCGCAACGCTGACACTCGAGCGTTACCGTCACCTTTGCATCACCGGTTAAAACGGCGAGACGCTGGTTGTCGATAGCGAACGACATGGAGCATTCTACATCACTGTCCACACTGACTACGGATTCGGCAATACGCTCAGCCTGATCGGAAGTATAGATACCTTCGTAATCGAGGCGTTTTTGAGCCGTACGAACCGGATCAAGAGTCAGGGGTAATTTTACCTTTTGCATAGGGCGCGCATATTAACTTTGTAACGTCATAGAGTCAAAGAAAAAGGCAACCAGAGCTGCCTTTTGCCAATTATTCGCACACATTGCGGCCTGTAGTTTAAAATGGCTGGCATCGATACGCTATATCTGGTGATAAAAATATGCCAAATCTCGTCCTTGCTTCCACGTCTCCCTACCGCCGAATGCTGCTGGAAAAGCTCGGGATCCCGTTTGAATGCGCCGCGCCAGAGGTTGATGAAACGCCACAGCCGGGCGAATCACCGCGTCATCTGGTGATGCGTCTTGCTAAGGAGAAAGCGCAGTCGCTGGCCGCACGTTATCCCGCACATTTGATTATAGGCTCCGACCAGGTTTGCGTACTGGACGGCGAAATCACCGGCAAGCCCCATACGGAGGAGAACGCCTGCCAGCAGCTTCTGCGAGCGCGAGGCACTATCGTGACCTTTTATACCGGCCTGGCACTCTATAACTCCGCCACCGGTCATCTGCAAACCGAATGCGAGCCGTTCGACGTACACTTCCGCCATCTCAGCGAGCAAGAGATCGTGGATTATGTGCGCCGGGAACGTCCGCTGAACTGCGCAGGAAGCTTTAAAAGTGAAGGATTGGGAATTGCGCTGTTCGACAAGCTGGACGGTCGCGATCCCAACACGCTGGTGGGGTTACCGCTGATTGCCCTGTGTCAGATGTTAAGGCGAGAAGAGTGTAATCCGCTGACCATATGACTGGAACGTTGCGGCCTGATGCCCTCACCCCGCCCCTCTCCCACAGGGAGAGGGTGGAAAGCAAAATCAGCCGCGCAGAACCTTAAGACAGCGTTTCAGCTGCTCGTCCAGCGGCGCTTCAATACGGATGACTTCCCCCGTATTAGGATGGGTAAACTTCAGCGCTGCCGCATGCAGGAACAGACGCGACAGCCCCGTCCCCGCCAGCTGCTTATCAAACTCGCGGTCGCCATAGCGGTCATCAAAGGCAATTGGATGCCCTGCGAACTGCGTATGCACGCGGATCTGGTGAGTACGACCGGTCACCGGACTGCAGCGCACCAGCGTGGCAAACTCATAGCGCTCTTCAACCTTAAAGCGTGTCTCAGACGGTTTCCCTTCCTGGCTTACGCGGACAATACGTTCGCCGCTTTGCAGAATGTTCTTCAGCAGCGGCGCCTGCACCACTTTTACATGGGACTGCCACTGACCGCGCACCAGCGCCAGGTAGTCTTTCTGCATCCCTTTTTCACGCAGCTGTTCATGCAGCGAACGCAGCGCAGAACGCTTTTTCGCCACCAGCAGTACGCCAGAGGTATCACGGTCAAGACGGTGCACCAGTTCAAGGAAACGCGCTTCCGGGCGCAGGGCACGCAGCCCTTCAATCACGCCGAAGCTCAGACCGCTACCGCCATGAACAGCCGTTCCTGACGGTTTATTGAGCACCAGAATGTGGTCATCTTCGTACAGGATCACATCGCTCAGGGCCGCCACTTTCTGTAGCTTCGGTGAAACGGTCTCTTCTTCACGTTCCGCAACGCGCACCGGCGGAATACGTACTTCATCGCCCGCCTCGAGTTTGTACTCGGGCTTCACGCGTTTTTTGTTCACCCGCACCTCGCCCTTGCGCAGGATGCGGTAAATCATGCTCTTTGGTACACCTTTCAACTGGGTGCGCAAAAAGTTATCGATACGTTGCCCCGCGTCATCTTCGGCGATGGCAACCATTTTTACGGCTGGAGTCTCTGTTTTCATGGTTGGCGATTCTAAATATCGTCAGCCATTAGCGCCACTCATTTTTCTATGCTTATATTTACTTTTATCCGGCCAGCTCCCCGTTTCGCGCAACCGATTTGGTGGTTATTAAACCAATCGCCATTCTGAAGTGAAGAAACTGTGAGTAACCGGGTGATAATTGGTAAAAGTCATCTTGCTATAACCCGGCGAGCAGTGGAATAATGAGGCTGTTTTCCGTGTTAAATCCTGGTTAAGTAAGGATGTTGACGGAATGACCAATTTTGTCTGACCGATCATCCACGCAGCAATGGCGTAAGACGTATTGATCTTTCAGGCAGTTAGCGGGCTGCGGGTTGCAGTACTTCCCGGTATAAGGATTGTTCTCTGGAGAGTTCTACCCAGGCAATTCCCCTGATAATTGCGCTGTGTTTCCGTATGAAACACAGGCAACCGACACTCTGCGCCTCTTAAGCGAGCGACAACCGTGAGGTTGGCGACGTGAACAGACACGAGGCCATCGGTTCATACCCCGGAAAGCGTCACCTTGCCCGCAGCTTTGTCGTCAATGTAAGAATAACGAGTAAGTTACGATGAAAAGAATGTTAATCAACGCAACTCAGCAAGAAGAGTTGCGTGTCGCCCTTGTGGATGGGCAGCGCCTGTACGATCTGGATATCGAAAGTCCTGGACACGAACAGAAAAAAGCGAACATTTACAAAGGTAAAATCACCCGCATTGAACCAAGCCTTGAAGCTGCATTTGTCGATTACGGTGCTGAGCGTCATGGTTTCCTCCCTCTGAAAGAAATCGCCCGCGAATATTTCCCCGCAAACTACAACGCCCATGGCCGCCCAAACATCAAAGATGTTCTGCGTGAAGGTCAGGAAGTTATCGTTCAGATTGATAAAGAAGAGCGTGGCAACAAAGGTGCCGCACTGACCACCTTTATCAGCCTGGCAGGGAGCTATCTGGTTCTGATGCCTAACAACCCGCGTGCGGGTGGCATCTCTCGCCGTATCGAAGGTGATGACCGTACCGAGCTGAAAGAAGCGCTGGCAAGCCTCGAACTGCCTGATGGCATGGGGCTTATCGTGCGTACCGCAGGCGTTGGCAAATCAGCCGAAGCGCTGCAGTGGGACTTGAGCTTCCGTCTGAAGCACTGGGAAGCCATTCAGAAAGCAGCCGAAAGCCGCCCTGCTCCGTTCCTGATCCACCAGGAAAGCAACGTTATTGTGCGTGCCTTCCGTGATTATCTGCGTCAGGACATCGGTGAGATTCTGATCGATAACCCAAAAGTGCTTGAGCTGGCGCGCCAGCACATCGCCGCGCTGGGTCGTCCGGATTTCACAAGCAAAATTAAACTGTACACCGGTGAAATCCCGCTGTTCAGCCACTATCAGATCGAATCCCAGATTGAGTCCGCCTTCCAGCGTGAAGTGCGTCTGCCATCCGGCGGTTCTATCGTTATCGATACCACTGAAGCGCTGACCGCTATCGACATCAACTCCGCGCGTGCAACGCGCGGTGGCGATATCGAAGAGACCGCCTACAACACTAACCTCGAAGCCGCTGATGAAATCGCCCGCCAGCTCCGCCTGCGCGACCTGGGTGGTCTGATTGTTATCGACTTCATCGACATGACCCCGGTACGCCACCAGCGTGCGGTTGAAAACCGTCTGCGCGAAGCGGTGCGTCAGGACAGGGCGCGTATCCAGATTAGCCATATTTCACGCTTTGGCCTGCTGGAGATGTCCCGTCAGCGTCTGAGCCCGTCTCTCGGCGAGTCCAGCCATCACGTTTGTCCGCGCTGCTCCGGCACCGGTACCGTGCGTGATAACGAATCGCTGTCCCTCTCCATTCTGCGTCTGATTGAAGAAGAAGCGCTGAAAGAGAACACCAAAGAGGTTCACGCCATTGTGCCGGTGCCCGTTGCCTCTTACCTGCTTAACGAAAAACGTGCAGCGGTAAGTGCGATTGAAGCGCGTCAGGGTGGCGTTCGCTGCATCATCGTGCCAAACGACCAGATGCAGACCCCACACTATCACGTGCTGCGCGTGCGTAAGGGCGAAGAGACGACCACCCTCAGCTACCTGCTGCCGAAGCTGCATGAAGAAGAGATGTCTCTGCCTTCCGATGAAGAGCCAGCCGAGCGCAAACTGCCAGAGCAGCCTGCGTTAGCGACCTTCATCATGCCTGAAGCACCACCGGAAGCAGCCCTGGAAAAACCTGCGGCCAAACCTGCAGCGCAGAAACCAGAAGCCGCGGTAGCGAAAGCCCAGCCGGCACACCCGGGTCTGCTGAGCCGCTTCTTTGGCGCGCTGAAGAAGATGTTTGCTGAAGAAGAAGTTCAGCCAGAGCAGCCGAAAGAAGAGCCAAAAGCAGCCAAGCCAGAGCGTCAGCAGGATCGCCGTAAGCGTCAGAACAACCGCCGCGATCGTAATGACCGCAGCGATCGCAATGACCGCAGCGAGCGTCGTGATAACCGTGACAACCGCTCTGAGAATGGCGAAGGCCGTGAGCAACGCGAAGACAACCGTCGCAACCGTCGCGAGAAACAACAGCCGAATGTTGAAGATCGCGAAATTCGCCAGCAGGCGGGCGATGAGTCTGAGAAGAGCAAACAGCGTGACGACCAGCAGCCGCGCCGTGAACGCAGCCGTCGCCGTAACGACGAGAAGCGTCAGGCACAGCAGGAAGTCAAAAACCTGAACCGCGAAGAGCCTGTTGAACAGCAGGACGGCGAGCAGGAAGAACGTACTCAGGTTATGCCGCGTCGTAAGCAGCGCCAGCTTTCTCAGAAAGTTCGCTTCGCCTCTGAAGCAACCGAAGAGTCAGGCGCTATCGCGGTTGAAACCAGCGAGAGCACAACCGGCACACAGCTGGCGAAAGTTGACCTGCCAGCGGTCGTTGAAAACAACGTTGAGCAGGATGATAACGGTGAAAACCGTGATAACGCCGGTATGCCGCGCCGTTCACGTCGTTCTCCACGTCATCTGCGCGTCAGCGGCCAGCGCCGTCGTCGCTATCGTGACGAGCGTTACCCGACTCAGTCGCCAATGCCGCTGACCATTGCCTGTGCTTCACCAGAAATGGCCTCCGGCAAAGTCTGGATCCGCTACCCGGTTGCTCGCCCGGAGCAGGTTGTTGAAGAACAGCCTGTAACCGAAGAGGTGATTGCACCAGCAGCCACGGTAGAAGCTGTCGTGACTGAAGCGGCAACCGTGGTTGAACCTGAGGTTGTTGAACCTGAGGTTGTTGAAGCTGAAGCACCTCACGCAGTGGAAGTTGAAACCACCCATCCAGAAGTGATTGCCGCGCCGGTTGATGCCGCACCGCAGCTTATCGCCGAAGAAGATGCCGTGGTGGCTGAGGAAGTCGCTGAAGAGGCTGAACCTGTAGCCGCAGTGGAAGACACCGCAGAAACCCTCGTTGAAACCACCACTGAAGAAGTCGTTCAGGACGTTGAGATTCAGGTTGAACCGGTTGTCGAAGAAGCGAAAGCGCCTGAGGTGAAACCTGAGCCGGTTGTTTCTGCACCAGCCGCAGCCCACGTGGCGACAGCACCAATGACGCGCGCCCCGGCACCGGATTACGTGCCTGAAGCCCCGCGTCACAGCGACTGGGTACGCCCGGCATTCAGCTTCGACGGTAAAGGCGCTGCAGGCGGCCACAGTGCAACGCATCAGGCAACTGCACCGGCGACGCGTCCGCAGTCTGTCGAATAACGACGCTGAAAGTAAAAAGCCGACCTTCGGGTCGGCTTTTTTTATGGCTGCTGCACGGGCTTTCTCATCCCGGTGACCTCCGGCATGACCTGGCGCATCAACTCCAGAAAACGCCGCAAGCGTGCCGGATAATAGCGGGACCAGGGGTAAACAAGATGCACCGGTAACGCCGCTGGCTGCCACTCTGGCAGCAAATGCACCAGCCGCCCTTCCCGAATATCATCCTGTACCGTCCAGCTGGATACCACCGCCACGCCAAGCCCGGTGAGCGCCGTGTTGCGTGCGACATACAGGCTGTCGGTGCTTAGCCGTGGCGTAATAACAATCCGCGCGGTGGCGGGTGATGCATCGTGAAAAAGCTCCACATGGCGCTGGTAGAAAGAGCTGATCGCTATCCAGGGAAACTGCTGCAAATCCTCCGGCGTGGTAACCGTCGGAAAACGGGCCAGCAGTGCCGGTGAAGCCACCACCGAGCGCGGCACTTCGGCCAGCAGCACGGACACGGTCGCCGGATCGACTTCCACGCCCACCCGAATCGCACAGTCAAGGTTGTCGCCGAGGAAGTCCGCTGACCGATCGTTGAGCATCCACTCAATGGAAAGCTGCGGATAGCGTTGCAAAAACTCGGTTACGGGTTTCAGAAGCTGGTCCTGACCAAACGCGTGAGGAGCGCGCACCCGCAGCACGCCTACCGGCTCATCTTCCGTCTGCCCCACCTCATCTTCCAGCGCCAGCCAGCTGTCAATCACCCGACGGGCGTGCTGATAGCAGCGCTCGCCGTCATCCGTCAGCCGCGTCGTGTGGGTGGTGCGCAACATCAGGCGCACGCCCAGCATGGTCTCAAGCGACTGTAACCGTCTGCTTACCGTGGCCTGGGTAGTGGCCAGCTGCCGCGCCGCCGCTGAGAGGGAGCCCGCCTCCACAATACGAACAAACGTCCGCATTAACTCCACCCTGTCTATACGCTCAGCTCTTTTCATCGCATTTTCACTTATACGTTCAACGTATAAGCGTTTTACCACCGGGCCCGCTACCGTCGCAAGGCGTACTGATAAAAAATAGCCTCACACGACGAATGAGGAACATCTTATGAACACAACAACCGCCGCCCATGCGGTGAGCCGCTGGGTAATCTTAATGCTGGCGATCGGTGCAGGTTTCAGCGTGGCATCTATCTATTATGCCCAGCCTCTGCTGCCGCTGATGGGCGCAGACCTTCACCTGAGTATCGAAGGAATGGGCCTGGTGCCGACGCTCACCCAGGCGGGATATGCCCTGGGGATCCTGTTCCTGCTCCCGCTCGGCGATCGCCACGACCGCAGGACGTTAATCCTGATAAAAAGTGCGGCGCTGGCGCTGTTTCTTCTCGGCTGTAGCCTGACCGGGCAGATCCACTCTCTGCTGCTGGCCAGCCTGCTCATCGGCATGGCCGCCACCATGGCACAGGATATTGTCCCTGCCGCAGCCATCCTTGCGCCGGAAGGTAAACAGGGGAAAACCGTGGGTACGGTAATGACCGGGCTGCTGATGGGTATCTTATTATCCAGAACCGTGAGCGGCGTGGTGGGCGAAGCGTTTGGCTGGCGCGTCATGTACCAGCTGGCGGCCGCGAGCATTGCGTTCGTCGGGGTGATGATGTGGTTTGTGCTTCCCCGTTTTGCCATTCACTCCACGCTGAGCTACCCCGCGCTGATGCGCTCAATGGAGCATCTGTGGCGTCGCTATCCGGCGCTGCGCCGTGCGGCGCTGGCTCAGGGCTTCCTGTCGATTGCCTTCAGCGCCTTCTGGTCTACGCTTGCGGTCATGCTGCTGGAACGCTATCACCTGGGTAGCGCTGTAGCGGGTGGTTTTGGTATTGCAGGTGCCGCCGGTGCGTTAGCTGCCCCGCTGGCAGGGGGTCTGGCGGACAAACTGGGCGCAGGAAAAGTCACGCAGCTTGGTGCCGCTCTTGTGACCGTCTCATTCGCCCTGATGTTCCTGATGCCCGCGCTGGGCGTTCATGGACAGCTGATTCTGATCGCCATCTCCGCCGTCGGGTTCGACCTGGGGCTGCAGTCCAGCCTGGTCGCTCACCAGAACCTGGTATACAGCCTTGAACCGCAGGCGCGCGGCCGTCTCAACGCCCTGCTCTTTACGGTGGTCTTTATCGGGATGGCGCTGGGTTCCGCGTTAGGCAGCAATATCTACTCGCTGGCCGGCTGGACGGGCGTGGTCGCGCTGGCGACGGTCTGTGGCGTCATTGCGCTGGCAATCCGTCTGATAGAAAGCGCACGAGTCACCTCCGCATCAGCAGAAGTTGCATAAAAAAAATGCCCAATCCAGACGGATTGGGCAGTAAAACATGCCCAGTTTCAAGACATGTTCCAAGAGGTCAAGATGTTATTTGTTCAGCTGGAACAGAGACATGCCCTGCATATCGCTAAACGCTTTATAAGACGCCTGCAAGGCCGCCTGCTGCATGGTGTAAGAGGAAATCGCTTCGTTCCAGTCAACATCCACCAGGTCACTCATCTGCTTGGTCTGACCCAGCGCGCGGTCATCACCCAGCGTGTCGAGTTTTTCCAGCTCGTTCATCTTGGTTCCCACATCCGCAACGACCGTCAGGACATTGTTCTGGGAGTTTTTGATGCCGATTTGCGCATTGGCAATCACCTGGCTTTGCGCCGTTGCGGCAGCCGGATCGTTCTCAATCGGTGTCTTCAGCGAGGCAATAGCAGAATCCAGGATTTTGAACATGTTGGTCTGGCCATATCCACCGCCCGGCAGCTGTTCCGCATTACTGGTAATGCTTTCGAAAATTTGCTGGCCGGTATGGCTGATGGTCATATTTCGCGCCGTATCAACCTGCTGCGTGATGGCCTCAGCGCCGCCGTTGTAATCCCCGGTCGCGGCATCAAACGGTGCGCTCTCGGTTTTGTATCCCGCAAAGATAAAGCGACCATTACCATCCGTCGTGTTAGCCAGGTTCATCAGCTGATCGCGGATCCCCTGAATATCGGTCGCCAGAGAAAGACGGTCGTCATCGCTTAATGTGCCGTTTGACGCATAAACGAGCTTCTCGCGCACGCTTGAGATCGCGGTGTTGACCTGGGTTAACACGTTATCTTCCAGCGAGACCTTCTGCGTTGCAAAGGTACGCGCGAGCGCAAACTGGCTGTTTTGCGACTGAGACTGTGACAGAACGATGGCCTGCGACGCGGCGATAGGATCGTCCGAAGGACGATTGACGCGCTTGCCGGTGGACATCTGCTCACCGTAGCTCAGCCATCTGCTCTGGGAATCGGTGATCCCACGCATGTTCTGCTCGTACATCATCTGGGTGCTAATACGCATTGTTCACCTCAACCTTAACGAATGTTGATAATTGCATCGAAGAGCGTACTGGCAGTTTGTAGCACCTGGGCATTGGCCAGGTAATACTGCTGATAACGCTGCAAATTGCCATACTCTTCGTCGAGATTTACCCCAGAGATGGTCTGCTGCTGCTTGATTAACTGCGTTTCCACGTTGGCTTTCGTCTGGCTGCTCACCTTCAGTGACGCCGTTGAGCTACCGACGGTACTGACGAGAGAGGCATACGCATCGTTGAAGGTTTTATTTCCACCCACCACTTTGCCGTTTTGCAGATCGAGCAGTTTCTGGCCGTTACGGTTGTCACTTTCGCCGCCGTTCTGCACAGATGCCATCGCCAGTTTGGACTCGTCGCTGATCGCGAGATCCATGTTCATGATGACGTTGGAAACAGGCTTCACGGTAAAGCTGTCTTTGGTATTTGCCGTGCCGCTCACGTTGACGTTAAGGCCATCAAACGACAGATTGCCGCTGGCATCCGGGCTCATCGTAAAGCTGGTTTTGTCTGACGTGCGGGTGATCGTCCAGTCAGTGCCGTTAAACTGCAGCTTATAGTCTGTCGCCTGGACCTGTTTGCTGTCCGCCACAGAAGCCGTAACAACGGCAGAGCCGCCGTTCTTGCTGTTGGACAGGACCGCCGGAGAACCGAAGTTGAACAGCTTACCGCCCGCATCACCGTTCGCATCAAAACCGGCTTCATGCTGCGTGTTCATCGCGTCGGCAAAGGCCAGCGCCATCTGGTTCAGGCTGTTACGGGCTTTATCCAGATCTTCAGCACGAAATGTCAGTAAACCGCCTAAAGAACCGGTGGTGATAAATTTCTCGGGGATCTCAATATTACCCGCCACGTCATCGACGTAGGCGATAGTCGTACGAGCCGGATCGGCGCTGGACTTCACGGCCGCCAGCTGGCTGGCTTTGCTGCCCTGCACCAGGCTGTAACCGTTGCCGAGAGAGATATTAAACGTGCCGCTATCTTGCACGGAGACTTCCACGCCCACGATTTTGTTCAGTTCAGTCACGAGCTGATCGCGCTGGTCGAGCAGATCGTTAGGCGATGCGCCCGCACCGACGCCGGTCAGACGGGAGATCTGATCGTTCAGGTTCGCAATCTGTTTGGCATAGTTGTTGATCTGAGACACGCTGGTCCCAATCGCGGTATTGACCTGCGTGTCCTGGTCACGCAGATACTGATCGTTGGTTTTGAACTGATTGACCAGACCGCCCGCTTTACCCAGCACCGTCTGACGTGCTGCCGGGTCTTCCGCGTTGCTCACCAGGGTTTGCAGGCTTTTGAAGAAGTCCTGTAGGGTGGTGGAGAGCGAATTGGTGGTATCGGAGAGCACATCGTCAATTTTTGACATCTGCTGATAGCGCGTCGTCAGACCGCTGCTCTGCGTCTGCGCGGCGCGCAGCTGGTTGGTGATGAAGGCGTCATACTCACGCTGGACACCGGAGACATAAACCCCGTTACCCACCCAGCCACCGCCGGTCAGCGTGCTGTTAGATGCACCCAGCACCGTGGTCTGGCGGGTGTAACCTGCCACATTATAGCTTGAAATATTATTACTGACGGTATTGAGTGCCGACTGCGCGGCACTGAGGCCACTCATGGCGCTGTTAATCAAACTGGACATGGGGGTTCCTTTTATACGTTCAGACACGAGTCCTGATGAAGGTTATCGGCAACCTCCACCGGGACTTGAGAACTTTCAGAACAGATTTTCAATATCTGTGCTATAGGCTTTGCTGACCTTCTCGCCCATGGATTTCAGCTGCTGGATCATGCTGGTGAGCTTGCGCGCATAGTTCGGGTCGGTCGCGTAGCCCGCGTTTTGTAAGGCCTGAGCGCCCTGCTCCGCCGTCGCCGCCTGCGTAACGGCGGTATAACGCGGATTGCGGCTCAGCAGGCCAACGTAGTCGGACAATGCTTCCAGGTAGGAGCTGTAGACGCGGAATTTTGCTTTGACCTTCACCGCCGCACCGTTCTCGTATTCGGTGGTCGTGATCTCCGTTGTTGGCCCCTTCCAGCTGGAGGTGGCCTTCACGCCGAAGATGTTGAAGCTCGGATCGCCGTTTTCCTTGCGGATCTGACGCTGACCCCAGCCCGACTCCAGCGCGGCCTGCGCCAGAATCAGGTGATGCGGCACGCCGCTCTGTTCGCTGGCAAGGCGCGCGGGCAGAGAAAGCTGCGCCAGGAAGTCTTTGCTGTCACCGGAGAGCGGCTCATCGCCGCTGCCCGTGGCTTTTGGCATCGCTTTACGCACCATTTGCGTCAGAGCCTGGTTCTGATAACTGGTCACCGTTTCCAGGTCGAATTTCATCGGCACCTGCTGCGTCTGTTCCTGAGGCTGAATGCCCTGCGCGGCTTCGGTCTGTTTCACAATCATGTCAGCCAGACCGAGGCCTTTACCGGCGGTCATCTGCTGCGCAATCTGCTGGTCATACATGCTGGTGTAGAGACGCGTTGAATCACTGCTGAACATCCCGTCTTTCGGCAGGGTTTCGCGCATGCTTTTCAGCATCATCTGTACAAACATCCCTTCCACCTGGCGGGCGACCGGGCGGATGTTCGCCGCCGGGTCTTTGCCTGCTTTGGTTTTCAGTTCGTTGAGCGACTGGGCGTCCCAGGCTGCACTGGTCAACAGTTTGCTATCGGTCAGCATTAGATGATTTCCAGTTTGGCGCGCAGGCAGCCCGCGCTTTGCATGGATTGCAGGATGGACATCAGATCCATCGGCGTTGCGCCCAGGGCGTTCAGGGCGCGCACCACGCTGTTCAGGTTGGCGCTGGAGCGAACGCTCTGCAGCGACCCGCCGCTCTGACGCATATCAATCTGCGTTTGCGGCGTCACCACCGTCTGACCGCCACCAAATGGCGTATTCGGCTGGCTCACGTTCGCGGAGCGGTTTACCGTCACGGAGAGGTTACCCTGCGCCACGGCACAGCTGTCCAGCGACACTTCCCGGTTCATCACCACCGAGCCGGTACGGGAGTTGATGATCACTTTCGCATCCTGGACCGGAACGTTAACTTCCATATTCTGGATATCCGCCAGCATGCGCACCTGGTTGCTGCTGCCGGTGGAGGTGCGGATCTGCACGGTGCGCGCATCGAGTGCCGTTGCATTACCGTAGCCGCGGCTGCGGTTGATGGTATCGGCAATTTGCTGCGCCATGGTGAAGTCTTCATTATTGAGCTGCAGGTTGATGGTGTTGCCCGCGCCAAACTGGGTCGGCAGTTCACGCTCAATGATCGCACCGTTGGTGATACGTCCACCGTTCAGCTGGTTCACCTGCACGCTGCTTCCGCCTGCGGATGCCCCCGCACCGCCAACCAGAATGTTCCCCTGCGCCAGCGCATAGACCTGGCTGTCAACGCCTTTCAGCGGGGTCATCAGCAGCGTACCGCCGCGCAGGCTTTTGGCGTTACCCATTGAGGAGACCACCACATCAATGGTCTGCCCCTGACGCGCAAACGCCGGGTAGGACGCAGTGACCATTACCGCGGCCACGTTTTTCAGCTGCATGTTGGTTCCCGCCGGCACGGTAATGCCGAGCTGGGAAAGCATGTTGTTCAGGCTTTGGGTGGTGAACGGCGTCTGGGTCGTCTGGTCACCGGTACCATCCAGACCGACCACCAGGCCATAGCCAATCAGGGAGTTTTCACGAACGCCCTGAACGCTGGTGAGGTCGCGAATACGGTCAGCCTGGGCAAACGTTGCCACCAGCGCGAGCGCCACGGCGAAGATCGATTTAAACATGGGTCACCTCGCTTACATCGGCGATAAATTAAGGAAGAAGCGCTGCAGCCAACCCATATTTTGCGCTTCATTGATATAGCCGTTACCGACGTACTCAATGCGCGCATCCGCCACCTGGGTGGACGGAACGGTGTTGGTGCCGCTGATGGTGCGAGGGTTAACCACGCCCGAGAAGCGAATGAATTCAGTGCCCTGGTTGATGGCGATCTGTTTTTCACCCACAACGTGTAAGTTGCCGTTAACCAGTACCTGGTCAACCGTGACCGTCAGCGTACCGCTGAAGGTGTTGCTGGCGTTCGCGCCACCTTTGCCGTTAAAGGTATTGCCGCCGGACGCGTTCACATCAGCACGCGCGTTGCCGAACAGCCCTTCGAGATAGCGTGGCACGGTATCGAAGCCAAAATTGGTTTTGCCATCGCGGCTGGCGTTCGCCGACGAGCTCTTGCTCGCGCTGACGTTTTCCTGCAGCACAATGGTCAATGTATCGCCGACGTTACGCGGGCGGCGATCTTCAAACAGCGGCTGATAGCCGTAATTAATCGGCTGCGCGGTCTGGAAAATGGAGCCGTTTACCACTGGCGCGGGGCCAGGAACGGGTTGGGCAGTCGTCGCACCCTGGACCAATGGTTTAGACGGGATCAAAGCGCACCCGCTGAGGGTGACAGCCAGAACAGTCAGTATCGGATAACGAAACGCCGCGTTTTTTTGCATTGCCTTCATCTTCGAAAACAGGGAGCCGGTGCGGCGTTTACCGCACCGGGCTACACCTTAGAGTTGCGTCAGTTTCTGCAGCATCTGGTCGGTCGTCGACACTGCTTTACTGTTAATTTCATACGCGCGCTGGACCTGGATCATATTCACCAGCTCTTCCGCCACGTTCACGTTGGACGTTTCAACATAACCCTGGTACAGCAGGCCCGCGCCGTTCAGGCCCGGGGTGCTCTCATTCGGCGTACCGGAGGATTGCGTTTCGGTGTAGAGGTTCTCACCAATGCTTTCCAGACCGGTATCGTTCATGAAGGTGGTCAGGTTGAGCTGCCCGACCTGAACCGGCGCGGCCTGTCCCTGCTGGGTCACGCTGACCACACCGTCGCGTCCGATGGTGATGCTCAGGGCGTTCGCCGGGATGGTAATCGCAGGCTGAACCTGGAAACCGCCCGCTGTCACCAGCTGGCCGTTCTGATCGACCTGGAATGAACCGTCGCGGGTATAGGCAGAGGTCCCGTCAGGCAGCTGCACCTGGAAGAAGCCCTGGCCTTTGATTGCCACGTCTTTACTGTTGTTGGTCTGAGACAGGTTGCCCTGGCTGTGCAGACGCTCGGTGGCCACCGGACGAACACCGGTACCGATCTGCAGACCCGACGGCAGCGTCGTCTGTTCAGAAGACTGCGCGCCCGGCTGACGGATGGTTTGATAAAGCAAATCTTCGAAAACGGCACGCTGACGCTTGAAACCATTGGTGCTCACGTTTGCCAGGTTGTTGGCAATCACGTCCATATTGGTCTGCTGGGCGTCCAGGCCAGTTTTCGCGATCCATAAAGAACTGATCATAAGGAGTCCTGTTAACTCATAGCCAGAAGTTGGTTAGCCTTGCCCGCGTTTTCATCCACGCTGCTGATGATCTTCATCTGCATTTCAAAACGACGGGCGCTGGCAATCATGTCGGTCATGGCTTCGACCGGCTTGACGTTGCTGCCTTCCAGAACGCCGGACATCACGCGGATGCTCGGATCGGCCTGTAACGTGGCGCCACGCGTCGCCTGCGCCGCCTGGGTCAGACGGAACATGCCGTCGTCGCCGCGCTGCACGTCTTTGGCTTCCGCTTTCACCAGCTTCAGACGTCCGACGGGTGCAACGGTGTTGGCCGGGTCGCCCGGGTTCAGCGCCGAAATGGTACCGTCCGCGGCGATAGTCAGCTCAGAGCCTTCCGGCACGGTCAGCGGACCCGCTTCCCCCATTACCGGATGCCCCTGAATCGTCAGCTGGCCCGTCGCGCTCACCTGGATATTGCCGTTACGGGTATAGCCTTCGCTGCCGTCCGCAGTTTGCACCGCCAGCCAGCCGTCCTGCTGCAGGGCAACGTCCAGCGGGCGCGAGGTGTAGTCCATCTGCCCAGGCGTCATATCTGCGCCAGGGGTTGATGCCGTCACCAGCGTACGGGTCGGCAGGGACAGCCCTTCAACCGGCACCGCGCGCAGCGCATTAAGCTGCGCGCGAAAGCCCGGCGTAGAGGCGTTTGCCAGGTTGCTGGCGGTAACGGCCTGCTGATTGAGCGTCTGACTTGCCGCGCCCATCGCGGTATATATTGCGTGATCCATTGCGCTTTCCTGTTAGCCGCTTAACGCAGGTTAACCAGCGTGTTGAGGATCTGGTCCTGGGTTTTGATGGTCTGCGCGTTCGACTGATAGTTACGCTGCGCGACGATCATGTTCACCAGTTCTTTACTCATATCCACGTTGGAAGCTTCCAGCGCGCCGTTAGTCAGCTTGCCGAAGTTACCGGTGCCTGCGGTACCCAGCAGCGCCACGCCGGAGGACTGAGTGGCAGACCAGACGTTGTCGCCTTCAGATTTCAGGCCTTCGTTGTTCGCGAAGTTTGCCAACACGATCTGGCCCAGAACCTGAGACTGTTCGTTAGAGTAGCTTCCCACCACGGTGCCATCGTCGTTGATCTGGTAGCTCACCAGGTCGCCAGGCTTGTAGCCGTTCTGATTGGTTGCCACAACGCTGTTTGCACCGGTGTTCTGCTGCATGGAGTTCTGGAAGCTCAGGGAGAAGGTCGCCGCCGTCGCACCGCTGACAGAACCCGTGGTGATGTTAATGGCCGGCGTGGCGTTTGGCGTTGCGCTCAGTACACCCGCAGCGTCGTAGTTGTAGACACCCGCCAGGTTACCGTTCGCATCAAAGTTCATCTGCGCCGCTTTCGCTGCAGTAGAACCCGCAACGCTGCCGTCCTGAGTGTAAAGATCCCATTTATTGTTGGCCGTCTTCACGTAGTAGACGTACATGTTGTGGGCGTTACCCTGGCTGTCGAATACGGTCACGGTCCCTTTTTTGTTATAGGTATCCGGGTTGGTCGCATCGAACGGGGCAGTTTGAACAGGATCGGTTGAGTTCAGGTTGATCTGCTGCGTCGCGGTGGTGGTTGATTTCGCCGCCATCAGGGTATTCGGGATAGTAATCGCCTGAGGGTTCGCACCGGTCTGAACGGTTGGAGGCGTTCCAGCTACCGGGTAGCCCGTCAGCTGCATGCCCTGCATGTTAACCAGCGTACGGTTTTCGTCCAGCTTGAACTGGCCGTTACGGCTGTAGAACACAGAACCGTTGGAATCGACCATACGGAAGAAACCGTTCTGGCTGATAGCAACGTCCAGACCACGACCGGTGTTGGTGGTGGTACCGTCGGTAAAGTCCTGAGTGATGCCCGCAACTTTCACGCCCAGGCCGACTTTGGAACCGGCAAACATGTCCGCAAATGAAGCAGAACCGGATTTAAAACCATAGGTCGCGGAGTTGGCGATGTTGTTGCCAATGACGTCCAGGTTGGTGGCCGCAGCATTCAGGCCGCTGACCGCTTGAGAAAAGGCCATGACTTACTCCTGATAAGTGTTAAGGCTTAGATAATCTGCCGAACTTCGTCGAGTGTGGTGGAACCAGAGGTTCCCAAATCCAGTTTGTTGCCGTCGCTTCCTTTAATCACGCCCTGGACCAGCGCGAACTGCAGCGGCTGCGCCACCAGCTGGGTCGTCCCGTTGCTGGCGCTGATCGCTACTTTGTAAGAACCGTTTGGTGCTTTAGTGCCGTCGGTCAGGCTGCCATCCCACGTAAAGGTGTGAACGCCCGCCTTCAGCTCACCGATATCAATGGTGCGAACTACCACGTTATTGGCATCCATGATCGTTGCAGTGACCTTCTCAGCCGCCTGCTGGAGCTCAACGCCAAACGGCGTGGTGGTCGTTGTGGTGTTGCCTTCAGTGGTGCTGGTGCCCGCCAGAATCGTGGTTCCCGGGATCATCACCCCGTGGCCAATCAGGCTTGCCGCCTGCAGAGACTGGGCGCTGTTAATCTGCCCGGAGACGGAGCCAAGGGTGGTGTTAAGTTTCTCAATGCCGCTCACGGTGCTGATCTGCGCAAGCTGCGTGGTCAGTTCGTTGTTCTGCATTGGGTTGGTGGGATCCTGGTTCTTAAGCTGCGCCACCAGCAGCGTCAGAAAGCTGCCCTGAAGATCGGAGGCATTGCTCCCGGTGAGGGAGTTAGAACCTGTCGTACTCTTCGTGTTATTAACACCCGAGTTCGTAGGATCATTCACATTTACGGCGATGGACATGCATGTCTCCTTTACTGGCCGAGAGTGAGCGTTTTGAGCATCATGCTCTTCACGGTATTCAGCACTTCAACGTTGGCCTGGTAGCTGCGGGAAGCCGACATGGAGTTCACCATCTCACCCACCACATCCACGTTTGGCATTTTCACGTATCCGCTGGCATCCGCGAGCGGGTTACCCGGCTCATACACCAGTCTGTCCGGCGCCTGGCTCTCTACCACATCAGACACCTTCACGCCGCCCGTCGCCGCGCCCGGCGCAGCATCGACCTGAAAGACAACCTGTTTGGCGCGATAAGGCTGGCCGTCTGGTCCGGTTACGCTGTCGGCGTTCGCCAGGTTACTGGCAGCCACGTTCAGGCGTTTGGACTGCGCGGTTAACGCCGAACCGGCAATATCAAAAATATTCAACAAGGCCATCTATCAGTTCCCCCCCTGCAGGACGTTCATCATGCCTTTGATTTGTCCGCCGAGTACGGTCAGGCCCGTCTGGTATTTCAGACTGTTATCGGCAAACTGGGTACGCTCCCGGTCCATATCCACGGTGTTACCGTCGAGTGAGGGCTGATCGGGAATGCGGTAAAGTAAATCGGTCGCTGGCGCGGTCATCGCCTGAGCAGGAATATGGCGAGAGGATGTCATGGCAAGTGCAACACCCGTTCCTTCGGCACGTCCACGCTCCATCACCTTTTTGAGTTCACTGGAAAAATCAATATCGCGCGCCTGAAACCCTGGGGTATCGGCGTTAGCGATGTTGGCGGCTAAAATCTCCTGCCGCTGGGCGCGTAAATTGAGCGCTTCCTGCTGAAAACGTAACGCGGCGTCGAGTTTATCGAGCATGTCTCCTCCGCTGATGGCAAAATTTCAGTTCACAGCTTAAATCTCACCCGGTCTCCCCTATCGACGGAATAAGCGCAAAATGCGTCGCTATTTATTGCGTTGATGCAAAACCACTGCAGGTAGAATTCATTCAACTCTGGAAACGGTGGAACTTGCGATGCAAACGTTAAAACGTGGCCTGGTGGCAACTTTCTTGCTGTTTAGCCCTCTGGTGCAGGCTGAAGGCTTACAGGATCGGCTTACGGCTTTTTTTGCTGAAAAGCTGGCGGGCTTTAGCGATGAGGTTAACGTTACCGTGCGCACCCCACCGAATCTGTACCCGACCTGTGACCAACCGTCATTTAGCGTGACGGGAACCACCCGGCTGTGGGGAAATGTGAACGTGCTGGCACGCTGCGCGAACGAAAAACGCTATTTACAGGTTGCAGTTCAGGCGACGGGCAATTATGTTGTCGCCGCCGTGCCCATTGCGCGCGGCAGCGTGCTGCAGACGAACAGCGTGACGTTAAAACGCGGCCGTCTGGACCAGCTGCCTCCACGCACCATGCTGGAAATGAACCAGGCACAGGACGCCGTCAGCCTGCGCGATGTCGCACCCGGCCAGCCGATACAGCTCTCAATGCTGCGTCAGTCATGGCGGGTAAAAGCGGGTCAACAGGTGATGGTGGTGGCCAACGGAGATGGCTTTAGCATCAACAGTGAAGGGAAAGCGTTAAACAATGCCGCAGTGGCGCAAAACGCCCGCGTCAGAATGTCCTCAGGCCAGGTGGTGAGCGGAACCGTCGATTCTGATGGGAATATTCTGATTAACCTATAATCTTTTTAAAGATTTCGCGGCGCGTGCCGATAAATATTCCACTAATGATGATGTCAGGCGCAAACGCCGCGAACCCTCGATGAGGACAACACTATGAGCATTGATCGTACATCAGCCCTGAAGCCGGTAAGCGCTGTACAACCTCGCGAAACGAATGACGCTCCTGCGCAGAAAACGCGTCTGGAAAAACCGTCAACGTCCAACAGCACCAGCGTGACCCTGAGCGACGCACAGGCAAAACTGATGCAGCCAGGCAGCAACGATATCAATATGGAACGTGTTGAAGCGCTGAAAACGGCTATTCGTAACGGTGAGCTGAAAATGGACACCAGCAAAATCGCTGACGCCCTGATTCAGGAAGCACAGAGTTTCTTACAGAGTAACTAACCGTATGAGTCGACTGTCAGAAATACTGGATCAAATGACGGTTGTTCTTAACGACCTGAAAACGGTAATGGACGCTGAACAGCAGCATCTCTCTTCCGGTCACATCAACGGCAGCGCGCTGCAGCGTATTACTGAAGATAAGAGTTCGCTACTGGCGACGCTGGATTATCTGGAGCAGCAGCGCCGCGCTGAGCAGGATCCTAAGCGTAGCGCCAATGACGATATTATTGAGCGCTGGCAAACCATTACCGAAAAAACCCAGCACCTGCGCGACCTTAACCAGCACAACGGCTGGCTACTGGAAGGTCAGATTGAGCGTAATCAGCAGGCGCTTGAGGTATTGAAACCGCATAAAGAAACCGGACTGTACGGTGCGGATGGTCAAACAGCGACTGCGCGTATTGCGGGAGTTAAAAAGATTTCGATTTGACGCCTGTGCGACAAATCATGCAGCGGGGAGCACCATAAGGTGAACTCCCCTTTTGGCGTTTATGCCGTACGGCGGGCAAACTCTTTCACTTTGAACCCCAGCACCGCGAGCGTGGCAAAGTAAGCCACGACCCCGACGCCTACCACGGCCATCAGCCGCATCAGGCGATAAGGCATGGTGCCCAGGGACCACTCCGGCATCACGTACATCATGCCGAGCAGCGCGGCTGACATCACCAGTACCGCAACGATCAGACGTACCAGGAAACTTCCCCACCCCGGCTGCGGCGTGAAAATATCCTGCTTGCGCAGCTGCCAGTACAACAGCCCGGCATTCAGACAGGCCGCCAGACCAATAGACAGCGACAGGCCGGCATGCTTCAGCGGACCAATAAACGCCAGGTTCATCAGCTGGGTCATAATCAGCGTCACGATGGCAATTTTCACAGGCGTTTTGATGTCCTGACGCGAGTAGAACCCGGGCGCCAGCACCTTGACGACGATCAGCCCCATCAAGCCGACCGAGTAGGCAATCAGCGCGCGCTGGGTCATAGCGGCATCAAAGGCGGTGAATTTCCCGTACTGGAAGAGCGACACCGTCAGCGGTTTGGCCAGAATACCCAGCGCCACCGCGCTTGGCAGGGCCAGCAGGAAGCAGAGACGTAAACCCCAGTCCATCAGGCGGCAATATTCATCATGATTGCCGCTGGCAAAGCTTTTCGACAGCGACGGCAGCAGGATGGTCCCCAGCGCCACGCCCAGCACCCCGGACGGGAACTCCATCAGACGGTCGGCGTAGTACATCCAGGAAACCGAGCCGGACACGAGGAAAGAGGCAAAGATGGTGTTGATGATAAGCGAGATCTGGCTGACGGAGACGCCGAGAATAGCGGGCCCCATCTGCTTGATCACGCGCATCGCCCCGGCATCTTTGAGATTGATGCGCGGCAGCACCAGCATGCCGATTTTTTTCAGATGCGGCAGCTGGTACGCCAGCTGCAGCACGCCGCCGACGGTGACCGCCCAGGCCAGCGCCAGCACCGGCGGGTTGAAGTGCGGCGCAGCGAACAGGGCAAAACCGATCATGCTGACGTTGAGAAACGTTGGCGCAAACGCCGGAACAGAGAAGCGGTTCCAGGTGTTCAGGATCGCCCCCACCAGCGAGGCCAGCGAGATGAGCAGAATATAGGGGAAAGTAATGCGCAGCAGCTGCGAGGTCAGCGCAAATTTGTCAGCCGTATCGGCAAAACCGGGCGCGGTCACCATAATCACCCACGGCGCGGCCAGCATCCCGAGTACGGTCACCACCGCTAAAGCCAACGTCAGCAGCCCGGAGACATAAGAAACAAAGACGCGCGTCGCGTCTTCACCCTGCTTGCTTTTATATTCCGCCAGAATGGGCACGAATGCCTGGGAAAACGCCCCTTCAGCAAAAATACGACGCAGCAGGTTCGGCAATTTAAACGCGACGAAAAAGGCGTCCGTGGCCATCCCTGCACCAAATACCCTTGCCACAATGGCGTCGCGCGCAAAACCCAGCACGCGGGAAAACATGGTCATCGAGCTGACGGCCGCCAGCGATTTTAATAAGTTCATTAACGTGAATTTCCAGAACCATACGGATTTGTAGAGCGGGTTAGCGTAAGCGCCACCCGGCAAAGCCAACAAGCGGCGCTTAGTCTAACCGGATTTCAACGAATTACTATCCGCAGATGTTACAGCGAGTTATTCGCTCATGGCATCGCGCCAGAGCCTTTCCACAATGCGCTGCGCCATAATGGCCTGCTCGCCGGACGTTTCAGGAACCGTCTGATTTTGCACGCAGGTGATAAAGTGACGGGCGCATCCTGCGAAACCGCGCTGCTCGAGGGTGCTCTGCCAGCCTGGCGCCGGGAGCGTCACCACGCCGTTGCCCTTCTCTTCCCGCCACTCGCGCATGTCCGTAATGTCGTACAGCGCGCCCTCGGTCACCGCCTGCACGGATTCACGCTGGCTTCCCGCCCGACGGTGCATGCTGGTGGTAATCTGAAGATGCTCAACGGCGAAGTGGTGTTCCGCGTAGACCATCTGCCCCTGGTCATTCGTTAACAGGGTACCGCTCTTCAGCTGCGCATGGCCGTTGCTCAGCCACAGCGCCGTATCCACAACGTGCAGATAATCATCCAGAAGGGTGAAGCGCAGATCGTTTGGCCCAATGCTGTCGGTGCGGTGTTTATCCATCCGCAGCGAGGCGAGCGTGTCCGACTGCGCCTTCAGCTGCTGGTAAAGCGGCGCGAAGCGGCGGTTGAAGCCTACCATCAGCGTCAGTTTTTTGCGCGCGGCCAGCTCAATCAGACGTTCGGCATCCTGAACATTTTCCGCCAGCGGCTTATCCACGCAGACGTGAACCCCTAAATTGAGCAGCTCGCTTACCACCTGATAGTGGGTTGCCGTTGAGGTATGTACAAAGACCGCATCACACTCGCGGGCCAGATCCTGCAGGGAGGCAGCATACGGAATGCGCCAGGTTTCGCAGATACGTTCTGCCTTTTCTCGAGTGGGTGACCATGCCCCTTGCAGGGTCCAGTCCGTTGCTGCACCTAAAACAGGCAGCCAGGCTTTTTGCGCGATGCCGCCGAGCCCCACCACGCCTACGCGTAATTTTTTCACCGTCAGTCTCCCAGATGTGCCAGCAACGCATCCAGGCGCTGTTTCAGCCCGGCGACCTCGTCTTCCAGCGCTTCTACGCGCGCGGCAAGAGTGTCATTGCTTGCTGAGGATCCCGCGTCGCTCTCCACGGTAGCGACATCGACGTCGCCGCTGAACAGATGCATATAGCGGCTTTCACGTTTGCCCGGCTCGCGCGCCAGACGCACCACGTATGGGCCGTCTTCACGTGAGGCCAGCCCTTCCAGGGTCTGCTCAACTTCCTGCATATCGCTGAACTCATGCATACGGGAAGCGCGCGTGCGCAGCTCTCCCGGCGTCTGCGCCCCGCGCAGCAGCAGCGTGGTGATGACCGCCACTTCCGCACTGCTCAGCTTCAGGTCGCCGAATTCGGAGTTACAGAAGCGCTGTTCGTATTTGGTCACGCGGTTGCCGAAGCCGCTGACGGTGCGCAGATAGTGGCGTTTAACCAACGCATCCAGCACGTCCTGAACCTCATGTTCGCTGAGGTTCATCACCGGCTCGCGGTTGGTCTTCTGGTTGCAGGCCATGGTTACGGCGTTGACGGAGAGCGGATACTGCTCCGGCGTGGTGACCTGTTTTTCGAGTAAGCACCCAATCACGCGCGCTTCTGTACCGTTTAGCTGATACTTCATCTTTTCTCCTTAACGACCTGCGGTCCAGTCCCGGGTGGTTAACGCCGTCAGAACGTGGTCGCGCCACTCTCCGTCTATCAGCAGATAGTCTTTGGCGTAACCCTCTTTCTCGAACCCTAAGCGGGCCAGCAAATTGCCGCTGCGCTGATTATGCGGCATATAGTTCGCCATAATGCGATGGATATGCTGCGTGCGTTGCATATAGCGGATCGCCACCGTTAACGCCTCGTACATCAGCCCCTGCCCCTGCCATTTCTGGCCGATGGAGTAGCCAAGGTAGCAGGCGTGAAACGACCCGCGCACCACGTTTGAAAAGTTGGCGATCCCGATAATTTCTTTCTCTTCAGGATCCAGCAGCGCGAAATAAAACGCGCTGCCCTGCTTGTGAAATTCCGTAATCATGCTGAGGCGCGCCTGCCAGCCGGAAGGGTAACAATGGCTCTCATCCCGAACGGGTTCCCAGGGTTTTAAAAACTGGCGATTCTCGGCGTAATAATCCGCCAGACGCCAGGCATCACGCTCATGCACCAGACGAACGACCAGCCGGTCCGTTGTCAGACGCACTTTTGGCACATTGCTGCGATAGCCAAACATCGATACCACTCCTTCCCGTCACTTCTGCTGACCCATTAGCTTTACTATACCTGCGCCTGTGCCGTCTGTGAAAACAGTGACATACCATTTTCACCTCTTTTCACATTTTTCGATGAGAACTCTCTATCAAAGCACCCTTTTGATAAAAAAATATTGTCACCCGCGGGGGTGGGAAAAAACGCGGCGACACCGCAGAATGTTAGCGTGCTCACCTCTTATTTTCCCTGGAGGGAAAATGTCCCGCGTATCACAGGCCAGGAGCCTGGGTAAATATTTCCTGCTCGTCGATAACATGCTGGTCGTGCTCGGCTTTTTTGTCGTTTTTCCGCTGATATCGATCCGCTTTGTCGATCAGATGGGCTGGGCGGCATTAATGGTTGGCATTGCCCTGGGGCTACGCCAGTTTGTCCAGCAGGGCCTGGGCGTCTTTGGCGGGGCCATTGCCGACCGCTTTGGCGCTAAACCGATGATCGTTACCGGTATGCTGCTGCGCGCGGCAGGTTTTGCCACGATGGCGGTCGCCCAGGAGCCCTGGCTGCTCTGGTTCTCCTGTTTCCTCTCCGGTATCGGCGGCACGCTGTTCGATCCGCCACGCACCGCGCTTGTGGTAAAGCTTATTCGCCCCCAGCACCGCGGCCGTTTCTTCTCGATTCTGATGATGCAGGACAGTGCCGGGGCGGTTATCGGCGCCCTGCTGGGAAGCTGGCTGCTGCAGTATGACTTCCGTCTGGTCTGCGCCGCTGGGGCGGTGCTCTTTATTCTGTGCGCGCTGTTCAATGGCCTGTTCCTGCCCGCCTGGAAACTGTCGACGGTCAAAGCGCCGGTCCGGGAAGGGCTTGGCCGCGTCCTGCGCGACAGGCGTTTTGTCACCTATGTGTTGACCCTGACGGGATACTACATGCTGGCTGTACAGGTCATGCTGATGCTGCCGATCATGGTTAACGACATCGCGGGGACCCCTGCAGCCGTTAAATGGATGTACGCCATCGAAGCCTGCCTGTCGTTAACGCTGCTTTATCCGATTGCCCGCTGGAGCGAGCGGCGTTTTCGTCTGGAGCATCGCCTGATGGCCGGGCTGTTCCTGATGACGCTGAGCATGATGCCGATCGGCCTGGTGAACTCTCTCCAGCAGCTGTTTACGCTGATTTGCACGTTCTATATTGGCTCGATCATCGCCGAGCCTGCCCGTGAAACGCTGAGCGCCTCGCTTGCGGATGCGCGTGCGCGCGGCAGCTATATGGGTTTCAGCCGGCTGGGGCTGGCGCTTGGCGGCGCATTAGGTTACGCGGGTGGCGGCTGGTTGTTTGATGCCGGCAAAGCGTTAAGCCAGCCCGAACTCCCGTGGATGATGCTCGGCGCGGTGGGCTTTATGACGCTCCTTGCTCTGTGGTGGCAGTTCAGCCCGAAGCGCAGCGCGAGCGGGATGCTCGAGCCTGGCGCGTAGCCTTTCCCTCGGGCGGGAGCCCCTCCCGCCCCACTTCTCAGTTTTTTCTGCTGGTTTCTGCCAATTCACACTGACATACTGGCGTAACAGGACAGAAGCGCCGATTTTTCGTTGAGGAACACTATGAAGAAAATTGTCTTTGCCGCGGCATTAGTAGTCAGCGGCCTGCTGGTTGGCTGTAACCAGCTCACGCAATATACCGTCAGTGAACAGGAAATTAATCAGGCGCTGGAAAAACATAACAATTTCTCTAAAGACATTGGCGTGCCGGGACTGGCGGACGCGCATATCGTCCTGACGAACCTGACCAGCCAGATCGGTCGTGAAGAGCCAAACAAAGTCACCCTGGCCGGTGATGCGGATCTCGATATGTCATCCCTCTTTGGCAATCAGAAGGCCAACATCAAGCTCAAGCTGAAGGCCCTGCCCGTTTTCAACAAAGAGAAAGGGGCAATTTTCCTGCAGGAGATGGAAGTCGTCGATGCGCAGGTGTCGCCGGACAAGATGGCACCGGTTCTGCAAACCCTGATGCCCTATCTGAACCAATCGCTGCGTAATTACTTTAACCAGCAGCCCGCGTACGTCTTAAGCGAAGACAAAAGCAAGGGTGAAGCTCTGGCGAAAAAATATGCAAAAGGTATAGAGGTGAAACCGGGAGAAATTATCATTCCTTTCACCGATTAACCTGAAGGGCGCTGCGGCGCCCTTTTTTTTACGGAAAAGTGTGCAAACGAAAACGTTTCCGCTTATGATTTGTGTCCGGCAAAAACAGCCATCCTTATGACTGATTCCTGACAAGCCGGAGCTTCCATGACTGCACAACCCCAGGTTCTTAAAATCCGCCGCCCTGACGACTGGCATATCCATCTGCGTGATGGCGATATGCTGAAAACCGTCGTGCCTTATACCAGCGAAATTTATGGCCGCGCGATTGTCATGCCTAACCTGGTTCCACCAGTCACCACCGTCGATGCCGCGATGGCCTATCGCCAGCGCATCCTGGATGCCGTTCCTGCGGGACACGATTTTACCCCGTTGATGACCTGCTATCTTACCGACTCGCTGGATCCGAACGAAGTGGAGCGCGGGTTTAACGAAGGCGTATTTACGGCGGCGAAACTCTACCCGGCAAATGCCACCACCAACTCCAGCCACGGCGTCACCAGCATTGATGCCATCATGCCGGTTCTGGAACGCATGCAGAAACTGGGCATGCCGCTGCTGGTCCATGGTGAAGTCACGCATGCCGAGATTGACATCTTCGACCGTGAAGCCCGCTTTATCGAGACCGTAATGGAGCCTCTGCGCCAGCGCCTGCCCGCGCTTAAAGTGGTCTTTGAACATATCACCACCAAAGACGCGGCAGAGTATGTGCGCGACGGCAACGATCTTATCGCCGCGACCATTACGCCACAGCACCTGATGTTTAACCGTAACCACATGCTGGTGGGCGGGGTGCGTCCTCACCTGTACTGTCTGCCTATTCTCAAGCGCAACATCCACCAGCAGGCGCTGCGCGAGCTGGTTGCCAGCGGGTTCTCCCGCGCGTTCCTCGGCACCGATTCCGCACCTCACGCTCGCCACCGCAAAGAGGCGAGCTGCGGCTGTGCAGGCTGCTTCAACGCCCCAACGGCACTGGCCAGCTACGCGACCGTCTTTGAAGAGATGAACGCGCTCGAACATTTTGAAGCGTTCTGCTCCCTTAACGGCCCGCGCTTCTACGGCCTGCCGGTCAACGACACCTTCATCCAACTGGAGCGTAAAGCGAGCCACGTTGAGGAGTCCATTGCGCTGACGGATGACACGCTGATCCCATTCCTGGCGGGCGAAACCGTTAACTGGACGGTAAAACGTTAAAAAATCAATGCCCCTTGTTGTCAAACCGATAATATACCTGTATAAATAAACAGTATATTACACAGGGGGCATTTATGCGTATTGAAGTCACCATAGCCAAAACAACCGTTCTGCCTGCCGGCGCGCTTGATGCACTGGCAGGCGAATTATCCCGCCGTATTAACAACACCTTTCCCGACAACGCGGGTGCCGTAACGGTGCGTTACGCCGCGGCGAACAACCTCTCCGTCATTGGTGCTGCGAAAGAAGATAAAGATCGCATCAGCGAAATCCTGCAGGAAACGTGGGAAAGCGCAGACGACTGGTTTATCACAGATTAACACTGCTCCCTCATTGTGTTTTTTTGCCGGGTCGCCCCGGCTTTTTTTTGTCTAAAAATCCTGCAAGTTCAAATTAATTCGGCATCTTCTTTAAAAATCGTGAACGAGATGGTGTTTTATTGTTCGAACAATCCTAAAAAGCAGAAAAATGTGTTGCCACCTGTTTATTTTTCCCGTTGGAACCCTTATTACTTGGTATACTGAAGATGCTTTCAGAAAAACATGCATTGAACCTCAGAGCCGTTGTCTTCTAACACGCATTAAGGGGGTTATAATGGAAAAGAATAGTGAAGTGATCCAGACCCATCCACTGGTTGGCTGGGATATCAGTACCGTAGATAGCTACGATGCGCTGATGCTGCGTTTGCACTACCAGACCCCGAATCAACTCAACCGTGAAGAAGCGGAAGTTGGACAGACGCTGTGGCTAACAACAGACGTCGCCCGTCAGTTTATTTCTATTTTAGAGGCAGGTATTGCAAAAATAGAATCTGGCGACTATCAGGAAAATGAGTATAAACGGCACTAAGCTTATGCCCACTTTTCTCTCTACAGGCACCCACGCGGTGCCTTATTTATTTCTCCCTTGTCTAACCCCGCGTTGTTAATTACTCTGCTAACAAAACATCAGTTTATGAGATGCATATGAGATACGACTTAATCATTATTGGTAGCGGCTCCGTGGGTTCCGCTGCCGGTTATTACGCAACACAGGCAGGTCTGAAGGTCCTGATGATCGATGCCCACCTTCCTCCTCATTCTGAGGGCAGCCATCATGGCGATACCCGTCTCATGCGCCATGCGTATGGAGAAGGCGAGCGCTATGTGCCGCTGGTGCTTCGCGCCCAGACGCTGTGGGATGAACTGGCGACACAGACCGAAGAGCGTATTTTCGAGCGTACCGGCGTCATCAACCTTGGCCCTGCTCATTCTGATTTTCTCGCCGGCGTCGAGCGCAGCGCAAAAGCCTTTAATCTGGATGTTGAGAAACTGGACGCGACGGGCATTACCGCGCGCTGGCCTGAAATTACCGTCCCTGACGATTACATCGGCCTCTTTGAAGCCCACTCCGGCGTGCTGCATTGTGAAACGGCAATCAAAACCTGGATCGATCTTGCCGCTAAGGCCGGCTGTGCGCAGCTGTTTAACTGTCCGGTGGAGGCCATCACCCATGACGAGAATGGCGTCACGGTAACGACTCTTGACGGCGACTATTCAGCGTCCCGCCTGCTCGTCAGCGCAGGAACCTGGGTCACTCGCCTGCTGCCGGAACTGCCAATCCAGCCGGTGCGGAAGGTCTTCTCCTGGTTCCAGTCGGATGGTCGCTACAGCGCGCAGAATAAATTCCCGGCCTTCACCGGCGAATTGCCGAATGGCGATCAGTTCTACGGTTTCCCTTCCGAGAAAGACGCGCTGAAAATCGGTAAACACAACGGTGGCCAGGCGATCGCCTCCCCTGACGAACGCAAGCCTTTTGGCGCCTGTCCACAGGATGGTTCAGAAGCCTTCTCGTTCCTGCGCACTATTCTTCCTGGCGTCGGTGGCTTGCTGTATGGCGCGGCCTGTACCTACGACAACACGCCGGATGAAGACTTCATCATTGATACCCTGCCAGGGCATGACAACGTCCTGCTGATTACCGGGCTGAGCGGCCATGGCTTTAAGTTCGCTTCCGTGCTGGGCGAGATCGCCGCACAGTTTGGCCAGGGCATCGCGCCGCAGTTTGATCTGACGCCCTTCTCACTCTCGCGTTTTAACAGATAATCCGCACGGGCTCCGGAGGTACCGGGGCCCGTTTTATTCACACTGCATTACGGGGCGTTATGCGCAGGATCGTTAGCTTTCTGATGAATAATATTCGCGAGCATTTCATGCTCTATATCTTATTGTGGGCGCTGCTGGCTATTATTGATTTTGTTTACATTGTATTTTATTGAAAACCCTGACTGACAATAATTGACATTAATTTAGCTTTATTGAACCTCTCAATTCCTCTTGCACGAAGGCATTGAATTACCTTTATCCTTTCCTTTCAAAATTGCTGAAATAAATAAAATAACAATCAATAGACAATTATTTCAGTTGCAATGTCACATCTTCCCGTTCATTTTTACCCTTCGGTTAATACGAAAATGGACATTCTGATGCAACTGCGTAACACCTCCCGGCGCTACGGAATAATATCCATAGGTTTGCACTGGATATTTGCTATTGCCGTCTACGGTATGTTTGGCCTTGGACTCTGGATGGTCACGCTCAGCTATTACGACGGCTGGTATCACCAGGCACCGGAGTTACATAAAAGCATTGGCGTTCTCCTGATGCTGGGTCTGGTTTTTCGCGTGATCTGGCGACATATTTCCCCGCCGCCCGCGGCGCCGAAGACTCACGGAAAAATGACCCGCCTGAGTGCCGTTGCCGCGCATATCGCGCTCTATGCGCTGCTCTTCGCCATTCTGATCAGCGGCTATCTTATCTCAACGGCGGACGGTAAGCCGATTAGCGTCTTTGGCCTTTTTGACGTCCCGGCAACGCTCAGCGATGCGGGCGCTCAGGCTGACACCGCCGGGGTCGTTCACCTCTGGCTTGCGTGGAGCGTCGTGATCCTGTCCGTGCTGCACGGGCTTGCCGCCCTCAAACACCATTTTATTGATAAAGACGATACGCTAAAGCGCATGCTTGGCCGCTCGTCAGTTGACTCTGGAGCATAAAATGAAAAAACACCTGCTGGGTATCGCCCTGGGTTCTCTGTTATTCACCGCCGGTTCCGCCGTGGCGGCTGATTATAAAATTGATAAAGAGGGCCAGCACGCTTTCGTCAATTTCCGTATTCAGCACCTGGGATACAGCTGGCTGTACGGTACCTTTAAAGATTTTGACGGCACATTCACCTTTGACGAGAAGAATCCTGCCGCCGATAAGGTCAACGTAACCATTAATACCAACAGCGTGGATACCAATCATGCTGAACGTGATAAACATCTGCGCAGCGGGGAATTCCTCAATGTCGCGAAATACCCGCAGGCGACCTTCACCTCCACGGAAGTGAAAAAAGAGGGTGATAAGCTGAATATTACCGGCAACCTGACGCTTAACGGCGTAACAAAACCGGTCACGCTTGATGCTAAATTACTGGGTCAGGGTGACGATCCGTGGGGGGGTAAACGCGCAGGTTTTGAAGCGGCGGGTAAAATTCACCTGAAAGATTTTAATATCACAACGGATTTAGGCCCGGCGTCTCAGGACGTTGAGCTGATTATTTCCGTTGAAGGTGTACAGCAGAAATCATAATAGATTCGCCCGGCAGGCTTTCGCCGTGCCGGGCGTTATTATCATTCCGGGTCAGGGATACCCAGTTTGGTATTCAGACGGCCGCGTGATTTATTGAAAATCTTGTTGCCGTTTTCACGTCCTGCGCGACGGCGACGCTGCTCTTCTTCCGGCAGGATGCTCTCTTCGCTGCACAGTTCGCTACAGCAGCCGTTAAACTTCTCGGCACAGGCCGGGCACTGAATGAACAGCAGATGACACCCGTCGTTTTTGCAGTTGGTATGGGTATCGCACGGTGCGCCGCACTGGTGGCAGTGGGCAATAACGTCTTCCGAGATACGCTCACCCATACGCTCGTCAAAGACAAAGTTTTTCCCGATAAAGCGCACCGGTAAACCCTGCTCGCGGGCGCGGCGGGCGTACTCGATAATGCCGCCTTCAATATGCCAGACCTTATTAAAGCCGTTGTGCTTCATCCACGCGCTGGCTTTCTCACAGCGAATACCGCCGGTGCAGTACATAACGATCTTTTTATCTTTATGTTCCTGCATCATCTCAACCGCCTTGGGCAGCTGCTCGCGGAAGGTATCAGCCGGGATTTCCATCGCGTTCTCGAAATGCCCCACTTCGTATTCATAGTGGTTACGCATATCAATGAACACGGCATCCGGATCGTCCAGCATCGCATTCACTTCCGCAGCCTTGAGATATTCACCGACATCCGCCGCGTTAAACGCAGGATCGTCGATACCGTCCGCCACGATGCGTTCACGCACCTTCATGCGCAGCACCCAGAAGGATTTCCCGTCATCGTCCAGAGCAATGTTCAGGCGCAAGCCGTCGAGGGCCGGATCGAACTGATAAAGCACGTCGCGGAAGGCGCTGACTTTGCTTTCCGGTACGCTAATTTGCGCGTTGATGCCTTCACGGGCAAGGTAGACGCGGCCGAAGACGTTCAGCGCCGTGAACGCCTGATAAAGCGCATCGCGGGTCGCCTGCGGATCGTCGATTGTGAAGTATTTATAGAAAGAGATGGTTGTACGCGGTTCGGTTTCAGCCAACATACGCGCTTTCAACATCTCATTCGACACGCGGTTGTGTAACACTGGCATGGTGTACAGTCCTGGAATCGTTAGAGAGAATTAAAAATCGGTCGGCATCATATAGCAAACAAAACCAATTTACATCCACACAATTTACGCTACATTTCACACACCCTGATTAATCAGGCTTAACAATTGCTGTATTCGTGCACGCTTCGAAAGCAGATATTTTGGCTATGTCTCAAAAAATGAGACACTAGCAAAACAGGACGTTTGAACACAGGAAAGACATGACCCAGTTACCAAAATTTACTGCCGCCCTTTTGCATCCCCGCTATTGGTTGACCTGGCTTGGCATCGGCTTTTTATGGCTTCTGGTACAGCTTCCCTACCCTGTTATTTTTCGGTTGGGTAAATTTCTGGGCCGCTTCGCGCAACTGTTTATGAAGCGTCGCGCCAGAATCGCGTACCGCAATCTTGAGCTGTGTTTTCCCCAGATGAGCGAGCCAGAGCGTCACGATATGGTCGCGAAGAATTTCGAATCCGTCGGGATGGGGCTCATGGAGACCGGTATGGCGTGGTTCTGGCCGGACAAACGCATGGCCCGCTGGAGCGAGGTAACGGGAACCGGCATGGAGCCTGTGCATACGCTTCAGGCCAACCAGACGGGCGTTTTGCTGATCGGCGTTCATTTCCTGACGCTGGAAATCGGGGCGCGCATGTTCGGCATGCAGGCGCCCGGCATTGGCGTTTATCGTCCTAACGATAACCCGGTCATCGATTTAATCCAGACCAACGGCCGCATGCGCTCCAACAAAAGCATGATCGACCGTAAGGACCTGAAGGGGATGATCCGCGCGCTGAAATCCGGTGAAGTGGTCTGGTATGCCCCCGACCACGACTACGGCCCACAGGCCAGCGTATTTGTCCCCTTCTTCGCCGTTGAAGAGGCCGCCACAACGAGCGGTACCTGGATGCTGGCGCGGATGTCTAAAGCTGCCATCGTGCCTTTCGTCCCTCGTCGTAAGCCGGATGGTTCAGGCTACGAGCTAATGATGCTGGAACCGGAGCTTGCGCCACCGCTTGACGATGCGGAAACCACCGCGCGCTGGATGAACAGCGTTGTGGAGAAGTGCATCATGCTGGCGCCCGAGCAGTATATGTGGCTGCACCGCCGTTTTAAAACGCGTCCACAAGGCACGCCGTCCCGCTATTAATCCCCATGCGGTCTTCAGGGCCGCATGCCGTTTTAGCTTTAAAAGCTCCTCGTCATTGCGGCAATCATAACCCAGGCGCATAATTAGCAGGCTTATTACTTTATGCTTCAGGTGCTCTGCACCTCATTATGCGGATAGTTATGTCACCCTCAGATGCCCCCATAAACTGGAAGCGTAACCTCGCGGTTGCGTGGCTTGGTTGTTTTCTTACCGGCGCGGCCTTTAGCCTGGTCATGCCCTTCCTGCCGCTCTACGTCGAACAGCTTGGCGTAACGGGCCACAGCGCGCTCAATATGTGGTCCGGTCTGGTATTCAGCATCACGTTTCTCTTTTCCGCGATGGCCTCGCCCTTCTGGGGCGGCCTTGCCGACCGCAAGGGACGTAAAATCATGCTGCTTCGTTCGGCGCTGGGGATGGCCATTATCATGGCGCTGATGGGCGTGGCGCAGAACGTCTGGCAGTTTCTGATCCTGCGCGCGCTGCTGGGCCTGCTGGGAGGATTTATTCCCAACGCGAATGCCCTGATAGCCACGCAAATCCCCCGCCATAAGAGCGGCTGGGCGCTAGGAACACTCTCCACCGGCGGCGTGAGCGGTGCTCTGCTGGGACCGCTGGCCGGCGGATTACTGGCGGATAACTACGGCCTGCGGCCGGTCTTCTTTATCACCGCCAGCGTGTTGTTCCTGTGCTTTATCGTCACCCTGCTCTGTATCCGGGAAAACTTCACGCCTGTCGCCAAAAAAGAGATGCTCCACGCCAGAGAGGTGCTGACCTCGCTCAAAAATCCCAGACTGGTGCTGAGCCTGTTCGTGACGACAATGATTATCCAGGTGGCTACCGGGTCGATTGCCCCTATTCTGACGCTGTACGTTCGCGATCTGGCGGGTAACGTCAGCAATATTGCGTTCATCAGCGGGCTGATTGCCTCCGTGCCCGGCGTGGCGGCGCTGCTGAGCGCCCCGAGGCTGGGTAAACTGGGAGACCGCGTTGGTCCCGAGAAAATCCTGATCTTCGCGCTGGTCATTTCCGTCCTGCTGCTTATCCCGATGTCTATGGTGCAAACGCCATGGCAGCTGGGCGTCCTGCGCTTTTTACTGGGTGCCGCTGATGGCGCGTTGCTGCCCGCCGTACAGACCCTGCTGATCTACAACTCCACGAACCAGATCGCCGGGCGTATTTTCAGCTATAACCAGTCATTCCGCGATATCGGTAACGTCACAGGACCGCTGCTCGGAGCCGGGATCTCCGCCAGCTTCGGTTTTCGCGCCGTCTTTATCGTGACGGCGGGCGTCGTGCTGTTTAATGCCATCTATTCATGGTTCAGTCTATCCCGCGCGCTGCGGCCCGTGACGGAATAAGACGAACGCCTGATAGCTTATTTTCGCATTCATACTTGCAGAATCTTATATTCAGCTATTCTTTCCCTGAAACCTTCTGGAAAACAGGGAGACACCAATGACCATGTACGCCACGCTGGAAGAAGCTATTGATGCCGCTCGTGAAGAGTTCCTCGCCGACAACCCCGGCGTTGAAGAAGAAGATGCTGACGTGCAACAGCTTAATATCCAAAAATACGTTCTGCAGGATGGGGATATTATGTGGCAGGCCGAATTCTTTGCCGATGAAGGTGAAGAAGGGGAATGTTTGCCGATATTAAGTGGTGAAGGTGCGCAGGCCGTCTTTGATGGCGACTATGACGAAATAGAACTTCGGCAGGAATGGCTGGAAGAGAATACCCTGCACGAGTGGGATGAGGGGGAGTTTCAGCTCGAGCCGCCGCTGGATACGGAAGAAGGTCAAACCGCAGCCGACGAGTGGGACGAGCGTTAATTTACGCTATTCGTAAGGGCCGTGGCTGGCATCGATCGGCAGCAACAGCGTGTCGAAAATCAGCGAGAACGGCAGATCGAGCACGGTCAGGTAGCGCCACGCGGAATCACGAAGATCCCATTTCACGCCCGGGTAATACTGATTTCCGTGGCCCTGCCCTGGAATGGTGCGACTGATAATACTGCCGCAGCCGCTGAGCAGGCATGCAATCATAACGACGATGATTATTCTCATCTTTAACCTCTAAAAAAATACCGGCGATTAAGCCGGTATTTTATCTGGCGGGTGGCGCTTCGCTAACCCGCCTTACTTAACTGCTTACTTCGCCTTCAGAGCGAGCGGATTCAGCTTCACGTCCTTATAGTAGTTCACCCACGAAGAGTATTTCTCCGGAGCGGACCACACGCGGTAGTGAAGACGCGCCATTGTCACCGGGTCGCTCAACAGCACCAGACGACGGTCGCGGTTGAGTTTTTCCGGGGTCTCGTTAAGCGCCTGCTCAACGTGACGATCGCGGGCAATCTCCAGCACTTGGCTGGCACGGTGACGCGCGGTTGCCATTGCCGTCGCCAGGGCGTTGAATGACGGGTTAAACACGGCGTGCATGAAGCCGTCATCTAGCGAGCGACTGCGGTTCTGTTCCAGGTAACGATCGGTATCCACCAGCACCTGCGGCGGGGAATACTCTTCCGGGATCAGGAACAGCTTCCAGCGTTTGGTTCGCAACCCCACCGTTGAACGGCTGGAAATCACGGACACAAACGGCGACAGGATCAGCGAGAAGACAATCGGCGCCAGCCAGAACAGGAAGCGCAGATCAAGCCACGCCATCCCGGCAGCCCACACCAGACCCAGCAGCAGCTGAGAACCGTGGCGCATAAAGGCTTCACCCCACGGCGTGGAGTCGTCGTCACGCTGCGGTGAGTTCCAGACCACTTCCCAGCCCAGGAACGCACTGACCACAAACACGGTGTGGAACAGCATACGTACCGGCGCCAGCAGGACGGAGAACAGCACTTCCAGCAGCAGTGAAAGGGTCACGCGGAAGAAACCGCCGTACTCTTTCGAGCCTTTGCACCAGATCAGGATGATGCTGAGCAGCTTAGGCAGGAACAGCAGCACCATGGTGGAAGCAAACAGCGCAATCGCCAGCTCCGGACGCCACTGCGGCCACACCGGGAACAGCTGCCGCGGTTGCAGGAAGTATTGCGGCTCCGTCAGGGCATGGACAACCTGCAGCGCAGTGGAGAGCGCGAGGAACATAAACCACAGCGGTGCGGAGAGATAAGACATCACGCCCGTCAGGAACACCGCGCGGTGAACCGGGTGCATCCCTTTTACCAGGAACAGGCGGAAGTTCATCAGGTTACCATGACACCAGCGGCGGTCACGCTTAAGCTCGTCCAGCAGGTTCGGCGGCAGCTCTTCGTAGGATCCCGGCAGGTCGTAGGCAATCCAGACGCCCCAGCCAGCACGACGCATCAACGCCGCTTCTACGAAGTCATGCGACAGAATAGAGCCGGCAAACGAACCCTCACCCGGCAGCGGCGCCAGCGCACAGTGTTCAATGAACGGCTTCACGCGGATAATGGCGTTATGGCCCCAGTAGTGCGACTCACCCAGCTGCCAGAAGTGCAGACCGGCCGTAAACAGCGGCCCGTAAACACGGGTGGCGAACTGCTGGCAGCGCGCATAAAGGGTGTCCATTCCGGACGCTTTTGGCGAGGACTGAATGATACCGGCGTTAGGGTTGGCTTCCATAAGACGCACCAGACCGCTCAGGCAGTCTCCGCTCATGACGGAGTCAGCATCCAGCACCACCATGTAGCTGTACTGGTTACCCCAGCGACGGCAGAAGTCATCGATGTTGCCGCTTTTACGCTTCACGCGACGACGGCGGCGACGGTAGAAGATCTGGCCTTCGCCCTGCACTTCTGCAATCAGCTCCATCCACGCTTTTTGTTCCGCCACGCAGATATCCGGGTTGTAGCTGTCGCTCAGGATGTAAACGTCGAAATGCTCCGCGTTGCCTGTCGCCTTCACGGACTCCCAGGTCGCACGCAGGCCCGCAAATACGCGGTCAACGTCTTCGTTACAGATAGGCATAATCAGCGCGGTACGGTGCTCGGGATTAAGGGGTTCATCCCCGACCGTTGACGCCGAAATGCTGTATTTGTCACGCCCCATGAGCAATTGCAGGAAGCCCATCAGCGCGGTCCAGAAACCGGCCGAGACCCAGCAGAAGAGGACCGCGAACAGCAGGAGAATGCCGCTCTGCAGGATATACGGCAACAGCTGCATGAAGGAGACCCAGAGATCCTGGCCCATCATGTCCGTCGGGTTGATAAACGCCCAGCCCTGGTAAGGCAGGATAGTTTTCATGTACCAGGTCGCGACGACCGTCTGCGCCAGCGTCAGAAGCAGCAGGATATAGCGACGGATTGTCCCCACGGTACGCCATTTCTGTTCGGACGCCTGCTCTTCTTTCGTCAGGCGCGACAGATAGCGCGGCGTCACATCACGCCCGCGCAGGCGATCCCAGAAGCGGCCCACCGGGTTGGTGCGCCATGGGTCGGGGAACATAGAGGAACGCGTGGCCTTCGGCATCGCCTGAAGCTGATCGCGTCCTTCATCGTCTTTAATCAACTGCCCTTCCGCCAGCGAGTCCGGCCAGGCCTGCTCCAGACGCGCCTTGACTGACCCGAGCGGCGTATCATCATCACGGGAAAACGTATGATGTTCACCATCCAGCGCGGTGTGAACCGCGCGGATGTCGCTCTTTGGCAGTGCCGCTTTTTCGATATCCGTCAGCGGCATGGCATCAATATATTCAGATGTATTATTCATTGGCAGGTAGCTGATAGCTCCAGGTTTCACTCAGCGGCTGATCGTTACTGACCAGCGCAGCACGCATTTCAGTGGTCTGTTTCGGATCTTTCACTTTCACGCGCAGGGTCAGACGCCAGCCTTTGGTTACCGGGTTGTAACGCACGGTATTCTCAACGATCTCACCGTTATCACCGATGCTGGCCTGAGCGGCAACGGCGGTGTCCGGCGACAGTTTCTTCATATCCTGGCCTGTGAAGTCCACGACAAACGCCACGGTACCGTCAGGCTGACGGATAAGATTAGACTGCTTCACATCACCCGTTGAGCGGCGAGTCTGCATTACATACGCGTTATCCGGCGCATGCAGCTTATCTTCGTCGCGGCTGAAGGTAATGGTGTACTTGAAGTTCATCTCTTTACCGGCTTCCGGCAGCTGATCCGGCGTCCAGTAAGCGACGATGTTATCGTTGGTTTCGTCGTTGGTTGGAATTTCTACCAGCTCGACCTTGCCTTTACCCCAGTCACCGTTTGGCGTGACCCAGGCGCTTGGACGCTGGTCATAGCGATCGTCCAAATCTTCAAAGCGGGAGAACTGACGACCACGCTGCAGCAGGCCAAAACCTTGCGGGTTTTCCATTGCGAAGCTGCTAACCGCCAGATGTTTCGGGTTATTCAGCGGACGCCAGATCCACTCACCGTTGCCGGCATGAATAGACAGACCGTTGGAGTCATGCAGTTCCGGACGGAAGTTGGTAGCCGGTGACGGCTGGTTGGGCCCGAACAGGAACATACTGGTCAGTGGCGCAACGCCCAGTTTGCCCACTTTATCACGCAGGTAAACCTTGGACTGCACGTCAACTACCGTGTCACGACCCGGCATAATTACAAAGCGATAGGCACCGGTTGCACGCGGGGAATCCAGCAGCGCATAAATGGTCAGACGCTTATCCGTTGGCTTTGGACGTTCAATCCAGAACTCACGGAAACGCGGGAACTCTTCACCTGATGGCAGCGCGGTATCAATAGCCAGACCACGCGCAGAAAGCCCGTAAACCTGCCCCGCGCCGATAACGCGGAAATAGCTGGCTCCAAGCATGCTGACGATTTCGTCGTTTTTATCTTTGCTGTTGATCGGGTAAAGCACCTTAAAGCCTGCGAAGCCCAGGTCTTTCACCGTATCTTTGTCGTGTTGCACATTGCCAAAATTGAAGTAATCCGGGCTGTACTTGATCTTACGTACCGCGGTTGCCGTCACTTCATTGATGGCAACAGGCGTGTCGAAGTACATACCCTGATGATAAAATTCAAGCTTGAACGGGGTTTTAATATTGCTCCAGTACGCTTTGTCGTGATTGAACTGGATCTGCTGATAGTCCGCATACTTCATGTCGCGGAAAACGGAGGGCAAGTTACTTTTCGGCGCTTCGTAGCTCTTGCCTGCCATCGATTTTGCCTGTTTTGCGACATCGTCGATGTTAAAGGCCAGTGCCGATGAGGTATACAGTGATAACACCACTGCAGCACCCAACCAACGCATTTTCATCATCTGTGGTTTATGTTTCATAATAAGTAAGCACTTCCCCCTTTGTGTGCTTATATCGATCCGATCCATTTTAATGGAAACTCAGGCAATCCGACAACATTATCACTGCTTTGTTCAGCTGCTGGCTCATGGAATAAGCAAATGAAAGAACCCGCTATTCACTTTGCGTGCTTATCCTGGAGACAGGGTGTCGGTCTTGGTGTAGGGTTGGCTTCGAATGTAACCATTATGAGTCTTAGGGATAAGACGAAAAGTCTGAGAATGCACAACGTTATATGAGCACAACACCAACAGAACGTGAATATTTCCTCGACTCGATCAGGGCCTGGCTGATGCTATTGGGGATCCCCTTTCACATTTCACTGATTTACTCCAGCCACACCTGGCATGTGAATAGCCAGATGCCCTCCTGGTGGCTGACGCTGTTTAATGACTTTATTCACGCCTTCCGTATGCAGGTGTTCTTCGTTATATCCGGCTATTTTTCTTACATGCTGTTTCTGCGATACCCGCTCAAGCGCTGGTGGAAAGTGCGCGTAGAGCGCGTGGGGATCCCCATGCTGACCGCAATTCCACTGCTGACGCTGCCTCAGTTCATTATGTTGCAATACGTCAAAGGCAAAGCGGAGAACTGGCCGAACCTTACGCTGTATGAAAAGTACAATACGCTGGTCTGGGAGCTGGTGTCTCACCTCTGGTTCCTGCTGGTGCTGGTGGTGCTCACAACGGTGAGCCTGTTGATTTTCAGCCGCCTGCGCCACCGTCTGAGTACAAAAGCCGACACCTTCTTCGCCAACGTTACGATGGGCAAACTGTCTGTGCTCTTCTTGCTGTTGGGGATTGCCTATGCCGCCGTGCGACGGACGCTGCTTATCGTCTATCCGCCGATTTTGAGCGACGGGTTATTTAATTTTGTGGTGATGCAGTCCTTGTTCTACATTCCGTTCTTTTTAATCGGCGCGCTGGCTTTTATTCATCCGAAGCTTAAATCGCTGTTTGTCACCCCATCACCGTGGTGCGCGCTGGGGGCCACCCTCGCGTTCGCGGCCTATCTGCTGAATCAGCGCTACGGCAGCGGCGACGCCTGGATGTATGAAACGGAAAGCGTGATCACTATGCTGCTGGGGCTGTGGATGGTGAACGTGGTATTCGCGCTGGGCCACCGCTTGCTGAACTTTAAGTCCAGCCGCGTGACCTACTTCGTTAATGCATCACTGTTTATCTATCTGGTGCATCACCCGTTGACGCTTTTCTTCGGGGCTTACATCACACCGCACATCGCCTCCAACACGCTGGGCTTCTTTACCGGGCTGGTGTTTGTTGTAGGGGTGGCAATCGTACTCTACGAAATCCATCTGCGGATCCCGCTCCTGCGCTTCCTCTTTTCAGGAAAACCACAGGCAAAAGCCTCATAAATCACGCGGCGCATCAGATGCGCCGCGTTTGCATCAGCTCTCCAGCTCTTGTCTGCGCTGAGTCAGAAGCCGCTGATAAAGATGCGTGGTGTCGTCGTCGAAACAGACAAAAATCACCTTCTCTGGCAGCGGTTTTAGCGACAAATAGCGGTAAACCGTTTCAACGGCGATCGTTGCGGCAGCGGCCTTAGGGTAACCATACACGCCGGTGCTGATGGCCGGAAACGCCATCGTTTTATAACCGTTGTCGGCGGCCAGTCGCAGACAGTTCCGGTAAGCCTCTTCCAGAATACTCGCTTCGTGCTGGTCCCCGCCATGCCAGACCGGCCCTACCGCGTGAATTACCGCTCTCGCAGGCAGATTGCCCGCCAGCGTAATCACCGCATGACCGGGAGGACATTCGCCCTGCTGTTGCCGCACGGTTTTACAGGCTTCCAGCAGCTGCGGTCCGGCTGCCCGGTGAATAGCCCCGTCCACGCCGCCCCCACCCATCAGGGATGGATTGGCCGCATTGACGATAACGTCGACGTGTACTGTCGTAATATCGCCATGAATAATTTCAATTTGCGGTTTCATAAAGCCCCTCTGCAACCCGCCATTTTCTTAAGTGTATCGCAGAGGAGACCGGGAGAAAAAACTATCAGAAAAAATCCTCATCCACCGCAGGGCGGGAGAGCACGCATTAGCGATACTGGATTTCGACAACCGCGAGCGTTTTTTCAGGATTAAGGTATTTCATATTGAGCGTTGCCACGTTTGAATCGCTCACTTTCCCGCTAAGCGCCTCTTCATAGCTGACCATACGCGTTTGCATACGGTTATTATCTGGACATGACATTGCAAACTGTTGCTTCTGGGGGGCGACTTCACAGGGGTCGGCAACAATGGCACCGCGGAAATGAATGACGCCACCGTCAACAACCGTGGCCGAATAAGCCGGGATACTCAAAGCAGAAACGACCAGACCCAGACCTGCCACGAGTCGAGCAAAATAGTTGTTCATTATAGGTACTCCTCAATGAAAATCGTCCATGAGGGGTAAACGCGCTTCATTTATTATGACAAACGAAGTTTCACGTTACGGAACATAACGACCTGGTCCCTGATATCAGCATAGCTCAACGGCCCAGACCCGCCACATTCACAACCTATTGATTTAATGGGTTTTCATAGCGAACGTTCCGCTGGCGACCACTGTTGTGATAAATGTAGCGATTTACCGTCTGAAACGGTGACAACGATTTTTACCGTGTCTCCCTCATTAATATTTAAACTCAGGCGCATTAAATCAATCGTCTGATTAGCGGGTATAAAAAGTGTGTTTTGCTGCCGGGAAGAACTCTGCCCTCCCTGCCCTTCTCGTAAAGAAACAATCTGAACCTGACAATCACACGACTGCGCCAGAGTGACCTGAGGAACAATGGTGGTCATATTTTCCTGCTGTGACGTTTTGAAGGTTATCTGGCTGGAAAGCGCGGCAAGTAGAATTAAGGTATTCATGATGAACTCCCGAAAAAAAACAGGGCTGATGCCCTGTTTTTTTGTAGCACAGATTTCAGTATCAGTACTGATGAGCTGACGCGTGGTTACCAAAACCGATCTGGGTAACGTTAACAGTCGAGTTGGACGCAGTCTGGTCTACGAGTGCACCGTTAAAGCCGCCGGACTGGCTAACGTTCATAACGGATTTTTTACTGTTCCACTGATCAAGTGTCGCACTGTTGCCAAAACCTTTCTGGGTCAGGTTGATTTTACTGTCATCAGAACCCTGACCAACGTCAGCACCGTTAAAGCCGCCGGTCTGGCTAATATTCAGGACGGAATTTCTGGCGTCTGTCTGCAGGGCAACCGCGGAGTTACCGCCACCGTTCTGATAAATATTCAGGGTTGAATTTGGGCCACTATATCCACCATGACCATGTCCATGACCCCATCCGCCCTGATTAATAGAACCCGCCATAGCACTACCAGAAACTACGATTGCTGCAAGTGCTGCCACTTTGATAAATTTCATGGTAAACCCCCATCGGATTGATTAAAGTCGTCGCGAACGCGCTAATGTTGAATAACGTTAATCGCCATTTGCGACTGTTTCTGCACTACAACTGCGGTTTTCTGCGTACCGTACTGCGTAATATTTGCTCTATTACCCGACCCTTTCTGGATAATTTTCGCGCTATTACCGTATCCATCTTGCGTAATACCTGCATCATTCCCGTTACCGCTCTGATCGATCCAGGCTAAATTGTAACTCCCTGATTGATCAACTCTCGCTCTGTTACCCGCCCCATCCTGAGATACAATGGATAAGAGTCTTGAACCGTCCTGGCTAACCTCAGCGTTATTGAAAACGCCCCGTTGACCAATAATGGCTGCCTGATTGAGTGATGAAAGACTTAATTCGTTAACCGCAAAGTTATATTCAGCATTTGCCAAATCTGAATTCGCTGCGGTTACAAATCCAGGCGCACCCAGTAATGTAAACATCATAATTAACGATGTGTTTTTCATGTTGTCACCCTGGACCTGGCTATTTAATCACGCCATAACCCTATAACAATGCTACTTGTTAAAACGACTCGTATTGTGTTAACGCGTCGTTACGGTGAAGAGTATGTCCGCTGAAACATTTTAAATATCTCACCCGCGCGGCTTATTTTTATTTATCGGCTCACCACAAAGTCGTAATTTACATCAAAAATCACTTTAATCAGGTCAGCTTATATTTTTTATTAAGCAGGTCTTGCGATCGGGTTGTACAACGGGATGAAGGCTGTCCAGGCGTCATCCCGCGTTGTTTAAACGTAACGGCTGGAGATCATTTTTCTCAGTGCGTGACACGACGCCTGTTTTCTTAAGCCAGGCAGTAGCCCATTCATGGGCTTAGAAATAATCTGAAACTCATACTTAATCACTGCTGCGTAAAAATAACAAATAACCTCAAAAATCAATCATATAAAAATATTTGTATGATTTTTAAAATCTGTGCACATCTATTTATATGTACAACTTTTTCATCAATTATTACCATTAACAACAAGCAGTTTTCACAAATTAATATTGATTTTTACATTCTGTTACACGTTTAACACTTGCTTTAAACTTCGTAAAAGCTAGATTGAAATTAGATGTACGAAATTGGTTTTATATTTACCTCCCTGTGGAGGTTATGGTCTGATTCTACACACAGCAGTGCAACATCTGTCAGTACTTCTGGTGTCCTCTAATAAACAGGAGGACAGCTGCCAGGTGCCCAAAAAAAGTGGGGTTTCATCATGTATAATGAAGTCCATAGTTTACATGGTCATACATTACTGTTGATCACAAAACCTTCTTTGCAAGCGACAGCGTTATTACAACATTTAAAGCAATCTTTATCACTGAACGGGAAATTGCATAATATTCAACGTTCTTTTGATGATATTGCACCTGGCAGCATCATTCTTTTCGATATGATGGAAGCTGATAAAAAGCTTATCCATTACTGGCAAGATATTTTAAGCAGGAAAAACAATAATATCCGCGTGCTATTGTTGAATACGCCTGATGAATATCCTTTCAGAGATATTGAAAGCTGGCCGCATATCAATGGCGTGTTCTACGTCACGGAAGAAGAAGACCGGGTGGTAGAGGGGCTGCAAGGTATATTACGCGGAGAGTGTTATTTTTCGCAAAAGCTTGCCAGCTATCTCATCACGCACTCTGGAAATTATCGCTATAACAGTTCAGAGTCCGCGCTGCTCACGCACCGTGAGAAAGAGATCCTGAACAAGTTACGCATTGGTGCTTCAAATATTGAAATCGCCCGTTCGTTATTTATCAGCGAAAATACGGTAAAGACGCACCTTTATAATCTTTTCAAGAAGATAGCTGTTAAAAACCGAACTCAGGCTGTTTCGTGGGCAAACGATAACCTCAGGCGTTAATCACATGAAGCGCACGTTGAGTTGGATCGCCGCAGCGAGTTTCCTGCTCGCTGCCGGGAATCTGAAGGCCGTCGAGGTCGAAGTTCCCGGATTGTTAACAGACCACACTGTCTCATCGGTCGGGCACAGTTTTTACCGCGCCTTCAGTGACAAATGGGACAGTACCTACACCGGAAATATAACAATCAACGAGCGGCCCAGTGCACGATGGGGAAGTTGGATAACAATAACGGCTAATCAGTACGTTATTTATCAAACGTTTTTATTCCCGACCAAAATAGACTTCGATAAAAACGTAGCCTTAGCACTGGCACAATCAGAAGACGCTATTAATCGCCTGCAAATAGATAAAGCCCTATTAAGCACCAGCGATTTAGCAAAAGACGAGTTCTAGCGAACCGATATGCGGAGGCTGTCATGCGTATTGCATATGCAGTTGTTTCGATAATGCTGATAACACCCATAAGCTGGGCCGGAAACATGACGTTTCAGTTCCGTAACCCTAACTTTGGCGGTAACCCTAATAACGGCGCGTTCCTGCTGAACGAAGCCCAGGCGCAAAACTCCTATAAGGATCCCAGCTTAAAGGATTTTAGCGTTGATACCCCGTCCGCACTGGACAACTTCACTCAAGCTATTCAGTCGCAGATTTTAGGGGGGTTACTGACCAACATTAATACCGGTAAACCCGGCCGCATGGTGACCAACGACTTTATCGTTGATATCGCCAATACTGACGGACAGCTTCAGTTGAACGTGACCGATCGTAAAACCGGAAGAATCTCCACCATTCAGGTTTCCGGTCTACAAAGTAATTCAACTGACTTTTAAACAATAGCTAAATAAGGACAACGATCATGCAGCGCTTCCTGATATTTGTTGCAGTGTGCTTATTGAGCGGTTGTTTAACTGCTCCACCTAAAGAAGCTGCAAAACCGACATTAATGCCTCGGGCCCAGAGTTATCGTGATTTAACGCATTTACCTTCACCTACGGGGAAAATATTTGTCTCCGTATACAACATTCAGGATGAAACCGGGCAATTCAAACCTTACCCGGCAAGTAACTTCTCCACGGCTGTGCCGCAAAGCGCCACCGCCATGCTGGTTACCGCGCTCAAGGATTCGCACTGGTTTATTCCGCTGGAACGTCAGGGGCTCCAGAACCTGTTGAATGAACGCAAAATCATTCGTGCCGCTCAGGAAAATGGCACCGTCGCGGACAATAACCGCATGCCTCTGCAATCTCTGGCGGCAGCGAACGTGATGATCGAAGGATCGATTATTGGCTACGAAAGTAACGTTAAGTCGGGTGGTGCAGGAGCTCGTTACTTCGGTATCGGTGCGGATACCCAGTACCAGCTTGACCAAATCGCCGTCAACCTGCGTGTGGTTAACGTCAGTACAGGCGAAGTGCTCTCTTCGGTGAACACCAGCAAAACCATTCTGTCTTATGAAGTGCAGGCTGGGGTATTCCGCTTCATCGATTACCAGCGTTTGCTGGAAGGTGAAATTGGCTACACCTCTAACGAGCCGGTCATGATGTGCCTGATGTCAGCCATTGAAACCGGCGTGATCTTCTTAATCAACGACGGTATTGACCGCGGGCTGTGGGATCTGCAAAACAAAGCAGACGTGCAGAACCCGATCCTGGTGAAATACCGCGATATGTCAGTCCCTCCGGAATCCTGACAGGAAGCGCATAAAAAAGGCGAGATGATTATCTCGCCTTTTTTTATTCGCTCACCGCAGTGATGTTTTGCGCTTTTCCCCGTCGCGACGCCAGCCAAAGACCGCTGTTTTTCATGGCATAGCCAAACAGCAACCCCAGCGCCAGGGAGGGAACCACCAGCTTCCAGTCACCCTGCCCTGCAAAGGTCGCGCACGCCCCCATAAAGGTCCCCGGCACAAATGAAAGCAGCAGATGCTTAGCCTGGATGCACATTAAAAAGGCAACGACACCCGTCATGACGTACCCCAGCATCTCCAGATGCGGCGCCAGCGCGCTGCCCTTCATAATCACCAGCGCCCAGATAACACCGCTCATCAGCGTGCAGCCAGAGATAAAGAGCCCTTTGACGCCCCCCTGCGGACAGGCGAAATAGGCGGTGCAGCCGAGGAACCCGGCCCAGCTGAGCAATCCGAGAGACACGGCTACCCATCCCCAGAGTCCGGAGAGAATACCTGTCGTTAGTGCGATACAAAGTAATATATTCATGGCGCGCATCTTAGCAGATGCGCACTATAGAAATGAGATCAGAAGCACATTACGTGCAAGTTGAAATGTTGAGTTGCAGAATTTATGTGATCTAAATCACTCTTCGTTCTCTTCTTCCAGCTCATCCCACATTGCCGCAATAGCGTCGCGGGTCAGCGGGGCCAGAGTTCTCCAGAACGGCGAGGTGGCATGCGCTTCGACTTTACCCAGGAATGTCCCGACCCACGGCAGCAGGTACGTTTCGAACAAGGTTTCGATGGCTTCATTCTCATCATCACCGGCGTTGTCTTCGATCCAGGACGCCGCCAGCAGCAGCGTACCGATATGATCGGCTGGCGTATCGCTCAGCGGCATACCGCGCGTGGAGAGGAACGCGCGGACTTCCGCTTCCGTTGCCCCGTCCTGCCAGGCTGAACGGTATGGCGAAACGCGGCACTCATCGCCGACGAACAGCGCATTGTAGTCCGTCGCGATCTGCTGCATGTCGCAGCTTTTTTGCAGACGTTCCAGTAAATCATCCTGTTCCAGCGGCCAGTTCTGCGCCAGTTTGCCTTCACGAATTAACGTAAAGAGCGGAACCAACAGCGGGTCTTGCGGCTGGCGATAATAGAGCGTACCCAGCACGCGGCAGAGGATGGAAAACTCGTTCATTTTTATGATTCCATTACACAATTAAAGATCGGCAAATTCGGCTATCGGTTCCATTCCGCGCGACTCGAGGAAATCGAGCATGCGGCGTGGGGTCACGTTCAGGATTTGCGCTTCCGGGAAGTTAACATCATTCAGCACTTTCAGGCACTCGCTGAAATCGCCCAGCGTAAACGCGGTATGAGAATCTGAGCCCAGCGCCACCATGCCACCTGCGTCACGCACGGCGGCAGCCACTTCGCGGCAGTTGGCTTCACTGCCCTTACGCGAGTGCACAAAGGAGGAGTTGTTAATCTCCAGCGCCACGCGGTGCTTCGCTGCCGCCTGCGCGACAGCCTGAATATCAATCGGATACCTCGGGTTACCGGGGTGGCTGATAATGTGCACATTGCCGCTGGCAATGGTGGCAATCATCGCCGCGGTGTTGGTGTCTTTATCCTGAGGCGGGAAAACCGGCTCATGAAAACCGGCGAGGATAAGGTCAAGAGACGTCAGCATCGGGCCGGTGCAGTCGATCTCACCGTCGGTATTTTTGATGTTCGCCTCAATGCCGCGCAGTATCCCAATGCCGTCCACCAGACGTGGCCAGATCCGCATATTCACAAAATGCCAGTAGTGCGGCGCATCCGCCATGTCCGGGCCATGATCGGTGATCGCGAACAGCTTGATGCCTTTAAGCTTCGCCTGGGCGATATAATCATGGAGGTTGCTATACGCGTGGGTGCTGGCGACGGTGTGCATATGCAGGTCAACGGGATACATCTCTCTCTCCTCTGCGGTTTTTCCAAAGGATAGCAGTTATCAGCGGCGAATATTAGCAAAAACCCGGCGAACGCCGGGTTTCTCTCAGTAGCCGCGCTGTCTGTCGACCTGACCGGTGACCGCGTTACCCTTTTCCATTTCGCTGATGGTATGGGATATATACGCCACCGCTTCTGCCGGACGCGTCACGGCAGCCACGTGCGGGGTCATCGCCACGCGCGGGTGCGCCCACAGCGGGCTTTCCGCGGGCAGCGGCTCACGGCTATAGACATCCAGCATGGCGCCTTTTAGCTTTCCGCTGTCCAGCGCCTTCAGCAGATCGCCTTCCACGACATGGACCCCGCGCGCCAGGTTCATCAGGTAGCTCTGATCGACGAGCTGATTGAGCAGGGCTTCATTGATGATCCCTACCGTTTCCGCCGTGTTTGGCAGCAGGTTAATAAGCACGCGTGTCCCTTTCAGGAATGCAGGAAGCTCATCCGTTCCGGCAAAACTCTCAACGCCCGGATAATCCTTGCGGCTGCGGCTCCAGCAGCGCAACGGGAATCCCCACGGGGCAAGCGCTTCGGCCACTTTTGAGCCCAGCACGCCCGCACCGAGTATGCCGATCGTAAAGTCTTCGCGATGGTACTCCGGCAGCGGCTCCCAGTGGGCTCGCTGTTTAAAGGCCTGATAATCATCAAAGCGGCGGAACCAATGCAGTACCTGGCTCACGGCATATTCCTGCATTTGCTGGCCCATTCCGGTATCTTCCAGGCGGAAAAGGGGGATCTCTTCCGGCAGCATTTCAGGGTGTGCCTTCAGTTTGCTCAGAATGGAATCCACGCCGGCTCCCAGGGCAAAAACGGCCTTCAGCTTGCGGCCCTGGAGCATTTCTACCGGAGGATGCCAGACCAGCGCATAGTCAGCATGTTCATTATCGCCACGCTTCCACTCGCGAACGCGTGCGCCGGGTAACGCCGCCGAAAGCGCCTTGATCCAGTATGCCGTATCAAACGTGGGGTGATAGAAAAGTATATCCATTGTCATTCCTGCCTTTTATTGCGCTGATTTATTTTGCTTTTTCACTGGACGGTCAGCATAACAAATTTATAGCGCAACTGTGTTGCTGATAAAAAAGACGCTTTCAGCACATTTAAGAATCATGTTGCCTGAAGTTTGTCTAAACGCGCTAAATTACTGAAAAAGTGAGTTGACGGCAGTTCGGCTTTTCCTTACATTAGCGCCCGTCCCGGCAACAACGGGATGACAATATGGTGAGGTGTCCGAGTGGCTGAAGGAGCACGCCTGGAAAGTGTGTATACGGCAACGTATCGGGGGTTCGAATCCCCCCCTCACCGCCATATTTGAAGAAGAGCTCGCATGAAAATGCGGGCTTTTTTTTCGCATATTGCATGCCTGCGGGGGGATGAGAATCCCCGACCGGGGTTCGACAACTGGCGACAGCCAGTTGGACAGACTGAGAGCGTAGCGAACAGGCTGCCCGCAGGGCGAGCGAAGCGAGTCAATCCCCCCCTCACCGCCATATTTGAAGAAGAGCTCGTACGAAAGTACGGGCTTTTTTCTTTTATATTCTCCGTAAAGGGGGGATAAGAACCTTGAAACTCCCAGCGCTCTTTATGTCGGGTGGCGCTGCGCTTACCCGACCTACAAAGTCTTTACTCTTCCACCATCCGCGCATACTCTTCGGTCAGAAAATCCACCAGCGTCCTGACGGACGGCAGCAGGCCGCGCCTTGACGGATAAACCGCGTGAATCACTTCCCGTCGGGGTTCCCACGCATCCAGCACCCGTACCAGTTTCCCCGTCGCCAGCTGGTCCTTGACCATCAAAATCGGCAGCTGCACCACGCCGATGCCTGCCATGGCAGCTTCACGTAGCGCCAGCATGTCGGTGGTGATCAATCGAGGATGGTAATGAATCTCCGCTTTGGCACCTCCGGGACCGGACAGCTCCCATTTATGAATATGTTTCCCCTCGTTCATGCTTAACCCGGGCCAGGCACTGAGTTCAGACGGCACGACGGGTTCTCCCATGCGTTGAATCAACGCCGGACCCGCGACCAGACAATGTCCCCTGTCAGCCAGCACCCTTAATACCAGATCGCTGTCATCAAAGGGACGCGGGCGTACGCGGATCGCGATATCAACCCCCTCTCCCACCAGGTCTACCCGCCGGTTGGTCGCCTCAAGCTGAAGATTAATCCTGGGATAGCGCGCCATAAATCTGGCCAGCATCGGACCCACGTGGACATGCAACAGAGTTATCGGGCACGTAATCCTGACAACACCGCGCGGTTCAGCCTGCAGTGCAGCCACGGCTTCCTCCGCGGCCTCGGCCTCCACCATCATCGCTTTACAGTGCTGGTAGAAGGTCTGCCCGACCTCGGTCACCGTAAACTGTCGGGTTGTTCGGTGGATAAGCCGCACGCCAAGGCGTTCTTCCAGCTGCGCTATCCGGCGGCTTAGCCTGGACTTTGGCAGATCAAGCGCCCTTCCCGCCGCCGCAAAGCCACCGTAGTCCACCACCTTCACAAACCAGACGAAGTCATTGAGATCCTGCATAAATCCTCATCGTTCCATTTTCAGAACAGTGAATGCCATTTTCACTATCTACCGGAGTATTAACTCTGAATATAAGCTAATTATATCAACAGAACATCAGGAGTTAATCATGAAAAACGTAACAGGCGTTTATACCGCTCCCCGCCAGCACTGGGTTGGCGATGGTTTCCCGGTACGTTCGATGTTTTCTTACCAAACCCACGGCGAGCCGCTGAGCCCGTTCCTGCTGCTGGACTACGCGGGCCCGTACACCTTTCCGGCAGATGGGGCGAAACGCGGCGTAGGCCAACACCCTCACCGGGGTTTTGAAACGGTCACCATCGTCTATTCCGGTGAAGTAGAGCATCGCGACTCCACGGGCAAAGGCGGCGTCATTGGCCCCGGCGACGTGCAGTGGATGACGGCAGGTGCAGGCATTTTGCACGAGGAGTTCCACTCCAGCGCGTTCTCGCAGAAAGGCGGAGAACTGAAAATGATGCAGCTTTGGGTCAACCTGCCGGCCAAAGACAAGATGGCGGCACCGGGCTACCAGAGCATGACGAAGGATGCGATCCCGGTCGTGACGCTACCGGATAACAGCGGTTCGCTGCGGGTTATTGCCGGTCGCTACGAGGCTGTAACCGGCCCGGCGCACACCTTCTCACCGCTCAACGTCTGGGACATCGCGCTGAACCTGGGAAGCCATCTGACGCTCAATCAGCCCGAAGGCTGGAGCACCGCGCTGGTCGTGCTTGAAGGCAACATCACGGTGAACGGTACAACGCAGGCGGGTGAAGCCCAGCTGGTCGTTTTGAGTCAAGAAGGCGACAAACTGCACCTGGAGGCGAACAGCGATGCCAAAGTGCTGCTGATGGCCGGCGAGCCGCTGAATGAACCCATCGTGGGCTATGGCCCGTTTGTGATGAACAGTAGAAGCGAAATCAACGAAGCCATTCGTGATTTTAACTCCGGCCGCTTCGGCCAGATCTGAAATTAATAAAGGAGAAGATAATGTCTACACCTGCGAATTTTAATGGCGCACGTCCGGTTATTGATGTGAACGATGCGGTGATGTTGCTTATCGATCACCAGAGCGGTCTGTTCCAGACCGTTGGGGATATGCCAATGCCGGAACTGCGCGCCCGTGCGGCTGCGCTGGCAAAAATCGCGACTCTGGCGAAGATCCCGGTGATCACCACCGCGTCAGTCCCGCAGGGACCGAACGGACCGCTTATCCCGGAGATCAACGCCAACGCGCCGCATGCGCAATATGTTGCCCGTAAAGGCGAGATCAACGCCTGGGATAACCCGGATTTTGTTGCTGCGGTGAAAGCGACCGGGCGCAAGACGCTGATTATCGCGGGCACTATCACCAGCGTCTGCATGGCCTTCCCGTCAATCAGCGCGGTAGCGGACGGCTATAAGGTGTTTGCGGTGATTGATGCCTCCGGCACCTACAGCAAAATGGCGCAGGAGATCACCCTGGCGCGCGTGATGCAAGCAGGAGTGGTTCCGATGGATACGGCGGCGGTGGCCTCTGAGATCCAGAGAACCTGGAACCGTGAGGACGCAGCCGAGTGGGCTGAGGTGTATACCCACATCTTCCCGGCTTACCAGCTGCTGATCGAAAGCTACGGCAAAGCACAGGAAGTAGTTAAAAACAGCGAAGTGCTCGATTCACAGCGTTAATAACCCGTGCTGCGACAAGAGCTGATTAAGGCTTAACCGAACGAGCACGAATACAGAAAATCTGCTTGACCGTGTTAGCGCAACTCCCTATAGTAGCGCCCCGTTGCCCCCCAAGCGGTCAGGCAGCAAAAAAATATGGTGAGGTGTCCGAGTGGCTGAAGGAGCACGCCTGGAAAGTGTGTATACGGCAACGTATCGGGGGTTCGAATCCCCCCCTCACCGCCATATTTAAAGAAGAGCTCGCATGAAAATGCGGGCTTTTTTTTCGCATATTGCACGCCTGCGGGGGGATGAGAATCCCCGACCGGGGTTCGACAACTGGCGACAGCCAGTTGGACAGACTGAGAGCGTAGCGAACAGTCTGCCCGCAGGGCGAGCGAAGCGAGTCAATCCCCCCCTCACCGCCATATTTAAAGAAGAGCTCGCATGAAAATGCGGGCTTTTTTTTCGCATGTTGCACACCTCTGGGGGGATGAGAATCCCCCGGTGCTATATGCAGCCCGGTGCGGCCTAAGCCCCTCACCCTGCCCCTCTCCCCAGGAGAGAGGGGATAAAAAGCACAAAAAACAAAGCCCGGTTTCCCGGGCCTTGAACACAACAGCAAACTCAATAATACGCTTGCAGCGTGCGCTGACAGAGCGCTGAACGCACGCAGTCCTCTTTAGTGAAGCGTACCACCCCAATCATCTCATCTTCCTCAAAACGTGACATGGCGTCGCTCAGCCCGGATTTCACGCCGGATGGCAGGTCACACTGGGTAATATCGCCGTTAACGATAACCGTCACGTTCTCCCCGAGGCGCGTTAAAAACATCTTCATTTGCGCAGCGGTCACGTTCTGAGCCTCGTCAAGAATGACGACCGCATTTTCAAATGTACGTCCGCGCATATAGGCGAACGGCGCGATTTCCACCTTGCCAATCTCTGGTCGCAGGCAGTACTGCATAAAGGATGCACCCAGTCGCTTCACCAGCACGTCATAGACGGGCCTGAAGTACGGAGCAAACTTCTCCGAAATATCTCCGGGCAGGAAGCCGAGATCTTCATCAGCCTGCAGTACAGGACGGGTAACAATAATGCGCTCCACATCCTTATGAATCAGCGCTTCCGCCGCTTTGGCTGCACTGATCCAGGTTTTCCCGCATCCGGCTTCACCGGTTGCAAAGATGAGCTGTTTACTCTCGATAGCATTCAGGTAGTGCGCCTGAGCCTCATTGCGCGCCACAATTGGAGAATTATCACGGCTGTCTCGGGCCATGCCAATTGCTTCTACGCCACTCATCTGCACAAGCGAGGTGACCGATTCTTCTTCACGCTGTTTATGGCTACGTGAATCCCGTCTCAGCACACGTTTTGCTTCGCGACGAGCTTTGATCACTGCTTTTTGTCTTCCCATGGATAGCACCTTGAGTTGTTGGTATTCATCACACGCGCCAGCTTCGGCACGATTATGCGCACGAACATCAGAGGGTTGGCTTCCTTGTAAGCCATTGCTTGCTTTATCGGATAACGATACGGAACAGCTACGCGCACCGTTCTGCACGTCGGTCGAATCAGATTCTTGAGGAAGGGGGGAGAATTTAGTGGTGAGGAAATCGCTGCCGGAGTCTGAGCCTCCGCGCCGGGTGCTGCGGTTGTTATGTTTACCTTGTCCAGTACAGGACGCAACCATTCGCGATCTCCATAGTGATTCAGCATCACTGCCGGGAACTACCGCTGTCTTATCTTAAGTACATCAGGAGTTATCATAAATGCAACATTTATTTTACCTGAATGCAACTTTTAAGACTGTCCCTACAGGTGAAATCAGTCTCATATAGAAATATTACAGAAATATAACAGGAGGATAGTCATATGAAAAAATAATGTCCCCGCGAACGGTTGCGGGGACAATTATCAGGCTTCAATAAGACCTTGAGCGAGGTATGCGTTCCGATCGCGCACGCCCGGCAGGGCAAAGAAATAGCCGCCGCCGATGGGCTTAATGTACTCTTCCAGCGCTTCGCCGTTGAGCCGCTTCTGCACTGTCAGGAAGCCTTTTTCCAGATCGTGCTGATAGCAGACGAACAGCAGGCCCATATCAAGCTGGCCGGCGTTGGTCACGCCGAGCGAATAGCTGTAGCCACGACGCATCATCAGGCTGGACTGCGTCTCTTTGGTGCGCGGATTGGCCAGACGAATGTGGCTGTCCAGCGCGATGGTATCGCCATTGGGATCGCTGGCGTAGTCGGGCACGTCATGCTCGTTCTTCATGCCGAGCGGCGCGCCGCTTTGCTTATCGCGACCAAAGATCGTCTGCTGCTCCTTGAGCGGCGTGCGGTCCCAGAACTCCACGTGGAACTGGATAATCCGCACCGCCTGATAGCTGCCGCCCACCGCCCACGCCGGTTCGCCCTGATCCGCCGTCACCCATACCACGTCTTTCATCAACGCCGCATCGCTGCTGTCCGGGTTGGCCGTACCGTCCTTAAAGCCCAGCAGGTTCACCGGGGTCTCTTTCCCTTTACTGCGGGCGGCGTGGTCCGAGATAAAACCTTCCCGCTTCCAGCGCACGCTCAGCAGATCCGGCGTGTGCTTGATGATATCGCGCAGGGCGTGGATCACCGTGTCCTGAGTATTGGCGCAAATCTGCAGGAGCAGGTCGCCATGGCACAGCGCCGCGTCCAGGGAGTCATTCGGGAAACGCGTCATTTTCTGCAGCGCTTTCGGCTTCTGTTTTGCCAGCCCATAGCGCGCGTCAAACAGCGACTCACCGAGCGAAACGGTAATGGTCAGGTTATCCGGGGCGATAAACGGCCCCAGAATGCCGGAGTCCATTGGCGGCAGACGCGGGTTCGGCGTATCGGGCGCCGGTCCGCCAGCGGTAAGAAACGCGATGCGCGTCGTCAGCAGGCGGAACAGGCGCTCCAGATCGGCTTTATCGCTGGCCAGCGAATCAAAGGCCACCAGCATCATGGACGCCTGCTGCGGCGTCAGGATGCCCGACTGATGCTCGCCAAAAAACGGCTGCGTCTCCATGCGGGCATTGGGTGACAGCGTGCCGGGCGCGCTCTGCGGTTTCGCCGCATGCGCTACCGGACAGCCACCGGCCAGAGCAAGAGCGCCCCCCAGCGCCCCTACTCCTTTTAACAATCGACGACGTGAAGGCTCAACCACATCGTTATCGCTATGCTTATTCATCGTGCTTAGTCCAGACCCAGTACGCCGCGCAGCAGAGAGAGATCTTCCGCCAGGGCGGTAATCGGGCCTTTCAGCGCGTTACGGTCGGCATCGGTCAGCTTGTCGTAGGTTTCAAACCCGTCTTTGGTACGGTACTTCGCCAGAATGGTGTCGACTTTTTTGAAGTTGGCATCCACTTTGGCCAGCAGTTCGCCGTTCTCTTTCTGCAGCTGAGGACGCAGCAGGTTAACAATTTTCTGCGCGCCGTCGACGTTGGCCTGGAAGTCCCACAGATCGGTATGGCTGTAGCGATCTTCTTCGCCGCTGATTTTGCTCGCGGCCACTTCTTCAATCAGACCAGCCGCGCCGCCCACCACTTTTGACGGCGGGAAGGCCAGCTCGCTGATGCGCTTTTGCAGCTCCAGCACGTCGCCGTTCAGCTGCTCGGCGTATTTCTCCATCCCTTTGGTAGAGTTGTCGCCAAACAGGGCTTTCTCCAGACGGTGGAAACCGGTGAATTTCGGATCGGCGGCTTTCTGCTCGTAATCGTCTTCGCGGGCATCAATGCTGCCATCAAGGTCAGAGAACAGTTCGGCAATCGGCTCGATGCGCTCGTAGTGCTGACGGGTTGGCGCATACAGGGATTTCGCTTTTTCGATGTCACCGGCCTTCACCGCATCGGTAAAGGCTTTGGTTGCCGCCGCCAGGTCCGCCGTTTCTTTCGTGACATAGACTTTATATGCCGTAATCGCGTCGCCCAGGCTCAGCACCGCAGCGCCTTTCGCCGCATCGGCCGTCGCTTCACCTTTGACGATCAGCTTCCCTTTAGGGTTGGTCAGCAGGCCGCAGGTCATCTCATACTCGCCCGGCTGCAGGTTGGCGGTCATCTTCTGGCTGAAGCCAGGGGCGATGTTTTCACGCTCCTCCACCACCAGAACCCCTTTCAGGATCTCCCACTCCAGCGCTTTCTGGCTGTGGTTCTGAATAATGAACTGGGTTTTGCCGCTGTTCACCGTGAGGGTCATCGGCTCACACTGCTTATCATTAACGGTGACTTTAACCTGAGGAACATCCGCGCCCCAGGCAGAGAATGAAGAAGCGAATAGCGCGGCAATGCCTGCGCATAACGCACTACGACGGAACTGAATTGCCATGACTCTTCCCTTTAAAAGTATGTTGTAACTAAATTACACATTACGGCGCAACGCGCGACGCCTGGGTGCCGGTACGCGGCGGCATAGCGAACAGCACCAGCGCCGGAACCAGATAAATAAAGTACATCGCCACTTCGCTGACGCTCGGCGTTTCCTGATAGCCGAAGATACCTTCGAGCAGTGTGCCGGTCAGAGAGTGCGTGGAGAGCACGTTGCTGAGATCGAACGCCACGTCCTGGAAATGGTTCCACAGGCCCGCCTCGTGGAAGGCGCGAATCGCCCCTGCCGCCAGCCCAGCCGCCACCAGCAGAATAAACAGGCTGGTCCACTTGAAGAAGGCGCCCAGGTTCAGGCGAATACCGCCCCAGTAGAGCAGAAAGCCCAGCACAAAGGCGGTTGCCAGCCCGAGCATCGCGCCAACCGGCGGCCAGATACCGACATCCTGCTGAAACGCCGCCAGCAGGAAGAAAACGGACTCCAGGCCTTCACGCGCGACGGCAAAAAAGACCATCATGATCAGCGCCCAGCCGTGGTTATTGCCCTTTTGCAGGGCGTTATCCACCGCCTGCTCCAGCTGCACCTTCACGTTACGGGAGACTTTACGCATCCAGAACACCATCCACGTGAGGATCACCACCGCAATTACGGCGACGATCCCCTCAAACAGCTCCTGCTCTTTCTGCGGGAACTCCCCGGTGGTTTCGTTGATGAGGATACCGAGGCCCAGACAGAGTGCCGCGGCAAGGAATACCCCGACCCACATGACGCCAATCCAGCGTCCGCGCTGGGTTCGCTTCAAATAACTGGCGATGAGGCTCACGATAAGGGCAGCTTCGAGCCCTTCACGTAACATAATGAGAAATGGAACAAACATGCCGACACCTTAAATGTTTATCGCGGTCAACTGATGCAAAGAAAGGTAAATTCTTGTGATAGTGATTATCATTACGGCGGAAAGAAACACAAGCGAAATGTGTGGTGTTTTGATGACGAGTTGTAAACGCCGAGCCTGGTAATAGTTACATACGTTACGTTCAGGTTTATAAGTTATAACGAAAATGCCCATTTACGCTGGTACGGGGCTGTGGCTAAATATCCGCCTCAAACACCTGGTGAAAATTAATTATGTTTAAAATTGTCCATTTCCTGCTGGCGCTGGTCATTATTCTCGCGCTTGCCTGGCTGGTAAGTTTCGACCGCCGAAAAATTCGCATTCGTTATGTTTTACAGCTGATTGTTATTGAAATTGCGCTGGCGTTCTTTTTCCTGCACGCCGAAAGCGGGTTATTCCTGATTAAATATGTTTCCGGCTTCTTTGAGTCACTGCTGAAATTTGCTTCGGAAGGGACCAATTTCGTCTTTGGCGGAATGGGGGAAAAAGGGCTGGCGTTCATTTTCCTCGGCGTGCTTTGCCCGATTATTTTTATTTCCGCACTGATTGGTATTCTTCAGCACTGGCGGATCCTGCCGATTTTTATTCGGGTCATCGGTACGCTGCTGTCGAAACTGAACGGTATGGGCAAGCTGGAATCCTTTAACGCGGTGAGCTCGCTGATCCTCGGCCAGTCGGAAAACTTCATTGCCTACAAGGGCGTGCTGGGCGATCTCTCCTCTCGTCGTCTGTTCACCATGGCGGCCACGGCCATGTCGACGGTCTCCCTGTCGATTGTCGGCGCCTATATGACCATGCTCGACGCCAAATTTGTCGTCGCGGCGCTGATTCTGAACATGTTCAGCACCTTTATTATTCTCTCCGTCATCAACCCGGCGCGCCCGGAAGCGGAACCGGATATCAAGCTGGAAAAACTGCATGAATCGCAGAGCTTCTTCGAAATGCTCGGCGAGTATATTCTGGCCGGTTTTAAGGTGGCGATGATTATTCTGGCTATGCTGATCGGCTTTATCGCACTTATTAGCGCCGTTAACGCCCTCTTCTCCAGCGTATTTGGCATGAGCTTCCAGCAGATCCTGGGCTATGTATTTTATCCCCTGGCATGGCTGGTGGGTATTCCGCTGAGTGATGCCTTAAACGCGGGCAGTATTATGGCGACCAAGCTGGTGGCGAATGAATTTGTGGCGATGATTGAGCTGCAAAAAATCGCGCATCAAATGTCCCCGCGCGGGCTGGGCATTTTATCCGTCTTCCTGGTATCCTTCGCGAACTTCGCGTCCATCGGAATTGTGGCCGGGGCGATTAAGGGCCTGAACGAGCAGCAGGGGAACGTGGTGTCGCGGTTTGGTCTGCGTCTGGTGTACGGCGCGACGCTGGTGAGCCTGCTGTCGGCGAGCTTTGCGGGGCTGGTGCTTTGATGCAATACCGGGTGGCGCTTCGCTTACCCGGCCTACAAAACAACAACGGCGGGATTTCCCGCCGTTTTTATTAGAACTGCACGCACACCGGCTGATCGACGCGCATCACCGACTCCTGCGCGAAGCGAGATTTATAAATTCCGCGTAACGCTTCGATGTTCTTCTCGCTCTGCGCATCCTTACCGTGGATCAGCATCAGCGCTTTGCTGGGTTCACGCGCCACTTTCCCGTCGTTCCCCAGCCACTGCCCGCGCGCGTCAAACACCGTTAAGCCATCGCGGAAACGCGGCGTCACGTCCTGGTCAACAAACTGCTGCCACTCGTTGCTGGTGATCTGCGCCCCGGTAGGACGATTTAAGCCGAAATAGAGCGTGGTTTGCTGCATCTGGTTATCCGCCTTGCAGGTCTCTACAGCCGCGTGTTGCGATGGCGCCGTGCAGCCAGCGAGCATCAATAGTGCCGCTGCCATTACCCCTGTTTTGATTGTCATGCTTCGCTATCCTCATTGTTATAAGCACATGGATATCACAGGAAATTACGGATTTTGGCAAGAAAAAAGCCGGGTGCGCTTGCGCTCACCCGGCCTGCATTGTACAGCGAGAATAATTATTCTGCCTGGAGCTTAGACGGCGGCGCAGTGTGGTAATGCGCGTCGGCTTCAGCAAAGCGTTTCTGCATGGAGGCAGACGGGGCTTTACCCAGCAGGCTGAACACCACGATGCCGATGCTGCCGAAGATGAAGCCCGGAATGATTTCGTACAGGCCCAGCCACGCGAATTGTTTCCAGACGATAACGGTCAGCGCACCGATAATCATCCCCGCCAGCGCGCCGTTACGGGTCATACGTGACCACATGACGGAGAACAGCACGACCGGACCAAACGCGGCGCCAAAGCCCGCCCACGCGTAGCTCACCAGGCCCAGCACGCGGTTTTCCGGGTTGGCCGCCAGCGCGATGGCAATCAGCGCCACCAGCAGCACCATAAAGCGCCCTACCCACACCAGCTCTTTCTGGCTCGCGTTTTTACGCAGGAAGGCTTTGTAGAGGTCTTCGGTGATCGCACTGGAGCAGACCAGCAGCTGGCAGCTCAGGGTAGACATCACCGCCGCCAGGATTGCGGAGAGCAGAATACCGGCAATCCACGGGTTAAACAGAATTTGCGCCAGCTCGATGAACACGCGCTCGGCGTTCTGGTTCACCGCGCCCGCCTGCGCCGGGTTGTTGTTGAAGTACGCGATGCCGAAGAAGCCGACCGCACACGCCCCCGCCAGACACAGGATCATCCACGTCATGCTGATGCGACGGGCATGAACGATGGTGTGGTGAGAATCCGCCGCCATAAAGCGCGCCAGGATATGCGGCTGACCGAAGTAGCCCAGGCCCCAGCCCATCAGGGAGACGATGGCCACGAAGTTCAGCCCTTTCAGCATGTCGACGTTTTCGATGCTCTTCTGCTTGATCACTTCCAGCGATTCGCCAAAGCCGCCAACGGTGAAAATCACAATCACCGGAGTCAGGATCAGGGCGAAGATCATCAGGCTCGCCTGCACGGTATCGGTCCAGCTTACCGCCAGGAACCCGCCCACGAAGGTATAGAGGATGGTCGCCGCAGCACCGGCCCACAGGGCGGTTTCGTAGCTCATGCCGAAGGTGCTTTCGAACAGACGCGCGCCGGCCACGATGCCGGAGGCACAGTAAATGGTGAAGAACAGCAGGATAACTACCGCAGAGATAATGCGCAGGATGCGGCTGTTATCTTCAAAACGTCCGGTGAAGTAATCCGGCAGCGTCAGGGCGTTGTTGTTGGCCTCGGTATGCACGCGCAGACGGCCTGCCACCAGCTTCCAGTTGATCCACGCGCCGACGGTCAGGCCGATGGCGATCCAGCTTTCAGAGATACCGGAGATGAAAATCGCGCCGGGCAGCCCCATCAGCAGCCAGCCGCTCATGTCGGAGGCGCCCGCAGAGAGTGCGGTCACCATCGGGCCTAAACTGCGTCCGCCCAGAATGTAGTCGTCAAAGTTCTTTGTAGAACGCCACGCCAAAAACCCTATCAGGATCATGCCAAAAATATAAACGAGAAATGTCACCAGCATCGGTGTGCTAATAGCCATTCAAATTCTCCAAAATGTCGAGCGACAACCATCCGGGCTGCCTTGTTATATGATCACCGGAACGAGGTGAATGTATCTTGTGTTTCGGTTGGGCGCGCTATCCTGCCGTATGCGCCTTCCGCTGACAAACGATTTAACACTGCATTTACATCAATTTCATCCCCGGTTTGATACGAGTTTCCTATAGGTTGCACTCGCTCACGCTTTTGCGGGTTGCACCTTTGAAAAGTGTTAACTACCGCATAAAACCAGGCCTCCTGCACAAAAGCCAGTGCGTTTTTCCAGCTAACCATTCGTTAACAATCCATTCATTTTCCGGGTTGCAAACCAGGTCACATTTAACACGGTTGCACAAAGTTGCAACATGGTGGATATTTCACGCTATCAACAGAACGCTATTACAGAACAACAGGAGCTTTGGCATGGGTATGACCACCATGGGGGTTAAGCTGGATGACGCAACCCGCGAACGGATTAAGACCGCAGCAACCCGCATTGACCGCACGCCGCACTGGTTAATTAAGCAGGCGATTTTTAACTATCTCGAAAGACTCGAGAGCGATGAGGGCCTGCCGGAGCTGCCTGCCCTGCTGGCCGGTGCGGCGAATGAAAGCGAAGAAGCCCCGGCCGCTGGCGACGAGAACCATCAGCCGTTCCTTGAATTTGCCGAGCAGATCCTGCCGCAGTCCGTCAGCCGTGCCGCTATTACCGGCGCCTACCGCCGTGCCGAAACCGACGCCGTGCCGATGCTGCTGGAGCAGGCTCGCCTGCCGGAAGCCATTGCCGCACAGGCGCACAGCCTGGCGTATCAGTTAGCCGACAAGCTGCGCAACCAGAAAACCGCCACCGGCCGCGCCGGGATGGTTCAGGGTCTGCTGCAGGAGTTTTCCCTCTCGTCTCAGGAAGGCGTGGCGCTGATGTGCCTCGCGGAAGCGCTGCTGCGTATTCCGGATAAAGCCACCCGCGACGCGCTGATCCGCGACAAGATCAGCAACGGTAACTGGCATTCACACATTGGCCGCAGCCCGTCGCTGTTCGTCAATGCCGCCACCTGGGGCCTGCTGTTTACCGGCAAACTGGTCTCCACTCATAACGAAGCCAACCTCTCCCGCTCCCTGAACCGCATCATCGGCAAGAGCGGCGAGCCGCTGATCCGCAAAGGCGTGGACATGGCGATGCGTCTGATGGGCGAGCAGTTTGTCACCGGGGAAACCATTGCCGAAGCGCTGGCGAACGCCCGCAAGCTGGAAGATAAAGGTTTCCGCTACTCGTACGACATGCTGGGCGAAGCGGCCCTGACCGCCGCCGACGCGCAGGCCTACATGGTTTCTTACCAGCAGGCGATCCACGCCATTGGTAAAGCGTCCAACGGTCGCGGTATTTATGAAGGCCCGGGCATCTCTATCAAGCTCTCTGCTCTGCACCCGCGCTACAGCCGCGCGCAGTACGACCGTGTGATGGAAGAACTCTACCCGCGCCTGAAATCCCTGACCCTGCTGGCGCGCCAGTATGACATCGGGATCAACATTGACGCCGAAGAGGCCGACCGTCTGGAGATCTCCCTCGATCTGCTGGAAAAACTGTGCTTCGAGCCGGAGCTGGCAGGCTGGAACGGCATTGGCTTCGTTATCCAGGCCTACCAGAAGCGCTGCCCGTTCGTCATTGATTACCTGATTGACCTGGCAAGCCGCAGCCGCCGTCGCCTGATGATCCGTCTGGTGAAAGGCGCCTACTGGGACAGCGAAATCAAACGCGCACAGATGGAAGGGCTGGAAGGCTATCCGGTCTATACCCGCAAGGTATACACCGACGTCTCTTACCTCGCCTGTGCGAAAAAGCTGCTCGGCGTGCCGAACCTGATCTATCCACAGTTCGCTACCCACAACGCCCACACCCTGGCGGCGATCTACAGCCTGGCCGGGCAGAACTACTACCCGGGCCAGTACGAGTTCCAGTGCCTGCACGGCATGGGTGAACCGCTGTACGAGCAGGTCACCGGTAAAGTGGCGGACGGCAAGCTGAACCGCCCGTGCCGTATTTACGCCCCGGTAGGTACGCACGAAACCCTGCTGGCGTACCTGGTGCGTCGTCTGCTGGAAAACGGTGCGAACACCTCTTTCGTTAACCGCATCGCCGATACCACCCTGCCGCTGGACGAGCTGGTGGCCGATCCGGTGCAGGCCGTTGAGAAGATGGCGGCACAGGAAGGCCAGGTTGGCCTGCCGCATCCGAAGATTGCCCTGCCGCGCGAGCTGTACGGCAATGGCCGCGTCAACTCGGCGGGTCTGGATCTCGCCAACGAACACCGTCTGGCGTCCCTCTCCTCTGCCCTGCTCAACAGCGCGCTGCAGAAGTGGCAGGCCAAACCGATGCTGGAGCAGCCCGTTGCAGACGGCGAAATGCAGCCGGTGATCAACCCGGCCGAGCCGAAGGATATCGTCGGCTACGCGCGTGAAGCGACCGAAGCGGAAGTGGATCAGGCGCTGGACAGCGCGGTGAACAACGCCCCTATCTGGTTTGCCACGCCGCCGCAGGAGCGCGCCGCGATTCTGGAGCGCGCGGCGGTGCTGATGGAAGATCAGATGCAGTCGCTCATCGGCATTCTGGTGCGCGAAGCGGGCAAAACCTTCAGCAACGCGATTGCCGAAGTGCGCGAGGCGGTTGATTTCCTCCACTACTACGCCGGTCAGGTGCGCGATGATTTCGATAACGAAACCCACCGTCCGCTGGGTCCGGTCGTCTGTATCAGCCCGTGGAACTTCCCGCTGGCGATCTTCACCGGCCAGATTGCCGCCGCGCTGGCCGCAGGCAACAGCGTGCTGGCAAAACCGGCAGAGCAGACCCCGCTGATTGCCGCGCAGGGCATCAGCATTCTTCTGGAAGCCGGCGTGCCGGCGGGCGTGGTTCAGCTGCTGCCGGGCCGCGGTGAAACGGTCGGTGCCAAACTGACCTCCGATAACCGCGTGCGCGGCGTGATGTTCACCGGCTCGACCGAAGTGGCGTCGCTGCTGCAGCGCAATATTGCCACCCGTCTGGATGCGCAGGGCCGTCCTACGCCGCTCATCGCGGAAACCGGCGGGATGAACGCCATGATCGTTGACTCCTCTGCCCTTACCGAGCAGGTGGTGGTCGACGTGCTGGCCTCCGCGTTCGACAGCGCCGGCCAGCGCTGCTCCGCCCTGCGCGTGCTGTGCCTGCAGGACGACGTGGCGGACCACACGCTGAAGATGCTGCGCGGCGCGATGGCCGAATGCCGCATGGGCAACCCGGGCCGTCTCACCACCGATATCGGGCCGGTGATCGACGCGGAAGCCAAAGCCAACATCGAAAACCACATTCAGACCATGCGCGCGAAAGGCCGCCCGGTGTTCCAGGCGGTGCGCGAGAACAGCGAAGATGCGCGCGAATGGCGGACCGGCACCTTTGTGCCGCCAACGCTGATTGAGCTGGCAAGCTTCGACGAGCTGAAAAAAGAGGTCTTCGGCCCGGTGCTGCACGTGGTGCGCTACAACCGTAACAACCTGAACGAGCTGGTTGAGCAGATCAACGCCTCCGGCTATGGCCTGACGCTCGGCGTGCATACCCGTATCGACGAGACTATCGCGCAGGTCACCGGTAGCGCCAAAGTGGGCAACCTGTACGTTAACCGCAACATGGTTGGCGCGGTCGTGGGCGTACAGCCGTTCGGCGGCGAAGGCCTTTCCGGCACCGGTCCGAAAGCGGGCGGTCCGCTCTACCTGTACCGTCTGCTGGCGAACCGTCCGGAGAACGCCCTGGGCGTCACCCTGGCACGCCAGGATGCGGACTATCCGGTGGATGCGCAGCTGAAAACCGTGCTGACCCAGCCGCTGGAGGCGCTCATTACATGGGCCGAAAAACGTCCTGAACTGCGTGCCGTCGCGAAGCAGTACGGCGAGCTGGCGCAGGCGGGCACGCAGCGTCTGCTGCCGGGTCCAACCGGCGAGCGCAACACCTGGACGCTGATGCCGCGCGAGCGCGTGCTGTGCGTGGCCGATAACGAGCAGGACGCGCTGGTGCAGCTGGCCGCCGCCATGGCAACCGGCTGTGAAGTGCTGTGGCCGGAAGATGCCCTGCATCGCGATCTCGCCAAACAGCTGCCGAAGGCGGTCTCGGCCCGCATTCGCTTCGCGAAAGCCGATAACCTGCTGACCCAGCCGTTTGATGCGGTGATCTACCACGGTGATTCCGATCAGCTGCGCGAACTGTGCGAGCAGGTTGCGGCCCGCAGCGGCGCCATCGTTTCCGTGCAGGGCTTTGCGCGCGGAGAAACTAACCTGCTGCTGGAGCGTCTGTACGTGGAGCGCTCGCTCAGCGTCAACACCGCGGCGGCAGGCGGTAATGCCAGCCTGATGACAATAGGCTAACGCTGTGCTAATAAGGCTCCGGAGACGGAGCCTTATTTTATTGGGGAGTATATGAAACGATATCTTATCGCCAGTGCGGCACTGCTGCTGAGCGCCAGCGCGCTGGCCGACGAGTGCGACAACGCGACCACCCAGCTTGAACTGAATACCTGTAGCGCGCAGCAGTACCAGGCTGCCGATAAAAAACTCAACCAGACGTATCAGGCCGCCGTTAAGCGTGCAGCGGCACCCCAGCGCGACCTGCTGAAAAAGGCGCAGCAGGCGTGGATTACCCTGCGCGATGCGGACTGCGCGTTTATCGGTTCGGGGACGGAAGGCGGTAGCGTCCAGCCAATGATTGTTAACCAGTGTCTGGCGGAGAAAACCGTGGAGCGAGAAGCGTTTCTGGCCTCGCTGATGCAGTGTGAAGAGGGCGACTTAAGCTGCCCTCTCCCGCCGGGCTGAGGGATCCCCACAAAATAATACCTGCGCGGACGACCCCCTCTCCCTTGAGGGAGAGGGCTGGGGTGAGGGGAAACTAGCGCAGGCGGATCCCTTCGATAATCATCCGCTGCACGTTTTCCAGGGTGCTGTGGAAAAACGCCTCGTCCTGGAGCGTTTTACCGGTCACCGCCTCAACCTGGGCCGCAAAGTCAGCGTAATGCTGGGTGGAGGCCCAGATCATAAAGATCAGATGATGCGGGTCGACCGGGGCCAGTTTTCCGCTGGCGACCCATCCGGCAATAATGGCCGACTTATCGTCCACCAGCTGTTTTAGATCGCCGGTTAATTCCGCCTGCAGCAGCGGCGCGCCCTGCAGCATCTCAAGACAAAACAGTCGCGACGCCTGCGGGTAATCGCGCGACACCTCCAGCTTCAGGCGAATGTACTCTTTGATCGCCACCAGCGGGGCCAGCTCCGCGCGGAACGCTTTGAGGGGCGCCAGCCAGATATCGAGGATCTGCTGCATCACCGCGATATAGAGCGCCTCTTTCGACGGGTAGTAGTAAAGCAGATTGGTTTTGGATACGCCGGACTGCTCCGCCACCTGCTCCAGGCGCGTGCCGTGAATACCAAACTGCGAAAAAGTCTCCAGCGCCGCGCTGAGGATCGCCTGCTTCTTGGCGCTCACCGCCTGCGAACGTTTACCTGGTGTTTTCACTGCGCCTTGTGCCATTCCCGCTCTCCTTATTCTGCGTTGCCCTCAGCATAGCAAAACCCCCGACTCGCCACGACATCCTGCACTCCGATCGCGCATGAATGCCTGTTTTCTGTGCAATGTTTTTGACCAGTTAGTCCACATTTAGCCGCATCAATCCACCAACTTCTGATTAACACATTAATAACACAGCCATTTTCAAAACTGGCACCGCCTTTGCAAAAACACCGATACACCTGCGACGTAATGAAGAGAGGTTCGTGATGAAAATTGGCGTATTTGTACCCATCGGCAACAACGGCTGGCTTATCTCGACCACTGCACCGCAATACATGCCGACCTTTGAGCTCAATAAAGCCATCGTGCAGAAAGCAGAGCACTACCATTTCGACTTTGCGCTTTCGATGATCAAGCTGCGCGGCTTTGGCGGCAAAACCGAATTCTGGGACCACAACCTGGAGTCCTTTACCCTGATGGCCGGGCTGGCCGCGGTCACCTCGCGGATCCAAATCTACGCCACCGCCGCCACGCTGACCCTGCCCCCGGCGATCGTCGCGCGCATGGCCTCCACCATCGACTCCATCTCCGGCGGGCGTTTTGGCGTCAACCTGGTCACCGGCTGGCAAAAACCGGAGTACGAGCAGATGGGGCTCTGGCCGGGTGACGATTACTTCTCGCGTCGCTACGACTACCTGACCGAATACGTGCAGGTGCTGCGCGACCTGTGGGGGACCGGCAAAAGCGATTTCAAGGGCGATTTCTTCACCATGAACGACTGCCGCGTCAGCCCGCAGCCGTCGGTGCCGATGAAGGTGATTTGCGCCGGACAAAGCGACGCGGGGATGGAGTTTTCCGCGAAATACGCCGACTTCAACTTCTGCTTCGGTAAAGGCGTGAACACGCCTGCCGCCTTCGCCCCGACCGCCGCGCGCATGAAAGAGGCCGCCGACAAAACCGGGCGCGACGTGGGCTCCTACGTGCTGTTTATGGTGATCGCCGACGAAACCGACGACGCCGCGCGCGCCAAATGGGAGCGCTATAAGGACGGCGCCGACGAGGAGGCCCTGAGCTGGCTCACCGAACAGAGCCAGAAGGATACCCGCTCCGGGGCGGATACCAACGTTCGCCAGATGGCCGACCCGACCTCCGCCGTCAATATCAACATGGGCACGCTGGTCGGCTCGTACGCCAGCGTCGCCAGAATGCTGGACGAAGTGGCGGCCGTGCCCGGTGCGGAAGGCGTTCTACTGACCTTCGACGATTTCCTCACCGGCGTGGAAACCTTCGGCGAGCGCATCCAGCCGCTGATGCAGTGCCGCGCCCACATCCCTGCCGTCACGAAGGAGGTGGCGTAATGACGACCCTTAACGCACGCCCGGAAGCCATCACCTTCGCGCCGCAGCAGAGCGCGCTGATCGTGGTGGACATGCAAAACGCCTACGCCAGCCAGGGCGGTTATCTGGATCTGGCTGGGTTCGACGTCTCCGCCACCCGGCCGGTGATCGAGAACATTAAAACTGCCGTCGCCGCCGCGCGCGCCGCGGGCATGCTCATCATCTGGTTCCAGAACGGCTGGGATGACCAGTACGTCGAGGCAGGCGGCCCCGGCTCGCCCAACTTCCACAAGTCGAACGCCCTGAAAACCATGCGTAAACGGCCCGAACTGCAGGGCAAGCTGCTGGCGAAAGGCGGCTGGGACTATCAGCTGGTGGATGAGCTGGTACCGCAGGCGGGCGATATTGTTCTGCCCAAACCGCGCTACAGCGGCTTTTTCAACACCCCGCTCGACAGCCTGCTGCGCAGCCGGGGCATTCGTCATCTGGTGTTCACCGGCATCGCCACCAACGTCTGCGTGGAGTCGACCCTGCGCGACGGCTTTTTCCTCGAGTATTTTGGCGTGGTTCTGGAAGACGCGACCCACCAGGCCGGGCCGGAATTCGCCCAGAAGGCGGCCCTGTTCAACATCGAAACCTTTTTTGGCTGGGTCAGTAACGTCAATGATTTCTGCGACGCCCTGACTCCCCCGCTCGCCCGTATCGCCTGAGGAGACATCTGATGCCGAAATCCGTGATTATTCCGCCGGGCACCAGCACGCCCATTGCCCCGTTTGTGCCCGGCACCCTCGCCGACGGCGTGGTGTATGTCTCCGGCACGCTGCCGTTTGATAAAGACAACAACGTGGTGTTTATCAACGACCCAAAGGCGCAAACCCGCCACGTACTGGAGACGATCAAAACCGTGATCGAAACGGCGGGTGGCACGATGGAGGACGTGACCTTCAACAGCATCTTTATCACCGACTGGAAAAACTACGCCGCGATTAACGAGATTTACGCCGAGTTCTTCCCCGGCGATAAACCGGCGCGGTTCTGCATTCAGTGCGGGCTGGTGAAGCCAGAGGCGCTGGTTGAGATCGCCACCGTTGCGCACATCGCGAAGTGAGGCAGGTATGAAACTTTCCGTCTCGCCGCCCCCGTACGAGGGCGCGCCCGTGGTGGTCTTTATTTCCGGTCTCGGCGGCAGCGGCAGCTACTGGCTGCCCCAGCTGGCCGCGCTGGAGCCGGAGTATCAGGTGGTGTGCTATGACCAGCGGGGAACGGGCAATAACCCCGCCACCCTGCCGGAAGGGTACAGCCTTGCGCAGATGGCGGACGAGCTGGCCCAGGCGCTGGCTGAAGCCGGGATTGTCCGCTACAGCGTCGTGGGTCACGCGCTGGGGGCGCTGGTCGGCCTGCAGCTGGCCCTCGACAGGCCCGACGCCCTCACCGCGCTGGTGTGCGTTAACGGCTGGTTGACCCTCAACGCCCACACCCGCCGCTGCTTTCAGATCCGCGAGCGCCTGCTGCATTACGGCGGCGCACAGGCGTGGGTCGAGGCGCAGCCGCTGTTTCTCTACCCTGCGGACTGGATGGCCGCCCGCGCGCCCCGTCTGGAGGCCGAAGAAGCGCTGGCGCTGGCCCATTTCCAGGGTAAAACCAACCTGCTGCACAGGCTCAGCGCCCTGAAAAAGGCCGACTTCAGCCGCCATGCGGCGCGCATTCGCTGCCCGGTACAGATCGTCTGTTCTGCCGACGACATGCTGGTGCCCTCAGTCTGCTCATCCGAGCTGCAGGCGGCGATCCCGCACAGCCACAGCGTGGTGATGCGCCAGGGCGGGCACGCCTGCAACGTCACCGAGCCGGATACCTTTAACACCCTGCTGCTGAACGGGCTTGCCAGCCTGCTGCACAGCCCGGAACCCGCTTTATAAGGAGCTTTAATGAGCGAAGCCATTACCCCCGCCGCGCTGGAAACGCTGTTCACCGGCGCGCGCACCCATAACGGCTGGCAGGATATGCCCGTCAGCGACGAAACGCTGCGCGAAATCTACAACCTCATGAAATGGGGGCCCACGTCCGCCAACTGCTCCCCGGCGCGGATTGTGTTTGTGCGAAGCGCGGAGGGAAAAGAGAAGCTGCGCCCGGCGCTCTCCAGCGGCAACCTCGAGAAAACGCTCACCGCCCCGGTCACGGCGATTATTGCCTGGGACGGTGAATTCTACGAGCGCCTGCCCGAGCTGTTCCCGCACGGCGATGCAAAGAGCTGGTTTACCACCAGCCCCGCGCTGGCGGAAGAGACCGCCTTTCGCAACAGCTCAATGCAGGCCGCTTACCTGATTTTCGCCTGTCGCGCCCTGGGGCTGGACACCGGCCCGATGTCGGGATTTGACCGTCAAAAGGTCGACGAAGCCTTTTTCACCGGCACGACGCTTAAAAGCAATCTGCTGATCAACATAGGCTATGGCGATACCCGAAAACTTTACGGGCGCCTGCCGCGCCTGGACTTTGACGATGCCTGCGGGCTGGCGTAAGGAGCGATGATGACAACACCGGATAAACAAACCTTTCGCGACGCCATGGCCTGCGTTGGCGCGGCGGTCAACATCATCACCACCGACGGCCCGGCGGGGATAGCAGGCTTCACCGCCAGCGCGGTGTGCAGCGTCACGGATTCACCGCCCACCCTGCTGGTGTGCCTGAACCGCGGTGCGTCCGTCTGGCCAACGTTTAGCGAAAACCGCACCCTTTGCGTGAATACCCTGAGCGCCGGACAGGAGCCTTTATCTAACCTGTTTGGCGGGAAAACGCCGATGGCGGAACGCTTTGCCGCCGCCCGCTGGCAGACGGGCGACACGGGCTGTCCGCGCCTGGAAGATGCGCTGGCCTCGTTTGACTGCCGCATCAGCCAGGTGGTGAGCGTCGGCACCCACGACATTCTGTTTTGCGACATTATTTCGATTATTCGCCACCCCGCGCCGCAAGGGCTGGTGTGGTTTGACCGCGGCTATCACGCGCTTATGCGACCCGCCTGTTAACCCGCCTTAAGGAGACAGACCATGTTCGGATTTCCCCACTGGCAGTTGAAATCGACCTCCACAGAAGCAGGCGTGGTCGCGCCGGATGAACGTCTCCCGCTCGGGCAGACGATGGTGATGGGCGTTCAGCACGCGGTCGCCATGTTTGGCGCCACGGTGTTGATGCCGATGCTGATGGGACTCGATCCCAACCTGTCTATTCTGATGTCGGGTATCGGCACGCTGCTGTTCTTTTTCGTCACCGGCGGGCGCGTGCCCAGCTATCTCGGATCCAGCGCCGCCTTTGTCGGCGTCGTCATCGCCACCACCGGGTTTAACGGCCAGGGGATCAACCCCAACCTGAGCGTGGCCCTCGGCGGCATCATTGCCTGCGGCCTGGTGTACACCCTGATTGGTCTGGTGGTGATGAAAATCGGCACGCGCTGGATAGAGCGAATGATGCCTCCCGTCGTGACGGGCGCCGTGGTGATGGCGATTGGCCTCAACCTCGCGCCGATTGCGGTCAGGAGCGTCTCCGCCTCGCCGTTTGAAAGCTGGATGGCGGTGATCACGGTGCTGTGCATCGGCCTGGTGGCGGTGTTCACGCGCGGCATGATCCAGCGGCTGCTGATCCTGGTTGGGCTGATTGTCGCCTGTCTGGTCTACGCCCTGCTGGCCAACGTTTTCGGTCTGGGCAAGCCGGTTGACTTTACGCTGCTCCATCAGGCCGCCTGGTTCGGCCTGCCGAAAATGACCTCGCCCACCTTTAACACCCAGGCGATGATGCTTATCGCACCGGTGGCGGTGATCCTGGTGGCAGAGAACTTAGGCCACCTGAAGGCGGTTGCGGGGATGACCGGGCGCAGCATGGATCCGTACATGGGCCGCGCGTTCGTCGGTGACGGTCTGGCGACCATGCTCTCCGGTTCCGTGGGCGGCAGCGGCGTCACCACCTATGCTGAAAACATCGGCGTGATGGCGGTAACCAAGGTCTACTCGACGCTGGTCTTCGTGGCGGCGGCGGTGATGGCGATGCTGCTCGGCTTCTCACCGAAGTTCGGCGCGCTGATCCACACCATTCCGTCCCCGGTCATCGGCGGGGCATCGATTGTGGTGTTTGGGCTGATCGCCGTGGCCGGCGCGCGCATCTGGGTGCAGCATCGCGTCGATCTCAGCCAGAACGGCAACCTGATTATGGTGGCGGTCACGCTGGTGCTGGGCGCAGGCGATTTTGCCCTGACGCTGGGCGGGTTTACGATTGGCGGGATTGGCACGGCGACCTTCGGTGCGATCCTGCTTAACGCCCTGCTGAGCCGCCGGATGGCCGCCGCGCCGCAGGGCGCCGTAGTGCATCAGGATTCCTGATTTAACGTCGCGCTGTCATTTTCTGGCAGCGCGTTTTTCTTCCGTTTGAGCTTTAACTCGCTCACCAGCACCCCGGCGACAATGAATGCCGCGCCCACCAGCGCCAGAAGCGGCAAACGCTCACCTGCGATGCGTCCGAAAATCCCCGCCCAGACCGGTTCACCGGTATAAATCACCGTCGCGCGGGTTGGCGATACGCTGCGCTGCGCCCAGTTCATGGTGACCTGAATAATGGCGCTGAAGATACCCAGCCCCAGTGCGACCACCACCAGGCCGGTGGACATCGGCGGCACGGACTCCCCTGCCGGCACCATCGTCGCAAACGCCACCAGCGACGCTGTGGCGAGCTGCACCACCGTTACCCGCTTGACGTCGACCTTGCCCGCCCAGGCGCTAATCAGAATAATTTCCGCCGCAATGGCAATCGCCCCTATCAGGGTGATGATTTCGCCCGGCCCCAGCGCAAGCAGGTTGTTTTCCGGCCCGGCCAGTAAGATCAGGCCGATAAACGCCAGCACGATGCCAATACAGGACATCAGCCCCGGCAGCCGCCCCAGGCACAGCCACTGCAGCAGCGGCACCAGCGGCACATACATGGCGGTGATAAACGCGGATTTACTGCTGGAGATGGTCTGCAATCCCCACGTTTGCAGGCTGTAGCCCATCGCTATCGCCACCCCAATCGCCACGCCGGCCTTAAGTTCTTTCAGCGTCAGCCCCCGCAGCGTTTTAAGCGAAATTAGCCCCACGGCAAGCGCCGCCGTCGCAAAGCGCAGGCCAACAAAAAAGAACGGATCGCTGAGGGTCACCGCGTACTGAACGGCCAGAAACGTCCCGCCCCAGAACATGGTGATGAGAATGAGGATGGCTTCCTGCGGTTTAACGGAGAATTTGAAGCGTGAGACAGACATGCGGCACTCGCGGTTAAGATCAATTCTCTAGTGTGCGTTGCCTTTGGTTACAGTTCAATGTTGCAGAAATAAAAAAACCGCCGGGAGATCCCGGCGGCAGGGGTTCAACCCGGCGTGTTACTTACTGCTGCCGTGGCTGTTTTTCCCCCCTTTCTTGCCAGCTTCAGATGCGCGTTGCGGGTCATTCTTGAAGTTGCCCCCGCTATGCTGGCCACCTTTACGGCCTGCTTCTGATGCTCTTTCACGGTCTTCTGCGAAATTACCTGAACCACCACGATGGTTTGCCATCTCTAACCTCCAGAATGTGAAACATTAGACATCATATTGCATTCAGTAAAAGAGGATTCTTTCACCTCGCAACACAAGGACAGTGCCTTTATCTGTGCCGCGTGAAACTAAGCTTAGTGGAATGCCGCTATCCGGCAAGCCGCAGGTAATATTCTGCAACATGAACTCAGCCTTTCGGGTGAGATGACGCGGCGGCGATTCATAAACCTTTCTTATCATTTCAAAAATCTGCTGCCAAAAAGTTGTTTCATTTTGCTACAAAGCCTTTTTGTAACCATATTGTTATAAATCAAAGAAATGCCGTTCATTTTTGCAGTCTGGCTGTGATGGCATATCTTTAAAAGAACGCAGCGATCCGCTGTCAGAAAAACCAACGAGGAGTGATGCAAAATGGCAAAAGTTCTGGTGCTCTATTATTCCATGTATGGACACATTGAAACCATGGCTCACGCGGTAGCAGAAGGTGCGAACAGGGTTGATGGCGTTGAGGTTGTGGTGAAACGCGTACCGGAAACCATGCAGGCGGAAGCCTTCCTGAAAGCCGGGGGGAAAACGCAAAACGCCCCGGTCGCCACCCCGCAGGAGCTGGCGGACTATGATGCCATTATCTTCGGCACACCGACCCGCTTCGGCAATATGTCGGGCCAGATGCGCACCTTCCTCGATCAAACCGGCGGACTTTGGGCATCCGGGGCGCTCTACGGCAAACTCGCCAGCGTATTCAGCTCTACCGGCACCGGCGGCGGTCAGGAGCAGACGATTACCTCAACCTGGACTACCCTTGCTCATCACGGGATGGTGATTGTGCCGATTGGCTACGGCGCCCAGGAGCTGTTTGACATTTCCCAGGTGCGTGGCGGTACGCCGTACGGCGCAACCACCATTGCCGGTGGGGATGGCTCACGTCAGCCAAGCAATGAAGAACTGTCTATCGCCCGCTATCAGGGTGAATACGTCGCGGGTCTGGCCAAAAAACTGAACGGCTAACACCCAACAGGAGGACAAGCATGCCAACTCAAGAATCCAAAGCTCACCACGTGGGCGAATGGGCAAGTTTACGCAACACCTCTCCGGAGATTGCCGAAGCTATCTTTGAAGTCGCGAAGTACGATGAAAAGCTGGCCGAGCAGATTTGGGAGGAAGGTAACGATGAGGTGCTGGTGCGCGCCTTCGAAAAAACGGATAAAGACTCGCTCTTCTGGGGCGAGCAAACCATCGAACGTAAAAACGTCTAAGCGTTTCCCCCCGCCGCAGCGGGGGGTTCTCTTTTACTTCGCCGCGTTATTCATCACCGCATTGAATTTATCGACAGGACAGAAGCCGTTCGCATCCACCGGGCAGCCTTTCAGCTCCAGCGTCACGCGCTGCGCGGGCGACTGCAGCGACAGCACGCTGGCGTTACGCAGCTGCTCTGAGCTCTGGTAGACATACTCAATTTTCATCAGCTCCTGGTTGGCATTTTTGTCATGCCAGCGCTGGAAAACAATCTTGCCGCCAATTGGGGTGCGCTCCTGCTGGTCGTGCAGCTGATAGGGTTTGAAATCCAGGGCCGTCAGCAGGGAAGCAATGTTCGAGTCGTGCCCCACCAGCAGGGTGATTTTCGGCGCTTTTGCCTGTTCGGTGACCAGCGTTTTATCAATGTACTTCACCAGCGGCTTCGCCACGTTTTGCGCCACTTCGGTGGAGGTAAACAGCGAGTCCTGATAGCCGTTCTTCAGCTTCGACAGCACGCGCCACTGCTGGTCGGTTTTGATTTCGCCCCAGGCCACCTGGTCGGCCGGGAAGCCTTCGTAATACTGCAGCGTGAACGCGTCCACCAGCGAGTTACCCACCTTCAGCGGCCCGGATACGCCAGGCTCTTTTTCATAGTCGGCGCTGAAGGTATCTTTCGCGTCAGTCAGCGAGCAGACCTTTTTCTCTTTGCAGGACGGGGAATCCGCGTAGTTCGTCATCTGCTCCAGCAGCTTATAGCTTTCGCCCAGCTGCATTTTCTGCCGCTCGGACTCCATCGCCTTGAGCGCTTTTTCGCGAAATTCCGGCGAGTTATCGGTAATCACCGGATTAAAGGTCGGATCCATGGTGCCCATTTTTTCCTGATGGTGCACGGGAACGTCGCAGCCCGGGAACGCACCGGTGATGAAGAACTGCGCGGTGGCGACGGTACGCTGCAGGCTGTTGGCGTAAGCATAAACGCTATCCGCCGCTGGGCATTCTCCCGTCTTCACCATCCCCTGCTGCGCCAGCCACTCGCGCATGTAATGGCCCATATAGACTTCCAGCACGCCGCCCTTGGTGGTGAGCTGACCGCCCGGCACCTCCCACTCCGGCCACTGCTTCGGCGTGGACTGCTCCAGCACGCTACCGTTATTGGCGAGCGGCGCGCGCAGGTTGTGACGGCTCATGATTAAAACTTGCTCCAGCTGATACCCTTCCGGCGTCTCTTGCGCCTGCACGCCAAACGTTGCTGAAATGGAACCGGCGACTGCCAGCGCGAGTAGTGCTTTTTTCATCCCTAATTCCTCACTCGTTTTAAAATGTCGCGTTCAGTGTGACAGATTCGTGACAATTTTCCGGGAAGCATTTCTCAAACTGATGATTAACGTGCTTACGGTGTGTGCCAATAAGTTTTATAATAAAACCACACCCCACCGGAGAATTGACCGTGAAACGTACCCGCCTCGAAGAGAGCACCTGCCCCGTCGCCCGTTCGCTGGATATCATCGGCGACTGGTGGTCGCTGCTGATTGTTCGCGACGCGCTGCGCGGGATTAAGCGCTTCGGCGAGTTCCAGAAAAGCCTCGGCATCGCGAAAAACATGCTGACCACGCGGCTGAAACTGCTGGTCGACGAAGGCATCCTCCGGCTTCAGCCCGCGTCCGACGGCAGCGCCTGGCAGGAATACGTCCTGACCGACAAGGGGCGTGCCCTGCAAACGGTGCTGGTTGCCCTCTCCCAGTGGGGCAATGAATTTTTGTTTGCGGATAACGAATGCGGCACCGTGCTGGTCGATACCGAACAGCGCAAACCCCTGCGCAAACTGGCGCTTATCGCCGACGATGGCCGCGAACTGACGCCTGAAGAGATCGTGGCGAAACTCCCCTCCTGATCGTTCCCGACGGCAACAGCACAAAATGCTCGCAAATATGGTTGCATTATAAAACCAAATAGCAGAGAGTTTATTCAGTTTCATCTTGAAACCAAATAACCCACTTTGCCCTGAGGTAACACACGATGACTACGCAAATCACCACCGCCCTGATTACGGGTGCCTCTTCCGGGATTGGTGCCGTTTATGCCGATCGCCTTGCCGCGCGCGGCGCTAACCTGGTGCTGGTCGCCCGTCGCGAAGATCGCCTGAACACCCTTGCCGCCGACCTTCGCGCGCGCTACGGCGTGGCCGTCGATATTCTGGTGGCCGATCTTACCGATGAAGCCGGGATCCGCGCCGTGGAAGAGGCGCTGCGCAGCAATACCGCCATTGATACGCTCATTAACAACGCGGGCACCGCGCAGATGGCGCCGTTCCTCGCGGGCGATGTGGCGCAGCATCAGGCCATTAACACCCTGAACACCACGGCGCTGATGCGTCTGACCTACGCCATCCTGCCGCGCCTGGCGCAGAACAATCGCGGCACGCTGATCAATATCGCGTCCGTGCTGGCTCTGCACGTCCGGGCGGGCAGCGCGCTCTACAGCGCCACCAAGGCGTGGGTGTTGAGCTTTACCCGTGGGTTACAGGAAGAATTTGCCGACAGCAGCGTGCGCATTCAGGCCGTGCTGCCCGCCGCCACGGCGACGGAAATCTGGAGCCATTCGGGCGTCACGGTGAACGATCTGCCGAAAGGATCGGTGATGACCACCGACGATATGGTGGATGCGTCGCTGGCGGGTCTGGATCAGGGTGAAACGATCACCATCCCGCCGATGCATGACGCCGGCCTGTGGGATCGCTACGAAGCGGCACGTCTTGAGCTGTTCAACAGCGCGCGCACCGGCATTCCGGCACCGCGCTACGTGAAACAGTAGCCTAACGCTCAAGCTGGTCGCCGTACTCGCTCATCCAGGCGGCCAGCGGGGAGAGTGCGTCCTGCAGGGTTAGCCCCAGCTCGGTGATCTGATACTCCACGCGCGGCGGGATCTCCGGGTAGACCGTCCGCGTCACCAGCCCGCGCTGCTCAAACAGGCGCAGCTGCTTCGTCAGCTCTTTCTGCGTGATGGGGGCAGCGGCCCGCAGCAGATCGCCAAAGCGTACGGGCGTGTTGAACACAATCAGACGGTACAGAATGGGGATCGCCCATTTACCGGAAATCAGGTTAACAAACTGCGTCATCGGGCAGGTATACGCCTCAGATTTTTTTTCACAGCACTCCTCCAGCATTTCTGCCATAGCACACCTCTTGCCTCTTTAGTATCCATTTGGTACCTGGTTTCCTTTCGATACTAACGTTTCTATAGTGCTTTCTCCAGAGACATTTCAGGAGAAGAACATGGGTCGTTTAACAGATAAATATACGCTGATTACCGGCGGCACCAGCGGCATCGGTCTTGCCACCGCGCAGGCGTTTATCGCCGAAGGCGCGCGCGTCGCCGTGACCGGACGCAACCCGGACACCCTCGCCGAAGCAGAACGTATTCTTGGCGATAAGGCCTGGGTGATCCCGACCGATGCGGGAGATATCGCCTCGCAAAAAGCACTGGCGGAAACCCTCGCCGCCCGCTGGCCACGCCTGGACGCGGTGTTTCTCAACGCCGGTGACGTGACGCACGCGCCGCTGGAAGCCTGGCAGGAGGATGCCTGGGACCGCCTGATGGGCATCAACCTGAAGGGGCCGTTCTTTTTAATTCAGGCGCTGCTGCCGCTGCTGAATAACCCGTCGTCGGTGATCCTCTGCGGCTCGGTGAGCGCGCGTATCGGCCTGCCCACCAGCAGCGTGTATGCCGCGAGCAAAGCCGCCCTGCTGTCGCTGGCGCGCACGCTGTCGGCGGAGCTGCTGCCGCGCGGGATCCGCGTCAACGGCCTGAGCCCCGGTCCGGTGGAGACCCCGGCGTTTACCAAAACGGGCTTAAGCGACGAGGCGCTTAACGCGATGATGGCGGAGATCATCAAGCTGGTGCCGCTCGGCAGAATGGGCTCGACGACGGAGCTGGCAAAAGCCGCGCTCTATCTGGCCTCCGACGAGTCGAGCTACACGGTGGGAACGGAGCTGCTGGTCGACGGCGGAATGGGGAGTTTGTAATTCAAAAGGCGCTGATGCCGGTGACGATGCCGACATACAGCGCCGCCCATGCGCAGGCGGAAAGCAGGCTGACGGCGTAGACCTTGACTGCATTCAGCCTGAGCATTCCCGCCGCCAGCGGCACGATGTAGCGCAGCACCGCCAGAAAGCGCGCGGTGAACAGGACCAGCACCCCGTTTTTCTGCAGCTGATGCTGCACCCGCAGCATTTTACCGGCGTGCTTTGCCGAGAAGCGGGTCATCCATCGCGTGTGCCCCATCAGCTGGCCGATATGGTAGTTCAGCACCGAACCCGCCGTTGCCCCTAGCACCACGGCCAGCCACGCCAGCGCAGGATGCATGCTCGCCTGGCTGACGGTAATGCCCGCCAGCAGCATCACCGAGGCGGGCGGCAGCACGGAGGAGACTAGCACCGTCGATTTACTCAGCGCCATCACAAATAACAGCGCGAAAAGATGTGCCGGATACAGCGCAAAATGATTCAGCAGATTATCAAACCACGCCATTATCCTCTCCTCCGTTGATTATTTAATCCTCCATTAGAAATGAATTAACTTAAATAAACCCTCAACATTTTATTAATAAAAATCGTCTAAACCGTTCTTAAACATTATTTAATTTTCTGAGCGGTAAATTTAAATAAGAGTATTATTCCTCACGTTTTACAACGATCTCGTTATGGCGAGGCTCCTGTACAAATACACGTTATCGCTCTGGTAGGTTCGAGAGAACCGACACAGGGTAAAACAGGCACTGTCGAATCAAGGCTTTGTCAGTATAACTTCCCTCGTGGGATACGGTGTACAGTGCTGAACCCAGGACGTGGGGATCTCCTCTTCGACATGCCCTGTCTTGCTCGCCCCTGAGAGATGTTATTATTCAAAGGGAATTCACTATGTCTTACGCTATTCACAACCAGAACCTGGCATTCAATGACAGCGCGATCGCGCAATATATGAATACCGATTTTATTGTCCTCGATATTTCATTATGCGTGGCGCTGGCGCGCGAGCAATTCTTCGAAAAATTAAAAGACGACAATATTCCGTCTCATATTTTTATTGAAGACAATGGCCGCCTGGCGGGCATGGTTGCCGTGCGCAAATTGCTGCAAACCGCCGATACGGTACAGCCGGTGAAATCGCTGATGATTTCGCAGTTTTTGCAGGTCAAACCGGAGGACGAACGTGCCGACGTTGCCGGACTGCTGGCGCACGGCGGCGCGGACGTGGTGCCCGTGGTCACCCACGGCAAGCTCGTCGGCTGCCTGACCGAGCGCGAAATCGCCCACCTGCTGGAAGATGACGTCACCGAAGACGCCCAGCTTCAGGGGGCGACGCTGCCGCTGGAGAAGCCCTATCTGGACACCAGCCCGTATAGCCTGTGGAAGAAACGCTCCGTCTGGCTGCTGCTGCTGTTTGTCGCGGAGGCCTACACCAGCTCGGTGATCCAGCATTTTGAAGAGGCGCTGGAGTCCGCCATCGCGCTGGCGTTCTTTATTCCGCTGCTGATCGGCACGGGCGGCAACAGCGGGACGCAAATCACCTCCACCCTGGTGCGCGCCATGGCGCTGGGGGAAGTTCGTCTGCGCGACGTTGGCCGCGTGCTGCGTAAAGAGATGACCACCTCGCTGATGATTGCCGCCACGCTCGGTGTCGCCGGGTGCATTCGCGCCTGGATGATGGGGATTGGGTTGGAAATTACGCTTATCGTCAGCCTGACGCTGGTGTGCATTACGCTCTGGAGTGCGATCGTGTCGTCGGTCATTCCGATGGTGCTCAAGCGCTGCGGCATTGACCCGGCGGTCGTCTCCGCGCCGTTTATCGCGACGCTTATCGACGGCACCGGGCTGATTATCTACTTCAAGATCGCGCAATATACGCTGGGGCTGGAGTAACGTAGTTCCCTGCCGGGTGGCGCTGCGCTTACCCGGCCTACCCATCCCGTAGGCCCGTGCAAGCGTAGCGCCGCCGGGCAATACTCAGATCGCACCAAGCGTTCTTACCGCCCGCCCAAACGCCTCAATCGCGAGGGCGACATCCTCAGCCATCACCGATTCCGCCGGATGGTGGCTGACGCCCCCTTTGCAGCGCACAAACAGCATGCCGACCGGCCAGCGTTCCGCGATGGCAATCGCATCGTGGCCCGCACCGCTGGGCAGCGATAGCGAGCGCCCCTGTACCGATGTGACGGCCTCTCCCAGCACCTTTTGCAGGTGGATATCGCACGGCGTGGCGGCAATGCGGTAAAACTCCTCGGCGCTGAAGTCCAGACCGCGACGCGAGGCGATCGCCTGGGCATGTTCCAGCAGGTCGTTAAGCAACCGATCCAGCGGCGCATCCTGCGGCCCGCGAATATCCAGCGAGAGCTGAACCTCGCCGGGGATCACGTTCACCGCCCCCGGCAGGCAGCGCAGCTCACCAACCGTCGCCACCAGGTTGCCGCCCTGCTGTCGGGTAGCGTTTTCAATGATAACCATCCACTCGGCGGCGGCGGCCAGCGCGTCCCTGCGGTGGAGCATCGGCACGGTTCCCGCGTGCCCGGCCTCGCCGGTAAAGCGGCAGTTCAGACGGCGCGCGCCGTTAATGGCTTCCACCACGCCAAGGGCGAGCGCCTCCTGCTCAAGGCACGGCCCCTGCTCAATATGCAGCTCCAGATAGGCGCTGAAATCCTCCTGACGGCGCGCGGCATGGAGCACGCGGGCAGGATCGAGCCCCATCAGGGTCATCGCCTGCGCCACGCTGATCCCGCTGGCGTCGGCTTTTTCCAGCCAGCCCTGCGGCCAGGTGCCCATCAGCCCCCGGCTGCCTAACAGCGTAATGCCGAAGCGGGTTCCCTCTTCGTCGCAAAAGCCGACAATCTCAATGGCCTGGGCCAGATGCACCCCCTGCTGGTGCAGGCTGTCCACCACCTCAATGGCGGCAAGCACGCCGAGCATACCGTCGTAGCGCCCGGCATTGCGCACGGTATCGAGATGCGAGCCGAGCAGCACCGCCTGCGCCCCTTTCTGCGCGCCCTCATAGCGTCCACAGATGTTGCCCACGCTGTCCTGCCAGACGGTCATTCCCGCCTGGCTCATCCACTGCCCCACCAGCTGGTTGGCCTGCAGATGCTGGGTGGAGAGATAAACCCTCGTCAGCGCATCCGGGGTTTCGCTGATGGCGGCCAGCGCGTCGGCGCGGGCCATCACCCGTTCTGCCGCCGGGCTCATTGCGGCGTCTCGCGGCGATAGTGGTCCCACGCGGCCTGCATGGCGGCACCCTGCGTGGTGGTGAATTTCAGGTAGTTCAGCACCGACTCCAGCGCGCTCAGGGTGGTCATCACGCAGTCTTTGCGCGCGTTGTAGCCCATGGTGCCAATGCGCCACACTTTGCCGTGCAGCGGGCCAAACGAGGTGCCGATTTCAATCCCGAAATCCTCCAGCATCAGCTTACGCACCTGGTCGCCGTTGACGCCCTGCGGGATAACCACGCCCAGCACGTTGTTCATCTTGTGCTTCAGGTCGCCGAAGGTCTCCAGCCCCATCGCCTGAATGCCCTTCAGCAGCGCATCGCCGTGCAGCTTATGGCGCGCGATGCCGTTATCCAGCCCTTCCTGCAGGATCAGACGCGCGCACTCGCGGGCGCCAAATAGCGCGGTGGTGGCTTCGGTATGGTGGTTAAGGCGCTCCGGCCCCCAGTAGTCCATCACCATGCCGAGATCGAAATAGTTGGAGTAGATCATCTCCTCGTCGCCGTCGCGGTGGGCGTCGGTGCGGATGCCCTCCTCAACGCATTTACGGCGGCGGATCGCCTCCTCCATGCGCGCGCTCAGGGTGATCGGCGAGGTGCCCGACGGGCCGCCGAGGCACTTCTGCATCCCGGCCGATACCGCATCCAGTCCCCAGGCGTCGGTCTCCAGCGCGTTGCCGCCGAGCGACGCGGTGGCGTCGGTATAAAACAGCACGTCGTAGCGGCGGCAGATCGCGCCAAGCTCGGCGAGCGGCTGGAGCATGGTGGTGGAGGTATCGCCCTGCACGGTCAGCAGCAGGCGCGGACGAACACGCTTAATCGCATCCTCCACCTGGTCGGGGGTGAACACCTCGCCCCACGGCACCTCGATGGTATGCACCTCCGCGCGGCAGCGGCGGGCAATTTCGCACAGCAGATGACCAAAGCGGCCAAAGACCGGCACCAGCACCTTATCTCCCGGGCGGATGGCGGAGACCAGAATGGCTTCAATCCCCGCGCGGGAGGTGCCGTCCACCAGCATCGTCCAGCGGTTTTCGGTGCGGAACACCCCGCGATAGAGCGCCATCACCTCGTTCATGTAGTGGGTCATGGCCGGATCGTACTGGCCGATCAGCTGGCTCGACATGGCGCGCAGCACGCGCGGGTCGGCGTTGATCGGGCCCGGCCCCATCAGCAGGCGCTGGGGCGGGTTGATTTGCGGAAAGCGTGCGATATCCATTGTTAAGTCCTTATCAGTTGAGGCCGCGCACGGAGGAGATGAACTGCTTCAGTTCCGTGGTCTGCGGATTGGCGAACAGCGTTTTGCTGTCGCCCTGCTCCCAGACTTTCCCCTGGTGCATAAACACCACGCGGTCGCCCACTTCGCGGGCAAAATTCATTTCATGGGTAACCAGTATGAGCGTCATCCCCTCGGCCGCCAGCTGCTCCAGCACCTTGAGCACTTCGCCCACCAGCTCCGGGTCGAGCGCGGAGGTGATCTCGTCGCAGAGTAAAACTTTCGGCGACATGGCCAGCGCCCGGGCAATCGCCACGCGCTGCTGCTGGCCGCCGGAGAGGCTCGACGGGTAGTAATCCAGACGATCGCCTAAGCCCACTTTCTCCAGCATCTGCTGCGCCAGCTCGCGGCATTCGGCGGCGCTTTTCTTCAGCACCCGACGCGGGGCGAGCATCACGTTTTCCAGCGCCGTCATGTGCGGAAACAGGTTGAAGCTCTGGAACACCATCCCGACCGAGCGGCTGATTTCGCGCGCCTGAGAATCCCGGTCGGTAATGGTCATGCCGCCCAGCTTGATGCTGCCGTCCTGATAGCCTTCCAGTCCGTTGATGCAGCGCAGCAGCGTGCTTTTGCCCGATCCGCTGCGCCCGATAATGGAGATCACCTGGCCCATGTCGATATCCAGATCGACGCCCTTGAGCACGTGGTTATCGCCGTAGTACTTCTGCACCTGATTAATGGTGATGAGAGGCATTGAATTTCGTCTCCAGATAGCGGCTGTAGCGCGACAGCGGATAACACAGAATAAAGTAGCCGAGCGCCACCAGCGCAAAGACCTTAAACGGCTGATACGTCACGTTGGTCAGCATGGTCCCGGCCTTGGTCAGCTCGATAAAGCCAATAATCGACGCCAGCGCGGTGCCCTTGATCACCTGCACGGCAAAGCCGACCGTCGGGGCGATACCGATGCGCAGCGCCTGCGGGGCGACCACGCGAAACAGGGTCTGGCCGAAGGTCAGCCCCAGACAGCGCGAGGCTTCCCACTGCCCCTTGGGCAGAGCGCGAATGCTGCCGAACCAGATATCGAGCAGAAACGCGCTGGTGTAGAAGGTGAGCGCCAGCGAGGCGGCGGTCCACGGCGAGACGTCGATGCCGAACAGCGCCACGCCGAAGAAGGCCAGGAACAGCTGCATCAGCAGCGGCGTGCCCTGAAACAGCTCAATATAGCCGCGGATGATGCGCCTGACCGTGCGCCCGCCCGTCAGGCGCAGCAGCAGGAGCGGCAGCGTCACCGCCGCCCCGCCGACAAACGCCACCAGCGACAGCAGCACCGTCCAGCGTCCGGCCAGCAGCAGGTTGCGAATAATGTCCCAGTCGGTAAAGGTGGTCATCATGCCTGCACCCCCAGCCATTTGCGTCCCGCCGCCATCATCAGCTGGCGCAGGGTAATCGACAGCGCTAAGTAAATCCCGGTTGTCACCAGATAAACCTCAAAGCTCAGAAACGTTCTGGACTGGATCAGGTTGGCGGCGAAGGTCAGCTCTTCATACGAGACCTGCGACACCACCGACGAGCCGAGCATCACGATGATGCACTGGCTCACCAGCGCCGGGTAAATGCGCTGCAGCGCGGGCGGCAGCACCACGCGAATAAAGGTCTGCAGGCGGGTCAGCCCCAGCACGCGTCCGGCTTCCCACTGCCCTTTCGGCGTGACCTGAATGCCCGCGCGGATAATCTCGGTGCTGTAGGCGCCCAGGTTCACCACCATGGCCAGCAGCGCCGCTTCCCCCGCCGTCATCTTCAACCCGAGATTCGGCAGGCCGAAGACGATGAAAAACAGCTGCACGACAAACGGCGTGTTGCGGATGATTTCCACGTACGCGCCCCAGATCCGGCTGAACCAGGTGGTGCGTCCGCTGCGGATCGCCGCCCCGAAAATCCCTATCGCCAGGCCGCCGACGGTCGCCATCACCGTCAGCTGAATAGTGACCCACAGCCCCGCCAGCAGCTCCGGCCAGTGCGGCCAGAGCGCGGAAAAATCAAGTTGCTCCGTCATCGGCTCAGGCGCCAAGGTTGGCCGGCAGCGGGGCCTTCAGCCATTGCTCGGACAGGCCGTTCAGCGTGCCGTCCTTGATGCCCTGCTCAATCAGCGCATCCACTTTTGCCTTCAGGGCCGGTTCATTTTTCTTCAGGCCAATAAAGCACGGCGAATCTTTCAGCATAAAGCTCGGCACCGGAGCTTTATCCGCGTTCTGGCGCGAAATGGCCGCCACCACGAGGTTGCCGGTTGCCACGTACTGCACCTGTCCGGAGAGGTAGGCGGAGAGCGTGGTGTTGTTATCTTCGTAGCGCTTCACGTCCGCGTCTTTCGGCGCCAGGCCGGTCAGCACCATGTCCTCCACCGCCCCGCGCGTCACGCCGATGGTTTTTCCGCTCAGCGCGGCGGCGTCTTTCAGCTCGGCCCCTTTCGGCCCAAACACGCCGAGGAAGAACGGCGCGTAGGCGCGGCTGAAGTCGATCACCTTCTCGCGCTCCGGGTTTTTACCGAGGCTTGAAATGACCAGATCCACCTTATCGGTTTGCAGATACGGCACGCGGTTGGCGCTGGTCACCGGCACCAGCTGCAGCTTGAGCTTCATCTGTTTGGCCAGATAGCGCGCCATGTCGATGTCATAGCCCTGCGGCTGCAGATCGGTCCCCACCGAGCCAAACGGCGGGAAGTCCTGCGGAACGGCAATGCGAATGGTGCCGCGCTTCTCGATATCCTGAAGCTGGTCAGCCTTTGCCGGCAGCTGTGTGAAGAGACATGCGGCCCCGGCCAGTGCAATCAACAATTTTTTCATGGTGCTTCCCCGTAACGTTAACATGAAACAAAAGATTCTTTGAATGTGATTTTGCAACTAATGTGCCAGATAGGGCGAAGCGGGGAATATTCTTGTAAAGCCTGATAAAACGCGGACGGGTCGAAAAAACCTGCGTTTTCCCGACCCGCCACATGCACCATTTCAATGCAAAGCACCAGCCTGATGCCCCATTATCGTTGTTCGAGTTCGTCCAGCTGCTGGTAGAGGGAGGCAATTTCGTGAATGCGCGGACGGCCTTTATCGAGAATTTCATGCAGGAAGGCGTTTGCCAGCAGGTTGATCAGGCTGTTGACCGAGGAGTAGCTGTCATAGGCCGAGACGCTGTCCAGCGGGGCGCAGAGCTGCCAGCTCGCCAGCGGAAACAGGCTATGCGCCTGCGGCTCGCACATCAGCAGCACCGGAATACCGCTGCTCTGAAGCTGCTGCATCAGCGGGCGGATAATGCGCGGGCGGCGGCGAAAGGCCATCATAACCACCAGATCGTCCGGCGTTAAATCCACCAGCTCTTCGCCCAGGCTCTGCCCCGGCTGCGGCAGGACCAGCACCTGACCGCGCGCCTGCAGCAGCTGCTGGCGCAGGTGCAGCGCCGCCGGATAGGCGTTACGCATGCCGATAATGACGATGCGCCGCGCCTTCACCATGCAGGCCATGGCGTCGGCAAACTGCTGCGCGTCGAGGGCATTGACCCACTGGGTCAGGTTCGCCATCTCCTGCTTATAGTGGCGCGCCAGCAGCGTATTGCCCTGCACCGCGTCGCGGTTATCGGTGAGCGGCATCCCGCTCTGGCGCAGGGTGCGCAGCTCGTCGCGCATGTCCTTATATTTCTCATAGCCCAGACGCTTAAACAGACGGCTGACTGTGGCTTTCGACACCCCGCTCAGCTGCGCCAGCTCGGCGCTGTTGTAGCTAATCAGGTCGTCAAAATGGTCGAAAATAAAGTCCGCCACCCGCTGCTCCTGCGGCGACAGCGACGGGTACTGTGCTTTCAGACGTTCATCCAGTTGTTCCATAGCGCCTCTGTAACTTTTGTTTCATCACATTTTGCCTTTCATTCTACCTTTCATTATACGTGCCAGTTTACTGAAACTTTTCTTTCAGAACTGGAACAGCTTTTGCAGCGCCTTGTGACTTTCAGGGTTACGAGGACTTTTCATGCAAAGTAATGTCTCCACGCACGGCATGGCCGTTGCGCCCCACCATCTTGCCAGCCAGAGCGCGCTGGCGGTACTGCGCGAAGGCGGCAGCGCGATAGAGGCGATGGTCGCCGCGGCGGCCACCGTTGCCGTGGTTTACCCGCACATGAACGGGCTGGGCGGCGATGGCTTCTGGCTTATCGTGCCGCCGGAAGGCGAACCTGTCGCCATTGATGCCAGCGGCGCGGCGGGATCGCGCGCAACGCTCGCCGCCTACGACGGGCTGGCGCACATCCCTCATCGCGGCCCCCGCGCGGCGCTGACCGTCGCCGGTACGGTGAGCGGCTGGGATGAGGCGCTCAAGGTCTCCCGCGAGATGACCGGCAAGGCGCTGCCGCTGGCTCGCCTGCTGGCCGACGCCATTGACTATGCGCAGAACGGCACGCCGGTCACGGCCTCACAGGCCCACGCCACGGCCAGCAAATTCGACGAGCTGAAGGAGATCCCCGGCTTCGCGGAAACCTGGCTGGTGGATGGCAAGCCGCCAGAGGTCGGGAGCCGCTTTTACCAGCCCGCCATGGCCACGACGTTGACGCGCCTGGCGGAAGACGGTCTGGACAGCTTTTACCGCGGCCCGCTGGCGGACGTGCTGGCGCACGGCATGGAGAGGCTGGGCCTGCCCGTGACGCTGGCCGATTTACGCGCGCACGTCGCCCGGCGCACCGCGCCGCTGAGGCTGCAGCATCAGCAGGGGGAGATCTTTAACCACGCCCCGCCGACGCAGGGGCTGGTCTCGCTGGCGATACTCGGCATCACCGACCGCCTGAATATGGCGGAGGCCGATGACGCCGACACCATTCACCGCATCGTTGAAGCCACCAAGCTGGCCTTTGGCCTGCGCGATGCCCACATCACCGACCCGCGCGAGCTGAAAACCGATATTCAGGGTCTGCTGGATCCCGCCGCCCTGCAGGCGCTTGCCGACAGGGTTCACGACGGCCGCGCCGCGCCGTGGGGCACCGGAAAAGGCCCCGGCGATACGGTGTGGATGGGGGTAATGGATAACAGCGGGCTCGCCGTGTCGTTTATCCAGAGTATCTATCACGAGTTCGGCAGCGGCGTGGTGCTGCCCGACACCGGCATCGTCTGGCAGAACCGGGGGGCATCGTTCAGCCTCGATCCCAATCATCTTCTGGCCCTCGCGCCGGGCAAGCAGCCCTTCCATACCCTGAACCCGGCGGCGGCGCGTCTTAAGGACGGGCGCTTGATGGTCTACGGATCGATGGGCGGTGACGGACAGCCGCAAACCCAGGCCGCGCTTTTTACCCGCTACGCGATTCAGGGCGTGCCTTTACAGGAGAGCATTTCCCGCCCGCGCTGGCTGCTGGGGCGCACCTGGGGACAAACCTCGGACACGTTAAAGCTGGAAGGACGCTTTACCGCTGAGACGGTCTCACGGCTTCAGGCACTCGGGCACGAGGTGGAAATGTTCCCTGACTTCAGCGAAGCGATGGGCCACGCGGGCGCGATTGTCCGCCACCCCAACGGGCTGTTCGAAGGGGCATTTGACCCGCGCAGCAACGGCGCGGCCGCCGGATTCTGAGGAGAAAACTATGACGACACAACAACCCGACTGGCAGGCGTATCTGGCGCAAATGGAGTCCGTGCTCGGCGTAACGCTGGACGATGCCCGCCGCGCCGAGCTGCAGGTGCAGTTCAGCCGCATAGCAAACATGGCCGCCCCGCTGATGGCGCTGCCGCTCGACGACCGTCTGGAGATCGCAGGAGTGTACAAAGCATGAGGCTACACGAGATGAGTATCAGCGCGATCCAGCATGCGCTGGGCGCGGGCGAGCTGAGCGCTCGCGAGATTGCCCGCCAGACGCTGGAGGCGATTGCGCGCGTTAACCCGCAGATCGGCGCCTGGACCGCCGTGACGGAAGCGCGCATGCTCGCCGAGGCCGAGAGCATCGACACCCTGCGCCGCGAAAAGCGCCCCCTGCCCCCGCTGGCGGGCGTGCCCTACGCGGTAAAAAACCTGTTCGACGTTGCCGGCCACACCACCCTTGCCGGGGCAGAGCTGTTCAGCCAGCGCCCCGCCGCGGCCGCTGACAGCTTCGCGGTGCGCCAGCTGCGCAGCGCGGGCGGGCTGCTGACCGGGATGGTGAATATGGACGCCTACGCCTACGGCTTCACGACCGAAAACAGCCACTACGGCACGACGCGTAACCCGCACGATCTGGCGCGCATTGCGGGCGGGTCGTCCGGCGGCTCGGCCGCCGCCGTGGCCGCCGGGCTGGTGCACTTTTCGCTCGGCACCGACACCAACGGCTCGATTCGCGTTCCGGCCTCCCTGTGCGGCATCTACGGCCTGAAGCCCACCTTTGGCCGCCTGTCGCGATCCGGCAGCCATCCGTTTGTCGCGAGCCTCGATCATATCGGCCCCTTTGCCCGCCGCGTGTGCGACCTGGCGTCCGTCTACGATGCGCTGCAGGGGCGGGACAGCAGCGACGCTTTTCAGGCAGACAGCTCGCGCGAGCAGACGCGCCCCCTGCTTGAGCGCGGGCTTGACGGCCTGCGCTGCGCGGTGCTCGGCGGCTACTTCACCACCTGGTGCGACGCGGATGCCAGAGACGCCGTGGCGCGGGCGGCGAAGGCGCTCGACGTGCAGGATGAGCTGCAGTTCCCGGACGCAGAACTGGCGCGCTCCGCGGCGTTTATCATCAGCGCCTCCGAAGGGGGAAACCAGTACCTGCCCGCGCTTCGCCGCGAGCCCGAGCGTTTTGAGCCGCACTCCCGGGAACGCCTGCTGGCAGGCGCGATGATCCCCTCCGCCTGGTACATTCAGGCCCAGCGGTTTCGCGCGCACGCCCGGCAGGCGTTTAAAACCCTGTTCGCGCAGGCCGACGTGCTGATCGCTCCGGCAACGCCGCGCAGCGCCACGCTCGCGGGTGAGCAGACCATGGAGATTAACGGTCAGCCGCTCCCCATTCGCGCCAGCATGGGGATGCTGACCCAGCCGATTTCATTTCTGGGCCTGCCCGTGACCACCGTTCCGCTGCGTACCGCGCAGGGTGCGCCGATTGGCCTGCAGCTGATTGCCGCGCCGTTTAACGAGCAGGCCTGCCTCCGCGTCGCGCGCGTGCTGGAAGAGAGCGGCATCGCCGATGCAAGCCCGGCGGAGGTGGCCGCATGATGAATCACGATGACATTAACCTGCCGTGGGTGGTTGCCGAGGTGACCGCCGCGTTTTACCGCTATGAAGACGCGCTGGTCAGCAACAACGTTGCGGTGCTGGACGAGCTGTTCTGGCACGACAAAAACACGGTGCGTCTGGGGGCGGGTGAAAACCTGTACGGGATTGATGAAATCCGCGCCTTTCGGGCGGCGCGCCCCGCCGCCGGGCTGCAGCGGACGCTGCGTCACACCGTCATCACCACCTTCGGCGAGGATTATGCCGTGTGCAGCACCGAGTTTACCCGCGAGGGGGCGGAACGCATTGGCCGCCAGCAGCAGACGTGGGTGCGGTTTGCCTACGGATGGCGGATCGTGGCGGCACAGGTGAGTTTGATGGTGTAATGAAAAGATGCTTACAGTTACATCCGACGGCAAGCCGGCGACAGAGTGCGACATATAGGGGAATTTTGGTTAAGTCTCGACCGGTGTATGATGGATGAGACAATAACATTATGAACCAGAAGGATTTGATATGTCACAGCAATATACTAACGAACTGACCCCGGAATTAGTCGCCACACTCGCTCGTCCGCCGTTTTCGGCGGAGAAAAAGGCTGTAATATCTGACGATTCCCGTCACACAGTCGAAGCGAAGGAAACATTCATGCATGAACATCCGGTGGTGGAGATTTACCGGCAGAGGGCTGAATTATGTCCATCATGAGAGGGTGTAGCGTTCACGGCAAGAATGTCGGATTACACGGAGATAAAACCTCCTCGGGGGCACATTGTATCGCGGCCCGGCCTGGTATGTCGGTCATGGGGTTGCTGAAACTCTATATCGGCGACAAGACCACACCCTGTCCGAAGTGTGGGGAGGTGGGAGTCATTGTGGACGGGGATCACCGCTGCTCAAACAGTGCCGCTGTTGCGGTGGATGGTGCGGAGATCCGTTGCGGGTGTCCGCAGGGGTCCAATTTTCTGATTGCCCCGGGTACTATCCCGCAGCTTTCAGAGCCAAGCGCCGGGATGGTACCGGTCGCAGCCCCAGAGCCGGAACTGCATGCGCAGACGGCGGAAAAGCCTCGCTCTGAACCTCTCCCTCTTCCGGCGCGAATTTACCAGACCACGAGGCAGATGGATGACTATCAGGCCAAGGATATGCGCTACGGCGATCTGGACACGCTGACGCTACGTAACCAGTTTTACATCGACGTGGACAATGTGTCCGCGAAGGTGAACCCCCGAACCCTGAAGCTACAGCCGACAGCGAACACTGCAACACAATATTCCCCTTATGCCATGCAGGATCTTGAACAGCAGCAGCCGTCTGTCAGCAGGGATGAGGTGACGCGCCTGATGTTTGATGAGTTCCGGGAACTGGCGAAGCTGTATTCCTTCCACGGTCCGTATAAGAACATCATCACCGAGATGATTGACCATATGCAGGAGAATCACGGTGCACCATACAGCAGCCCGTTGCTGGACAGGGCGTTGAAGGAGCAGATCCTGAATGACCATTCAGAGAAAAGCTCTTTGCTGGAAATTAAAGATGTTCTGAAACGAGTAATTGACTATGAACATGGATTTATACCACTGGATAAAAAAGGCGATATCTTCGACGAAAATGGAAACCTTAAAGAAATAGGGAAAACTGTACTGCCTAAATTTGACCGGAAGATAGATAACACTAACGGTCTGGTGATCTCTGTACATGACACCTGGTCCACTCATATCACGCTGGTATCACTACTGGTGAGTGGTGACAGCTACCGGGCAACGGTGCATTACCGGATTCAGGATCACTTTGGACTCGATGACGATGATGTACTGAACCCTGTATACCGGGAGTTTCGTATTTTCCGTTTGTGGTTCGCACTACAGCGTTGGAATGAGTACGGCTATAAGCCGTTTATCACTGAGATGAATGCCTCTGTCGAAATTAACGGGAGGCGAGGTGAATAAACGGCTGTTAGCTGGCGCTATTGCGGTAGTAGCTTGTGGTTATGTGCTCTGGCAGCTTTTGACACCAGTTGAAATAGTGGCGGTGCATGAAGGGGATACGATCTTAGTTAGGAATTTCCCGTATCTGAAAAGTCGCCAAATAGCTTGGTGGGAAGCCAACAAAGATATAATTCAGGCGAAATATGGGATACCTAATAAAAGCGAAGGTGGTTATTACAGCGTAACTATTATGGACTTTGGCGACGGTTATCGTATTGATCGAGGGACGGATGAAGACTCTGATTTAATTTGCTTCGATGAAATGCCCGTAGATGCGCGATGTATCGAAAAACACCCTCGGCTATGGATTATGTCTAGCCAAAATACCGGGCTGTTTTATAGATAATAATACTTACCAAAAGGATCTTCTTGAGATCCTTTTTTAACGCATAATCTCTTGCCCTGTAAACGAAAAAACCCGCCAGTAGGCGGGTTGATCCGGGTTCGTTGAGCTTGCAACTCGGGAAACCGGACGGTAACTGGATCTTTAGCGGAAGACAGTCACCAAATCGCTTCTTTCAGTTAGCCTCTACAAGGCTGTCTGTTTAATAGTAAACGACAGTTTTACTTATGTTGACTATCAGTCTGCCTTCTTCCGCGAACCTCAGTGACCAGTGGCTGCTGCCTGTGGCGATTTGTAGTATCTGTCCGGGTTGGCTCCAGAGTAAAGTTACCGGAACAGGCGCAGCAGTCGGGCTGAACGGGGGGCTCTTGCTTACAGCCCAGCAGGGAGTGAACTATCTAACTGGAACGGGGCGTTGTGATATAGGTAAGGCTTCCACCACAACACGTAGACCTTATGCGGTTTGCCTACGGATGGCGGATCGTGGCGGCGCAGGTGAGTTTGATGGTGTAACGCTGAAAAACCTGCCCGGTGGCGCTGCGCTTACCGGGCCTACGATGTCCCGTATGCCCTGTGGGTCCTGTAGGCCGGGTAAGGCGCAGCCGCCACCCGGCAAAACATCGCACACTTACTTCTTAAACGGATGCACATCCCGCCAGTGGTCGGCAATCTGCTGGCGGGTACAGACCCACACCCGCTCGTGCTGCTGCACGTAATCGAGGAACCGCTGCAGCGCGCGAAAACGCCCCGGCCGCCCCAGCAGGCGACAGTGCATGCCGATGGACATCATCTTCGGCGCGCTTTCCCCCTCTTCGTACAGCACGTCAAAACTGTCCTTCAGATACGTATAAAACTGCTCGGCGGTGTTAAACCCCTGCGCGGTGGCGAAGCGCATGTCGTTCGCATCCAGCGTATACGGCACGATCAGGTGCGGTTTACGGGTGCCGTCGCTGCAGGCCACTTCCGTCCAGAAGGGCAGATCGTCGCCGTAGTAGTCGCTGTCATAGTCGAAGCCGCCGTGCTCCACCACCAGCTGGCGGGTGTTGGGGCTGTCGCGCCCGGTGTACCAGCCCGTCGGCGGCTTGCCGAACAGGTCGGTCAACACGTGCACCGCCTTGTGCAGGTGTTCGCGCTCCTGGCTGATATTCATGCTCTGATAGTGGATCCAGCGCCAGCCGTGGCTCACCACGTCATAATCCGCCGCCTTGATTGCCTCGACGATCTCAGGATGACGCGCCAGCGCCATCGCTACGCCAAAGACCGTCAGCGGCAGGCCGCGCTTTTGAAATTCACTGTGGATCCGCCAGAACCCGGCGCGGCTGCCGTATTCGTAGAGGGAGTCCATCGACATGTGTTTATCCGGGTAGCTGGCCGCGCCGATAATGTCCGACAGGAACTGCTCGGATCCGGCATCGCCGTGCAGAACGTGGTTTTCCGCCCCTTCCTCATAATTGAGCACAAACTGCACGGCGATACGCGCCTGATTCGGCCACCGCGCGTGCGGCGGGTTGCCCGCGTAGCCGCGCAGATCCCGCGGGTAATCCTGTTCAAAAAGCCCCATTGCCACCCCCAAAAATTAAAATGGATTCAGTGCCTGAAAATGTCCGCTTAACGCTTTTTTCTCGGGGAACGCCAGATCCCCGTGCTTGCTGGTCGACAGCCCCAGCGCCACCAGCGATTCCACCATCTTCACCGCCGCGCTGACGCCGTCGATGACCGGCACGCGCAGCTCGCGCGTCAGCTCCTGCGCCAGCGTCGCCATGCCGCCGCAGCCCAGCACGATGGCGCCACAGCCGTCCTCTTTCAGCGCCTGTATACAGCGCGCGCGCACCTTCTCCTGCGCCAGACCGCTGCCGTCTTCCAGCGCCAGCACCGGGAGATCGATAGCGTGCAGCGCCGCGCACCTGTCCTGAAAGCCATACTGGTGCAGCAGATGGCGGGCAATAATCAGCGTGCGCGGCAGCGTGGTGACCACCGAAAAGCGCGTCGCCACCAGCGTCGCCATATGCATGGCGGCTTCGGCGATACCGACCACCGGCCCCTGCGCCAGCTCGCGCGCCGCCAGCAGGCCCGGATCGCCAAAGCAGGCGATGACGTGACCATCGACGCCCTGCTCTCTGCCGAGCTTAACCTGTTCGAGAACCCCCACGGCGGCGATGGCCTCATCAAAGTGGCCTTCTATAGACGGCACGCCCGCGCTGGGGCAGACCGCGAGGATCTCCGTTCCAGGCGCCGCCACCGCGCGGGCCGCCGCGCCGATGGTTTCCGTCATCGCGAGGCTGGTGTTGGGGTTGATCACTTGTATACAGACAGATGACATTACGACTCCTTGTGGCCGGCAAACAGCCGGGCAAAATCGGGCAGGCACTCGCCCGCCCGCTCGAAGCAGAGGCTGGCGACGATATGTTCAAAATGGTGCATTAAGGCATCGCTTAGCGGCTGGAGCGCCTTCTGGCGCAGCAGATCCACAAGCTGTTCGTGATCGTTGCAGCGGCACCCCTGACGCCACGGCGCGCCCCAGGTGGCAATCACCAGCGAGGAGCGCTGGCTCAGGCCGGTCACCATCTCCGTCAGCACCTGGTTGCCGGAGATGGCCTGCAGCTGAATGTGGAAATTGGCGGAGTGGCGGATTGCCGCCGGGCCGTCGTACGCCTCGTGCGCCTGCTGCTCCTGACGAATAATGGCCTCCAGCGCGGCAAGGTGCGGCGGCTGGCAGCGGGCCAGCACGTCCGGCAGGTTGGCGACCTCCAGCAGCGCGCGGGTGCGGAAGATATGCTGCGCCTCTTCCACCGTCGGGCTGGCAACGTGTGCACCACGCTTGGGCGTTAAGGTGACCATTTGCACAGCCGCGAGTCGTTGAAGCACCTTGCGGATGCCCGTGCGGCTTACGCCAAAGACCTCGGCCAGCGCCTCCTCCGGCAGTTTGCTCCCCGGCAGCAGCTGATGTTCGACAATCGCGGTCATCAGCGCCTGAAAGATCGATTCGTCTTTGTCATGCAGGTCTGGCGCGGTCTGCAGGGCGTTTATGTTGTTCATTCACCACTCCGTCTTTTACTCTTCGTTATCGAATCGTATACATAAAAATAAAATATTGCATACAAGATTTATTATTTTGGCCTGGATCCTGCAACACCGTCTGCACTCCCGCTTAACGGGTTTTCATTCACAGGAGCAGGTTTCATGCCAAACAGTCAAAACGCGCAGCAGGGTACGGCCGCTGATTCCGGTGCGGTTTACAGCCCACGTCTTTGCAATGAGGATCTGGCACCGACGCGTGACCAGAACTGGAGCTGGTACAACATCTTTTCGTTCTGGATGTCGGACGTTCACAGCATGGGGGGTTATGTTGTCGCCGCGAGCTTCTTTACGCTCGGGCTGGCAAGCTGGCAGGTGCTGCTGTGCCTGCTGGTGGGGATTTGCATCGTGCAGCTGTGCGCCAACCTGGTAGCCAAACCGAGCCAGATGGCGGGCGTGCCCTACGCGGTAATCAGCCGTCAGGCGTTTGGCGTGTTCGGGGCCAATATTCCGGCGGTGATCCGCGGGCTGATCGCCTTCGCGTGGTACGGCATTCAGACCTACCTGGCCGCCAACGCCCTGATGCTGGTGGCGCTGAAGTTCTGGCCGTCGCTCTCTTCGCTCACTACCGGCGCATTCCTGGGCCTGTCGCATCTCGGCTGGATCTGCTTTGCCATCATGTGGGTGCTGCAGGCGATGGTCTTCTGGCACGGCATGAGCGCCATCAAGCGCTTTATTGATATCGCCGGTCCGGCGGTCTATGTGGTGATGCTGGCCCTCGCAGGCTGGATTGTATACAAGACCGGTTTTGACGGCATTTCCTTCACTCTCGCCAGCAAATCCCTGAGCGCGGGCGAGCAGACCTGGCAGATGATCACCGCGACCGCGCTGGTGGTGTCTTACTTCTCCGGCCCGCTGCTCAACTTCGGCGACTTCTCCCGCTACGGCAAAAGCATGGGCGAGATCCGCCGCGGAAACCGCTGGGGCCTGCCGTTTAACTTCCTGCTGTTCTCCATCGTCACCGTAGTGATTGTCTCCGGCACCCAGTCGCTGTTTGGCCGCATGATCACCGACCCGATCGAAACCGTCAGCCGCGTGGGCAACGATCTGGCCGTAGCGATTGGCCTGCTGACGATGATCACCGCCACCATCGGGATCAACATCGTCGCGAACTTCGTCTCCCCGGCGTTTGATTTCTCTAACTGTTCGCCGCAGAAAATCAGCTTCCGCACCGGGGGCATGATTGCCGCCGTCGGCTCGATCCTGCTCACCCCGTGGAACCTGTTCAACTCGCCGGAGCTTATCCACTACACCCTGGACGTGCTCGGGGCGTTCATCGGCCCGCTGTTCGGCATTCTGATTGCCGACTTCTACCTGATTAAGCGCGGCAAGGTGTCGGTTGACGATCTGTTCGACGACACGCCAAAGGGCAAATACTGGTACCGCAACGGCTTCAACCCGAAAGCCATTGGCGCGCTGATCCCGTCCGTTGCCGTGGGCCTGGTGATTAGCTTCATCCCGGCCCTGCATGAGGTGGCGAACTTCAGCTGGTTTATCGGCGTCTTCCTCGGCGGCGTGACTTACCGCTGGCTGGCGCGGGAAGATCGCGAGACGGCGGGCGCGACGTCGTTCGGCTCACGCGTGGCAACGCAAAAAGAGTAACCCCCTCCTTCCGGCCGCAGCTTAGCTGCGGCCCGTTCATTCTGGCACCGTTCTTGCTGAGCCTTATCACCCCGTTATGTACACAATAAGGCAGGAACCATGATGGATTACCAGACAGCGATCCGCGGCGCATTTTTTGATATTGCCCAGGTCTGCGACAGCGCAGACGCGATTGCCCAACACGCGCGCTACCTTGAGGACGGGGTGCTGTTTATACAGGGCGGGAAAATTCTGGCGCACATCCCGTGGCAGGAGGGCGAGCAGTATCTTGACCCTCACAAAGGCTATACCGACCTGCGCGGTAAGCTACTGCTGCCCGGTTTTGTCGATACCCACGTCCATTATCCGCAAACGGAGATGATCGGCGCCTTTGGTGAGCAGCTGCTGGAGTGGCTGACCACCTACACCTTCCCGGTGGAGAGCCAGTTTGCCGATGAAGCCTACGCGAAAGAGATCGCCGAATTTTTCATTCACCAGCTGGTAAGCAACGGCACCACCACCGCGCTGGTGTTTTGCACGCTGCATCCGGAATCGGTCGAGGCGCTGTTTACCGAAGCCCTGCGCCTCAACATGCGCCTAATCGCCGGAAAGGTGATGATGGACAGACACACCCCGGACTACCTGAGCGAAGACGCGAAGCAGAGCTACCGGCAGACGCGTGCGCTGATCCAGCGCTGGCACCACCGGGGACGGCTGGGCTACGCCATTACCCCGCGCTTTGCGCCGACCTCATCCCCCGAGCTGCTCGCCGCGATCAGCCTGCTCAGAGAGGAGTTCCCGGATACCTGGATGCAGACCCACCTGAGCGAAAATCCCAACGAAGTGGCCTGGGTGAGCGACCTCTGGCCGGAGCACGAGCGCTATCTGGACGTGTATCACCACTACGGCCTGACCGGCGAGCGCAGCGTGTTCGCCCACGCGATTCACCTTCACCACAGCGAGTGGCAGTGCCTGCATGACACCGGTTCGGCGGTGGCGTTTTGCCCCACCTCTAACCTGTTTCTCGGCAGCGGGCTGTTTCGCCTGCCCGCCTGCTGGCAGCACAAGGTGCGGATGGGCATCGGCACCGACGTCGGCGCGGGCACCACCTTCAGCATGCTGCGCACCCTGGGGGAGGCCTACAAGGTCGGCCAGCTTCAGAGCTACCGCCTGCGCGCCAGCGAGGCGTTTTATCACGCCACGCTGGGCGGCGCGCACGCCCTCAGGCTCGACGATAAGATTGGCAACTTCGCGCCCGGCAAAGAGGCGGATTTCGTGGTAATCGACCCTGACGTGACGCCGCTGCAGCGCCTGCGCAATCGCCGCTGTCAGGATATCTACGAGCAGCTTTTTGTGCTGATGACCCTCGGCGACGAGCGCAACATCAGCGAGACCTGGGTCAACGGCGAGCGGGTGTGGTCAACTTCCCCGGTAGGTTGACCATCCGCCGGGCGCAATCACAAACGGCAGGTGGAAATGCTCGTCTGCCGCTTCTCCCGTCACAAAATCAATTTGCGCGCAGGGGTATAGCGTGTCGCGACCGGTTTCGCTAAACCACGCGCCGATCTCCGCCACCAGCCGATAGCGGCCTGCGGGCAGAGAGGGAACGAACGCGGCGATGCGCCCCTGGACGTTGGTCACGCCCGAGGCCATTATTTCGCCCTCCCGTTCGAGATGGACCGTCACGCCCTGTGCGGGTTTGCCCGTCGAGATATCCAGAATATGGGTGCTGAGTGTGCTCATTCGCTAATGACTCCTTCCAGCCGTAGCAGCGTAATTTCCCGCAGCTGTTCCAGCGCGGCACGTACTTCCTGCGCGTCGCTGTTCTCCAGCCGCGCGTGCAGCACCTGTAAAATCTCCTCGCCGCTGCGGCCCTTCGCGCGGATCAGAAACACGCGTCCGAAGCGGGCCTCGTAGCGGGCATTCCCCTCACGCAGCGCCCGGGCAAGGGCAGCATCGCCTTCATTCACCGCGCCCTGCTCCTGGCGCGACAGCGCCGCCTCCGCCTGTGAACCTGCGGGCTTTTCTCCGATGCGCGGATGGGCGCTCAGGGCCTGCGCCAGCGCCGCTTCGTCCCAGTTTTGCGTCAGCGCGTTTGCCGTACTGAACAATTCGTCCCGGCTGGCGTATGGCCGCCCGCGAACCAGCGCATCGGCCCAGCCGGGGAGCGCCACGCAGGGGTGAATCAGCGCTAACGCCTTTTCGTGGGGAAGATGATTGAAGTCGTGCAGTGCGATCATAGCGTCTCCTTTATTGTCTTCTTCCTGATTGTTGCACAAACCACGCCACTCTGAGCGCGGGCGTGAAACAGTCGATTCCGTATAGCTCAACTGGAAATTTTTGATTCAAAAAAAGGCACGCTCACCGCGTTTGCGCACCTTAGCAGTGCAAACGTCGCCCCCACAACGCCGTTTTCGCCACTCTGCAGCCTGGTACGCAAATTGCTGAATGTCTTTACACCCTGCAAAAGGAGAGAAGCATGAGAGCAATCGTCATTGGTGCGGGTATTGGCGGCCTGAGCGCCGCCGTCGCGCTGAAGAAAGCGGGCATCAACTGTACCGTGTTTGAAGCCGTCAAAGAGATCAGGCCCGTCGGGGCGGCCATCTCCATCTGGCCTAACGGCGTGAAATGCATGCAGCACCTCGGTATGGGCGACATCATCGAGACCTACGGCGGGCCGATGCGTTTTATGGCCTACAAGGATTACCGGCGCGGCGAGACTCTGACCCGCTTCAGCCTTGCCCCGCTGGTTGAGCGTACCGGCCGGCGCCCCTGCCCCGTCTCGCGCGCTGAACTTCAGCGTGAAATGCTGGACTTCTGGGGGCGCGACAGGGTGCAGTTCGGCAAGCGCGTCGAACGCGTAAGCGAAGACGACGCGGGCGTGAGCGTGACCTTCACCGACGGCACCACGGCAGTGGGCGATTTTCTGATTGCCGCCGACGGCAGCCACTCCGCCGTGCGCCCGTACGTGCTGGGGTATACCCCGGAGCGCCGCTACGCCGGGTACGTGAACTGGAACGGGCTGGTGAAGATTGACGAAGAGATCGCCCCGGCGCACCAGTGGACCACCTTCGTTGGCGAAGGCAAACGCGTGTCGCTGATGCCCGTTTCCGGCGGACGTTTCTACTTCTTTTTTGACGTACCGCTGCCCGCGGGCCTGGCGGAGGATCGCACCACCCTGCGCGCCGACCTCACGGGCTACTTCCGCGGCTGGGCGCCGCCGGTGCAGAAGCTTATCGCGGCGCTGGATCCTGAAACGACCAACCGCATTGAAATCCACGACATTGAGCCGTTCGACAGCCTGGTGCGCGGCAACGTCGCGCTGCTCGGCGATGCCGCGCACAGCACCACGCCGGATATCGGCCAGGGCGGCTGTGCGGCGATGGAAGACGCCGTGGTGCTGGGTGAGTGCCTGCGTGAAAACCACAGCATTACGCTGGCGCTGCGCCAGTACGAAGCGCTGCGCTGCGACCGGGTGCGCGACCTGGTGCTGAAGGCGCGTAAACGCTGCGACGTCACCCACGGGAAAGACATGGCTCTGACGCAGGCCTGGTATCAGGAGCTCAAAGAGGAGACCGGTGAGCGCATCATCAACGGTCTGTGCGAGACCATTCAGGGCGGCCCGTTAGGCTGAACGCAAGAGGGACAACGATGAAAAGAGAACCGACTCCACCCGCCCACTGCACGTTTGAGCCAGAGGACTGGCTGCGCCTCGCGAAGTGCTGGCATCCGGTCGCGCGCGCCTGCGACGTCGGCCCGGCGCCGGTCAAGGCGACCCTGCTGGACGAACAGCTGGTCATTTACCGGATTAACGACCAGGTCGTGGTCGCCCGTGACGTCTGCCCGCACCGCGGCGTGCCGCTGACGCTCGGCTTTCACGACGAGCACGGGATTATCTGTCCCTACCACGGCTTACGCTTCGGGGAGGACGGGCGCTGCAACCGTATTCCGTCCAGCCCCGACCAGCCCGTTCCAGCGAAGCTGAACCTGATTAACTACGCCGTGGAGGAGCGCTTCGGCCTGATCTGGACCTGCCTGGCGTTTGACCCGGACAATCCTGTGCCGCTGCCCACCATGCCGCACTGGGATGACGACGGATTTCAGCAGATCAACTGCCCGGCGTTTGAGGTGAACGGCTTTGCCGGTCGTCAGGTAGAGGGGTTTCTGGACGTGGCGCACTTTGCCTGGATCCACACCGATACCTTTGCCGACCCCAATAATCAGCGGGTCCCCACCTATCAGCCGCAGGAGACGCCGTTCGGTTTTGTTGCCGATTACTGGAGCTCCGTGAGCAACTATCCCGCCAGTTCACCCGTGCAGGCGCCGGAAGGGTTCCAGTGGCTGCGCCATTTTGAAATGCATCTGCCGTTTACCGCCACCCTGACGATTCATTTTCCGGGAGAATCGCGACTGGTCATCATGAACGCCGCGTCGCCGGTGTCATCGCGCGTCACCCGCATGTTCGCCCCTATCGCGCGTAACTTTGACCTGCATATTCCGGTGGAGGATGTGCATGCCTTCAATCTGCGCATTTTTGAAGAGGATCGCCTGATGGTGGAAACCCAGCGCCCGGAAAGTCTGCCGCTGGATCTGACGCTGGAAGCCCATATTCCCGCAGATAAAAGCTCAATTGCCTACCGTCGGGGACTGAAGAAGATGGGCTTTGGCGAATTTTTCCTCGTATGACGGAGGCCGATATGCTGAGCGTAATTGTTGACGGGCTGTGGCGCGAGGGCGACAAAAGCCTCGCCGTCAGGCTGGTGGCTGAAGACGGTAACGCGCTGCCGGCGTGGCAGCCCGGCGCGCACATTGATGTGCACTTGCCCTGCGGCGCGGTGCGCCAGTATTCCCTGACCGGTGCGTGTGGAGACGAGAGCTATCTTATCTGCGTGGGGCGGGAAACCGCCTCGCGCGGCGGATCGCGCTACGTTCACGAGACGCTGCGACCCGGGCAGAAATTAGCGATCTCTGCCCCGCGCAATCTGTTTCCGCTGCATCAGGCTGAGCGGGTCTTGCTGCTGGCGGCAGGCATTGGCATTACGCCGCTGTATGCGATGGCCCTGCAGCTGAAGGCGGCCGGAACGCCGTTTACGCTGCACTATTACGTCAAACGCCGCGAAAGCGCGGCCTTTGCGCGCGAACTCTCCCGGTTCGGTGAGTGCCAGATTCATACCGCCAGCCCGCGCACGGCGCTGGCAGAACATCTGCCCGCGCCTGAGGCGGGGCTTCACGCCTGGATCTGCGGCCCGGCAGGGTTTATGGAAAAAGTGCGAGACGTGGCGACGGCCAGGGGATGGGATGATGGCCATCTCCACAGCGAGGCGTTTCAGCCCGCGGTCCCTGCCGCACGCGGTGACGCGGGCGAGATCTTTACGGTCAAACTCGCCTCCACCGGGGAGCGCTGGCCGGTGCCTGCGGATAAGACCATCGCTCAGGTACTACAGGAGAACGGCGTGGACGTACCGCTGTCATGCGAAATGGGGATCTGCGGGGCGTGCCTGACGTCGGTGATTGACGGCGTGGTGGATCACCGGGATAGCGTGCAGTCGGAGGCAGAAAAAGGCGGGACGGACCAGCAGGTGGCGCTGTGCTGTTCGCGGAGCCATTCCGGGGAGCTGGTGATTGCCCTGTAAAACGAAAAAACCCTGCGATATTGCTATCGCAGGGTTTTCAAATTTGGCGGAAGCGTAGAGATTCGAACTCTAGAACCCTTTCGGGTCGCCGGTTTTCAAGACCGGTGCCTTCAACCGCTCGGCCACGCTTCCAAAGTGAGGCGCACTATAAACATCTATTAGCCCCTTGTAAAGCAGGAATTTTTCTATTTTCACCCGCCGGCGTTTGACTGCGCAAAAATCACCCAGGCGCTTGCCGCGCACCGGTCACAGCCACCTTGTACATACCGTTACACAGCAACGCTCATCCTTTTAAATCGCTCTGGTATAGAATGCCACAAAAATAAACGGTCATTTGTTGTGTAATTGTTATAAATCTGAGTACCCGCAGATTTAGAAATTACTGCCATGCAGTGTTACTGGTTGATGATGAAAATCAAAAATACGCTTTGCTTACATATCCTGATGGCGACCCTGGCCATATTGTTCCTTTGTGTTCACCCGCTGGTGACGAGCTTCAATCCGCCCCTCACCTTCCAGCCGCTGATTAAATCAATGGCGGGCACGCCGAAAGAACAAGCGGAAAAAATTGCGACTATTTCCCATGCCTTAGAAGGGAATGCTATTTTCTTCATTGGCGCGTCTGAGGTGGCCACCTCAGAAGATGAACATTACGCTGTATATAATTACTTTAATAAGCAATTACACAAACCCGTCGTGGCGTATGGCGATGCGTTCGTCGATGATGAAACGCAATTTTTACTGTTCTCTCGTTTTAAAAATAGCCTTAACGCAAACAGTAAAGTTGTTTTGCTTCTGGCTCCTGACAGCTTTTATTCAAAAGGGCTGCCACCGGCTATCTATGCCGATAATTTCCCCGGCTCTATTTTTAATCCGCTGATGAAGGATCCGCAGGCGCGCCCGCTGCTGGTTAATTATTTAAAGCATATTGATAGTAAAGAAATAAGCCATTTAACCTTCGGCCAAATGCGCGTCTTTGGCTGGCACCCCGATCTGATGTGGGACGAGCTGAGCTTCCAGTTTGCCAACGTCTGCACCCTGATAAAAAACGACTGGCTGGCGCTGCTCAACATCACGCCCCAGACGGTACAGCCCTGGCCGCAGCAGCCAGCCGCCCACATTGCCCCCGACTGGGACAAAGAGCTAGCGAATGCGCGCGAGTTAAATAAAAAACGCCAGCAGAGCGCGGCCACCCTGTGGATGGACAAAACGATTTACGAGGAGGACAGTACGCGGCAGCAGTGGGATGACACGCCGGTCGTGCCTGCGCAAATCGCCGCCTTCAGTAAAACCGTCCAGCTGTTGAAAGAACGTCACGTGCAGGTGATTGCTATCGTCGACCCGGTTAACCCCTGGGCGCTTTACAATACCGATACCTTCCGCCCGGTTGATAAACAAATAAAAACCATTCTGGAAAAGAACCAGATCCCTTATTTAGATATGTACGCCATGCCTTATCAGAATGGCTGGAACTGGGATCGTTTGCACCCTTCCGAACTGGCCTGGGTTCCTATGATTCGCTTTATTGCACAGAGTTTTAAATGATGAAAATCGCGATCCGTCTTTTTTTACTTTATCTCCTGCTGGCGATCACCATCGTCGCGTGGACCTCTGTCGATGACAGCATGAGTATGCAGCTGCATTTTGAATATCAAAAGTTCTGAGGCCGAATGATGTACAGCTCAGGAATGTTTTTTGTTTATTTGTTTTCATCCGCGCTGGCGTTTGCGCTGGTTAATCGCGTATTACGCCATCGTCTGATCTGGTTATCTGCGCTCTCGGTGCTGACGGCGCTGGGATGGGGATATATATTTCAGGGCGATTATATTGTCCCCGTCGCCGTTTTTTTCAGCTTTTATGTTTTTGCCACGCTTAAAGAGAAGGGATGGTTAAAAACGTGGCAGGCGGTCATTCTGACATTATTGCCGCTGCTGCTGGTGAAATTACATTTAAATAACCACTGGGGCATGATCGGCCTCTCTTTTATGACGTTCCGCGCGCTGGACGTGCTGCTCTATCGCAGTAAAAAAGAAGGTCAGAATTTCCTGCACTATTTCTGTTATCTGTTTATGCCCTTTATTATCCTGGCCGGCCCAATGTACCGCTGGCGGACGTGGATGAGTGACGTCAGCAAGCCCGGATTTGCCCTTAACCGCGAACAGTTTTTAGTCGCGCTGGAGCAAATCATTACCGGCATTGTCCAGAAGTTCCTGTTTGCCATGCTGATTGATTCCCTTGTCGTGCAGCCCTGGAGCCATAAGCCGTTTACGCTGACCGTGGGCGTGGTGATGTCGATTGCCTACAGCACCTACCTGTACTTTGATTTTGCGGGCTACAGCAATATGGCCATCGGCGCGGGCCGCCTGTTTGGGCTCAGCATTCCGGCAAACTTTAACATGCCGCTTCTGGCAAAGAACCCGCAGGATTTCTGGCGCCGCTTCCACATCAGCCTGTCTGAATGGCTGCGCGATGTGGTCTTTATGCCCGTTTATATGAACCTGATGAAATTCAACTTTTTCCGTCAGAACAAAACGCTGGCGCAAAATATCGGTATTTTTTGCACCTTATTCTGTATGGGGGCATGGAATGGCCTGGAACGCCATTACGTCATCAGCGGCGCGCTGTTTGGCGCGATTTCCGTCGCTCACAATATGCTGCTGTGGTCAGCCAAACGCAGCCCGGCATTGCACCGCGGCCTGCAGTATCCGGCCGTTGCGTTTTTAGGGCGAATTCTGACGCTGGGAAGCGCCGCAGGATCCCTTTACATCTTTAGTGGAATGTCACCTCTATGAAAAATCACTCCGATCTTCAGGAACTGCAGGATTTCTTACGTGCGGCATTATGCGATCCCGCCTCCCCGCAGCAGCTGGCCATCAGCGGCAGCGACGAAGCCTTAAGCTGGCTACAGCTTTCCGCTGCCGTGACGGACTGGGCGCAGCGCTATCAGCGCTGCCAGCCTGTTGCCGGTACGCCGGTCGTATTGTACGGTCACCAGCAGGCCGAGTTCGCCGTGGCGATTTATAGCTGCCTGCTGCACAACATTCCGTACATCCCGGTGGACTGCATCTATCCGCAGGAGCGCCTCCGGGAGATCTGCCATCTGGCCAGCGCCCCTTACTATTACGACGTCGCGACCCGGCAGTTCATCGCCACCGGGGAACCGGGCAAGGTACTGGAGGAGCAGAATCTGGCCTACATCATGTTTACTTCAGGCAGCACCGGTAAACCTAAAGGCGTACAGATTGGGCGTGAAAGCGTATGGCACTTCATGAAATGGGTCAGCCAGGACTTTTCACTGCCGGAAAAACCGGTCCTGATGAACCACGCGGTATTCAGCTTTGACCTCTCCCTGATCCCTTTGCTGGCGAATCTGGCGATGGTCGGACACATCGTGCTGAACGCCAAAGAGGACATTCAGAAAGAGAACTGGCTGGAGCGACTGAAAAGCAACGCGGTCTCCGCCTGGGTTTCCACCCCCTCTTTTGCATACCAGCAGCTGCTTTCCCCGCAGTTCAACAGCGAGTATTTGCCCGCGCTCAACGTCTTTATCTTCATTGGTGAAGTGCTCAATAAAGCGCTGGTTAAACAGCTTCGCCGCCGCTTCCCGCAGGCCAAAATCATTAACTCGTATGGCCCTACGGAAGCGACGATTGCGACGACCGTGGTTGAAATCACGGATGCGATCCTGAACAGCGACAGCGCCGTGCTGCCGGTGGGGGTCATGATGCCTGAGAGCAAAATGGAAATTTCCGCCGACGGCGAGCTGATTATCTGGGGTAAAAACGTCATGCGCGGCTACCTTGGTCTGCCGCAGGAGAACGCGGCGAAATTACTCCGTCGGGAAGATGAAGCGTTTCGCGGCTACCGTACCGGCGATCTGGGCTATGAAGCGGGGCTGATCTACTGTCAGGGCCGCAACGACAGCCAGGTCAAACTGAACGGCTACCGTATTGAAATCAACGAGATCGAGAACCGCCTGCTGGCCATGTCCGGCATCAACGAAGCGGTGGTCCTGCCGCTGATGAAATCCTGCGGCAGCGTGCTGCGCATTGCCGCGTTCTGCGTGACGGATATGGCGCCGGACACCATCAAAACATCGCTATCGAAGGTCGTTCCGCACTATATGGTGCCTTCACAAATTATCGTAAAAGACGCTTTGCCGCTGAATCCTAACGGCAAAATTGACCGCAAGCTGCTGGACGCTTACGCCCGCACAAATTAATGACTCCAGGAAAAATTATGGAACAAGAAATTCTCGCCCTGTTCGAAAAAGTGTTATCCCGCAAGGTGGGCTTTCACGATGAACTGATTGAATCCGACATTCTCGACTCCATCCTGGCGGTCGATATGGTGCTGGAAGTGCAGGACGTTTACGGCTGCATGATCCCGCCAACTGACGTGGCGACGGTGCTAAAAACCCCGGCGGACCTGGCCCGCTATATTGAAGAAAACCGCTAAACGCCCCTGCTGTTAATGCTGCCCTGAAGGCTCAGGAGGATCTCTCCAGAGCCTTCATTCGTTCCCCCTCCCCCTGAACGCTGTCCTGCCCCTTTCACAGGAATGAAACCGACTGCTTTTACTATTTCTCCTACACTTTAGGAGTACTGTCGGTACGGGAAACAGAAAAAAGCCAACTTAATTAAGGCATTAATGATTCGCTGTGCGCTCAGCCGGGGAACGTTTTGCCTTTAACAGAGGAGTCTGCGGTATGGCATTCGTAACAACGAAAGACGGCGTCAATATTTACTACAAAGACTGGGGCCCAAAAGAGGCTCAACCCATCGTTTTCCACCACGGCTGGCCGCTAAGTGCCGATGACTGGGATAACCAGATGCTCTTCTTCCTCGCTGAAGGCTATCGCGTTATCGCTATCGATCGTCGTGGACACGGGCGTTCGGACCAGGTGAGTGAAGGCCACGATATGGATCATTACGCGGCCGACGCGTCGGCCGTGGTTGAAAGCCTGGACCTGCGCAATGCCGTGCACGTCGGTCACTCCACCGGCGGCGGACAGGTCGCCCGCTATGTTGCGCAGTACGGGCAACCGCAGGGGCGCGTCGCCAAAGCGGTGCTCGTCAGCGCCGTCCCGCCGCTGATGGTCAAAACGGACAGTAACCCCGGCGGAACGCCCATCGAGGTTTTCGACGGCTTCCGCAAAGCGCTGGCGGCTAATCGCGCCCAGTTTTACCTCGACGTCGCCAGCGGCCCTTTCTACGGCTTTAATCGGGATGGCGCGGACGTTTCACAGGGCACGATTCAAAACTGGTGGCGTCAGGGGATGATCGGCAGCGCAAAGGCCCACTACGAGGGGATTAAGGCGTTTTCAGAAACCGACCAGACGGAGGATCTAAAAACCATCACGGTTCCCGTTCTGGTGTTGCAGGGCGACGACGATCAGGTCGTGCCGTATAAGAATGCAGCCCTGCTGCAGGACAAGCTGCTGGCGAACAGCGTACTGAAAATTTATCCGGGCTTCCCGCACGGGATGCATACCACGCACGCGGATACCATCAACGCGGACATTCTGGCCTTTATCCGCTCTTAAACGTCGCCTTTATTGCCGGGTGGCGCTGCGCTTACCCGGCCAACACTCCTGCATCCGCAACGATATCGCTAAATTGCCAGTTCAATGCATGAACGCCACCCGCCTCGGTGAGAAATAGCAATATATTTACGGGGTGAATGATAACGCCTGTTTTTTACAGGGAAAAAGCGGAGTCTTAATAGCGTGAGGCGGATCGGTCAATCCAAAAGAAAAACCCCAGGTTAACGAGTAACCTGGGGTTTATATCTGGCGGAAGCGCAGAGATTCGAACTCTGGAACCCTTTCGGGTCGCCGGTTTTCAAGACCGGTGCCTTCAACCGCTCGGCCACACTTCCTAAGTGAGGCGAACTATAAACACCTCACCGCGAGCTGTAAAGAGTGGCTGCACTCGTTCGCTGTAAAAATAGTCAAAACGTGTTTAATCGGTTGAACTGACGACACATCGACGATTTTATCAGCACAGGCCTAGTGTTTTTTGATGTACATGTCTTTCGTGAAATAGTACCCCAGCTTATCCGGCGTAAATCCGCCTACCCACGGTTTCACCAGGTGCGTGCGGACGTAGTGATAAACCGGAATGGCCGGCACATCACGCCCCAGCAGATCTTCCGCCTGCTGGTAGAACTTACCCCGCTCTTCCGCTGATTTGGCTTTTGCGGCACTGAGCAGCGCCCGATCGTAGTCCGGATTGCTGTACTGGCTGGTGTTTTCGCTGTCGCCCGTGCGGAAGTTATTCAGGAAGGTCGCCGCATCGTCGTAATCGGCAATCCACGCATACCGCACCGCGTCAAAGTTGTGGGTGTGCATGGTATCCAGCATGGTTTTCCACTCCTGGTTTTGCAGCTTTGCCTCCACGCCAAGGTTTTTCTTCCACATGGAGCTGGCCGCAATCGCGATGCGCTGGTGCGATTCAGAGGTGTTGTAGAGCAGGTTGAAGCTCAGAGGATGGCTGGCGTTATATCCGGCCTCGTTCAGCAGCTTTTTCGCCTCCGCGATGCGCTTGTCCAGCGGCCAGCTGGCGTAATCCGGGTTCTGTAACTTCACGCCGCCAATATCCGGCTGGCTGATGAGCCACGCAGGGCGCTGCCCCTGCCCTAATACTTTTCCGGCAATGATGTCTTTATCCAGCGCCATGTTGAGCGCCTTACGCACGCGCGCGTCGTTAAACGGCGGCCGGGTGGTATTGAATTCGTAATAATAGGTCGCAAGCTGAGGTGAAACGTCCAACTCGCTGCCGAGGGTTTTCTTGAGCTGGGTAAACTGGTTGATCGGCACCGTGTACACGATGTCAATTTCGCCCGCCTTATAGCGGTTCACATCCGAGGCCTCGGACGTGATGGGCAGGTAGGTGACTTTGTTAATCATGGTATGCGCGTTATCCCAGTAGCGCGGATTGCGCTCCGCCACGATGCGTTCGTTGACCACCCACTGCGACAGCTTATACGCCCCGCTGCTGACGAAATGCTCCGGTTTGGTCCACTTATCGCCGAAGCGGCCAATCAGCACTTTATCCACCGGCACCAGCGACGGGTGCGCCAGCATCGCGAGGAAGGCCGCGTTTGGCTGCGTGAGCGTCACTTCCAGCGTGGTGTCGTTAATCGCTTTTACGCCCAGCGTATCGGGCGCTTTTTTCCCCTGAGCAATATCGGCCGCGTTGGCGATATGCATGTTGCCCGGATAGCTCGCATAAGGCGAAGCCGTTTTCGGATCGATCAGGCGCTGCCAGCTCCAGACCACATCCTCAGCGGTAATCGCCGTGCCGTCGCTCCAGGTGATGCCCGGACGCAAATGGAACGTCCAGACGGTGTTGTCCTTGTTCTCCCATTTTTCCGCCAGTCGGGGTTGGACTTCGCCTGTCGGGGAGACGCTGACCAGCCCTTCGAATAAATCACTGATAATATTGAATTCGACATCGCTTTCGACTTTATGCGGGTCGAGCGAAGCCGGTTCACTGCCGTTGTTTCTGACCAGTTCCTGTTTGTCGGCCAGCGCGGTTCCTGCCGGCACGTTAGCCGCCCAGGCAGCCGTGCTGGCGCACAGGATCCCTGCGGTTAACAAAGAGAGCGTAAAGTGAGTGCGTGTTTGTGGTTTCATTTCCTTCGCCTTATAGTCTGTTTTATGACGATCCGGAAATAACTCTTAGCGTTCGAATGGTAATAACGCAATATTTTTCAGTAACCTATAAGAGCTTGATCTGGTAAATTGTCGCAAACCGCTGTTCATACTGGCGAAACGGATTTCTGCAGAAGAAATAACCACCTCCAGCGCTAACGTGCTGAGTAAAGATGGGTAAAACCACTTTGAGACTGGCGTGTCGTTTCCTATTCTTTCCACTAATTACATCTGTCATAAGAGAGTGACTCATGGATCGTATAATTACTTCTTCACGCGACCGCACATCGCTACTCAGCACCCACAAGGTGCTGCGCAATACCTATTTCATGCTCAGCCTGACGCTGGCTTTCTCAGCGATCACCGCCACCGCCAGCACCGTGCTGATGCTGCCGTCTCCGGGGCTGATCCTGACGCTGGTGGGTATGTATGGTCTGATGTTCCTGACCTACAAAACCGCTGACAAGCCCGTCGGCATCCTGTCCGCGTTTGCTTTCACCGGCTTCCTGGGCTACATCCTGGGGCCGATGCTGAATGCGTATCTGTCTGCCGGTATGGGTGATCTTATCGGCATGGCGCTGGGCGGCACCGCGCTGGTGTTCTTCTGCTGCTCGGCCTACGTGCTGACCACGCGTAAGGACATGTCCTTCCTAGGCGGTATGCTGATGGCGGGTGTTGTGGTAGTGCTGGTGGGCATGGTGGCAAACATCTTCCTGCAGCTGCCTGCCCTGCATCTGGCAATCAGCGCCGTGTTTATTCTGATTTCTTCAGGCGCGATCCTGTTCGAAACCAGCAACATCATTCGCGGCGGCGAAACGAACTATATCCGCGCCACCGTGAGCCTGTATGTGTCGCTGTACAACATCTTCGTCAGCCTGCTGAGCATCCTGGGCTTCGCCAGCCGGGATTAAGCACAACAGATACGAAAAAGGAGAATGCCTGTGGCATTCTCCTTTTTTTATGCCCTACTCACCCCGGCAAATATAGGTGGGATAGCGCCGGTCCTGAATCAGCCACACGGAAGGCGAGAGTTCAGAGATCGTCAGGTAGTAGCGTGCGGTCGGATTGGCGAAGCTACCCCACTGAGCATCAGGCGTATTGTCATTGTGCCGACGCCAGGTTTTGGTGTAGCTCAATACGATGACGTTATCATCGTCCCGCTGCTGCCAGGTAAAATCCACATCCCTGTCAACGATCAAACATTGCCCGCCAGCCCTTGCCGCGCCTTTATAGGTGGTCAACCCGGTACCGTCCCGATGAAAATAGAACTGGGCAACGGTATTGACCTTCACTTCACTGGCTTTTCCCTCATTGCGCGTGAAATTAAATTCAGTGCTGCAGGCCAGCACATCCTTTTTACCCACGCTGCCGGAATAGTAAAAAAATGCCAGCGAACAACCAACCAGTACACCGCCCACGCCAAAAAGAAGTTTTATTTTCATTTTTGTGCCCCGCTTTTATAACGTATGGTTTTACACAGGCTGGTTTTGCTGACCGGACAGGCACCAATAAACACCTCATCTGCAGCGGAAATAGTAAAACGGGCGCTGAAATAATAAATGTCGTACTCCTCCCGTCCGCACGCCACGTTATTAGCCTCCAGCCGCTCCGCTAATTTCGATAGCACCAGCGGTCGTCCGTGATCGTTGATAATCCAGATGCTGCAACGCGCGATTTTTTCCTTAACCGGCTTGAGTTTCGCCGGAATGAAAATCCCCTGCTGTCGGCTGAAGTAGAGGCTCGTCCCCAGCGCAGCGACGATCAATACGGCCACAATCGCCCATTTTTTCATGGAGGCGCGTTGAGGCTTTACTTCTTGCGGTGCGACCGAGGGTTGCGGATCGACGGATGGAATATTCTCCCCCGGCTGAAAAATCACCTCAGCATCAAAGCGAAATCCGTAACGGGGTACGGTCACAATAAATTCGTGCCCCTCTCCCAGAGACTGGAAGCTTTTACGTAATTCGCTTACCGCTTTATTGAGATTATTTCCCGATGGCGTAAAGCCAAATTCCTCCCACACGCGAGTGATCAATTCCTCCCGGCTCAGGTCGTGCCCTTTGTGTTTTATAAATTCCTGCAAAAGCCGCACGGCTGGCGCCGAAAGCGTTAATACAGATTCTGGTTGTCCAACAAGACTTATTGCATGTGCTTCAGGATCGAATAACAACGAATTATTGCATATAAAAAACATCTTTTATTCTCGGCTGTTACCGCATGCTTTTTTAATCCCTGGTACATCGACATGAAAACCGCCTCCTGACCTGCTTATTTTTTCATCAGAAGGAATTTTCTTCCTATCCCTGGTCGCGGTATTTTCGCTTAACTATACAACCTTAAAGACAGAAAAGCAGGATAAAAACCTGTATTTAACGAGTTAATTAATACAAATTTTCACAAACCGCTGTTCTGGTTAAAGTTTCCCTGCCCTGAAGCAATACGAAAGCAGACGGTGTCCTGGTGTTAACGCGCCGCCGATGAACTCAGAGCAGGCAGACTGAATGTGAAACAGAAAAATAGAGTGAACATGACAACCGCCTTTTATGTCGCCGCGCTGTCATTGCCATTTTTCTCAGAAATGGCAATGGCCAATATGAGCGTGTACCCCATGGAACTGAATGTGGACAGGTCCGGTGCGGCACAAATTAAGGTAGCGTCGAAAACGGATGATATTCAGTTCATTCGGGTGAGGCAAAAGAAAATTCTTAATCCCGGCACGGCCCAGGAAAAAGAGATTGATGTGGCCTCGTGGAAAGAAGGCGGCGTTGTTGTCACGCCCGAAAAATTTGCCCTCGCGGCAGGCGCCATGCGCGTCGTTCGTCTGGTATCGCTTACGCCACCGGAAAAAGAGACCACCTGGAGAGTCTATTTTGAAGGAGTAAAGCAGCCTGACAGCATTATTCCCGGCAAGGCAGAAAGCCCGGCTGCGACGGCGACACTGGGCGTCAACGTAATCTGGGGCGCTCTGATCCACCTCGCACCGGAAAAAAGCGTGGTTTCACTCTCGATAGACCCTCGCAGGGGTACGTTAAAAAACAACGGTACGCTGCGCGTGCCGCTGAGAGAGATCGGTATTTGTGACGGAGATTCGTCGTGTAAATGGGTTAAAGAAGACGCGACGATTTATCCGGATACCGAACGGAAATTAAAAACGCTCACAAATACACAAGGCCAGAAATATAAATTCCGCTACTTCAACTGGGTGAATAAAACCGCTGAAGAAGCTGATTTACCCGTCGTGCAATAACACGACGTTACCGTAAAGACCCAAAAGGGTTTGTTTAAAGAGCCAGGGTGCTCATTTGTAAATATGGAGATATCAATGCGTAAGTACTTTAAACCTCTGATGATTGTTGCCGCGATGACCACGTCCGTTAGCGCGCTGGCGATCCAAAAAGATATTACCGTCAACGCCAGCGTTGATTCACAGCTGGATATGACCCAGGCCGATAACACGCCGCTGCCGGCAAGCATCGATATGCAGTACCTGCCAGGCCGCGGTCTGGAAAGCTACCGCCTGAATACCAAGGTGTGGTCTAACTCCGCCACCAGCAACGTGAAAGTTCGTCTGGTAAGCGCCGCGAAGCTGGCAAATGCCGACGGTGCTGAGACCATCCCAATGACGGTGAAGCTGGGCGATAAAACCCTCTCTACCGCCGATGTGGAATATACCGGTACCGAACTGTTCCCGGGAAGCATTGAAAACGGTTCAGCGGTACTGCCGCTGACCATTTCTCAGACCACCAAAGGCATTCTGAAAACCGGTCAGTACAGCGGCGTTGTCAGCCTGATGCTGACGCAGGCGACTACCACGGAAGGCGGTGCGTAACACCACAGCACCTAAGGAATAACGTCAGAGGGTGCCCACCCTCTGACGTCAGGATGATGTCGAGGCTCGTTCATGGCGTTTCACAGAAATACTCTCCTCTTTGTTGCTTTGTTACCCGCATCCATCCAACTCGCCTGCGCCGGGATGGCCGTCCCGGCAGGTTTTGAAGATCTGGCTAAAACGCAGCGCCTGTGGACAGAGGTCAACCTCTACGGCGAGTCGCTTGGACTTTTTGAAACGGATATCACGCTTGAAACGGTCAGTTTTGTCGCACCTGAAACCGTTGTGGCGGCCATCAAACGCCGGTTTAACGACGACCCAGCTCTCGTTGGCACCGTGTCTGCCGCGCTGGCCGTTCCGCTTGCCCGTAACGGCAACCTGGCCTGCAGCAGCAACGGCTCCGCAGCGGGCTGCGATTACATTGATACCGACCGCGCGGCCATTATCTATGACGAGAATAACGCCCGTATTAGCCTGTTTTTGGACAAGAAATTTCTGCCTAAAGCCACCGCGGAAAATCAGTGGTATCAGCCCACGCAGGACACCGAAAATGCGCTGATCCATCAGCAGAATATTAATTTTGTTGCCGACAGGGATTATCAGTCAGCCACCGTACAGGGCAATGGCGCGCTGGCGCTCACGCAGGACGGCTATGTTAACCTCGACTGGACCTGGCTGGGACAGCGTTCAAGGCACCAGCAGCAACAGGAAATCACCGTCAACAACGCCTGGTTCCGCCAGGATATCCTGCGTCAGTACTATGTCCAGCTGGGCGAGATGGATACCCGCGATCTGTTCAGTAATGCCGGCGGGAATATCAACCTCAGCCAGCTGCCGCTGGGCAAAATTCGCGGTCTGCGCACGGGTTCAACACGGGCGTGGATTAATCCGGTTCAGCAGTCAAAGGGAACGCCTGTCACCGTACTGCTTTCCCATGACGCGCGTATCGACGCCCGCCGTGGCAATCAGCTGCTGGCCAGCTTTTACCTGAATGCCGGGGCGCAAACCCTCGACACGCGATCGTTTCCGGACGGGAGCTACACCGTCACGCTGTCGGTCTATGAAAATAACCGGCTGACGCGTACCGAGCAGGTGCCGTTTACCCGAACCGGCATTACGCCATTTGACCGCGTCGAGTGGTTCCTGCAGGCGGGTGAAACCGACAATAGCGATCGGAACGAAGAACGCAGCGCGGTTGCGCAGGCGGGTGTGCGCCTGCCCGTCACCCCGACCCTGGCGCTGACCAGCGGAGCAACGATAAAGAAAAACCAGCGTTTCCTGGAAAATGCGCTCGACTGGAGCCGGGGCTTCAACGCGGGCCCGATCGACGGCGTGCTGAGTACCCGGTTTAGCTACCTTTACGGCAGCGAAGGCCAGCGCGGCAATATTCAGCAAATCAGCTACAACGACGGTTTTTCACTGAGCCTCTATCGCAACGCGCTATCAGCGGAAAACTGCAACACCCGAAGCGCGGGGTTTGACGCCGTGAACGGCTGTTATCGCACCCTCTCGGTGATGTTTTCCGTCCCTGTCGGCGCCTGGTATGCGAGCCTCGGATATTCGGATAACCGCAACGAAGGACGGTACGTTTCACGTCGGGAGCTCCCGGACAGCGACGATCGCCACGATGCGGGTTTGCCGTGGGAATCGGTCTATATGACCCGCTCGCGCTCGCGCGCCTGGCAGGGAGGGCTGAGCAATGCCTTTAGCACCCGAGGCCTGAACATTAACAGCAGCATTAACCTGTTCATGCGTCACGATGACGCCCGCGACGGCAGGGACAAAGGCGGCTACCTGAGCGTGAGCCTGTCCATGGCGCATAACCGTCAGGGTGATGCGTCGAGCTATACCTCTCTTGGCGCGACCTGGCAGCACCAGCAGCGTGAAAAAAATCAGCTGAGCTACAACGTGGCGCATAACTGGTACGCCGATGCACGCGGCGAAAACGAGTATGGTCTGAGCGCTTCGGGCATTAACAGCGACTCGCTGAATACCTCAGCCTATACGCGACAGGGCGGGCGATACGGCAACGGCAGTCTGACCGTCAGCGACGCCTGGGATCGTCAGGACAGGCGCCATACGCTGAGCAGCAGCGGCAACTACAGCTCGACCCTTGCGCTGTCGCGTTCTGGCCTGTGGCTCGGCCGCTGGAGCGACGGTCGTCCTGCTTCCGCCGTCGCGGTTAACGTTGCTACACCGGAAGATACCCAGGCTCCGAGCGTTGCCGTGTCGCTGGATAACAGCGGGAGCGCAGACATTCCGGGCAATAGCCGCGCCCTCTTCGCAGTGCCGGGCTACCAGCAGACAACGTTGACGATTAACGAATCGCTGGACGTATCCCGGGGAGCCAGCAGTGAGATCACGCAAGGTTCAGGCAGCAGAACGCTGTTTATGGTGCCTGGCAAACTGCTGCGTCGGGATGTAAAAACCACCGCAAGCTACACCTGGCTCGGCCAGTTAACCGACGAGCGTCATTCGCCGTTTATCGGTGGCGTGCCGCTGAACGTTAACGGCTGGAGCGATCTCGGCAACGGCGGATTCAGCGCCCAGAGCGATGCCCTGCTGCATAACCTCTACCTGGTGCGCCAACAGCAGTTTTATCAGTGCGAACTCAACGTGAAAAGTATGCGCGACGTGGTGCGCTATGTCGGTTCCATTCCTTGCCGGGAGTTAACCTTCTCCGCCCTGCCGGATGCCGTCCAGCAGCAGGCGCAGCTGATGCTGGCCGGACGAACGACCCCAGTCAGCCCGACCGCCATGAACGCCGACAACCTCACTAAAGGGAAATGATGTGATTAAGTGCCTCTTTATTTTATTGTTCTTAAGCCTGTGGACAGGCCAGACGCTGGCGGGCGCCCCTGCGGGACGAAACACCAGCGTTGGGATCAGCTTCGATCGTACGGCACCGCCTGCGCGTTTCGATATCTGGTTTCATGAATCGGGCGGCTATGACCTCGCCGACCCGCAAAAGTGGGGACGTAATACCCTGACCTGTGAGTCCCGAACTGATACCACGAACGGGGCCTGCATGAACTCGCCGGTCTGGTTCTCAGCTAACCCGGCCGCGCCCTATGCCATCAATTTACGTTTCACGCATGCCCTCACCAGCAAGACGGTGGATATCAAGGTATATGGCGATCACTACATGTTTATCAACAATAAAGTCTTTACCTTCGCCAGTTTTGTCACAGGGGGAACGGGCGATCTCAGCGCCTGGAACAGAGAGCCCTATTTCGATTTCTATATTGTGAAAAGCGAACTGGATAAGCTCGCCCTGCCGGGGATCTGGACCGCAACGCTGAAGCAGAACCTGCGTCAATGGGGGAGCGCCGACTGTGGCGGAAACTTCAATGACGTCAACGTCGGATGCCCTGGCTACCTCACCATCGCCAGGTGGCAGGCAAACATTCGCATTGAGGTGGTCGATCCGGGTAATCAGCAGATTTATCTGCCGGCATTTCCGCACTCTACGCCTATCGTTAACCTCAACCTGACCAACTTCCCGGGGCGGCCGGGAGGTAGTGAGATCCAGGGGGAAAACTCGCTGGATATGTGCCTGTACGACGGTAATAACAGCACCAGCACCCGCGCCTATCTTAGCTTTGAGGATGACGGACTCCCCTCAGCGGATCGTGCCGAAGGCGCGTTTTCAATCAGGCGACGCGGCGGTAGCCAGACCGATGCGCGGGATCGTCTCGATTATCGGGTCTCCGTCACCAATCCAATAACAGGCGCAACCGAAGCCGTCGCGAACGGTAAAACCCTGGTCTGGCAAGGCACGAACGATCCGCAGCATCTGCGTCAGGTCGTGCTGCCCGGCGGACGCGAGAGCGTATTGTGCATTCCTGCCCCTATTATCCTGAAAACCCCCGCGTTTGCCGCCAGCAGCAAAAACGCGGGCGACTATACCGGCACGCTGCGCGTTATCTATACGCCCAGCACGTTATAACGAGGTCACCGTGAGTTACGCCATTCTCGACAACAATCGATTTTACGCCGAAGGGTTGCGTTACGCGCTGCTGCGTCGGGGCGTCCAGCCAGAGGTCCAAAGCGACACCGTGCAATGGCAGCCAGCGCTGCTTACCCGCCGCGTGGTTGTCGTACGCTGTCGTTTTTCCGTGGCGGGTACGCATCAGGCACTGATTAACATTTTGCTCAGACTGGAAGCCGCCCGCTGGCAAGGCAGCCTGTATCTGGTATGCAATGAAAAGGGGTGGGCGCTGGCGACGCATTTACGCAAGCGTTTCAGTACGTTGACCCTTTATATCATCGATGACCGGATCGCCGTCGCTGATGCGGCATATTTGCTGGCAAAAGAGCCTCGCCGCGTCCGAAGTCTTGACTGCTGTCTTACCGGCCTTGAATTCAACGTGCTCGATCTGATGCTTACCGGCTTGCCGGTACGCCACATTGCCATCGTGACGCGTATGTCTGAGAAACAGGTTTCAACCCATAAATGCAACGCGCTGAAAAAGCTTAATGCCAACAATCTGCTGCAACTGCTCCTGTAGGGCACGGCTTATCCTTCGGCGGCTTTTTTGCTACACTGTCGCCGTTTTTTTCACAGACGACAGAAGATTATGTTCATTTTTGCAGGCCAGGAAATTGAGACCGATAGCGAAGGCTATCTGAAAGATACGACGCTCTGGAGCGAGCCGCTGGCGGAGAAAATTGCGGAAAACGAAGGGATTACCCTCTCCCCCGAACACTGGGAAGTGGTGCGTTTTGTTCGCGAGTTCTATCTTGAATTCAACACCTCTCCGGCGATCCGCATGCTGGTTAAAGCCATGGCCAATAAGTTCGGCGAAGAGAAAGGCAACAGCCGCTATCTGTATCGTCTGTTCCCGAAAGGCCCGGCAAAACAGGCCACCAAAATTGCCGGCCTGCCTAAGCCGGTGAAGTGTATTTAATACCGAATCCCGAAGTTTACGTATTCCCGCCCGGGTTGATGCGGTTCCGTTAACACCTTATCAACCCGTGCGCTGCGCGGCCCGCCCGCTTTCAGCCACGCCACCAGCTTGTCGACCTGCTCCGCTTCGCCGCAGGCGACCACCTCAACGCTGCCGTCGTCCCTATTTCGCGCGTATCCCGTGAGCCCAAGCTCAACCGCTTCGCGCTGGGTGCTGTAGCGGAACCCCACGCCCTGAACAACGCCGTGAACCCAGGCAATGGTGCAGACTTTTGACATTTTTCTTCTCCTTAACGTAGCGTTTTCGGCAAACAGCCATAGTGCTGCCGGAAACGGGCGGTGAAACGAGAGCTGGAAAGATACCCACATTGTAATGCGATTTCGCCAATTGGTAATCGGGTTGACTGGAGCTGTGACAAAGCAACGGCCATCCTCACCTCCTCCACGATCTGGCGAAAACTCTGCGACTCTTCACGCAAGCGTCTGCGCAGCGTCGGCACGCTTAAGGCCAGACGGCTGGCAACGTCCTGCGCGGTCCAGTCTCTGGCGGGCGATAGCATAATGAATTGCCGCACCTGCTCGGTCAGGTTACTGTTGCGCTCAACAAGCAGCGGACCCGCCACGCCATCGTGCAGCAGGGCCAGCAAAAGGCCGAAAGCCTGATGCTTTTGTAGCGCCTCCGGTAAATCCTGACGCACGGCGTGCAGCAGATTGTCCCACATAAACGCCAACCCCTCGCTCAGCGGGGCGCAGAGCGAATGCAGCGTCGTGCGCGGCCAGGATTTCAGGTACTGCGCCTTAAACTCGGCGACGATCTCCGGGGATAACATCAGCAAATCCGAGTGAAACAGACCGTTTACAGGCTGATTGATAATCTCCATCGCCGTATTGGCCGGGATAATAATGAGCTCATCCCGTGTCGCCTCCAGGCGGTTATCATCCTGAACTATCACCTTAGTGCCGTGAGTGATATGACAAATAGCCGGAAAAAACAGTTTAACCTGGTGCAGGCGATGCATTTTGCTGGCAGTCACTTCACCCGCGGTAAGATGGTTATGTCGAAAATGAAACTCCTGCACCCTGCCATCCTTATCTGCTGTAGGTTGCTGTTAACTGAGCCTTTGCCAGAACGTGACTATTGAGCATAAAACCGACCAGCGCGCCGCTGGCATTGTTGTCGACGGGCAGTTTATCCACGACCAGGGCCCAGACGGTAATCTGATAGCGGTGAGGCTTGTCCCCTTCGGGTGGACATGCGCCGCCGAATCCAGAATAGCCGAAATCATTACGCCCCTGCACAACGCCGGCAGGTAATTTCTCGCCGTTCGGGTTACCGGCATCAGCGGGCAGCGTCATTGTCTTCGCCGGAATATTGGCTACGGTCCAGTGCCACCAGCCGCTGCCGGTGGGCGCATCCGGGTCATATACCGTGACGGCAAAACTTTTCGTACCGGCAGGCGGATTTTTCCATGCCAGCTGCGGTGAGATATTCCCACCGTGGCAGCCAAATCCCTCAAATACCTGCTGTTGCGCCAGCCGCCTTTCGCCGGAAATATCCTGGCTGGTGACGTCGAAAGGCGTTGTTGCTAAAACCTGAAAACTCATCGCCGCCAGAGCGGCTATGGCTATCACACTGCGCTTTTTCATGGGTGCTCCCTCTGCTGTACCGGAAGCCCCACTCTAAACCCAGCTGCAATATCGTAATGTGCCTAAGCGATTTGATTTTGTGCCGAAACGCTCAACGGTATCCGCAGATGATTGCGCCTTGCTGAATGTGGTAATCTACGCGCCATTTCCTGAAATCGACAGAACAGCAAATTATGAGTGTACGTTTAGTGTTAGCCAAAGGGCGCGAGAAATCATTACTGCGCCGTCATCCCTGGGTCTTTTCCGGCGCGGTTGCCCGTATGGAAGGCAAAGCCAGCCTCGGTGAAACCATTGATATCGTTGACCATCAGGGGAAATGGTTAGCGCGAGGCGCCTACTCGCCAGCGTCCCAGATCCGCGCTCGCGTCTGGACGTTTGATAAAGATGAAACCATCGACATCGACTTCTTCGTTCGCCGCCTGCAGCAGGCGCAGCAGTGGCGCGACTGGCTGGCAAAACGCGACGGGCTGGACAGCTACCGCCTGATTGCCGGTGAGTCCGACGGCCTGCCGGGCGTGACCATCGATCGCTTCGGTAACTTCCTGGTGCTGCAGCTCCTGAGCGCCGGAGCGGAATACCAGCGTGCCGCGCTGATCAGCGCGCTGCAAACGCTGTTCCCGGAATGCGCCATTTACGACCGCAGCGATGTGGCGGTGCGCAAAAAAGAAGGCATGGAGCTGACTCAGGGGCCCGTCACGGGCGAACTGCCACCGGCCCTGCTGCCGATTGAAGAGCACGGCATGAAGCTGCTGGTGGATATTCAGGGCGGGCACAAAACGGGTTACTACCTCGACCAGCGCGATAGCCGTCTGGCTACGCGTCAGTACGTTGCCGACAAACGCGTGCTGAACTGCTTCTCCTATACCGGCGGTTTTGCCGTTTCGGCGCTGATGGGCGGCTGTGCTCAGGTGGTGAGCGTGGACACCTCGCAGGAAGCGCTGGACGTGGCAAAACAGAACGTCGAGCTCAACAAGCTGGACTTGAGCAAAGCGGAGTTTGTCCGCGATGACGTGTTCAAGCTGCTGCGTAAATATCGCGATCAGGGCGAGAAGTTCGACGTCATCGTGATGGATCCGCCGAAGTTTGTGGAAAACAAAAGCCAGCTGATGGGCGCGTGCCGCGGGTATAAAGATATCAACATGCTGGCTATCCAGCTGCTGAACCCGGGCGGGGTTCTGCTCACCTTCTCCTGCTCCGGCCTGATGACCACAGATTTATTTCAGAAAATCATCGCCGATGCCGCAATAGATGCTGGTCGTGATGTACAATTTATAGAGCAGTTCCGTCAGGCAGCCGATCACCCCGTGATTGCTACCTACCCGGAAGGACTGTATCTGAAAGGGTTTGCCTGTCGCGTCATGTAACTTGAAAAGAGAAATATTGCCCGCACATAACGTGTAAGTCGTATTTCCCGGGAGGTGACTATGATTGCCAGCAAATTCGGTATCGGCCAGCAGGTCCGCCACACTTTGCTAGGGTATTTGGGTGTGGTCGTGGATATCGACCCGGAGTATTCCCTTGATGAACCGTCAGCAGACGAGCTGGCGGTGAACGCAGAGCTTCGCGCCGCGCCCTGGTACCATGTGGTAATGGAAGGTGATGATGGACAACCCGTTCACACCTATCTGGCCGAAGCGCAGCTGAGTAGCGAGCTGCAGGAAGAGCATCCGGAGCAACCCACAATGGATGAACTTGCTCAGACTATCCGCAAACAGTTACAGGCTCCGCGCCTGCGGAACTAAGCGTGTAAAAAAAGCCCGATAACGGGCTTTTTTTTATTACTTCGCCAGCCCCAGACGGGGGATGTCGATCGCCGGACAGCGATCCATGACGACCTTCAACCCCGCATCCCGCGCCAGCACGGCGGCCTGCTCGTTAATCACGCCCAGCTGCATCCACAGCGTTTTCGCCCCTACGGCGATAGCGTCCTGCGCCACTTCCCACGCCGCCTCGGAATTACGGAAGACATCGACCATATCGATTTTTTCCGGCACCTCCGCGAGCGTGGCGTAACCCTGCTGGCCCAGCAATGTTTTCCCCGCCACTTTTGGCGAGACCGGGATAACGTGATAGCCCTGATCGAGAAGGTATTTCATCACCCGATAGCTGGGACGATCGGGTTTATCGCTCGCGCCCACCAGCGCAATGGTACGCGTGGATGTCAGAATCTCGGCAATATCGTTCTCTTTCATGGTTTTTCTCCTGGCTTTTTTAAAAGTGTACGCCAAACCGCACATCTCAACCATCCATCCCATACAGATGCATGAGGGCAAAACGGCGAAATATGTCTATATGTTAGTAAACGTGATTATCGAAAAATTTAGATACATTAATGCGGCGACAGGATTTCTGACGGGAGCCTTCTATGAAAACCGGTATTGCCACTGCCCTGATTGCGTTAGTGATGCCGGTCTGCGTTTTTGCTACCACGCTCCGGCTCTCTACCGACATTGATCTTCTTGTACTGGACGGAAAAAAGGTCTCCAGCTCGTTATTGCGCGGTGCAGACAGCATCGAGTTAGATAACGGGCCGCATCAGCTGGTCTTTCGGGTAGAAAAGTCGATCGGTCTGGCTAATCACGAGCAACGGATGTACATCTCCCCGCCGCTGATCGTCAGCTTTAATACCCGGCAAATCAGTCAGGTGAACATCACCCTGCCTCGCCTTGAAACGGAGAAGGAATCTGCGGCCTTCGACGCTTCACCCCGCGTTGAACTGCTGGACGGGAATGCGATGCCGATTCCGGTGAAGCTGGATATTCTGGCGTTAACGACCTCGCCGAAAGGCCCGGATTACGAGGCCGCGACCCAGACCTATAACAAAGCGGGAAAACGCGCATCGCTTCCGCAGTTTGCCACCATGATGGCGGACGACAGTACGCTTTTATCCGGCGTCTCTGAACTGGACGTTATTCCTCCCCAGTCCCAGACCCTGACGGAACAGCGCCTAAAATTCTGGTTCCAGCAGGCCGATCCCGACACGCGGGCCCGTTTTTTACAGTGGGCAAAACAACAACCTTCATCATAAGCCACATTTTTTACGCCTTTCTCTTGCAGCGTCAGACGGTTCCCGTCATCGTGTAGTCAGTTAACCTGATGGATATGATTATGGAACTGACAACACGCACGCTGCCTGAGCGCAAACACATTGCTCTTGTGGCGCACGATCACTGTAAACAAATGCTGCTTAACTGGGTTCGCCGCCATCAGCCTTCGCTGGAAAAGCACGCCCTGTCGGCGACCGGCACAACCGGTAACCTGATCCAGCGCGAAACGGGTCTGCAGGTGAATGCCATGCTGAGCGGTCCGATGGGCGGCGATCAGCAGGTCGGCGCGCAGATTTCCGAAGGGAAAATTGATGTGCTGATCTTCTTCTGGGACCCGCTGAACGCGGTTCCGCACGATCCGGATGTTAAAGCGCTGCTGCGCCTGGCGACGGTGTGGAATATTCCGGTGGCGACAAACCTGTCGACGGCGGATTTCATCATCGAATCGCCGCAGTTTAACTCGCCGGTTGATATCCTTATTCCGGACTATCAGCGTTATCTTTCCGACAGACTGAAGTAGCTTTTTTGCCGGGTGGCGGCTATGCCTTACCCGGCTACAAAATCTTGCCTGACATCGTTATGGCTTACGCGCCACCGGCACATCAATACTCTTCAGGATATCGACAAACACGGATGGCTCCTCTTTATTGAACAGCAGCCACACGCGATGCCGCGCGCGGGTGATGGCCACATACAGCAAACGCCGCTCTTCGGCATCCGGGAAGTCTTCCGGCACCGGCAGCAGGGCCTCTTCCATCACCGACTCGCGGGCCGGGGCCGGGAAACCGTCGCTGCCCTCTTTCAGCCCCACCACAATCACATAGTCAGCCTGCTGCCCTTTGCTGGCGTGAATTGTCATAAATTCAAGCTGCAGTTTCGGCCAGCGGGTGGCGGCTTTTTCCAGCGTCGCGGGCTTAAGGTGATGGTAGCGGGCCAGCACCAGAATACGTTCATCGGGCTTCGCGTAGCCGCTGAGCTTGTCCAGCAGCGGCTCCAGCTGGTCATCCGCAAGCAGGGTGACCGCTTTTTTATCCCCTGGGCGCAGGCTATTGAGCGGCTTGGCCAGCTGATGCGGGTTTTGCTGGATAAAGCGGTTGGCGATCTCACCAATGCGTGAATTGAAGCGGTAGGTGGTGTCCAGATCGCTGCGATCCCCTTCGCCAAAATAGTGGTGGAACGCGGTTGTCAGGGAGAGCTGCGCCCCGCTGAAGCGATAGATGGCCTGCCAGTCGTCCCCCACCGCAAACAGCGACGTATGTTTATTTTGCGCCCGTAGCGCCGAGAGCAGTGCAGCACGCTGCGGAGAGATATCCTGGAACTCATCCACCAGAATGTGTTTCCACGGGCTGACAAAACGTCCCTTCTCAAGAATGATGATGGCCTGATGGATTAAACCGGAGAAATCGACGGCATTTTCCTCTTTCAGCGCGGTTTTCCAGGCTTTCAGCAGCGGAGCCATCAGCTTGACCCGTTTCGAGAACAGATCGCGGATCGCCTCCGGCGCGCTTTCAATCATCTCTGCCTGCGTTCCACCGTGCATTCGCATCAGGCTGACCCAGCGGTCAAGTCGCGAACCCAGCCGACGCGCCAGTTTGTCATCCTGCCAGAAGCTGCCCTCTGGCACCTCCCAGCCGAGCTCCTCCTCCAGCCACTGACGCCACCCTTTCGCCTGCGCCTTTTTCTCACTGCACTGCTGGCGCCACGTTTTGATGAACAGCGCCTGACGCGCCTGCGCGTCGTTTTCCAGCTTACTGATGGAAGGCACTTTTTTACTGCCCTGCTGAATAATATGCAGCGCAAGGGCATGGAAGGTTCTGGCCGTGATATCCCGCGTGTGCAGACGTTCCTGGATACGTTCGTCCATCTCCTGGGCAGCCTTGCGGCCAAAGGCCAGAAGCAGTATTTGATCGGCTACCGCTTCTCCGGTCGTCAGCAGCCAGCCGGCACGCGCCACCAGCACCGACGTTTTACCGCTACCGGCCCCCGCCAGCACCAGCAGCGACTGCTCGCCGTTGACCACCGCGCGCGCCTGGGCCGGATTGAGCGGTGAAGATTCCACCGTACTGAAAAAGTCGGCGTATTGGGTGAGCATGGCGTCCGTCCAGGCCTGATTATGAGCGAGACGGCTTTTATCCTTATCATTCAGCCAGGCCTGACACTGGCGCCAGGCGTCGCGACAGTTGTCAAACTCGTCGAGACGCGTCACGGAGAGCGGCAGCGCCGAGAGTGCCTGTCGGATCTTTTGCTGCAGCCCGGCGGTCTGCTGACGGGTCAGCCACGCGTGCTGTGCGTTGCTCTGCGCGATATCGTCCAGCACCTGCTGCAGCACCTGGGCGGCAATTACGCTCATATCCTGGCTCCACTGCTGCCACAGTGCGTTCAGGTGATGATGAAAACGCTGGGTTTCCGCCCACTCGGTGCCGTGAAGACGCACGACTTTATCGTCAGGCAGAACGAACTCCAGCTCGCCCCACACCAGCCCGCGTTTACAGTGGATAGCCAGAAGCTGATTAAACGGAATAAGGTATTCGTGGCGTTCCCCGGAGACTTTCACCCCGGCATTAAGGAGAACCACCCTATCGTAAGGGTGTTGCGCCAGGCGTTTGCCTAACGACGTTGCTTTCAGTTCCATGTTCCGCCAAATCCACGAAGAGATAATTTACCTGACAGTTTAACTGCCAGTTTTAAGGTGCTCCAGCCTAAAAAAACGTTACAATCATTGGGCGTTAATTTTATCGAAAGGAAGTGAGGGTTTATGCGTACCGTTCTGAATGTGTTGAATTTTGTGCTGGGCGGTTTTGCCACCACCCTTTCCTGGCTTTTTGCCACGCTGGTGAGCATCGTCCTGATTTTCACGCTTCCCCTGACTCGTTCCTGCTGGGAGATCACAAAACTCTCCTTAATCCCCTACGGGAATGAAGCTATCCACGTTGACGAACTCAATCCGGAGAGCAAAAACGCCCTGATGAATACGGGCGGAACCCTGCTGAACATACTGTGGCTGATTTTCTTCGGCTGGTGGCTGTGCATCATGCATATTTTTGCCGGTATTGCACAGTGCATCACGATTATTGGTATTCCGGTGGGGATAGCGAACTTTAAGATCGCCGCTATCGCCCTTTGGCCCGTCGGTCGCAGGGTTGTTCCGGTAGAAGTGGCCCAGGCGGCGCGTGAAGCAAACGCGCGTCGTCGTTTTCAGTAAATAAGGACCGGCCGCGTTTATGCTAAGCCCATTGCTTCGCCGTTATACCTGGAACAGCACCTGGCTATACAACGTCAGGATATTTATCGCCCTTTGCGGCACGGTTGCACTGCCCTGGTGGCTGAATGATGTCAAGCTCACCATTCCGCTTACGCTGGGAGTGGTGGCCGGGGCGCTGGCGGACCTGGACGATCGTCTGGCCGGACGTTTACGTAACCTGGTCATTACACTCGTCTGCTTTTTCATTGCGTCAGCGTCCGTTGAGCTGCTTTTCCCGTGGCCCTGGCTGTTTGCCTTGGGCCTTACGCTCTCAACCAGCGGGTTTATTTTGCTGGGCGGCCTCGGGCAGCGCTATGCCACCATCGCGTTTGGTGCATTGCTGATCGCTATCTACACCATGCTGGGCGTTTCCCTCTATGACCAATGGTACCAGCAGCCGGTTCTCCTGCTGCTGGGCGCCATCTGGTATAACCTGCTGACGCTAACCGGTCATCTGATCTTCCCGGTTCGCCCGCTGCAGGATAACCTTGCCCGCAGCTTTGAGCAGTTAGCCCACTATCTGGAACTGAAATCCCGGCTGTTCGACCCGGATATCGAGGAAGAAAGCCAGGCTCCGCTCTACGATCTGGCGCTGGCAAACGGCCAGCTGGTCGCCACCCTTAACCAGACAAAAGCCTCTCTGCTTACCCGTCTTCGCGGCGATCGCGGTCAGCGCGGAACGCGAAGGACCTTACACTACTATTTTGCCGCCCAGGACATTCACGAACGCGCCAGCTCCTCGCACGTTCAATACGCGGCCCTGCGCGAGAAGTTCCGCTACAGCGACGTAATGTTCCGCTTCCAGCGCCTGCTGTCCATGCAGTCTCAGGCGTGTCAGCAGCTCTCGCGCTCTATTCTGCTGCGCACGCCCTATCAGCATGACCCCCGCTTTGAACGCGTATTCAGCCATCTTGATGCGGCGCTCGACCGCGTTCAGGCCAGCGGAACGTCACCGGAGCACATCAAAGCGCTGGGCTTTCTGCTGAACAACCTGCGGGCGATTGATGCTCAGCTGGCGACCATTGAGTCCGAACAGGCGATGGCGCTGCCGGGCAGTGAGGTGGAAAATCAGCTTGCTGATGACAGCTTGCACAGCGTTAGCGATATGTGGCTGCGTCTGAGCCGTAACTTTACGCCGGAGTCGGCACTCTTTCGCCACGCGGTGAGAATGTCGCTGGTGCTGTGCGTGGGGTATGCCTTTATCCAGATAACCGGGCTGCACCACGGCTACTGGATCCTGCTGACCAGCCTGTTCGTCTGCCAGCCGAACTATAACGCCACCCGACACCGTCTTGCGCTGCGTATTATCGGCACGCTGGTCGGCGTCGCGATCGGCCTTCCGGTACTCTATTTCGTGCCCTCCGTTGAAGGTCAACTGATTCTGATTGTGATCACCGGCGTGCTGTTCTTCGCGTTTCGCAACGTGCAGTACGCCCACGCCACCATGTTCATCACGCTGCTGGTGCTGCTCTGCTTTAACCTGCTGGGTGAAGGGTTTGAAGTTGCCCTGCCCCGCGTGATCGATACCCTGATTGGCTGTGCGATTGCCTGGGCTGCGGTCAGCTTTATCTGGCCGGACTGGCGTTTCCGCAATTTGCCGCGCGTGGTAGACAGGGCAATGAACGCCAACTGTCGATACCTTGACGCAATCCTGGAGCAGTACCACCAGGGGCGCGATAACCGCCTGGCTTACCGGATAGCCCGTCGCGACGCGCACAACAGTGATGCAGAACTGGCCTCCGTTGTCTCTAACATGTCAACGGAGCCTCGCGCCACGGCGGAGATTCGTGAGACTGCGTTCCGCCTGCTCTGTCTGAACCATACGTTCACCAGCTATATTTCGACGCTGGGTGCCCACCGTGAGAAACTCACCAACCCGGGCATTCTCAACCTGCTCGATGACGCCGTCTGCTACGTTGATGACGCACTTCATCACCGACCGGCCGATGAGCCGCGCGTTCAACAGGCGCTGGATGAACTGGCTCAACGCATTGCGCATCTTGACCCAGAAAACGACAGCAAAGCGCCGCTGGTGCTTCAGCAAATAGGCCTGCTTATCGCTCTGCTGCCTGAAATTTGCCGGCTGCAACAGCAAATCGCTACCTGGAGGAGTGATTCTCCTGTGGCTCAGGCAGCGCATTAAACCACTCCGTCAGCTCCCGGCGAATGCCTGCCGGGAGTGCCGCCTCATGCAGCCCCTCGATAGCCCCTTCCAGTGCGAAGAGAACCTTAATACCGAGCGCTTTGTTTTTTGCCCGCATCTTCAGCCAGCTCGCTCTGGCACCCAGCGCCCGCAGCGTTTCCTCATTGGTAATGCCAGCTTCAAAGAGCAAGACTTCAAGCTGAAAGGTCAGGTTTGGCAGATCCTTGAGTCGGTTTCGTTGATGGCGCTGATAGCGCTCTTTTCTTGCCGCACTGAGCGCAAACGAGGAGAGCTGAAGCAGCCGTTCCCTGTCCTGCCATAATCCGTCATCCACACGATAATAGTTGAGCAGCACCGGGCGGCCTCGCTTCATCAACGTCAAAAAAGAGGAGGCATTTTTTACACAGTATTTCGCACTCTCCTCACAGGCGCGGAGATAAAGCTCTCCGTCTGACACCATGGCAAAAACCGCATCATCCACCGCCAGGGTATAGCCTCCAAACAGTGCGCGATGATGAATCTCGCCCAACGGGGAGAGGTATTCCTGGGATTTATAAATCCGTTCATAAGATATCTTTTTCATGATATTTCCCTTCAAAATCATAAAGTAACAACGAAATTTCTTACTAGCGGATCCGTTAGCAGGAAAATAGGCAACTTATTGCCGATGAGCAAGATGATTTTTCGAGGGACATCAACATTGAATGAATTTTGCGAGTCGCTTTCCGAAAATGAGGTTGATCTTTATGCATACAGGGGTTACTGTATATCCATACAGTAACTACAGGGCTGGAATGAATATGCACACTTCAGGCTATGCAAATCGCTCAACCTCTCTCTCTTCTACCGCAGGCAATGTCGCGCAGAATTCCGTCGAGCGTGTTTCCACGGGGCTTATCAGTGAAGTGGTTTATCGTGAAGACCAGCCCCTGTTGACGCAACTTCTGTTGTTGCCGTTATTACAACAGCTTGGTCAGCAATCGCGCTGGCAGCTTTGGCTCACGCCTCAGCAAAAACTGAGCCGTGAGTGGGTTCAGTCCGCAGGCCTTCCGCTTACTAAGGTCATGCAAATTAATCAGCTCCCGCCGTGCGACACCGTTGAGTCGATGATCCGCGCGTTACGCACCGGAAATTACAGCGTGGTGATTGGATGGTTACCGGAAGAATTGACGGAAGAGGAACATTTCCGTCTGACTGAAGCAGCCGAAGAAGGGAATGCGATCGGGTTCATTATGCGTCCGGTTCGATCGGATTCTTACCGCAGAGGACAACTTTCTGGGCTAAAAATTCACTCAAATTTGTATCATTGAGTGAAATTAAGATTTTTCCTGGAATTTTTTTTGACCACAAGATGGCATTAAAGTTCCCGGCCTGAAAATTGCGGCAAGGCTTGTCTGGTGCGGTTCTCCTTAATTTTATTGCACAAAATTCGTTCGAAAAATGTTAAATAATCGGTATACGGAACTTTTTTTTTCATATGCCTGACGGACTTCACACTTGTAAGTTTTCAGCTACGTTGTAGACTTTACATCGCCAGGGGTGCTCGGCCTAAGCCGAAGATATCGGTAGATTTATATTTGACCACGCCCCCCGGTGAAGGATTTAACCGTGATTCTCTCCTGAGACTTTCATGGCGAATTTTGGATGATAACGAGGCGCAAAAAATGAAAAAGACAGCTATCGCGATTGCAGTGGCACTGGCTGGCTTCGCTACCGTAGCGCAGGCCGCTCCGAAAGATAATACCTGGTATGCAGGTGGTAAACTGGGCTGGTCTCAGTTCCACGACACTGGCTGGTACAACAGCAGCCTGAACAATGATGGCCCAACTCACGAGAGCCAGCTTGGTGCAGGTGCGTTCGGTGGCTATCAGGTTAACCCGTATGTTGGTTTTGAAATGGGTTACGACTGGTTAGGTCGTATGCCATACAAAGGCGACACCATTAACGGCGCTTTCAAAGCACAGGGCGTTCAGCTGACCGCTAAACTGGGCTACCCAATCACTGACGATCTGGACGTGTACACCCGTCTGGGCGGCATGGTATGGCGCGCAGATTCCAGCAACAACATCTCTGGTGACAACCATGACACCGGTGTTTCCCCAGTATTCGCTGGTGGCGTTGAGTGGGCTATGACCCGTGACATCGCTACCCGTCTGGAATACCAGTGGGTTAACAACATCGGCGACGGCAACACCGTTGGTGTTCGTCCAGACAACGGCATGCTGAGCGTAGGTGTTTCCTACCGTTTCGGCCAGCAGGAAGAAGCAGCTCCAGTTGTTGCTCCAGCGCCGGCTCCAGCTCCAGAAGTACAGACCAAGCACTTCACTCTGAAGTCTGACGTTCTGTTCAACTTCAACAAAGCGACTCTGAAACCAGAAGGCCAGCAGGCACTGGATCAGCTGTACACCCAGCTGAGCAACCTGGATCCTAAAGACGGTTCCGTAGTGGTTCTGGGCTTCACCGACCGTATCGGTTCTGACGCTTACAACCAGAAACTGTCTGAGAAACGTGCTCAGTCTGTTGTTGATTACCTGATCTCTAAAGGTATCCCAGCTAACAAGATCTCCCCACGTGGTATGGGCGAATCTAACCCAGTTACTGGCAACACCTGTGACAACGTGAAAGCTCGCGCTGCACTGATCGACTGCCTGGCTCCAGATCGTCGCGTAGAGATCGAAGTTAAAGGCATCAAAGACGTTGTAACTCAGCCAGCGGCATAAGTTATCGTCTTATAAAAAAACCCCGCCATGCGGGGTTTTTTATTGTCTGAAGAAAAGAAAAATCTATTTTTTACCCAACAGAGCCTGAAGGTCGTTCTTCAGCGTCGACATCTGGTTGGCGTACTTCTCTTTATGTTCGGCATCCTCAATCAGCTGCACGATGGTTTCCGACAGCGTTTTGCCCCGTCGTTGTGCCAGCCCAGCCAGGCGTTGCCAGACAACGAACTCCAGGTCGATTGATTTTTTGCGAGTGTGCTGATGCTCAGCATTAAAATGCCGTTTGCGTCGCGCGCGGATAGTTTGCTTCATCCGGTTTAACAACGCGGGATTGATGTGTTTCTCGATCCAGCCGTTAACCTGTACCGGTTCATTTTCGAGGGTCAGCAAAATATCCACGGCTTCTTGCGCAGCGCTGGCTTCGACGTAGCAGGTGATCAGCTCCCCTTCACGGTGCTTTTTGACCAGGTACTTCCATTTCCAGCCGCTTTCGAGATTTTCCAGTTGTTGATATTTCATTGCGATCTCAGTGTTACCACGTAACTCTGTTCAGAATATCAGTTTTTTAGCAATCTGCTGAAAAGAAATCATATCCTGTGAGTGAATGCAGCCAATCGCCCTGTCGAAATCCCCAATCCTGCTTGGGTACAGCCCCCCGCTTACGGTATACTCCACGCTTTTACATCTGACTAAAAAACATCAACTTTGACCATTACGAAACTTGCATGGCGTGACCTTGTTCCGGATACCGAAAGTTACCAGGAACTGTTTGCACAGCCCGAACTCGCAAAAGAACACGAATTCATCCTTAGCGATACGCAGCCTCGTTTGCATTATGCGCTGGAGCAGGTGTTAAGCCCATGGGCAACAGCGCCCTTCATGCTGCTCAAGGCCCCGGAAGAAGCGGAATACCTGACGCTGCTCGGTGATGCCGTGCGCCAGCTGAAGCCGGAAGCGAACGCAGTTTTTGGCGGCCAGTATCGTATTGCGGGACATGATGTCACTTTCGAACCAACGGCGCAGGCCGATGGCCGTTTTGCCGCTAAGGGCGAAGTGATTACCGCTAACTGGGTCGAGGCGGAACAACTCTTTGGTTGTCTGCGCCAGTTTAACGGCGAACTTTCGCTGCAGCCGGGGCTGGTTCATCGCGCAAATGGCGGTGTTCTCATCATCTCACTGCGTACCCTGCTCTCGCAGCCGCTGCTGTGGATGCGTCTGAAAACTATCGTCAACCAGAAGCGTTTCGACTGGGTCGGCTACGATGAGTCTCGTCCTCTGCCTGTCTCTGTTCCGTCTATGCCGCTGTCGCTGACCGTCGTGCTGACGGGCGACCGCGAATCGCTGGCGGACTTCCAGGAAATGGAGCCGGAACTGGCTGAGCAGGCGGTGTATAGCGAATACGAAGACAATATCCAGATTGCCGATGCCGACGATATGGCGCAGTGGTGCCAGTGGGTGATGGCCGTTGCTGAGCGTTTTGCGCTGCCAACCCCTGCGGCTGACGCGTGGCCGGGCTTAATCCGCGAAGCGGTACGCTACACCGGTGACCAGGAAACGCTGCCGCTTTGCCCGCTCTGGATCGGCAAACAGCTGCGTGAAGTGGGTGTGATTAGCGGTAACGGGGCGTTCAGCGGAGAACAGCTCACTCAGATGCTGGCTCAGCGTGAGTGGCGAGAAGGCTATCTTGCCGACCGTATGCAGGATGAAATTCTGCTGGAACAAATTCTGGTGGAAACCGAAGGCGAACGCGTCGGGCAGATCAACGCCCTGTCGGTGATTGAATTTCCTGGCCATCCGCGCGCATTCGGGGAGCCGTCCCGTATCAGCTGCGTTGTGCACATTGGCGATGGCGAGTTCACCGATATTGAACGAAAAGCCGAGCTGGGCGGCAACATTCACGCGAAAGGCATGATGATCATGCAGGCGTTTTTGATGTCAGAGCTGCAGCTTGAGCAACAGATCCCCTTCTCCGCCTCGCTGACGTTTGAGCAGTCCTACAGCGAAGTGGATGGCGATAGCGCCTCTATGGCCGAGCTGTGCGCCTTAATCAGCGCCCTGGCGGAAGTGCCCATCAATCAGAACATCGCGATCACCGGTTCGGTGGACCAGTTCGGTCGTGCACAGCCAGTGGGAGGCCTCAACGAAAAAATTGAAGGCTTCTTCTCTATCTGTCAGCAGCGCGGTTTAAACGGCAAACAGGGTGTGATTATTCCTGCTCCCAACGCACGCCATTTGAGCCTCAGCCAGGATATTCTGGATGCGGTTGAGCAAGAGCAATTCACCATCTGGGCCATCGAAGGGATTGAGGATGCGCTACCCTTACTGACAAATCTGGTTTGGGATGGCGAAGGGCAAACCACCCTGATGCAGACTATCCAGGAGCGCATAGCTCAGGCGACACAGCAGGATTCTCGTCATCGTTATCCATGGCCGTTACGCTGGCTGGGCTGGTTTAGTTCGAACTGATCGGACTTGTTCAGCGTACACGTGTTAGCTATCCTGCGTCCTTCACTAAAATAAGGCTTACTGAGAACATGGTAGATAAACGCGAATCCTATACAAAAGAAGATCTTCTTGCCTCTGGTCGCGGTGAACTGTTTGGCGCTAAAGGCCCACAGTTACCGGCCCCGAACATGCTGATGATGGACCGTGTCGTGAAAATGACCGAAACCGGCGGCAACTTCGATAAGGGTTACGTAGAAGCAGAACTCGATATCAACCCGGACCTGTGGTTCTTCGGTTGCCACTTTATTGGCGATCCGGTAATGCCTGGCTGTCTGGGCCTGGATGCCATGTGGCAGCTAGTTGGCTTCTATCTGGGCTGGCTGGGCGGCGAAGGTAAAGGCCGCGCGCTGGGCGTGGGCGAAGTAAAATTCACTGGCCAGGTTCTGCCTACGGCGAAGAAAGTGACCTATCGTATTCACTTCAAGCGCATCGTTAACCGCCGCCTGATTATGGGCCTGGCAGATGGCGAAGTGCTGGTCGACGGTCGCCTGATCTATAGCGCAAGCGACCTGAAAGTTGGCCTGTTCCAGGATACTTCAGCTTTCTGATCGTGCTTTTGGCACCCCCAAAAAGGCGAAACCTCCGCATTGCGGAGGTTTCTTTTTTGAAAGAGACGTTATCAGGCTATGAGTGCCCTGTCGCCGATGGCTTCTCGCCAGCCTCCAAGCCATTGTGACCTTTGATTTATCGTCTGATAAGGACACATTTCTTTAGAACGTCCAGCGATGCCGGCCTGATAACCACGTTGATGAGCCCGTTCCAGGCGATCTCGTTTCTGTCTCTTCATGCCTCGTTTCCCTCATTCTTTTGTCTGGTGGAAAGAAAACAGTGTCTGCACTCAATGCACAGGCACAGATAACGAATACCCCGAATTAGTCGCATCGTCAATGTTCAAAATTCATACGGGTGTCATATTTGTGAGCTAGCCGGAAGTTCATTTGTACAAAAATTGTGACGTGGCACAAGTAACAATCTGAAGTGAAAACGAAAAAAAACCGCAATCAGCGACAGGCCAACTGCGGTTTTTGATGATGAATTTTACTTATGGCAGACGGGAAATTTCTCTCGCGATGCTGGCCGACTCCTGTGCCCAACCCTGAGCCAGGACTTTCACCATTTCGTCATAGCCATCTTTCTGCTGCTTCAGCTCCAGATGGAAAGGACGCTTAATCAGCTGCCCCTGATGGTTCAGCAACCACTCCCCGCTGATCACCACCGCACCGTCATAGCGGCCGTGGAAGCCCGTGACCGTGACGTTAAGCGTATCCTGGTCGTTACCCAGCGGCTGCGACGCGACAACCCAGCCCGGAAGCTGGCTGCCCAGATTGGCCACCAGCGTGTTACGCAGCTGCTGATCCAGCGGGCTGGCCCACAGGTTGTTCGTCGCAATCACGTATTTAACGTCGCTGGTCTGATAGACCACGCCGTTTCCTGCCAGATAATCCGGCACGGCAACCTGCTCAACCCACAGCTGGCGGTTTCCCTGGCTGGCCGTGCTTTGTCCACCGCTGTGGGTAGACACAGGCAGCTGATAGTAGCTTTTATTATCTACCCCTGAACTGCACGCCGTTAACAGCAGAGCGCCAACCATCAATAGCCACTTTTTCATTCTTTTGCCCTCTTCGGCTCAGGATCCTTTTTATCTTTCGCTTCGAACACCAGCGCATTGCTCTTCTCGTTGAGCGTTTTCAGCACCGGCTGCAGTTCACGCAAGACCTGATCAAGACGCTGCATATCTGCCACCATCTTGTTGTACGCCGCTGAACCCGGCTGGAAGCCCTGCATACTGCGGTTCAGCTCACGTAGCGTTTTCTGCATATCCTGCGGCAGCTGCTGCATGCTCTGGCTCGCAGTGATCTTGTTGATGTTATCCAGCGTGGTTTGCAGGCGACGCATCGTTGCCTGGCTTTCGCTCAGAGAGTTCGTCGCCGCTTCAATCATCGGATTCAGTGGCAGATTGTTGATCTTATCCAGCGTTTCCATCAGACGCTGCTGGATCTGAGCCAGACCGCTGCTCACCGTTGGGATGATCTTGTAGCCACCGAATTCACGAATACCGGTAATCGGCGGTGCTTTCGGGTAGAAGTCCATATCCACATACAGCGCACCGGTCACCAGATTACCCGTCTTCAAGGAACCTCGCAGACCACGGTCCATCAGTTGACTGATATGGGTGGCAATATCCTGATTCTCGCCAATCTGGTTAAGCAGACGTTCCGGCTCGATGCGGATCAGCACCGGAATACGATAATCATCGTCCAGCATCTGGCTCAGGCCCGGAACAAAGAACGGAACTTGCCCAACCGTACCAAGACGAATACCACGGAACTCAACGGGCGCGCCCGGCTGCAGGCCGCGGACGGAATCTTTGAAGAACATCAGGAAGTCGATGTGATCGGTATAAAGCGCGTCCTGAATGCTTCGCTGATCGTCAAAGAGTCTGAACGCCGTTTTCTCGGCAACCGGCTGCCCCAGATCCTGCCCTTCCGGCACATCAAAGCTCACCCCACCGCCAAACAGCGTGGTTAAGGAACCCATTTCTACGCGCATCCCCGCCGACGTAAGATCGACCGCGATCCCGCTGTCCTTCCAGAAGCGAACGTTGCTGGTCACCAGACGATCGTTTGGCGCATTGATGAACAGCTGATAGCTGATGGTACGCTTTTGCGCATCGAAGGTGCTGGTTTCAACGGAACCGACGCGGTAGCCGCGGAACAGTACCGGGTCACCCGCCGTAAGCTGGCCTGCTTTTTTGCTGTCGAGGATCACGCGGATACCCTTGGCATCAGGCGGCGCAAGCGGCGGTGAGTCGAGAAGCTGATATTGCCCAGGCTGGCTGCCCTTCGTGCCGGGCTGCAGTTCAATATAGGCCCCGGAGAGCAGCGTCCCTAAGCCGCTGATCCCTTCGCGCCCCACCTGCGGTTTAACGACCCAGAAAACGGAATCGCCGTGCAGCAGTTTTTCCATGCCGGCATTAAGGCGCGCCTTAATTTCCACGTGGGTTAAATCGTCGGTCAGGGTTGCGCTTTCGACCACGCCCACGTCCACGCTACGGCTTTTGATGGTCGTTTTACCGCCCTCAATCCCCTCGGCATTGGTGGTTATCAGCGTGACTTCCGGTCCCTGATGGCTGTAATGATAAAACAGGATCCATGCACCGATCAGCGCGGTCACAATGGGGAAAATCCACACCGGCGACCAGTTTTTGACCTTCTGCACTTTCGCCTCTCCACTCTTATTTTCCATGCTCTTACTCTTCCTCATGGCTTGATTCAGGCTCACGATCCCACGATAAACGAGGGTCGAAGGTCATGGCCGCAAACATGGTCATAATCACGACCAGTGCAAACATTAAAGCCCCCATCGCGGGATAAATACTCATCAAACCGCCCATCCGCACCAGTGCAGAGAGAACGGCGATGACAAACACGTCAATCATTGACCAGCGTCCGACAAACTCGACCACTTCATAAATCAGGTGCATGCGTTCGCTGTCGCGTTTTCCATGACCCTTCGCATCCCAACAGAGCCAGGCGATGGCGATCATTTTTAAGGTTGGCACCATAATACTGGCGATAAAGATCACGCCGGCGACAGGATAGGAACCTTCGCCCCACAGCAGGATCACCCCGGCGAGGATCGTCGAGGGCATTTTATCGCCGAGCAAATCGGTGATCATGATCGGTAGAATATTGGCTGGCAGATACAGCATGATGGAGGTGACCAGCAGGGCCATCGTCCACTGAAGGCTATTTTTACGGCGTACGTGACCCTTCGTTTCGCAGCGCGGACAAACGTCGAGATCGGCGGGCAGCACGGCGGTACAGCACGGGCAGGAACGCAGCCCCTGACGAATGCCGGGCACGCCGACTTTTACCGTTTGCGCAAGCGTCGGTGCCGGGGCGATATCATCCCACGCCCAGCGTCTGTCCACGCACTGGAAAGCACGCAGCTGCAGGACACAGTACAGGCACCACGGAATAAAGCTGCTGCCGATCCCCACGTCGCCGTATGCCATGAGCTTCACGAAACTGACCAGAATGCCCGCCAGAAAGATCTCGGCCATGCCCCAGCTTTTAAGCTGAAAAAGGATACGTGCGAGCCGGATTTTCAGTGATGAGGGCATCCTGACGCGGTTGACCAGCAAAAGGATAACGACCAGGCAAAAAGCCGGGACTATCTGGACAAACAGGAGAAAAAAGGTGCCGAGGCTGGCGTAATCTTCCGAGAACATCACGCCCGGGATTTCAAGCAGATCCACCTGGCTGGTTATCCCTCCCACCTTCATATAGATGAAAGGGAAGAGATTGGAGAGCAGCAGCATGAACAATGCTGCCAGAGCGTAAGCAGTGGGACGCTGCCGCGGCGCGTCCCACTCGGTTGTCAACGTTGCGCCGCAACGTGGACACAGGGCTTTATGTCCGTGACCAAGCTCTGGCAACGCCACGAGCATATCGCATTGCGAGCATAAAATATGCCTGTCGGCATGGTGCTGGTCACACATATGTTATCCCTGTCTATGCGCCGTTTTTCAGAGACTCAAGGTACTCCCAGCGCTCAAATGCTTCTTCCAGGGCTTTTTCAGCCGCGGACAGTTCAGCCAGTACTTTCTGAGTATAGTCATGCGATTGGGTAAAGAATGACGCATCAGCGACCTGTTTTTGCAGATCCTCAAGCGCGGCCTCCAGCTCTTCAAGACGCTGCGGCAGCCCCTCCAGTTCGCGCTGCAGGTTATAGCTTAGTTTAGCCGAGGTTTTCTTGACAGTTTCTGCTTTTGTTACAGCAGGTTCTGAACTTATTTTGGACTTTGACTGTTTCTGCGCCAGAGACTGCGATTGCTGCCCTTTTGCATCGTGATAACCACCTACGTATTGTCCAATTCGCCCTTCACCTTCGAAGATCCAGCACTCGGTTACGGTGTTATCCACGAACTGACGATCGTGGCTAACCAGCATCACGGTCCCCTGATAACCGTCAATCAGTTCTTCGAGCAATTCCAGCGTTTCGACATCCAGGTCGTTCGTTGGTTCATCAAGAATCAACAGGTTACTTGGTTTCAGGAACAAACGCGCCAGCAGCAGACGATTACGCTCCCCGCCAGATAACGCACGGACTGGGGTCATCGCACGTTTCGGATGGAACAGGAAGTCCTGCAGATAGCCCAGCACGTGGCGCGGTTTGCCGTTTACCATTACCTCTTGCTTGCCTTCGGCGAGGTTATCCATCACCGTGCGGTCCGGATCCAGCTCCGCGCGGTGCTGGTCGAAGTAGGCCACTTCCAGCTTAGTCCCACAGTGAATGCGGCCGCTGTCGGCCTGCAGCTGCCCCAGCATCAGCTTCAGCAGCGTGGTTTTACCGCAGCCGTTCGGGCCGATAAGCGCAATTTTGTCGCCGCGCTGCACCTGGGCGGAGAAATCTTTCACCAGCACTTTGCCATCAACCTGATAGTTGACGTTTTCCATTTCGAAGACAATCTTGCCGGAACGGGATGCTTCTTCTACCTGCATTTTGGCGCTGCCCATCACTTCACGGCGTTCGCTGCGCTCACGGCGCATTGCCTTCAGAGCGCGCACGCGGCCTTCGTTACGGGTACGGCGGGCCTTGATGCCCTGGCGGATCCACACCTCTTCCTGCGCCAGCTTGCGGTCGAACTCCGCATTTTGCAGCTCTTCCACGCGCAGGTTTTCTTCTTTCTCCAGCAGATAGGTGTCGTAATCGCCAGGATAGGTGACCAGCTTGCCGCGGTCGAGATCGACAATACGCGTCGCCATGTTGCGAATAAACGAACGGTCGTGCGAGATAAAGATGATGGTGCCGCTGAAGGTTTTCAGGAAACCTTCCAGCCAGTCAATCGCTTCGATATCCAGGTGGTTCGTCGGTTCGTCCAGCAGCAGCACCTTCGGCCCGCTGACCAGCGCGCGGCCCAGGGCCGCTTTACGCAGCCAGCCGCCGGAGAGCGCCGACAGCTCCATGTCCGCTTCCAGACCAAGCTGGGCCAGAACCTCGTTAATGCGGTTTTCAAGCTGCCACAGACCGTGGTGATCGAGCATCTCCTGCACTTTCGCCAGTTCGTTGAGGTTCTTGTCGCTCGGGTCGGTCATCACCAGATGCGAAATCTCGTGATAGCGCTTCAGGTATTCGGCCTGCTCAGAGATCCCTTCCGCCACGAAATCATAAACGCTGCCGGTCACGTGACGCGGCGGGTCCTGCTGGAGACGGGAGACGATCAGATCCTGCTCGTAAACGATGCGACCGTCATCCAGCCCCTGTTCGCGGTTGAGGATTTTCATCAGCGTGGATTTACCCGCGCCGTTACGGCCCACCAGACAGACGCGCTCGTTATCTTCGATATGCAGCTCTGCATTATCGAGAAGCGGCGAGTCGCTGAAAGAGAGCCACGCGCCGTGCATACTAATTAAAGACATTTATTTTTCCTTTCAGGCCGCGGTAATCAACCAGCAGTTATGAATTTGACGGTTACGGGCAAAGTCCTGAGACAGCGTTTTTTGGCTGATTTCTTGTGCTTTCAGTCCCAGGGCTGCTAAGCCGTCATGATCCATACGGAAGCCGCGTTTGTTGTTCGAGAACATAATGGTACCGCCCTTACGCAGCAGGCGCTTCAGGTCGGTCATCAGGCGCAGGTGATCGCGTTGAACGTCAAAGCTATCCTCCATGCGCTTGGAGTTGGAGAAGGTCGGCGGATCGATAAATATCAGGTCGAACTGCTCGTCAGTATCACGCAGCCAGCCCAGCACGTCGGCCTGCATCAGACGATGCTGACGTCCGGTCAGCCCGTTAAGACGCAGGTTGCGCTCCGCCCACTCCAGATAGGTGCGGGACATATCCACCGTGGTGGTGCTTCGCGCGCCGCCCAGACCCGCATGCACGCTCGCGCTGCCGGTATAGGAGAACAGGTTGAGGAAATCTTTGCCCTTGCTCATCTGGCCCAGCATGCGACGCGCGATACGGTGGTCGAGGAACAGGCCGGTATCCAGATAGTCGGTCAGGTTGACCCACAGGCGAGCGTTGTATTCGCCCACTTCGATAAAATCACCCTTCTCGCCCATCTTCTGATACTGATTTTTTCCTTTCTGACGCTCGCGGGTTTTCAGCACCAGCTTGTTCGGCGCAATGCCGAGCACGGCGATGGTGGCCGCGATAACGTCCAGCATGCGCTGACGCGCTTTTTGCGCATCAATGGTTTTCGGTGGCGCATATTCCTGAATCACCACCCAGTCCGCGTAGCGGTCAACCGCCACGTTGTACTCCGGCAGGTCGGCGTCGTACAGGCGGTAGCATTCAATCCCTTCCTGCTTCGCCCACTTTTCATATTTTTTCAGGTTCTTGCGCAGGCGGTTGGCGTAATCCTCCGCCACGCCGGAAGGCTTACTGTCCGCCGCTTTCTCCGCCAGATGGTAGTTTTTCTGCACGCAGTCCAGCGGGCCGTTTTTCGCCTTAAACTGGCGATCGGCACGCAGCTGCAGGCAGCTCAGCAGCTCCGGCGAGGCGCTAAACAGCGACAGGTTCCAGCCGCCGAAGTAGTCCTTCATATTGCGCCCCAGCAGGCTGTGCAGGGCAATCAGCGCCGGCTCGCTGTCCAGACGCTCGCCGTATGGCGGGTTGCTGATCACGGTACCGTACGGACCTTTTGGCAGCGGGTTGGTCAGATTCGCCACGTCTTTCACCTCGAAGGTGACCAGCTCGCCGATACCGGCGCGACGGGCGTTGCTGCGCGCGCGTTCGATTACGCGCGGGTCGCTGTCCGAACCGTAGAAGTGGGAGGTGTACTCCGCCAGACCTTTACGCGCGCGGGTTTGCGCGTCATCTTTGACCTCTTTCCAGAGCGCTTCGTCGTGCTGCGCCCAGCCTTTAAAGCCCCAGTGACCGCGATGCAGGCCCGGCGCGCGGTCGGTTGCCAGCATGGCCGCTTCAATCAGCAACGTACCGGAACCACACATCGGATCGAGCAGCGGCGTGCCCGGCTGCCAGCCGGAGCGCATCACAATAGCGGCAGCCAGGGTTTCTTTAATTGGCGCCATACCGGTACGATCTCGGTAACCGCGCAGGTGCAGGCCCGCGCCGCTCAGATCGAGAGAAATACTCGCCGTGTCACCGTTGAGCCAGACGTTAATACGCAGATCCGGATTTTCGCGATCGACGTTCGGACGTTCCTTATTTTTACGCGTGAAGCAGTCCACAATGGCGTCTTTTACGCGCAGGGCACCGTACTGGCTGTTGCGGATCTCGTCGTTCACGCCGTTGAAATGCACCGCAAAGGTGGCATTGGGCGTGAAGATCTCTGTCCAGTCGATCATCTGTACGCCGGTATAGAGGTCCAGGTCGCTATAGACCTTGCACTCCTTCATCGGCAGCATGATGCGCGACGCCAGACGGCTCCACATCAGGCTCTGGTAAATAAGCCGCGTGTCGCCCTCAAAATGGACACCACCCTGAACCACCTGGCACTCTTGCGCGCCCAGGCTTTCCAGTTCAGTTTTTAACAGCTCTTCCAGCCCACGGGCCGTACTGGCAAACAGAGAATTCATATCGTCACTTTTACTCTTAGAAAATTGTCGCGCATTATAGCTAATATGGCGTGTATGTCATAAAGTTGAAGGCTTATTTTCATTTGTGGGAGTGTGCAGTGGCGACGTTATCCAGGCTTTTTATTCATCCGGTGAAATCCATGCGCGGCATCGGCGTCTCTCACGCGCTGGCCGACATGAGCGGATTCGCCTTCGATCGTATTTTTATGGTCACCGAGCCTGACGGCACGTTCATCACCGCACGCCAGTTCCCGCAGATGGTTCGCTTTACCCCTTCCCCGCTTCATGACGGTTTGCACCTTACCGCGCCGGACGGTTCCAGCGCGGTCATTCGCTTTGCTGATTTTGCGCCTGTCGATGCGCCAACGGAAGTGTGGGGCAATCATTTTACCGCGCGCATCGCCCCGGATGAGATTAACCGCTGGCTGAGCGGTTTCTTCTCCCGCGACGTGCAGCTGCGCTGGGTAGGTCCTGAACCGACGCGTCGCGTGAAGCGCCACGACGCCGTTCCCCTCTCCTTCGCCGATGGTTTCCCATTCCTGCTGACTAACGAAGCCTCGCTGCGTGATTTACAAGGCCGCAGCAAGGCCAGCGTTCAGATGGAACAGTTCCGTCCGAACCTGGTGGTTACGGGTGCCGACGCCTGGGAAGAAGACACCTGGAAAGTGATCCGCATCGGCAGCGTCATCTTTGATGTCGTAAAACCCTGCAGCCGCTGCATTTTCACCACGGTGAGCCCTGAGAAAGGCCAGAAGCACCCTTCCGGCGAACCGCTGAAGACGCTGCAGTCGTTCCGCACCGCACAGGATAACGGCGATGTGGATTTCGGCCAGAACCTGATCCCTCGCTCCAGCGGCGCAATCCGCGTCGGTGATGAGGTAGAAATTCTTGCCCGAGGACCTGCAAAAGCGTACGGCTCAGGTCAGGAAGAAGAAATGGTCGACGTTGTGACGAATGCCGCCTCTGCGGTAGATATTCACTGGCAGGGCAACGTCATCCGTGGCAACAACCAGCAGGTATTACTTGAGCAACTGGAGCAGGCAGGTATTCGCGTACCCTATTCCTGTCGCGCAGGCATTTGCGGATGCTGCCGCATCAGGCTGGTGGATGGAGAGGTTAGTGCGCTGAAAAAATCGGCAATTGGAAATGACGGCACAATTCTGTGCTGTAGCTGCATACCGAAAACGTCCGTACAGCTGGAAGCTTAAACCGCCTGTTCAAGGCTGAAGGAATCTACGCGCAGCTGCGGCTTCAGCCGGTCATTCATCACTTTAATGGCATCGCCAAGCTGCATCGTCCGCCCGGCAATGGTAACGCCGGGCTGTGCCAGCAGGCAGAGCGCAGCATTTTCACCTGGCTCAACCACCAGCAGGCTCACCTCTTCTGCGGTATCGCTCAGATTGACGCTGGCCGCATCACCCGTTGCCGGGGTCCAGCTCATACCATGCGCAAGAAAATGCCAGCTTTTTGGCATTTGCGGTTTCAGGAAGCGGATAGCCACCAGCGCATTTAATACCAGCTCGGCACGCTGCTCTTTAGAGAGCACCAGATCGCGGCATTTTTCTTCAAAAGAGAAATAAAGCGCCGCATCGTCAACGCAAAAGCCCGACGGGGAAAATGCATCCGGGGTTAACATTCGGCGGGCAAAACGAGAACGAAACAACATGCCATTGGCTAAATCGAGCATCATTCGGTCATGCTCGTCGCAAAAATACCAGCGCCAGTTATCGTCAGGTTTAATTCGCATGTGTCTCTCCCGTCCCCAAACGTCCTGTACTAAAAATGTCCTGTTTGCCGCCTCGTTTATAACACCATTAATAAAAGACTATAATGACTAAATAAGCAACAGTGACGGAATATAAAACAACCAGGGCTGGAAATAAAGCCCTGGTTGTCTGATTAAGAGAAAAGATTAGATATGAGTAACGATTTCTTTAATCAGCGGCGGTCCTTTAAAAATAAAGCCGGAATAGATTTGCACCAGTGACGCACCTGCCGCCATCTTCTCGCGCGCAGCAATCACTGAGTCAATGCCGCCGACGCCAATAATCGGCAGACGTCCTTTTAATTCTGCAGACAGGGCGCGAATAATTTCGGTGCTTTTTAATTGCACCGGACGTCCACTTAACCCACCCGCTTCGTCACAGTTTTTCATTCCCTGCACTAGGGAACGATCGAGAGTGGTATTGGTCGCAATAACACCATCAATATTATGGCGAACCAAACTGTCGGCAACCTGGATCAATTCTTCAGGAGAAAGATCCGGGGCGATCTTAACCGCGACCGGAACATATTTATGGTGGATCGTCTGGAGTTCATTTTGTTTATTTTTAATGGCACTCAGAAGATCGTCCAGCGCTTCGCCATATTGTAAGGAACGCAGACCCGGAGTATTGGGTGAAGAAATATTCACCGCGATATAACCGGCATAGGCGTAGACTTTTTCCATACAAATCAGATAGTCATCTTTACCCTGCTCTACCGGCGTGTCTTTATTTTTACCGATATTGATGCCTAATATTCCGTCAAAATGGGCTTTTTTTACGTTCTCCACCAGGTGATCAACACCGAGGTTATTAAAGCCCATGCGGTTGATCAGCCCTTCGGCTTCAACCAGGCGGAACAGGCGCGGCTTGTCATTTCCCGGCTGCGGGCGCGGCGTGACGGTACCGATTTCAATGGAGCCAAAGCCCATCGCGCCCAGGGCATCAATGCACTCGCCATTTTTGTCCAGACCGGCCGCCAGACCCAGCGGATTCTTAAAGGTCAGACCCATGCACTGCACAGGTTTTTCCGGCACATTCTGACGCACCAGAGCGGCCAGCGGCGTTCCGGTAATACGACGTAATTGCTGGAATGTAAATTCATGAGCGCGCTCAGGGTCGAGCTGGAAAAGGGCTTTACGAACGAAGGGGTAGTACATGAACTCTCCTGGATTCCCGGTGTGCAAACCGGGAGGGGATTATGGGCGATCCACGCGCGAAAGGGAATTGACCTGCGGCAAAAAATCAGCGTAAAACGCAATCGTTTACCTCCCCGTCTATTTCTTATGCACTTTTTCGCATTTTAATTGCAGATAAATCATTTAGTGGAATAACCGCGCGGTGTCACACTCCTGAAAATTGTTATGAATGTTAGATAAAAGCAAACAATTGGTTATAAGGAGGAAGTATGCGCGTCATTACCCTGGCCGGAAGTCCACGATTCCCTTCGCGCTCCAGCGCCCTGCTGGAATATGCCCGCGAAAAACTCAATGCCCTGGATGTGGAAGTGTGCCACTGGAACCTGCATAACTTCGAACCTGAAGATCTGCTCTACGCCCGCTTCGACAGCCCAGCGCTAAAAACGCTCATCGAGCAGCTTAACGGCGCTGACGGCTTAATTGTGGCAACACCTATTTATAAAGCCTCTTTTTCCGGGGCACTGAAAACCCTGCTCGATCTGCTTCCGGAGCGCGCCCTGGACGGCAAAGTCGTGCTGCCGCTGGCAACGGGCGGTACGGTTGCCCATTTACTGGCCGTGGATTATGCCCTGAAGCCGGTGCTGAACGCGCTGAAAGCGCAGGAGATCCTCCACGGCGTTTTCGCAGATGACTCCCAGGTTATCGATTATCAACATAAGCCTCATTTTACGCCGAACCTGCAAACCCGCCTCGATACTGCCCTGGAAACCTTCTGGCATGCCCTGCACCGCAGGGATATCCAGGCCCCGGCGTTTGGTCAGCCTCAAGGAGTCGCACATGTTTAAAACGTTAACCCGCATCGGACTGGCAGGTCTGATGGCGCTTACCACGCTGGCCCATGCCGCAGAAGCGGCTCCGGAAAGTTTGCGCATTGGCTATCAGAAAGGCAGCGTCAGCATGGTGCTGGCGAAAAGCCACCAGCTGCTGGAAAAACGCTTCCCGGACACCAAATTCTCCTGGGTGGAGTTCCCGGCTGGCCCGCAGATGCTGGAGGCCCTGAACGTCGGCAGTATCGATCTCGGCAGCACGGGTGATATTCCGCCGATATTCGCCCAGGCGGCGGGAGCGGACCTCGTCTATGTTGGCGTTGAGCCGCCCAAACCGAAGGCCGAAGTGATTCTGGTGCCTGAAAACAGCGACATTAAAAGCGTCGCCGACCTCAAAGGGCATAAAGTGGCTTTCCAGAAAGGTTCCAGCTCGCACAACCTGCTGCTGCGTGCCCTGCAGGAAGCCGGACTCAAGTTCACTGACATTCAGCCCGTTTACCTGACGCCTGCCGACGCGCGCGCCGCGTTCCAGCAGAAGAACGTTGATGCCTGGGCCATCTGGGATCCGTACTACTCCGCCGCATTGCTGCAGGGCGGCGTTCGCGTGCTGAAAGACGGTACCACGCTGAAGCAGACCGGCTCGTTCTATCTGGCCGCGCGTCCTTATGCGGAAAAGAACGGCGCATTTATTCAGGGCGTACTGGATACCTTTACCCAGGCCGATGCGCTGACCCAGACCCAGCGTCAGGAGAGCATTGCCCTGCTGGCGAAAACCATGGGCTTACCTGAGCCGGTGATCGCGAGCTATCTCAACCACCGTCCGCCGACCACCATTACGCCCGTGGACGCGAACGTCGCCGCGCTTCAGCAACAAACGGCTGACCTTTTCTATCAAAACCACCTGGTGCCAAAACAGGTCACTATTCGCGAACGCATCTGGCAGCCCGCAGGCAAAGAAGGAGCTAAATCATGAGTCTGAATCTTTTCTGGTTTTTACCCACCCACGGTGATGGACACTATCTTGGTACAGAAGAGGGCTCGCGCCCGGTTGACCACGGCTACCTGCAGCAGATTGCGCAGGCGGCGGACCGAATCGGTTTCACCGGAGTGCTGATCCCGACCGGACGTTCATGTGAAGATGCCTGGCTGGTCGCCGCGTCGATGATCCCGGTCACCCAGCGTCTGAAGTTCCTGGTTGCCTTACGCCCGAGCGTGGTCTCCCCCACCGTGGCGGCGCGTCAGGCGGCAACGCTGGACAGGCTGTCCAACGGTCGCGCCCTGTTTAACCTGGTGACGGGCAGCGATCCGCAGGAGCTGGCGGGCGATGGGGTGTTCCTCGACCATACCGAGCGCTACGAAGCCTCCGCCGAGTTCACCCGCGTCTGGCGACGTCTGCTGGAAGGTGAAACCGTCACCTTTGAAGGCAAGCATATTCACGTTCGTGACGCGAAGCTCTACTTCCCGCCGGTACAGCAGCCGCGACCGCCGCTCTATTTTGGCGGATCGTCGGACGTAGCCCAGGATCTGGCGGCAGAACAGGTCGATCTCTATCTGACCTGGGGCGAACCGCCTGAGCTGGTGAAAGAAAAAATTGCCCAGGTACGCGCTAAAGCGGCCGCCCATGGGCGCAAGGTGCGCTTCGGCATTCGCCTGCACGTGATCGTGCGTGAAACCAATGAAGAAGCCTGGCAGGCCGCTGACCGCCTGATCTCCCATCTGGACGATGAGACCATCGCCAGGGCGCAGGCCGCGTTTGCCAAAACCGACTCCGTCGGACAGCACCGAATGGCGTCCCTGCACAACGGCAAGCGCGAGCACCTGGAGATCAGCCCGAACCTGTGGGCGGGCGTCGGCCTGGTGCGCGGCGGTGCGGGCACGGCGCTGGTCGGCGACGGTCCGACCGTAGCCGCCCGGATTAATGAATACGCTGACCTGGGTATCGACAGCTTTATTCTCTCCGGTTACCCGCATCTGGAAGAGGCGTACAAGGTGGGCGAGCTGTTATTCCCGCATCTGGATGTTGCCATTCCGGAAATTCCGCAGCCGCAGCGGCTTCAGCTCCAGGGCGAAGCCGTAGCGAACGAGTTTATTCCACGCAAAGCCGCGCAGAGCTAAGGAGCGACCATGGCTGCCACCTCCCAAAAATGGCTGCTGCGCGCCGCGCCGTGGTTTTTACCCGTCGGCATTGTGGCTCTCTGGCAGCTCGCGTCGTCCACCGGCTGGCTGTCGAGCCGCATTCTGCCCTCTCCGGAGGGCGTCGTAGAAGCGTTCTGGTCGCTGAGCGTGAGCGGCGAGCTGTGGCAGCATCTGGCGATCAGCTCCTGGCGCGCCGTGATTGGGTTTTCCATCGGCGGCAGCATCGGTCTGGTTCTGGGCTTGATCAGCGGCCTTTCCCGCTGGGGCGAGCGGCTGCTGGATACCTCCATTCAGATGCTGCGCAACGTGCCGCATCTGGCGCTGATCCCGCTGGTTATCCTGTGGTTTGGGATTGAAGAGAGCGCCAAGATCTTCCTCGTGGCGCTGGGCACACTGTTCCCGATTTACATCAACACCTGGCACGGCATCCGCAATATCGATCGCGGTCTGGTGGAGATGGCGCGCAGCTATGGCTTATCGGGTTTTTCCCTCTTTATTCACGTGATTCTGCCGGGCGCCCTGCCCTCCATTATGGTCGGGGTGCGTTTTGCGCTCGGCCTGATGTGGCTGACGCTGATTGTGGCGGAGACCATCTCGGCCAACTCAGGCATTGGCTATCTGGCGATGAACGCCCGCGAATTCCTGCAAACGGACGTGGTGGTGGTTGCCATCATTCTGTATGCCCTGCTCGGCAAGCTCGCCGACGTCAGCGCCCAGTGGCTGGAGCGCAGCTGGCTGCGCTGGAACCCGGCCTATACCCTTCAGGAGGCGAAAGCATGAATACTGCACGACTGAACCAGGGAACGCCGTTACTGCTGAACGGCGTGACCAAACGCTACGGCGAAAACACCATTCTTAACGGGCTGGATCTGCATATTCCCGCCGGACAATTTGTGGCCGTTGTCGGGCGCAGCGGCGGCGGCAAGAGTACCCTGCTACGTCTTCTGGCCGGACTGGAAGCCCCCAACGGCGGTGACATTCTGGCAGGAACGACGCCGCTTTCGAATATTCAGGACGATACCCGCATGATGTTTCAGGATGCACGCCTGCTGCCGTGGAAAACGGTTATCGACAATGTCGGGCTCGGTCTTAAGGGCAGCTGGCGGGATGAAGCCCGCCAGGCGCTGGCCGCCGTTGGGCTGGAAAATCGTGCGGGTGAATGGCCTGCCGCCCTCTCGGGCGGGCAGAAGCAGCGCGTGGCACTGGCGCGGGCGTTGATTCACCGTCCGGGCCTGCTGTTGCTTGATGAACCGCTCGGCGCGCTCGACGCCCTGACGCGGATCGAAATGCAGGATTTGATTGGATCCCTTTGGCAGGCGCACGGCTTTACGGTACTGCTGGTGACGCATGACGTGAGCGAGGCCGTCGCGATGGCTGACCGGGTGCTGTTAATAGAGGACGGGAAAATAGGTCTGGATCTGACGGTGGATCTTCCGCGCCCTCGCCGCGTGGGCTCGGCAAGGCTGGCGGAGCTGGAAGCTGAGGTATTGGATCGGGTGATGAAGCGCGGGGGGACGGAGTTACAGCGAGCCAAGGCTAATGCCTGATGCCCTCACCCCGGCCCTCTCCCACGGGGAGAAAACACTAAAAACGGCAACCGAGGTTGCCGTTCTGCTTTTACCTGCCCACCGGGCAATTTTTTATTACGCTAAGGCTTTAGCAATCTTCTCGTACAGATCGCCAGACAGGTTCTCCAGCCCTTTCAGCTGCTCAAGCGCGGCACGCATCTTCGCCTGACGCTTCGCATCGTAGCGTTTCAAACGGATCAGCGGCTCAATCAGGCGCGACGCCACCTGCGGGTTACGGCTGTTCAGCTCGGTCAGCATTTCCACCATGAACTGATACCCGCTGCCGTCTTCGGCGTGGAACGCGGCCGGGTTGCTGCTGGCAAACGCGCCAATCAGAGAACGCACGCGGTTTGGGTTGCTCAGGGTAAAGGAGCGATGCTTCAGCAGGCTGCGCACGTTGCTGAGCGCATCGGCCGCCGGGCTGGTCGCCTGCAGGATGAACCATTTGTCCATCACCAGGCCATCCTGATGCCACTTGTCGTCGTACTCCTGCATTAACGCATCACGGCACGGCAGTTCAGCGGCAACGCTTGCACCCAGCGCGGCCAGGGCGTCGGTCATGTTATCCGCTTCGTGGTACTGCTTGCTCACCAGAGTGTTCGCCAGCTCGGTTTCACCAAACGCCAGATAGCGCAGGCAGGTATTGCGCAGAGAACGTTTGCCAATGTCCGCGTGCTCAACGCGATAAGCATCAAGCTTATTGGCGTTATATATAGCCAGGAACTCATCGGCCAGCTCTGCAGCCAGCGTACGGGTCAACGCTTCACGCACCGCCACGATGGCAATCGGGTCGATGATGTCAAACAGCTCGGCGATTTCAGTCGCTGACGGCAGGGTCAGAATTTCAGCGGCCAGGGCCGGGTCAATCTTCTCATCCAGCAGGATCGCGCGGAACGCGTCAGCCACATGGACAGGCAGCGACAGCGGCTGGCCCTGCTGATGACGGTTTACGTTGAGCTTAATGTAGGTCGCCAGCAGGCTTTGCGCCGCGTCCCAGCGGGAGAAGTCGTTACGCGCGTGACGCATCAGGAACGTCAGCTGCTGATCGCTCCACTTGTATTCCAGCTTCACCGGCGCGGAGAATTCACACAGCAGCGCAGGCACCGGCTGGAAGTAGACGTTATCGAAGATAAAGGTCTGCTCGGCCTGGGTCACGTTCAGCACGTGGTGCACCGGGTGGCCGCCCTTCTGGAGCGGGATGACTTTGCCTTCGTTATCGTACAGCTCAATGCTGAACGGAATATGCAGCGGATATTTCTCTTCCTGCTCCGCCGTCGGCGGCGTGCGCTGGCTGATGGTCAGGGTGTACTGCTCGGTTTCCGGATTGTAATCGTCTTTGACGGTGACAACCGGCGTCCCGGCCTGGCTGTACCAGCGGCGGAAGTGAGAGAGATCGACATTAGAGGCATCTTCCATAGCCTGCACAAAATCGTCGCAGGTGGCCGCGCTGCCGTCATGACGCTCGAAGTACAGCTGCATCCCTTTCTGGAAGTTCTCCTCGCCCAGCAGGGTGTGGATCATGCGGATAATTTCAGCACCCTTCTCGTACACCGTCAGGGTGTAGAAGTTGTTCATCTCGATGACTTTATCCGGGCGGATCGGGTGCGCCATTGGGCTGGCATCTTCCGCAAACTGCAGGCCACGCATGGTACGCACGTTGTTGATGCGGTTCACCGCGCGTGAACCCAGATCGGAGCTGAATTCCTGATCGCGGAAGACGGTCAGGCCCTCTTTCAGGCTCAGCTGGAACCAGTCGCGGCAGGTGACGCGGTTACCGGTCCAGTTGTGGAAATATTCGTGGCCAATAACGCGTTCGATATCAAGGTAGTCTTTGTCCGTTGCGGTATCGGTACGCGCCAGCACGTATTTGGAGTTAAAGACGTTAAGGCCTTTGTTCTCCATTGCGCCCATGTTGAAGAAATCGACGGCGACGATCATATAGATGTCGAGGTCATATTCGAGGCCGAAGCGCTCTTCGTCCCACTTCATGGAGTTGATGAGGGAGGTCATCGCCCACGGCGCGCGGTCAAGGTTGCCGCGGTCAACAAACAGCTCCAGCTCCACCTCGCGGCCTGAGCGCGTTTTGAAGGTGTCGCGCAGCACGTCGAAGTCCCCCGCCACCAGCGCAAACAGGTAGCACGGTTTCGGGAAGGGATCCTGCCACTGCACCCAGTGACGGCCATTCTCCAGCTCGCCTTCGCCTACGCGGTTACCGTTAGAGAGCAGGAAGGGATACAGGGTTTTATCGGCGATGATTTTGGTGGTGAAGCGCGCCAGGACGTCCGGACGGTCGAGATACCAGGTTATGTGGCGGAACCCTTCCGCTTCACACTGGGTACACAGCGCCACGCCCGACTGGTAAAGCCCTTCCAGCGCGGTGTTGGCGGCCGGGCTGATTTCATTCACGATGCGCAGCGTAAACTGTTCCGGCAGGTTGTCGATGACCAGCTGGTTGTTTTCTTCTTTATAGTCTGACCAGGCTTCATCATTAATATGCAGGGAGACCAGCGTCAGGTCTTCACCATCCAGACGCAGCGGCACCGCAGTTGCGCTATGGCGCGTCACCTGGCTCACCGCCGTGACAACGGTTTTAGTGGCATCCAGGTCAAAAGTCAGATCGATTTCGCTAATCAGGTAATCCGGCGCACGGTAGTCGTGGCGGTATTTGGCTTGTGGCTGTTGTGTCATAGAAAACCTTATGCATCGTTTGTCGAGTAACGTTTCAATATATTCCTGTTGCGCAAATCGCGCTATGCAGAATGTTCATCTTTTCAGGGTCAAAACCTTTTTTTGCTACATTTGTATAACACGGGGCACAAAATGCCCTCGACCATAAAACGCGCTTATGTTGTGATCGGGGTTCAATAAATCACTAAACAAGGTATACTCCGGAGTTGTTTATTGTACTAAACGCTCCTGTGAGAGGATGCTACTGCGCACCTATGACTCAATTCGCTTCTCCAGTTCTGCATACGTTGCTGGATACCGACGCGTATAAACTGCATATGCAGCAAGCCGTTTTCCACCATTACTATGACGTTCACGTCGCGGCGGAATTCCGCTGTCGTGGCGACGACTTGCTCGGTATCTACGCAGACGCCATTCGTGAACAGGTCGATGCTATGCAGCATCTGACGCTGCAGGACGAGGAATATCAGTGGCTTTCTGGCCTGCCCTTCTTCAAAGCCGACTACCTGAACTGGCTGCGCGATTTCCGCTATAAGCCGGAGCAGGTCAGCGTGGTTAACGATAATGGCAAGCTGGATATTCGCCTTGAAGGTCCGTGGCGGGAAGTGATCATGTGGGAAGTGCCGCTTCTGGCGGTGATCAGTGAACTGGCTCACCGCTACCGTTCGCCGGAAAAAGGCGTCGAGCAGGCGGTCGCCGCGCTGGAAAATAAACTCGCAGCCTTCTCCACGCTGACCGAAGGGCTGGACTTGTCCCGCTTCCGCCTGATGGACTTTGGCACGCGTCGCCGTTTCTCGCGTGACGTTCAGGAGGCCATCGTTAAACGTCTGCAGCAGGAGCCGTGGTTCGTGGGCACCAGCAACTACGATCTGGCACGCCGCCTCAGCCTGACGCCAATGGGCACCCAGGCACACGAGTGGTTCCAGGCGCATCAGCAGATCAGCCCCGATCTGGCTAACAGCCAGCGCGCGGCGCTGGCCGCATGGCTTGAAGAGTACCCGAATCAGCTCGGAATTGCCCTCACCGACTGTATTACGATGGATGCTTTCCTGCGCGACTTTGGTCCCGAGTTCGCTGAACGTTACCAGGGATTACGGCACGACTCCGGGGATCCGGTTGAATGGGGCGAGAAAGCCATTGCCCATTACGAAAAACTCGGCATTGACCCGATGAGCAAGGTGCTGGTCTTCTCGGATAATCTCGACCTGGCGAAAGCGGTCGACCTCTATCGTCATTTCAACACCCGTGTGAACCTGAGCTTCGGGATTGGTACCCGTCTGACCTGCGATATTCCTCAGGTAAAACCTCTGAATATCGTCATCAAACTGGTGGAATGTAACGGCAAGCCGGTGGCGAAACTCTCCGACAGCCCGGGTAAAACCATCTGCCATGACAAAGCGTTTGTCCGCGCGTTGCGCAAAGCGTTCGACCTCCCCTTGATCAAAAAAGCCAGTTAAGCGCTTACGGGAGCCTTTATGGCTCCCTTCTTATTATTTATTTCTCAATTCTTCTCTTTTGACTGCGAAATTTACTTGTCTGATAGCGGATGGCAGGTAACATAGATATCCCCCCATAAGGGTGGACAAGTGTTTATTTTTTCCGACTATTAACAGAGAGAATATTATGAGCGTTGTGCCTGTAGCCGACGTACTCCAGGGCCGTGTCGCCGTTGACCAGGAAGTCACCGTGCGCGGATGGGTGCGTACCCGCCGAGATTCTAAAGCTGGCATCTCCTTCCTCGCCGTCTATGACGGTTCCTGCTTTGATCCTGTACAGGCCGTCATTAATAATTCTCTGCCCAATTACAATGATGACGTTCTGCGACTGACAACGGGTTGCTCCGTCATTGTTACCGGCGTGGTTGTGGCTTCACCGGGTCAGGGCCAGAGCTTCGAAATTCAGGCCACTGCGATTGAAGTCACCGGCTGGGTTGAAGATCCGGATACCTATCCGATGGCGGCAAAACGCCACAGCATCGAATATCTGCGTGAAGTCGCCCACCTGCGTCCGCGTACCAACCTGATTGGTGCGGTGGCGCGCGTGCGTCATACGCTGGCGCAGGCGCTGCATCGTTTCTTCGATGAGCAGGGTTACTTCTGGGTGTCTACCCCGCTGATCACCGCGTCCGATACGGAAGGTGCCGGTGAGATGTTCCGCGTTTCGACGCTGGACATGGAAAACCTGCCGCGCACGCCTGAAGGTAAAGTGGACTATGACAAAGACTTCTTTGGTAAAGAAGCCTTCCTGACGGTATCTGGTCAGCTCAACGGCGAAACGTACGCCTGTGCGCTGTCAAAGATCTACACCTTTGGCCCAACCTTCCGCGCCGAAAACTCCAACACCAGTCGTCACCTGGCGGAATTCTGGATGCTGGAGCCTGAAGTGGCGTTCGCCAACCTCGACGATGTCGCTGGCCTGGCAGAAGCCATGCTGAAGTATGTGTTCAAAGCGGTGCTGGAAGAGCGTCCTGACGACATGAAATTCTTCGCAGAACGCGTAGACAGCGATGCTGTAGCGCGTCTGGAGCGTTTCGTCTCTGCCGACTTTGCGCAGGTGGACTATACGGACGCGGTGGCGATCCTCGAGAAATGCGGTGAGACGTTCGAGAACCCGGTTTACTGGGGCGTTGACCTGGCGTCTGAGCACGAACGCTATCTGGCCGAGAAGCATTTCAAAGCGCCGGTTGTCGTTAAAAACTACCCGAAAGACATTAAGGCCTTCTATATGCGCCTTAACGAAGACGGTAAAACCGTGGCAGCGATGGACGTACTGGCGCCTGGCATTGGTGAAATCATCGGTGGCTCTCAGCGTGAAGAACGTCTTGACGTGCTGGACGCGCGTATGGAAGAGATGGGCCTCAACCCCGCTGACTACAGCTGGTACCGCGATCTGCGCCGTTACGGTACCGTACCGCACGCCGGTTTTGGTCTGGGCTTCGAGCGTCTGATTGCCTACGTTACCGGTGTTCAGAACGTACGCGACGTGATCCCGTTCCCACGTACTCCACGTAACGCCAGCTTCTAATCGGTATACGACTGAAATGGCCAGCAAATGCTGGCCATTATTTTATTCTGTATTGTCAGTTTTCGTCAGCGCAAAGTCAGCGTCTTTAAACCTTCCCCCCGTCACAACCACTACCTGTTACGTTTTGTTTCCGCGAAATATCCAGCCACAAAAAATAAACCCCATTCTTATTGCGATTATTACACCCTCAAGCGATAGCACAAATTTCAACCACTTTTACAGCCATCCGGAAGGCCTTTCACAGTCATAAGAAAAAACGAGCCGTTTAAGGTCTGTTTATACGAATCGCCTTTATCTCAATTAATCATAAGGAATTCATATATATAGGATAGGATTTGCTGTTTAATTCGCCAGGGTGTTCTGAAGTTTGAGATGGTTCACAAAGTTCCGAAAAATACATATTTGGTTACACATATTTTCTTTCGGTTACTTAATCTTGAGAATTGTAGCACTTTCAGGCTAGCGAAACGCTTCGCCGAATGGAAAGATGCCTGTCAGATACATAAAGACACCAAACTCTCATCAATAGTTCCGGAAATATTTATTGACAGAATTTATTGACGGCAGTGGCGAGTGTCATAAAAAAACCAATGAGGGTAATAAATAATGATGAAGCGCAATATTCTGGCAGTGGTAATCCCTGCCCTGCTGGTAGCCGGTGCAGCTAACGCTGCAGAAATCTATAACAAGAACGGCAACAAACTGGACTTCTACGGTAAAGTTGTGGGCGAACACGGCTTCACCACTTCTGGCGTACACAAAAACGCTGACTCCTCTTACGGCCAGATCGGCTTCAAAGGCGAAACTCAGATCAACGACCAGCTGACCGGTTACGGTCAGTGGGAATACCGTGCACGCGCCGGTGCAGCTGAAGGTGATCAGACTAACGTAACTCGTCTGGCTTTCGCTGGCCTGAAAATCGCTGACGCGGGTTCTCTGGACTACGGTCGTAACTACGGTATCGTTTACGACGTAGAATCCTACACCGATATGGCTCCGTCCTTCTCTGGCGAAACCTGGGGTGGCGGCTATGTTGATAACTACATGACCAGCCGTTCTACTGGCCTGCTGACCTACCGTAACAACAACTTCTTCGGTCTGGTTGATGGTCTGAACTTTGGCGTTCAATACCAGGGTAAAAACGATCGTAAAAACCTGAATGAAGCAAACGGCGACGGTGTTGGCCTGTCCCTGGGTTACGAGTTCGGTGAAGGCTTCGGTCTGATCGGTGCCTACAGTACCGCTAACCGTACGCTTGAGCAGAAAAAAGATGGTAAAGGCGATAAAGCTGAATCCTGGGCTGTTGGCGCGAAATACGACGCGAACAACATCTACCTGGCGACCGTTTATGCAGAGACTCGCAACATGAGCCGCCTGGGTAACAGCGGCGAAAACTATGTTCCGAATGATGATGGTAATGTTTATAACATCGCTAACAAGACCCAGAACTTTGAAGTTATCGCTCAGTACCAGTTCGACTTCGGCCTGCGTCCTTCCGTTTCTTACGTTCAGTCCAAAGGTAAAGACCTGAACGGCATCGGCGACCGTGACCTGGCGAAATACATCACCACTGGTGCGACTTACTACTTCAACAAGAACTTCAACGTGTACGGTGACTACCGCTTCAACCTGCTGGACGACAAAGATGCGTCCACCAGCTGGGTTGGCTCTGACAACCAGGCTACCGTTGGCGTAACCTACCAGTTCTAATCAGTACACCACTTTGTTATATGCTTAATGAACAGGGCTTCGGCCCTGTTTTTTTATGCGTGACAGAAAATAATGGCGACTTTTGAAAAGCCGCACGCTTTTCGTCGCAAACGGTTGGCATTTTGTAAATCTACCGTTAACCTGATAGCGGATTTCACTTCTGTAATCACAATGGAACTTCGTCATGTTTGAGAACATTACCGCCGCTCCTGCCGACCCTATTCTGGGCCTGGCCGATCTGTTTCGTGCCGACGACCGCCCTGGCAAAATCAACCTGGGTATTGGTGTATATAAAGATGAAACCGGCAAAACTCCGGTACTGACCAGCGTTAAGAAAGCTGAGCAGTATCTGCTGGAAAACGAAACCACCAAAAACTACCTCGGTATTGATGGTATCCCTGAGTTTGGTCGCTGCACCCAGGAGCTGCTGTTCGGTAAAGGCAGCGCAATTGTGAGTGACAAACGTGCCCGTACAGCACAGACCCCAGGCGGTACCGGTGCGCTGCGCGTAGCGGCGGATTTCCTTGCGAAAAACACCTCTGTTAAGCGCGTATGGGTGAGCAACCCAAGTTGGCCGAACCACAAGAGCGTGTTTAACTCTGCGGGTCTGGAAGTGCGTGAATATGCATACTACGACGCGGCAAACCACTCTCTCGACTTTGACGGCCTACTGGCGAGCCTGAGCGAAGCGCAGGCAGGTGACGTGGTGCTGTTCCACGGCTGCTGCCACAACCCAACCGGTATCGATCCGACGCTTGAGCAGTGGCAACACCTGGCGAAACTGTCCGTTGAAAAAGGCTGGCTGCCGCTGTTTGACTTTGCCTACCAGGGCTTCGCCCGTGGTCTGGAAGAAGATGCCGAAGGCCTGCGCGCGTTCGCAGCCGTTCACCAGGAGCTGATTGTCGCAAGCTCGTATTCCAAGAACTTCGGTCTGTACAATGAGCGCGTGGGTGCCTGTACGCTGGTTGCCGCTAACGAAGAGACCGTCGATCGTGCGTTCAGCCAGATGAAATCGGTTATCCGCGCGAACTACTCTAACCCACCGGCACACGGTGCATCTGTTGTGGCCACTATCCTGAGCAACGATGCGCTGCGCGCTATCTGGGAACAAGAGCTGAACGATATGCGTCAGCGTATTCAGCGCATGCGCCTGCTGTTTGTGAACACCCTGGCTGAGAAAGGCGCGGACCGCGACTTCAGCTTTATTATCAAACAGAACGGCATGTTCTCGTTCAGCGGCCTGACCAAAGAGCAGGTTCTGCGTCTGCGTGAAGAGTTTGGCGTGTACGCCGTGGCCTCAGGCCGCGTGAACGTTGCAGGCATGACGCCTGACAACATGGCGCCACTGTGCGAAGCGATTGTCGCCGTACTGTAATTTGTGCCCATAAAAAAGCCTGCATTATGCAGGCTTTTTTTATTCTGGTTACCAGACAGGCATCTCATCCTGAAGGAACGGATTATGGAGCCGTTCGTAGCCCAGCGTCGACATCGGACCGTGTCCAGGGATAAACGTAACGTCATCACCCAGCGGCAATAACTTTTGTTTAATCGACTGAATCAGCTGCCCGTGATCGCCGCGTGGAAAATCGCTGCGTCCTACGCCACCTTTGAAGATCACATCGCCGGAAATCAGCAGACGGGACTGGTCATCAAAGAAGACGATATGGCCTGGCGTATGCCCAGGACAATGCAACACCTGTAAAGTCACATTCCCTACGTTAACGCGCTCTCCTTCGTTCAGCCAGCGATCGGGCGTCAGGGGCTGACACTCATCAAGGCCAAACATGCGGCTTTGGGCGGGTAACCCCTGCAGCCAGAACTCATCTTCTTTTTCCGGACCGACGATCGGCACACCGTAGTGTTTAGCGAGTTCAGCCGCTGCACCCACATGGTCGAGGTGACCGTGCGTCAGTAAAATCTGCATGAGCGTCACGCCGCTGTCGGCGACTTCCTGCTTGATTTTCTCAGCGTCACCGCCGGGATCGACAAGCGCGGCCAGTTTAGTCTGTTCGCACCAGATCAATGAACAATTCTGGGAGAACGCGGTAACCGGAATAATACGATAGTTCATACTGCTCCTGTGTTTCGTTATTACCAGTGCCGAACCGGACCGGTATCAATATGCACAAAGTTGCTGCTGGGGTAATATCCTACACCACCTGCGCGCATAGATAACGCGGCTTTGCGAATATTGGCTAACGAAACGCCTTCAATATGGAAATCCATTGCCTGTCCCTTCGTGTGATAGCTTTTTTTGGCTACCCCGCGACTGTGGGCGCGCAGTTCATTATTGGTATCAATCGAGCGATAGCCAGATATGAGCTGCACTGGCCTGCTGGTGCCCAGCAGGCCCTGAAGGCGGAAAATCTGATCAAACAGTCCTGGATCGATGGCTTTTATTTTATTCGCGCGGAAATCACGGAAAAAATGGTTAAGTCTTGCTAATTCATCCTGAATATAGCCTCTGCCATCGAAAAACTCCGCTTTTAGCGACTCACCGGTATGCAGGTTGTTGAGCGTTAAAACTCGCGGACGAGGTGTCGAGAGGGTGGCAAATGCTGGCGTCGGCAGGATGGCCGCTGCGCCAAGCGCAACACCACCTAACGCCAGCAGTTTGCGGCGATTAGCGTCAAATTTGTCCATGATAATCAGGTCTACAGGTAAAAGAAATCGTAATATGCTTAGCGCACGAAGGGCACCTTAACTGGCAAAACCAGGTACGTCAAGGCGCCCAACCCCAGTGAATACGCGGCTTACAGCGATATTGCCCCCTATTCACCCTAACTTACGACAATCATTTTTCCCGAACTGCTTCATTTACCTGATTAATTGTTCCGCTTTTGGCAATATTTGTGCGCCGGATCGCGCGGTGAGATCATAATTGTAAATATCTGTACGATACTGGGTACGCCCGTCCTCACCCACAAATGCCGTCAGATAGTAAAGATTGACCGGAATATTGTGGCGAATATTCACGTAACGCGTATCCCCCTGCTTCAGGGCATCCGAGATACGCGTGTCGTTCCAGCCCGCATCCTGCAACAGCATATTGGCCAGCTCCGAGGCTTTGTTCACGCGCACGCAGCCAGAACTCAGCGCGCGCGTATCTTTCTGGAACAGGTTGTGGTTCGGCGTATCGTGCAGATAAATAGCTTCTGAACTCGGCATGTTGAATTTGTAGCGCCCTAAAGAGTTATGCGCTCCGGGAGCCTGCTGGAAGCGGAACGGCAGATTCGACGCTGTGATCGTCGACCAGTCGACCATATAAGGATCGATGGCCTCTTTACTGTTCCATCCACGCATCACCGTGTAGCCATGACGTTCAAGATAACCCGGATCGTTCCAGACTTTCGGCAGAATGTCTTTACGCGCCAGCGTCGGCGGCACGTTCCACGGCGGGTTAACCACCACGTTATTCAGCGCGCTGCTCATCATCGGTGTTTTACGATCCGGACGCCCGACAATCACGCGCGACGCCAGCACTTCGCTGCCGTTCTGGTAATAGACCAGGGAATACGCCGGGATGTTAACCATAATTCCGGTAGAGAGCGTTCCCGGCAGCAAGCGCAAACGCTGGATATTGAGCGCCAGCACCCCTGCCCGCTGCGCAGGCGATACGTTCAGCCAGTCGCGCGTCGTCTGGCCAATGACGCCATCGGCCCCCAGCCCCTGAGCGGCCTGGAACTGTTTAACGGCCGCAACCAGCTCGCGATCGTAAGCAGCGGGTTTGTTGCTCAGGGCAACGGCTTTCTTCTCTTTAACTGGCGCTGACGGGCTGACGGCGACGTTTTGTGGATCGTCACCCGGGAGAACAATCTTTGGCCCGCCGTCAAGAAGACCAGAACGCGTCAGGATCTCGCGCAGGGCAGGAACATCGCTGCTCCACTGCCCCGGACGCAGCGTCGCGGTGCCGCGCATCTGCGGCCATGGACGCGTGTCCCCCACCAGCGTGAGGAGCGACTGGTGCAGAGTGGCATAGTGTGGATGCGCCGGTGCCAGGCTGGCAATAAAGCGCGGCAGTTCGCCATTGTCCAGCGCGAGCTGCCACTGGTTAATCACCGACAGCGCCGGCGTCGCCAGCTTGTACGGCTTATCGCTGTACAGCCAACGGTTGCCGTTGACCGGAATACCCGCCACGAACTGCAGGTAGCCCATCATGGCATCGGAAAGCACCACGTCCCGCGCCTGCCCGGTGACGGCAGGATCGGTTAACAGCTCAACCCACTTTGTAAACTGCGGCTGAAACCCTGCAATCGCAACCTCTGCCAGCTGCTGCTGGAAGGCGCGCACGGCATCGCGATTTTCCCACATCGGTTTCATATCGCGGGCAGCATAGAGGAGCGTGAGCTGGTTGATATAGACAGGCGTGTAGCCTGACGGCAGCTCCGACTGCAGCTGCTGGCTGAGCGATTCCGCGTCGATGCCTTCCGGCAGCGGTTTAATTCCGGCCATGATAGCCGTCGCCGGAGACTGCTCCAGCGGCTGGGACAACGACGTTGGCTGCGCGCCTGTCGTTGCCGAGCTGTCAGTCGGCACAATTTCAGGCTCGTCGGCCTGGGCGGTTAACAGCGGAGCAAACATCACTGCCAGGCATAAACTCAGCGCAGACAGCTGACGACCACATTCTTTCTTTAGCAACATCCCTTGCCCCCTGTTATCACGACATGCCCATCACGCTGGGGCTTTCTTTCATTATAGGTAGACGGCTAAGCTGTTGCCTTACCTTATGTAAAGAAGTTTAAAGATAACGCAGCCCCAAGCACAAGTTAAGTTTAAAAAAAAAGCGGCGCCAGTGCGCCGCTTCGGGTCAGAAGACGCTTCAGGAAGCGTCCGCCGTGGTTTCCGGCAACGACTCCGGCGGCTGCGGCGCAAAGCCGCGCAGCCCCACAACGTGAACGTGTTCGCTGTTCTGGAACACCTTACGCACCAGTTTGTAGGTGGTGCCCTTCTCGGGGCTGATGTTCTCCGGCGCCGCGATAATGAGCTGCATATCGAGACGTTCGCAAAGCTCGAACAGCGTGGCAATCGAGCGGGCATCAAGTCGCGCCGCCTCATCCAGGAACAGCAGTCGGCATGGCGAGATATCTTTGCCGCGCAGGCGGCGCGCTTCATCTTCCCAGCTCTGTACGACCATCACCAGAATTGACATCCCGGTACCGATCGCTTCACCGGTAGAGAGCGCCCCGGATTCCGCACGCAGCCAGCCATCTGAGCCACGGTTTACCTCAACTTCCATTTCCAGGTAGTTACGGTAGTCCAGCAGCTCTTCACCGATGGTTTGTGGCGTACGCTGGCCCATATCAATCTGCGGGTTCAGGCGCTGATACAGCTTCGCCAGCGCTTCGGAGAAGGTCAGACGGTTGCTGTTGAACAGATCCTGATGCTGCTCGTGCTGCTCTGAGAGCACTTCCAGCAGCGTCGCGTGGGCCTCACGCACGTTGACGTTGAGGCGCACGCTGTTCACCTGGCCAAACGACACGCTCTGCAGACCCTGGTTCAGCTGGCGGATACGGTTCTGCTCGCGCTGAATGGTTTTACGAATAATGTTCGCCACGCTGCGGGAGCTGATCGCCAGCTTCTGTTCGCGGGAGGTCAGTTCTTCCGTCAGACGGCCCAGCTCGATTTCCATCTGTTCGATGGCTTCAACCGGATCGTCGGTACGGATGATGTCCTGACGAATACGCTCGCGCAGGTGCTGGTAAACCGCCACGAAGAACTGGATTTTACGTTCCGGACGCTTCGGATCCTCCGACATGCGCAGCACGTCGCGCAGGTGTTCGTTATCCGCCACCGCCAGACGCAGCGCACCCAACGCCTTATCCGACATGGAGCGCAGCTCATCGGCAGAGAGATACGCCAGCTCACGGCGGTGCAGACGACGCTCAACGTTATTGTCTTTCACCATGCGCATCACCGCGCACCAGCCCGCCTTGGCGGTCACGACCTGCTCGCGCATTTCGTGATAGTCGCGTTCCAGCTTGCGCAGGCGACGGGTCAGGTTATCCATTTCGGCTTCGCAGAAGGTCAGCGCTTTTTCCAGCTGATTACGACGCGCGCGGTTATTGCTGAGCTGCGAATGCAACTCGTCACGACGAATACGCGCGCGCTCTTCTGCCCCGCTGTCGGCACGAACGCCGATGTCCTGAAGCTCTTTCTGCAGATCGTTTAACAGCTCTTTCTTGGTGTCGAAGGAGCTTTTCAGCGAGGCCAGCACCTGGTTGTACTGGTTCAGCTGAGCGGAGTGGCTGCGCATTGCTTCGCGGGCGCGAGTACGTTCCGCTTCCGCCTGCTCGAGGCGCTGACGCAGTTTTTCGTTCAGATCGCTGTTACCGCTCAGCATTTCAGCCGAATCGGAGTAGCCAAAGTGGGCCCGACGCTGCACCACTTCCGTCAGGGCAAACGCCTGCTGACGCGCTTCGCGCTGCACCTGCTGCGACCAGGCATAATCTTCTTTTAACTGCTCGAACTGTTCCGGGTCGCTCTGCAGGACAGACACGACGGGCTCCAGCTTCGCCAGCTGATTGCCGTGCTGCTGAACGAAACGCGCGGCTTCCTGCGCTTCATCCAGACGCTCCTGGATCTCATCCACACGGTCAGCCAGCGTGTCATCCGCCAGCAGATTCAGGCGCGGCAGAATGCGGTTAAGGGCAGCGACGCCCTCTTTCGCCTGTTCAAACTGAACGCGACTCTGCTGGTTATCGCTTTCATGGCTGGCAATCGCACGTTCCAGCTCGCCACGGCGGGTATTGAGCTTGCGGATTTCGGCTTCCGGATCCGCGTCAAACGCTACGGCGAGATGGCTGCCGATAAAACGGCTGAACGACTGGTGCAAACGCTGGGTTTTCTGCACGTCAAACGACAGGGTCGCAAAACGTTCAGACAGCGTTTCACGCTCGGCGTGCAGGCTCTCGATGCGGCTTTCGCGCGCGGCGCGGCCAAACAGCGGCAGCTCCGGGAAGCGGGAATAACGCCACTGACGGTCGGCAATTTTCACCACCACCGCTTTTTCCAGCTCGTCGACGCTGAATACGCTGTCATCGAACGACTGCGGATCCCCTTCGATCAGGTAGAGATCTTCCGGGCAATCTTCCAGGCCGGCAAGCTGATCAGAAATCAGCGACAGATCCGGGACCACAATCGCGTTGCGGGATGGACCGTACAGCGCGGAGAAGTACGGGGCATCGTCCAGGCCAACGTCGTCATAAATCTCGGACAGCAGCACGCCGCCAAAACGCTCGGCTAATGCATTCAGGCGCGGATCTTCTGACCCGCCCGGCTGGCTTAAGCGCTCAATTTCTTCATCGACGTCGCGCTTGCGGGCGCCCACTTCGTCACGCTCAACGATGGCTTCACGTTCGCGCTCCAGCAGCTGCTGCAGGTATTCGGTCACTTCCTGACTGGATTCGAACTGCTCGCCGCACTGCTCGCTGAGCTGGTTCAGGCTGCTTTGAGCCGCCAGCCAGACCGGCGCACGCTCCAGGAGCGTCTTCGAACGGGACTGAATCTGCTCCAGCTCCTGACGCAGGGTCATACGCTGTTCGCTGGCGTTTGATACGGTATCGGACAGGGCCGCAATACGCGCTTCCAGCTCCTGATGCAGGGCCTCAAGCTCGTCGAAATCGTAATTTTTTCCCTGACGCTTGCAGAATTCCGCCAGCAGACGCTCGGCTTCCTGCTGCTCGCGCAGGCGCTGCTCCAGTTCGTTCAGACGCATACGCAGCGGCTGAACCTGCTCGGCCAGATGGCGCTGGTTCACACCGTCGCGCAGCAGTTCACGGGCAACGTCCCAGGCTTCGCTACGCGCCAGCGGGCCGTTAATAGCAACTACCAGCTGATAAGCCTGCTCAAACTGGCTGTGCGCCGTTTGCGCGACGCTCATTTTCTGTTCAAGGGAGAGCAGTTTCTCGGTGGCTTCCTGCTCTTTGGCCTGGAAGGTATCCAGCCATTCGTCGGCGCTGTCCGGCGTAAGGTCAGGCAGATGGCACAGCTCTTTCGCACGCTGTAATGCCTGCAGTGCCTGGGTGTACTGAATCGCTCGCGTTTGCTGCACGTCCAGCGCCTGCTGGTAATCGGCAAGCTGGCTTTTCAGCTCATCCACTTCCAGCTCGGCCGCTTCGGCGCGGGCTTCGTTCTCTTCCTGCATGTCGGCGGCTTCGGCCACCACTTCATTTTGCTCTTCGAGACGAATCTGAAGCTCATCGAGGTCCGCTTCATAGCGCTCGATTTTTTCCTGCTGACGCAGCGCGGTCTGCACCAGGTTCAGATGATCGCTGGCGGCCTGATAATCGGCTTCCAGGTCGCCTTCAGCACCGTTGTGCTCGCCCAGCTCGCGCGCCATTTCAACGTGCTTGTACTGCTCCGCTACCAGCTGTTTACGGGAGGTAAACAGCTCGCGACGGTATTCTAATGCCTGATCGAGATGCACGCGGCGCTCGTTGGCGTGGCGCATGTAGTCCGCCGCCACGTAGTTGGTGGCTTCGCTGATCAGGTGTTTAAACAGGTCGCGGTCAGACTGGGTAACGCGAATCGCTTCCAGCGTCATGCGGTTTTCGCGCAGCGCCGCTTCCATATCCTGGAAGGCCTTACGCACGCCGCTGTTTTCCGGCAGCAGGTAGTCGCGCAGGGAGCGGGTAATCGCGCTGGAGATACCGCCGTACAGAGACGCTTCAATCAGGCGGTAGTATTTGCTGCGGTCTGATGCGGTGCGCAGACGACGCGCCACCACGCCCAGATCGAACATCAGCGAGTGGTAGTCGGTAATCGAGTTGAACTGCTTGAACTGTACGCCTTCGATGGCTTCAAGCTTGTCTTTCAGCTCCTGCAGCGTCAGCACGCGCGCCTGGCGTTCGTTCAGGGTTTCCGTCAGCAGCGCCGTCGGCTGCACGGAGGTCGGCAGCCCCTGGATCGCAAACGGCTTGATATCCACTTTACGGTCGCGACCGGCGACCTGCTGCAGGCGCACGCCCACCACAACGCGCTGATGACGGGAGTTAATGACGTCCAGAACCGAATAACAGACACCGGCCTTCAGCTTACCGTGCAGACCTTTATCACGGGAGCCGCTTGTGGCTCCCGCTTCGGTGGTGTTACGGAAGTGAAGCAGCGTCAGATCGGGGATCAGCGCCGTAACAAAGGCCGCCATGGTGGTGGATTTACCCGCACCGTTACCGCCGGAGAGCGTCGTGACCAGCTCATCCAGATCGAACGTTCGGGCAAAGAAGCCGTTCCAGTTAATCAGCGTCAGTGAGCGAAATTTACCGCGTTCAATCATTACTCTTCCTCCCCGCTATCCGGCAGATTCTCTTCATGCTCGTCATTGAGCTGCAAATGGTTTTCCACCGGCATCGCTTCACCGTCGCGGATCATGCGGAGCTGCGCTTCACGCGCGTCATCGCCCGCGCGCACGTCGGCGCCGAAGCGGAAGACTGATTCCGTAATGCGGAATTTGCTGCTGTCGTGGCCCATAAACCAGACCATCCCCAGACGACGCAGACGGTTCAGGGAAGAGCGAACCTTTTCCTGTAATTTCTGACGGTCAAGATCCGACCCCGTGGAGCGGTTGTTCACCAGCTTCAGCAGCTTGCTTTCATCTGCCAGCGTCAACAGCTCGTCGTAAAGTTCCTGCTGGGTGAAGATCCCTTCATTCGCCAGACGTTCCGGGCTGAGGTAGAGGTAGCAAAGAATTTTGCCGACCATCATATCCAGCTCGGAGAGCACGGAACGCGGAATAAGCGTTGTGGAGCGCGGGCGCAGGTAGAAAAAACCTTCCGGCGCGCGGATAAGTTCCACGTTATAGCGTGCGTAAAACTCTTCCAGGTACTCCTGGAAGTCCATCAAAAAGGCGTGATTATCCAGCTCGTCTAATCCAATGTGACGACCGGCACGCAGCTGGCTGTCCAGCGCAGGAAATAACGGATTCGCCAGCGCCTGTGCCAGCTTAACTGGCATCACTTGTTCAATATTTGTCAATGACATGCGCCTGTACCTTGGCTCCGTAATCGTTGATTGGCTGCCACTTCGGCGGCAGTCCGGTGAAATCTGCTTGCGCAACGCCCAGGCGCACCGCCTGGTCTACCACAATGCGGGCAATGTCGAAGTGGCGCGCGCGTGGATATTGCGCCAGATAGTCGCGCACCACGAGCCCAAGATCCAGCGGCACTTGTCTGGTTTTGTAGACAGCGAGCTGTTCTTCAATCATCGCCGCAAGCTGCTCGCGAATTTCGTTAAATTCTTCGTATTCCAGATCCGGCGGCAGTTCACCGGTCACCTCTTCATCGCGCAGCGCCATCTCTTCGTCGCGCATATCCAGCAGACGATCGGCATTGGCGTAGGTCAGCGCCCACGGCGCATCGAAATAGGTCTGCACCGACTGACGCAGACGCTGAGCAAAGACGCGGTTTTTATCCATATCAATCGCGGTACGGATAAATTTATGCACGTGTCGGTCATAGCCGATCCACAGGTCGATCGACTGCTGGCCCCAGCTGATAATGCGATCGAGTTTGCTCTGCAGATCGAACACCAGGCGGTCGACAAAATGCAGATCGTCGTGCGCCAGCGTCGCATCCTGGATGCGTAGCAGGTTAGCCTGCAGCTTGTCCCCTGCGGCTTCCAGCGTATCCTGGAGCTCACGCAGCGTGCCGGAAGTTTCTGACAGCAGAAGTTCACAGCTGGAGATGGCCGCTCGCCAGTCTTTATTCAGCAGCTGGGCGATATCGTCTTTCACCTGCTGCTGCTGTTCGTCCATCAGGCGCTGGGTGAGATCGATACTGTCGAAAATCTCGGCCACCGAATATTTCAGCGGCGCGTAGACGTTACGGTGCCAGTGGAATTCGTCACCGTTTTCATCCGCCGCGTCGGCGGCGCGCTTAAGCTCACCCGCCACGATCGAGAGCTGCATGGAAAGACGCAGCGTAGAAAATTCACGCTGGCGAATATAGTAATCGGTGATGCCGATGCCCAGCGGCGTCAGGCGATAGATGGCGTTTCCTTCCGCCTGCTCGCTGGTAAAGCGGTTCAGCAGACGTTGACGCACCATATCGTTGATTGCGTTGTTGGCACGCACGCTAATGGTTTCGCTGGTTTGCTCAAACGCATCACTGACATGGCGGAACGCATCCACCAGTTCACCCTCGCTCATTTCACCATCCAGCCGCTCGCCGTTCAGCGTGGCAACCGCCAGCAGGAAAGAGAGTCTGTCTACCGGCAGCGAGATGGAGAAATCGTTTTTCCTGGCCCAGGCAACCAGTTCGGGGACTGTCTGGGAAAATTCACTCATAGGTTATCCTTGCATCTGCGGCTTGTGCGCGGTGACGTGAATATAGCGGCCAAGGCTGATAAAAGGCTCCTGACGGCAATACCGCGTTTCTAATTCTGTTAAGGTGTCAAAACAGTCACGCTGTTTGTGTTTTTCACGCAGATAATCATGAAACACCCTGACGCCCGTCTTCCCGACGATCTGCCAGCCAATCGCTTCCAGCCAGCCATAAACCTGCTGTGGATCGCGCGGATAGTCCGGGGAAAGCGTGCGCTTTTTCTTTTTGGGCATCCCGACCTGCACATAGTCGAAGTTTCCTGCAACCATGTTGTGCATCAGGAAGCCGTTAGCATTGTAGAACATCAGCGACAGCGTGCCGCCCGGGCGCAACATAGACCAGAGGGTTTGTAACACGCTTTGCGGATCGGCAACCCACTCCAGCACCGCATGAAACAATATCAGATCAACCTGTGTTTCCAAATGCTGTGCGATGTCCTGAGCGGCGCATTGTATAAAATGCATGTTGTCGCTCACACCTTTCTCTTCTGCAGCACGCGTCGCGCGGGCGACCATTTCAGCAGAAAGATCGCAAAGCGTGACGTGATGACCGCGCCCGGCCATTTTTATCGCCGTCTGCCCTTCACCGCCACCGGCGTCCAGCACGCGCAACGTTTGACCACCAAAGGTAGCCAGAATGGTGTCCAGATCCTGCCAGAGGATCGTCTGACGGAGCTGACCTTTCGTGGTGCCATAAATGTTGCGCGAAAACTTTTCCGCGATGTCATCAAAATTGCGATCCCGCATTGGGAGAGTTCCACTCGCTAACTGCAAAACCGCTATTTTGTCACACCCGCGCGGAGAATGAACCTCTCTGGTGTAATATCACGGGTAATCACCTGCTATATGGTCAAAAAAGGAACCAAAAAGGATGCTTTTTACCCTTAAGAAATACATTGGAGGGATGATGCTTCCCCTTCCGCTGCTGCTCATCATCATCGCGCTGGGGCTGGCGCTGGTGTGGCTCAGTCGCTTTCAGAAGAGTGGTAAAACGCTTATCACGCTCGGCTGGTTTGTCCTGCTGCTGTTGAGCCTGCAGCCGGTCGCGGATGGTCTGCTACGCCCCATCGAAAACAAATACCCAACATGGCAGGGAAATCAGAAAGTGGCGTACATCGTGGTGCTGGGCGGCGGATATACCTGGGATCCTGACTGGGCCCCCAGTTCAAACCTGATCAACAACAGCCTGCCGCGGCTAAACGAAGGCATTCGCCTCTGGCTGGCGAACCCGGGATCAAAAATGATCTTCACCGGCGCGGCGGCCAAAACGAACCCGGTGAGTACGGCTGAAGCGGGCGCCAGGGTCGCAGAATCACTCGGCGTGCCGCGTTCCTCGATTATCACCCTGGACAGCCCAAAAGACACCGAAGAAGAGGCTGCCGCAGTGAAGCAGGCAATTGGCGATGTCCCGTTCTTACTGGTGACCTCCGCCTCACACCTGCCCCGCGCGATGATTTTCTTCCAGAAGCAAGGCCTGCACCCGCTTCCCGCACCGGCAAACCAGATGGCCATCGACGCGCCGCTCAACCCGTGGGAACGGGCGATCCCATCCCCGGCCTGGCTGATGCATAGCGATCGCGTCGGTTATGAGACGCTCGGGCGCCTCTGGCAGTGGCTGAAAGGATCGTCAGGCGAGCCAGGGCAGGAGTGATTTTGTTGCCAGATCGAAATTTGCGCGATTAAAACGTCCGGTGTTAACCAACTGCGCGACTTCGTCCCAGAGCAGGTAAAGCCAGCGCCGCCAGAGAAACGCTTCTGCAACGGGTGCGCGTTGAAGGTAGTGCCACAGTAGACCTTCCGCCGCCCCGCTGTCGCTGAGCCTGAACAGCTCGTATTCGCGCGGAGCCCAGAGCATGATCCCCGGCCCAAGCATCGCCAGAAGCTGATCGCTGCGGGAGTCCTTGAGCATGCTGCGCAGGGTGAAATTACCGTGGATCAGCACGCAGTTGTCATTAAAACCGTCGAATAGCGCCGGTAAGCACTCGCGGGTGCGAAACAGAATACGTTTGTCTTGCATGGTTAAACCGGTATTGTTGAACTGGTTAAGCGTTCCCCACAGCACTTCCACCCGCTGGCGATACCACAGCGGCCACAGGTTTTCCTGAGTGCTGTCGACCGGACCGACAAGCCCGCGGCTATCCTGACGGTGCCAGGCCAGCAGCGCCTCGACAATCTGGTCTTTTAACTGCTCCCAGCGTTCCGGCGTGCGCGCGGGCGCTTCAACGGGCACGCCGCGTAAACGCTCAATCAGCAGCACGTCCGGGCCGGGGTGTTCCTCGTGGGTCATCACGCCGTACACCGTCGGCATACGGACGGTTCCCTCCCGCGCCAGCATCGACATTTTCCATGCCAGCTGCCTGGCAACGCCCGGCGAGGTGAAACTTCTGGCCATCAGCGGCATTGGGTTGCCCTGACTGTCATACAACGACCAAAGCGCGGTATCGGCCTTTTCACTCACGCATTCGACCCGGCTTAATTTCTCACCCAGCAGATGGCTAAGTTCGGCACGCAGCTGTTCCATATGAGATTACCCCCATTAAGACTACTGCTTTTATAATGAGCGTCCTGAAGGGAGATGTCACCCGGAAGAGAACAATTAGGAAAAAGAAAGAGGAATTATCGAGGGAGAGAACATCCCTCCGACAGGAGGGATGCAGGCGGTATTAGCGCAACTCGGCGCGAACGCGCTCAAGATCTTCCGGCGTATCAACGCCCGTTCCAGGCACTTCGCTGGCAACGGCAACGTGAATTTTTTCGCCGTACCAGAGCACGCGAAGCTGCTCCAGCATTTCGATCTGCTCCAGCGGACTCGGCGCCCAGGTAACATATCGACGAATAAAACCGGCGCGATAGCCGTAGATCCCGATATGACGCAGGAAAGTATCACCGATTGTCTCTTTAGAGAGCGCAAAGCGATCGCGATCCCACGGGATCGTGGCGCGTGAGAAATAGAGCGCATAGCCTTCGGCATCCATGACCACCTTCACCGCATTGGGATTGAATGCCTCTTCAGCGTGGTGAATGGGCACCGCGAGCGTCGCCATACCGACCTGACGCTGAGCCAGGTTTTCTGCCACCTGACGGATAATCACCGCCGGGATCATCGGCTCGTCACCCTGCACGTTTACGATGACCGTATCATCACTGAAGCCACATTTTTCAACCACTTCCGCCAGACGCTCGGTGCCGGACTGGTGATCGGAGCGGGTCATGCATACCTCACCGCCTGCCGCCTCAACCGCACGGGCGACGTCAGGATGATCGGTAGCAACAATCACGCGATCGGCACCGGATTCACGCGCACGCTCAAGGACATGCACAATCATCGGCTTGCCATTGATATCCACCAGCGGTTTACCCGGCAGACGCGTTGAGGCATAACGCGCAGGAATAATGACAACAAAACTCATGGTTTGCTCTCTTCTGCCACCAGGGAACGGGCTTCATTTTCCAGCAGTACCGGAATGCCGTCACGCAGCGGGAAAGCCAGGCTGTCCAGCTTGCAGATCAGCTCCTGTTTGTCCTGGCTGTAGTAGAGTTTGCCGTTGCAAACCGGGCAGGCAATAATTTCAAGTAAACGGTGATCCATAGTTCCTCCGTATGGGTAATCGCTAAAGCTTAACACATTCCCTTTTCAGGGAGTGCCTGTTTCCCAGCCACTTCGACAGGATGTAAACAGTCCGTCGGGCACCCGGCCCAGCGTCACGTCGCAGGCACCCTGCCAGCGCGCGAATTCGCTAATGGCGAACGTTAACCCTTTTTCCAGGCTCGCCGTCACCCTGACACCCTCTTCCAGATAAAGCGCAATAATTTCAAGCGTGCCTGTCTTGCGGTGCATTTTGGCGTCCATACGCCCGACCAGTTGCCCCTTATGCAGCAGCGGGAGAACAAAGTAACCATACTGGCGCTTTGGCGCTGGGGTATAACATTCCAGCCGGTAGCTAAAATCGAACAGCTGCTCGGCGCGTTTTCTGTCCCAGACGACCGGGTCGAAAGGCGACAACACCGCACTGTGGGTTGCCTGAAGTTTCCCCTCCTGGGCCAGAGGCAGTAGCGGGAGGAGATCCGCATGCAGCCACATTTCGCCCAGCGTTTCCACCGTGACGGGGATGATGCGCTGTTCGCGTTGCCAGATGTCCAGCAGCGGTTTCAGCGCGGGCTGGCGAAGGCGATAATAATCAGCCAGCCATTGCGGGCGGAAAATCCCCAGGCTGCGGGCGCTGTTTTCGAGCATGATAGCCTCGGCCGCCTCCTGGGTAAGCAGGTCACGCTCGTCGTCCCAGTGCGGCATCACGCGATGCGTCAGGTCGTAGACGCGCTGAAAATTACGCCGCTCAATCACCATGACTTTGCCTGAGGTAAACAGCCCTTCGAGATGACGTTTATGCGGCTTCCACTCCCACCAGCCGCTGGTGCCTTTGCGCGGGTGTTCAAAATCGGCGGAGCGTACGGGGCCGTTTTCCTGAATATGCGCGATAAGCTGCTCAATTTCGGCCGCATGTTCCAGCATCCACGCCTGACGGTATTTCCAGCCCATCTTTTCAGGGGCAAGCATGCGGTGTCGAACCAAGGCAAAATCGCTGCGGGGCAGGAAGCAGGCTTCGTGCGCCCAGTACTCCATTAACTCCCCCTTGCTGAGCGCCTCATCCAGCCACTGCGAAGGATAATTTCCCAGGCGGCTAAACAGCACGAGGTAAGGGCTACGGGCCACAATGTTAATGGTGTCAATTTGAAGCAGCGACATGCGCTGGACGGTAGAGAGAATATCGGCAGGCTGCGCGCGGCGGCGGGGCTTTTTAAGCAGCCCCTGCGCGGCAAGGTGTAAATGACGTGCGGCTGAAAGCGAGAGTTGCGGTAAAGACATGCGTTATCCTGTCAGTCAAAGCGCCACCAGAACCGCGTAAGCGTTTATTTCACCAACGCAATCAGTTCCTTGAGCAAACGTTCCGGCTGCTCGCCGCTGAGTTCAGCGTCAACCGGCAGATACCACCAGTTTTCTTTCGCGAAGGCACGGCATTTCACCGCATCTTTTTCGGTCATGATCAGCGACTGCCCGGGTACGGTCAGGGCGTCGACCTGCCCTTCCACCAGCGCCTGGTGGTCGGCCAGCGGAACGCGTTTTTCCAGCCGGGCACCGCACTGTTCCAGCGTCGCGAAGAAGCGCGGCGGATGTCCAATCCCCGCCATCGCCACCGGTGAAGGCAGCTCAGCAACCGACCGGCGTTCACCCGTCACCAGGTTGATCGCCAGGCCCGGCTGCAGGTACATCGGGATTTCACCCGCTTTTGCCTCACCACCGTTCACAATCACCGCATCAACGGACTTAAGACGCGAAGCGCGTTCGCGCATAGGGCCGGCCGGCAGCCACCAGCCGTTACCGAAGCGGCGAACCCCGTCGATGACCACAATCTCTTTATCACGCGCCAGGGCGTAATGCTGCAGGCCATCGTCAGTGATAATAATTTGTACCGCGTGTTCGGCAAGCAGTGCCTGAACGGCGTCGCTGCGCACCGGGGAGACCGCAACCGGCGCGCCGGTGCGCTGGAAAATCAATACCGGCTCATCACCCGCTTCGGCAGTCGTGGTTTCCGCCGTCAGCAGCAGCGGATAACGCGCCGCTTTACCACCATATCCGCGCGATACCACCCCCGGGCGGATACCGCGTTTTTGCAATTGCTCCACCAGCCAGATCACCACCGGCGTTTTACCGTTGCCGCCCGCCGTAAGATTACCAACCACCACCACCGGAACCGGCGCGCGCCAGGCACGCTTCAGCCCGAGACGGTAAAGCAGACGAATTGTGCCGCTCACCAGGCCGTATAGCCAGGAGAGCGGCAAAAGCAGCAGCCACAGCGGAGATTCACCGGACCAGATGCGTGCAATCATTCGCCAAACTGCATCTTATGAAGCTGGGCGTAAACGCCGCGGTGTTCCAGCAAATCAGCATGGCTTCCGCGTTCAACAATGATACCGTCCTCAACCACGACGATTTCGTCAGCCTGCTCGATAGTCGACAGACGGTGCGCAATCACCAGCGAGGTACGGTTCTTTTGCAGCTCATCCAGCGCAGACTGAATAGCGCGTTCAGATTCCGTATCCAGCGCGGAGGTCGCTTCGTCCAGAATCAGAATTGGGCTGTCGCGCAGCAGCGCACGCGCAATGGCGATACGCTGACGCTGACCGCCGGAGAGCAGTACCCCGTTCTCACCGATTATCGTATCCAGGCCGTTATCCATCTTGTTGATAAAGTCCATTGCGTAGGCCATACGCGCGGCGTTCTCAATCTGCTCACGGCTGTATTCATCCGTGCGCGCATACGCAATGTTGTTAGCCACAGTATCGTTGAACAGGTGCACGTTCTGGGAAACCAGCGCCACCTGGTTACGCAGCGACTGCAGGGTATACTCCCGCAGATCATGACCGTCCAGGAGGATCTCACCTTCGTTAATATCGTAGAAACGGGTGATCAGGCTGGCAATGGTCGATTTACCCGAGCCGGAACGGCCTACCAGCGCCACGGTTTTACCCGCCGGAATGGACAGGTTGATATTACGCAGCGCCGGCGTTTCACGTCCAGGATAGGCGAAAGTGACATTGCGGAATTCAACGTCACCACGGGCGCGCTCAATCTCGCGAGTACCTTCATCTTTTTCCTGTTCGGAATCCAGAATACTGAACAGCGTCTGACAGGCGGCCATCCCGCGCTGGAACTGGGCGTTCACGTTCGTCAGGGATTTCAGCGGACGCATCAGGGCGATCATTGAGGAGAAGACCACGGTGATAGTACCCGCCGTCAGCGTCTCCATCACGCTTGGGAAGCTTGCGGCATACAGGACGAATGCCAGCGCCAGTGACGCAATCAGCTGAATAATCGGGTCAGAGATGGAAGAGGCCGAGACCATTTTCATCCCCTGCAGACGCATTTTATTGCTGACTTTATCGAAGCGTTTGGTTTCGACGTCCTGACCGCCAAAAATCAGAACTTCTTTATGCCCTTTCAGCATCTGTTCCGCGCTGGTCGTCACCTGCCCCATCGTGTTCTGCATATTCTTACTGATATTGCGGAAGCGCTTTGAGACGACGCGGATAGCAATAGAAACTATCGGCGCCAGAACGATAAGGATGATCGACAGCTGCCAGCTGTAATAGAACATCATCGCGAAGAGGCCGATGATTGACGCACCCTCACGCACAACGGTGATCAGCGCGCTTGAGGACGAGGAGGCAACCTGCTCTGAGTCGTAAGTAATACGGGACAGCAGCGTCCCGGTAGACTGCTTGTCAAAGAACGAGACCGGCATGCCCATCATGTGGCTGAACAGGCGACGGCGCATGGTCATCACCACTTTCCCTGATACCCAGGAAATACAGTAGCTGGAGATATAGCTGGTGATGCCGCGTAAGATCATCAGTCCGATAACCACCAGAGGCATCCATAGCAACACTGAGCGATCCGTTTTACCAAAACCGTCGTCCAGTAACGGTTTGAGAAGCGATAGCATAAAAGTATCGCTGGCTGCGTTGAGGATTAACGCTACTCCCGCCACGATCAGGCCTGTTTTAAAGGGCGCAATCATCGGCCAGAGTCGGCGGAAGGTTTGCCACGTGGAGAGATCTTTGTCGTTATGCATTCAAAAAACCAGCATTCGTTGAAATAGCCGCATATTCTACCCGTTATCGACGGGCTCGCCAAACCACTGATGATACCAAACGGGTAAAAATTGCTCTCGCAAGCGCCGGATTTGCCAGTGATGTTGCGAGAATGTCACCGATATTTGTCCAGAATGAGGGGTATCGTGCCAGATATACCCCTCTTTTCGATAACGTCGAACAACTTTTGCCGACGGGAATCGCCATGCGTTATAGCGGGCCGCTGAATCCAGGGCGATCTGACCTTCCACCCGCTGTACCAGCGGCAATGACGACGAAGTATTGCTGCCATGATGGGGCACCTGTATAAGCGTAGACGTCAGATAACGCCAGTAATGGCTAAGCATAGCCTGTTCCGCTTGCGCTTCAATGTCCCCTGTTAGCAGAACGCTCTGCTCACCGTCGTCCACCTTGACCACGCAGGAATGGTTATTTCCCTGAGCCGGGTAATTTTCGGGGGGCCAGTGGACGGTGAAGGAGAGTCCCTGCCATTTCCATCTCTGCCCGCGAAAACAGGGGCGATGTCTCGCCTGGCGCAATGGGCTTCTTACCCACGCGTCAGGCCACGCTTTTTGCAACGATGCGAGTCCTCCCGCATGGTCGAGGTGCTCATGACTGAGAATAACGCCTTCAGGCCGCAGGTGATGCCAGCGAAGCCACGGGATAATCAACCGCTGCGCGCTATCCCCGCCCGGCCAGGCGAGCCCGGTATCATAGAGAATGGCTTTCCCCTGCCGTTCAATGACCATCGCCAGCCCCTGACCCACATCCAGCATATGCAGCGTCCAGCTCTCGCTTTTTTCCGTTCGCCACAGAGGAAATGTCAGTAAGGCACTTCCTGCAAGACAAACGGCTGGAAGGGTTTTCCAGGCACGAAAGCGCCAGCCAATGATGATAAGCCAGGGCAGTAGCGTCATGTACTCCCAGCGTTGATCGACACTCTGCCAGCCGTCAGGCAAGCGCATGAGGAGCCAGAACAGCCCCGCAAGTGACTTATCGGCTGCGAACCAGACAATGCTTTCAGGTGCCGCCAGCGGCAGCAGATGAAGCAGCATACCGAGCAGGATCAGCGGCACGGAGACAAACGTCACCAGGGGAACGGCAAAGAGATTCGCGACCAGAGAAGAAATGCTGAAGCCGTGGAAAATCAGAACCTGTAACGGCATCAGCAGCATCAGCATGCCCACCTGCAGATAGATCAGGTTCAGCAGCGGCCGTATACATCGTGCCCTGCGCCAGCCAGGAAGAGGCAGCCACTGAAACCAGAAAATCAGCGCGGCGACGGCAAATGCAGATAAGAGCAGACTCTGCGAGAGTATGGCTAAGGGATCGCTTATCAGGATCGCCGCGATACAGCAGACCCACACCTGCCAGGGAGACCATTGTCGGGCAGCGATCCGCAACATTGCAAGCACAGCAAGCGCGATGACCGTTCGTAGCGCAGGCGGTTGAAGACCGGTAAGCCAGGCGTAGAAAGCGGCAAAGCATAACCCGGCCAGAAGAGGCATTTGCCAGTGGATACGGTGGCTGGGTAATAAAAACTGTAGCCCACGTGCGAGTAACCAGGCGAGGGATGCCGCCAGCGCGATATGCAGTCCCGAAATCGCCATCAGATGCAGCGTCCCGGTTTCGCGCATCAGGTCTTGTATTTCCCGGGGCATATCCAGACGTTCACCCATTCCCAGTCCGAGGATAACCGCCCCCCATCGGTAAGCAGAAAGGCGGTTTTGCAGTGACATGAGATATTGCGCTCGCAGGCTGCAGCGTCCATCAACGAGTTCCGCACGGGTGAAGCGCCCGCTCAGCGTTTGGTGGCGGGCAAAAGCGCTGCGCTGAGAATCATAACCGCCGTCGTTCAGCTCGCCGTGGGCAGGCCTGAGCCGGAGCGTCATGGTCCAGCGCTGACCGGCACACGCTTTCTGTGGCAGATAATTGCCATACAGCGTTATGCCGGTAGAGGCCCACCAGCGCTTGCCATCAACGCTAAGAATGTTTCCCTGATGCTGCGTTGCGCCATCTGTGGCGGCGATCGCTACCTCAGCCTGCACGGCCCCCGTGGTTAAATGCTGCATCGGCCAGACGCTCTCCTTCGCAGCCAGAATACCCCACACGCAACATAACAGCGTGATACCCGCATACTTCAGTCGTACGTTTCGCCGTGCGGCCAGCACGATCCCGCCAACAATCATTATCCACACGGTGTGACGTGATGGCAGTTCAGGTAACCAGAGTAACGGGGCTATCGCCAGAATGGCGCAGATACTAAGCGCGGGAATTCCCATTGCTACCTCCCTGTTTCAGAGGGGCAGTATGTAATCAGGTAGAAGGAATTGTCAGATGGTAAGAATGCGTTTTACAGCGCGCGCTGTGCTGTTTTTATCGGTTTGCAGAAAACGAAACGGAAAATGCGGGGTATCTTCAGAATGAAAGCGACAGAGACAAAAAAAGCACCCGCAGGTGCTTTCTTTCGAACCCAGTTTAACCGACTGGCTAAACTCAGTTACCGTAAATATTGGCGCGATCGCGCAGTTCTTTACCCGGCTTAAAGTGTGGAACGTACTTACCTTCCAGCTCGACTTTATCGCCAGTTTTCGGGTTACGCCCGGTACGTGGAGCACGATAGTGCAGAGAAAAACTACCGAAACCGCGGATTTCAATGCGCTCGCCCTGGGCAAGAGTGGAGGCCATATGCTCCAGCATCTCTTTTACGGCATCTTCCACTGCCTTGGCAGGGATATGCGGTTGCTGACTGGCAAGTCTTTCAATCAATTCTGACTTGGTCATGATTCCTCCGGTTCCTTTCAAACCAATTAGCTGAACAGCTCATTAAACAAGGGCGGCCGTAGCCGCCCTTTGTTATTGATTACAGGACGAATCCTGCAATCTGTCAAGTTTGCTCCTCATCCTTCACGCTGTAAATGCGTTACAGCGCAAATGATGCTGAGAACCTGATATTACTCGCCTTTAGCTGCTTTGAAAGCTTCAGCCATTGCGTTGTTAGAGAAGTTTGCATCTTCCTGTTTGTTAACAGTTGCGATTGCATCTTTCTCATCAGCTTCGTCTTTAGCACGAACAGACAGGCTGATTGCACGGTTCTTACGGTCAACACCGGTGAACTTAGCTTCAACGTCGTCGCCTACGTTCAGAACCAGAGTGGCATCTTCAACGCGGTCACGTGAAGCTTCAGAAGCGCGCAGGTAACCTTCAACGCCGTCAGCCAGTTCTACGGTTGCGCCTTTAGCGTCAACTGCAGTCACTTTACCGTTTACGATTGCGCCTTTCTTGTTCAGTGCAACCCAGTTGTTGAACGGATCTTCTGCGAGCTGTTTAACGCCCAGGGAGATACGCTCACGCTCTGCGTCAACCTGCAGAACAACTGCAGCGATTTCGTCGCCTTTTTTGTATTCACGAACTGCTTCTTCGCCTGCAACGTTCCAGGAGATGTCAGACAGGTGAACCAGGCCATCGATGCCGCCGTCCAGGCCGATGAAGATACCGAAGTCAGTGATAGACTTGATTTTACCTTCAACACGGTCGCCCTTGTTGTGGGTTTCCGCGAACTGCTGCCATGGGTTGTTTTTGCACTGTTTCAGGCCCAGGGAGATACGACGACGTTCTTCGTCGATATCCAGAACCATCACTTCCACTACATCACCAACGTTAACAACTTTGGATGGGTGGATGTTTTTGTTGGTCCAGTCCATTTCGGAAACGTGCACCAGGCCTTCAACGCCTTCTTCGATTTCAACGAAGCAGCCGTAGTCAGTCAGGTTGGTTACGCGACCAGTCAGTTTAGTACCTTCTGGGTAACGCTTAGCGATAGCTACCCATGGATCTTCGCCCAGCTGTTTCAGGCCGAGGGATACACGAGTACGCTCGCGGTCGAACTTCAGCACTTTAACAGTGATTTCGTCGCCCACGTTCACGATTTCGCTTGGGTGCTTAACGCGTTTCCACGCCATGTCGGTGATGTGCAGCAGGCCATCAACGCCGCCCAGGTCAACGAATGCGCCGTAGTCAGTGAGGTTCTTAACGATACCTTTGACTTCCATGCCTTCCTGCAGGTTTTCCAGCAGCTGATCGCGTTCTGCGCTGTTTTCGGATTCGATAACGGCACGACGGGAAACAACAACGTTGTTACGCTTCTGGTCCAGCTTGATTACTTTGAATTCAAGCTCTTTGCCTTCCAGGTGCAGAGTGTCACGAACTGGACGAACGTCTACCAGAGAACCTGGCAGGAACGCACGAATACCATTCAGCTCAACAGTGAAGCCACCTTTAACTTTGCCGTTGATAACACCGACCACAGTTTCAGCTTCTTCGTAAGCTTTTTCCAGCGTGATCCATGCTTCGTGACGTTTAGCTTTCTCACGAGAAAGCAGGGTTTCACCGAAGCCGTCTTCTACTGCGTCCAGAGCAACGTCAACTTCGTCACCTACCTGGATTTCCAGCTCGCCCTGGGCGTTTTTGAACTGCTCTGCCGGAATGGCGGACTCAGATTTCAGACCGGCGTCAACCAGTACTACGTCTTTGTCGATAGCAACAACAACACCGCGAACGATGGAACCCGGGCGGGTTTCGATTTCTTTTAAGGATTCTTCAAACAGTTGAGCAAAAGATTCAGTCATGTTTAATCTTCAGGTTAATATTAACGTCCACCTGGCTCCGTGCCGGATGGGGTTGTTTCACATACCCGCCGTCAATCCCTTGCAGCGGGGGTACTGCTAAATCGGTCGCGATTACGCGAGTGCCAGTTTTTGGCGCGCATATTGTAGCGCTTTTTCAATCACTTGCTCAATAGTTAAACTGGTTGAATCCAGAACTAATGCATCTTCTGCAGGAACAAGTGGGGCGACGGCGCGGTTACGATCGCGGTCATCGCGCTCTTTTATCTCGGATAAAAGGCGATCAAAGTTAACACTAAACCCCTTTTCCTGCAACTGAAGCATGCGGCGTTGAGCACGTTCTTCCGAAGAGGCGTCGAGGAAAATTTTCACAGGTGCATCAGGGAATACCACGGTTCCCATATCGCGTCCGTCAGCGATCAGACCCGGGGCTTCACGGAACGCGCGCTGACGACGTAACAGCGCCTCGCGAACGCGCGGGAACGCCGCGACCTGAGAGGCCGCATTAGCTACTTCCTGCGTACGGATTTCGCCGCTCACGTCTTCCCCTTCAAGGATGACTTCCAGGTTGCCATCGGTCGATACGAAACGCACATCCAGATGCGCAGCCAGCGGAACCAGCGCTTCTTCAGACGCGACATCCACATGGTGATGCAGCGCGGCCAGCGCCAGCACGCGATAGATTGCTCCCGAATCTAAAAGATGCCATTGCAATGCTTCCGCCATCGCTTTGCACAGAGTACCTTTCCCTGCGCCACTCGGCCCATCAATGGTGATTACCGGGGCAACTGCCGTCATCTTTTTCTCCTTAAATAAGGCATACCGTTTACATGAACGCCGCGCATTATACGCGCCAACGTGCGCAACTGTTACCTTTGCGTGCAAATTACGGAATGATTGAAGCAGAGTGTAGAAGAAATGAGCGGAGGTGTTCGTAATGAAGCGTAAGCAAATGCCGCATCGGGCGATGCGGCAAGGCGTTATCAGGCCAGCGTGCTAATGCGTGCCAGCTGTTCGAAGTAGTCCGGGAAGGTTTTCGCGGTACATTTCGGATCAAGAATGGTGACAGGCGTGTCTGACAGCGCCACCAGCGAGAAGCACATCGCCATGCGGTGATCGTTGTAGGTGCCGATTTCCGCAAACTGCAGTTTTGCCGGAGGGGTCACGCGAATGTAGTCTTCGCCCTCTTCCACCTCGGCACCGACTTTTCGCAGCTCTGTCGCCATTGCGAACAGGCGGTCCGTCTCTTTTACGCGCCAGTTGTAGATATTACGCAGCGTGGTCGTGCCTTTGGCAAACAGCGCCGCCGTGGCAATGGTCATCGCCGCATCCGGGATATGGTTCATGTCCATGTCGATGGCGTTCAGCTCGCCGTGGGTACAGGAGATGAAGTCATCGCCCCAGGTGACAATGGCACCCATTTTTTCCAGCACGTCCGCAAAACGGATGTCGCCCTGCACGCTGTTACGGCCAATACCGGTCACTTTTACCGTGCCGCCTTTAATCGCCCCCGCAGCCAGGAAGTAAGACGCGGATGACGCATCCCCTTCAACCAGGTAGTTGCCCGGAGACTGGTACTGCTGCGCCCCGCGCACCACGAAGCGCTGATAAGACTGATTTTCCACCTCAACGCCGAAGGTTTTCATCAGGTGCAGCGTGATATCAATGTACGGTTTGGAGACCAGCTCACCTTTAATGGTGATAACCGTATCCTGCGGTGCCAGCGGCGCGGTCATCAGCAGTGCCGTCAGGAACTGGCTGGAAACGCTGCCGTCAACCTCGACGTGACCGCCGGTAAAACCGCCGCGCAGACGCAGTGGCGGATAGTTTTCCTGCTCCAGATACTCAATCTGCGCGCCGCCCTGACGCAGGGCGTCCACCAGGTGACCAATCGGACGCTCCTTCATGCGCGGCTCGCCGGTCAGCACGATGTTGTTGCTCCCCAGGCACAGGGCCGCCGCCAGCGGGCGCATCGCGGTACCCGCGTTGCCCAGAAACAGCTCAAGCTCTTCGCCCGAACGCAGCGCGCCGCCGTTGCCGGTCACTTCGCAGCGGGTACGATCGTCGGAGAGAGTGTAATGAACGCCCAACGCTTTCAGCGCATTGAGCATATGGCGCACGTCATCGCTGTCCAGCAGGTTTGTGAGGACGGTGGTGCCGTTTGCCAGAGCTGCCAGCAGCAAAGCGCGGTTCGAGACACTTTTTGAACCAGGCAGATTAATGGTGCCATCTACCCGCGCGATAGGTTGTAACGTCAGGGATTCCATGAAAACTAAACTCTCAACTCAACATAATAAAAACCCCGCAGGGACGCTGCGGGGGTGAAAAACAGCAAATTAACCGTGACGACGTTCGAAGTCGATCATGAAATCCGTCAGGGCTTTAACGCCTTCCAGCGGCATCGCGTTATAGATGGAGGCACGCATGCCGCCAACGACACGGTGACCTTTGAGCGCATGCAGACCTGCCGCGAAGGACTCTTCCAGGAATACTTTGTCCAGGCTGCTGTCCGCCAACTGGAACGGCACGTTCATGCGGGAACGGTTCGCTTTCGCCACATCGTTGCGGTAGAAATCGCTCTTGTCGATCACGCCATACAGCAGTTCAGCTTTCTGCTGATTGACCTTGTCCATCTGCGCCACGCCGCCGTTTTGCTTCAGCCATTTGAAGACCAGGCCGGAGAGATACCAGGCAAACGTTGGTGGGGTGTTGAACATCGAATCGTTATCGTTCAGCACGGTGTAATCGAGAATCGAAGGACAGGATTTATGTGCTTTACCCAGCAGGTCTTCACGCACAACGACGATAGTCAAACCGGCCGGGCCGATATTTTTCTGCGCGCCCGCATAGATAACGCCGTAGCGGCTGACATCAATTGGCGCAGACAGAATGGTGGAGGAGAAGTCGGCGGCAACCACGACATCGCTACCGAAGTTTGGCGTCTCGTCGATGGCAATCCCGTCAATGGTTTCGTTCGGGCAGTAGTGCAGATACGCTGCGTTATCGGAAAGCTGCCACTCGCTCATTGGCTTCACGGCGCGCAGACCGTCAACGGTCACTTTGGCGTCGATAACATTCGGCGTGCAGTATTTATGCGCTTCTTTAACCGCGCTTGCCGCCCAGTAACCTGCGTCAACGTAGTCAGCCGTCGTTTTATCACCGAGAATATTCAGCGGAACGCCTGCAAACTGGCCGCGTCCACCGCCGTGACAGAACAATACTTTGTAGTTCGAGGGAATATTCAGCAGATCGCGAAAATCCTTTTCTGCCTCTTCCGCCACCTGAATAAACTCTTTACCACGGTGGCTGATTTCCATCACCGACGTACCGAGACCGTTCCAGTCACAGAGTTCCTGTTGAGCCTGTTTAAGCACGTCTGCCGGTAACATTGCCGGACCTGAACTGAAATTAAAGACTTGAGCCATTTCCCCTCACCACGCTAAAAGCCATAAGTTATAACTGTGGATATCGGTTTTATCATTCAGTGACACGCGCCGCAATGTCTAAAACTTATGACCCGCGAAATGTGCCCCGCGTCACACAAAACAATCTGCCGCCTCGCCAGGACAAAACCGACAAAATGGCTGTCAGGTGATGCGTTTGGCCCGGCTAACCTTCGTCCATTCCGGATTTGCACAGCGGGGGCATAATTGACGATCCCCCGGCTGCATCGCGACAACATGGCTACATCTTACGCAAGCATACTCGCCTGATTCCGGTACGGTTCTGAAACGCTCAATGAGCATATCCGGCAGGATACACAGTCCCGGCTTCACCTCGTCGTCAGAATAGTAATAGACGCTGATCTGCCCGTTGGTTTCCATGATCGCCAGACGCACCTGCCCGAGCTGTTCAACGCTGTTCAGGCGAAGCTCCATAAAGAACTCAAACTCGGTCATATTGGCGCTTTGTACATTTTCCCAGGCCAGCTGTCCGTCCTCGACGATAACGACCGGCTTCCCTTCAAGCAGATCTTCCAGCTTTTCGCTTTTCGACATCAGCCACATGACAAGACGGTAAAGTAGCGCCAGTGAGACAAAAACGATAAACACCGGCACCATCGGCACGTCGTCATAAAAGGCGACGTCACCCGCCGCCGAGCCCAGCGTCAGGATGATCAACACCTCAAAGAGCGACATCTGCCGCACGCCTCGGCGGCCGGTGATTTTAAGAAACAGGAAGACGAGGACGAAGGTATACAGGCTGCGCAGCGCCACTTCGCCCAGAAATTCAGGAGGAACTTTATCAAACGCCATCCGCTGGAGATCAAATGCTTTCATTTTTCTATGCCTTAACAGTCAGTTACTGCCACTAAGCATAGCCCAGCCTTTTATTTTCGCCGAAGATAGCACCCGTCACGCAAAACCCGTATCATTGCGCGCTTTACGTACGATAAAAGTGAACGCCATGACTCAAACGTTTATCCCCGGCAAAGACGCCGCTCTGGAAGATTCCATCGCTCGCTTCCAACAGAAACTGACCGACCTGGGTTTTAACATCGAAGAAGCCTCCTGGCTCAATCCGGTACCTCACGTCTGGTCCGTGCATATTCGCGATAAAGACTGTGCCCTGTGCTTTACCAACGGTAAAGGCGCGACAAAAAAAGCGGCACTGGCCTCTGCGCTGGGTGAGTATTTTGAGCGTCTGTCCACCAACTATTTCTTCGCTGACTTCTGGCTGGGCGAAACCATCGCTAACGGCCCGTTCGTTCACTATCCAAATGAAAAATGGTTCCCGCTGACCGAAGATGACGAGCTGCCGGAAGGTATTCTCGACGCGCGCCTGCGTGCCTTCTACGATCCAGACAGCGAACTGACCGCCAGCATGCTGATCGATCTGCAGTCCGGAAACGACGATCGCGGTATTTGCGCCCTGCCCTTTACCCGTCAGTCTGACGAGCAGACCGTCTATATCCCGATGAACATCGTCGGCAACCTGTATGTATCCAACGGCATGTCCGCCGGTAACACCCGCAATGAAGCGCGCGTGCAGGGTCTGTCTGAAGTCTTCGAGCGTCACATCAAAAACCGCATTATTGCCGAATCCATCAGCCTGCCTGAAATTCCGGCAGACGTGCTGGCGCGCTACCCGGGCGTAGTGGAGTCCATCGCCAAGCTGGAAGCCGAAGGTTTCCCAATCTTTGCCTATGACGGCTCGCTGGGCGGTAAGTATCCGGTTATCTGCGTCGTGCTGTTTAACCCGACCAACGGTACCTGCTTCGCCTCATTCGGCGCGCACCCTGACTTCGGCGTGGCGCTGGAGCGTACCGTTACCGAGCTGCTGCAGGGCCGTAGCCTGAAAGATCTCGACGTCTTCACCCCGCCAACGTTTGACGATGAAGAAGTGGCCGAGCATACCAACCTTGAAACCCATTTCATCGACTCCAGCGGTTTAATTTCCTGGGATATGTTCAAGCAGGACGCCGACTATCCGTTCGTGGACTGGAGCTTTGCCGGGACCACGGAAGAAGAGTTCGCCACGCTGATGGCCATCTTCAACGCGGAAGATCGGGAAGTCTACATTGCCGACTACGAACATCTTGGCGTCTACGCGTGCCGCATTATCGTTCCGGGCATGTCCGACATCTACCCGGCTGAAGATCTGTGGCTGGCCAATAACAGCATGGGCGCGCACCTGCGCGAAACGCTGCTGGCTCTGCCGGGCAGCGAGTGGGAGAAAGAAGATTATCTGAACCTGATCGCCCAGCTGGACGAAGAAGGCCACGATGACTTTACCCGCGTACGCGAACTGCTGGGCCTGGCGACCGGTAAAGACAACGGCTGGTATACCCTGCGCATCGGTGAGCTGAAAGCGATGCTGGCCCTGGCGGGTGGCGATTTGGATCAGGCCCTGGCCTGGACCGAGTGGACCATGGAATTCAACCAGTCGGTCTTCTCTGCCGAGCGCACCAATTATTACCGCTGCCTGCAAACCCTGCTGCTGCTGGCCCAGGAAGAGGATCGCGAGCCGCTGCAATACCTGAATGCTTTCGTGCGGATGTACGGAGCTGAGGCCGTAGAAGCAGCCAGTGCAGCCCTGAGCGGCGAAGAGCCGTTCTATGGCCTGCAGGCTGTTGATAGCGATCTGAAAGCCTTCCCGGCGCATCAGTCGCTGCTGAAGGCCTACGAAAAACTGCAGAAAGCAAAAGCCGCTTACTGGTCAAAATAAGCGCACATAACATTACCAGCTGTAGGCGTATTCAATCGTCTGGGCTATATTACGGGGCAATTTCATTGCCCCGTTTTTTATTTTCTTCGGCAATGACTGTTGATTGTAATAATAAAGTTAAACATGGGTAAATATAATAATATTTACCTAGGCTTTACTGTTACTTTTTATGGTAAATACTCCATATTAATTAACTGTGTCAGAGGTGGCTGAACGAAAAAATTCAACTCTTTTCATAACTTTTAAAATTTATTTTTATACGGATAATCAAATACTTACTCCGCATTTGCTGTAAAACCATACACACTGCGGGCCTATAAGCCAGGCGAGATATGATCTATATCAATTTCTCTTCTATAATGCTTTGTTAGTATCTCGTCGCCGACTTAATAAAGAGAGAGTTAGTGTGAAAGCTGACAACCCTTTTGATCTTTTACTCCCTGCTGCGATGGCCAAAGTTGCCGAAGAAGCGGGTGTCTATAAAGCAACGAAACACCCGATGAAGACGTTCTATCTGGCGATCACGGCTGGTGTGTTCATCTCTATCGCTTTCGTCTTCTACATCACCGCCACCACCGGTACTGCCGGAATGCCTTTCGGCATGGCCAAACTGATTGGCGGCATTTGCTTCTCACTGGGTCTGATTCTCTGCGTCATCTGCGGCGCCGACCTCTTCACCTCAACGGTGCTGATTGTCGTGGCAAAGGCCAGCGGAAGAATTACCTGGGGTCAGCTGGCACGCAACTGGCTTAACGTCTACGTGGGTAACCTGGTTGGCTGTCTGCTCTTTGTTTTGTTGATGTGGCTTTCTGGCGAGTACATGACCGCCAACGGTGGCTGGGGCCTTAACGTCCTGCAAACCGCCGACCACAAAATGCACCACACATTTATCGAAGCCGTTGCTCTCGGCATCCTCGCTAACCTGATGGTCTGCCTGGCTGTATGGATGAGCTACTCGGGTCGTAGCCTGATGGACAAAGCCTTAATTATGGTTCTGCCGGTTGCGATGTTTGTTGCCAGCGGCTTTGAGCACAGTATCGCGAATATGTTCATGATCCCAATGGGCATTGTCATCCGCGACTTTGCAAGCCCGGAGTTCTGGACCGCAGTTGGTTCATCCCCGGAAAGTTTCTCTCACCTGACTATTATGAATTTCATTACTGATAACCTGATCCCTGTCACTATCGGGAACATTATCGGTGGGGGTCTGTTAGTTGGGTTGACATACTGGGTCATTTACCTGCGTGGCGACGATCATCATTGATGGTTTTCTCAGGCAGTAAATAAAAAATCCACTTAAGAAGGTAGGTGTTACATGTCCGAGCTTAATGAAAAGTTAGCCACAGCCTGGGAAGGTTTTGCGAAAGGTGACTGGCAGAATGAAGTAAACGTACGTGACTTCATTCAGAAAAACTATACCCCGTATGAAGGTGACGAATCCTTCCTGGCTGGCGCAACTGACGCGACCACCAAGCTGTGGGACAGCGTAATGGAAGGCGTTAAACTGGAAAACCGCACTCACGCGCCAGTTGATTTTGACACCTCCGTTGCTTCCACCATCACTTCTCACGATGCTGGCTACATCAACAAAGCCCTTGAGAAAATCGTTGGTCTGCAGACTGAAGCACCACTGAAACGCGCAATCATCCCGTTCGGTGGTATCAAAATGGTTGAAGGTTCCTGCAAAGCGTATAACCGCGAGCTGGACCCAATGCTGAAAAAAATCTTCACCGAATACCGCAAAACCCACAACCAGGGCGTATTCGATGTTTACACCAAAGACATTCTGAACTGCCGTAAATCTGGCGTTCTGACTGGTCTGCCAGATGCGTATGGCCGTGGCCGTATCATCGGTGACTACCGTCGCGTTGCGCTGTACGGTATCGACTTCCTGATGAAAGACAAGTACGCGCAGTTTGTTTCCCTGCAGTCCGATCTGGAAAACGGCGTAAACCTGGAAGCGACTATCCGTCTGCGTGAAGAAATCGCTGAACAGCACCGCGCGCTGGGTCAGATCAAAGAGATGGCAGCAAAATATGGCTGCGATATCTCTGGTCCGGCTACCAACGCTCAGGAAGCTATCCAGTGGACCTACTTCGGCTACCTGGCCGCTGTTAAGTCTCAGAACGGTGCAGCAATGTCCTTCGGTCGCGTATCCACCTTCCTGGATGCGTACATCGAACGCGACATCAAAGCAGGCAAAATCACCGAGCAAGACGCTCAGGAAATGATTGACCACCTGGTCATGAAACTGCGTATGGTTCGCTTCCTGCGTACTCCTGAATACGATGAGCTGTTCTCTGGTGACCCAATCTGGGCAACAGAATCAATCGGTGGTATGGGCGTTGACGGCCGTACTCTGGTAACCAAAAACAGCTTCCGCTTCCTGAACACCCTTTACACCATGGGTCCTTCTCCGGAGCCGAACATCACCGTTCTGTGGTCTGAAAAACTGCCTCTGAACTTCAAGAAATTCGCCGCTAAAGTGTCCATCGATACCTCTTCTCTGCAGTACGAGAACGATGACCTGATGCGTCCGGACTTCAACAACGACGATTACGCTATCGCTTGCTGCGTAAGCCCAATGGTTGTTGGTAAACAAATGCAGTTCTTCGGTGCGCGTGCAAACCTGGCGAAAACCATGCTGTACGCAATCAACGGCGGCGTTGATGAAAAACTGAAAATGCAGGTTGGTCCTAAGTCTGAGCCGATCAAAGGCGACGTTCTGAACTTCGACGAAGTGATGGAACGTATGGATCACTTCATGGACTGGCTGGCTAAACAGTATGTCACTGCGCTGAACGTAATCCACTACATGCACGACAAGTACAGCTACGAAGCCTCTCTGATGGCGCTGCACGACCGTGACGTTATCCGCACCATGGCGTGTGGTATCGCTGGTCTGTCCGTTGCTGCTGACTCCCTGTCTGCAATCAAATATGCGAAAGTTAAACCAATTCGTGACGAAGACGGCCTGGCTGTAGACTTCGAAATCGAAGGTGAGTATCCGCAGTTTGGTAACAACGACTCTCGCGTTGATGACATGGCGGTTGACCTGGTAGAACGTTTCATGAAGAAAATTCAGAAACTGACTACTTACCGTAACGCTATCCCGACTCAGTCTGTTCTGACCATCACCTCTAACGTTGTGTATGGTAAGAAAACCGGTAACACCCCAGACGGTCGTCGTGCTGGCGCGCCATTTGGCCCAGGTGCTAACCCAATGCACGGTCGTGACCAGAAAGGTGCGGTTGCCTCTCTGACCTCCGTTGCTAAACTGCCGTTTGCTTACGCGAAAGATGGTATCTCTTATACCTTCTCTATCGTGCCAAACGCGCTGGGTAAAGACGACGAAGTGCGTAAAACTAACCTCGCGGGTCTGATGGATGGTTACTTCCACCACGAAGCGTCCATCGAAGGTGGTCAGCACCTGAACGTGAACATCATGAACCGTGAAATGCTGCTCGACGCGATGGAACACCCTGAGAAATATCCTCAGCTGACCATCCGCGTATCTGGCTACGCAGTACGTTTTAACTCCCTGACTAAAGAACAGCAGCAGGACGTTATCACCCGTACTTTCACTCAGTCCATGTAACTGGAATTGACTGAAATCACGCGTTAAAAAGCGTACAATAAAGGCTCCACGTCAGTGGGGCCTTTTTAGCACCCTCTCCACCTCAGTCTCTTTTGTCCGCTATCTATACTCTATGGATATCAGCCAAAACAGACTTCAACACAGCCGGCTTTGAGCTGTGCATACTCAGGCCCCGGACGGGCCGATGCTGGAGATATCACCGCAATGTCAATTATTGGTCGCATTCACTCCTTTGAATCCTGTGGCACCGTCGATGGCCCGGGTATCCGCTTTATCACCTTTTTCCAGGGCTGCCTGATGCGCTGCCTGTACTGCCATAACCGTGACACCTGGGATACGCACGGCGGTAAAGAAGTGACCGTTGAAGACTTGATGAAAGAGGTGGTGACCTACCGCCACTTTATGAACGCGTCCGGCGGCGGCGTCACCGCATCCGGCGGTGAAGCCATTCTGCAGGCCGAATTTGTCCGCGACTGGTTCCGCGCCTGCCATAAAGAAGGCATTCATACCTGTCTCGACACCAACGGCTTTGTGCGCCGCTACGATCCGGTTATCGACGAGCTGCTTGAAGTGACCGATCTGGTGATGCTCGATCTTAAACAGATGAACGATGAGATCCACCAGAACCTCGTTGGCGTCTCAAACCACCGCACGCTGGAATTCGCCAAATACATTGCCGATAAAGGCATCAAAACCTGGATCCGCTACGTGGTGGTTCCCGGCTGGTCAGATGACGACGACTCCGCGCACCGCCTGGGGGAATTTACCCGCGACATGGGCAACGTCGAAAAAATCGAGCTTCTCCCCTATCACGAGCTGGGTAAACATAAATGGGTGGCGATGGGCGAAGAGTACAAACTTGATGGCGTGAAGCCGCCAAAAAAAGAGACGATGGAACGCGTCAAAGGTATTCTTGAACAGTACGGCCACAAGGTGATGTATTAAAGAAAAGCCCGGTGAAAACCGGGCTTTTTTATATTCTATTTAAAGACGCCGTTAATAACGGAGGTCACAATGGCTGTACTCAGCGCAATTAAGACCAGGTCGTCTCCGACCACGCGCCATTCATAGCCAGGGTAGGAAGGAAGCTGACCCAGCATTGAGGCCGGCACGGTTTTCTTCGCAATGCCCGGAGGCAACGGTTTACCGCGCGCCAGGTTTTTCGCGATACCCGGAGGCAGAGAGTCATAGCCCGTTAGGCCATAATTCAGCGCCAGATGGCGGGCATGATCGAAGCTCACGCGAGCGTCGACATCGTTACCGACATCTTTACTGCTTTTAAAGCTTTTATCCGATTTTCCAGGGTTATCCTGACCGTTATTTTGCTTATTGCCATGGTTACCAGAATTTCCGTTACCATGATTACCGCCATTACCTTGCCCGCCACCGTTTCCGTGACCACCGCCATTCCCGTTTCCAGGATTAGCCATGACCGGAGCCGTTGCAAACGTTAAAGACAACACTACGGCAAGTGCGGTAGTGGAAAAACGACGAATAGACATGATTGCTGCCTTATAGTGGTAGGACTCACATGAATTATCGCCTGGCGCAATAAACAAACAATAAGTAAAACTCTTAGTTGTGACCGGGACAAAAAAGCCTGTCATCGACAGGCTTTTATTTAATCAGGCATGTGCCACAGGCGTTGGATGCTCGCCTGCTTTGCGCAGCAGCATCAAGAGATAAATAAACGACACGCTGGCGATCATGATAAACAATAAGTTATCAGAGTAATTCTGCATCAGCATCGCGGTAAACGTCGGGCCTAATAAGCTGCCGATGGTATAGCTCAGTAACAGCGCCTGGTTCATTGCTACCAGCTGGTGATGTTCAACTTTCTCACAGGCCCAGGCCATCGCGACCGGATAGAGCGTAAAGCCAGCCGCCCCGAGAATAAACAGCGCAGGCGCCATCGCGGCGTTGCTGAGCATGGCAAGGCATCCCATAATGACCACAAAGACCTGCACGCGCAGCACCAGCAGACGACCGAAGCGGTCCGCCAGACGGCCAATCGGCCACTGCCCGACGATCCCCGCACTCACCATCACCGCCATCCAGAAGCCAATTCCAGAATCGCTGACGCCCTGATGATTCAGATAGAGCGGCATCAGGCCATAGAGCGAGCCCAGTACAATCCCCGAGATAATGCAGCCGTTAACGCCCAGACGCGCCTGACGGAGTCTGAGCATCGGCCAGACGTGGGTCGATTCCTGATGCTCGCTGTTCTGGTTCACAATGCGCGTGAAGAGCAGCGGCAGGATCGCGGCGAGCACCATGCCCGTTACCCACGGCAGAACGCTCATCAGATCGGTTGGCAGCTTGCTGACCATCAGTTGACCCAGCACGGTGCCGACGTAGTAAACCATCATATAGGCCGCCAGCAGGCGTCCGCGGTTGCGGGAGGTGCCGCTGCACATCAGCGCGCTTTCAACCACCACCCAAATCATCGCGCAGCCTACGCCTGCGATAAAGCGCCATGCCATCCAGCTCCAGAAGCCGACCATCAGGCCCAGCCCGGCACACCCGGCGGCGAAAATCAGCGAAGCCAGATAATAGCTGCGATTAAAGCCAAAGCGCTTAATCAGGCTCCCGGTCATTAGCGTACCCAGCAGGTTCCCGGTAAAAAAGGACGAGCTGACCATACCCACCTGCCAGGTCGGTAAGTTTTCATGGGCGAGCCATAGCGGGACGAGCGTATTTAACACTGCGATCGCCAGGGTCAACAGAAGCAGGCCACAAAGCAACAGAAGCACTGGCCGGGTATAGGTGGTCATGGATTAAAAACCGTGAGGAAGTTCAGATTTCGTGCGCATCATGCCACTGGCAAAACCAAAGTCAATCCACTGACTTAGCCGCCTCGCACAATATGTTCCCTGTCGATTTAAAAAACTTATCCTGCTAATGCCACGCCTGCTATAGATATTAATTATGTGTCTGTTTTTATTTATTAATGGGCGAAATTAAAACAAAACGACAGTCGAAAAATTTCATGATCGAAAAAAGAAAAAGCCGGGCACTCAGGCCCGGCTTGATATAACTCAATGCAACGTTAACTGGCGATAGCCATACCAACGGTCATATGCAACCCGTAGAACACACCGCGGCCAATCAGTTCACCCGCCAGGACCAGCACAAAGGCCAGTGACAGCAGCGGCAGCGCGGGCTGATAACCTTTAAGCTGAGGAGCGATCCAGAATACCAACGCCGCGACCAGCAGAACGATGCGCCAGGCCATCAGAGAACCGTAGTCCGGCACCAGGGCAGAAGCCTGCTGGATAGAGCTGTGAATGGTTGCCAGTTCTGCCCCCTGCATCAGAGCGACCATCGCACTCACCACCAGCGCCAGCAGCGAAACAGCCGGCAGCAAACGCATTGCCCACCCGTCTACGCCCGCCACGCGCAGCAGCAGGTAGCCCAGCAGCGGCCCGCCGATAAACATCGTCAGGAAGAAGCTCATCGGCGTCCAGACGCTGTACCAGGTTGGAACGGTATCGATGGTGTTATAGACGCGCACCATCATCCACACGAACACCACGCCCAGCACCATGGTCACGATCAGCCACAGGCTGCGCAGACCCGCAGGCAATTTCTTCAAAGCGGCCAGCAGCCAGCCCAGCCCACCGACGGCAAAGAAAATTGCCCCGCTGGCAATCTCGTTACTGAGGGATGAGGCCCCCACGCGGTTCAGAGAGTTAAACGCGCGCATCGGCGAACCCAGGTGCAGCGTAGAGGCGATAAACCCAATCCCCATCAGCACCCACAGGCCAAACATGCTCAACACTAAACGCTGCTGCTGTTCAGCGTTGAGATTCCCCTTCAGCAGCGCCAGCGCGAGCACAATGAAACCGCCCGCCACGCACTGGCCAAAGACCGTGAAGATCATCAGCGGCCATTCATGCCATCCACTTCCCATCTCACACCTCCTTCGGATTTGCCAGGTAGCCGGTGGTGTCACCTGTAGGACGGCTGTTGGCGTTAGGTTTAATCACAATGCTCGGCTTCGTGAAGTGCGCAGACGGCAGCGGTGCCACTGCGGCAAGCTGACCGTGTTTTTGACGCAGCTCTTCAATCGGGCCGAAGTCCAGCGCGCGCAGCGGACAGGACTCGACGCAAATCGGCTTTTTGCCGTCCGCCACGCGGGTGTGGCAACCGTCGCATTTGGTCATATGACCTTTGGCGGCGTTGTACTGCGGCGCGCCGTACGGGCACGCCATGTGGCAGTACCGACAGCCGATGCAGACATCTTCGTTCACCACCACAAAACCGTCTTCACGCTTGTGCATCGCCCCACTCGGGCAGACCTTGGTGCAGGCCGGATCTTCACAATGGTTACAGGCAATCGACAGGTAATAGGCAAAGACGTTCTGATGCCAGACGCCGTTATCTTCCTGCCAGTCGCCACCGGCGTATTCGTAAATACGGCGGAAGCTGACGTCAGGAGTCAGGTCTTTGTAATCTTTACAGGCCAGCTCGCAGGTTTTGCACCCGGTGCAACGGCTGGAATCGATAAAAAATCCATACTGGGTTGTCATCGGCTACTCCTTAAACCTTTTCAACCTGGACAAGGTTTGTGTGGGATGGGTTGCCCTTCGCCAGCGGCGACGGACGCTGCGTGGTCAGCACGTTAATACTGCCCGCCTGGTCGATGCGGTTGGCATCAGGGTTGTACCAGGCCCCTTCCCCCAGCGCCACCACGCCTGGCATCATGCGCGGCGTCACTTTGGCCTCAATGTGCACCTCGCCGCGGCCGTTGAAGATACGCACGCGATCGCCATTGCTGATGCCGCGTGCTTTGGCATCCATCGGGTTGATCCACATCTCCTGACGGCAGGCGGCCTTGAGTACGTCGACGTTACCGTAGGTGGAGTGCACGCGCGCTTTGTAGTGGAAACCTGTCAGCTGCAGCGGGAATTTCGCCGTCAGCGGATCGTTATAGTTCTCGAAACCTGGCGTGTAGATCGGCAGCGGATCGATAACGTCCCCTTCCGGCAGCTCCCAGGTCGACGCGATTTTTGCCAGCTCTTCTGAGTAGATTTCGATTTTGCCCGACGGCGTGGTCAGCGGGTTCGCCTGCGGATCTTCACGGAACGCTTTGTACGCCACGTGGTGCCCTTCCGGATCGCGCTGTTTGTACATACCCTGCTTACGGAAGGTATCGAAATCAGGCAGGTCAGGGACCGCCTTACGGGAGAGTTCATGCAGATGGCGCATCCACCCTTCCTGAGTACGCCCCTCGGTAAACTGCTGCTCAACGCCAAGACGTTTCGCCAGCTCAGAGGTCATCTCATAAATGGTTTTGCACTCGAAGCGCGGTTTAATCGCCTGGTCGGTAAAGATCACATAGGACATGTTGCCGCAGGAGGCGTCCAGCGCGAAATCCATCTGCTCAGAGGCCGTGCAGTCCGGCAGCAGGATATCGGCATATTTCGCCGAGGAGGTCATGTGGCAGTCGATGACCACAATCATCTCGCACTTCTTATCATCCTGCAGGATTTCATGGGTGCGGTTGATTTCGGAGTGCTGGTTGATGAGACAGTTACCGGCATAGTTCCAGATCATCTTGATCGGCACGTCCAGCTTGTCCTTGCCGCGCACGCCGTCGCGCAGGGCGGTCATTTCAGGACCACGTTCGATCGCATCGGTCCACATAAACATGGAGATGCTGGTCTGAACAGGGTTATCCAGCGTAGGCATACGTTCAAACGGCACTTCATACGAGCCTTCACGCGCGCCGGTGTTACCGCCGTGAATACCGACGTTGCCGGTCAGAATGGAGAGCATGGAGATGGCGCGAGTCGCGATTTCGCCGTTCGCATGGCGCTGCGGTCCCCAGCCCTGGCTGATGTAGGCCGGTTTGGCCGAGCCAATCTCACGCGCCAGCTGAACGATACGCTCGGGCGGAATACCGGTGATGGTGGACGCCCACTCGGGCGTTTTCGCCACGCCGTCGCTGCCCTGCCCGAGAATATAGGCTTTGTAATGACCGTTAGCAGGCGCGCTGGCTGGCAGGGTTTTCTCGTCATAGCCGACGCAGTATTTATCCAGGAAAGGCTGATCGACGAGGTTTTCTGTGATCATTACCCACGCAAGCGCCGAGACCAGCGCTGCATCTGTACCCGGACGGATTGGGATCCACTCGTCTTCACGTCCGGCGCCGGTGTCGGTATAGCGCGGATCGATAATGATCATGCGGGCATTGGATTTGGCGCGGGCCTGTTCGAGGTAATAGGTTACCCCGCCGCCGCTCATGCGGGTTTCGCCCGGGTTGTTACCGAACAGGACGACCAACTTACTGTTTTCGATATCGGACGGGCTGTTGCCGTCCGCCCAGCCGCCGTAGGTGTAGTTCAGGCCCGCAGCAATCTGCGCCGATGAGTAGTCACCATAGTGATTAAGATAACCACCGCAGCAGTTCATCAGACGTGCCACCAGCGTTTTACCCGGTGGCCAGGAGCGGGTCAGCGTACCGCCGAGCGTCCCGGTGCCGTAGTTCAGGTAGATGGATTCGTTGCCATACTCTTTGATAAGGCGCTGCATATTGGTGGCGATAATGTCGTAGGCTTCATCCCAGCTAATCCGCTCGAACTTCCCTTCCCCACGCTTACCGACGCGCTTCATCGGATATTTCAGGCGGTCCGGATTATACACGCGACGACGCATGGAGCGGCCGCGCAAGCAGGCGCGAACCTGATGTAACCCTTCATAGTTATCGTCCCCGGTATTGTCGGTTTCGACATATTTTATTTCGCCGTCCACCACATGCATACGCAGCGGACAACGGCTACCGCAGTTTACGGTACAGGCACTCCACACCACTTTTTCCGGAGCTGAGGCTGGGGATAGTGCATCAGCCGCTGAGGCCAGTCGGGTAAAAGGAAGCGTGAAGGCGCTGCTGGCTACGGCCAGGCCGCCTATTGCCGTGGTTTTCATCAACCCACGGCGAGTGACCTCGGCAGCCATTAATGCTTCAGGCGCGTTGATTTTCATAGAGACTCACTTTGGTTGCTCACAAAGAAAAGAATGGCGGCGCAAACCGCTATGTAGTTTTATATACAACGATTTTTTACGTAATCAGCTTTTTATGCTGACTTTCATTCGGAGGAGTATTACTACTTTAGAGGGAGGGGGTATTGCGTCGTGTCAATTCAGAGGCATAAAAAAAGCGCCCAAAGGCGCTTTTTTGTTGTGAGGCAAAGAATTAGCCGATGTACTGCTGGCCTTTCATGTATGGACGCAGCACTTCAGGGATCTCAATACGACCGTCTGCCTGCTGGTAGTTTTCCAGCACGGCAACCAGCGTACGGCCCACAGCCAGACCAGAACCATTCAGGGTATGCACCAGGCGGGTTTTCTTGTCAGATTTGCTGCGGCAGCGTGCCTGCATACGACGCGCCTGGAAATCCCAGACGTTAGAGCAGGAGGAGATCTCACGATAGGTGTTCTGAGCAGGCACCCACACTTCCAGATCGAAGGTTTTGCAGGCGCCAAAGCCCATATCACCGGTGCACAGGGCCATACGACGGTACGGCAGGCCCAGCAGCTCCAGCACTTTCTCAGCGTGGCCGGTCATCTCTTCCAGCGCGTCCATGGACGCTTCAGGGCGGACGATCTGCACCATCTCAACTTTGTCGAACTGGTGCATACGGATCAGACCGCGCGTGTCGCGACCGTAAGAACCTGCTTCAGAACGGAAGCACGGTGAATGTGCCGTCAGCTTAATTGGCAGGTCGTCTTCATCGATGATCTCATCACGCACGAGGTTAGTCAGCGGCACTTCAGCGGTTGGGATCAGCGCGTAGTTGCTGCTGTCTGCTTCCTCGTCCAGCGGACGGGTATGGAACAGATCGCCGGCAAATTTCGGCAGCTGGCCCGTACCGTACAGCGTATCGTGGTTGACCAGATACGGCACGTAGGTTTCGCTGTAGCCATGCTGCTCGGTGTGCAGATCCAGCATGAACTGCGCCAGCGCACGGTGCAGATGGGCAATCTGGCCTTTCATCACCACAAAACGGGAGCCGGTCAGCTTAACCGCTGCCGCAAAGTCCAGGCCCGCATGCATTTCGCCCAGCGTCACGTGATCGCGCACTTCGAAGTCAAACTCACGAGGCGTACCCCAGCGTTTCACTTCAACGTTGTCGTTTTCATCTTTGCCGACAGGCACGCTGTCGTCAGGAATATTCGGGATAGCCAGGGCAATATCACGAATCTCGGCCTGAAGAACGTCCAGCTCAGCTTTAGCCTGATCCAGTTCTTCACCCAGTTTGTTCACTTCCAGGCGTAATGGCTCAATATCTTCCCCGCGCGCTTTCGCCTGGCCGATGGATTTCGATCGAGAGTTACGCTCTGCCTGCAGATTTTCAGTTTGTACCTGCAGAACTTTACGACGCTCTTCGAGAGCGCGCAGCTTATCTACATCCAGCTTAAAGCCCCGGCGTGCCAGTTTTTCAGCGACTGCGTCTGGCTCATTACGCAGCAGATTGGGATCGAGCATGCTTATCCTGTGCTTATCGAATTAAAATAGGAAAATGTGACCACAGCCTGCGGCCACAAGGATACATTGCCAACATTACCGCAACGATTGAACTAACGGTAGCGTTTTATAGGGCTATTTTGATCCTGTCCGGCGAGCCAGGTGAGCTTTTCACCAATCTTGCCTTCAAGACCTCTGTTTGTGGGGTGATAATAGCGCGTTTGTGCCATCTCCTGCGGGAAATATTCCTCCCCGGCAGCGTAGGCATTGGGTTCATCATGAGCGTAACGATACTCCTGCCCATACCCCATCTCTTTCATCAGTTTGGTCGGCGCGTTACGCAGGTGAACCGGCACATCGTAGTCCGGACGTTCACGCGCGTCGGACATCGCCGCTTTAAAGGCGGTATAAACCGCATTGCTTTTCGGCGCGCAGGCCAGATAAACAATCGCCTGCGCAATGGCACGTTCGCCTTCCGCAGGTCCAACGCGGGTGAAGCAGTCCCAGGCCGACAGCGCAACCTGCATGGCGCGAGGATCGGCATTGCCGACATCTTCTGACGCAATCGCCAGACAGCGACGCGCGACATATAAAGGATCGCCGCCCGCAGTGATAATGCGCGCGTACCAGTAAAGCGCCGCATCCGGCGCGCTGCCGCGCACGGACTTATGCAGCGCCGAGATCAGGTCGTAAAAACGGTCGCCTTTGTTATCGAAACGCGCGCTGCGCTCCCCCGCAATCTCGGTGAGCAGTTCCGGTTTCAGCACCCGCTTCCCGGCATCGTCGATTTCGGCCATATCGGCCATCATTTCCAGCGTGTTCAGCGCACGCCGCGCATCACCGTTGACCAGCTCGGCAATCGCACGACGCGTGTCGTCAGGCAGAACGATATCCTGCCCGCCGTAGCCGCGCGCTTTGTCGTCCATCGCCTGGGTGAGAACCTTTTCGATATCCTCGGTGGTGAGCGATTTGAGCAGGTAAACGCGCGCGCGGGAAAGCAGCGCCGAGTTCAGTTCAAACGATGGGTTTTCGGTGGTCGCACCGATGAAGAAGATCGTGCCGTCTTCAATATGCGGCAGGAAGGCATCCTGCTGGCTCTTGTTGAAGCGGTGGACTTCGTCCACGAAGAGGATGGTGCGCCGCCCGGCATTGCGGTTCTGCCGCGCACGCTCGATCGCCTCGCGGATCTCTTTCACGCCAGAGGTTACCGCCGAAATACGTTCAACGTCCGCATTGGCATAGCGGGCGATCACTTCTGCAAGCGTGGTCTTGCCGGTGCCAGGGGGGCCCCAGAGGATCATGGAGTGAAGATGCCCGGCCTCAATGGCGCGCGGCAATGGCTTACCGGCAGCCAGCAGATGCTGCTGGCCGATGTACTGCGCTAAATTTTCTGGCCGCATACGAGCGGCCAGAGGTTGAAACGCGTTATCTGAAAAATCGAGCGACAGATTGCCCACTCACGCCTCTTACTTATTGCGTTGGTCGTCCACCGTTACGCCCTGCGGCGGGGTAAAGGTGAATTTCGATGCATCAACGGCGCCGTTTTGCTGAGACTTGAGCTGGTAGCTGCTGCGCTGATCGTCCTGCTCAACCGCGCCAAACTGATTAATCGTACCGTTGGTGCTTACGTTAATGGTGAACTGCTTCAGGTTGCCGTTACTGCCTTTCGGCGTCAGGACAAACTCGTCACCCGTCTGTTTAATATTGTACTGCTGCCAGTCGCTGGACTGGTTACGGGCAATCAGCATAAACGGTGTATTGCTGGTGGCATCTTTCAGCCAGGTGGCCGTAGCCTGCTCAACAAACGGGTTGAAGAACCATAAGGTTTTACCGTCAGAGACCAGGATGCTTTCATCCGGCTGGGTCATGTGCCAGTTGAACAGATTCGGGCGTTTTACCCACAAATCTCCCTGACCTTCCTGCACCGCGTTACCGCTGCCGTCAGTCACTTTTTGCGTGAAGCTGGCGTGGAAGCTGCTTACTTTATCCAGTCGGCTTTTAAGGTCGCTGGCCGCATCAGCCCAGACGCTGCTGGCGACAAAACTGGTGAGTAATGCACAGGCGATGGCGATTTTTTTCATTGTTATTCCTTAAAATACGTCTTCCCGATATGGGGTTTCCGTCTTCTATTCTGGACCTGCCCGAAGGCAGGCGACAGAAGAAAATGCTTAATTTTGGCTGATTTACCCTTCTTTGCAATCGCTGAAGGTTAATCAAACGGCGGTGGTGCCAGCACCTCGCGGTTACCGTTATGCCCCTGCTCGCTCACAATGCCCTGCGCTTCCATCTGCTCGATGATGCGCGCTGCGCGGTTATAGCCGATGCGGAACTGACGCTGCACGCCTGAGATGGACGCTTTGCGTTTTTCGGTAACGAAGTTAACCGCCTGATCGAATAACGGATCCAGCTCTTCGCCGCCGTCGAAGCCACCGCCGCCGCCTTCGCTTTCCGTGTCGCTGGTAATACCGTCAACGTATTGCGGACGACCGCGCGCTTTCCAGTCCTGCACGACGGCGTGAACTTCCTCATCGCGGACGAACGCACCGTGGACACGCACCGGAGAGGTGGAGTTCGGGCCGGAATAGAGCATGTCACCCATACCCAGCAGCGACTCTGCGCCGCCCTGGTCAAGAATGGTACGGGAGTCAATTTTACTGGATACGGTAAAGGCGATACGCGTCGGGATGTTCGCTTTGATAAGACCAGTGATAACGTCCACGGAAGGACGCTGGGTCGCCAGCACAAGGTGAATACCGGCCGCACGCGCTTTCTGCGCCAGACGGGCAATCAACTCTTCTACTTTCTTACCGACGGTCATCATAAGGTCAGCGAATTCATCAACCAGCACGACGATATAAGGCAGTTTTTCCAGCACCGGATGCTGAGCATCCATGCTGTCACCCGGCTTCCAGTAAGGATCCGGGATCGGACGCCCCATGCGCACAGCCTGGGCAATTTTCTCGTTATACCCGGCCAGGTTACGCACGCCCAACGCAGACATCAGCTTGTAGCGGCGTTCCATCTCGTTGACGCTCCAGCGCAGGGCGTTGGCGGCGTCCTTCATATCGGTGACCACTTCGGTCAGCAGATGCGGGATGCCTTCGTAGACCGACAGTTCGAGCATTTTCGGGTCGATCATAATGAAACGCACATCTTCCGGCTGCGCTTTATAGAGCATGCTGAGGATCATGGCGTTCACACCGACAGACTTACCGGAACCGGTGGTACCTGCTACCAGCAGGTGAGGCATTTTGGCGAGATCCGCGACTACCGGATCGCCAGCGATATCTTTACCCAGCACCACGGTCAGCGGAGATGGGTTATCGCGGAATTTGGTGTTATCCAGCACTTCACGCAGGTAGACGGTCTGACGTTTCTTGTTCGGCAGCTCAAGGCCAACGTACGGTTTGCCCGGTATCACTTCCACCACTCGCACCGCAACGGTCGAGAGAGAACGCGCCAGGTCGCGGGACAGGTTGGAAATACGCGCGGCTTTAACGCCAGGCGCCAGGTTCAGTTCAAAACGGGTGATCACAGGACCCGGCGAGTAGTTCACCACGTCCGCCTTGATGCGGAAGTCAGCCAGACGCGCTTCAACCAGACGCGCCATCTGCTCCAGCGCGAAGGTATCGACCGGCTCCACTTCTGACGGCGGAGGCGTTAACAGATCCAGCGACGGCAGCGGAGTGCTTGGACGCTGCAGCGGACGGCTGTCACCGTTACGCATCAGCAGCGGGTGAATCAGACTTTCCTGCGGCTGAGGCGCAGGCTGCTGGAACTGCGGCGGCTGTGGTGGCTGCTGCGGTTGCTGAACAGGTTGATGCGGCTGCGCGTAGGCCTGTGGTGCCGGCTGCTGGCGCACAGGCTCAGCTTCCGGCATCACGCTCGGGGTAAATAAAGGCTCGCTCGGGCCATCATCCACCAGATCCTTCATCGGCGAGAATTCAAAATCAGACAGCGAGAACGGATTTGCACCAGCCGGTTGTTCACCGGAATAGCGCTGCTGCTGGGTGGCGGCGAACTGGCGTGCCAGTTCTGCTTCAGCCGCGTCATCTTCGTCTTCCAGCATAGGTTCATCGTGCTGGTATTCATTACCGTAGCGCTGATTCTGCTGCGCGGCGAACTGACGGGCCAGCTCGTCCTGCTGCATTTCATCGGCGTCATCTTCGTACTCAGGCTCGCGCGCTTTCTCTTCCGCCATACGCTGGGAAGGCAGCTTGATGCCATAAGAGGCAAGCTCACGGCGGGTTGGAACGCGAACGCGGTTAGGGCGAGGCAGTTGCGGACCAATCCCCTCCTTCACCTGAGGACGTGGCGCGCCACTGGTTGCCAGGCTAAAAACAGGTGCAGCCACGGCAGCGGCCGCGGTAGCCTGCTTCACGCTTTCCGCTACGGGTGCGACTGCAGGCGTCGGGTCGATCGGTGGAACGGAAACAGAAGGCGCTTTCGTCACCGGCTCCTGCACCGGTTCAGGCACAGGCTGGTACCAGGCCGCCAGCTGCTCGCGTTCACGCGCGCGACGCTCTTCAACTTCTTCAAAATAGTACATCGGCGGACGAGAGGGTTTTACCTCTTCCACGATTTCAGGTTCAGGCTGCGGCTCTACATAAGGCTGCACAGGTTCAACCGGTTCAGGCACATACTCCTGATAAGGTTGGGCCACAGGCTGTTCATAGTGCGGGGACTCTTGCGGTTCATATGCAGGCTGCGGCGGCTGATATGGCTGCTGCCACTGCTCCTGCTGCACAGGGATGTAGCTTTCAGGTTCAGGCGCGATAACCGGCTCCGGCGTGTGAACGCCTGGCGCAGTCTGCCAGTCAACCTGAGGCTGCTGAATAACGGATTCCGGCGGCGAAACCGGCGCGGATGGCATCACGGCGTCGACAGGCGCGGCATACGCCTGCGCAGCGGTCGTCGCGGCTGCGGCGGCCGCAACCGGCTCGGTAACCGAATGGCCATTTAACAGCGGATCGTATTCGTCGAAGTCACCCGGAGTGGCCCGGCTGCCGGAGAAGAGCACATCGTCAGGATCGACGGCGACACCCGCAGCGCGATACGCCACCTGCTCGTCTTCATCCATGCGTTTACCGGAGAAGAGCGCCGCATCGGTTTTACGCCCCAGCGGGTTGGCAAATTTCTCTGCAACACGCTGACGACGCGCCAGCGCGCCGCGCAAAATACGCGCACGACGAGACTCGCGACGCTGCACAGGCGCGTCATCTTCCTCTTCATCTTCGTATTCGTCTTCATCAACCCACGTATCGTCACGGCGGGTACGGTTGCTGGCGAAAGTCAGAATGGTGAGGATAAAACTTCCGATCTTCTCAGCAATGCTCACCCAGGACCAGCCGGTAAACAGCGTCAGCCCGGCCGCCCAGATGCACAGCAGCGCCAGCGTGCCGCCGCTGCTGTGCAGCATCGGCTGCAGCGCAGAACTGAGTAAACTGCCGATCACTCCGCCAGAGGCGAAGTACCAGATATCATCCGCATTGATTGCCGCCAGCCCGCACGAGGTGAGGATCAGCGCCAGCGCGCCAATCAGGCGCAGCGACACGGCAAAATAGTCGATGTAATCATCGTTCTGACGATGACGCCACGCAAACCAGCATCCGCCAATGATAATGACGGGAAGGGTGTAGGCCATCACACCGAAAATGAAGAACAGCGTGTCCGCAAGCCAGGCACCGGGGACACCGCCTAAATTATGGATAGGCTCATGCCATGCAGTTTGTGACCAGCTGGGATCTGAGGGGTTGAAACTGAGTAAGGCTGCCATCAGCCAGACGGCAAAAAGGGCAATAACAATCAGCAAAGCCTCGAGGAGACGACGTCCGCTGCTTAGCTTCGATAGTGTGACTTCTTTGTCTTCAGTGTATTCCTGGCTCAAAAAAGGCTCTCCAGGTATCAGGCATATCCTGCCTTTTTGCTAAAACGGACAACAGCGCCGGGACTCCCCGGCACTGTTGCTGTATGGATTAACAGGAGTGTAATCAAACTACGCTGATTTTGCACCTGTTCCGTGTTAGCGCGTCTTAATAACCAGACGATTGCTCTGTTTGACCTCTTCCATCACCACATACGTACGGGTGTCGTTCACGCCTGGCAGACGCAGCAGGGTTTCCCCCAGCAGCTTACGGTAGGCGGACATATCAGGCACACGGGTTTTCAACAGGTAGTCGAAATCACCGGACACCAGATGACACTCTTGAATTTCTTCAAGTTTTTGTACAGCGGCGTTAAATTGCTCAAACACATCCGGCGCACCACGATTCAGAGTAATCTCAACAAATACCAGAAGTGAGGCATCCAGATAATGCGGGTTCAGCAGAGCAGTATAGCCCTGAATGAAACCCTGTCTTTCCAGTCGGCGCACACGCTCAAGGCACGGCGTCGGGGAAAGTCCCACACGTTTTGAAAGCTCGACGTTGGAAATACGCCCATCCTTTTGCAATTCATTAAGAATGTTACGATCGATACGGTCGAGATCTTTGCCAGGGCGCTTCTTGCTATCTACCATTATTATTGTCTCTCTGTATTCCTTCCCTACTCCTGCCTGGACCCTGTGCACATCACTGTTCAGAGCCTGTACCCGTTAGTCATCACATCGCCTGGTTTTGTATTAGACGCGATGCGGATTCGGGTTCTGTTGGTAAGAAGACCGTTGCCCGAAGGCAGTCACCGACATCACGTATGGAGTCTGTCCACGCCATGCGTAGATTTCACTGACCCGGTAAAAATGGCATTTACGTGCATGCCTATGCGGCATACGGTTAACGCGGTTTTTTTTCTTCCTTGAATGTTTTCGCAAAAGCGCAGGGGATTGTCAAAGCAAAACATCGTTTTTTAGTACAACATGCCGGATATTCATTACGGCAGGGTATTAATCCTCATTTTATTGCCTTACAAACGACCGGTTTTCAGGCGAAAGCGTGATGTTATAGCGCCTCATTCATCGCTCGTGGCTATTACACAGATTGATATCAAAATTGCTGCGCTCTTTTTTTACGACAACAAATTCCCTACAATCCAGCCAAATGTCTGCCAACAACAATGGGGATCTCATGGGCACGGCCAAACACAGTAAGCTGCTAATCCTTGGTTCTGGACCTGCGGGATATACCGCAGCGGTCTATGCTGCACGCGCTAACCTGCACCCGGTACTCATCACCGGCATGGAAAAAGGCGGTCAGCTGACCACCACCACCGAAGTGGAAAACTGGCCAGGGGACCCGAACGACCTGACCGGGCCGCTGCTGATGGAACGTATGCACGCGCATGCCGCTAAATTCGAAACTGAAATTCTGTTCGACCACATCAATAAGGTCGATCTGCAGAATCGTCCGTTCCGCCTGACGGGCGACAGCGGCGAATACACCTGTGACGCGCTGATCATCGCCACCGGCGCCTCTGCCCGTTACCTCGGTCTGCCATCTGAAGAAGCGTTCAAAGGCCGCGGCGTCTCTGCCTGCGCAACCTGTGACGGTTTCTTCTACCGTAATCAGAAAGTCGCGGTCATCGGCGGCGGCAACACCGCAGTGGAAGAAGCGCTCTACCTGGCGAACATTGCCTCTGAAGTGCACCTGATCCACCGTCGCGAAACCTTCCGCGCGGAGAAGATCCTGATCAAACGTCTGATGGATAAAGTGGCCAGCGGCAACATCGTGCTGCACACCAACCGTACCCTGGAAGAGGTGACGGGCGACCAGATGGGCGTTGCCGGTCTGCGTATCCGTGATACCCAGAACACCGATAACGTCGAAACGCTTGAAGTGGCGGGTCTTTTCGTGGCGATCGGTCACAGCCCGAACACCGCGATCTTCGACGGTCAGCTGGAGCTGGAAAACGGCTACATCAAAGTGCAGTCCGGCATTCACGGTAACGCGACCCAGACCAGCATCCCGGGCGTGTTCGCGGCTGGCGACGTAATGGACCATATTTATCGTCAGGCGATTACCTCCGCTGGCACCGGCTGTATGGCCGCGCTGGACGCTGAACGCTACCTCGATGGACTGGCTGAACAAGGTAAATAATCTTTACAAGTCAGTAACAAACGTAAATAAAGGCGGCGATAAGTCGCCTTTATTGTCTCCCCGTTGTAACATTGCGCTGCCCAATTTCTAATAACGTCACCTGCAAAGTACGCAATGGAAAAAACCCGTCAACAAGAGTTAACACGCTGGCTGAAACAGCAAAGCGTTATTTCCCGCCGCTGGCTTACGATTTCCCGTCTCCTGGGGTTCGTTAGCGGTCTGTTGATTGTTGCCCAGGCATGGCTGCTGGCCCGCATTCTTAATCACATGATCATGGAGAACATCCCGCGCGAAGCGCTGTTGCTGCCTTTTATTGTCCTGATCCTGATTTTTATCCTGCGCGCCTGGGTGGTGTGGCTGCGTGAGCGCGTCGGTTTTCACGCCGGACAGCACATCCGCTACGAGATCCGCCGTCAGGTGCTGGATCGCCTTCAGGAAGCCGGGCCCGCGTGGATCCAGGGTAAACCAGCCGGTAGCTGGGCGACGCTGATCCTTGAGCAGATTGACGATATGCACGACTACTATGCGCGCTATCTGCCGCAAATGGCCCTTGCCGTCTTCGTTCCGCTGCTGATCGCGATCGCCATCTTCCCGGTGAACTGGATGGCTGCGCTGATTCTGATGGGCACCGCCCCGCTGATCCCGCTGTTTATGGCGCTGGTCGGCATGGGGGCAGCGGATGCCAACCGCCGTAACTTCCTGGCACTGGGTCGCCTGAGCGGCCATTTCCTCGATCGTCTGCGCGGCATGGAGACGTTACGCATTTTTGGCCGCGGTGAAGCGGAAACCGAAAATATTCGCCGGGCATCGCAGGACTTTCGTCAGCGCACCATGGAAGTGCTACGCCTCGCCTTCTTGTCTTCCGGCGTACTGGAATTCTTTACCTCGCTGTCTATTGCCCTCGTGGCGGTCTACTTTGGCTTCTCCTACCTTGGCGCGCTGGATTTCGGCCATTACGGCACGGCGGTGACCCTTTCTGCCGGCTTCCTGGCGCTGATCCTGGCCCCGGAATTTTTCCAGCCGCTTCGCGATCTTGGGACCTTCTATCACGCCAAAGCGCAGGCGGTTGGCGCAGCCGATAGCCTGAAAACGTTCCTGGAAACGCCGCTGGCACACCCGGAGCGCGGTGACGTGACGCTGAATGCTAAAGACCCCGTGACCATCGAAGCACAGGACTTTTCCATTCTGTCACCCGAAGGCAAAGTGCTCGCGGGTCCGCTGAACTTTACCTTACCTGCCGGACAACGGGTGGTGCTCGTCGGCACCAGCGGTTCCGGTAAAAGCTCGCTGCTGAATGCGCTATCCGGCTTTATGGCCTACACGGGTTCACTGCGGATCAACAAAACCGAACTGCGCAACCTCGATCCAGACGCCTGGCGTAAACAGCTCAGCTGGGTCGGACAAAACCCGCAGCTTCCAGCCTCTACGCTGCGTGAAAACGTCCTGCTGGCGCGCCCGGACGCGCGTGAAGATGAACTGCAATCGGTGCTCGACCGCGCCTGGGTCAGCGAGTTTCTGCCGCTGCTTCCGCAGGGGGTAGATACCGTGGTCGGCGATCAGTCCGCCGGGCTGTCAGTCGGACAGGCGCAGCGCGTAGCCGTTGCCCGCGCGCTGCTTAACCCATGCCAGCTGATGCTGCTGGATGAGCCCGCCGCCAGCCTGGACGCCCACAGCGAACAGCGCGTAATGGAGGCCCTGAACGCCGCCTCCCGGCAGCAAACCACCCTGATGGTTACCCATCAGCTGGAGGGGATTGCCGACTGGGACCAGATCTGGGTCATGGAGAACGGCCGTATTGTTGAGCAAGGCGATTACGCCTCTCTCGTTGCCGTGCAGGGACCGTTTGCCGCCCTGCTGGCGAACCGTCAGGAGGACATCTGATGCGTGCTCTGCTGCCTTATCTTGCGCTCTATAAACGCCACAAATGGATGCTGACGCTGGGGATTGTGCTGGCGATTGTCACGCTGCTCGCCAGCATTGGCCTGCTCACGCTTTCCGGCTGGTTCCTGTCGGCCTCGGCCGTCGCGGGCTTTGCCGGTTTATACAGCTTCAACTATATGCTCCCGGCTGCCGGTGTTCGCGGTACCGCCATCACGCGGACTGCCGGTCGCTATTTCGAACGCCTGGTCAGCCACGACGCCACTTTCCGCGTGCTGCAGCACCTGCGCATCTACACCTTCAGCAAACTGCTGCCCCTCTCCCCTGCCGGGCTGGCGCGTTTTCGTCAGGGTGAGTTACTTAACCGTGTCGTTGCGGATGTCGACACGCTGGATCACCTTTACCTGCGCGTGATTTCCCCGATCGTGGGCGCGTTTGTGGTGATTGTGGTGGTCACGCTGGGGCTGTCTGTTCTGGATGTTTCCGTTGCGCTGACGCTGGGCGGGATCATGCTGCTGACGCTCATCATTCTGCCGCCGCTGTTTTACCGCGCCGGGAAATCCACCGGGGAAAACCTGACGCGCCTGCGCGGAGACTACCGCCAGCAGCTCACCTCCTGGCTTCAGGGGCAGGCAGAGCTGACGATTTTTGGCGCCAGCAAGCGCTATCGCGCCCGCATGGAAAGTACGGAGCTTAACTGGCATGAGGCCCAGCGCCGCCAGTCGGAGCTGACGGCCTTTTCTCAGGCGCTGATGATGTTAATCGGCGGCGTGGCGGTGATTGCCATGCTGTGGCTGGCTTCCGGCGATGTCGGGGGGAATTCACAGCCGGGTCCACTTATTGCCCTTTTCGTCTTCTGCGCGCTGGCGGCGTTTGAGGCGCTGGCCCCGGTGACGGGCGCCTTCCAGCATCTGGGCCAGGTGATCGCCTCTGCCCTGCGCATCACGCAGATTGCCGAGCAGGAGCCTGAAGTCACGTTCAGTGCCGGGCAGACCGCGGTACCAGAGCAGGTCGCGCTGACGCTTGAAGATGTCACCTTCGCCTATGACAAACAGGCGCAGAACGCGCTGGACGGTATTAACCTTTCTGTTAACGCAGGTCAGCGGATGGCGATCCTCGGCCGTACCGGCTGCGGTAAATCGACGCTGCTGCAGTTGCTGACCCGCGCCTGGGATCCGCAGCGCGGCCATATTCGTTTTAATAACACGTTGCTGACCGATTTCAGCGAGCAGGCCCTGCGCAAGACGGTGAGCGTCGTTCCGCAGCGCGTGCATCTGTTTAGCGCCACCCTGCGCGATAACCTGCTGCTGGCCGCGCCAGAGGCCTCTGATGATGCGCTTCGCGCCGTGCTGGAGCAGGTCGGGCTGCAAAAACTGCTTGAGGACGACGGGCTTAACAGCTGGCTGGGCGAAGGCGGCCGTCAGCTGTCCGGCGGTGAACTGCGCCGTCTGGCAATTGCGCGCGCGCTGCTGCACGATGCGCCGCTGATGCTGCTCGACGAACCCACCGAGGGGCTGGATGCCACCACCGAGAGCCAAATCCTTGATTTGCTGGCGAATGTCATGACCGGCAAAACCGTGCTGATGGTCACACACCGCCTGCGCGGACTGGCGAGTTTTGATCGGATAATTGTGATGGACAACGGACACATTATTGAGCAAGGTAGTCACGCAGAGCTGTTGGCGAAACAGGGTCGCTACTACCAGTTTAAACAGCGTCTGTAGACTATATTTGTAGCGTCCTCACTCGCGTACTGGAGTTTTGCTGTCATGCGCCTGGTCCAGCTTTCTCGTCATAACATCGCGTTCCCTTCTCCGGAAGGGGCGCTGCGTGAGCCCAACGGGCTGCTGGCCCTCGGCGGTGACCTCAGTCCCGCTCGACTATTAATGGCGTACCAGCGCGGTATCTTCCCCTGGTTTTCCCCCGGCGATCCGATTTTATGGTGGTCCCCCGATCCGCGTGCCGTGCTGTGGCCAGCGCAGTTTCACGCGAGCCGCAGCATGAAGCGTTTCCATGCGAAATCACCCTACCGCGTCACCCTCAACCACGCCTTTGGTCAGGTCATTGAAGGCTGCGCTGAAGACCGCTATGAAGGGACATGGATAACCCGCGATATCATTACCGCCTACCACCAGCTCCATGAGCTTGGCTATGCCCACTCCATCGAGGTGTGGGAAGGCGGAGCGCTCGTCGGCGGCATGTACGGCGTGGCGCAAGGCACGCTATTTTGCGGCGAGTCGATGTTCTCTCGTGCCGTTAACGCCTCGAAAACCGCACTGCTGGTCTTCTGCGAGGCGTTTGCCCAGCGCGGTGGACGCCTGATCGATTGTCAGGTGCTCAACGAGCACACGGCCTCGCTGGGTGCTGTTGAAATCCCGCGACGCCAGTACATCGAACATCTCGATACCTGCCGTCAGGAGAAGCTCCCGCGCGACTTCTGGATACCGAGAACGCTCTTTATGCCCAATGCCTAAATGTTTTCCGCATATTTTTTGTGAGGGTGTTATAATTATGCCGCAGAGTAGCTTCTGCCTGTTGCCCCGCCGCCGTTTGGGACCCTCGCTTCAGATAACGTCCTGACGTTTATCCTGTTGTCTCCCCTTTACGAATGCGCTTCCTGTTCGGTTGTACCGTGACGCTTGGGCAATGCGCCGAAACTGTTTTGCTGCGTTTTAATCGCGCAATTCTTTACTTAATTGATGAATTTCGGCATTATCTTGCCGGTTCAAAACTTGGTAGTGATACCCCAGAGGATTAGATGGCCAAAGAAGACAATATTGAAATGCAGGGTACCGTACTTGATACGTTGCCTAATACCATGTTTCGCGTAGAGCTGGAAAACGGTCACGTGGTAACTGCGCACATCTCCGGTAAAATGCGCAAAAACTACATCCGCATTTTGACGGGCGACAAAGTGACTGTTGAACTGACCCCGTACGACCTGAGCAAAGGCCGCATTGTCTTCCGTAGTCGCTAATTGTTTTCGCCTGTAATGGCAGATGAATATTAATTAAGGCCGGGATTTTCCCGGCCTTACTTTTTTGTGCTGCAGGCTATTATTTGAACAATTATTTGTCCGTTCGATTCAGCGTCAGGGCTGTCTGTTCGACAGCAATGCCCTTTTAATGGCTGTGTCTGGCTATGCTATCAGCCGTTTGCCACCTGATAACCTATATTTATCAAAGCATCAAGCTCGTCTTTTGCAAACAACCTTGCCCGGTAGCATTCACCAGAGAACTCTGGATAGCCATCCATCGAGCAAATCAGATCGTAGATTGTGGCAATAATATGGCCAGTTGCATCGCTGATAAAGAAAGAGCGTGCGTGGTTGGTGTAGATGCCATAGTAGTCACCATAATCTATTGCTGCCCCCATAAAATCAGTGACCTGAGGAACACGATCGGAGGGTAACTGGATAATGCTACCTGCCTGGGTTGCTGTATTGGCGACGAGATCAACAGCATAGAACATGACTCTCGCAGGATCGGTTTTGTAAGAATCAGTCGTTGAATCACGTGTAATATCTCGAGTAACCGCATTGCCTTCATTATCAACGCAGGAGCGATTATCAAAGAGCGAAAGAACAAATTTTCCTTCAGTCTCATTGCTTAACCCAGCAAAAGCGCTATTTTTAGTGACGAATACGGTATGAGCGCCATTTTCAAAACTCTCAATACCGGAAGTATCTATCTGCGTAACGCCCTGTCCTGCTGCGAAATTACTGTTAAATCCCCCGGTATTAATACTCCATAATATCTTGCCGTCGGCAGGAGAAATACCAAACGTCAGGCCTGCAGAGCGAGTATGGACAACAATCGCTTCAGCATTTGCCTCGCCTGCGGGGATCCAGGAAAGCGAGTTAAGGTGAGCATCGTTTGTGGGGCTATTATTCAGGATCTGAGTATTATCAAATGCACGGGTATAATTTTTTGCCCACAGCATCACGCCTGTCTTTTCATCAAATTTTAAAATTGATGCGTCCTGTCTCATCGTATTGGTCGAACGGTCCGGGTTATCATTACCAATCATGAAAAGATTATCGGCGGAATCCCAAATCAGATCGTGGGTGTTAGCATAGCGGTTACCATCGCGGTCACGTAAATCAAACTCCAGAATCTCGTTGCCCAAAATATCGATTTTGAAAAAGCGTCGCCCATACCAGTGTTCATCTTCATCACTGCCGATATAGAAATAACCATTATGCGTTTTTAGCATCTGATTACGGTAGGGCTGAGCATAATAGCAGCGAAGATCGCCGTTCCGGTCGTAGCCATCACAATTGGTAGTCATTAACCAACTGTTTCCCCATACGGTCGTGAAGTTAGCGGGATCCGTTTGCTCAATATCGATATGGAAAATTGTCCCATCGCGGTAGAGTTGTTGCTGTGTGCTTACCTGGATGGTTTGATTAAAAATTTCCACTCCGCTAAGGTTTTTAAAGACAACCTGCACCTGGTTAAGGTAGTTTGCATACAGTCCAATAACCGGGATTTTTATCTCAGGTAAAGAGACAATGTCATTTGAAGAATACGTAAAGTCTAAACTTGTCGTGCTAGTCGATCTTCCCAGTACCGTATAGGAATATGTTATCGCCTCATCAATTATAAACTTCAGATAGACCGCAAGCTGGTTGTTAGCAGGGGCGAGTTCCATTCCAAGATAGGTAATTGCCATATTATTCACCTGTTGTTAATTATTACTGTGTAACTTCTTTTACTCGCATCTCATTCACCTGTTGGGGAATGATCTTATTTCCTTTCACCAGATAATCAATAACCGCATTGGAAAGGTTATATCCACCTTTTACCTGTTTGTTCTGTCCATCAATGAATGCAGTAAAGCCATCACCACCAGGGGCAAGGAAACTATTTGTCGCTACGCGATAAGTATCAGAGTCTACAATTGGCTTGCCATTAAGCGTAAGTAGCACAACGCGTTGCCCGACAGGTTTATGTTGGTCGTAGCGCATCTCCAGTCCTTTCGACATCTGCAAAACACCGTTAGTGAGTGACGCACTATGCTCCATAAGATTTCGTAAGGATTTCCCATTCAAATCCATTACGGTAAGCTCATTTGGAAACGGGAACGCGCTAATAACATCGCCGAGGGTTATCGGACCGGCATTCAAATCAGCCCGCAGACCACCTGAATTAGTGAGCGCCAGTTGCGCATCAGGCGCAGCGGCAAGCATTGCATCGGTAAATAAATTGCCCAGCGAAGATGATTCCCCGTAGGCGCGCGTAAGCGTAACAGGCGTCTCTCCAACTTTTTGGCGAACCGTTTCGGAGAGCTTTTTATTCCAGCTATCAATAACACTCTGAGTTGCCGGATCGGGTTTCCATTCATCAGCATAAAGGGTCTTAAGTTCGAAGCTTTTTATTTTGTTGTGATGTTTTTTTAGATCCACATCCAGGACCAGTTTACCAATATCAATCCCACCACTGTCAGTCGAAAGCACCAGCGTGTTACCTACTTTAAGCGGCTCCGGCGTTCCAACATGCGCATGTCCGGTAATCAGAATATCCAGTCCTTTCACCTGCTTCGCCGTCTGGATATCCTTATCAAGGGCGCGTTTGACATCAGTATTGCCGATACTGGACTGGCGTGCAGGGAAACCTTCATGCATGAGTGCAACGGTTATATCTACTTTTCCACGTAGTTCATCCAGATAACGCTGGAGATATTTCACCTCGTCACGCGCTTCAATGCCCTGACGCATTGACGATGAAACGGTGTCATCGAAAGCAAACACGCCATGCAACCCAATGACCCCAATTTTAACGCCATCCTTTTCAAGGATTGTATACGGCTTATTCCAGAAAAGGACATTACTATTTTTATAAAACACGTTACCTAACAGTATCGGGAATTTAGCCTGGCTGAGCTGTATCAGCGTATTATCCCAACCATGGTCGAACTCATGATTGCCGACAGACGCAGCATCAAATGACATTGTATTCATAATATCTATGATTGCCCGCCCTTTTGTCAGGCTGCTAATGTATGGACCGGTAAAGTAATCTCCAGCATCGAAATAAAAAGTAGCCTTATTCTTTTGCTTTTCTTGCTTGACGTAAGTCGCAATATTTGCGAAGCCACCAACAGCTCTTTTACCCTCTGCAACATAAGGGAGTTTATAGGGCTCAACATGTGCATGCAGGTCATTGGTATAAATGACGGTAACTTCCTGCGCTGGACTTAGCGAAGCATATCCCGATAGTAATAAAACCGCGATTACTGTTTTTTTCATTTTTTAACTCTCGAATTAAAGAAAGAATTTCATTATCGATTAGCAAAAAACAGATTTTGTGAGCCTTCTCACGACATATGGAAAAGGGAGACGCGAAAATTTACGACTAACAGAATCAGTTGGTGAAGCCCATGGAATTCGCTCCAAAAATAGATCTCAATGTTTGTAAAAGCTGGTCATGTCCAAATCTCGGAATACCAGATGCGAGTGATTATGTTTTTCCTGTTTATCGTCTGGGCTACGCTGCACTTGAATGTCAAAAATGTGGCAGTCTTCCTCCACTGTTTAATACAAAAGAATGTGACGAGTGGTTCAGTCAATTCATGCAACGAAAATTAGGAAATACAGGACAAGGTTGTCCCCGCTGTTTTACAGCGCACGTCATTCGCTATGGATACACAAAAGCCAGAACACCCCGCTTTCAATGTTGCACCTGCCGTTATGTATTTACTCCACACTATGACAATGCTGTAGGCCTGAATAAAAATATCACCCTTCTTTCCCAGCTCGAACAAGGGGTGCACTCTGGTGAAACGACAAACCAAAGGGTCCTTGCACACGCGGTTAACGGGTTCGAGCACGATCTGCATGTTTCACTCCCTGCGCTAACAAGGGTGTCAACGACCACAATGGTTATACCGTTTCAGGGTCATTCTGCGAGGCAGAAACTGTATGTTGTAATCAGTGCCGATGCTGACTCCGGCAAAATTATTCAAATAACAACCAACTATTGCGACTGGAAGGCAGGTGATACATTGCTATATCAGGGTTCTAAGTCTTTCCCTTCTTCGATACTCCCGTCGAGCGATACCGATCTTATTCGGGAGCAAGAGATGCAATTTCTTAAACGGAGTCAATTTGATGAAATTCAGTACGGTAGTGCCGAGCTTAAGCGAAACGATCGGGGAAGCATGGTCCGTCCTGTCATTACCATACACAGTCATTTCCAGAGATTAAAACGACGCTTCCCGGGTGTAACCGATCATTATCTCGCCCATGAGTGCGTTTTGCGCGGCGGGGCTATAACTGCCTGGTCAACAGAAGTCCGACTTGGGAAAACCGATCTTTGGTTTGTGTCTGAAAATATTGAAAACGCCAACCTCTCTGACAAAGCATTTTGCCTTACTGGTAGCTGGAAAATGGGATGGTGGAAAAATGTGTGGCAGCGTTGGGATAATGGCGAGATATGCAAGATGATTGGCCTGCTGACCGGACAGCAAAGTACAGCGGAGCCCGCGTTGATTTCACTTGCATCCTGCACTGCATTTGCTGTCTGGCTGAAATCCCATCCATGGTCATTACAGTGTCATAACTTTGGGGCGCGGGTAGTGAGCCAGCATTTAGTGGGTCTTGGCTGTATTTATAACCAACAGATAAAGGAAAATTCAGGCCGTTAAGGGCTACATAACGCGAGCTGTACGGCAGCGAACTGAAAGCGAACTGCACTATTTTTTATTGTCATCAAAAGTTATTAACCTCTTCCTGTAACACCCACTTTTCCGAAGATTAATCCATTTGGCGTCAGAGGAACTCCCCCGACGCCTCGGATCGACGTCAGGAAATAATGTGAATTACCGTTTTTGCACTTTGAGGTGCAACGACATCTGCGGCCATCGAATGCGTTATGTCATGCAGCAGTCCCGTCAGGTGCGGCAACATATCGCGGTCAAAATGCGATACCAGCAGTATGTGGTTTAACGCCCGGCAGTAATCACACTGTGCTTCGGTATCTTCCAGCAACCACTCTTTTTGTCGCGGTTGTTCTGCTTCGTCCTCAAATTCCACCACCTGAAAATCACGCATTGATTCTGTGAGGCCAGCTTTCATTTCTTCCAGATACGCACCCAGGCAGCGGCAGACGGGCTGCGTTTGTGGGAGTGATGTGCAGTCGAGGAGGATTTCAGTGAGCAGTTTGCAGCGCTCTGCAAGGGTTGGGAGATCGGGGTTGAGGGAGAGTTCGCTATAAAGCTGGGAGATAGACTGGTTTTTCATAATCATAATTTCCATATTAGATGCTGAAAACTACCACCAGAAACGCCAACTTCGGGTGGCAGACTGAACCGGTTTGGCGTACCGACCATATGGAAAATCGGCGCTTCAAAAGAAGCCCCGGTTCAGCCCACCATATTTGAAGGTACGGATTATACCGCAGCTAACAAAAGAGTGAACGAAACCAGTGACATTGCTGTGAGCAACATCTTTCCATATGTGTGTAATCAGGACGCCAATCCTGACACCTGATTTTGCAGGTGCGCCGCCATTTTATTACTGTGGATTTATCCAGCAACTGACTTCGAAAGAAACTGGAAAGCGCCTCGCAAAATTCCTCTGCGGCCTGATGCCCTCACCCCAACCCTCTCCCACAGGGAGAGGGAGAAAACACTAAAAACGACAACACTGTTGTCGTTTTGCTTTTACCTTGGCAGGCATAAAAAAACCGGGCAAATGCCCGGTTTTTTACATTAACGTTTAACTCAGTGAGCCGCTTCCGGCTTGTGCTTCGCCGCACTCTGGAAATCGTACGTCAGTTCGTTCTTCGCCTGGTCCAGCGCCACGGTCACCTGACCGCCGTCCACCAGCGAGCCAAACAGCAGCTCGTTCGCCAGCGGTTTCTTCAGGTTGTCCTGAATCACGCGCGCCATCGGACGGGCACCCATCGCACGGGCACCCATCGCACGGTCGTAGCCTTTCTCGGCCAGCCAGTTGCGGGCCTCCTGGCTCACTTCCAGCGACACGCCTTTCTGATCCAGCTGAACCTGCAGCTCGACGATGAACTTGTCCACAACCTGATGGATCACCTCGGTAGACAGGTGATCGAACCAGATAATGTTGTCCAGACGGTTACGGAACTCCGGCGTGAAGATCTTCTTGATCTCCTCCATCGCATCGGTGCTGTTATCCTGGTGGATCAGGCCAATGGATTTACGCTCGGTTTCACGCACCCCGGCGTTGGTGGTCATCACCAGCACCACGTTGCGGAAGTCCGCCTTGCGCCCGTTGTTGTCGGTCAGCGTCCCGTTGTCCATCACCTGCAGCAGGATGTTGAACACGTCCGGGTGCGCTTTCTCGATTTCATCGAGCAGCAGGACCGCGTGCGGATGCTTGATCACCGCGTCGGTGAGCAGGCCGCCCTGGTCAAAGCCCACGTAGCCCGGAGGCGCACCAATCAAACGGCTGACGGTGTGACGCTCCATATACTCGGACATATCAAAGCGCAGCAGCTCAATGCCCAGCGCTTTGGAGAGCTGAACCGTCACCTCGGTTTTCCCTACGCCGGTCGGGCCAGCGAACAGGAAGGAACCGACAGGCTTGTGGTCATGCCCCAGCCCGGCGCGGGCCATCTTGATTGCTTCGGTTAAGGCCTCAATGGCTTTATCCTGACCAAAGACCAGCATTTTCAGGCGATTGCCGAGGGTGCGCAGCGTGTCGCGGTCGCTCTGAGAAACGCTCTTCTCAGGGATACGCGCGATGCGGGCCACCACGGATTCAATATCCGCCACGTTAACGGTTTTCTTACGCTTGCTGGCCGGCATCAGGCGCGCACGCGCCCCTGCCTCATCAATCACGTCAATAGCCTTATCCGGCAGATGACGGTCGTTGATGTATTTCACCGCCAGCTCCACCGCCGCACGTACCGCTTTCGCGGTGTAACGCACGTCGTGGTGCGCTTCATACTTCGGCTTCAGGCCGTTGATGATCTGCACCGTTTCCTCGACGGACGGCTCGGTCACGTCGATTTTCTGGAAGCGACGCGCCAGCGCACGGTCTTTCTCAAAGATGTTGCTGAACTCCTGGTAGGTCGTGGAGCCAATCACGCGGATCTTGCCGCTGGAGAGCAGCGGTTTGATCAGGTTCGCGGCATCCACCTGGCCACCGGAGGCCGCACCTGCGCCGATGATGGTGTGGATCTCATCGATAAACAGGATGCTGTTGGTGTCCTGCTCCAGCTGTTTCAACAGCGCCTTGAAGCGTTTTTCAAAATCACCGCGGTATTTGGTGCCCGCCAGCAGCGAGCCGATATCCAGCGAGTAGATGGTGCAGTCGGCAATCACTTCCGGCACGTCGCCCTGCACGATGCGCCAGGCAAGCCCTTCGGCAATCGCGGTTTTACCCACGCCTGACTCACCCACCAGCAGCGGGTTGTTCTTGCGGCGACGGCACAGCACCTGGATCGCGCGCTCCAGCTCTTTATCGCGACCAATCAGCGGGTCGATACCGCCAACGCGAGCAAGCTGGTTAAGGTTGGTGGTGAAGTTTTCCATACGATCCTCCCCGCCTGCTTGCTCTTCATTGTTATTGACCTGATTGCTGGAATCCGATGCCTGGTTAGGCTCGTCTTTGCGCGTTCCGTGAGAAATAAAGTTAACCACGTCGAGGCGGCTGACTTCGTGTTTGCGCAGCAGGTAGGCAGCCTGTGACTCCTGCTCGCTGAAGATGGCGACTAAGACGTTTGCGCCAGTCACTTCGCTACGCCCGGAAGACTGGACGTGGAATACCGCGCGCTGCAGCACGCGCTGGAAGCTGAGCGTCGGCTGCGTATCGCGCTCTTCTTCACTGGCTGGCAGCACCGGTGTGGTTTGTTCGATGAAGGCTTCGAGTTCCTGACGTAGCGCCACCAGATCCACGGAGCAGGCTTCCAGCGCTTCGCGGGCAGATGGGTTGCTAAGCAGTGCGAGCAGTAAATGCTCGACGGTCATAAACTCATGTCGGTGCTCACGCGCTCTGGCGAAAGCCATGTTTAAACTGAGTTCCAGTTCTTGATTGAGCATAGGCACCTCCCCCAATTTTATGCCTTATCAGGCCTTTTCCAGCGTACACAGCAACGGATGCTCGTTCTCCCTCGCATAGTCGTTCACCATCGCCACTTTGGTTTCCGCCACTTCGGCTGTGAAGATGCCGCAGATAGCTTTGCCACGATAATGAACGGTAAGCATCAGTTGCGTTGCACGTTCTACATCATAAGAAAAGAACTTTTGTAGCACGTCAATAACAAATTCCATCGGCGTGTAATCATCGTTCATTAACATAACTTTATACATAGATGGCGGTTTTAGCGCGTCGCGCACTTTGTCTTCCGCCAGCTGGTCGAAATCCAGCCAATCGTTGGTCTTACCCATTATGCATAACCACTTTGAATCTACCTCAGATGTTAGATAACAATCATCTATTACTGTCATCCGCGATGTCTGTCACAAACTGTTGCAATAGCGTTAACTGCTTCAAACTTTGGTTGATTATTGTCCCATCTCCAGCGCCAAACGCTTGACGACTTCTTTCGTTTCTCTAAATTGTACAAGCGTGAGATGGCGAGGTTTTGAACAGCCCCCACTCCACCACCGGTTCATTCCATCTTAACTTATAAGATTTACGAAGGATGTCGAAGCATGGAAATGGGTACTGTTAAGTGGTTCAACAACGCCAAAGGGTTTGGCTTCATCTGCCCCGAAGGCGGCGGCGAGGATATCTTCGCTCACTATTCCACCATTCAGATGGATGGTTACAGAACGCTCAAAGCCGGGCAGTCCGTCCGGTTCGATGTACATCAGGGACCAAAAGGCAATCATGCCAGCCTAATCGTACCCGTTGAAGCAGAGACGGTTGCATAGCTCTCTGTTTTATTGTGTACATCCCGCAGTCAAAATGCCAGCCCGATCGGCTGGCATTTTTATTTTCGGGTTATTCCCGAGCCAGCGCGTCCACCGGATCCAGCCGCGCCGCGTTGCGGGCGGGCAACCAGCCAAACAAAATGCCGGTGAAGGTCGAGCACAAAAATGCGGTAATAATGGCAACCGGCGAGAAGCCAATCTCCCAGCCGGGTAAAAAGAGCTGAAGCGCAAACGCGATCATCATCGAGAGCGCAATACCCATCGCCCCGCCAACCAGACACACCAGCACCGCTTCAATCAAAAACTGCTGCAGCACGTCGCTGGCCCGGGCGCCGACCGCCATGCGAATGCCGATCTCCCGGGTACGTTCGGTGACCGACACCAGCATGATATTCATCACCCCGATGCCGCCGACGACCAGCGAAATCACCGCCACCAGCGTGAGGAACAGCTGAAGAGTACGTGTGGTCTTTTCCGCCGTTTTCAAGAGGCCGTCCATATTCCAGGTGAAGAAATCTTTCTTCCCGTGGCGCAGGGTTAACAGCCGTTCAAGCTGCTGTTCGGCCAGCGCGCTGTCGTAGCCCTCCTTCACGCGTACGGTGATGGAGTTGAGCCAGGACTGCCCCATAATCCGCCCTGAGATGGTGGTGTAGGGCAGCCAGACGCGCAGGATCTTACTGCTGCCAAACATCGACTGCTTTTCTTCCGCCACGCCGATGACCGTGGCAGGCATGTTGCCGACCAGAATCACTTCGCCAACCACGTTGGCTTTGTTTGGGAAAAGCTGCCTGCGCGAGTTCGCGTCCAGCACCACCACCTGCGCCCTGCCCGCCAGCTGCTCGGCGTTGAAGGTGGCGCCTTCGCTGAAGGTCATGCCGTAGACGTTGAAGTAGTCTCCGCTCACGCCGTTAGCGCTGGCGGCCACATCAACATTGCCCACGCGCAGACGCAGGTTCTGCGAAACCGCAGGCGTGGCGGAGTTCACCCACGGCTGCTTCTGAATCGCCGCCAGATCGTCGTATTTCAGCGCCTGCTGATACTGCGGCTCGTCGTCGCCAAAGTCTTTGCCGGGATAGACGTCAATGGTATTGGTGCCGATGGCGCGAATATCGGCCAGCACCAGCTGCTTCGCCGCGTCGCCCACCACCACAATCGACACCACCGAGGCGATACCGATAATGATGCCGAGCATCGTCAACAGGGTACGCATTTTATTGGCCGCCATCGCCAGCCAGGCCATGGTCAGCGCTTCGCGAAAGCCGCTGGAGAACTGCCCCCAGCCGGTTGATGCCGGCAGCGCTTCTTTCGGCGCCGCAGCCCTGGACTCACGCGGCGGCGGGTTGCTGACCAGCTCGCCGTCGTGGATCTCAATAATGCGTTCCGCCTGCGCCGCCACCTGCGGATCGTGGGTAACAATGATGACAGTGTGGCCCTGATCGCGAAGCTGGTGAAGGATCGCCATCACCTCTTCGCCGGAATGGCTGTCAAGTGCCCCGGTCGGTTCATCCGCGAGGATCACCTGCCCGCCGTTCATCAGCGCACGGGCAATACTCACGCGCTGCTGCTGGCCGCCGGACAGCTGCGAGGGCTGGTACTCCACCCGCTCCGCCAGCCCCAGACGCGTCAGCAGCATCTGCGCGCGCTCAAGTCGCTTTTTCCGCTCGACGCCCGCATACACCGCAGGCACTTCCACGTTCTGCGCCGCATTCAGGTGAGAAAGCAAATGGTAACGCTGGAAGATAAAGCCGAAATGTTCCCGGCGCAGCTTCGCCAGCGCATCGCCGCCCAGCGTGGAGACATCCGTCCCGGCCACGCGATAGGTACCGCTGGTCGGTTTATCCAGACAGCCGAGAATGTTCATCAGCGTCGATTTACCGGAACCCGATGCCCCGACAATCGCCACCATCTCGCCCGCTTCCACGCGCAGGGAGATGCCCTTCAGCACCTCCACCGGACCGTCGCCTGACGGATAGCTGCGACGAATGTTATTCAGCTCAAGCAGCGCCCTCATTTAGCGGCTCCGGGCAGGCTTTCGCTGACAACAACCTCCTCGCCCTCTTCCAGACCTTTCACTACCACCACGTCGGTGTCGTTGCGCGCGCCGATCACGACCTCGCGCTCGCGCGTTTCGCCGTTGCGCAGCACTTTCACTTTATAACGGCTCTCCCCGGCGGACTCGCCGAGCGCAGAGAGCGGAATGGTCAGCACGTTCTTCACGCCGGTCAGCTGGATATGCACCTGTGCGGTCATGTCCAGACGCAGCACGCCCTGCGGGTTTGGCACCTCAAAGCGGGCATAGTAGAAGATAGCGTCGTTAACTTTTTCCGGCGTCGGCAGAATGTCTTTCAGCACGCCTTCGTAGCGCGTCTGCGGGTCGCCAAGCACCGTAAACCAGGCGTTTTGTCCGGGCTTAAGATGGATAACATCCGCCTCTGAGACCTGGGCTTTGACCAGCATGGTGCTCATGTCAGCCAGCGTCAGAATGTTTGGCGCCTGCTGCGCGGCAATCACCGTCTGGCCCTGCAGCGTGGTGATCTGGGTGACTTCGCCCGCCATCGGCGCGACGATTTTGGTGTAGTCGAGGTTGGTTTTTGCCGTATCCAGCGAGGCCTGATTGCGTTTGATCTGCGCGTCAATCGTGCCAATCTGCGCCTGTTTCACCGCCAGTTCTGTGGTGGCAGTATCTAAATCCTGTTTCGAAATAGCCTGGGTTTTGGCCAGCGCCTGCTGACGGGTCAGCGTTACCTGAGCCAGGTTACGTTCTGCCAGCGCCTGCGCACGCTGCGCGCGCAGCTCCATCAGCGTGGCTTCCACCTCGCGGATCTGGTTCTCAGCCTGCTCAGGATCGATAACGCCGAGCAGCTGGCCTTTTTTCACCTTGTCGCCAATCTCAACCGACAGCGTTTTCAGCTGGCCGCTGACCTGAGCGCCGACGTCAACCTTGCGCAGCGCGTCAAGCTTGCCCGTCGCGAGGACGTTTTGCTGCAGTTCGCCCGGGCGAACAATCAGCGTCTGATACTGCGGCACCGGCGCATTCAGCACCTGCCATAGCCAGTACCCACCGGCTAAAACCGCGACCGCCAGCAGCAGAAACAGCGTTCTGCGTTTTCCCTTGAGGTTCATAAATATTCCAAATAAATGTTCTGGCAATTATAAATGTTGATTCTATCTAAACGACTCCTCAACGAAACCCCTGTTCTCCGAAATCGCCCTAATTTGTTTACGAGACGTTGACATTTCCCCTGTTGAAATAGCGATATTCCAAAAGGATCAGGATCTACCATGTCTTCTATCGTCGATACATCACTTTCAAACCTGCCGCAGCCAAAAACCGGCTGGCAACTCTTCAAAAACCTGGCTTTTGGTGAGATCGCACCCGGGCTGGCATGGGAAAAAACCGCCTACCGACGTAAGTTCATGCTGCGTTCACTGGCGACACCGCTCAGCACCGCTCGCCTGCTGTCTGATCTTGCGAAACATCCGCACCTGATGCAAATGCTCCAGGTTCAGCCGGGGCTGCCGTGTCGCCTTCATCGTCCGTGGCTGACGGTCAATATGGATCGACAGCGTGCGCTGGAATCGCTGTCCTGGCACTATCAGATGATGTGTCGCCAGCTGCCGGCAACGCTGACAAAGGGTTATCTTTCAAAGCAGGGCGTGACTCTGCTGACCTTAACCGGAAAAGATGAACAGCAATTTACCGTCCGCCTGTGTGCCGACGCGTTTATGGATAAAGAGGGAGAAGCTACCCTCGTTTTCTGTGACAGTCAAAATACGGCGCTGGCGGAGATGACCTTTACGCTATGCCAGTTTGAGGGAAAATCAACGCTGTTCATTGGCGGTTTGCAGGGCGCAAAAGCGCATGTTCCCCACGAGCTGATCCAGGGTGCGACGAAAGCCTGCCACGGTCTGTTCCCGAAACGTCTGCTGGTCGAGGCCGCAATGACGCTCGGCGCCGCGTTCCCGGTAGAGCAAATAGTCGCCGTCAGTAACGCTACCCACATTTATCGCAGCTGGCGCTACCGCAAGAAAAAAGAGGGGAAACTGCTGGCCGATTACGACAGTTTCTGGATCTCCATCGGCGGTGAAAAGCAGGACAACGGTAACTTTATGCTGCCGCTCGTCATGCCGCGTAAACCGATGGAAGAGATTGCCAGCAAAAAACGTTCCGAATATCGCCGCCGCTACGAACTGCTGGATAGCCTGATTCAGCAGGTGAAACAGGCGACCCAGCGCTAATCCGCTTTCCCGCGTGCCAGCCACAGCACGCGGGAGAACATTTTCCGCAGCAGGGTCGGTACCGCCTCCACGCCGCGCCTTCCCGCTTCCGTCGCCACTTCAATGGCTAAATCCGGTTTTGACGAACGGTGAATGGCTTTGGCGATCACCCGCCGCATGTTCATTGGGACATCGACCGGCACCATGGCAATTCGGTGGAAGACGTCGTCGAACCCCTGGCGATACATAAAGTGTTCCATGTCCATCGCGGGCAGCATGGTTAAATGGTCGCGCTCTTCCTCGCGCTCGTTATTCAGCAGGCTCCGCACGGTCGAGGCATATTTTTTACCCGCCTCATCACCGTCTACCAGCACGTGCCACTCGATCCCCATCCGGCGGGCAAATTTTATCAGCGGCTTTAATCCCGACTGGGCGAATTCGATCACCTTAATGCCTTCCGCATCAAAATGGTGGCCGCACTGGCGCGCCAGTTCGTTGATGACCCAGGTTTCCGTCTCCCCCTCCACCAGCAGCCAGCAGCGGGCAAAGAGCGACGACGCCCGGTTAAAGCGAATATGAAACGCGATGCGCCGCCCGTCTTCCGCGTTCAAACCGCCCGGCCCAAGCCGGAAAGCGGAGACGCGGGAGGATTCACGCACCAGGCGACAGACGTGTTCTACCGGCGTCAGCGATAATAATTCCCCGGAATTGGTGGTCGTGATGCGCTGGAGCGGCAGCAGGTTCAGCAGATGCCATGCCACGGAGAGCATGATGGGATGCAGGCGCGTTTCCGGGTCTTCCACCAGCAGCAGCGGCCGGGCGTCCCGGTCCAGACGAACGGTGCCTTTGGCCTGCAGAAGCGTTGAAAACAGCCCCAACAGAATCACCCGATGGGTGCGACCGCCGGGCCGGTCGATCATCCGGTTAATGATGTCGAGGTAACGCCAGCTTCGCTGCTCATCATGAGAGCGGCGGCGCATCAGACGGTGGCGCGATTCCGACGTGCCCTGCTCGGAAAAATAGTGCTCAAGGAGTTGCACCATTGCGGACAACCCCTGACGAATTTGGCCATCGGTCAGATTCTGCGGACGCGACACCAGCTCTCTGGCCAGAAAATCCAGCTCGCGGGCGGTGACTTCCACTTCCGGCATATTGGGTACGGTACCGTTACGAATACGCCGCATAAAGCGCGCATCGCGCAGGCGTAATACCGGCGTCAGGCGGATCAGGTGGCGGGCCAGATCGTCGATATTGTCCAGTGGGATCGGGTTGGCTTTCTCATCGAGAAAATCACGCAGGGTGAGTACCCCTTCGTTCTCCGCCATCTCGCCTTCCAGCCGATAGAAAATCCGGTTGAAACCGTCATCGCACGGCACCCAGCAGGGTGACAGCGGGCGGAAGCGACGCACGCGGTGACGTCCGGGTTCGGATTCGCGGAACGTCAGGATGATATGCAGGTGCTTCTCGCGCCCCGTCACGTCGCCGGGCGGGAACCAGAAATCGTCGCGGACGAAGTGATACAGATCGTCCTCGGGCGAAAGCAGTAGCGTCAACGCATCCAGCAGGCTGGACTTACCCCACGCGTTCTCGCCGATCAGGACGTTGTTTTGCTCCAGCTGCAGCGACAGGCGGTTAATACCGCGAAACCCGACAATTTCCACACGTTCGAGAAGCATAAATCCCCCGCGATATGATCACTTTTTCCTTCAAGTTATCAGCAGTATAGCGGGATGCAGACGGGCTTGACACTGCAATCCGCCTCCATAACCTGGCGGAAGCACGAAAAATTCAGAATTTATCCATCAGGTTTCATTTGAAATAACCCACATCTCGCAAGATACTACCGCCCGCAAATTGGACTATGCTCTATTTACCTCCAGTTTGAACAAGGATTGACATCACATTGCCTTAAATCAAATTAATCGAATTTATTTAAGTGGCGAAGGGGTGTTGTTGGTTTTTAAAATACGGGCTCTTTGAGTCGTCATCCCTTTATGGCGATATATCCCGCACGCGGGAAAGCGTGCGGATAATTATTTGAGGTGGTTATGTTTAGAAAATTGGCAGCAGAATGCTTTGGTACATTCTGGCTGGTATTTGGTGGCTGCGGTAGCGCCGTTCTGGCAGCAGCATTCCCGGAATTAGGTATCGGTTTTGTCGGCGTTGCGCTGGCGTTTGGTTTAACCGTATTAACCATGGCGTTTGCCGTGGGACATATTTCCGGCGGTCATTTTAACCCGGCAGTAACGTTAGGTTTATGGGCGGGCGGCCGTTTCCCGGCGAAAGACGTGATTGGCTATATTGTGGCGCAGGTGGTTGGCGGTATTATCGCGGCGGGCGTTCTGTACGTGATTGCCAGCGGTAAAGCCGGCTTCGACGCGGCGGCCAGCGGCTTTGCCTCTAACGGCTTTGGCGAACACTCTCCGGGCGGCTACTCCATGCTGTCTGCCATCGTGATCGAAATCGTGCTTACCGCCGGCTTCCTGCTGGTGATCCACGGCGCAACGGACAAACACGCCCCAGCCGGTTTTGCCCCGATTGCCATTGGTCTGGCGCTGACGCTTATCCACCTGATTTCTATTCCGGTCACCAACACCTCCGTTAACCCGGCACGCAGTACCGCCGTCGCCATCTTCCAGGGCGGCTGGGCGCTTGAGCAGCTGTGGCTGTTCTGGGTGATGCCAGTTATCGGCGGTATTCTGGGTGGCGTGCTGTATCGCACCCTGCTGGAAAAACGCGATTAATCTTTCCTCCCTCTCCCCGTGGGAGAGCTCCGGGGTGAGGGCTTCAGGCCGCACACCCCACGTAGACACAAGCCGGGTAAAGCGTAGCCGCCGCCCGGCTTTCTTTTGCCGCTTTACTGAACAGCCTTTATTGGGTAGTGTCACTGGCGCTTAACCGATATTCAAAAAGGACCGGCTGTTCATGTTTTCAGGACTCCTCATCATTTTGCTGCCCTTGATCGTGGGCTATCTTATTCCGCTGCATCGTGAATCCGCATTAAGGCTCATTAATCGATTCCTGAGCTGGATTGTCTACGTTATTCTTTTCTTTATGGGGATTAGCCTGGCATTTCTGGACAACTTATCGGCGAATTTACTCTCCATCCTCCATTATTCTGTCGTCACCGTGGTGGTTATTTTGCTGTGCAATATTGCCGCGCTGCTGTGGCTGGAACGCACTATTCCATGGAAAAATCACCATCATCAGGAAAAACTCCCTTCACGAATTGCAATGGCGCTTGAATCATTAAAATTATGCGGCGTCGTGGTGCTCGGTTTTCTTCTTGGGCTGACCGGTTGGGCATTTTTACAGCACGCGACTGAGGCAAGTGAATATACGCTGATCTTCCTGCTGTTCCTGATCGGTATTCAGCTGCGAAATAATGGCATGACGCTGAAACAAATTGTCCTCAACCGTCGGGGAATGATGGTTGCGGTTATGGTTGTTGCCAGTTCAATGGTGGCGGGCGTCATCAACGCCTTTATTCTCGATCTGCCGCTGAAAACCGGCCTGGCGATGGCATCCGGTTTTGGCTGGTATTCGCTCTCCGGTATTCTGCTGACCGAATCATTCGGACCGGTGATCGGCAGCGCCGCCTTCTTTAACGATCTGGCGCGCGAGCTGATTGCCATCATGCTGATCCCGAGCCTGGTTCGCCGCAGTCGTTCTACCGCGCTGGGTCTGTGCGGCGCGACGTCGATGGACTTTACCCTGCCGGTACTACAACGCTCCGGAGGTCTGGAGATGGTTCCCGCGGCTATCGTGCACGGCTTTATTTTAAGCCTGCTGGTTCCGGTCCTGATGGCCTTCTTCTCTGCCTGATACTTCTTTGGCGGTAGGTTTCCTGCCGCCAAAATTGCGCTAAATCAATCTCCCTCTATTTTGTAGCAGAAAGCCCTTTTCTCCGTTCTGGCACAGGCATAACCTTAAACATGTATATCAAATATAACTTTAACAGGTGTGATTATGTTTTGTGTGCAATGTGAACAAACCATCCGTACCCCGGCAGGCAATGGCTGCTCTTACGCACAGGGTATGTGCGGCAAAACCGCAGAAACATCTGACCTGCAGGACCTGCTGATTGCGGCTCTGCAAGGCCTTTCCGCATGGGCGTTCAAAGCCCGCGAATACGGTATTGTCGACCACTACGTCGACAGCTTCGCCCCGCGCGCGTTTTTCTCCACGCTGACCAACGTTAACTTCGACTCTCCGCGCATTGTCGGCTACGCCAGCGAAGCGATTGCCCTGCGTGAGGCGCTGAAAGCCCAGTGCCTGAAGGCGGATGCCTCCGCTCGCGTGGAAAACCCGATGTCAGAACTTCAGCTGGTCAGCGACGATTTGGGCGACCTCCAGCGTCAGGCGGCAGAATTCACCCCGAATAAAGACAAAGCGGCGATTGGCGAGAACATTCTCGGCCTGCGCCTGCTGTGCCTGTACGGCCTGAAAGGCGCTGCGGCCTATATGGAGCACGCGCACGTTCTGGGTCAGTACGACAATGAGATTTATGCCCAGTACCACAAAATCATGGCGTGGCTGGGCACCTGGCCTGCCGATATGAACGCCCTGCTTGAGTGCTCAATGGAAATCGGCCAGATGAACTTCCGCGTGATGAGCATTCTGGATGCCGGTGAAACCAGCACCTACGGCCACCCGACGCCGACGCAGGTCAACGTCAAGGCAACCGAAGGCAAGTGCATTCTGATTTCCGGTCACGACCTGAAAGATCTCTACAACCTGCTGAAGCAAACCGAAGGCACCGGCGTTAACGTTTATACCCACGGCGAAATGCTGCCGGCGCACGGCTACCCGGAGCTGCGTAAATTTAAGCATCTCATCGGTAACTACGGCAGCGGCTGGCAGAACCAGCAGGTGGAGTTCGCCCGCTTCCCTGGCCCTATCGTGATGACCTCTAACTGCATCATCGACCCGACCGTCGGCGCGTACGATGACCGCATCTGGACCCGCAGCATCGTTGGCTGGCCGGGCGTGAGCCATCTTGAAGGTGACGATTTCGGTCCGGTTATCGCCCAGGCGCAGCAGATGGCAGGCTTCCCGTACAGCGAGATCCCGCACCTTATTACCGTCGGCTTCGGTCGTGAAACCCTGCTGGGTGCCGCTGATTCGCTGATCGATCTCGTCAGCCGTGAAAAGCTGCGCCACATCTTCCTCGTCGGCGGCTGCGACGGCGCGCGCGGCGAGCGTAACTACTTCACCGATTTCGCCACCAGCGTGCCGGAAGACTGCCTGATCCTGACCCTGGCATGCGGCAAATACCGTTTCAACAAGCTGGACTTTGGCGACATCGAAGGTCTGCCGCGCCTGATCGATGCGGGCCAGTGTAACGATGCTTACTCGGCCATCATTCTGGCGGTCACCCTGGCGGAGAAACTGGGCTGCGGCGTGAACGACCTGCCGCTGTCGCTGGTGCTGTCATGGTTCGAGCAGAAAGCGATTGTCATCCTCCTGACCCTGCTCTCTCTCGGCGTCACCAACATCGTGACCGGCCCGACCGCGCCTGGCTTCCTGACGCCAGACCTGCTGGCGGTGCTGAACGAGAAATTCGGCCTGCGTTCCGTGACCAACGTTGAAGATGATATGAAACAGCTGCTGAGCGCGTAAGGAGTTATTCATGACCATGCCAACCTCACAATGTCCGTGGCGGATGCAGGTTCATCACATCCATCAGGAGACGCCGGATGTGTGGACGCTGTCGCTGCTGTGCCATGACTACTATCCGTACCGTGCAGGCCAGTACGCGCTGGTCAGCGTTCGCAATTCGGCGGACACGCTGCGCGCCTACACGATCTCCTCCACGCCGGGCGTGAGCGAGTACATTACGCTCACCGTCCGACGCATTGACGACGGCGCGGGCTCGCAGTGGCTGACGCGGGACGTCAAGCGCGGGGATTACATCTGGCTGTCTGACGCGCAGGGGGAATTCACCTGTGACGACAAAGCAGACGATAAATTCCTGCTGCTGGCGGCGGGCTGTGGCGTAACGCCGATTATGTCGATGCGCCGCTGGCTGGCAAAAAATCGCCCGCAGGCCGATGTGCAGTCGATCTTCAGCGTCCGTTCCCCGGAAGATGTGATTTTTGCCGGGGAATGGCGTGATTATCCGGTGACGCTGGTGGCGGAGCACAACGCGACCCACGGCTTTGTGCCCGGTCGCCTGAGCCGCGAGCTGCTGCAAAGCGTACCGGATATCGCGAACCGCACCGTGATGACCTGCGGCCCGGCGCCGTACATGGATATCGTGGAGAAAGAGGTGAAAGCGCTTGGCGTGACCCGCTTCTTCAAAGAGCAGTTCTTCACGCCGGTGGCGGAAGCGGCAACCAGCGGCATTACCTTCACCAAACTGCAGCCTGCGCAGACCTTCTTTGGCCGCGTGGGGACCACGCTGCTGGAGGCGCTGGAAAGCAACAAGGTGCCGGTAGTGGCTGCCTGTCGTGCGGGCGTGTGCGGCTGCTGTAAGACGAAGGTGGTTTCCGGGGAGTACACCGTCACCAGCACCATGACGCTGTCGGACGCGGAAATTGCCGAGGGTTACGTGCTGGCATGCTCATGCCATCCACAGGGCGATCTCGTCCTCGCATAAACGGTAAACGTTCGATCGTAGGCCCGGTAAGCGTCAGCGCCACCGGGCTTTTTGTCGGGTGGCACTGCGTTTACCCGACCTACAATAACCCTACCGCCACGCGGGCGCTTTACCCAGCGCAAACCGCCCCGCCCCTAAAAACGCGACCGCCAGCGAGCCGATAAAGAAATACACCAGGCTTTCAATCGCCCATGCGCCTACCTTATCGAGGGCGAGCGTTTCCCCCATTCCCACCATCAGCCACGCCACAATCATCGTAAAGGCCAGCACCAGCGCGGCCGGACGCGTAAAGAGCCCGACAATAATCAGGATCGGTGCCACCACTTCGCCAACCAACACGCCGTAGGCGATAAATCCCGGCAGCCCTTTTTCCACCAGCATGCCGCTGATAAAGCCCACGCCGCCAAAAAGCTTGTGCAAACCATGAAAAAGCATCAGCCCGCCGACGGCAAGTCGTAACAAGAGTTTGCCAAGATCGTCGCACGATAGCTTTTCATTAACAGCGATTAACAATGATTTAACCATTTGAAATAATTCCTGTTTTTACTGAGGTAACACCAGATTATGCCGAATAATTGCGCATGAAAAGCACCTTTTAATTGGGAGGATGCGACGGGCAATACGGAGACTTTCTTCTAAGCTTGTAAGCGATATCACAAAAAGGAGACGGACAACCATGAAACAAACCGTGGCTGCATATATAGCGAAAACGCTCGAACAGGCTGGCGTGAAACGTATCTGGGGCGTAACCGGCGATTCCCTGAACGGACTTAGCGACAGCCTCAACAAGATGAAGACCATCGAATGGATGCCCACCCGCCATGAAGAGGTTGCCGCCTTCGCCGCAGGCGCTGAAGCGCAGATCACGGGGGAACTGGCCGTCTGCGCCGGATCGTGCGGGCCGGGTAACCTGCATCTGATCAACGGCCTCTTTGACTGTCACCGTAACCACGTGCCGGTGCTGGCGATTGCCGCCCATATCCCCTCTTCCGAAATCGGCAGCGGCTATTTTCAGGAGACGCATCCGCAGGAGCTGTTCCGTGAATGCAGCCACTATTGCGAGCTGGTTTCATCCCCGGAGCAGATCCCGCAGGTGCTGGCGATCGCCATGCGCAAGGCCGTGCTGAACCGCGGCGTTTCTGTAGTCGTTATCCCGGGCGATGTGGCCCTCAAGGCTGCGCCAGAAGGGGCCAGCATCCACTGGTATCACGCCCCACAGCCGGTGGTGAGGCCTGCGGAAGAGGAGCTGAAAAAGCTGGCTCAGCTGCTGCGTTACTCCAGCAATATCGCCCTGATGTGCGGCAGCGGCTGCGCGGGCGCGCACAAGGAGCTGCTTGAATTCGCCGGTAAGCTTAAGGCCCCTATTGTCCACGCCCTGCGCGGCAAAGAGCACGTCGAGTACGACAACCCCTTTGATGTGGGGATGACCGGTCTGATCGGTTTCTCCAGCGGCTTCCACACCATGATGAACGCCGACACGCTGATCCTGCTCGGCACCCAATTCCCGTATCGCGCGTTCTACCCGACGGATGCGAAAATCATTCAGATTGATATCAACCCGGCCAGCATCGGCGCGCACAGCAAGGTTGATATGGCGCTGGTGGGCGACATCAAATCCACGCTTGCCGCCCTGCTGCCGCTGCTTGAAGAAAAAACGGACCGCAAGTTCCTTGATAAGGCCCTGAGCGACTATCGCGACGCCCGCAAGGGGCTGGACGACCTCGCCAAACCGAGCGACAAAGCCATTCACCCGCAGTATCTGGCGCAGCAGATTAGTCATTTCGCGGACGACGACGCCATCTTTACCTGCGACGTGGGCACGCCAACCGTCTGGGCGGCACGCTATCTGAAGATGAACGGCAAGCGTCGCCTGCTCGGCTCGTTCAACCACGGCTCGATGGCCAACGCCATGCCGCAGGCGCTGGGCGCAAAAGCGACGGCCCCGGAGCGTCAGGTGGTGGCGATGTGCGGCGACGGCGGGTTCAGCATGCTGATGGGGGATTTCCTGTCGGTGGTGCAGATGAAGCTCCCGTTGAAAATCGTGGTCTTTAACAACAGCGTGCTGGGCTTCGTGGCGATGGAGATGAAGGCCGGAGGCTATCTCACGGACGGCACCGAGCTGCACGACACCAACTTCGCACGCATCGCCGAGGCCTGCGGCATCACCGGTATTCGCGTGGAGAAAGCCTCAGAGGTGGACGAAGCCCTGCAGCGCGCATTTTCCATCGACGGTCCGGTGCTGGTGGATGTCGTCGTCGCCAAAGAAGAGCTGGCGATCCCGCCGCAGATCAAGCTGGAACAGGCCAAAGGCTTTAGCCTGTATATGCTGCGCGCCATCATCAGCGGGCGCGGCGACGAGGTGATCGAACTGGCAAAAACCAACTGGCTCAGGTAAAACATTTCGCATGACCTCTTAAAATAAAGGGATGTGAAATGATTGATTTACGCAGTGATACCGTAACCCGCCCGAGCCGCGCCATGCTCGAAGAGATGATGGCCGCCCCGGTCGGGGATGACGTCTACGGCGATGACCCAACGGTTAACGAACTGCAGCGTTACGCGGCAGAGCTGAGCGGCAAGGAGGCCGCGCTGTTCCTGCCGACCGGCACGCAGGCTAACCTGGTGGCGCTGCTCAGCCACTGCGAGCGCGGGGAAGAGTATATCGTCGGCCAGGGCGCGCATAACTATCTCTACGAAGCCGGCGGCGCGGCGGTGCTCGGCAGCATTCAGCCGCAGCCGATTGACGCCGCGCCGGACGGCTCCCTGCCGCTCGATAAAGTCGCGGCGAAAATCAAAGCTGACGATATTCACTTCGCCCGCACCAGGCTGCTCAGCCTCGAAAACACCCACAACGGCAAAGTCCTGCCGCGCGAATACCTGAAAGCAGCGTGGGAATTCACCCGCGAGCGCAGGCTCGGCCTGCACGTGGACGGCGCGCGCATCTTTAACGCCGTCGTGGAGTATGGCTGCGAGCTGAAGGAGATTGCGCAATACTGCGACTCGTTCACCATCTGCCTCTCTAAAGGCCTGGGCACGCCGGTGGGCTCTCTGCTTGTGGGCGACGCGGACTACATCAAGCGCGCCAACCGCTGGCGTAAAATGACCGGCGGCGGCATGCGTCAGGCGGGTATTCTGGCGGCTGCCGGGCTATATGCCCTGAAAAATAACGTGGCGCGCCTGAAGGACGATCACGACAACGCCGCGTGGATGGCGGCGCAGCTGCGCGTGATTGGCGCCGACGTGATGCGCCACGACACCAACATGCTGTTCGTACGCGTGGGCGATGACCGCGCCGCTGCGCTGGGTGAATTTATGAAATCACGTGGCGTGCTGATCAACGCCTCACCCGTCGTGCGCCTGGTCATGCATCTCGACGTGAGCCGCGAACAGCTGGCGGACGTGGTGAAACACTGGCAGGCGTTTTTACAGCGATAAGGAGCATCACGTGCCGCAACGAATTCTGGTGCTCGGCGCCAGCGGGTACATCGGTCAGCATCTCACCGCGGCGTTAAGCCAGCAGGGACACCAGGTGCTGGCAGCGGCACGCAACACCGAACGCCTGCAAAAGCTCAGTTTGCCTGGCGTCACCTGCCACAGCGTTGACCTCAACTGGCCGAAGGAACTTCCCGCCCTGCTGGAAGGGGTCGACACGCTTTACTACCTGGTGCACAGCATGGGCGAAGGCGGGGATTTTATCGCCCACGAGCGGCAGGTGGCGATGAACGTTCGCGACGCCCTGCTGCAAACCCCGGTGAAGCAGGTCATTTTTTTAAGCTCGCTCCAGGCGCCCGAACACGAGCAGTCCGATCACCTGCGCGCCCGCCAGCTGACGGCTGACACCCTGCGCGGGGCGAATATCCCCGTCACCGAACTGCGCGCCGGGATCATCGTCGGCGCAGGCTCCGCCGCCTTCGAAGTGATGCGCGATATGGTTTACAACCTGCCCGTACTCACGCCGCCGCGCTGGGTACGCTCGCGCACCACGCCGATTGCGCTGGAGAATTTACTGCATTATCTGGTGGCCCTGCTGGATCGCCCGGCGGAGCAACACCGCGTGCTGGAGGCGGCAGGCCCTGAAGTGCTGAGCTATCAGGAGCAGTTCGAACATTTCATGCGCGTCAGCGGCCGCCGCCGCTGGCTGATCCCCATCCCCTTTCCAACCCGCTGGATTTCGGTGTGGTTTTTGAATGTGATCACCTCCGTGCCGCCGACGACCGCCAAAGCGCTGATCCAGGGGCTCAAACATGATTTACTGGCGGACGATCGCGAACTGCGGGCACTCATTCCCCAGGATCTGATCCGCTTTGATGATGCCGTGCGCAATACGCTGAAAGAGGAAGAGCAGCTGGTGAACTCCAGCGACTGGGGCTACGACGCCCAGGCGTTTGCCCGCTGGCGGCCGGAGTACGGCTATTACCCGAAACAGGCGGGCTGCACGGTGAAAACTTCCGCCAGCCTTGCAGATCTGTGGGAAGTCGTGAACCAGATTGGCGGCAAAGACGGTTATTTCTTCGGTAATATCCTGTGGCAAACGCGCGGAGCAATGGATCTGCTGGTGGGGCACAGGCTGGCAAAAGGCCGCCCGGCACGCCCGTATCTTGAGGTGGGCGACGCGGTCGACAGCTGGAAGGTCATCATCGTCGAGCCGGAAAAACAGCTGGCGCTGCTGTTCGGTATGAAAGCCCCGGGGCTGGGCCGACTCTGCTTTACCCTGAAAGACAAAGGCGATTGTCGTGAACTGGACGTCCGCGCCTGGTGGCATCCGCACGGAATGCCGGGTCTGTTCTACTGGCTGTTGATGATCCCCGCCCACCTGTTTATCTTCCGCGGAATGGCAAAGCGGATTGCGCAACGGGCAGAACAAAAGACGGAAAAGATCTAAATTAAACTCTCTTTCTTTCACCTTTCCCATTGCATAGCGCCGTAATTCACGAAAGAATGCGCACGAAATTCTTTTCAACACAGTGGATTGATATGAAGGTACTGGTTACCGGGGCGACCAGCGGCTTAGGCCGAAATGCGGTCGAATTTCTGCGCAACAAGGGCATTAGCGTCAGGGCTACCGGTCGCAACGAAGCGATGGGAAAACTGCTGCAAAAAATGGGCGCGGAGTTCGTCCATGCTGACCTGACGGAGCTGGTCTCCTCTCAGGCGAAAGTGATGCTCGCCGGTATCGACACGCTGTGGCACTGCTCCAGCTTCACCTCCCCGTGGGGTACCCAGGAAGCCTTCGATCTAGCCAACGTGCGGGCAACCCGCCGTCTGGGCGAATGGGCCGTTGCCTGGGGCGTGCGTAACTTTATTCATATCTCGTCACCTTCACTCTATTTCGACTATCACCACCATCGTGACGTGCAGGAAGATTTCCGTCCGGCTCGCTTTGCCTGCGAGTTTGCCCGCAGCAAGGCGGCCAGCGAAGAGGTGATTGACCTGCTGGCACAGTCGAACCCGCACACCCGTTTTACGGTCTTACGTCCGCAGAGCCTGTTCGGGCCGCACGACAAAGTGTTTATTCCGCGCCTGGCGCAGATGATGCACCACTACGGCAGCGTGCTGCTGCCGCGCGGCGGCGATGCGCTGGTGGATATGACCTATTACGAAAACGCCGTTCACGCCATGTGGCTGGCAAGCCAGCCGGACTGCGATAAGCTGATCTCCGGTCGCGCCTACAACATCACGAACGGCGAACCCTGCACGCTGCGCAGCATTGTGCAGCGTTTAATTGACGAGCTGCAGATCGACTGCCGCATCCGTTCAGTCCCTTACCCAATGCTGGATATGATTGCCCGCAGCATGGAGCGTTTTGGCAGTAAATCGGCCAAAGAGCCTGCGCTGACGCATTACGGCGTATCGAAGCTGAACTTTGATTTCACGCTGGATATTTCGCGGGCGGAGAACGAGCTTGGGTACAAACCGATCGTGACGCTGGATGAAGGGATTACGCGCACGGCGGCGTGGCTGCGGGATCACGGGAAGTTGCATCGGTAGATCGGGTCCTGCATTTTTACGATGAGAAAAAAACGGCAACCCGAAGGTTGCCGTTTGTCATTTTGCTGTTTTGCTGATTACAGCGCAGTCCACGCGTCCTGCCATGCAATCCCTTTACCTGGCTCGTAGTAGGATGGCGCGTTATTGCACCAGCCGCTGTACGGATAAGGTTTGCACTGGAACAGCTGGCCGCGGTTGTTAACGATATCGCCTGCTTTCCATTTGGTTTTGGAAGTCCAGGTCGGGTAAGTCCCGGTCTGGCCGCCGTTGGTCTGCTTAGCCTGTACGTTCAGCGTATAGGTGGTAGTGCTGCTCAGCTCGCCGTCACTGACGGTAAGGTTGATCGGGTACTGCGTCGCCGCCGCCACTTCCGGTGCATTGAACGTAATAATCGCTTTATCATCGCCGCTTACGGTCTGGCCGTTCGGAGCCGTCCAGGTATAAGTCAGGTGGTTACCGTCTTCGTCGGTCGAGCCAGACGCATTCAGAGAAACAGATTTACCCGCTTCAACCGCCCCCACCGGACCGGCGATTTTTGCTATCGGCGCATGGTTTACCGGCGCTGGCGTATTATCTTCCGGAGCCGGGGTGTTATCGTCCGGCACCGGCGTGGTGTTGCCTTCGTCCGTTGGGTCGACAGGGGTCGGGGTCGGGGTCGGAGCTGGCGTGACGCTACCGCCGTCGGAAGTGCCGTCTTCACCCACCACGTTGACGTTGAAGTAATGCTTCACGCATTTGGTGTAGTCACCCTCTTTAAAGGCGCTGAATGGCGTCTGGTAACCCACCAGCTGGCAAGAGTAAGTCTGGCCTGACGGGGTATCCGCGCTCCATCCCCAGTCCTGTTCCCAGTAGATCTTCAGCGCGCCGGCACCGCCTTCGTCGAACTGCTTCATGTTGGCGCAGCCCAGCACTTCGTTAGACGGAACAGGCACCTTCAGGTAGTTGGCGAACTCTTTGTAGTATTTGATACGGTTTTGAGACTGGGCGATCTCAGTCGGGCCACCGCACTCCACGCCGCCGTTGATGATCTGCGTGGTCACGCCGAAGCCCGGAACCAGACCATTCGCCTTATCGTGATCGTTCGGCTGCCAGGTGCCGTCGATAACCTGCAGCATGCTTGGTTTTGGCGGCTGCGGGTAGGCGAAGAAGAAGATCGCGGAAGCAAGGTTCAGCCAAGTGTCCGCCACCAGCTCAGGTTTGTCCAGCAGTACGCGGACGTCGCCGTACATCGCTTCAGAGAACGGGCCGTAGTTGTAGTTATAGGAGAGCTGTTTCGCACCGCGACCAAAGTAGCTAACGAAATCGCCATCTTTGTCTTTACCGCACGGCCAGGTCTGACCCTGCCAGACATCCGGGTTACATTCGCCGTTATAGCCGCCCTTCTGACCTTCGCTCCAGCCCATCTCACGCACGTAAACCAGCGCCTGACGCCACTCGGCTTCCGGACGCCAGGACTCGTGGCCGCCAGTTTCCTGCGCGAAGTGCGCGAACATGGTTGCCAGAGACTTACGGCAGATGGCATCGCTGTTACGACCATCGGTATAGGTCTGGCACAATGCCGGGAATTTACCGACCGCTTTCAGGAAGTTGCTGTAGGTATATTCCGGCGCACGCAGTGGGAAGAGATATTCCCAGTCGCTGGCCTTGATAATCCCTTCCACGCGCTTGACGTTTTCCGGGTTTGTCGATTTACCCGGCTCAATTTGTTCCACCAGGCTGTTGTCCAGCGTGCGGATGGTTGACTTCACTGAAGCCATCAGCGGGAAGTTGGTCAACTCCTGCTCTTTCTTCTGCAGATCGCTGGCCTTAACGGTGTAAGGTTCGCTGCTGGCCTGCAGCTGGGTTGCCTGAGCCATAAACGGTGCAACACATGCGCCCGCAATAAGAACACTGAGTAATGTTCTTTTGTTCATGTCAATGGTCCTCTTAATTATATAAAGGGTATATAAAAGTTAATTTGTTTCGCGGTTTATTTATTAATCATTTAATAAATAAACCCGGGAGCAGTTTTCGTTTTATGAAGAACACCAGTTGGTACTCTTCAAAAAACAAAAATCAATAATAATAACGATTACGGGTGCTACGTTTTAATTTCTGATATTTATTCCAGACCTTACGGGCATAGACCATGCGCTGCGGGTAATTCTCTTTTTTCAGACCCGCGTTATAGGCGCCGACCGCCTCCCAGTTATAGCCATAAACTTTAATCATTCCGGATAATATCGATGCGCCAACCATAATCGAGGTGCAGGGCTCGGTAATTAACCGGTACTCATTAATGCCTTTTCGCTCCAGCTCGGAAAAATGTGAACTATTAATCTGCATCAGGCCGACATCACGCGTTCCATCATTATTCTGTCCAATCGCATTGGGATTCATTCCCGATTCAATATTAGCAATGGCATACAACAGATAAGGATCCACATGGTAATAACTGGCGGCTTTATCCCAGCAGTTGGCAAAGACGCTATGGCTTATTATCAGCAACAATAAAAATAACGTTTTCATTTTCAGTCCGGCTCTTTTTCATTGTCTCCTTACGCGCTTATCGCGCTGTTTCCTGATTTACGGCCCACGCCCGTCTCGGGACGTGGACCGTGATGGCGGGCAAGTTACTTACCCGCATCGTTATGGCTATGACTTACTGGCAGTCAGCCGCAGGGCCTTTTTTCACCCATACATCGCTGCTACCGGGTTTATCACCCTTCGTCCACCATTTCGCGGTGTAGGAGTAACCGTTGTAGGTAGTGGTGTCGCCGCCGTTATAGACCACGTCGGAGCGCCAGTTGAATTTCACCTGACTGACCAGCTCCCATGCATCCACACCGAAGCCCGGCTGGTTGCCCTGAGTCCAGTATTTTGCTTTCCAGACCAGGTTGTCGAAGCTGACGGTATTGCCCGCGTTGTAAACCTTGCTTGCACTCCAGGCAGCGTATTTGCTGGCGTTGGCGTCAACAGGCTTATCGCAGCTACTGGTGGCAGAACCTTCGTCAGACGGCGTATTGCCTTCATCGGATGGGGTGTTACCTTCGTCAGACGGCGTGTTGCCTTCATCGGATGGGGTGTTACCTTCGTCAGACGGCGTGTTGCCTTCATCGGAAGGGGTATTGCCTTCGTCAGACGGCGTTTCCGCCGCTTTAGGCGTTACCGTCACCTGCACGTTAGTCTGTACGCTGGACTTGCCATCGCTTACCACCACGGTCAGCGTGTACGTTGATTCCGCGTCCACGTCCGGTGCGGTGATGTTCAGGTTCGCGGTGTCTGCGCCTGTCGCCTGCATATTCGCAGGAACGCTCCAGGAGTAGGTCAGCGCGTCGCCATCAGGATCGTTAGCCTGAGCGTGCAGAGAGTAGCTCTGGCCCGCTTCCAGCGTCACGGCTTCCATCTGGTTCACGACCGGCGCCTGGTTTGCTTTCGGCGCTTTGTTCACGACCTGGACGTCAGCGGTGCTGCTCAACCCTTTCGCATCAGTGACCGTCAGGCGGAACGCCAGAGTCTGGTTACTGGTGACAGCGGCAACGTTGAAGGTCGCTTTCGCTTTGGTGCTGTTGGTGAGGGTCACCGACGGGCCAGAGATCTGCGTCCACTTGTAGGTGATGGCATCGCCATCCGGATCGGTAGAAGCCGAGCCATCCAGGGTCACCGTCGCCGGACCGGTTACGCTCTGGTCAGCGGAAGTCGCCACCGGCGCATGGTTGGTCACCACCGGATCAACCGGCGCAGCGCCGCCTGTCAGGCTTTCATTCATCGCGTTCAGAATGTCTCCGGTATCGGAGTCGATCGACCAGGCAAACAGACCGCCCAGGTTTTTCGCCAGCACATACTGACCTTTCGCCGTTGCGGAACGCGCATCTTCATAGGTGATCAGATCGCCGGTGGTTTTGTTAAACAGATACGGCGCTTCAGCGGTAGCATCATAGTTGTATTCCCAGCCCGCTTTGCCTTTGTACTCGTTAACGATCTGACGATAGTCAACCACGCCCGGTTCCCAGGTCCCTTTCACCATGCCCGTTGCCGTGCCGGTGAACGGGTTGTTATTGCTGTAACCGTGAACGCCGGTCCAGCCGCGGCCATACATGGCCGTCCCCACGACAATTTTGCCGGGCTGTACACCCTGCGCCAGCAGCGCATTGACGCCGTTTTCGGTGGTGTAATTGGTATCCGGTTTGTTCGCCGGCGCACGCAGTGCCGCCTGGTGACCCAGATCGGTATTGCTCCAGCCGCCGTAGAAGTCGTAGCTCATCAGGAAGATGTGATCCATGTACTGCTGGGCAGTGGTGTAATCAACGTCTTCAATTTTGTCGCTGCCTGAACCGATTGCTGAGGTCAGTTCAAAGGTACGGCCGGTTTCGGCTGACAGTTCATTCATCATGGCGCGCAGTTCGCGCATCAGTGCGGTATACGTCTCTTTATCCTGCTGTGGGTTGCCCAGCGTTTCGTTCTGACCGCCGCCGCCCGGGAATTCCCAGTCGATGTCCACGCCGTCGAAGAATTTCCAGGTTTTCAGGAAATCTTTCACGGAAGCCACGAAGCGATCGCGGATCGCTTTGTCATGCATTTTGAAGAACGGATCGGAGAGGGTCCAGCCACCGATAGACGGCAGCACTTTCAGCCCTGGATTGGCTTTCTTCATTGCCATCAGCTGGCCGAAGTTGCCTTTATAGGGCTCGTCCCAGCTGTCGAGGCCAGTCCGGGATTGCTGCAGTGCGGCCCACGGGTCGTGAATCGCCACCTGGAAGTCCTGACGGCCCGCACAGGCGCGCTTCAGCGCTTCGAAGCTGTTACCCCCTTCGATGGTTTTCAGGCTGTCGTTGATGCCATCGCCGCCGCAGATTGGAATGAAGCCATACAGAATGTGGTTAAGGTTAGCTGCCGGGATTTTATCCACCGGGAATTTACGGTCATAAACGCCCCACTCAGGGAAATAGGCACCGACCACTTTATCGGTATGCTTAGAGAGGGTTTTATTATTTTCCTGCATGGTGGTGTTAAGCGGCAGCAGATGGCTACCGTCGGTATCCGCGACGATAATCAGTTTGCTGGCGCTGGTGCTGCACCCGCTGGCGTTGCAGAGTTCAACCGTTTCCTGATAGCGACCGCCTTTGGTCACTTTAAATGTTGCCGTGCCGGACATGCTGCCTGCACCGGTCCAGACGGTTTTGCCGTCGAGCAACACTTTCGCTGAAGTCGGCGCCGCGCCGCTCCAGACATCCCACTGCACTTTAACATCGGCGCCATCATGGACTTTGACGAGGTTGTTGTAAGCAGTAGCAGACTGATCAACTTCGACAATGGCAAATTTATCATTACCACTGGCGATAGTTGCTTTACCTGGCACGGCTGCGAACACCGGGCTTGCAGCCGCTGCAACGAAGAGTGCCAGATATTTAGGCTTCAGAAATTTCATTATTTGATCCTGATAATACGATTTGTGAAATTAAATACCCATGCTTTTCCATTAAACATGGACAAACGTTATTTACTGATAAATTAATCGTGAACGTTTCTGGTTCGCGAAAGACCTGCTTATTATTGCGCTGTACCTTCCTCCACTCATAAACTTCGACAAATGTTTTATTGCGTAGAGAAGAATACAGCGGGGAATTTATTTTCGCCTTTCATTCCCCCGATGAAAAAATTTCAAAAAAAACTTGACTACATTATTTAAAAAATGAGATGTGGGATTTGCGCGATAAATACAACCAGCCCGGAAAATGCAATATATGGACCAAAGGAAATAAGGTTATTTTTATTCTCAAAGGGCTTTAACAGGCAATGCATGATAATGCCCCCCAGCGCCGCGATCAGCACAATAGAGGGCAACGCTTGCCAGCCACACCAGGCGCCCAGCGCCGCCAGCAGCTTAAAATCACCATAGCCTAATCCTTCCCGGCCGGTCAGCAGGCGGAATGCCCAGTAAACCAGCCTGAGCGACAGATATCCCGCCACCGCGCCATAGATAGCATCGGTCAGCGGTAGCGTACGGAACAGGGCATGGAACATCAGCCCCGTCCACAGCAGCGGCTGGGTCAGGCAGTCCGGCAGCAGCATATGGCGCGCGTCGATCACCACCAGCGGCAGCAGCAGACTCCACATCACCCACAGCGCGATCAGCACCAAAAACGACGGCGCCAGCGCGGCGCTGGCGGCAAAGAAGAGAGCGCTACATACTTCCACCAGCAGCAGTCGCAGCGGAATCGCGCTATGGCAGTGGCGGCAGCGGCCGCGCAGCGCACACCAGCTAATGATGGGAATATTTTCCCACGCGCTCAGGGCGTGGTGGCATTCCGGGCAGTGAGAGGCGGGAAACAGCAGATTGCCTGCCCCCTCTTCTTCCATTACCAGCGGCGGAATACGCTCCGCCACTACGCCGAGGAAACTGCCGAGGATCGCGCCCAGCGCTCCGCTCATGACGCACAGACCCGGCAGATTCGCCTGCTGCAACAGCATTAGTGGGTTCATGCGCTTTTCGCCCAGCTCAGCGTAATGTGCGCTTTCACGTCACTCTGACGATCCACCGGCGTCAACGCGAGTTTCTCCAGATGGATACCGGAAGAGACGTTCATCTCACGCAGCCAGTTTTGCAGGGCAGAAACGCTGACGCGCTCGACATCAAAGGTCAGCGACTGCTCTTCCTGACGCACGTTTGTCAACGCGACGTGCACGACTTTGGCACTTTCTTCCACCACGCTGCGCGGGTTCGGGGTATTGACGATTCTGGACTGGAGATGGTTTTTATCAATTTCCTGGCGCATCCAGTTCAGCGTCTGCTTCTGCTTAAATAACACGGCCTCGTTATTTTTGATGAGAGTATCGAGCGGCATCATCGCGCCGTAATAAACCATCGCGCAGCAGAGTGCCCCGCCGCAGAGTTTAAATAAATTACGCTCGCGTGGACTGTAATGTTGCCAGCGGTTTTTTAACTGGGCTATTTGCGTTTTCATTTATAGCTCCCGGTAATAATGGCGGTATAAGGCGCCTCGCCGGAAATCGGCTGCATCGTAAATTCAAAGGTTTCGGCGCTGCGGGCGACAAAATCCTGCAGGGTCTGTTTATCCATGGATTTCACATTCAGCGTCAGCTGATTTTGCGTTTCGTCATATTCCACGTTATTGATCTCCAGCGACGGCAATGACTGCCTGATTTGATTCAGCGCTTCGAGCTGCAGGAAGATCCCTTTCTTCGCCTTGCTGATATTTTGCCCGACGTAGTATTTCAGGTTGCTGGTCTGGCGCAGGGTCGGGAAATAGTGCTGCGCTACGGTGGTCATCTCCCGGTGGATCTCGTTTTGCTGATGCGTGAGCATCCACGCCATACCAACGCGGGGGCCGATCAGCAGTCCGACGCAAAGCAGCGCCGCCGCCGCGAGGGCCTTTTTCGCGTGGCGAAAACGCGGACCGCTGGCGCTGCGCCCGGAAAACTCCCCGTGCAGCATGTTGATACGACAGCCCTGCCACTGGGGCTGGATCAGCACCAGCGGATGCTGCCATGCCAGCCATTCATCCACCTGTACCTCCTGCGGCGCATCGCCGTAGCAGCACACCTCACCCGCCCGGCATTTACTCAACAGCAGCGGCAGCAGGACCGTATCGGCTTCGCCAGCGCTGCCGGGGGAAAAACGCAGCCAGTAGCTCTCCTCCAGGCTCACCAGCGTCGTGCCCCCTTCGCTCACCGGCAGCAGCCAGGCATCCGGCAGCGCCTGGGCCACCGCGAGCCCCGCCTGAGCGAACAGCTCCAGCCAGTGGCGCAGACGTTCAGCGTCGATGGCCACGGCATCCACTTCCGCCCCCTTTTTGTTCAGCACCGTCCAGTGCAGCGTATCTACCTCGCCGAGCAGCGTCTCTTCCGCCATCCACGAGAACTGCGCCGTCTGGGCGGAAAGTCCTTTTTTCGGCAGGGTAAAATGACGAAAGATCGTCTCGCTCGCCGGCAACAGCAGGCACACCTGCTGAGAAAGCGGGTGGCAGGAAAGTTCGCTCAGTGCGCTCCAGCCCGTCAGATATTCCACCCGATCGTTACCGGATTCACACCACCAGATTTTGCCGTCCTCGCGGGTGTCGGGACGAATAAAAAGCACTTTTTTCATTATCATCTACTTATCTTATTCAACCATTCGGTAGCGGCGTTGCCAGGTCACGACCTTGCCAGCCTCACTGTCAACGTGAAGCTGGCTGACGACGCGCAGCGTTAAATCATCGGTGTTGCCGGTGGTTTCCACCCGAAAATAGCGACTGTTGACCGCAACCCTGTCCTGAATCTGCGCCAGGATATCTTTGGTCTGCGGATAGTTGCTCTCCAGCACTTTGCTGAATGCCTCCAGCGACGCCCACCCCTCCTCCGGGCGTGAATCGATCAGGCGGGCAGCGTCGTCCGTGTTTAGCACGCCGGTAAAAACCGCCGCCAGCAGCGGCGCCTGTTCGCGTGTTAAGGTATTGACATTTATGGTGCCATCCGTATCCGGCAAGGCGCACAGCAGCTTGCCAGCCTTCGGCCACGCAGCCTGCGGAAAGGCGGGCAGCAGTCTGATTTCGTTGATGGTGCGCATCATTTGATTCGCCGGACCGCGGGCGGGCGTCACGCTCGCCCAGGCGTCGACCTCCTGGCCCTGTTTCGCCGTCACGTCGTCGGCGTCAAGATAATCCACCAGCTGCTGGTAAATCTCTTCTGCCGCCAGCGTACCGACGCCACTTTCAGCCAGCAGCTGTTCGATAATCTGCTCTTTGACCGGTTTTTCCGGCAGCGCAGTTGGGTCGGCCGGGGCCGCTGGCGCCGCGTCACCGCCCAGCAGACTATTGACGTTAAAGCAGGTCCGGGCATCCTCCACCTGACTCACCACGGTGTAATTATCCCCGTGGGTTTTCAGCGGCTGTGCCCAGTCACCTTGCGGCGACAGCCCCGCCCCTTCTGAACTGGCCGCTTTCTGCAACACGTTTTCCAGTACCTTCTGTTGACGGGCAATGGCCCAGCGCAGCGTCTGCTGGCTGACCTGATAATGCGTTTTTTGCAGGTGGCGGCAGAACTGCTGACTGATTTTCGCCGCCAGGGCGGACATCATCACCAGCAGGATCAGCACCACCAGCAGCGCCACGCCACGCTCTTTTCGCGCTGTTTTGCCGCTCATGAACTCACTCCTGGATCGACTGCCGTATCGGGCTGCGGGGTTGTTACGGGCTGGGCCGCATTCTCCGCTGCCGGCTGCGCCGGGTCCGCATTCGTCTCTTTTGGCGCGGTCTGGATCTCAGGCATATCGCCGGGAGTGAGAAAAACCCAGCGCCAGGTTTCGCCGTTTTCCATGGTCAGATTCAGCTCAACGCCATCAGGCTGATGGGCGATGTCGGTCCATTTTTCCTGCCAGCCCTCGTGCCAGAAGCGCCATTTCATCTCTTTCACATCGCTCAGAATCGGCACTTCTTCCGGCTGCGCGCTGGCAGGACCGTCGATAGCAGCCCAGACGTTGCGCCACAGGCGCTTGTCCTTTAGCGTCCAGCGCACCCGCTCCAGCTGCACCTGGCCGCTGATGCCGTTCAGGGTTGTCATTTCCACACCATTCTGCTGCTGGACGAACACCTCGCCGCTGTTGCGCGGCGCGCGCGCCTGTTGCTGATAAAAGTCACGCGAGAGGAGGTTGTACGTGCGCTGAAGCGCCGTCACTTTTGTCGCCGCCTCGTCGCTGGCCGTCGAGGTGCGCATCGCGCCGTCGAGCGTTTGCCAGGCGAGAATGCTGATCACCGCGAAGATGGCCAGCGCAATCATAATTTCCAGCAGGGTAAAGCCCTGCTGACGCTGCACCTTACTCACGATCCACCTCCGGTTCGGCGAGCTGAAGCGCCACCACCGGTTGCGCATCGCTTGCTTCGCTGTAAACCCGTACCTCATCGGCAAAGGTATTTTCGGCGGTTTTCACCCGCTGGATATGCCAGGTCCAGGTTTGTCCGCCCATGGTTTCGGTGCCCACCTGCTCGGCGTCCGGGAAGTCGGTCTGAGCCAGTTGCGCTTGCGCCAGTTGATTTTCCGCCACCCATCCGGCCTGCAGCGTTTCCGACAGGCTGTGGGTAAAGCGCACGTTCAGGGTGACGGAGTTCATCAGCGCCAGCGCCGCGGTGGAGAAAATCACCAGCGCCACCATCACTTCCAGCAGGGTCATCCCCTGCTCTTTGGTTTTGCGTTTAGTCATCGTTTTCCACCACCACGGGAACAGAGCCCTGTGACGTCACGTGAAAGCGCTGCTTTTTATCCAGGCTTTCGAGGCTGAGCGTGAAGCGGCTAAGCTCGCCGTCCGGCAAAAAAATGATTTGCGGTTCATCGTCCAGCGTGGCCGCCAGCGTTCGCGATGAGAGAGAGACATGCATCTCCTCAGGAAACTCGCCGCGGGTGGCGATCCGCCCCGACTTTAACGGTGCCCAGTGGCGCTCGCCGTTATTTACAACCTGCGTCACCAGTTCAAATTCTGACGAGGTCATCACCAGCCCGACAATATTTCCGTCCATTACCGCACGGTCAGAACCATATTCAACGAGGGATTTTAGCTGCTGACCAAATGTATCTGCGCCGCTGCGTGATGGAATGGTAGTGACCACCATCATGGCGCTCAGGGCGAATATCACCAGCGCCACGATAATTTCCAGCAGGGTAAATCCACGTTGCTTATTCATTACTTAGCTTTTTTATCAAAAGACCAGTTGCTGATATCGTCGGCAGTATTAGCTTCTGCATCCGGACCGGCTGAGAAAATATCAACAGCGCCATGTTCACCCGGGCTGACCAGAATATAGTCATTGCCCCATGGGTCCTGCGGCAGGCGACGAATATAGCCATCGTCACGGTAGCCTTTCGGAACAGGCGCAATTTCAGGTTTGGTCACCAGCGCCTGCAACCCCTGCTCGGTGGTCGGATAGCGATGGTTGTCGAGTTTGTACATATCCAGCGAACCTTCCAGCGCCACAATATCGCTGGTCGCTTTCTGAATATCGGCTTTTTCTTTATTGCCCATTAAATTAGGCACAACCATACTGGCCAGCACACCGAGAATAACGATAACTACCATTAATTCGAGCAGCGTGAACCCCGCCTGACGCTTCAGGCTATTTTTTTTCAAAGACATGATTAACCCACCATATTATTAAGTTGAAGAAGCGGTTGTAATATTGAAAGAACGATAAATAAAACAACGGTCGCCATAGTTACTACCAGTGCCGGTTCAAATACCGACAGCGTTAACGTAATTCGATGCTGTAATGCAGATTCCTGGTTTTCCGCCGCACGATCCATCAGCGAGCCCAGCTCGCCGCTCTCCTCCCCGGAGGCCACCATGTAGAGCATGGTGGGTGGAAAAATTCTCGCCTGTTCCAGCGCGTTGTAGAGGGATGCCCCCTGGCGCACGGTGTCCGCCGCCTGCTCAAGCACCTGCCGGGCATAGAGGTTTTCAATCCCGTCCATCGCGATGTACATCCCTTCCAGCAGCGGAACGCTGCTGGCCTGCAAAATACTCAGCGTACGGATGTAGCGCGCGCTATTGATGGCGCAGACCAGTTTTTTCAGCGGTGACTTTAGCAACAGCCACCGATGATAAACAAATCGGTTCTTTTCTACTTTTATCCAAAATTTAAAGCTCGCCGACGCCCCGAACAGGCCGCTGGCGATAACGATGCCCCAGGCCTGTAAAAAGTCGCTCACCGCAATCAGCGTGCGGGTGGTCATCGGCAGCTCTTGTTTCATGTGGGTGAACTGGTCGATGACCTGCGGCACCACGGCGACCAGCAGAATGGAGATCACCGCGATCGCCACCACCGTCAGGGTAATGGGGTAGACCATCGCCTGGGTGAGCTTGCTTTTCATCTTCTGGCGCTGCTCGTTGTACTCGGCGAGCTTTTCCAGCACGCCACCGAGATGACCGGTCTTTTCACCGGCCATCACCAGGGTGCAGTAGAGCTTGTCGAAGCTGCGCGGAAACTGGCTGAAGGCGTCGAACAGCGTGTGACCTTCCACAATCTTGTCGCGGATCTCGGTCACCATCGCCGCCAGGGTTTTATCTTCCGTCTGCTTCGCAATCGCCTTCAGCGCACTCTCCAGCGGCAGCGCGGCATTGACCAGCGTCGCGAGCTGTCGGGTAAACATCGACAGCACCGGAATCGACAGTTTTGCCCCTTTACGGGCGTTTTTTCCCGCCGCCGGATCGCTGGTCGGCGCAATGTTCACTGGCATCAGCTTCTGTTCGCGCAGCATCTGGCGCACCTGCTTTGGCCCTTCGGCCTGCAGGGTGCCGCGCTGGGTTTTCCCCGCGGCGTCCGTCGCGGACCACGCATACCAGGCCATTACGCATCCCCCCCGCGCTCGGCGGTGACGCGCATCACCTCTTCCAGCGAGGTCACGCCTGAGATCACCTTCAGCAGACCGTTTTCACGCAGGCTGTAGGCCTCTTTGAAAAGCTGCGTTTCGATGGACATCTCATCTTTGTCTTCATGGATCGCACGGCGCATGGCGCTGTCGACCACCAGAAATTCATGGATGCCTGCGCGTCCCTGGTAGCCGCTCTGGCGACACTGTTCACAGCCCACGGCGCGATAAATCGCTTTCGGCGGCGTTTCCATAAAGGTGAACAGCGCTTTCTCATTGTCATCCAGCGGACTGGACGTGCGACAGTGCGGACACAGCCGACGCACCAGACGCTGGGCAATGACGCCAAGCAGCGACGAACCGATTAAAAATGACTCCAGCCCCATATCACGCAGACGGGTAATAGCGCCCGCAGCGCTGTTGGTGTGCAGCGTGGACATCACCAGGTGTCCGGTGAGCGAGGCCTGTACCGCGATTTGCGCGGTTTCCCCGTCACGAATTTCCCCGATCATCACCACGTCCGGGTCCTGGCGCAGAATGGCGCGCAGTCCGCGCGCGAAGGTCATGTCCACGCGCGGGTTGACCTGGGTCTGCCCTACCCCTTCCAGTTCATACTCGATCGGGTCTTCCACGGTCAGAATGTTGCGTTCATGGCCGTTAAGCGCCGACAGCAGCGCGTACAGGGTGGTACTTTTCCCCGAACCGGTCGGGCCGGTCACCAGGATGATGCCGTGCGGACGTTCAATCAGTCCCTTTAACTTCACCAGCTCTTCGTCAATCAGACCGAGCTTGTTGATGTCCGGCTTAAGGTTGCTTTTGTCCAGCAGACGCATCACCACGCGTTCGCCGTACTGAGACGGAATAGTGGAGACACGCACGTCAATGGCCTTACGACCAATGCGCAGCGAGATACGACCGTCCTGGGGAAGACGTTTTTCGGCGATGTCCAGTCTGGACATCACTTTGATACGCGACACCAGCAGCGGCGCGAGCTTGCGCGCCGGCTGCAGCACCGGACGCAGCACGCCGTCAACGCGAAAACGAATGCTCAGGGTGCGCTCGAAGGTCTCGATATGAATATCGGAGGCCCCCTCTTTCACCGCTTCGCCCATAATGGCGTTGATCAGGCGGATCACCGGCGAGTTCTCGTCGTTATCGAGCAGATCTTCGTTGTCAGGGATCTCCTCGGTTAACGCCATCAGGTCAATATCGGCGTCCATGTCGTCCACCAGCTGCTGCGAGACGCCGCTGTTCTGCTGCCAGATGTTGGTCAGCAGTTCGTCAAACGCTTCCGCCGTCAGGATCGTCGGGGCATAGGAGCGCCCCAGCACGCGGCGCATCTCCAGCAGGGCATACGCCTGCGCATCCTCGCGGATATAAACCTCATCGTTATAGAACAGGACCCCGTTCTCTTTCGCCCAGGTGCTGGTACAGAGCGCATTACTCATCTCGGTCATGTCGCTTGCGCCTTATTCTTTAAACGGGTTGCGGGACGACACCGGCGCACTGGCGCTCACCGGCGCGGTATGGCTCTGGGACGGATAGACTGGCAGCATCGGTGAATCCGCATTCTCTACGATGCCCAGCTTGTGCTCTTCCATACGCTGCTGCTGACGCGCCTGGATCTGCTCATATTTCTCTTTCGACGCCGCGCCGTAGTTGTCGTCGTCGCGCAGTACGGTGGTGTGGATAAACACCATCAGGTTACGTTTGGCGCTGTCCTGGGAGGTATAGCGGAACAGCTGACCCACAACCGGAATATCGCCCAACAGCGGCACTTTCGAGACCGACTGTTTGGTGACGTTTTCCATCAACCCTCCCAGCACCACCGTCTGCCCGCTGTGGACCATCACTTCGTTGTTGATGGTGCGGGTGTTGAACGTTGGGCCCAGGCTGGCATCGGCCGTCGAGGTGTTATCCACGCTGGAAACTTCCTGCTCGATCTTCAGATGGATCATGTCGCCATCGTTGATCTGCGGTACGATTTTCAGCTTCGTACCGACGGTTTTACGTTCCACCGAGTTAAAGACGTTATCGCCGCTGGTGGTCTGCGAACCGGAGAGGACCGGAACATCCTGACCGACGTTGAACGACGCCTCTTTGTTATCCAGCGTCACCACGCTCGGCGTCGACAGAATGTCGTTTTTGCCGTTAGTGGACAGCGCCGTCATCAGCGCGCCAAAGTCGCCGTTAAAGAAACCGGTCGCCAGGCCCGTATAGCTGCCAATGACTTTTGACTTCTTGATCTGGCTGATCGGCAGGCCGGTCGAACCAAACTGAACCCCACCGTGTTTACTGGTCCACTGCACGCCCAGATCCAGACCGTTACCGTCCTGAACTTCGGCGATGATCGCCTCCACCAGCACCTGCGGACGGCGGATATCCAGCTTGTCGATCACTTTTTCCAGTGAATTCATGACGTTTGGCTGGGCGGTGATCACCAGCGAATTGGTAGACTCGTCGGCGGAAATATTCAGATCGCCTGCCATCGGCGCGGCTTTGCTCTTGCCACCGCCCGCTTTATCCTTCAATTGCTCGCCGATCCCCGTCAGCACCGGCACCACTTTGCTGGCGTTGGCGTATTTCAGGTAGAAGACGCGGGTGTTGCCCTCGTTGTTCTGCTCGCGATCGAGCTGGGAGATCAGCGTCCGGGTGCGCTGACGCGCGTCCGGGCTGCCGCTGATCACCAGGCTGTTGGTTTCATCGTCGGCGACCACTTTGGTCGCCAGCTGCGGGGCGTTTTGCCCTTTCTGCTCTTCATTGTTGAGGTTGTTCAACATGTCAGAAAGCTCTTTGGCCGAGGCAAAACGCAGTGGCACGATTTCACGGCGCTGGACGCCGCTTTGGTCCACACGCTGCACCAGATCCACCAGGCGGTTAACCACCGAGGCTTTGCCGGTTAACAGCAGCACGTTTGACGGTTCAAAATGGACCACGTTGCCGATGCCGGAGGCGTCGTTCAGCTGACGCAACAGGGGGGCCAGCTCACGTACCGGAACGTTCTCCATCCGCACCACGCGGGTGATGACTTCGTCGCCTTTGCCAGGGTTTTTGCTGTCGGCAATGGGTGCGCCCGACATGCGGGCCACCGAAGAGCGCACGACTTTCACCATCCCGTTATCCATCGGAATCACCGACAGACCATAGAGATCCAGCACGCTCAGGAAGAACTGGTAATATTCATCTTCCGTCAGTACGTTGTAGGTGCGAACCGACACCGTTCCCTGAACGGAAGGATCGACCAGAATGGTTTTATTGAGGTTACGCCCGACGGTATCGATAAATTCGCGGACATCGGTATTTTTAAAACTGGCGCTAAAGTTCGCCGCGAACAGCGAACCTGAATATAACGACAATGCGGTCAGCGCTACGCACGCCCATGGAAATTTCTTCATGTCTGTACACTTATTAATTGTTTAGAACATTGACCCGAATATTTTCAAGGTGAGCGTGACGCCGAATAACGACATCCGCCTCTTTCATTTTTGACCAGCGGGCAACAATCTCTTTTGCCTGCGCCTCTTTAGTCATATCCACATCGTCAACTTTTACCACCACATCACCTTTTTCCAGGCCAGCATGGCTGTAGAAAGGCGACGCATTGCGTGGATTAATGTTGTAGCCTTCCAGCTGGCCTTTTTCGATTAATGGTTTTAACACCAGATAATCATCCAGATGCAGATTATCTAACCCTGCATCTTTCTTCGATTTGGTTACCGGGGCGCTGTCAACGCCGCCTTTGAAATAGTCTGGTTTTTTAAGTGAAATAACCTGCGGCGCGCCTTCATAATTCACCACCACATTATCAGGATGAATTTCGGCAATATAGGCATTGTCAAAACCGGCGAGCATTTCGCCCTCGCGATAGCTCTTTTGTCCGGCGGGGGTTTTTATCACCGCAAAGGACAGCCAGGCTTCATCGCTGCTGAGAATACCTTCGATTTCCGCACTGAGCGGCTTTTTCACCGCCGCTGGCTGTTTCGCTGGCATCACCGCCGGCGAAAAAAGTACAAACTGGTTTTCATCGTGACTTTTTTTTGCATATTCTTTTTTGAATCAGATAACCTGTTCGTCACTTTTTTATAATCTTTATAAACCATATACCCTTGCTGGCCGCAGAAAATAAGCAGCACAAACATGACGCAGGGCATAATCAATTGAGTAACAAATGACATACGCATTTTTTAACGAGCCTTTCTGCCAGTCAGTAATTCACAGCACTGGGCTGTATGAGTGAGTGGCGTAAATACTAATGTGTTTCCTCGCCCCCGCCCATTCACACTTCCGCTAACAATAATTTAGAAAAAGATTGATCGTTAAATAAACCTATGATAGAGGCGCAGACAGAATATTTTTATCCTGCATTCAAATTGCCCCTTCCGCCTATATCCTTTACTTTTCCGGCTCCTTGCTATGAATCAAAGAGACGGTAATACGCTATGTATATGCGCCATTTTAATTTCACTACCCAGCCTTTCCGGGCTATCACCCGGATGTCAGGTGATTTTTTTGTTCCGTATCATCAGGATGTGTTCGGTTTGCTGAAAGAGAAGTGCCAGACAACAGGCGTCACTGCGCTCTTTAGCGACGACAGCTATCTCGCCTCGCAGTTTTGCGATGCGCTGAAAAAGCATGAAGGCACGCTGCTTGCCATTAACGCCTTCCCAAAACTCAGCGCCAGCGGCCTGCTCTATAAACTCAACGCCACCACTAAAGAGAGCAAAACCCGGATCCAGGCTATTGATGCCGTGCTGCGTCAGTGGCAGGACGAGATGGTGTCCCGCAAAACCACGCGTAAAGTGCTGGTCATTTTGCATATTCAGTCGATGAAAGCGAATTGCCATGACGCACTGTCCATGTTGTTAACCCGCGCGCAGGAGCTGGATGTGCCTCTGTCGGTTGTGCTGATGGGATCGGCCGACCAGGAAGCCGCCCTCCAGCAGTCCGGGTTGCGTGAATCTCTTCATACGCATCACACGCTCCGGCCCCTCACCTGCCGCGAGTCCCTGAGCTATGTTCAGGCCCAGTGTGAAGCACATGGCAGCGACGCAACGCCGTTCACCCGGGCCCGCATGCGCAAGATGCATGTTCTGACCAAAGGACAGACAGGTAAACTCAACGAGCTGGCGCACCTTGCGATGCTAGCCGCCTGGACCGAGCGTTCAGCGCAGGTATCGCCGCGCCATCTGCGCCTCGCTGCAGGAGAAGTTCTGCCGGCGAAACCGAAGGGCAAACGCCTTGCCGTTATGGGCCTTTTTGCCTCCGTACTGTTTGCCGCCTGCGGCTGGACATTGATGCCCACCATTACCGCCAGACTGCCGGTACAGCTGCCCGTGATGGCCAGCTGGAAACCGCAGGCGCCAAAAACCGACGCCCCAGCGGTGCCGGTTATTGATAATGAAGTGGTGAATAAGCCCGATGCGATGCATCAGCTCTATACCATGTGGGGTTATGACGCCACGATGGAAGAGGCGCTCTGCCAGAACGCCGGGCAGGTCAATCTGATGTGTAAGGAGGGCAGCGCTCCGGTCGAGGAGCTGGCAAAAGAGGGTTACCCGTGGATCGGCGAGATCAAAACAGGCGATCACCTGAACTATGCCGTGGTGGCCAGAGTAGATGATAACTCGCTGGATCTGCTGATGAATAATCGCACCTGGCAGGTGAGCCGCAGCTGGTTTAACCAGCATGCGACCGGCAATTACACCCAATTGCACCGCCTTACGCCGCAGGGGAAAGATGCCGTGAGCGCCGAAAGCAGCGCCAAAGATCTGGGCTGGATGGATCAGCAGCTTAGCCTGGCGCTGAATCTACCTGAAACCCATACAAAGGCGTGGACGGCCGAACTGATGCAACGTACCCGCGAGTTTCAGCAGAAAATGCATCTGCATGTGGACGGGATTGCGGGTGAAGATACATTGATGCAGTTAATGCGTGAAACCAGGACTACGCCAAGCGTACTTATTCAGTCCGCAAATATATCTGCGACCCCCACCGCGCAGGAGAAACATTCATAATGTCGACGATTACTCTGGCTGCCCAGCGCAGCTATACCCTGAACGCACCGGTCTGGTTTTCTTACCGGCGCCCCTCGCTGAAAAAAGCGGTCTGCGCCACCCTGCTCTGGGTGGTGGGAATAGTGATGACGATCGCTGCGGGACTCTATGCTCATCTCTACTGGGATCTGCGCCATCCGGCACCTGAGCCAATAAAAGCAAGCGCCGTTAAGCCAGAAACGACGCTATCGGATATGCATTATGTCTATGTCAGTAAACCGTTCCCGCAGCCTGAACCAAAGCCAGAACCGGTAACAAAAGAGATGCCGCCGCTGCAGGAGATGCCCATTGATAGCGGCGATGCCGACTGGCAGCAGGCGCCCGACGGTGAAATGCCGAATAATCTTTCCCGGGATACACTGCCAGGGACAGAAGTGAGCCATTCTGCTATCCCCGAACGGGATAATACCGGTCAGACAGTTGATGACGGGGCGATCAAGGCATTATTGATGAAGGCGTTAAAAGAGCAGGAAAAAGATTATTCGCAAGGGAAAATGCCCGCGCCTCCTGTAGATGAATCCACGGCAGGAACGCAGGCAAATAATGTAATGAACCATAGCCCTCCTTTCAGTTAAAAAGGAGATAAATAGCGATTAATATTTCTCCGGCAATGCTGATAAATACATAAGGCGGCCTTTCTCAACCTGAATATAATTACCTTTTTTCAGGTCGGCGAGTATTTTAATAATGGTACTGCGGGCCAGGCTGGTATATTCCTGAATATAGTCATAAATATTGATATCGCGCTGATGGTGCACAATCAGTTCGTTAATTTCCAGCAAGAACTCGCGAACAATCGAGTACGCGCTGCGGGCCACCAGCACTTCGTCACGCTTGCTGAGCAGGCAAACGTACCAGGAGAGGACTTTACTCAAGGCTTCCCACAGGTTTTTTTCGCTTATCAGACGGACAAAATCATCTTTTTTAATGGTGCGCACCACGGTATTGGCACGAACCAGGCCGTACATATGCGTTGAGTTGTAATAAATAGAGGAGAGACCAAAAATACATTTATTCTGTAAGGTGAACATACACAGTTCATCCGACTCGCGGCGGAATTCAACTTCACCGCTCACGATAAAATGAATATCTTCGTTGTTATCGGTACTGATACGCTGCCATTTGCGTAAGGTTCTTTCTTCAAAACCTTCAGTTGCCGCGATAAGGGCGTCAAGTTCTGCTTGTGGACGGCTATTTTTACTGTAGATACTTAACATTGTTATACCTATTAATATTAAATTGAAAAAGGTGAACGTGTGCAATCACAGCGCATAAATGCGTAGTCCATTTAACAAATGTAAAGTAAAGCTAAGCCGTTAGAACATCCGTATTTCTTATTTGTCGTGCTGATATATTGTCAACCACGTTTGCGAGTAATTTCGACTGAGGAAACTATAAAACATTTACGACGTGAATGTGATTAAAAAATCAGTCCAAAAGAAGACCCTATAAAGGTGAAGTCGGGTAACCCGAAGGATTACCCCTGCCCGTAGCGCTCCAGCAGCGCCTCCGCGATAGCCAGCGTTTCGCGATCGGCCACGCCGTCCCAGCGCGCCGGGCGAAAATGCATCTGAAACGCGACGATAACGCGCTTCTGCTGCGCGTTCGTCATGTTATCGGTCACCTCATAGCCGTAGCGCGACAGGAGATCGAGCAGCACCTTCGGCTCCACGAGCTCATCGCGCGGCTTGCCGTTCAGGTAAAACGCCACCCGCGCCGGGTCGGGCCATGCACCAATCCCCTGCTGCGCCAGCTCACGCCAAGGGAACAGCGGGCCGGGATCGTCTTTGCGCTGCGGGGCGATGTCCGAATGGGCCACCACGTTTTCAGGTCTGATGTTGTAGCGGGTAATAATGTCTTTGGCGAGCGGAACCAGCGCCGCAATTTGCGCAGGCTCAAACGGCGTAAAATGCTTAACGCCCGACGTTTTTTGCCAGCCGCGGTTCTCCAGCTCAATGCCGACAGACGTATCGTTAATCCGGTTGGTGCCGCGCCAGAAGCTGATGCCCGCATGCCAGGCCAGTTCGCTTTCAGGCACCAGCTGCCAGATGCGGGGCTTACCGTCCGGAGCAGGGGGTTTAGCCGGGATCAAATAGTGGGAGCTGACGTTCTTATCCGTCAGCGTGGCCAGCGAGCTGTCAAAGTCATCTGCGGTGTAGTGGATCACCAGCACCTTGATGCGCGGGTAAGCCGCCTGCGCCTGATGACGCGTGTCCAGCTCGTAGGCGCCTTTGTCGATAATCCCTTTTTCCGTGGCACACCCTGCCAGCAGCAGCGCCAGCAGGAGCGTGGCAAGCGAACGCGTCATCGGAGGGTTTTCACCGCCGTACCGCTTACGCTCATCATCAGCATGCTGGCATCTTTCCCGACCGTTTCGTAGTCGATATCAATCCCCACAACCGCATCAGCGCCGAGGGCTTCCGCCTGCTCGCCAAGCTCTTTAAAGGCGATTTCGCGCGCTTTACGCAGCTCTTTTTCGTATGCGCCCGAGCGGCCGCCAACGATATCGCGGATACCGGCAAAAAAGTCGCGGAAGATATTAGCGCCGAGAATGGCTTCGCCGGTAACCACACCGCAATACTCGGTTATTGTCTGCCCTTCCAGGGTTGGCGTTGTTGAAAACTGCATGGTTTCTCTCCTTCTTTAGCGTTCAATGCCTTAGGCACAGCATTATCGGTTCGTTACGCTATGATTGAAAGGATAGTTAATAAATAAGGAAATCAACATGCGCTATTCTGCTTTAACACTTTTGGTGCCCTGCGCGCTGGTGCTCAGCGCCTGTACCACCACGGTCACGCCAGCCTTTAAGGATATCGGTACCCGCAGCGGCCCCTGCATTGAGGGCGGCCCGGACGCCGTGGCGCAGCAGTTCTATGATTATCGCATTCAGCACCGCAGCAACGATCTCACCGGCCTGCGCCCGTATCTGAGCGACGGTCTGGCAAAACTGCTTAACGACGCCACCCGCGATCCTCAGCACAACACATTGCTGAAATCCGATCCGTTCTCCAGCCGCACCACGCTGCCGGACAGCGCCGAAGTAGCCAGCGCGTCAACCATCCCAAATACCGATGCCCGTAATATTCCGCTGCGCGTGAAGCTGACGCAGGGAACCCAAACCTGGCAGGATGAAGTGCTGATGATCCGTGAAGGACAGTGCTGGGCGGTAGACGACGTGCGCTACGTTGGCGGCAGCGTTCATGCCCCGGCAGGCACGCTGCGCCAGTCGATTGAGAATCGCTAAACCCGCCGATACAACCCGGTAACCCCCGTAAAATGTGCGGCATTTCATGCGGAATGCCGACATTTATACTCGCCGACCTTACCGTTCGCTATTTTGTGCTATGTTTAAGAGGAAACACGGGTTATATTTAACTTTTAACGCATAAATATTGCATAACTATTCTGTCAACGGTACTATCTGCGGCCTCAATTGCTATAGATTGCCTGGATGAGTAAAGACTGCCCCGATGAGTATTAAACTAAACGGCATTAACTGCTTCTACGGCGCACACCAGGCGCTGTTTGACATCACGCTGAACTGCCCGGAAGGCGAAACGCTGGTTTTGCTTGGCCCAAGCGGTGCAGGCAAAAGCTCCCTTCTGCGTGTCCTTAATCTGCTTGAGATGCCCCGTTCAGGTACGCTGGCAATTGCCGGTAACCATTTTGACTTCGCTAAAACGCCGTCTGATAAAGCGATTCGCGAACTGCGTCAAAACGTCGGCATGGTCTTCCAGCAATACAATCTCTGGCCGCATCTGACCGTCCTGCAAAACCTGATTGAAGCGCCGTGCCGCGTGCTGGGGTTAAGCAAGGATCAGGCGATCGCGCGCGCTGAAAAGCTGCTGGATCGTCTGCGCCTTAAGCCCTACAGCGACCGCTATCCGCTGCACCTTTCCGGTGGTCAGCAGCAGCGCGTAGCCATTGCCCGCGCGCTGATGATGGAGCCTGCGGTACTGCTGTTTGATGAACCGACCGCGGCGCTGGACCCGGAAATTACCGCCCAGATCGTCAGCATCATTCGCGAGCTGGCGGAAACCAATATTACTCAGGTTATCGTCACCCACGAAGTGGAAGTGGCGCGTAAAACCGCCAGCCGTGTGGTCTACATGGAAAACGGGTATATCGTTGAGCAAGGTGATGCGAGCTGCTTCGCGAACCCGCAAACCGATGCCTTCAAAAACTATTTATCTCATTGATTGTGTCAGGGGAAATATAATGAAAAAAGTATTACTTGCCGTGCTGCTTGCTGGCGTTACCCTTTCCGCTACCGCAGCTCAGACCATTCGTTTCGCCACGGAAGCCTCTTACCCTCCGTTTGAGTCCATTGATGCGAACAACAAAATTGTTGGCTTCGACGTGGACCTGGCTAACGCCCTGTGTAAAGAGATCGACGCGACCTGTACCTTCAGCAACCAGGCGTTCGACAGCCTGATCCCAAGCCTGAAGTTCCGCCGTATCGACGCCGTGATGGCCGGTATGGACATCACCCCGGAGCGTGAAAAGCAGGTTCTGTTCTCTACGCCTTACTACGACAACTCCGCCCTGTTCATTGGTCAAAAAGGTAAATTCACCTCTGTCGATCAGCTGAAAGGCAAAAAAGTTGGCGTGCAGAACGGCACCACGCACCAGAAATTCATCATGGATAAACATCCGGAAATCACTACCGTTCCGTATGACAGCTACCAGAACGCGAAGCTGGATCTGCAAAATGGCCGTATCGACGGCGTATTTGGTGATACCGCGGTCGTAACCGAGTGGCTGAAAGCCAACGATAAACTGGCGCCAGTGGGCGACAAAGTGACCGATAAGGATTACTTCGGTACCGGTCTGGGGATTGCCGTTCGTCAGGGCAACACTGAGCTGCAGCAGAAATTCAACGCTGCGCTGGAAAAAGTGAAGAAAGACGGCACCTACGAAACCATCTACAAAAAATGGTTCCAGAAGTAATTCCTGATGAATGAAATTTTTCCTTTAGCAAGCGCCGCCGGGATGACCGTCGGCCTTGCCGTTTGCGCACTGATTATCGGCCTCGTGCTGGCGATGTTCTTTGCGGTGTGGGAATCCGCGAAATGGTTCCCCGTCGCCTGGACAGGCTCCGCGCTGGTCACCGTGCTGCGTGGGCTTCCGGAAATTCTGGTGGTCCTGTTTATCTATTTCGGCTCCTCACAGCTGCTGCTGACGCTGTCGGACGGTTTTACGATCAATCTTGGCTTTGCGCAGATCCCGGTGCAGATGCAGATTGAAAACTTCGACGTCAGCCCGTTCCTGTGCGGCGTGATTGCCCTCTCCCTGCTCTACTCCGCGTACGCGTCGCAAACCCTGCGCGGTGCGCTGAAAGCCGTGCCGCAGGGTCAATGGGAGTCGGGTCAGGCGTTAGGTCTGTCGAAATCAGCGATCTTCTTCCGTCTGGTCATGCCGCAGATGTGGCGCCATGCCCTGCCGGGCCTCGGCAACCAGTGGCTGGTGCTGCTGAAAGATACCGCGCTGGTGAGCCTGATCAGCGTTAACGATTTGATGCTGCAAACCAAAAGCATCGCCACCCGCACCCAGGAGCCTTTTACCTGGTACATTGTGGCGGCGGCTATCTACCTGGTGATCACGTTGCTCAGTCAGTACATCCTCAAGCGTATTGACCTGCGTGCGACGCGCTTTGAACGGAGACCAGGCTGATGCTTGAATATTTCCCCGAGCTGATGAAAGGGCTGCACACCAGCCTGACGCTGACCGTGGCGTCCATTATCGTGGCGCTGATCCTGGCCCTTATCTTCACCATCATCCTGACGCTGAAAACGCCGGTGCTGGTGTGGATTGTGCGCGGCTACATCACCCTGTTTACCGGTACGCCGCTGCTGGTGCAGATCTTCCTGATTTACTACGGCCCGGGCCAGTTCCCGTCGCTGCAGGAGTATCCGGTTATCTGGCATCTGCTTTCTGAACCGTGGCTGTGTGCCCTGATTGCCCTTTCGCTGAACAGTGCGGCCTATACCACCCAGCTGTTCTACGGGGCGATCCGCGCCATTCCGGAAGGACAATGGCAGTCCTGCGGAGCGCTGGGCATGAGCAAGAAGGACACGCTGGCGATCCTGCTGCCGTACGCCTTTAAGCGCGCGCTTTCCTCTTACTCCAACGAAGTGGTGCTGGTGTTCAAAAGTACCTCTCTGGCCTACACCATCACCCTGATGGAGGTGATGGGTCACGGACAGCTGCTGTACGGGCGCACCTATGACGTGATGGTGTTCGGCGCGGCAGGCGTGGTTTACCTGGTGGTTAACGGCCTGTTGACGCTGATGATGCGCCTGATCGAGCGTAAAGCGCTGGCGTTTGAGCGCAGAAATTAACTACGCGAGTGCATAAAACGGTATTTATGGAGCGGGTAACCTAATGGGTTATCCGCTTTTTTTTATGATGAACACAATATTTAATCATTTTTATTGCATACAAATTCATTAACTGGCATTGTACATCCATGCCGCAGACACGGCGCATAAATAAGACAGACGGGAGCATTACAATGAAAAAGTTAGTTCTGGCAACATTACTCGCCACCTTCGCCGCTGGCGTATCCGCAGCTGATAAAATCAATTTTGGCGTGTCCGCCACCTATCCGCCGTTTGAATCGCTGGATGCCAGCAACCAGATCGTGGGTTTCGACATTGACCTGGCAAAAGCGCTGTGCAAACAAATGCAGGCCGACTGCACCTTTACCAACCATGCCTTCGACAGCCTGATCCCGTCGCTGAAATTCAAAAAATACGACGCGGTGATCTCAGGGATGGACATCACGCCTGAGCGCAGCAAACAGGTTGCGTTCACCGACCCGTACTACGCCAACTCGGCGGTCGTGATTGCGAAGAAAGGCGCCTATACCTCTTTCGATCAGCTGAAAGGCAAACGCATCGGGATGGAAAACGGCACCACGCACCAGAAATACCTCCAGGACAAACATCCTGAAGTGAAAACCGTGGCCTATGACAGCTACCAGAACGCGATTATCGACCTGAAAAATGGCCGTATCGACGGCGTGTTCGGCGATACCGCCGTGGTGAACGAATGGCTGAAAACCAATCCGCAGCTGGGCACCGCAACCGAGAAAGTGACCGATCCGCAGTACTTCGGCACGGGTCTGGGCATCGCGGTACGTCCGGATAACAAGGCCCTGCTGGAAAAACTGAACGGCGCGCTGAAAGCGATTAAAGCTGACGGTACGTACCAGAAAATCAGCGAGCAGTGGTTCCCGCAGTAAGATTTTTTTGCCGGGTGGCCCGGCCTACGGGGGTGGTAGTCTGTAGGCCGGGTAAGGCGAAGCCGCCACCCGGCACTCTCTCACAGTGGCACAAAGAACCTGAACCGCGCCCCGCTCACCGACTCCATCAGCCTGATCCCACCGCCGTGCAGCTCCAGCATACGTTTCACGATTAACAGCCCCAGCCCGCCGCGATTCTCCCGCGATGCCTGGGTGTTCAACGCCGATGGCCGCTGGAACAGATCGTCGCGCAGCGAGGCATCCACGCCCGTTCCGCTGTCAGCCACTTCGACCTGAAGCCGTTCATTCTCCTGCCAGACCGCCAGACGAATTTCCCCGCCAGATGGCGTATGGCGCATCGCGTTATCGAGCAGGTTGGTCACCACGCGTTCGATCATCGACACATCGGCGTTAATCAGCGGCAGCGGTCCCGGCACGTCAATATGCAGATTCACTTCGCGCGTGCGGGCGGTGAGCTCAAACTTCTGCGCCACGTCGGAAATCAACTCCCCCATCGCGAAACGCTCGCGCTGCGGCTTAATGCCGCCGTGCTCAAGGCGCGCCAGCTCGAACAGCTGCTGCGATAGATGACGGACTTTTTGCCCCTGACGCAGCGCGGTGGCGAGATACTGCTGGTGCTCCTGCGGCGTCAGCGTGGCGGATTTTAGCGACAGGGTTTCCAGATAGCCCAGCAGCGAGGTCAGCGGCGTACGGAGATCGTGCGAAATATTGGCGATAAACTCCCGGCGCTGGCGATCGCTGTCGGCCAGCTGGTCCCACTGGCGGGTGATTTTGCGTGCCAGCTCGATAAAGCTGTTGCGCAGGATCGCCACTTCATCCTTGGCCGCCGCGTCCAACGGCTGCGCCGCCAGCTGTCTGATAGCGCTGATGCTGTCCTGCTCCAGCCCGGCGACCTCCACCGTCAGCTGTTTTACCGGGCGCGTGACCCAGTACCAGACCAGTAAACCTGCCAGCAGGCCAAACAGCGCGACCCACAGCAAAGACCACAGCACCGTGCTCCACAGCGCCTTGTGCCAGGCCATTTCAGCCAGGGCGTTTGACTCTTCGCCCTGCAAAATAATGTACAGATAGCCTTTTAGCTCGCCGTCCTGCCGCAGCGGCGTGGCGCTAAAGACCTTTTTATTTTGACTGCGAGGGTCGTCGCCCAGAACCGGTATGGCGGTACCGCTCAGGAAGGTCTGAACCGGGGCCAGATCGATTTTTTGCCGCTGAATGTGGCCCGGCGGTGCGGCATCGGCCAGGATATCGCCGTCCGGGGAGACAACGTACAGCTCAACGCTCGGATTAAAGGTCATCAGCCGATCGAACAGCGGCTTGAGCGCCGTTCGGTCGACCCTGCCCTGCGCGTCCAGAATCGGTTCACGCAGGACTATCTGCTGTGCCAGCCCGCCCGACAGCCGCTGCACCATCGCGTTGCCGTACTGCGTACTGGTGTAGAGTTGTACCGCACAGGCGACGGTGGCGCAGAGCATCATCAGCAGGATAAACAGCAGCGTCAGTCGCTGGCCCAGGCTAAAGCGGCGCATCATGATTTGGCTCCGCAAATTTATAGCCCTTGCCCCAGACGGTGCGAATAATCTCCGGCTCGGCGGCGTCCTTCTCAATCTTGATGCGCAGGCGGTTGATATGGGTGTTAACAGTGTGCTCATAGCCTTCGTGCTGATAGCCCCAGACCTGCTCCAGCAGCGCCAGACGCGAAAAGACCTCGCCAGGATGACGGGCAAAGAAGTACAGCAGCTCGAATTCGCGCGGGGTGAGATCCACCACCTGGCCGTGAAGCAGCACGCTGCGCGCCAGCGGATCGATGGTCAGACCGTGGGCCTGAATTTGACCGTCGGTTTGCGCCTGCCCCATCGCCTGCTGGCGGCGGAACAGCGCTTTGATGCGCGCAATGAGTTCCTGCACCGAGAATGGCTTCGCCAGATAATCATCGGCGCCGGTTTCCAGCCCGGTAATGCGGTCGGTCTCGCTGCTGCGGGCGCTGATGATGATCACCGGCAGGTAGCGCGTCATCTGACGGATGCGGCGGCAAATCTCCAGACCGTCAACGCTGGGCAGCATCAGGTCGAGGATCACCGCATCCCACGGCTGTTTTTCAAGACGCAGTAAGGCCTTGCCCCCGTCGGGCTCGTGGGTGATGGCGTAGCCTTCGTCTTCTAAATTGAGTCGCAGAAGCGCCGCGATATCGTGGTCGTCTTCCGCCAGCAGGATCTGCTTCATGGGTAAGCCTTTATTCATCTCTTATGACGTAAGCTTACCTGATTTCGAGCGGGGGAAGAGTTCACATTTTGTTTAAGATTTCACGAGCAACGTCAGCACTTCGTAATGCGCGGTATGCGGGAACATATCGAAAAGCTGAACGCGTTCAATGCGGTAGCCCGGCAGGCTGGCGATGTCTTTCGCCATGGTCTGGGCGTTACAGCTGGAATAGACGATGTACTCGGGCGCCATCTGGCTCAGATAGTCGCACAGCGCCTTGCCGATGCCGCGACGCGGCGGGTTGACCAGCACCAGCTCCGGCACGTTGCCCTGGCCGGTCGCAAACTGCGTGGAATCCAGCGCCTGGAAGTGCAGATTCGTTAACCCCAGCCCGGCGGCGGACTGTTTCGCGCAGGCTATTGCTTCGGCAGAAATCTCTATTCCGGTGAGCTGCATCTCTGGCGTGGCGCAGTGCAGGCCAAAGCCGCCCACGCCGCAGAAGAGATCCCACATATGCTGGATGTTTAACGCACGAACCCAGTCGCGGGCGGTGGCGTACAGGCTGCTAGCCACGGTTGGGTTAGTCTGGAAGAAGCTTTGCGGGCGGATCCACAGCGGCACGCCGTTGAAGCTTTCGGCCAGCGCGTGCTGGTCGGTGAAGAAAATCTCTTTCTCCCCTTCCATGATCGCCATATGCACCGGCTGAATATTCGCCGTAATGACCTTCAGCTGCGGCAGCTGTTCCTGCAGCCACGGCAGCGCCGCGCGCAGCTGCTCCAGCTTGGCTTCCGAGCGCAGCACGAAGCGCAGCATCATGCCCCCGTCGAGTTGGCTTTCCGTCAGCAGAAGGTATTTCAGCTCGCCGCGCCTGCGGGCGACGCTGTAAGGCGTTAACCCTGCACGCGCGATAAACGGTTTCAGCGCGGCAAAGACGGGTTCAAACGAGGCGGGATACAGCGGGCAGTCGGTTAAGTCTTCCGGCGTGCCGTCGCGGTGCAGCATCCCCAGCAGCGGTTTTTCAACGCTGCCGCTGACCACCATTTTGGCTTTATTACGAAAGCCCTGCTCCGGGCCGCTGACGGGTGCGCACCACTCGCCCACCGCGTGCGCTGCCAGCAGCTGTTGCAGGTCGGCCATTTTGGCGGTGAGTTGTTGAGAAACCGGCTGTTCTATCCACTGACAGGAGCGGCAGCGTCCGGCGTCATAGAGTGCGCACTGCATATGAAAACCTTAAGAATCACGAGGGCTGCGATTATACACATTATTGCAGGCGGAAGAACCGCCGGCTTGAGGCCGGAACGAAGAGTAGACAGAGCACCAGCATATCCGGAAGTTTTTGCATAAACAGCGCGCGCAGGATCTCGCGTTTGGATTCCCCGGCAATGCTGAACAGCTCCGGGTAACCGTATCCCAGCGAGGCGGCCCACAGATAGCTGGCAGCGGTAATTTGCGTCAGCAGATAGACCCAGCGCGCCCAGTTGCGCCCTTTGACCAGCGAAAACGCGCAGTAGATCTCGATAAACACCAGCACCAGGCTGCTCAAAAAGACCAGCGTCAGATTCCACGTCTGCACGCTGCGGTGAATGAATTCACCGATGCCGCGAACGCCCAGGGTGTTCAGAATCATCAGCACGTCCAGGCAGCGGATCATAATAATGGCGAGCGCCGCCACCTGAACCAGTGCAGGTACGTTAGGACGCGCGTGCGTAGTACGTGATTTTTTTAATAATCCCAATGTTTTACTTCCCTGAAAAACAGTGCCGCGTCATGCGCGGCACTTCACTGGAAATTTTAAATCCTTCAGCCGCGTCTTGCACGCTGGATATCGCGCACGCGCTGTTTTTCCGCGCGCGCCATCAAATACCAGGCGATAAATCCGACAATTCCGACCACGCCGAGGATGATGGAAGCCAGGGCGTTAATCTCCGGGTTAACCCCCATGCGCACGCTGGAGAAGACCAGCATAGGCAGCGTCGTCGCGCCCGGTCCGGAGACAAAGCTGGCGATAACCAGATCGTCCAGCGACAGCGTAAACGCCAGCAGCCAGCCGGAGATCACCGCCGGCATAATCATCGGCAGGGTAATGATGAAAAAGACCTTCAGCGGCGTCGCGCCAAGATCCATCGCCGCCTCTTCAATGGAGCGATCCAGCTCGCGCATGCGCGAGGAGATCACAACCGCCACGTAGGCCGTACAGAAGGTGACGTGCGCCAGCCAGATGGTGAGCATGCCGCGATCCGCCGGCCAGCCGATGGCGTGCGCCAGGGCCACGAACAGCAGCAGCAGCGCGAGACCGGTGATCACGTCCGGCATGACCAGCGGCGCGGTGATCATAAACGCGAACCCGTTTGAGCCACGAAAACGCCCGAATCGCACCATCACCAGCGCGGCGATCGTGCCCAGCACCGACGCCATTGTCGCCGCAAGGGCAGCAATGGTCAGACTCAGCCCCACCGCGCTCATCATCGCATCGTCGTGGAACAGCTCGCTGTACCAGCGCGTCGACCAGCCCGCCCAGACCGTTACCAGCTTAGAGCTGTTGAACGAGTAGATCACCAGCATCAGCATCGGCGCATACAGGAAGGTAAAGCCGATAACGAGGATCGCAATTCGCCACGGGGAGCGCACTACCGGTAAGTTGTTCATCCGTGATCTCCCATCTGTTTCTGCTGATGCTTGTGGAACCACATAATCGGCACGATCAGCAGCAGGAGCATCACGATCGCCACCGCCGAGGCCACCGGCCAGTCGCGGTTATTGAAGAACTCCTGCCACAGCACGCGGCCAATCATGATGCTGTCCGGGCCGCCGAGCAGTTCCGGGATCACAAACTCCCCTACCGCCGGGATAAAGACCAGCATTGACCCGGCGATAATGCCGCCTTTGGTCAGCGGGACAATCACGCTGAAGAAGGTTTTTAACGGACGGGCGCCGAGATCGAGCGACGCTTCCACCAGCGAGTAATCAATGCGCGTAAGCGCCGTATAGATCGGCAGCACCATGAACGGCAGATAGGCGTACACAATGCCGATATAGACCGCGAGGTTGGTGTGCAGGATCGTCAGCGGCTGATCGATAACCCCGAGCCACATGAGAAAGTTATTCAGCACGCCGTTGTTTTTCAGGATCCCCATCCAGGCGTAAACGCGGATCAGGAACGAGGTCCACGACGGCAGGATCACCAGCAGCAGCAGGATGTTACGCGTCGACGGCTTGCTGTGCGCCACCGCCCACGCCAGCGGGTAGCCCATCACCAGACAGCAGAGCGTCGAGATCGCCGCCACCTGCAGCGACTGCAGATAGGCTTCGAAATAGAGCGGATCGTCGGTGAGCTGCAGGAAGTTGCCGAGGTTAAGCGTCAGCGTCAGCTGCCCGTCGGCCCAGTCCAGCAGGTTGGTATAGGGCGGGATCGCCCGCGCCATTTCCGCCAGGCTTATCTTGAAAACAATCAGAAACGGCAGCAGGAACAGCAGGATCAGCCACACGTACGGCATGGCGATCACCAGCTTGCGGCCGTGGTTCATCTGCAAGCGCGTCAGCCACTGGGCAAAACCGCCCGGCTTTTCTGCGCGAGCTGGAGGTTCAAGTGCACTCATTTGCCGCTCCTTATACCGTCAGCACGACGCAACTGTCAGCATCCCAGCACAGGCGCACTTCGTCACCCCATGTTGGCTGCCCCTTGCGGTAGCGATGTTCGTTCTGTAGCTGCGCGCTGAGCATCTGCCCGCTTTTCAGCCGCACGTGGTAGATAGACAGATCGCCCAGGTAGGCAATGTGCACCACTTCGCCCACGGCAAAGTTATAGCCATCGGCAGGCGGATCCTCACAGAGCATGATCTTCTCCGGACGCAGCGCGACGTAGACCGGCACGTTATCCACCACGGAGTTATCCGGATCGACCTTAAGCGGATGCTGCAGCCCCGGCGATTCGATGACCAGGCCATCTTCCTGACGATCTTTCAGCAGCCCTTCGAAAACGTTGACCGAGCCGATGAACTCCGCGCTGTAGCGGGTGGTCGGGTGCTCATAAATCTCTTCCGGCTCGCCAATCTGCACGAACTTCCCGCGGTTCATGATCGCGATACGCCCGGCCATGGTCATCGCCTCTTCCTGGTCGTGGGTGACCATCACGCAGGTCACCCCCACGCGCTCGAGGATATCCACCACTTCGAGCTGCATACGGTCGCGCAGTTTTTTATCCAGCGCGCCCATCGGTTCGTCGAGCAGCAGCAGTTTCGGGCGTTTTGCCAGACTGCGGGCCAGGGCCACGCGCTGGCGCTGGCCGCCGGAGAGCTGATGCGGCTTACGCTTCGCAAACTCTTGCATGTGCACCAGACTCAGCATCTCGGCCACGCGCGCGGTAATTTCGGCCTTCGGCAGCTTGTCCTGCTTCAGGCCAAAGGCGATGTTCTGCTCCACCGTCATGTGCGGGAACAGCGCGTAGGACTGGAACATCATGTTAATCGGGCGCTGATACGGCGGCACGCTGGAGAGATCCACGCCATCAAGCATGATTTGCCCGGCGGTGGGCTGTTCAAAACCGGCCAGCATACGCAGCAGGGTCGATTTTCCGCAGCCAGAAGCTCCCAGGAGGGCAAAAATTTCGCCTTTATAGATAGTCAGGCTGACGTCGTCCACGGCATGCTGGCCATCGAAAGATTTGGTGAGGTTACGAATTTCAAGAAGCGGGGTCAGCGCTTTACGGACTTTCGCCTGCGGGCGGGGGATCGCGTCATTCACGGGGTGTTCTCCGGCATAGATCAGTACTGGTGCAAACGCACCGTCAGGGTGCGCATCGCCGGGCGGCGCTAACGCTTGCCCGGCCTACGGGTTGTACAGGCCCGGTAGGCGACAGCGCCACCGGGCAACAATACCCAACGCCGTTATTTACCGCTTTTCACCTTGGTCCACGCGCGGGTACGCACGCGGTCAATTTTTGGATCCTGAACTTTCAGGGTGAAGAGCTTGGCGAACACATCCGCCGGTGGATAGATAGCCGGGTTGTTACGGATTTCTTCGCTTACCAGCGGCACGGAGGCCTTGTTACCGTTCGCGTAGTAAACGTGGTCGCTGATGTGGGCGATCACCTCAGGACGCATCAGGTAGTTGAGGAACTGATAGGCTTCGTCTTTGTTCTTCGCATCAGCTGGCATCGCGAAGACGTCGAAGAAGGCCAGCGCCCCCTCTTTCGGAATGAAGTAAGAGACGTTCACGCCGTTTTTCGCCTCTTTCGCGCGGTTAGCCGCCTGCCACACGTCCCCTGCCCAGCCGATCGCGACGCAGATGTCGCCGTTCGCCAGGTCATTGATGTACTGAGACGAGTGGAAGTAACGAATATTTGGACGCAGCTTCAGCAGCAGATCGGTCGCCGGGCCGGTGTAATCATCGGCTTTACTGCTGTTCGGGTCTTTGCCCAGGTAGTTCAGCACGGTGGCGAAAATCTCTTCCGGCGCATCGAGGAAGGAGACGCCGCAGCTTTTCAGCTTCTCAAGGTTTTCCGGCTTCAGCACCACGTCCCAGCTGTCCAGCTTGACGTCCGGGCCCAGCACCGCTTTGACTTTATCCACGTTGTAGCCGATACCGGTGGTCGCCCACAGGTAAGGCATGGCGTATTTGTTGTCCGGGTCATGCTTCGCCACCAGCTTCAGCACTTCCGGATCGAGGTTTTTCCAGTTCGGTAACTTGCTCTTGTCCAGCGGCTGGAAGACGCCTGCCGTCAGCTGGCGCTCGAGGAAGCTTGCGGAAGGCACCACGAGATCAAACCCGGTGCTGCCCGCCATCAGCTTTCCTTCCAGCACTTCGTTGGAATCGAATACGTCGTAGACCACTTTAATGCCGGTCTCTTTTTCAAAATTCGCCACCGTGTCCGGCGCGATATAGTCAGACCAGTTGTAAACGTGCAGCGTTTTTTGTTCCGCAGCGAGCGTGCCGGCAGAGACGGCCATCAGAGCACCCGCAACCAGACCCGATAACCATTTTTTATTCAAGGCGATCATATCTTTATTCCTTCTGAAAGCTCGTTAACAAACGAACTAAAACTGTGCAATCTGAAGATATGCAATAATCATGCATAGTTTGTCGCTCTGCCCAAAATAAAAAGAAACCTCTTTACCCGGCAGCTTCCGCTCGCTTTTTTAAGCATCGCAAGAATAACTGTAGCCCGTGTCTCCGGCTATAGCCCAGACGAAAAAACGCCTTTTATCAATTTTTTATGCAGGTTATGTCTACGTGATAAGCCGAAACGGCCTTCAGGGAGGTGAAAAATTCTTTAAAGAAAGGTTAAAAGCAGCAGAAAAAATGGCCTTATGCAGCCGCTATGGCAGCGACTGCGCAAAAGTCAGACAGGTTCAGTGAAGAAAATTGGGAGATGCATCATTATTCTCTGCATCATCTTCCGCGCTATACAGCAGATGGTGTGCATTGGCTTCCATCATGACCATGGAAATTTGCTCTTCGCTCAAGCGCATAAACCAGGAGAACTGCTTGAACGACAGCCCGGCACCGGAGAATAAAGACTGGCAAACGACCAGTTTTGGCAGATTATCATCCTGTATGTCGAGAAATGCTTTCACCGTCAAAGAACTGGCGTTGATCGCTGACAGGTCGGAGGCCAGCGCCAGCAGCGCGGAGGGCTTCACTTCGGCCAGCGCGGAGAAAAGGATCACGTCGTTAATGAGATCGATTTTGGCATCGAAAATGCCGTCGAAATTCTGCATATGAGGCAGATGCAGCGCCTGGCAGGAATCGCATTCAAAGAACGTAATTCCGGCATCATCAAGCCATTGACGTAACGTATCCAGTGTAGGTACGACCTGTAAATCCATCGCTGTGCAGCCTCTTCAATATAATCTGTGCATAGGGTACGCAAAAAGTGCGTTCAATACCATTTAACCGCCCGTTTTCAGACAGTAGCCTGGCGTGGCATGACGCTCGATCCATGCGATCATTTTACCCGCAATATCGACACCTGTGGTTTTTTCTACGCCTTCCAGCCCCGGCGAGGCGTTCACCTCCATGACCAGCGGCCCGCGCGTCGCGCGCAGAAGGTCTACGCCCGCCACGTCCAGCCCCAGGGTTTGCGCCGCTTTTACGGCAATTTCACGTTCGCGATCGCTAATATGAGCTACCCGCGCCACGCCGCCGCGGTGAAGGTTAGAGCGGAAATCGCCCTCTTTCGCCTGGCGCTCAATAGCTGCCACCACCTCATTGCCGACCACGAAGCAGCGAATATCGCGCCCTTTCGCCTCTTCGATGTACTCCTGCACCAGGATGTGGGCATTGAGGCCCCTAAAGGCGTCAATCACGCTCTCCGCCGCCTGACGCGTTTCCGCCAGCACTACGCCAATGCCCTGCGTGCCTTCCACCAGTTTGATGACCAAAGGCGCGCCGCCCACCATGTCGATGAGATCGCTGGTGTCGTCAGGTGAATGGGCAATCCCCGTGACGGGGAGATCGATCCCCTGACGGGCGAGGAGCTGCAGCGAGCGCAGCTTGTCGCGGGCGCGCGAAATGGCGACGGATTCATTGAGCGGATAGCTGCCCAGCATCTCGAACTGGCGCAACGCGGCGGTGCCGTAATAGGTGATCTGGGAGCCGATGCGCGGGATCACGGCATCAAAGTGCGGCAGCTTGCGGCCTTTGTAGTGAATCGACGAGGCGGCCGGGTCAATGTTCATATAGCAGGACATCGGGTCGAGGATCTCAACCTGATGCCCGCGTTTCGCCGCCGCGTCTCGCAGGCGCTTACATGAATAGAGCGTTCCATCCCGGGACAATATGGCAATTTTCACCCTGCACCTCTCTGAAGACATGGAAAAAGCCTGCATATCATATACGCAGGCAGGCGCAGGCGGAATGGACTATCGCGTCGCCCATCCCTGTTTGTGCAGGTAATCAAGAATAAACGGGCGGTTTTCTTTAATGATGGTGCGACGAATATGGTCAGTCCAGGTATCCCGACGGTTATTGCTGCCGCGCGTCAGGTAGTAGTTCGCCAGCTCTTCATCATATTGATTCAGGACGTCCTGATCGACCGGCTGGTAGTGGTTTTCGTGCACCAGCATGGCGGCAGGAATGCGCGGCTTCAGATCCGGGTTATCCGCCGGCCAGCCGAGGCACAGGCCGAACAGCGGCAGGACGTGTTTTGGCAGCTTCAGCAGCTCGGTCACGCTTTCGATGTTATTACGCAGGCCACCGATGTAGACACCGCCTAATCCCAGCGACTCCGCCGCCGTAAAGGCGTTTTGCGCCATCAGCGCGGTATCCACCACGCCCAGCAGCAGCTGTTCGGCCAGCCCCAGCTCGGCCTCAGGGCAGATCTGCAGGTGGCGGTTAAAGTCGGCGCAGAACACCCAGAACTCCGCGGCCTGGGCCACATGCTTCTGTCCGCCGGTCAGCGCGACCAGCTGTTCACGCATGGCCGGGTCGGTAATGCGGATAATCGAGCTGCACTGCAGGAAGCTGGAGCTGGAGGTCGCCCTGGCGCTGTTAATAATCGCTTCGCGCTGCGCCTCGGTAATCGGCTCGTCGGTGAAGTGGCGAATGGAACGGTGGGATGTGAGCAGGTCTATGGTTGGCGTCATCTTGTCTCTCTTTGTCTTGCTTAAACCGTATGGCAGCCAGTATAGGCAATGATTTGCGCGGTGTAATTGGCGAAACATAGCCTTACTGTATCAAAGCGACAGGCGAAACCTTCTTTAATGGCGGCAGGTTATCGGGCACTATATGTCCTATTCGCCGTCAGGCTTGTTTTTTGAGGAGAGAGAAATGTTTGCAGTAATTTTTGGTCGTCCAGGGTGCCCTTACTGTGTGCGCGCGAAAGAGCTGGCTGAGAAACTGACCGAAGAGCGCGATGACTTCAACTTCCGCTACGTGGACATCCACGCGGAAGGCATCACCAAAGCGGATCTCGAAAAAACCGTCGGCAAGCCGGTTGAAACCGTACCGCAGATCTTCCTCGATCAGAAACACATCGGCGGTTGCACTGACTTTGAAGCTTACGCCAAAGAGCATCTGGGCCTGTTTGCCGCCCAGTAATGCGAAGACGCCCTCACCCGGAGGGCGTTTTTATTTGTGGTGCCGTCGATGCTTAATCAGGCTGCACACAAACAAATAGCACAGGGCGCCGAGGGCGCACCAGAAGACGCCGCTCAGCAACCACGCCATCTCCTGCCAGAAACTTCGCGTTGATACATACAGCATGCGCATCAGCAGCAGACACAGCGGTGCCGCCAGCATTGCGCCAATAAGCGGCTTGACCACCTCCCCTTTACGGGAAAGAAAACTGGCTGCCGCTCCCGGCAGGGTAAAAAAGAGCAGCCCCAGCTCCGGGTGTCCGGCAGCCCTGAATGCCCCCTTCACATTAAAAGCGAGCGACATGCACACGACGGTAAACAGCAAAAAGCAGCTGATCACCCCCGCCCAGTTTCGTTTAATGTTCAAACTATCCTCCTGACTTATCTCTATCAAATACACCTTCGTCGGGTAGACGCCCAGTCAGATAAAGCAATGCGGCAATCCTTGCCAAAGTACGCACAGGGTGATGCGATAATAGGTAGCTGTCAGTAGCTAATACGATTAAACTATCGGCCAGCTAATGTTTTAGGGAATAAATTAGGTAACAGGGAGGGTTGAACACGTTCCCTGGCTCAGAAAACAGTAGCCCAAATAGTCCTTTCATTCAACAACTTACTGGTAAACAAGAAGTTAGCCTCCGTGAATATAAACGTCGCAGACTTGTTAAATGGGAATTACATCCTGTTATTATTTGTGGTACTGGCGCTGGGCCTCTGCCTGGGTAAATTGCGCCTGGGTTCAGTTCAACTTGGTAATTCCATTGGCGTTTTAGTCGTCTCCTTATTATTAGGCCAGCAGCACTTCAGCATTAACACGGACGCGCTCAACTTAGGCTTTATGCTGTTTATTTTTTGTGTTGGCGTGGAAGCGGGACCGAACTTTTTTTCAATTTTCTTCCGCGACGGCAAAAATTATCTGATGCTGGCGCTGGTGATGGTTGGCAGCGCGCTGCTGATCGCGTTAGGGCTGGGTAAACTGTTTGGCTGGGATATCGGGTTAACGGCCGGTATGCTGGCAGGCTCCATGACCTCCACCCCCGTGCTCGTGGGTGCCGGTGATACCCTGCGCCATTCCGGCATGGCCGGCGCGCAGCTTTCTACCGCCCTCGACCACCTGAGCCTGGGCTATGCCCTGACCTATCTGATTGGTCTGGTGAGCCTGATCGTCGGCGCGCGCTACCTGCCAAAACTTCAGCACCAGGATCTGCAGACCAGCGCCCAGCAAATCGCGCGCGAGCGCGGTCTCGATACCGATTCCAAACGTAAAGTCTATCTCCCGGTGATCCGCGCCTATCGCGTTGGGCCAGAGCTGGTGGCATGGGCTGACGGCAAAAACCTGCGCGAGCTGGGGATTTATCGCCAGACGGGCTGCTATATCGAACGTATCCGCCGCAACGGCATTCTGGCGAACCCGGACGGCGACGCGGTGCTGCAGATGGGCGACGACATCGCGCTGGTGGGTTACCCGGACGCCCACGCCCGTCTCGACCCGAGCTTCCGTAACGGCAAAGAGGTGTTCGATCGCGATCTGCTCGACATGCGTATCGTCACCGAAGAGATCGTGGTGAAAAACCATAACGCCGTGGGCCGCCGCCTGGCGCAGCTGAAGCTGACCGACCACGGCTGCTTCCTCAACCGCGTGATCCGCAGCCAGATTGAGATGCCGATCGACGATAACGTCGTGCTCAACAAAGGCGACGTTCTGCAGGTCAGCGGCGACGCGCGTCGCGTGAAAACCGTTGCCGACCGCATCGGCTTTATCTCCATTCACAGCCAGGTCACCGACCTGCTGGCCTTCTGCGCCTTCTTTATCGTTGGCCTGATGATCGGGATGATCACCTTCCAGTTCAGCAACTTTAGCTTCGGCATCGGTAACGCCGCCGGGCTGCTGTTTGCCGGGATCATGCTGGGCTTCCTGCGAGCCAACCACCCAACCTTCGGCTACATTCCGCAGGGCGCGCTGAACATGGTGAAAGAGTTCGGTCTGATGGTGTTTATGGCGGGCGTCGGCTTAAGCGCGGGAAGCGGCATCGGCCACAGCCTGGGCGCCGTTGGCTGGCAGATGCTGGTTTCCGGACTTATCGTCAGCCTGGTGCCGGTGGTGATCTGCTTCCTGTTCGGCGCCTACGTGCTGCGCATGAACCGCGCCCTGCTGTTCGGGGCGATGATGGGCGCACGTACCTGTGCGCCGGCCATGGAAATCATCAGCGACACCGCGCGCAGCAACATCCCGGCGCTGGGGTATGCGGGCACGTACGCTATCGCTAACGTGCTGCTGACCCTGGCGGGTACGCTGATCATCATCATCTGGCCCGGACTCGGATAACTCCTAAGTTTGCGCGCGGGGAAAATTATTTTCGTCACGCGCAGAACTTTTTTATCAGGGGGCAGTCATAACTAGTGCCACTGCTTTTCTTTGATGTCCCCAATTTGTGGAGCCCATCAACCCCGCCGTTTTGGTTCAAGGTTGATGGGTTTTTTGTTGCCTGAAATTCCCGTACCTCTCATCTCCGCTTCTATCCTGCAATCAAAACATATATGATTAAACATATATAAATCATTCCACCTGCAGGAACGCCCATGCTCCACCCACTCCAGCTCTTTAAAACCCTCTCCGACGAAACGCGGCTCGCCATCGTCATGCTGCTCCGCGAAGCGGGCGAGCTGTGCGTCTGCGATCTCTGCTCCGCAACCACCGAGTCGCAGCCTAAGGTCTCCCGCCACATGGCGTTGCTGCGCGAGTCCGGGCTGGTTATCGACCGTCGCGAGGGGAAATGGGTCCATTACCGTTTGTCTCCCAACATGCCTGCATGGGCGGCAACCGTTATCGACAACAGCTGGAACTGCCTGCGGGAAGAGACGCGCATGAAGCTTAAAAACCGACTTTCAGGCTCGTGCTAGGCAAAACACATTCACAAAAACAGATATAACGGGGTAGAAGATGTTTCTGGCAGGGGCTATTTTTCTGTTTACGCTGGTACTGGTCATCTGGCAGCCCAAAGGGCTCAGTATCGGCTGGAGCGCGACTATCGGTGCCGTACTGGCGCTGGCCAGCGGCGTGATTCACATTAACGATATTCCGGTCGTGTGGAATATCGTCTGGAACGCCACGGCAACGTTCATTGCCGTCATCATCATCAGCCTGCTGCTGGATGAGTCCGGCTTTTTCGAGTGGGCGGCGCTGCACGTTGCCCGCTGGGGGAACGGTCGCGGGCGATTGCTGTTTACGTATATCGTGCTGCTGGGCGCAGCCGTGGCGGCGCTGTTTGCCAATGACGGTGCGGCGCTGATCCTGACCCCTATCGTGATCGCCATGCTGCTGGCGCTGGGGTTCAGCAAGCAGGCCACGCTGGCGTTTGTGATGGCGGCGGGCTTCATCGCCGATACCGCCAGCCTGCCGCTGATTGTGTCCAACCTGGTCAACATCGTGTCGGCAGACTTCTTTAAGCTGGGGTTCAGCGAATACGCCTCGGTGATGATCCCGGTAGATATCGCCGCGATTGCCGCAACGCTGGTGATGCTGCATCTGTTCTTTCGCAAGGAAGTCCCCCCGGAATATGACCTGGCAAAACTCCGCGAGCCCGCGCGGGCCATTCACGACCTCCCGACGTTCAGAACGGGCTGGATCGTCCTGCTGCTGCTTCTCGTCGGTTTCTTTGTGCTTGAACCTCTCGGCATTCCGGTCAGCGCCATCGCGACCGTCGGCGCGCTGATTTTATTCGCTGTCGCAAAACGCGGACATGCGATAAACACCGGAAAAGTGCTGCGCGCCGCGCCGTGGCAGATCGTTATCTTTTCGCTGGGGATGTATCTGGTGGTGTATGGCCTGCGCAATGCCGGGCTGACGGACTCTCTCACAGGCGTACTGGATAGCCTGGCCGGACACGGGCTGTGGGCCACCACGCTGGGAACCGGGTTCATCACCGCGTTTCTGTCATCCATAATGAACAATATGCCCACCGTGCTGATTGGCGCGCTCTCCATCGAGGGCAGTACGGCGACAGGTTTGATCAAAGAAGCGATGATTTACGCCAACGTGATTGGCTGCGATCTGGGGCCGAAAATCACGCCTATCGGCAGCCTCGCTACCCTGCTCTGGCTCCACGTGCTGGCGCAGAAAAACATGACGATCACCTGGGGCTACTATTTCCGGACGGGCATCGTTATGACGCTGCCGGTCCTGTTTGTGACGCTCGCCGCGCTGGCGCTACGTCTCTCCTTCACACTGTAATGAGCCACTGATATGAGCCACATCACCATTTATCACAACCCGGCCTGCGGAACCTCGCGCAACACGCTGGAGATGATCCGCAACAGCGGCACGGAGCCAGAGATTATCCTTTATCTGGAAACCCCGCCGTCGCGCGATAAGCTGACCACCCTGATTGCCGAGATGGGCATTTCAGTGCGGGATCTGCTGCGTAAAAACGTGGAGCCCTATGAACAGCTCGGCCTTGCCGACGATAAGTTCACCGACGACCAGCTTATTGATTTTATGCTGCAGCACCCGATCCTGATTAACCGTCCGATCGTGGTGACGCCGCTGGGTACCCGCCTGTGCCGCCCGTCTGAAGTCGTCCTCGACATCCTGCCGGATGCGCAGAAAGGGGCGTTTACGAAAGAGGATGGCGAAGCCGTCGTGGACGCCAGCGGCAAAAAAATCTCGCCAAAGTAACCCGTTGATAATGGCGCAGTAAGGCCTTCCAGCCGCATAACTCACCCACCGGCCGGGTTGCATCAGCCGAAACCCGGCACATACTTCTGAGGGTTAATCCTGGTGAGGGTATGCAGCTATGGGCTTTAAGAACAAAACCGCCGTTATCTTCGGCGGAAGCGGCGCCATCGGCAGTTCAGTGGCGCACGCTCTGGCGCGTGAAGGGGCGGATGTGTACCTCGCCGCACGCGACCACGCCAGGCTGGAGCAGGTCGCCAGCCGTATTCGCGCCGCCGGAGGGTCTGCCAGCACGTTTGTTTTCGATGCGCTCGAGGAGTCCTCGCTGCTCCCCGACCTTGCCCGCATTGATATCGTCGTCAACGCCACGGGCTTTATGCACGATCAGGGCAAACGCCTTGAGGCGTTAACGCTCGATGAGTTCAGGCAGGGTTTTGATCCCTTCCTGGCCGCCTACTTTAACATTGCGAAAGCCGTGTCGCCCCGCATGGGCGGCGAGCATGGTGGAGTCATTATTACCGTCGTCGCGCCTGCCGCGAACATGACGATCGCGGGCCACCTCGGGCATATCGTCGGCTGCGCGGGAACGGAAGCCTTGACCCGGGCGCTGGCGGCGGAGCTGGGGACACACAATATTCGCGTACTGTGCGTGCGTTCGCACGCGATAGCAGACGCTGTGCAGGCGGGTTCGTATGTGGGAGCCATTTTCGCCGCCAGGGCGCAGGCGATGGGGATTACGGTTGAGCAGTTTCTCAGCGGTGCCGCGCAAAGCACCCTGACGCGTCGCCTGCCGACGCTGGCACAGGTGGCAGACACGATTACGTTTCTGGCCTCAGATGCGGCAGGCGCTATGACGGGAACCACCGTCAATATGACCGCGGGCGCAACCTAGCGGCCGCCCTCGCCCGCAATTCTCCCCACCATCGCCCGGACCTCCTCCCGGGTTAACGGCGCCCGGTCGGTGACATAGTGCAGCGTCATCCCTTCGATAAACGCGTCCAGGGCGCGGGTGGTAACCGGGTCGAACCACTGCTCCAGCGTGGTCTGGCTCATTTTCATCCAGTCCTGCATCACCGTTTTGAGCGCCGCGCTGCGGTGCATAAAGGCGTAGAGCTGATACATCAGCGCCATGTTGTGCGGCGTGGTCACCTGCGAGCTGTGGATCAGCGTGGTGATGGATTCACACGCCATTTCCGGCCCGGTGACGCCCGCAAAGAAATCCCGGTACTGCTGCGACATCTGCCGGGTAAACCACGTGAAGGCCTCCTCCAGCAGCGGCTCCATGCCGTCGAAATAGTAGGTCATCGACCCCAGCGGCACGCCCGCGCAGGTGGCGATTTTACGGTGCGTGACGGCGTGAATGCCGTGCTCGGCAATGGTATCGAGCGTTGCCTGCAGGATCTTCTCCCGGCGATTCGGATCGTTCGGTGGTCTGCTCATAAATTCCTCACGTGGTTTGTGTACAAATGTACACAAACTTGCTAGTGTTGTCGCTATTGTTGTACTTCTGGTGCTACCCCAATGACGCAGACCTCTCCCCGTAAAGCCCTACAGCGACGCCTGTGGGCGCTGTTTATGTTCTTCTTTATTCCCGGCCTGCTGATGGCCTCCTGGGCCACGCGCACCCCCGCCATTCGCGATATTTTGTCCGTTTCTACCGCCGAGATGGGCATCGTGCTGTTCGGCCTGTCGATAGGCTCCATGAGCGGCATCCTCTGCTCCGCGTGGCTGGTAAAGCGCTTTGGTACGCGAGCGGTGATCCGCACCACCATGTGCTTTGCCGTGTTCGGGATGGGCATATTAAGCGTGGCGCTGTGGTGTGCCTCGCCGGTGCTGTTCGCCCTGGGCCTGACGGTATTTGGCGGCAGCTTCGGTTCGGCGGAAGTTGCCATCAACGTGGAAGGGGCGGCGGTCGAACGTGAGATGAATAAAACCGTGCTGCCGATGATGCACGGTTTTTACAGCCTCGGCACGCTGGCCGGTGCGGGCGTGGGGATGGCGCTGACGGCCACCGGCGTAAGCGCGAATCTGCATATCCTGCTGGCGGCGCTGGTGTGCATCATTCCGATCCTGACCGGTATCCGGGCCATCCCGGACGGCACCGGTAAAAACTCCGCTGACGAACATCACTCGGCCGAAAAAGGACTGCCCTTCTACCGCGACTTCCAGCTGATGCTGATCGGCGTGGTGGTGCTGGCGATGGCGTTCGCGGAAGGTTCCGCCAACGACTGGCTGCCGCTGCTGATGGTGGACGGTCACGGCTTTAGCCCGACCTCCGGCTCGCTGATTTACGCCGGGTTTACGCTGGGGATGACCGTCGGGCGCTTCACCGGCGGCTGGTTTATCGACCGCTACAGCCGCGTGGCGGTGGTGCGCGCCAGCGCCCTGCTGGGCGGCCTGGGTATCGCGATGATCATCTTTGTGGACGTGGACTGGATTGCGGGCGTTTCCGTGATCCTCTGGGGACTGGGGGCATCACTTGGCTTCCCGCTGACCATTTCCGCCGCCAGCGACACCGGCCCGGATGCCCCGACGCGCGTCAGCGTGGTGGCAACTACCGGTTATCTCGCCTTCCTGGTCGGGCCGCCGCTGCTCGGCTTCCTCGGCGAGCACTACGGGCTGCGCAGCGCCATGCTGGTGGTGTTAGGGTTGGTCATCATCGCGGCGCTGGTGGCGCGCGCGGTGGCAAAGCCGGAAACGAATCAAACGACACTGGAGAAGGGATATGAGCGTTAAACTGATCGCCGTCGACATGGATGGTACTTTTCTGAGCGATGCCAAGACCTATAATCGGCCGCGCTTTCTGGCGCAGTACGCCCGCATGAAGGCGCAAGGCATTCGCTTCGTGGTCGCCAGCGGCAACCAGTATTACCAGCTGATCTCCTTTTTCCCGGAGATAGCGCATGAAATCGCGTTCGTCGCCGAAAACGGCGGCTGGGTCGTGAGCGAAGGTGAAGACGTCTTTAACGGCGAACTGCCGAAAGCCCATTTCGAGACCGTCGCGAACGTGTTAAACGAGGTTCCGGGCATTGAGATTATCGCCTGCGGGAAAAGCAGCGCGTACACGCTGAAATGCTATGACGAGGGCTTTAAGGATATCGCGGCGAAGTATTACCACCGCCTCGAAATGGTCAGCGATTTCGATAACCTGAACGATATTTTCTTTAAGTTCGGGCTTAACGTGTCTGATGATGAAATTCCGCGAATTCAGGCGCTGCTGCATGAAAAGCTGAGCGACATCATGGTGCCCGTCACCACCGGTCACGGCAGTATCGATCTGATTATCCCCGGCGTGCACAAAGCTAACGGTCTGCGGATCCTGCAAAAGCGCTGGGGCATTGACGATAGCGAAGTGGTGGCCTTCGGCGACAGCGGCAACGACGTGGAGATGCTGCGCCAGTCCGGGTTCAGCTTTGCGATGGCGAATGCCAGACCGCATATTAAAGCGGCCGCGCGTTTTGAAGCGCCGCACAATAACGATGAAGGCGTTTTAAACGTGATTGAGAAGGTGTTGAACGGGGAGGCACCGTTTAATTGACAGCGTGCGGTCTGGTGCCCTCGCCCCTCACCCTGGCCCTCTCCCCAAAGGGGAGAGGGAAAAAAGATTATGGTTGCAGGGCGTTCCCGACGAGTTTATCTTTCAGGAACACCACCATCAGGCCAACCCACAGCGCGCCGTTGGCGAGGTTAAACAGGCTGAACAGCCCGTTGCCGCCCATCGCGTAGGCATGCTTGCTCACTTCAATACCGACGGTAAAAATCAGCATCTGCAGCATTCCCATCGCCGCTGACACCGTGCCTTTACTCATCTCGCTGGCAAACAGCGTCAGGCGTACCAGCCCGGCGTTGGCCACGCCAATTCCGAAGGCATAGAGGCTGAGCCCCGCCGTCATCCACAGGTAGGCGTGGGATGACGCGACGGTCGCCACTGCAGCCAGAATCAGCCCTGCCGCAATCGGCCAGCCGCCCATGATAATCAGTGAACGCACGGTGCGGCGTGACGTCAGGCGTGCCAGCACCAGGTTCCCGATAATCAGCGCGCCAAAGATCGGCACCTGCAGCAGGCCATACTCGTAGCTGCTGAGCTTTTCACCGCTGATGATAATGACCGGCGACTGCGCGATCCACGCCAGCAGCGGCAGGCTAACGAACCCGGTCGCCAGCGCGCCCGCCACAAAGCGGCCGTTCTTCAGCACTTCTTTATAATCCCGACCCAGCTCTTTCAGCGAGAGTTTCTCGCCGATGCGGGTGGCCGTTTCCGGCATCGCCCGGTGCAGGCCAAAGAACGCGAAGGCGGCGAGAAGCGCAAAGAGCACAAACATCCCTTCCCACGGCGCAACGTGCACCCACGCGGCACCCACCAGCGGCCCGAGTAAGGGGGCGATCAGCGCCACGTTCGCCATCAGCGCGGTAATTTTGATACACACCGCCTCTTCAAACGACTCCTGAATGGCGGCATACCCCACGGCGCCGATAAAGCACAGGCTCACCCCCTGCAGGAAGCGCAGCAGGGTAAATTGTTCAATGTTTTGCGCCAGCAGCGTGGCGAGACAGGTGACGATAAACCACACCACGCCCGTCAGCATCACCGGACGACGGCCAATACGATCCGACAGCGGGCCTAACAGCCACTGTAAAAACATGCCGCCGGCCAGATAGGCGGTCATGGAGGTCGGCACCCACTCAATACCCGCGTTGTACTGCGCCACAACGGCCAGCATACCGGGCTGGATCATATCGTTGCCGATATAGGTAGAGAATTCGTAGAGCACCAGACACAGAGGGAAAAGCAACGCCTGACGACCCAGACGTGAACCAGAAGAAGAACGGTTTAACATGCAATCTCTTTATAATGACAAAATCGCGACGAGTTTAATGAAATGCCGCAGCCCGAGATAGTGATTTATCGAGGATAAACAGAAATAAAGCACATATCGTCTTCGTTTAAGGTTTCCTTAAGTTGACACTTTTATGATAGTGCGATTACTCGTCAACGATCCCAAATTATGGCACTCACCTCCAGCCGTTCAGAATTGTCTAACTTACAGACAAATAAGACAAAACGACTTTACCGCTTGCCGACCCGCTTTTATGGTTATCAGCTTTTCGTACTGATTGCCCTTGCCGTGGTCTTTACGTGGCTATCGCGCAGTGAAGCGCTCGACAGATGGATCACCGGCTTTTGGTATGACGCGGCAACGCAGAGCTTTCCGCTGCAGAAGGACCACCTGCTGGATCTGCTGAACCACCGCCTGGCGAAGTACATCGCCATCGGCTCAGGTGCCGTAGCGCTGTTTTACGGCGCCTACAAGCGCAACGCAAGGCTGGTGACGGCGGCGCTACTGATGGGCGTTGGCGCGCTGGTGGTAGGCGTGCTGAAAAGCGTGAGCCATCACAGCTGCCCGTGGGATCTGGTGGAATATGGCGGTAAGGCTATGTCTTATCCCCTGTTCAGCGCCGTCCCTGCTGACAGCGGTCCGGGGCGCTGTTTTCCCGGCGGTCATGCATCCAGCGGCTTTATGGTGATGGGGCTGTTTTTTGCCTTCTGGCGCGAGCGTCCGCGTCTCGCCTGGTGCTTCGTCGCGCTGGGCGTGGTGTTAGGTCTGGCGATGGGCTACGGCCAGGTCATGCGCGGGGCGCATTTTTTCTCTCACAACCTGTGGGCCGGGTGGTGGGTCTGGTTTTCCCAGGTGGTGGTCTACGGACTTATTTCCATCCGGTTTGCTAAAGAGTGATAACGCTATGTTAGAGAATCTGAATTATCAGCTGTTTTATCTGATCAACGCCACGCCAGCCTCGCCTGAGTGGACGATCGATTTTGCCACCTTTCTGGCAAAAGATCTGATCAGTATCGTGCCTGCACTGGCTGCGATTCTCTGGCTGTGGGGTCCCCGCAGCCAGGTGAAGGCGCAGCGCCAGCTGGTGATTAAAGTCGCGATGGCGCTCGGGGTAAGCGTACTGCTGAGCTACATTCTGGGTCACGCCTTCCCGCACGATCGTCCTTTTGTCGATCATGTCGGCTATACCTTCCTGCACCACGCGCCGGATGACTCGTTCCCGAGCGATCACGGAACGGTGATCTTTACCTTCGCGCTGGCTTTCCTGTTCTGGCATCGCCTGTGGTCCGGCGCTGTCCTGATGGTGGCGGCCCTGGCAATCGCCTGGTCTCGCGTTTACCTGGGCGTTCACTGGCCGCTGGATATGGTGGGCGGTTTCCTGGTGGGGCTGATTGGCTGCGTGAGCGCGGCTATCCTGTGGAGCCTCTTTGGCGAAGCGCTTTACCGCACGCTGTCTTCGCTTTATCGCGCCATTTTCGCTATCCCGATCCGCAAAGGCTGGATACGTGACTAACCCCAACCTGACAGGTTACACTTGAGCCCCCGCCCTGCGGGGGTTCACTTTTTTATCCCGAGGAACTATGGAAACACGTCGCGATGACCGCATTGCTCAGCTGCTACAGGCGCTGAAGCGCAGCGATAAGCTGCATCTTAAGGAAGCCGCCAACCTCCTCGGCGTCTCAGAGATGACCATTCGTCGGGATCTGAACAGCGAAAGCGCGCCCGTCGTGCTGCTCGGCGGGTATATTGTGCTTGAGCCGCGTAGCGCCAGCCATTATCTGATCAGCGACCAGAAGACGCGCCTGGTGGAAGAGAAGCGCAAAGCCGCCCGGCTTGCGGCCTCACTGGTACAGCCGCACCAGACGCTGTTTTTTGACTGCGGAACCACCACGCCGTGGATTATCGAAGCCATCGACAGCAGCATCCCTTTTACCGCCGTGTGCTACTCCCTGAACACCTTTCTGGCGCTTCAGGAGAAACCCGAGTGCCGGGTGATCCTCTGCGGCGGCGAGTTTCACGCCAGCAACGCCATCTTTAAGCCGCTCAACCTGCAGGACACGCTCAGCAATCTCTGCCCGGATATCGCGTTTTATTCCGCCGCAGGCGTCAACGTGCGTCAGGGTGCGACCTGCTTTAACCTGGAAGAGCTGCCGGTGAAACACTGGGCGTTAAGCGCGGCCCAGTATCATGTGCTGGTGGTCGATCACAGCAAGTTTGGCAAGGTGCGTTCGGCAAGAATGGGTGAGCTGGCGCAGTTTGACGCCATCGTCAGCGACTGCCGCCCGGACGACGAGATCGTGGCCCACGCGAAGGCGCAGCAGGTGAAGTTAATGTATTAAGGGGGTGCGGTCTGATGCCCACACCCCGCCCCTCTCCCACAGGGAGAGGGAGAAAATCCATCAGGTTTAGCTAAACCAGCTGCCAAACCACCCGTGGAATTTCATCATCACGAAATCCCACATCCGGCTGAAGAAGCCTCCCTCTTCCACCGCTTCCATTACAATCAGCGGACGCTGTTCAATCGACTTACCGTTTAGCTGGAAATCAATCGTCCCGACCACCTGGCCTTTTTTCAGCGGAGCCGTAAGCTGCGGGTCGGTCAGGGTATAGCTGGCCTTCAGGTTTTTCAGCTGACCGCGCGGAATGGTCACCGAGCCGCCTTCACCCGCCCCGAGATTAACTTCACTCTTGTCGCCAAACCAGACGCGCTGGCTGACGAACGTGGCATCCGGTTTAATCGGCGTCACGGTTTCATAGAAGCGGAAGCCCCAGGTCAGCAGTTTTTCTGACTCATTAAAGCGAATACGGTCGGTTTTGGTGCCCAGCACCACCGAAATCAGGCGCATGTCGCCCTGGGTCGCGGAGGCCACCAGGTTATAGCCCGCGCCCGCCGTGGTGCCGGTCTTCATTCCGTCCACGTTAACATTACTGCTCCACAGCAGGCGGTTGCGGTTCGGCTGGCGGATTTTATTGAAGGTAAACTCTTTCTCTTTATGGATGGCGTATTCATCCGGCACGTCGTGGATCAGCGCTTTCCCCAGCAGCGCCATGTCGCGTGCGGTACTGAACTGTCCCGGCGAATCCAGACCGTGAACCGTTTTGAACGTGGTGTTGGTTAAGCCCAGTTTCTGCGCGTAGCCATTCATCAAGCCAATGAAAGAATCCTGGCTGCCGGCAACGTAATCGGCCAGCGCGATGCACGCATCATTTCCCGACTGAATAATTACCCCTTTGTTCAGATCGGAAACAGAGACCTGATCCCCAGGCTTCAGGAACATCACCGAAGAGCCCCGCAGCGCCGGGTTGCCGGTCGCCCAGGCATCTTTCCCGATGGTGACCATATCGTCCAGCTTGATCTTGCCCGCTTTCAACGCCTGGCCGACCACATAGCTGGTCATGATTTTGGTCAGGCTTGCCGGATCGAGTTTCTCATCCGCGTTGCCTTCCGCCAGCACTTTACCGCTGGAGTAGTCCATCAGGATCCAGGCGCGCGCATCCACAGGCGGCGCTTCGGGCGCAGCCTGTTCAGCTGCGTAGAGCGTTGGTGCAAACAGGAAAAGGAGCGCAGAGCCTGTCGCAAGGCTGCGCAGAGAAGTCATTTTACGCGTCATAAATGCCACCCGAGTGTCCATTCAAAAATTACGTCACATCACCGTGTCGCAAGAAGCGATGAGTAATAGCGCACTAAAACGGTTAAAGAAACCCAACGAGGGTAAAGTTATTAAAGTTTATGCAATAACATTCAGATACGCTTTGATTCAGACGATTTTTTTGTCTTCTGTTGCGTAATTGTTAGGTTTATCTCACCATGGCGAAAGCTGACCCGGATTCACATCTCATCAGGAGTAAATATGATTACGCTATGGGGCAGGAACAACTCGACCAACGTTAAGAAAGTGCTCTGGACGCTCGAAGAGCTGGATTTACCGTTCAATCAAATCATGGCCGGCATGTCGTTCGGCGTGAACAAAGAGGCCGACTATCTGGCCATGAACCCGAACGGCCTGGTGCCGCTGCTGCGCGATGATGAAACCGACGCGACGCTTTGGGAATCCAACACCATTGTCCGTTACCTCGCCGCTCAGTACGGTCAGGGCCGCCTGTGGGTGGAAAGCCCGGCCCGTCGCGCCCAGGGTGAAAAGTGGATGGACTGGGCGAACCAGACGCTATCGCCAACCCACCGCGTGATCCTGATGGGGTTAGTCAGAACCCCTGAAGCCGAGCGCGACTACCCTGCCATTCATGCCGCTCAGGATGCGTGTGAAAACCTGTTTGCGATGATGGATGATGAACTGGCGAAGCACGCCTGGTTCTCCGGTGAGGCGTTCGGCGTGGGCGATATTGCCGTGGCGCCGTTCGTCTGGAATCTGACCAACCTCGGCCTGAAGTGGACGCCGCGCCCTCACCTTGAGCGCTGGCTAAAACAGCTGAGCGATCGCCCGGCGTACCGCAACGTGGTAATGATCCCGGTCACCTGATTACGCACCGGACGGGCTGACTTTTAACAGCTGCCCGTCCGTCTCGTCGGTCAGAACGTATAAATAGCCGTCCGGCCCCACCCGCACATCGCGAATACGTTTATCCCGGTCGCCGAGAATTCGCCCATCCTCCGTGACCTTATTGCCGTCCACGCTCAGCACGATAACGTCCTTTTCCTTCAGCGCGCCGATAAACAGCTTGTTTTTCCACTGCGGGAAGACGTCGCTGTTGTAAAACGCCATACCGCTCACGGCGGGCGACACTTTCCAGACGAACAGCGGTTTTTCGGTTCCCTCAACGTGCTCGCCTTTGGCTTCCGGAATTTTCAGACCGCTATAGTTAATGCCGTGCGTCGCCAGCGGCCAGCCGTAGTTCTTTCCTTTCTCCGGGATGTTGATCTCATCCCCGCCGCGCGGACCGTGCTCGTTCAGCCACAGCGCGTCGCTCCAGGGATTCATCGCCATCCCCTGCGGGTTGCGAATGCCGTAAGACCAGATTTCGGGTCGCGCGCCGGGGGTATTCACAAACGGGTTATCCGGCGGCACTTTTCCGTCTTCGGTGAGGCGCACCACTTTACCCTGCAATTTATCCAGATCCTGCGCCGTCGGACGCTGGTTATTCTCGCCTAGTCCGATAAAGAGCGAGCCTTTGCCGTCGAACACCAGTCGCCCACCAAAATGGTTCCCGGTGGAGAGTTTCGGCATCTGGCGGAACACCACCTGGAAGGCTTCAATGCGCGTCAGATCGTCGCTCAGTCGGCCATAGCCCACCGCCGTTCCGGCCTTGCCGTCACTCCCGGCTTCGGCGAAGCTCAGCCAGATGCGGCGTGATTTTTCAAAATCCGGGGCGAGGACCACGTCCAGCAATCCTCCCTGACCGTTTGCCCAGACCTTCGGCACGCCGACAATCGGATCGGACAGCCCTTTTCCGGCCTGCCAGCGTTTGAGCTGACCGCCCTTCAGGGTCACCAGCAGGCCTTTATTGTCCGGCAGAAACGCCAGAGACCAGGGATGATCGAGTTTGTTTTGCAGCACCTCGACCTTGACCGCCTCTGGGGCAGCAAGAAGCGAAAACGGAATGAACAGCGCAGGCAGGGAAATTAGCGAGGATCGAGGCATAACGCGCTCCTTTATCGGCATATGGCATAAAGGTTAGCCACTGCATCCGGGCGCGTTACCACTTTTACAAAAGCTTAATCAGAAGGGGGAGTTGCCTCCCCCTGGGTCAGTGCTGTTCAAGCTTCTCGTGCTCGTTCAGGCACATGATGCATAGAGAGAGCGTGGTCAGGCAGTTTTCAAGCTTCTCCGCGTTAACAGCGATAAAATTCGGGCAGTCGTGGCGTCCGTTCATCAAACATACCCCAGCGATGGAAAGTACCTCAGCGGCGCGGCGCAGGGCGATCAGCTCACTTTCGCCGTATTTCGCCTTCAGGGTCGGTGCTTTTTCACGCATGAAATTGCAAAGTTCAAACAGGTTATCACGCAGATGTTCGCTTTCGCTGACTGACATATACCCTTTTGCCTTCCTCAACTGCAGGTACGCGGCCAGGTCGATTCGGGCGTTGATCAGCTTGTTAAGCAGATCGCGTTTTAGTCTGTCAACGGTCATGCTCTTTCCTCCTCTGTCAGCCATTGTGCATAATCAGGATAAGTACATTTTTTGTACAGTTTAATGCCTGGGATCAATTTTTATTAACTGATTAACATTATTTACAATGTTACAACGTCTGCCCGGCGCATCCGCCTTGCAAAGAGTGTATAAATCCCCCGCGATACGCTGTAAAATCCCGCCCTGATAACTCCATAATTGATGAATTTTTAACCTATGAGCAATGTTACGCACCAGCCGAAAATCGGCTTCGTCTCCCTGGGCTGCCCGAAAAACCTCGTGGATTCCGAACGCATCCTGACCGAACTGCGCACCGAGGGCTATGACGTGGTGCCAAGCTACGACAACGCCGATATGGTGATCGTGAACACCTGCGGCTTTATCGACAGCGCGGTTCAGGAATCACTGGAAGCCATCGGTGAGGCCCTGACGGAAAACGGCAAAGTGATTGTTACCGGCTGTCTGGGCGCGAAAGAAGACCAGATCCGCGAAGTGCACCCGAAGGTGCTGGAGATCACCGGCCCGCACAGCTACGAGCAGGTGCTGGAACATGTTCATCACTACGTGCCAAAACCAAAGCACAACCCGTTCCTGAGCCTGGTGCCAGAGCAGGGCGTGAAGCTGACGCCGCGCCACTACGCTTACTTAAAAATTTCCGAAGGCTGCAACCATCGCTGCACCTTCTGCATCATCCCGTCCATGCGCGGCGATCTGGTGAGCCGTCCGATTGGTGAAGTGCTGGCGGAAGCTAAACGTCTGGCCGACGCGGGCGTGAAGGAGCTGCTGGTCATCTCCCAGGACACCTCGGCTTACGGCGTGGACGTTAAACACCGCTCCGGTTTCCACAACGGCGAGCCGGTGAAAACCAGCATGGTCGGCCTGTGCGAACAGTTGTCGAAGCTCGGTATCTGGACGCGTCTGCACTACGTCTATCCGTATCCGCACGTTGACGAGGTGATCCCGCTGATGGCGGAAGGCAAAATTCTGCCGTACCTGGATATCCCGCTGCAGCACGCCAGCCCGCGTATCCTGAAGCTGATGAAGCGTCCTGGATCCGTTGATCGCCAGCTGGCGCGCATCAAGCAGTGGCGCGAGATCTGCCCGGATCTGACCCTGCGCTCCACCTTCATCGTCGGCTTCCCGGGTGAAACCGAAGAAGACTTCCAGATGCTGCTCGACTTCCTGAAAGAAGCCCGTCTGGACCGCGTAGGCTGCTTCAAGTACAGCCCGGTTGAAGGCGCTACTGCCAACGAGCTGGCGGACCAGGTGCCGGAAGAGGTGAAAGAAGAGCGCTGGAACCGCTTCATGCAGCTGCAGCAGCAGATCTCTGCCGAGCGTCTGCAGGAAAAAGTGGGCCGCGAGATCATGGTCATCGTTGACGAAGTGGACGAAGAAGGCGCGATTGGCCGCAGCATGGCGGACGCCCCTGAGATCGACGGCGCGGTGTACCTGAACGGCGAAACCAACGTTAAGCCGGGTGATATTATTCGCGTGAAGGTTGAAAACGCGGACGAGTATGACCTGTGGGGTAGCCGGGTTTAATTACATTCCCCTCACCCCGGCCCTCTCCCCAAAGGGGCGAGGGGGAAAACCGCACCGAGCAGTCCCCTCTCCCCTCCGGGGAGAGGGTTAGGGTGAGGGGCAATAAACCTACCCCTTAATCCTCGGATCCAGCGCGTCGCGCAGCCCGTCCCCCAGCAGATTAAACGCCAGCACGGTCAGGAAAATAGCCAGACTCGGGAAGATCGCCACGTGTGGCGCAATCACCATATCCGCCCTCGCCTCGTTCAGCATCGCGCCCCACTCCGGCGTCGGAGGCTGCGCCCCTAGCCCCAGAAACGACAGGCTGGCCGCCGAAATAATCGACACGCCGATGCGCATGGTGAAATAGACCACGATGGACGACACCGTACCCGGCAGAATATGGCTGAACAGGATGGTGGCATCGCTGGCCCCCATGCTGCGCGCGGATTCGATAAACGTCTGCTGTTTCAGCACCAGCGTATTGCCGCGCACCAGCCGCGCGAACGCCGGAATCGAAAAGACCGCGACCGCAATGATGACGTTCGCCATGCCGCTGCCCATGATCGCCACCACGGCAATCGCCAGCAGAATGCCGGGAAAAGCAAACAGCACGTCGCAGATGCGCATGATGATGCGGTCCCACCAGCCTTCGTAATACCCGGCAACGAGACCCAGCACGGTACCGATGGCCGCGCCAATCAGCACCGCGAACACCCCGGCGGCAAGCGAGATCTGCGCCCCGACCAGCACGCGGCTAAAGATATCGCGCCCGAGTGAGTCCACGCCGAACCAGTGAAGCATCGACGGTCCGTCGTTCAGACGGTCGTAGTCAAAATAGTTTTCCGCATCAAACGGCGCCACCCACGGCGCAATCACCGCCACCGCAATCAGCAGCAGCACAAACAGCCCCGCGGTCATCGCGACCGGCTGACGGCGAAAACGCCGCCAGAATTCAGACCACGGGGTGCGGACGTGGTCCGGTTTTAGCCCCGGCATCGCGTTTAAAACGGCCTGACGTCGCCAGTTCAACAATCGCATCTTACTTGTACCTGATGGCCGGGTTAATGGCGGCGTAGAGCACGTCCACCACTAAGTTGATAAGAATAAACTCCAGCGAGAAAAGCAGGACTTCCGCCTGAATCACCGGGTAGTCGCGCATCTCGACGGAATCAACAAGCAGGCGTCCCAGCCCCGGCCAGTTGAAGACCTTTTCCACGACGATCGAGCCGCCGAGCAGAAAGCCAAACTGCAGCCCCATCATCGTCACTACCGGGATCATCGCATTGCGGAATCCGTGCTTGAGAATGACCCACTTCTCGCTGACCCCTTTCGCCCGCGCGGTGCGAATATAATCTTCGCTCAGCACGTCAACGAACGAGGCGCGGGTAAAGCGGGCCATTACCGCCGAAACGGCAGCCCCCAGCGTCATGGAAGGCAGGATGTAGTGCTTCCAGGTATCAGCCCCGACGGTCGGCAGCCAGCCCAGTTCGACGGAGAAGATCTGCATCAGCAGCATCCCCAGCGCGAACGCCGGGAAGGAGATGCCGGTCACCGCCAGCGCCATGCCGAGCTTGTCCGGCCAGCGGTTGCGCCAGACGGCCGCGATAATCCCGGCGCCAAGCCCGAACACGACCGCCCAGCTCATGCTGGCTATCGTTAACCAGAACGTCGGCATAAAGCGGCTGGCAATCTCCTCCGACACCGGACGGCGCGACACCATTGAGATACCAAAATCGCCCTGCAGAACGTTGCAAATGTAATGGATGAACTGCATATACAGCGGCTGGTCGAGGCCAAGCTGCTTACGCACCAGGTCAATAACGGTGGCATCCGCCTCAGGCCCGGCGACCAGACGCGCCGGATCGCCCGGCAGCATATGGACAAACAAAAACACCAGGACCGCCACAATCAGCAGCGTCGGAATAAGCCCCAGCAGGCGTTTACAAACATAATTCAGCATGAGGTTTATTTTAAATCCGCATCGTCAAAGCTAAAGCCCGTGTCCGGCATGATGTAGAACCCCGTCAACGCTTTGTTATGGGCTGACACCAGTTTCTCCACCACCAGCGGCACCCACGGTGACTCTTTCCAGATAATATCCTGCGCGTCTTTATAGAGACGCGCCTTCTCTTCCGGTTTGGTGGTTTTCAGGGCATCGGCCAGGTCTTTGTCCACCTGCGGGTTGCTGTAAAACGCGGTGTTGAACAGGGTTGGCGGCCAGTTTTGCGAGGCAAACAGCGGCGACAGCGCCCAGTCGGCTTCACCGGTCGAGGCCGTCCAGCCGGTGTAGAACATCCGCACGCCGCTCTCTTTCTGCCCTTTCCCCTCCACTTCTGCCGCACGCTGTCCGGCATCCATTGCGGTGACCTGTACCTTGATCCCCACCTGCGCCAGCTGCTGCTGGGTAAATTGCAGCACCTTCTGGGCGGTACTGTGATTATGCGAGGACCACAGCGTGGTGCTGAAACCGTTCGGGAAGCCCGCCTCTTTCAGCAGCTCGCGCGCTTTAGCCGGATCGTACGGCCACGGCTGATAGCTTTGCGCATAGGCGATCGCCGGCGGCAGCACGCCGGTGGCCGGGGTGGCATAGCCGGCAAAAGCGACCTTCACCAGCGCCTGACGGTTAATGGCGTAGTTGATGGCTTCACGCACCTTCGGGTTATCGAACGGCTTTTGCGTGACGTTCATGCTGATGTAGCGCTGCATGATCGACGGGCTGGCGACCAGCTCCAGCTTGCTGTTTTTCTGCAAAATGGCGGCCTGCTCATAGGGGATCGGGAAGGCAAACTGCGCCTCGCCGGTTTGCAGCATCGCCGCGCGGGTGTTGTTGTCCACCACCGGGCGCCAGGTGATGGTGTCGAGCTTCGGCAGCCCCTGCTGCCAGTATCCCGCGAATTTCTTCACCTTCACAAAATCGGTCTGGTTCCAGGTGAGCAGTTCGTAAGGGCCGGTGCCAACAGGGTGGAAGCCGATCTCCTTGCCGTATTTTTTCAGCGCGGCAGGGGAAATCATCGCCGTTGCCGGATGCGCCAGGATATTGATAAACGCGGAGAACGGCTCTTTCAGGGTGATTTTGACCGTCGCCGGGTCGACCACCTCGGTGCTGGCGATATTTTTATACAGGTTATAGCGCTTGAGGCTATTTTCCGGATTGCTGGCGCGGTCCAGGTTAACCTTCACCGCCTCCGCATTGAAGTCTGTCCCGTCCTGGAACTTCACGCCGGTCCTGAGTTTGATGGTATACACCAGCCCGTCGTCGGACACGGTATACCCCTCCGCCAGCACGTTTTTGAGCTTCATCTCTTTATCGAGGCCAAACAGGCCCTGATAGAACGATTTCGCCACCGCCTGAGAGAGCGTGTCGTTGGCGTCATACGGATCGAGCGTGGTGAAATTGGAGCCGACGGCGACCACCACGTCTTTGGCAGCGAACGCGGGGGCAGCGGCCAGGGCTGCCGTCACGCTCGCGGCTAACAACCATCTACGCGCTACAAATGTAACCATTGTGTTCTCCTGCCTGTTGTAAGTTATAACCGCGAAAAAGCGTTGTCCTGACGCGGGGGAGCGACGAAATGACCCGGCCCGACCTCGCGCAGCGTCACGCGCTCCACGGCCTCGCCGCGTTTATGAATATTGCTCGGCATTTCATCCTGCAGCAGCACGCGCTGGCCGTGACGATGCGCCGGATCGGCTACCGGGACCGCCGCGATAAGCTTGCGGGTGTACGGGTGCTGCGGGTTTTCAAACACCGCCCTTCGCGGCCCAATCTCCACGATCTGCCCCATAAACATCACCGCCACGCGATGGCTGATGCGCTCGACCACCGCCATATCGTGCGAGATAAACAGGAAGGCGATGCCCATATCCCGCTGTAAATCCAGCAGCAGGTTGATGATTTGCGCCCGGATAGAGACATCCAGCGCCGAGACGGATTCATCGGCAATCACCACTTTCGGGTTCAGCGCCAGCGCGCGGGCGATGCAGATACGCTGCCGCTGTCCGCCGGAAAACTCGTGCGGATAACGCCATGCGTGCTCCGGCTTCAGGCCGACGCGCTCCAGCAGCCAGGCCACGCGACGCTGGGCCGCTTCGCCGTCGAGCAGGTTATGTACCCGCAGCGGCTCCATGATCGAATACCCCACCGTATGGCGCGGATCGAGGGAGGCATACGGGTCCTGGAAAATAAACTGAATATCCCGCCGCACCGCCTGCAGCTTGCTGTCCGGAAGGGTATCAATGCGCTCGCCGTTAAAGGTAATGCTGCCTTCCTGTGATTCCACCAGACGGAGCAACGCGCGCCCGGTGGTGGATTTACCGCAGCCGGACTCCCCCACCAGCGCCAGCGTTTCGCCCGGCCAAAGATCGAAACTGACGTTTTCCACCGCGTGCACTTCGCGCTTAACGCGGTTCAGTACGCCGCTGCGCAGCGGAAAACGGGTGACCAGATCGCGCACTTCCAGAATGGGCTTACCCGGCACCACGGTGTCCTGCTCGCGCTCCTCCTCCTGTAGCTCAGACGCCTCAAGAGAAATCAGCGGGAAGCGGCGCGGCAAATCGCTGCCGTTCATCGCCCCCAGGCGCGGAACCGCCGCCAGCAGCGCTTTGGTGTAAGGATGCACGGGCGCGTGAAAAATCTGCTCAACCGGGCCGGTTTCCACCGCGCTGCCCTTGTGCATCACCAGCACCCGATCGGCGATATCGGCGACTACGCCCATATCGTGGGTGATGAATATCACCCCCATCTCCATCTCCTGCTGCAGCACTTTGATGAGCTGCAGGATCTGCGCCTGAATCGTCACGTCCAGCGCCGTCGTCGGTTCATCGGCAACCAGCACCGCCGGACGGCAGGAGAGCGCCATGGCAATCATCACCCGCTGGCGCATGCCGCCGGAAAGCTGATGCGGGTACCGACCCAGAATGGCCTGCGCCTCCGGGATGCGCACCAGCTCCAGCATCCGTCGGGCCTCGTTGAGCGCTTCATCGCCGCTCAGCCCCTGATGCAGGCGGATGGACTCGGCGATTTGTTCCCCGACCGGGAAAACCGGGTTCAGGGAGGTCATCGGCTCCTGGAAGATCATCGCAATATCCGCCCCGCGCACGCCCTGCATCTGCGAACCGCTCAGCTCATTTAAATCAATGACCTGACGGTTACGGCGGCGCAGGAGCATTTTCTCGCTGCTGATTTGCCCGCCCGTCTGTTCCAGCAGGCGCATCAGCGCCAGCGCGGTGACCGATTTACCGGATCCGGACTCGCCAACAATCGCCAGCGTCTCGCCGCGCCTGAGCGTGAACGATAAATTCTGTACTGCGGGGATGAACTGCCGCTCTTCCTGAAACGCAATATTGAGCTGATGGACAGCCAGCACTTCGCGGTTGTCCAGTTCTTCACTGTGCGGCACGCGCTGCCCCCTTATTCACGATAGATGCCCGTGCTCGGTTCATCACCGGCATAACCCCAGGCGCGGTACATACCTTCGCTGTTGAACGGCAGAGCCACGTTGCCCTCACGATCCACCGCAATGAGCCCGCCGACGCCGCCCAGGGCAGGCAGTTTCTCCATCACCACGCGCTCGCAGGCTTCGCTGAGGCTTAAACCGCCGTAATCCATCAGCGCGGTGATGTCGTAGGCCGCGAGGGCGCGAATAAACACTTCCCCGGTTCCGGTACACGACACCGCCGCCGTCGCGTTATTGGCGTAGCAGCCGGCGCCAGGCAGCGGGCTATCGCCGACGCGCCCGGGCAGCTTGTTGGTCATCCCGCCCGTTGAGGTCGCCGCCGCGAGGTTTCCGGCCTTATCCAGCGCCACCGCGCCGACCGTGCCCATTTTGGTGGTTTCATCAAGCGGCGCTGTATGGTCAAGCTGCGTCATGCCCGCCGAACGGGCCTCCAGCAGCTGCTGATAGCGCTCCTCCGTGGAAAACAGATCCGGCGATACCGGTTCCATTCCGTGCCCGAAGGCAAACGCCTCTGCCCCGGCCCCTGTGAGCAGCACGTGCGGACTCGCCTCCATCACCAGACGCGCCGCCAGCACCGGATTGCGCAGATGACTCACGCCCGCCACGGCGCCCGCTTTCAGGGTGACGCCGTCCATCACGCAGGCATCCAGCTCGTGCGTTTCATCCCGGGTAAAGACCGAACCGATCCCTGCATTAAATAACGGACACTCTTCCAGCAGGCGCACCGCCTCGGTGACCACGTCCAGCGCGCTTTCGCCCGCTTTCAGCATTTTCTGACCCGTTTCCACAATGGCGTACAGCGCGTCGATATAGCGCTTTTCCTGCTCGGGACTGAGCTGTGCTCGGGTGATTGCCCCGGCGCCACCATGAATTGCGATTACCGCATTAACCATTCGCATCACCCGTTAGCCTGATTTGCGGCTTTTTCTATAAATATCATTATCGTCGATGAAACTTCAGATGATTTTTGAATATAGAAAGACGTAACTGTGATGTAAAGCGTACACCCATCGGGTCATACAGTTAGCCGCACTTTTCTGCCATAATGGCCGCTTTCGTTTTTACTCCGCAGGAGCCCACCATGGATTTTACCGCCGGACTGATGCCGCTTGAGACGGCACTCACGCAGATGCTTGACCGAATTTCCCCGCTGCATGACGTTGAGACGCTGCCCCTCGTGCGCTGTTTTGGCCGTATTGCCGCGCGCGATATCGTCTCTCCGCTTAACGTGCCGGGGTTTGATAATTCCGCGATGGACGGTTACGCGGTACGCCTGGCGGATCTCCAGACGGGTAATGCCCTGCCTGTGGCGGGTAAAGCCTTTGCGGGCCAGCCGTTTAGCGGTGAATGGCCTGCGGGCACCTGCGTGCGCATCATGACCGGCGCGCCGGTTCCGGCCAGCTGCGACGCCGTGGTAATGCAGGAAGAGACCGAACAGACCGACGACGGCGTGCGTTTTACCGCGAACGTCAAAGCGGGCCAGAACATCCGCCGCACGGGCGAAGATATCACGCTTGGCGCGACGGTCTTTTCTGCCGGGCAGAAGCTGACGGCAGGTGAGCTGCCGGTGCTGGCGTCGCTCGGCGTGGCTGAAATCGACGTTATCCGTAAAGTGCGCGTGGCCGTTTTCTCCACCGGCGACGAGCTGCAGCTTCCGGGCCAGCCGCTGCAGGACGGTCAGATATACGACACCAACCGCCTGGCGGTACACCTGATGCTGGAGCAGCTGGGCTGCGAGGTGATTAACCTCGGCATTATTCCTGACGATCCGGAAAAACTGCGAGCCGCGTTTATCGAGGCGGATAACGCAGCCGACGTGGTCATCAGCTCCGGCGGCGTCTCCGTGGGCGAAGCGGATTACACCAAAACCATCCTTGAAGAGCTGGGTGAAATCGCCTTCTGGAAGCTGGCCATCAAGCCGGGAAAACCGTTCGCCTTTGGCAAACTCCAGCACAGCTGGTTCTGCGGCCTGCCGGGTAATCCGGTCTCGGCGGCACTCACCTTCTACCAGCTGGTGATCCCGCTGCTGGCGAAGCTTTCCGGCAACAGCGCCAGCCCGCTGCCGGAACGCCAGCGCGTGCGCGCTTCCACGCGCCTGAAAAAATCGCCGGGCCGCCTCGATTTCCAGCGCGGCATCCTGGCGCGCAACGCGGACGGCGAGCTGGAAGTGAGCACCACCGGGCACCAGGGCTCACACATTTTCAGCTCCTTCAGCCAGGGCAACTGCTTTATCGTCCTGGAGCGCGAGCGCGGCAATGTGGAAGCAGGCGAGTGGGTTGAGATCGAGCGTTTTAACCACCTGTTCGGAGGCTGACATGACGGTGGAGCTGAGCGACCCGGAGATAATGCGCTACAACCGCCAGATTGTGCTGCGCGGGTTTGATTTCGAAGGTCAGGAAGCGCTTAAGGCAGCAAGCGTGCTGGTTGTTGGGCTCGGCGGCCTGGGCTGCGCCGCCGCGCAGTATCTTGCGGCGGCGGGCGTGGGCAGGATGACGCTGCTGGATTTTGATACCGTGTCGGTGTCAAATCTCCAGCGCCAGACGCTGCACAGCGATGCGACGGTTGGACAGCCGAAGGTGGATTCTGCCCGCACGGCGCTGGCGCGCATCAACCCCAACGTTCAGTTCACCCTGATTGACGCGATGCTGGATGACGACGTGCTGTCCGCGCAGATTGCGCAGCATGATCTGGTGCTGGACTGCACCGATAACGTCACGGTCCGTAACCAGCTGAACGCGGGCTGCTTTGCCCACAAAATCCCGCTGGTCTCCGGCGCGGCGATCCGCATGGAGGGGCAAATCAGCGTCTTCACGTACGGGGAAGGCGAACCCTGCTACCGCTGCCTGAGCCGCTTGTTCGGCGAGAACGCCCTGACCTGCGTTGAGGCGGGCGTAATGGCGCCATTGGTCGGCGTGATTGGCTCGCTGCAGGCGATGGAAGCGATCAAAGTGCTGGCGCGCTACGGCACACCTGCCGCGGGGAAAATCGTAATGTATGACGCGATGACCTGCCAGTTCCGCGAGATGAAGCTGATGCGTAACCCAGGGTGTGAGGTTTGCGGAGGTTAAAGCAAACGGCAACCTTCAGGTTGCCGTTTTAGTGTTTGCTCCCTCTCCCTGTGGGAGAGGGTTGGGGTGAGGGCATCAGGCCGCACCCGTTAGATCGACGTCCGTCCAAACGCCCCCTGCCAGTCCTGCTCAAACTTCACAATCGCCGCATCCACGGCCGGAGAAGTAATAAACTGCTGCGCCACGTCCAGCGGCAGCGTGATGGACTCGCAGCCCGCCAGCAGGCAGTCCAGCGCCTGACGCGGCGTTTTGAAGCTCGCGGCCAGCACCTTTGACTGCGGGGCGTGCAGCGTCAGCAGCTGTTGCAGTTCAACCACGGTCTGGATCCCGTCCCCGCCCTGCGCGTCCAGGCGGTTAACGTAAGGCGCTACATACTCCGCCCCCGCCAGCGCGGAGAGCATCCCCTGCGCAGCACCGTAAACCGCCGTACCCAGCGTCGGGATCCCTTCCGCTTTCAGCATCTTGATCGCCGCCAGCCCTTCGGCGGTCACCGGCACTTTTACTACCAGGTCGTTAATGATGGCGCGCAGCTTGCGCGCGTCCTCCACCATCCCTTCAGCGGTGGTCGCCATCACCTGGGCGAAAAGACGGCCTTTGCCGCCCAGCGCGTCGTGCAGCGCTGGCAGCAAAACGTCCAGCGGCGTTTTACCTGCAGCAACAATGCTTGGGTTGGTGGTTACGCCCGCCAGCGGGAAAATGCGCGCCAGCTTTTTGACTGCCGCAACGTCAGATGTGTCGAGATAAAGTTCCATGATGTCACCCTCAAATTTAGCCTGCACTTACCCTATCACGACAAAACCTGCTCAGTAGTTGACCTGCATCAAGATAACTTTCATTCGAAAGTAATTTAATCTTCATATGCAATTCGAGAGGCGAAATCATGATCTTCAATATTCAGCGTTACTCTACCCACGATGGCCCCGGTATTCGAACCGTGGTGTTCCTGAAAGGCTGCTCGCTGGGCTGTCGCTGGTGCCAGAACCCGGAAAGCCGCTCCCGCAGCCGGGACGTGCTGTTTGATGCGCGCCTGTGCCTGGACGGCTGTGACCTGTGCCAGCAGGCGGCACCGGGCTGTATCGAACGCGCGCTGAATGGCCTGGTTATCCACCGGGAGAAGCTTGATGAAGCCACGCTCAACGCCCTTAGTGACTGCTGCCCGACGCAGGCGCTGACCGTCTGCGGTGAAGAACAGCAGGTCGAGGAGATCATGGCGACCGTACTGCGCGATAAACCCTTCTACGACCGCAGCGGCGGCGGGATCACCCTCTCCGGCGGCGAGCCGTTTATGAACCCTGAGCTGGCGCACGCCCTGTTTAAAGCCAGCCACGAACAGGGGATCCACACCGCCGTGGAAACCTGCCTTCACGTGCCGTGGCATTACATCGAGCCGTCATTACCGTACGTCGATCTGTTCCTCGCCGACCTGAAGCACGTCGACGGTGAGGTGTTCAAACAGTGGACGGACGGTTCGGCTAAGCGGATCCTGGATAACCTGAAACGCCTTGCCGTCGCCGGAAAAAAAATCACCATCCGCGTGCCGCTGATCCAAGGCTTTAATGCTGACGAAGCGTCCATCACCGCCATTACCAACTTCGCCGCCGACGAGCTCGGCGTCGACGATATTCATTTTCTGCCGTATCACACGCTGGGCATGAACAAATACACCCTGCTCGGCCAACCTTACTCTGCCCCTGACAAACCGCTGGATAACCCTGCCCTGCTGGACTTCGCGCAGCAATACGCCTGCCAGACAGGGTTAACCGCGACCTTACGAGGATAAACCTATGACGACCCTGAATCTCAACACCCTCAGCGAGCGCATTAAGGCGCACAAAACGGCGCTGGTGCATATCGTTAAGCCGCCGGTCTGTACCGAGCGCGCCCAGCATTACACCGAAATGTACCAGCAGCACATGGACAAGCCGATCCCGGTACGCCGCGCTCTGGCGCTGGCGCATCACCTGGCCGAGCGTACCATCTGGATCAAACACGACGAGCTGATTATCGGTAACCAGGCAAGCGAAGTGCGCGCCGCGCCGATTTTCCCGGAATACACCGTCTCCTGGATTGAGAAAGAGATCGACGATCTGGCGGACCGCCCGGGCGCGGGCTTTGCGGTGAGCGAAGAGAACAAGCGCGTGCTGCACGACATCTGCCCGTGGTGGCGCGGCCAGACGGTGCAGGACCGCTGCTACGGCATGTTCACCGACGAGCAGAAAGGCCTGCTGGAAACCGGCATTATCAAAGCCGAAGGCAACATGACCTCCGGCGACGCGCACCTGGCCGTTAACTTCCCGCTGGTGCTGGAGAAAGGCCTCGACGGCCTGCGCGCTAAGGTGGCCGAGCGCCGCACGCGCATCAACCTGACGGTGCTGGAAGACCTGCACGGCGATCAGTTCCTGAAGGCGATCGATATCGTGCTGGAAGCCGTAAGCCTGCACATCAAACGCTTTGCCGATCTGGCGCGTGAAATGGCGTCCACCGAAACCCGCGAAAGCCGCCGCGACGAGCTGCTGGCGATGGCGGAAAACTGCGACGTGATTGCCCACGAGCCGCCAAAAACCTTCTGGCAGGCGCTGCAGCTGTGCTACTTCATCCAGCTGATCCTGCAGATTGAGTCCAACGGCCATTCCGTCTCCTTCGCGCGTATGGACCAGTATCTCTATCCGTACTACCGCCGCGACGTTGAGCTGAACCAGAGCCTCGACCGCGAGCACGCCATCGAGCTGCTGCACAGCTGCTGGCTGAAGCTGCTGGAAGTGAACAAGATCCGCTCCGGCTCGCACTCCAAGGCTTCCGCCGGTAGCCCGCTGTACCAGAACGTCACCATCGGCGGCCAGAAGCTGGTCAACGGTGAGCCGATGGACGCGGTGAACCCGCTCTCCTACGCGATTCTGGAATCCTGCGGCCGCCTGCGCTCAACCCAGCCGAACCTGAGCGTGCGCTACCACGCGGGCATGAGCAACGACTTCCTCGACGCCTGCGTGCAGGTGATCCGCTGCGGCTTCGGGATGCCCGCGTTCAACAACGATGAAATCGTCATTCCGGAATTCATTAAGCTCGGCGTTGAACGAGACGACGCCTACGACTACGCGGCCATCGGCTGTATCGAAACCGCGGTGGGCGGCAAGTGGGGCTACCGCTGCACCGGCATGAGCTTTATCAACTTCGCCCGCGTGATGCTGGCCGCGCTGGAAGGCGGGCGCGACGCCACCAGCGGCAAGGTGTTCCTGCCGCGGGAGAAAGCGCTCTCCGCCGGTAACTTCGACAACTTCGACGAAGTGATGGCGGCGTGGGACAGCCAGATCCGCTACTACACCCGCAAATCTATCGAGATTGAGTACGTGGTGGATACCATGCTGGAAGAGAACGTCCACGACATTCTCTGCTCGGCGCTGGTGGACGACTGCATCGAGCGCGCGAAAAGCATCAAGCAGGGCGGCGCGAAGTATGACTGGGTCTCCGGCCTGCAGGTGGGCATCGCCAACCTCGGCAACAGCCTGGCTGCGGTGAAGAAGCTGGTGTTCGAACAGAGCACTATTGGTCAGCAGCAGCTGGCGGCGGCGCTGGCGGATGACTTCGACGGGCTGACCCACGAGCAGCTGCGTCAGCGCCTGATCAACGGCGCGCCGAAGTACGGCAACGACGACGACAGCGTGGACATGCTGCTGACGCGCGCCTATCAGACCTACATCGAAGAGCTGAAGCAGTACCACAACCCTCGCCACGGCCGCGGCCCGATTGGCGGTAACTACTACGCGGGCACCTCTTCCATCTCCGCAAACGTGCCGTTCGGCGCGGCAACGATGGCCACGCCGGACGGACGTAAGGCGCATACCCCGCTGGCGGAAGGGGCAAGCCCGGCTTCCGGTACGGACCACCTCGGCCCGACGGCGGTAATTGGCTCGGTGGGTAAACTGCCTACCGAGGCGATTCTCGGCGGCGTGCTGCTGAACCAGAAGCTGAACCCGTCGACGCTGGAAAACGACAGCGATCGCCAAAAGCTGATGGTGCTGCTGCGCACCTTCTTCGAGGTGCATAAAGGCTGGCATATCCAGTACAACATCGTCTCGCGCGAAACGCTGCTGGAAGCGAAGAAACATCCTGACCAGTATCGTGACCTGGTGGTGCGCGTCGCGGGCTACTCGGCGTTCTTCACCGCCCTGTCGCCGGATGCGCAGGACGATATTATCGCCCGTACTGAGCACACGCTGTAAAAAAACGCCCGGTGGCGCTTCGCTTACCGGGCCTACATTGTCTCCCCGTAGGCCGGGTAAGGCGAAGCCGCCACCCGGCTTGCTGACTTTCATTCGAAATTAAATTTGTGCTCCCCGTCACCTTGTTATTAGAATGTTTCAAAACGCAGTGACCCAGGAGCACAGTATGACCGTTAAAGTTATCGTCACCGATATGGACGGAACTTTCCTTGATGATGCCAAGCAGTACGATCGTGACCGCTTCCAGGCACAGTTTGAACAGCTTAAAGCCCGCGACATTGAATTCGTTGTCGCCAGCGGCAACCAGTATTACCAGCTCATCTCTTTCTTTCCGGCGCTGAAAGACAGGATCTCCTTCGTGGCGGAAAACGGCGCGCTGGTGTTCGATCGCGGCGAACAGATTTTCCACGGCGAGCTGACGCGTCATGAATCGCAAATCGTAATTGGCGAACTGCTGAAAGACAAAGGGCTAAACTTCGTGGCCTGCGGGCTGGAGAGCGCCTGGGTCAGCGACCAGGCTCCTGAAGAATTCGTGGCGCTGATGTCAAAGCACTATCATCGCTTAAAGCGCATCAGCGATTACCGCGAAATTGACGACGTGCTGTTTAAGTTCTCCCTGAACCTGCCGGACAGCGATATCCCTAATCTGGTGGATAAACTGCACGTCTCCCTGGACGGCATCATGAAGCCGGTCACCAGCGGCTTTGGATTTGTGGATTTGATTATCCCCGGCCTGCACAAGGCCAACGGCATTAGCCGTCTGCTGAAACGCTGGAAAATCTCCCCGCAGGAGTGCGTGGCCATTGGCGACAGCGGCAACGATGCCGAGATGCTCAAGCTGGTGAAATATTCCTTTGCGATGGGCAACGCGGCAGCGAGCATCAAAGAAATCAGCCGCTACGGCACCGACGACAACAACCATCAGGGCGCGCTGAACGTCATCCAGGCCGTGCTCGACAACCATTCCCCGTTCGACGTCTGATCCTCTCCTCGCCGGAGCGTCGCTCCGGCCTCTCACTCTTTTTCCGACCTGTGGCTTGCGTCAAGTTTTTAAACTTGCATTAACTTATTTTTAACTTAAAGTATCGCTTGTAGACATTTTTACTTTCGAATGAAAGATGCGAGGCAGTTATGACCTTTACCAGTGAAACTTTGCCAGCGGATCACAAAGCGGCAATCCGTCAGTTAAAACGTGAGCTGCGCGCGCAGATCGGCGACGTGCAGGCGGTATTTAATAAGCTCAGCGACAAAATTGCCACCCGCGTGGCGGAAATCAACGCGCTTAAGAACAAAGGCGAATCCGTCTGGCCGGTGATCCCGTTTGCGGATGTGAAAAACGGCACCATTACCGACGCACAGCGCGAGGCCGTTAAACGCCGCGGCTGCGCGGTGATTAAAGGTCATTTCCCTCGCGAGCAGGCGCTGGCGTGGGATCGGTCGATGCTCGACTACCTCGATCTGAACAAGTTTGACGAGGTGTACAAAGGCCCGGGCGATAACTTCTTCGGCACCCTGACGGCCTCTCGTCCGGAGATTTACCCGATTTACTGGTCTCAGGCGCAGATGCAGGCGCGCCAGAGCGAAGAGATGGCGCAGGTGCAGTCGTTCCTGAACCGTTTGTGGACATTCGAGAGCAAAGGCAAGCAGTGGTTCGACCCGGACGTGAGCGTGATTTACCCGGACCGTATCCGCCGCCGTCCGCCAGGAACCACCTCGAAAGGACTGGGCGCGCATACCGACTCCGGCGCGCTGGAGCGCTGGCTGCTTCCGGCTTATCAACAGGTGTTCGCCCGCGTGTTTGACGGCAACGTCGAGAAATACGATCCGTGGAACGCCGCGCACCGTACCGAAGTGGAAGAGTACACCGTCGATAACACCACTAAATGCTCGGTGTTCCGCACCTTCCAGGGCTGGACGGCGCTGTCAGATATGATCCCAGGTCAGGGGCTGCTGCACGTGGTGCCAATCCCGGAAGCGATGGCCTACATTCTGCTGCGGCCGCTGCTGGACGACGTGCCGGAAGACGAGCTGTGCGGCGTGGCGCCGGGGCGCGTGCTGCCGGTTTCAGAGAAATGGCACCCGCTGCTGATCGAGGCGCTGACCAGCATTCCGGCACTCGACGCGGGCGATTCCGTGTGGTGGCACTGCGATGTGATTCACTCCGTGGCACCGGTGGAAAATCAGCAGGGCTGGGGCAACGTGATGTACATCCCTGCCGCGCCGATGTGCGAGAAAAACCTCGCCTACGCGAAAAAGGTCAAGGAAGCGCTGGAAACCGGCGCGTCACCGGGAGACTTCCCGCGCGAGGATTATGAAAAAAGCTGGCAGGACCGCTTTACCGTGAACGATCTCAACATCCACGGCAAGCGCGCGCTGGGCATGGTTTAACTGTCGTACAGCCCTTCCCGCTCTACGGCGGTGCGTCGTTTCCCCTGACGTATCCGCCGTACCGATTCCCGCACGGCCAGCGTGCCGTTTAGCAGCAATGTTCCCACCGGCGCGTCCGGGCGCATCAGCCGCTGCTGGAGCATATATACCGCTTCGGTTCCCAGCTCATCGCGCGGAACGTGCACCGCCGTTAATGGAACATCCTGAATCGCCGCCAGGTTAAAGCCGTCAATGCTCATCACCGACACGTCCTGCGGCACGCGCAGGCCGTGGTTTTGTAATGCGCTAATGGTGCCCGCCGCCATAAAGTCGCCGCCGACCAGGAACGCGGTCGGTAAATCCTTCCCCTGCACTTCACTGAGCCAGCTGCTGACCATCTGTTCCGTTTCGCGCGCGCTGAAGCTGGGCACCACCAGCAGATCGCGTTTATCGTTGAATTTCAGGTTGTGAGACTGCCACGCGTCGCGGATCCCCGCCAGGCGCAGCTCCATGGTGTAGCGGCGCAGGCACAGCACGTTCATCACCTCACGATGTCCCATTTCGAACAGATATTCCGCCGCCCGTTCGCCAATGGCGCGATGATCCGGCGCGACGGCAGGCAGACGCATGTGCCGGTCGCGGCAGTTAATCAGCATGCAGGGTTTACCCACGTCCACTGCCAGATCGTGGATATGGGGATCGTCGATGCCAAGAAGGATTGCCGCCTGGGTGTCCGCTTCGTTCATGCGTGCCAGAAACAGCTGGGCGTCGCTGTCGTTCTCCTCCAGCGCGCAGTAGCGAAGACGCACATCGTGGGACGCCAGGCCTTTACTCACGCTCTGGATCACGCGGTAGTAAAAGATGTCGGACCGCTCGTCAAACGCCCGCTGCGGGGCAAAAACCACCAGGCTGTTAAGCAGCAGACGCCCTGCCGCCATGCCGTCCATCACCCCCAGCTCCCGCGCGCACGCCAGCACCTTCGCGCGCGCTTTTTCACTGGTATTCGCTTTTCCCGCCAGCACCCGCGACACGGTGCTGATCGAGAGCTGCGTCCGGGCCGCGATTTCGGTGATTTTTAGCCTTTTGTCCATTTTGTGATCTGGCTCCATTTGCGAAATGAAAAAATTTTCATAGCGTATTGGTCAGGCAATAGCTGACATAAAGGCCATCATGCCAGAGGGTTTACGTCAGTGATGAGAAATTTTGCACAAAATCCACTTTTGCCCACTCATTTTCTTCCTTAAGGTGAACTTGTCACACAGCTTCCATACTAGTTGTATACCAACTTAAGCATTTTAAACGGATAGAAATCAAAGGCATAAAAATCCGTGTGACACCTGAACCTCCGTCCCCTTACCGTCCGTCTTGTGGAGAGTAAAATGAGTCAGGACATCAATAACACCGTAGCGACAAGCAAAACCCGTCGCGTCATCAAGAACCTGCGCTGGTACGTGCTAGTGCTGTTCTTACTTGGCGTCACCGTTAACTACATCACCCGTAACTCACTCGGGATCCTCGCCCCGGAACTGAAAGAGAGCCTCGGGATCACCACAGAGCAATACTCCTGGATCGTCGGTGCGTTCCAGATCGCCTATACCATTTTCCAGCCCCTGTGCGGCTGGCTGATTGACGTCATCGGCCTGAAGATTGGCTTTATGGTCTGCGCCGGGATCTGGGCGCTGATGTGTATTTTCCACGCGGGCGCCGGAAGCTGGCTGCACCTCGCTATTCTGCGCTTCTTTATGGGTGCCTCTGAGGCGGCCGCTACCCCGGCGAACGCCAAAACCATCGGCGAATGGTTCCCGAAATCAGAGCGACCCGTTGCCGCCGGCTGGGCGGGCGTAGGCTTCTCCATCGGCGCGATGCTGGCCCCGCCCATCATCTATTTCGCTCACGCGTCGTTCGGCTGGCAGGGCGCATTTATGTTTACCGGCGTGCTGGCGCTGCTGTGGGTGATCCTGTGGTGGGCGTTCTACCACAACCCGGAGCAGCACCCGAACCTGGGCAAGGACGAACTGGCATTTATCAAGCAGGATAACGAACCGCCTGCGGTGAAACTGCCTTTCCTGACCGCGCTGAAAACCGTCTCGAAAAACAAACGCTTCTACGGTATCGCCATCCCGGCCTTTATGGCGGAACCGGCCTGGGCGGTGCTGAGCTTCTGGGTGCCGCTTTACCTCGCCAAAGAGCACGGCATGGACCTGAAGCAGATTGCGATGTTTGCCTGGCTTCCGTTCCTCGCCGCCGACCTCGGCAGCGTGGCGAGCGGCTACCTGACGCGTCTGTATACCCGTCTGTTCGGCTGCTCGCGCGTTAACTCGGTCGTTGCCAGCTCCGTGACGGGCGCGTTCCTGATGATCTCGCTGGGCATCGTGGCCATTACCCGCGACCCGTACATCACCATCGTGCTGATCTCCATCGGCGGCTTCGGGCACCAGATCATCTCCTGCATGCTGAGCGCCCTGGTCGTTGAGTCGTTCGACAAAGGCCAGATGGCGACCGTAAACGGCATGCGCGGCTCGGCGGCGTGGATCGCCAGCTTCCTGTTCTCGCTGTTAATCGGCGTGACCGCCGACAAAATCGGCTTTAACCCGCTCTTTATTGCCATGGGCTTCTTTGACCTGATTGGCGCTGTCTTCCTGGTAGCATTTATTGCTGAACGTCGCGCCAAGCGCGCCTGATAGTGGATGTATTGCATATGAAAACCCTGAAAAACTGGACCGTAGATACGCAGTCGGCAAACCATCTGGAACTGCTGGTCGATAACCAGCACCGCCTGTGCCTGTATGTGCTGGAAGAGAACCTGTTCCGCGTGCTGATTAAACGCAAAGGCGAGCTGGCGCTGGACCGCACCTGGAGCATCGCGCCGGAAGAAGACGTGCCGTGGGAAGGCCGCCGTCGTGACGATATAAGCGGTTTCTCCTGCCCGGCCTGGACCCTGACGCAGCAGGATGAGACGCTCACCGTGGCAACCGAACAGCTGCGCGTGACGGTCCACCAGCCGCTGTGGCTGGAGTGGCACTACCGCAATGAGGCGGGCGAGTGGCAGCCGCTGGCCAACGACCGTCCAACCAGCGCCTACCTGCTGAACGCCCACGGCGACGGCGTGGCGCACTACCTCAGCCGCCGCAAGGACGAGCGTTTCTACGGCCTGGGCGAAAAAGCGGGCGATCTGCAGCGCAACGGCAAGCGCTATGAGATGCGCAACCTCGACGCAATGGGGTACAACGCGGCCAGCACCGACCCGCTCTACAAGCATATTCCGTTCACTATCGCCCGCCGCGACGACGTCAGCTACGGCCTGTTCTACGACAACCTGAGCAGCTGCTGGCTGGATCTGGGTAACGAAATCGACAACTACCACACCGCCTACCGTCGCTGGCAGGCGGAAGCGGGCGATATCGATTACTACATTTTTACCGGCAAGCGCGTGCTGGACGTCACCAAAGCCTTCGTGCGCCTGACCGGGAAAACGCTGTTCGGACCGAAATGGAGCCTGGGCTACAGCGGCTCTACCATGCACTACACCGACGCGCCGGACGCGCAAAACCAGCTGATGAACTTCATCCGCCTGTGCGAAGAGCACGCCATTCCGTGCGACTCGTTCCAGCTCTCCTCCGGCTATACCTCCATCAACGGCAAGCGCTACGTATTTAACTGGAACTATGACAAGGTGCCGCAGCCGAAGGTGATGAGCCAGGCCTTCCACGACGCTGGGCTGAAGCTGGCGGCAAACATCAAGCCGTGCCTGCTGCAGGACCATCCGCGCTATAACGAAGTGGCGGAGAGCGGTCTGTTCATTCGCGATTCAGAAACCGATGCACCGGAACGTTCCAGCTTCTGGGATGACGAAGGCTCGCACCTCGACTTTACCAACCCGCAGACGGTGCAGTGGTGGCAGAACGGCGTGACCACGCAGCTGTTGGAGATGGGCATCGACTCCACCTGGAACGACAACAACGAATATGAAGTGTGGGACGGGGAGGCGCGCTGCTTTGGCTTCGGCAAAGAGATCGCCATCAAGCACATTCGCCCGGTGATGCCGCTGCTGATGATGCGCGCCTCGCTGGAAGCGCAGCAGCGTTTCGCGCCGGAAAAACGTCCGTATCTCATCTCCCGCTCCGGCTGCGCCGGGATGCAGCGCTACGTTCAGACCTGGAGCGGCGACAACCGCACCAGCTGGGACACCCTGCGCTATAACATCCGCATGGGGCTGGGCATGAGCCTGTCCGGCCTGTTCAACGTCGGTCATGACGTCGGCGGTTTCTCCGGCGACAAACCGGACGCCGAGCTGTTCGTGCGCTGGGTGCAGAACGGCGTGATGCACCCGCGCTTTACCATTCACTCGTGGAACGATGACCACACCGTGAACGAGCCGTGGATGTACCCGGGCGTCACGCCAGCCATTCGCGGCGCGGTTGAGCTGCGCTACCGCCTGCTGCCGTACCTCTATACCCTGCTCTGGCAGGCGCACGCCGACGACGAGCCGATGCTGCGCCCGACCTTCCTCGACCACGAACACGATGCGCAGACGTTTGAGGAGTGCGATGACTTCCTGCTGGGCCGCGACCTGCTGGTCGCCAGCGTCGTCGAAGCCGGGCAGCGCGAGCGCCGCGTCTGGCTGCCGGATAACACCACCGGCTGGTATGATTTTTACACCCACGCGTGGTATGCGGGCGGCCAGTCAATCGTCCTCGACGCGCCGCTGGAAAAACTGCCGCTGCTGGTGCGCGCCGGTGCCGGTCTGCCGCTGAGCGAACGCATCACGCATGTGAGTGCCGAAAATGATACGACCCGTGAACTGAAGCTGTTCCCGGTGAAGGGCGTCGGCACGACCACCGGAATGCTGTTTGAAGACGACGGCGAAAGCTGGGGCTACCAGAACGGCAACGCGCTGTGGGTGGAGTGGGAAATGGTGTGCGACGGCGCAACCATCAACCTGAAGGTCAACGCGCGCGGGGATTATCGTCCGGCGTGGAAATCGCTTAAGGTGTCGCTGCCTGCAGGGGAAAAACGTACGCTGCTGGTGAACGGGGTCGAAGGGGGCGAGTGGGTGGTCTAGTGCGGCCTGATGCCCTCACCCTAACCCTCTCCCACGGGGAGAGGGAACAGAACGTAGGCCGGGTAAGGCGAAGCCGCCACCCGGCTTTTTTTTAGTTCTCGATACCTTTACTGCGCAGGTAATCTTCGTAATTACCGGTGAAGTCCACCACGCGCTCTGGCGTAATTTCGATCACGCGGGTCGCCAGCGAGCTGACGAACTCACGGTCGTGAGAGACGAAGATCAGGGTACCCTGATACATCTCCAGCGCCATGTTCAGGGATTCGATAGATTCCATGTCCAGGTGGTTAGTCGGTTCGTCCATCACCAGGATGTTTGGTTTTTCCATCATCAGCTTGCCGAACAGCATGCGTCCCTTCTCGCCACCGGAGAGCACCTTAGCCGGCTTTTTGATGTCGTCCTGGCTGAACAGCAGACGACCCAGAATGCTGCGCACCGCCTGCTCGTCGTCGCCTTCCTGCTTCCACTGGCTCATCCAGTCGAAGACGGTGAGGTCGTTTTCGAACTCATATTCATGGTCCTGCGCGTAGTAGCCAATCTGCGCGTTTTCAGACCACTTCACGGTGCCGTTATCCGGCTGCAGTTCGCCGACCAGGGTTTTCAGCATGGTGGATTTACCCACGCCGTTGGCACCGAGGATGGCAATCTTCTCGCCCACTTCCAGCAGCAGGTTGAATTTTTTAAACAGCGGACCGTTCTCAAAGCCTTTTTCAAGGGCTTCCACTTCCAGCGCGTTACGGAACAGCTTCTTGTCCTGCTCGAAGCGGATGAACGGGTTCTGACGGCTGGAAGCTTTGACTTCGTCCAGCTTGATTTTGTCGATCTGACGGGCACGCGAGGTCGCCTGACGCGACTTAGAGGCGTTGGCGCTAAAGCGGCTGACGAAGGACTGCAGGTCAGCAATCTGCGCTTTCTTCTTGGCGTTATCCGCCAGCAGACGTTCACGCGCCTGGGTAGCCGCCGTCATGTACTCGTCGTAGTTGCCCGGATAAACGCGCAGCTCGCCGTAGTCCAGATCCGCCATGTGCGTACAGACCATGTTCAGGAAGTGACGGTCGTGCGAGATGATGATCATGGTGCTGTCGCGATCGTTCAGCGTCTGCTCCAGCCAGCGGATGGTGTCGATGTCCAGGTTGTTCGTCGGTTCGTCGAGCAGCAGGATGTCCGGGTTAGAGAACAGCGCCTGTGCCAGCAGCACGCGCAGCTTCCAGCCTGGCGCAACTTCGCTCATCGGGCCGTAATGCTGTTCAACCGGAATGCCTACGCCCAGCAGCAGCTCGCCCGCGCGCGCTTCCGCAGAGTAGCCGTCCATCTCGCCGTACTGCGTTTCCAGATCGGCCACTTTATAGCCGTCTTCTTCGCTCATTTCGGCCAGCGCGTAGATGCGATCGCGCTCCTGCTTCACTTCCCACAGTTCCCCATGCCCCATGATCACGGTGTCGAGCACGGTGAACTCTTCGAAGGCGAACTGATCCTGACGCAGCTTACCGATACGCTCGTTAGGGTCGAGCGATACGTTACCGAGCGTCGGCTCCAGGTCACCGCCGAGGATCTTCATAAAGGTGGATTTTCCGCTACCGTTGGCACCAATCAGGCCGTAACGGTTGCCGCCGCCAAATTTGACGGAAATGTTTTCGAACAGCGGCTTACTGCCAAACTGCATAGTAATATTGTTGCAAAGAAGCAAAATTGATACTCTCTTGTAAGTTACTGAGGTACTTATGAAACAAAACGGAAAAGCATACTCTTACATAAGGTTCTCATCAAAGAAGCAAGAACAAGGTGACTCCGTAAGACGTCAAACTGAGCTTGCAGAACAGTACGCACACGTGCATGGCTTGATTCTATCAGATAAGAACTTTCAAGACCTCGGAATCTCAGCATTCAAAGAGGGAAACAGGCCATCGCTGGGCGACATGCTCGAAGCAATCGAGAAAGGACAGATTGAACCGGGTTCAACCATCATCATTGAGTCGTTAGATCGTCTGAGCCGCAGAGGCATTGACGTGACTCAGCAGATAATTAAGTCGATTCTGCAACACAACGTCTTTATCGCTTCACTGGTTGATGGTTTATTACTTAATCGTGAATCCGTCAATGACCTTGTGAGTGTCATCAGGATAGCTCTGGCTGCGGATCTTGCCCATAAAGAATCTGAAAAAAAATCGCAGCGCCTGCGTGAAACGAAAAGTCAGCAGCGACAACGAGCGCTAAGCGGTGAGGTTATCAACAAAATCCTGCCTTTCTGGTTAAAGCGGAAAGAAGATAAATTTGTTTTTAGTGACAAAGTTGATACGGTCAGGAGAATCATTCAGTTACGACGTGAAGGATTTGGAACAAATAAAATCGCTAAAGTTTTAAATGACGAAGGTCACAAACCATTACGTTCTGCTGGCTGGAATCATACAACAGTTGGAAAAACAATAAATTCGGTTGCACTTTATGGTGCATATCAAACATCAGAGACAACTAAAGATCGCAAAGTCATTCTTCTTGATATCATAGATGATTATTATCCTGCTGTTATCAGTAAAGAAGAATTCATGCTTTTACAGTCTGATCAGAAACAAAACAAACCCGGATATAAATCTGAACATAATGCCTTCGCCGGAATATTAAAGCACGAATGCGGCGGCTCACTTGTCAGAAAATTTCACGTCGCTTCCGGAAAAACATATCAATACCATGTTTGCGCTAATGCAAGAGATGGAAAATGTAACATAACCAAGAATTTTAAAAATATAGAAATAGCTCTTTTCAGGATAATGAAAAAACTCAAACTTGAGAAAAATACCAGTTTTGACGGGGCATTACTGTTAGAGCAGGAAACAATAAAAAAGAAGATTCAGGAGCTAAATGATATGCTTCTTACTGCGTCTAAGATCCCGACAAGTGTAATACAAACGATAAATAACCTTGAAGATAAACTACAGGAAATTGAAGAAAAAATAAAACAACAGAACAGTATAATTATCTCAGAACGGGCGTTTAACTTAAAACTATTACTGGATATCAAAGAGCCACAAGAACTGAATATGATGCTTAAACGAATCATCAAAAACATCATTGTCTATAACATAGGCAAAAAGTGGAGAATAAAAGTTCAGTACAGAAACAAACACGTTCAGAGTTTCCTTTGGGATGGCGAAAATATTACTTTCATTACCGATACTAAAGAAATATTAGATCTTGTTAACTCCTGGGGCTAAAACGAGTATCTATCGCCATGAATCGCTCTGTACCTTGCAAGAGCGATTAAAGCAGACTCAAACATCATTCAATACAAAAACCCCGTAAAACTCGATACAGAGCGTTTTACAGCAAAGGGGCAAAATTACACCATTTTCATTATGTCTACAAACTGACTCCACTGCATCGCTTCTTATCGAACCACTTCTACGGTTGCCCTAAAGTCCGTAAAAAGTCGAATGAAATCCCCTCAAGCTGGAATACACAAGACTAACCGCAACACCCGCCCCACCTTGGCATCAAGCATATTAACCCTTTGAAAAACCATAAAATACAATCATCCTCGTACCCATCCCTCCTCTTCTACCCACGTCAATCGATCGTTTTTATAGATCAATTTTGCGTTATTGATAGATTTTATAGATCAATGTAAGATCATGATTCTTCGAGTGGTGTTTCTCGCAAGCAAGACTCGCGGGATGAGTGATCCCCCCCGATTAAGTGCGAAAGAAAGAAGGTATCCAGAATGACAATCCTTATAAAAACCTTAAAAATCATGGCATCAGGCGTTGTTCTCATTTCAGGCATAACTGCCGCGTCTAATACCGTCTATTTCTTGCCAGAGGCAAAATCAGCAGGTGTCGCCAGCAGCGACCAAAAAGCCCTGATGTTTCTCGGGATGGACAGGGATGTAAATCTGAAGGGAATATGCTTCGCGATGGCAAAGCAATCATCATCGATCGTGCCGCTGGTAGATATCACTGCTACAACTGATAACGGCAGATTTACGATGCACGGACTACGCCCAAAGAATAACGACGATGAGAAGGAATTGGTCTGTTCACTTGGTTCAGAAGCTGGAGATTTCTTGACAGGCATTTCGAAGTCAACCACCGTCAACGTGAAGATGGATTTCAATGGCGAGATCCGCAGTTACAGTTTCAACACTACAGAGTTCAGGAAAATACTGACTGCCAATGGTCAAGGAGTGTGGGACAAAGCAGCTAAAGATTATGCTCAGGGAGTTCGCGCACCCATTTTCTATAATAACAACCGTGAAGCCACCAAAAACAATACAGCGACCTCAAATGTCGATACACACAGTTATGAAGCAAGCGATGATAGACTAAATTTGGTCTGGAAAAACCTTAGCCCTGAAACACGAAAACGCTTACTCCCTTCTCAAAGAGAATGGATAAAACAAAAATCCGACTGCAATAACGAGCAGAAATGCCTTATCGACATGACGAACAATCGTATTCGTGAACTGGAGTCTGAAAATGAAAAATAATGCACTGACTTTGGTTTTAAAAAACGATTGGGTAGCTTCGTCTTCTGGTAATAACTATACCGGAAAATACACGGTTGGACGGTTTCACCTGACAGATGCTTTCATCGTTGTGTATATGAAGCTGATACATGGAATTGAAATACCCGATTTATGGGTCAGTAGCAGCTTCACTAACATACCAGATACCGATACCCGAAGGGTTATGTATATGGAAGGCTGCGATATGTTATCGAAAGATACAATGAACGAAATCCGTAATGCAGTGAAGTCCCCGCCTGACAAGCTGAAAATATATCGTAATGGAGAGCGTATTGTTAAGATAGAAGTTATGGAGAAACAAAATGATCTCAAAATTTAAAAAGTCAACGAAAATTGTTGCCTTCTTCGGACTTTATATATTGAACGGAATAGCAATAACACCCAGCCAAGCCAGAACATCTGAGTCAATACATTTCTCGAACGGAGGTTCAGCATCTTTACAACAAAACGAACAATCAACAAAGCCATCTATAATCGATATACTTCCAAGACTCTATACAACCGAAGAAGTTTATGCACGATTTCAGGAACATGAGTTCAGAGCAACAAATGACTTCAAAAAGTGCCGATTGATGGTTACAGGAAAAATAAAAAAGATTAGCGCAGCCACCTTCAGTAAAAATCCGTTAGTAACGTTACACATCCCTGATTCAAGTGAAGGCTTGAAGTTCTTTTTCGAAAATACGGAATACAATAACAATACTGTAGCAGCATTAAACGTGGGCGATACAGTGATTATTTCTGGCTGGAATGCACGACCAGGAACATTTGGGGGCATTTTCTTCGATGATTCGCAAATCATGACAAAAATGGTTTCAAAGAAGAAGAGGCAAATGCTGGCTTTAAATGGCGGAATTTATGATCGGGAAATTTGTCATAAGTAGCATTTTTGTCGTTTAATATTATAAATAGTAGAAATCCACCTTCATAGAAGGTGGCATATACTCCTCCCTAGATAAGTTTTGCAAACAGCTAAAAAGAAGTCTCTGCCAACCCTGTAAAATTTTAGTATAAAATAGAAAATCCCAGAATCAAAACTCTTAATTTTAGTGAGTATGTGTTCATTGGCTATATTCACCACTTATCGATGATAACAAATTATTTCTTCTATCTTTTGCATAGGAACGCCAAGCCTAATCAATAGTGCCAGTTTTGTAAGTATCTCCGTAGCCTGCATATGTTTATAGATTTTGCTTGGTGTTTCTGAAAATAATGGCTGGTGTATAATTTGATTTCGCGACTTACATACTTCATTGATACTTATTTTTTTAAGATCTAACTTAATAACAACCGATTCAGGAAGGCTTTTTATAAAATGATGGATGCAACTTTCAGTATTGTGCTTACTCTTATTTGTTCTCTTTATCGCACGAATGAAATCACCAAGTGGTGCGCCTGGAAATTTCTTGGCTAATAAACACCTTGATCTATTCAACAATTTTGATAATAACGCTTCATCGACATAACATGATTTTCTTATCGTCATGGATTCAATCATCCTATAAAAACCAAGAAACTTTTCTTCATTGCTGTGAACCATGGAGTAAGTCACATATTTTTTAACGAGTTCTTTGATCTCGTGGTTTTCAGGATTAAAATATCCCTCCCAAACAGAATCGGGAAAATTTTTCTCTGAGTCATCGTGATATATAGTCGAATAGGTTAAAAACATGCCAGTATTGATAGTTTTATGATCTTCTTTTTTTTCTTTTATGTAAATCTGAATGTTTTCTCGCCCATAGTTAGAAACACTATTAGTTTTAATATTTGATATCATTAGCGAACCACCAATGAAGAACCTTAATATCATATATAAATCAATATAGTTTTCGATTAACCTATCAAGTCCAACAGGCTTTTCAAAGGAAACCGTAACATGAGGTTCAACGTCCATTCCTACTGTATGCAAACCACTTAAGCCACCGTATCGATATGAATAATACAATCCAATCTTTCCGAGTCCGTCTATATTTTTCTCAAACTCAACACAATCATCATCATTAGGTAATTTATTTGAAAACCCAAGCCCACATTCTATTATTTTATCTAACTTACGAGTACTGCCAGACCATTTTTTTATATTTTCTCCATGAATGCTTACACTGGTAAATAAAGAATTAGTATTCACCCTTGATTTTGAATATAAGAAACCCTGAGCGGAGAATGTATAAGTATTGAATCTTCCATCACCCCCCATTCTCATAAAAGAGCTTTCATGTAATTCCAAACCAAACAAAAGATAATAGCGAGTGCCTTTCTGAAACAAAATTGAATTCAATGCCATAACTTCTGAGTATGCACGATTCATTTTACTATTAAAATCAAGCAATCGAATTTCTATTCCATCATCATCTATTGACAATTCTGAAACATAATTACCTCCATCTATTGTTACATACCCTGTAAGACACTCATTGACATTATCTGTATAATAATCAATCTCATCCATAATCATTCATCCTGTTCATGCATCAAACTTTAAACTCGTTAGATTATGTTTATAACAATAGCACGTAAAGATCATCACTATGATGGTTTTAGTGAGAATAAACCCGCTACTACACACAGAAGACAGCATCCCAATATTGATTAGACTTTATGAATCATCTTGCTCATGTTGTATCCCATTGGCTATTTTAGCCAAGATTCAAACAGAAGTTGCTCATGATCACAAGATATCAATAGGGTATACCTGATTAAGACCATGACACAAAGTCTCAATAGGGTTAAATTGGACTCTATTGACAACAAAAGCACGCACTGTATCATATGGGTATACATTTAATATTCAAAAGAGAATTCATAATGAATGTCCGTATCTATTGCCGTGCATCTACCGAAGGCCAACATGCTGATCGTGCATTAGTTAGCCTGCGCGAATTTGCGAAAAGCAAAAACTGGCAAGTAGCCGGAGAATACATTGAGAATGCAAGTGGTGCGAAGCTGGAGCGTATGGAACTGATGCGCCTACTTGCGGAAGCACAGCCTGGAGATTTGCTTCTAATTGAAGCGATTGACCGTCTCAGTCGTCTTCAACATGAAGAATGGGCTGAACTCAAAGCTACGTTGAACAGTAAAGGGCTGGTGATCGTATCAATGGACTTACCGACCAGTTGGCAGATGGTTGAAATGGCCGGTAACGACCTTACCAGTGGCATTCTTAGGGCAGTCAATGCAATGCTGATCGATATCCTTGCGACAATGGCACGACAAGATTATGAGACCCGCCGTAAACGCCAGGCACAGGGGATCGAGAGAGCAAAACAGGCAGGTTTGTATATGGGAAAAGAAAAAGATATGGAAGCCCGTGAGACTGTTCGCGAAATGCTGGCACAGAACGTTAAACCAGCCCACATCATGAAGGCGGCGGATATCAGCCGCGCCACCTTTTACCGAATCAAGAAAGAGCTTTTGTGTTAAAAACGGACTTGATAACGGTATTTTCTGCCCATATGTCCTGACTTGGAAACGCTCATATTACCATTAAGGATATCACATGGCAGATAACTCGTTCTTCAAAAGTATCGATGAAAAAATAGGCAGACAAAAACAAGAGCAGATTGAAGAAAAAGAAACGTTGATTCATGAACGAGAACGCTTATCAGAAATTATTGAATTTCTCGTACCAGAGGTTGAAACATACAAAAATGGGCTACTTGAAAGAGGAATCCACGCTGAAATTTCTTCATCTGCACGGCATATAAGCTTCAATATGAAGTATAAAGATGGCGGGAAGCATGAACTTTTATTATCAGAAACTGAGCGATTTGATGGTCGCTATTCGATAACAACATTTTCTACAAACGATGATGGTCGTACTTTTAGCTCTACAAACGGTGCATCTTATAGTTCAACTACTTGGTCGAATGATGATTTCATTAAAGCTTTAGAACGGCATATCAATGATTTCTTGTTCTATGCGAATCGTCATGGTGGTCTTTAAACAACGACCGGTGTATTACAAGCCTCGCTGAAGTGCGAGGCTTTATTTTATCCATACCAATGCTCGATTTCGATAACAGCAACACATTCGTCAACCAGCAACAGTCAAATACTTTCCTATATTCAGTCTAAACTGTTGTAAAATTTGTCAATAGCCTGACTTTGACAAATTCATGTAATCTGATGCGTAATTTTACTTCTCAACTTAGGTTATGAATGCATCAAATCCAGTTCAACCTGTGGCATACCAAAAAAACAATTATACCTAAAATTAAAATCAAAAATATTTTTAATGTATTTGGGAATTTATCTTTCCAAAAAGTTAAGGATAACTGTTCCTCAATCCATCGCTTCTCCAATTCACTGTAAAATTTATAGTGGGCATACCAATTACTACCACAAATTTGTTTAGTAATTGTGCTATTATCAAAATCTTGCATCAGAACTTCAAGTTCCTGAATATACTTTGCTGAATCTGGCTGGCTCTCTGATTTTGCATCGTAATACAGTCGTTCAATCTTTCTGAAGATATCAGTTTGGCTTTTACCCGCCTCTTCATATTTACTTTTATCACCATCATAGAAATTAATGTATAGGCTACCAATGCTCAGAATAATAAAAATGGCAGAAATATTCTTAGAACTCATCTCATCCATGTAAAGACCAAGAACAGATACTGCGAGTGATATTATGCCAATCCAGCCAGGGAGCTTACTTACAATGTCAAATGTTGCAAAAGTTTTCTTTGCTCCGAACCCAACATTGTATCCAGCAGAAGCAATATGATTCAGCAAGTCATTTTTTAGCATGTTTTTTACTCAATTGGAATGTCGATAGTAGCCTGGGCAATTACTATATGATTCTTAACGATATAACACCAAACCTTATGACTACCTCTGAACTTTGTATGTTCAGTATGGGTAGTTTGACCTAAAATTATTTGGCCTCGAATTTCATCACGTCCTTCAGCCTCTTTACCTCTATTCAATACTTTCCAGTATATGTCATAAGGTTCAGGAATCAGATCTAAACTTGCTTGATTGATCGAGAATGATAAGGTCCTATTAGGCGGTAACCAAGGTCGAGCTATATCCGAAAGGTAAGCTCTAAGCGAGCGTTCCCTATACCCACTTTCTTTGACAATACAGTTTACTTCAAGTGGATATCTAATATCGACATCATCAAATTTTTCATCTGTAAATTCTTCCGTGTTACGCCATGTGCGGGCAAAGTATGATTCATTAACGAAATTAGCTGACTCCAGCCCCAGAGAGTCTTGCATTTCCGTTGCTGCTTTAGGAAAAGTAAGTCCGAAAACTTCCCGCCAATGCTCATGACTTTTCTTTGTATAGCCGTTCTCGTACGCGTCAATCGCTTGTGTGCATAGCTTGAAGGCACGTTTTGCTTGTCGCTGGAAATTTTTGTAGACCTTAACCCTTTGTCCACTGCCTATTGCAGCATAGTGTTCATGAACGTCTTCTTTTTGCAAAAAATCAAAAAAGTCACGGCACATGAAACCATAACTAACCATTCCAGTTTCATCATAATCATCGGTTTGTTTAAGGAACCTCCATGCTAACGTGTCAATAAGAAGTCCTCCCATGTCTACTGTATTTCTGTTTTTCCAAGCTCGCAACATGCGACAAAGATTATGGAGATTACGACTTTTGTTATTTCGGAAATTCCTCATTTCGGTAATTTCCATACGAGGTTTAGTTACCCGCCACCCACCATTACCATTGTCAGCTTTCGTATCAGGGTATTTAAAATGTTCTCCGTCAGCAAAGACTGGTTGAACCTCTATATGGAAAGAGTCAAAAACAATCTGCACTACTAATCGATCAACCTTGACTTCCTGCTGAGAAAAGGTTTGTTTTAAAGCATCTTTTACATCACGAAGTAAACGTCGTTGAGGATTCAATCCTTCTTGATAAGCCTCCCACAACCCTGAAGGCATAATGTACAGCATATCTAAATCTGACGTTTTGCTGACCGCCGTACGACGACCTGCTGAACCAACCTTCAGTCGATTATTGAAACCGTTTTCAGTTTCCCGAAACCGTATATTAAGCCTTCTTGTGGCATTTTTGTAATGTGTTGCAATTGCCGTCATTCGTTCATCAGGTATTTTCAAATTGTCCAGGAAAACACGAAACATCTCTGCTGTTTGCATCTAATTATCCTTAACTGTCCAGAGGTTACACAATCTGCTGGTACTAACGTTAGTAATCAAACCTTTTCATTACTTTCGTCAAATCAAGCACTTTTGAAGCCTGCATTTTAGAAAGCATACGGAGGCTAATGCTAATACAAAAAGTATGTTTTTCATCCTTTTTCACACAATTACACAATCCCAATTAAAATACTAATTATATCAATAACATAAACATTACAGAGAGAACTAAAGAAAGTCTTGACCGAGCAAGGAAGGTAGGTAAAAGTTAGGCTGACTGGTTGCAACAGATATTCGTAAGCGACTTCTGGAAGCCAATATGAAGAGGTCTCAGCCAGCCAAAAGTGGGATTGAGTCTTCCTACGATCAAAGGAAATAGGAACATGCATCAAGAATGATGGGCAAGTTCCAACAACCCAAAAACACGACCGCGAGCGAAGCGAGTTCCGTCAAGCGAAGCGAAGACGGACAGTGAATGCTGGTTAAAAAGCAATCAAAAAACTACATTTTTCTCTATATATAAAATATAAAAATTTAAAAATGTAGTTATGTAGTTGGACACTCACTTCGTTCGTGTCCCTCGCTTCGCTCGGAATTCTGAATTTATATATGTATCTATAAGCAATACAATAAGCAATGCAATTATCGTTGAACTATCATGCATCTGACCAAAGCATAAAGTTAACCAAGTTCAAATCATGCCTTAAAACGCTCTGAGCGAGGCCGTAAGCGATTTTTATGATATGGGTAATGCGATTGCATACCCTGGAAAGAAAAACGTGCTACGGGCTTCCTGTGTGATATTTACGAATTCAGTGCTTTGCTACTCAATTTTGATGTTGAGTACATGCGCGTTCCCTTCCCTGTTTGCGCTTTACCGCGTTCTTTTGCCAGGTAAGAAAGCCAGAATACCGGACCTTCGAGTGATGAAGGATCGTCACGATGAATGACGTAGTGATCGGGATAGTCTTTAGTGGCTTTAGACAAGTTTACCAGCGTTGCTTTACCACCTGTCAGTTTCATCCAGATATCCGTAATAATACCAGCGATCCCTCTGTCTGGCGTTCCAAACCATCTTACCGAACGATGTGGAAGTGCAATCCAGCAATGGTAATGGGGTTGTGAAGCCTTTTCCTGTTCGCAAACCCAACCGTAAGCAAAATCGATGATAGGTTCTAATAAACCGTTGTTTCCAGACTCCAGGCGGTCACGTAATCGTTTGAACAGGTTGCGTATGTATTTGTTACCAGCTTCAACAGAAGTGAACTCAGGGAGGTGGAGATCAAAACGGGTCAGGAACACTCGACTGTAGAGCTTCAGGATTGCTTTCAGTTCGTTGATTGTTGACATAAGTATGTCATGACGAACACTAGAGCCGATTCTTGTGTTAATACGGTATTCATGACCATCATGAACAAAGGAGTTGCCATTAATGGTTTTGTAACGTCCGTGTTCATGGTAGACGGTACGAAAACTTGTTGTCGATAAGATCGACGATTCGAAGAGCGCTTGAGATTGCTGCATCATTGTTAAACTAACCTTTTTGTACTCAGAAAGAGACCACACCTCCTACATAGTTACTACCTAAAACCACGGTAAAATAAGGGCATTTGCGATAGCGCAAAGCCGCCTTGTATCTGACGTTGGGGATGTTTTCGAGGGGAGAAATACTACGGAACAAAGTTTACGAAGATATTTATCAAACATTTAATCATAACAGCAAGGAAAAAAAATGCAATTTATAATTTATCCGTACTGAACAGCGTATCCGATTTGCTGGATGACTATCCGATAATCTTTGGCAGAGTGGCTAAAATCACCGGACCTGTATGAGGTTCTTGACCCAATGAAACTAAAATGTTTAAACAACGAAGACTGACCATTGTATGCAGGAAGACAAAAACCTCTCTCCCATCGCTTAATTCCCCCCTTTGAAACTACATGGTGACGTTGCTGGTAACTAACACGGGGAGATTCCTGCGAAAAGTGTGATAAACACGGCATTATGCCACAATTCCGAATTGAGATCCCGTGTTGCGGCAATCCACTAAACTTTAACAAAATCGAAAAAAATGTGATTTCGTACACATCTGAATTCCCTGTTAGCGGGAATGCACATATAATGCGCTCCCATCACAGATTCAGACTTATCAACTCATCGCCAGAATGGCTTAGATACCTCGCACAACATGAACATGAAATTAACAACGCTTTTAGCGGCGGCGTTAGCCGTAGTAGGTTTTTGTAAGACCGCGTCTGCGGTGACGTATCCCCTGCCAACAGACGGTAGCCGTCTGGTAGGCCAGAACCAGGTTGTGACGGTACCAGAAGGTAACTCTCAGCCACTGGAGTATTTCGCTGCGCAGTACCAGCTGGGCCTGTCTAACATGCTGGAAGCGAACCCGGGCGTTGACCCGTATTTGCCGAAAGCGGGCACCGTGCTGAATATTCCTCAGCAGCTGATCCTGCCGGATACCGTTCATGAAGGTATCGTGATTAACAGCGCCGAAATGCGTCTGTATTACTACCCGAAAGGCACCAACACCGTTATCGTGCTGCCAATCGGTATCGGCCAGCTGGGTAAAGACACCCCGATGAACTGGACCACCAAGGTTGAGCGTAAGAAAGCGGGCCCAACCTGGACGCCGACTGCCAAAATGCACGCGGAATACATCGCTGCGGGTGAACCGCTGCCAGCCGTTGTACCGGCAGGCCCGGATAACCCAATGGGTCTGTACGCGCTGTACATTGGCCGCCTGTACGCTATCCACGGTACCAACGCCAACTTCGGTATCGGCCTGCGCGTAAGCCACGGCTGCGTGCGCCTGCGTAACGACGACATCAAATTCCTGTTCGAAAACGTGCCGGTCGGTACGCGCGTGCAGTTCATCAACGAACCGGTGAAAGCGACCTCTGAGCCAGACGGCAGCCGCTACATCGAAGTGCACAACCCGCTGTCCACCAGCGAAGACCAGATCAACAACAACGAAATCGTCCCTGTTACGCTGAACAGCGCGGTACAGGCGGTGACTTCTCAGCCAGACGTAGAAACGGCGATTGTTGACCAGGCCGTGCAGAACCGCTCCGGTATGCCGGTGCGTTTGAACTGATAGCGAAGCATTAAAAAAGCGGGCCTCGTTGCCCGCTTTTTTTTTATCCGTTATTCACGATCACGATCCCGCCGTGGTCGTACCGATAGTGGCAGTGGGCATACTCCAGCGGCGTGCCGTCCTCCAGATAAATCACCTGCTCCACTTCCAGGACGGGATCGGTCTGCTCGCAGACCAGATGCTCCCTGTCCAGCGCGTTGGGCTTAAGCGCCCGCACCACCCGATACGACCCCATAATTTTCAGCGCCAGCGTCTCCTGCACGTACTGGAAAACTGAACCTTCAAGATGGTTTTTCGTCAGGCCCGGCACCAGATTCATCGGCATCACCGTGGAATCCAGCGACATCGGTTCGCCGTTCAGCAGACGGAGTCGAATGAAGTCATAGATCGGCGCATCGGCGTTAATCATCAGCGACGCCTGCTCTTTTTCGTTCGGGAAGCGCAGCTCGAAATGCACTACCCGGCTGGTCACCGTGCCCAGATGCGCCCAGGTTTTGGTCGCGCCAAAGTAGTCGCTGCCGGAGAGGTCCCACTGCGAGAGCTGAAGGAAGTTTTTGCGGATGAACGTGCCCTGGCCCTGGCGGGTATAGACCAGACCTTCGACGATGAGCTGGCGCATCGCCTGCTGAATGGTCATCCGGCTGGAGTTGAACTCCGCCGCCAGCGCAAACTGGTCCGGCAGGGGTTCGTTGGCGGCGTACTGCTGGCTGATAATGCGTTTCTTAATTTCCCGCGCTATGGTGATGTACTTCGCCGCCATCGTTCTTCCTTTCAGTTAGTTTTCTATCCCGCTGTTTTTCAAGGCCACTCTCTCGGCAATCTTGAGGAAAGGCAGGTAGAAGAATACACCAAATACGATGATTGCCAACTGCACCACCACCGCCCGCCAGTCACCCGCCGTGGCCAGCCAGGCGCTGAGAATGGGCGGCGTGGTCCACGGGATCATCACCACGCAGCGCGACATTAACCCCAGCGTGGTACAGAGCCAGGCGAAGTAAATGCCGATGGCGGGCAGCAGCACGAATGGGATCATCAGCGGCAGGTTAAACACGATCGGCAGGCCAAAAATCACCGGCTCGTTGATGTTGAACAGACCGGGCGCCAGCGACAGACGCGCCACTTGCTTCGCCGACTTTTGTCGGGAGAAGATAAAGATGGCGATCAGCAGCGAGATCGTGCTGCCCGTGCCGCCCACCATACCAAACGTCGGCACGAAGATGTTGTTGATGATATGCGGGATGGGCTGACCGTTGGCGAAGGCCAGCATGTTCTCGTTGGTGTTGATCAGCAGGAACGGCTCCAGCACCACGCTGTTAACGACTGACTGATGAATACCGAGCGTGAACAGGAAGTTACCGAAGCTGTAGATGAAAATCGTCCCCGGCAGGCTGGTGTTAATCAGCCGCAGCGGCTGCTGGATAAAGGTGGTAATAAGATGGATCAGGTCCGTGTGCAGCACGTTTGCCAGCACTGCCGCCAGCACCGCGAAAAGAGAGAGCGTGAGGATGGTCGGGATCAGCGCGGTAAAGGATTTGCTCACCGCCGGAGGCACGTTTTCCCCGAGGGAAATGTGCAGCGCCTTCAGGCGCGAAATGGCGATAAACAGTTCCGTTGAGAGCAGCCCGATCAGCACCCCGGCGAAAATCCCGGTTGAGCCAATATTGGTGAACGTCAGCACCTGGGTGACGTTCACCGCGGCATCGCTGCCGACGGGCGTAATCTGCAGGCGCATCGGCATCATGATGATGAAGCTACTGACGGCGATAACCACTGCCGAGACCGGATTGTCGAAATCTTTGTTGCGCGCCAGCGACCAGGCAATCATCGGGGCAAGCAGCAGCGCGGCGATGTTCAGCGTGCCGTTGATAATCGCCTCGCCCCACACCTTAAACTGCGCGAGCGTGTCGCCGTGAAAAATCCACGGAAATACCACGTTGTTCACCAGCACCGCCAGACCGGCGAGGATGAAAATCGGCATCACCGTGGCGAAAGCGTCGCGCAGGGAGCGCAGGTGCACCTGATTAGCCAGGCGCGCCGAGAACTCTACAAATTTATCGACAAAAGACTGCATGTGCGGTGTTATTTTTGTTTCAGACATAGCGGATAGTTCCCATCAATCAGTCACAAAAACGGCCCGGCAGCGTACGGCTTACATCTCGCGTCCGTTGGTATGGATAACCTGTTTTAACCACGCGTAGCTCTTCTTCGGCACGCGCTTCAGGTCTTTCAGGTCATGGTTTTCACGGTTGACATAGACCACGCCGTAGCGCTTACGCATGTCGCCCTGGGAGCTGAGAATGTCGATTAACCCCCAGCCGAGGTAGCCGATCACCTCTGCCCCGTCCTCGAACATCGCCTCCTTCATGGCATTGATATGCGCCCGGTGGTAGTCGATGCGGTAGGTGTCCTCGATCGGATTGACGCCGTCCCAGGACTCAATCACCCCGATGCCGTTTTCGATCGGGAAGACCGGCATCCGCCAGTCGTTGGCGTAGCGGGTGATGATGGTGCGAAAGCCCAGCGGATCGATCTGCCAGTTCCACTCGGTGGCCTTCAGGTACGGATTGTTTTTCTCGCCGTGCAGCAGGTAATAGTTCACCGGCGTGCCTTCCGGGATCGCATCGCTGTCCAGCGTTTTGCTGGCGTAGTAGCTGAAGGCCATATAGTCGTTTTTAGTCCGCGCCAGCAGCGCTAAATCCTCGGCGCGGTAGATATCGCCAAAGCCCTCCTGCTCCACCACCGCCATAACCGCGGGGCTGTAGCCCTGCCCTGCGAAGACGCGTAGCAGGTTCTGGTTGAGGAATTCGTCGTACTGCTGGGCGCAGAAGATATCGCGCGGTTTGCAGGTGGCCGGGTAGATCAGCTGGTGCGCCAGCATGCCGCCCATCAGCTGGCCCGGTCTGGTCTGATGCAGATATTCGGTCAGCGCCATGTGCGCCACCATCGTATGGTGCTGCAGCTCGTACAGCTCGCGCAGGGTTTTCTCACCGTGCATATAGCCGGAAATGCGGAACGCTTCAGGCATATGGAAGATGTTCTGCTCGTTGAAGGTCAGCCAGTACTTCACGCGGTCGCCATAGCAGTCGATCATCTTTTTGCCGTAGCGGATAAAGGCCTCCATCACGCGGCGGTCGTTGAAGCCGTTGTACTCCTGCGCCAGCGCCAGCGGCATATCGAAGTGGTACAGGCAGACCATCGGTTCGATGCCGCGGGCGATCAGATCGTCAATAAAGCGGTCGTAAAACGCGATGCCCTCGTCGTTGAACGCGCCGTCGCCCTGCGGGCAGACGCGGCTCCATGAGATCTGAAAGCGATAGCAGTTCATGCCCAGATCCTGCATCAGGTCGAAATCTTCCCGGTAGCGGTGGTAGGAGTCGGTCGCGACTTTCCAGTCGGAGACGTTCTCCCCGGCTTCGCGAATGTCGTAAACCGACATCCCTTTCCCGCCCTCGTTCCATGCCCCTTCCGTCTGCATGCTGGACACCGAGTTGCCCCATAAAAAATTGGCTGGCAGCGAATTGTTCATGCTCTCTCCCTATATGACTAGTCATTTAAAATTTCATGACTAGTCATATAGGCGAAGATGAAATGGGGAGCAAAGAGGAGGATCGTTTTTTGTGAGCAATGCGGGAAAAAAAGCCCCGGTTAGCGATGCACTACCGGGGCAAGGAAGGTTATTGTTGCGCGAGCTGATTGCGGCGATGTTCCCCCTGCCGCTCCAGCATCCAGCCCGGGTATTCGCGCGGCAGCGCGCTCACCGCATCAAGCTGCTTGAGTTCGTCTTCGCTCAGTCGGATCCCGGTCGCGGCGATATTGTCGTCCAGCTGTTCGACGCGTTTCGCCCCAATGATGACGCTGGTCACCGCTTTCTGATGCAGCAGCCAGGCCAGCGCGATTTGCGCGACGGAGGCGCCCTTGCTTTCGGCGATAGTGCGCATCACGTCCACGCAGTCGAAGGCGCGTTCTTTGTTCACCGGCGGGAAGTCAAACTCCAGACGACGACCACCGGCTTCGCTCTGACCGTCGCGGCCATATTTTCCGCTCAGCAGACCGCCCGCCAGCGGGCTCCAGACCATCAGCCCGACGCCTTCGCTCTGCATCATCGGTACCAGCTCGCGCTCCAGATCGCGCCCGGCAATGGTGTAATACGCCTGCAGCGACGCGAAACGCGCCAGCCCAAGACGTTCAGAAATACCGAGCGCTTTGGCAATCTGCCACGCCGCCCAGTTCGAGACGCCGATGTAGCGCACGTGGCCGTGCTGCACCAGGTTATCCAGCGCGTAGAGCATCTCTTCAATCGGCGTTGCGGGGTCGAAGCCGTGAAGCTGGTAGAGATCGATATGATCGAGCTGCAGGCGGCGCAGGCTCTCCTTCACGCTGCTGATGATGTGATAGCGCGAGCTGCCGCGCGAGTTCACGCCTGCCGTTCCCGTTTCGCCGAACACTTTCGTGGCGACCACCACGTTCTCGCGAGGGATCTTCAGGTTTTTCAGCGCCTGACCGGTGATCTCCTCCGAGCGTCCTTCCGAGTAAACGTCCGCGGTGTCGATAAAGTTGATCCCGGCATCCAGCGCGCGGCCCACCAGCTGCTCGGCTTCACTTTGCTGGAGCTGGCCAATCTTGCCCCACATGCCGCCCTCACCGCCGAAGGTCATGGTGCCGAGGCACAGTTCAGAAACAAACAGACCGGTGTTGCCCAGTTTTTGATAACGCATAACTTATTCCTCGCATGTCGATTGGGTACCCGATAGTTATACCCGCCCCTCAGCCATCGCGAATGTGGTGTTCCTGTCCGTTTCTTGCCCAATCCTCTGAATTTATCCGCGCGGGGCGTCGCCAAAGACGCTGTATTCTGGTAATTGCACCTGCTGATACGGCTCCCAGCCGCCGCCGAGGGCCTTGTAGAGCGCCACCAGATCGAGCGCGCTCTGCACCTGCGCCTGTGCGCGCTGCTGCTGGGCCTGCGCCAGCTGACGCTGGGCGTCCAGCACGTCGATAAAGCTGGCAATCCCCTGCCGGTAGCTGTCGCTCGCTAAATCAAAGGCGTTTTGCAGGGCGTCGATCGTTTTTGCGAGACCCGCTTCACGCTGCTGGTCGGTGCGATAGCTCACCAGCGCGTTTTCGACATCGCCGAGCGCGGTCAGCACCGTCTGGCGATAGTCCAGCACCGCCGCCCCCTGCTGCGCGCGCGCCACCTTGACGCTGGAGACCAGTCGACCGCCCTGGAAGATGGGAATGGAGACCTGCGGGCCGAAGCTGTAGAAGTGGCTGCTCCAGTCGGTCAGCCAGTTGGTTTCGCTGTTGCGCAGGCCAAACTGCCCGGAGAGCGTAAAGCTCGGGAACAGCTCCGCCACCGAGACGCCGATTTGCGCCGTGGCGGCATGAAGGTTCGCCTCCGCTTCGCGCACGTCCGGACGGCGTCGTGCCAGCGTGGACGGAATGCCGGTCTGCACGATATCCGGCAACGCCGGCATCGGCTGCGCAGACTGAAGTTCGCCATCCAGCGCCCCTGGCGGCTTGCCGAGCAGGATCGCCAGGCCGTTCATCGCCTGCCGCTCCTGCGCCTGATATTGCGGAAGCTGTGCTTCAAGGTTGCCTAACTGCGCCCGGGCGTTTTCCACATCCATCTGCGGCGACAGCCCGCCCCGCTGGCGGCTTTCGGTGAGATCCAGCGTCTGCTGCGCGCTTTTAATCTGGATGTTCAGCGTGGCGATAATGCTCTGCGCCCCGCGCAGCTGGAGCCACGCGCGCGCCACTTCGGCCTCCAGCGATACCAGCGCGTCGTTACGCTGCTCGATAGCCGCTTTCTGCTGCGCTTCGGCGGCTTCCACCTGACGACGCACCTTGCCCCACAGGTCGATTTCCCACTGGGCGTCGAAGCTGCCCTGGTATAGGTTAATCGGCTGCGTCAGCGGCCCCAGCGCGCCCTTCAGGTTGGGATCGATACTATCCACCTGGTCATACACGCCGTGGGATTTCAGCTCTCCTTCCAGGCCAAGCTGCTGGCGCGTCGCCTGCAGATTGCCGTTGACCGACGGATAAAACGCCCCGCCCGCCTGATTAATCTGCTCTCGCGCCCCGGCGATGCGCAGCACCGTCTGCTGCAGCGTCAGGTTTCCGGCAATGGCGCGCTCAACCAGGCTGTCGAGCTGCGTCGAGCCGAAGGTCTTCCACCAGCGCGGATTGGTCGCAGCGGAAGTAGTTTGCGATTTCACCGCGCTGTCGCCCTTATAGTTCCAGTGCGTAACGGCGGGCGGCGCAGGCTGCTTGTAGTCAGGCCCAACGGCGCAGCCCGCCAGCAGCATCATTATCATCAGGGGGTGTAAACGTCTGTGTATCATCAATGTGCTCCTGCACTCCCCTCGCTCTTAACCGGCGAGAGCAACAAACAAAATGGAATCAGTAACAAGGCCACCGCGCTCAGAATGGTGAAGACGTCGATGTAGGCCAGGAAGCGCGACTGCTCGATCATGGTCTGGTACATGCGTCCGGTGGCGATGCCGGTGGGGTCGCCCACCTGGGTGGTGAAGTTCTGGATCGCCTGGGCGCTTTCGCGTATCGCCTGCTGGAACTGCTCGTTAAGCGGCGAGGCGTGGTACGCAAGGTGCGCGCTGTGCGCCTGGGCGCGTTCGGTGATGGCCGCCGTCGAAAGGGATATGCCAATCGAGCCCGCGACGTTGCGGAACATGGTAAACAGCGCCGCCGCATCGGCATTCAGCCGCCTCGGTATTGAGATAAACGCAATCGTCGTGAGCGGCACAAACAGGAACCCCAACCCTATCGACTGGGCGCTGCGAAACAGCACCAGCGTTTCGAAGTCGATATCCGGCGTCAGCGTTCGCGACCAGAAGAACGACACCGCCAGACAGGTAAAGCCAAAGGCGATAATCCAGCGCGTCTGCACCACCGGCATCAGCTTCAGCACCAGCGGAATGGTTAACACAATCAGCACCGCCCCGGGCGACAGCACCAGCCCGGACCAGGTAGCGGTGTAGCCCAGGTCCTGCTGCGCCAGCTGCGGGATCACCACCGAGCTGCCGTACAAAATCATCGCCATCCCCGCCATCAGCAGGCTGGAGATGGCAAAGTTGCGGTCCTTCATGCAGTGCAGATCCACCACCGGCTTTCTGGCATACACCAGCCAGTAGATGGCGCCGATAATGCCGACAAGCGTCAACACGCCGAAGGTGCGGATAAAGTTCGAGTAGAACCAGTCCTCATCTTCTCCCCGGTCGAGCATCACCTGCAGACAGCCCAGCCCCAGCGCGATCAGGCCGATCCCCGTCCAGTCGATAGTCAGCTTCTCTTTTGATTTACTCTCCCACGGCGGATCTTCCAGCAGCTGGTAGATCGCCAGCACCGTCACAATCCCCACCGGAATGTTGATAAAGAACACCCAGCGCCAGGAGTAGTTATCGGTGATCCAGCCGCCCAGCGTCGGGCCGAGCACCGGCGCAACGATAATCGCAATGGAGGACAGACCAAACGCTTTGCCCCTGTCTTCGGGTTTGAAGTAGTCGAGCAGCACCGACTGCTGCGTGGGCTGCAGCCCGCCGCCAAAAAAGCCCTGCATCACGCGGAACAGGATGATCTGCCACAGCTCGGTGGCAATCCCGCACAGGAACGAGCAGACGGTGAACATGACGATGCAAATCAGGAAGAACTGCTTGCGGCCAAACACCCGGCTCAGAAACGCTGAGATGGGCAGCACGATGCCGTTCGCGACCAGATAGCTGGTTAACACCCAGGTGGATTCGTCATAGCTGGACGAGAGCGAGCCTGCCACGTGGGGGAGCGCCACGTTGACGATGGTGGTGTCCAGAATTTCCATGAATACCGCCAGGGTGACGACAATCGCCACCGCCCACGGATTGCTGGCGGGTTTCCAGCTGTCGTGGCTGTGATCCGTCATTCCACCGTCACCTTCGGTGCAACCGACAGCCCCAGCGGCAGCGGTTTGTTTGGATCCAGGCCCTTATCAATCACGATTTTGACCGGCACGCGCTGCACAATTTTGACAAAGTTACCGGTGGCATTTTCTGCCGGGAAGGCGGAGAAGCGCGAGCCGCTGCCCTGCTGGATACTGTCTACGTGCCCTTCAAGCTCCATATCCGGCCACGCGTCGACGGACACGGTGACCTTATCGCCCGGCTTCATGCGCTCGAGCTGCGACTCTTTAAAGTTCGCGACCACCCACACGTTCGGGGAAACCAGCGAGAACAGCGCCGTTCCCGCCTGCACCAGCGTACCGGGCTGTACGTTGCGTTTGGTGACGACGCCGTCGAACGGGGCGCGGACTTCGGTATAGGAGAGATTAAGGTTGGCCGTTTCCAGCTGCGCTTTAGCCTGATCGACCTGACGCTCGCGCGCTTCAACGTTGGTTTCCTGCTGGCGGATTTGCAGCTGGACCTGTTCTGCCACTTCCAGCTGCGCCTGAGCGCTGGCCAGCCCTGCCTGTGCGCTGCGCAGCTGTGCGTTCGCGGAATCGATACTTTGCTGGGTGGTCGCACGCGGGTCGACGCCGCGCTGGCGACGGTACTCTGCCTGCGCGTTCGCCAGATCGGCCTGCGCTCTCAGCACCTGCGCTTTGGCTTCGTCACGCTGGGCGGGATACTGGACTTTTGAAAGCGCCAGCTGCGCCTGAGCCTGATGCAGTTGCGCGATAGCCAGCCCAAGCTGGGCCTGAGCCTGATCGCGCTGCGCGGTGGTGTCACGCGGATCGATAACCACCAGTAGATCGCCCTTTTTCACGCGCTGGTTATCGCGCACGCGCAGCTCGGTAACGTAGCCCGCCGTTTTGGGGGCAATCGTCACCACATCGCCGTCGGTAAAGGCGTCGTCGGTCGTCTCTTCGTTACGGGTTAAAAACCACCAGACCAGCGCCACGACCACCATCACCACCACGACAATGCCGAGGATAATTAACGGTTTCTTGCCCGGGCGCTTACGCTCATTATTGTTTTTGTCCTGCTCGTCAGCAGGCGGGTTTTGATCTTCAGCCATAGTTCAGCAACGGTCCTGTCAGTGAGCGGCATCACACTATGCCGTTCACTAAAGCTAGGACGTTGCTATACGTTTGCCAGGAAAAACTGACAAATTACGCACTATATGAGAAGGAATATTCCGAAACCGATTGCCGCGGCCCAAACCAGCATCGGAATCGACCAGACGTGGAAACGCCACCAGATACGACGGTCGTTGGCCATGCGCAGAGCGATCAGGTTTGCCAGCGAGCCGGGCAGCAGCCCAAACCCGCCGATGTTCACCGCCCAGGCCAGAAGCGTATCGGGCGGAACATAGTTGAGCAGCAGAATGGTGGACGGTACGTTGCTGATAAACTGCGACAGGCCAATCGCCGTCAGCCACAGTCCCGGCTGAGACAGCGTGCTGACGCTGTGCAGAACGTTTTGCAGCACCGGAAGCTGGATAAGGAGATGCACATCAATAAACATCGCCATAAAGACCAGCAGCAGCGTCCAGTCCACGCTCACCAGCACGCGACGCGCCAGGACGACAAACCCCGCGGCAACGAGCAGGACGCCCGCCAGCTCATACTTCAGCTCCAGCGCGAACAGAAAGACGATGTATAACCCGAGACAGCTCCACACCAGGCGCGGCTGCCACTGCGGGCCGGTTGTGCCGCTGTGGTACTGCAGCTTTTTATCCGGAAACGCAAACCAGCACACCGCCATCAGCGACAGCATCATCACCAGCGCCAGAGGGGCCATCTGCCAGGTAAAGGCGGCGAACGACAGCCCGGACCGTCCCCACAGAAGGATATTTTGCGGGTTGCCGATTGGCGTCAGAAGCGAGCCCGCATTGACGGCCAGCGCTTCAAAGATGATCAGCCGGCTGACGGGGATCTCGCAAAGCTTACGCAGCGTGAGCGTGAGGGGTACGATGATAAACAGCGCCACATCGTTGGTCAGAAACGTCGACAGCACCGCGGCGGAGAACACCATAAACAGGGACAGCCTGCGCTCGGTGGCAAAGCGGCGCACCATTTTACGGCCCAGAACGTCAAAATAGCCGCTCAGCTCGACCCCTTTGGTGAGCATCATCAGGCCGCTCAGTGTAATGATGGTGCGCCAGTCAATTGCGGCGGGCCAGGCGTGTGGCGCAAACGGCACAAAGAGGCTTAACGCTGCGCCAATGATTAATAAGAGATGGAAGAAACGATCACGTGCCAGGGCCTGCAGTCCGGGGATTTTCATTCAGCGGAGGGACCATATTTAAGGGTAAATTCGCGAAACTTCACCAGCGTCTCTTCGCTGACGTGGTGTTCCATGCCTTCCGCATCCCGGCGGGCGATTTCCGGGCTGACGCCCAGCACCAGCAAAAAATTCTCGACAAGCTGATGGCGCTCGCGGCTCTCCTGCGCGAGTTTCTCCCCTTCCGGCGTCAGAAAAACACCGCGCCAGGGGATCATTTCAATTAAGCCCACGGAGGCCAGGCGTTTTAACATTTTAGCGACAGTTGGCTGTGAAACCCCCAGCCTGGCGGCCATATCGACCTGGCGCGCTTCACCGACCTCACGAATCAGATCGGAAATGAGTTCAACATAATCATCAATCAGTTCACGCCGGTGCGCTTCACGGACCTGGCGAAAACCTTCGACATGTTCTTCAACATTCACCAGTTGCGTCGTTTTCCTCATTGTCGGATGACCTGCGCGACGGTTCATTGTACTTCCTCAGTGGGGTGACGCTTCCAGCGCCCGGTTTGGAGAGCGCACATTGTAAACCATAGCTCCGCAAGCACAAAAAATTAACGAAATAGCCATAGCTATACAATATAGCCTGTGCTATATCTGTATGTAATGCAGTCACCCTTCACGGATCGAAGGGATCAAAACTCAGGAGGTCTTATGAACGAATTCAAGAGGTGCATGACCGTGTTTACCCACTCTCCCTTTAAAGTGCGCTTAATGCTGTTGAACATGCTGTGCGATATGTTTAACACCAAACCGCATCAGGACGACAAACCTACCCACTAAGCGGCGTTGCGGTACGCCGCTTCATTTTCCCGTCACAATCTCGCTGTAAACTGGCTTCCAGCCGCCTTATTCCCGATCTTTTTTACGGATTTGCAGTCCCCTTCGCAAAACATCTGCTTAGCAACTGTTGATATTATTTAGCGCTCGCACTATCTTCTTGCAGCCCTGCACAATTTGCGGCTCGCTGAAGCGGACCCTCATTCCCTCTCCACGCACTGTCAGGCAGGTTATGACCCTTGACGCCAGGGTGAGCACATGGCGTTTTCATCCATGATAGTGACCTATGAATGTAACCCTGATAGATACCGTTGTGACCCGCAGCCGGGCCTTAAGCCCGTGGACGGGTTTTTACTTTTTGCAGTCATTGCTGATTAACTTTGCGCTGGGTTATCCCTTTAGTTTGCTCTACGCGGTGGCGTTCACCTGCGTTCTGCATGTGCTGTGGCGATCCGCACCGCGCGTGCAAAAAGCGTTAATCGGGATCTGCTCGCTGGTCGCTGCACTCTATTTCCCGTTTGGCCAGGCTTACGGCGCGCCAAACTTTAATACCCTGCTGGCGCTGCACTCGACCAATATGGAAGAGTCAACGGAGATCCTGACGATCTTCCCGTGGTACAGCTACGTGGTCGGGATCTTTATCTTCGCGCTGGGCGTCATCGCCATCCGCCGTCAGCCGGGAGAGAAAAAATCCTGGGGTAAGATCGAAATACTCTGTCTGGTGTTCAGCGTTGCCGTGGCGTTTGTCGCCCCCATCCAGAATATTCCCTGGGACGGTAAGCTCAGGCTCACCAATATCGGCTATCCGGTTTTCCGCTTCGTGAAGGACGTCGTTGTCAATAATAAAGAGGTTCTCGACGAGCAGGCGCGCATGGCTGAGCTTTCCAATATGAAAGACACCTGGAACGTGCTGGCCGTTAAGCCGAAATATCACACCTATGTGGTGGTGATTGGCGAAAGTGCACGTCGCGATGCAATGGGAGCCTTCGGCGGACACTGGGATAACACACCGTTTGCCAGTTCGGTTAAAGGCACGCTGTTTACCGATTATGTCGCGGCCAGCGGCTCGACGCAGAAATCGCTCGGCCTGACCCTAAACCGTGTCGTCGACGGCAAACCCCAGTATCAGGATAATTTTGTCACCCTGGCAAACCGCGCGGGTTATCAGACCTGGTGGTTCTCCAATCAGGGGCAAATTGGCGAATACGATACGGCCATCGCCAGTATCGCCAAACGTGCCGACGAAGTGCAGTTCCTGAAGAACGGCGACTTTGAAGCCGACAAAAATACCAAAGACGAAGCGCTGTTGAAAATGACGGCACAGGTCTTCGCCACTCCGCGCACCCAGCCTCAGCTGATCGTCCTGCACCTGATGGGATCGCACCCGCAGGCCTGCGATCGGACCGGCGGGAAGTACGCGGAGTTCGTGCAGTCCAAAGAGACCTCTTGCTATCTCTACACCATGACGCAAACCGATGAGCTGCTGAGCAAGCTGTACGATCAGCTGCGCAATACGGGCGACAGCTTCTCCATGGTCTATTTCTCGGATCACGGACTGGCGTTTAAAGAGCGTGGTAAAGAGGTGCAGTATCTGGCGCACGATGACAAGTTCCAGCAGAACTTCCAGGTGCCGTTTATGGTGCTGTCGAGCGACGATAAAACGCATCGCGTGATTAAAGCGCGCCGTTCGGCTAATGATTTCCTGCAGTTCTTCTCGCAGTGGACGGGGATTACAGCCGAGCAGATAAAAACGGCTTACCCGTTTGTCTCTAACAAGAAAGCTCCCCCAGTGTACGTTACCAACTTCAAGTTACAGAAAGTTGACTACAACCATCTGGGTACGGATATTTTCGATATTAAGAGTAAGTAGCGGTCCGATGTCCTCACCCTCTCCCACAGGGAGAGGGAAAAGACAAAAAAAAATCCGCCACATTGGGCGGATTTTTTATTAGCTCACCGGAGTGATTAGAAGCGGTAACCTACGCCCGCGATCCAGGTGCCAACGTCAACGTTGCGGATACGGCTCTGCTCATAGGAGAAGTCCAGAGCAACGTCCTGGATTGGGTTGAACTGCAGGCCTGCGCCATAGGAGAAGCCATAGTCGCTGTTGCTTGCAGTGCGGCTTTCGCTCTGGTTTTCAGTCTGCTGGAATTTACCGTAGCCAACACCTACAACACCGTAGATGCTCGCCCAGTCATTCAGACGGTAAGCTGGACCAGCGGTGATACCGTAGTACTGGCCTTTGTTGTATGCGCCGTTTTCAGAACGATCTTTCTCGGTGTAGGTGAAAGAACCGATCACGCCCAGTGGGTTGTTGTCCTGCTCGTAGCGATACTTCAGGTTGAAACCGTTAGCTTTGTTCATCACGCCCTGATAGTCGCTCTGAGCGTAACCACCAGTAACAGTAGAAGTAGCAGCTACAGCGGTACCTGCGGAAACAGCCAGTACAGCGGCCAGTGCTGAAAGACATGCAATTTTTTTCATAACCACCTCAAATGTGCTTCAAGTAAGTCCGTAAGTTTTAAATATATCAAAAAAATTTGCGAAACTCTTTGTGATTCGTGATGTCTAATGAAACCTTTCCTGTAACAGAACGTTTCCAGCATCAGCTATCTCTTTCAAATCACATGCAATTTTCACTACTAAATGCGCATATTGCGCGTACGCGCCGTTACATTCATCCAGATTATTCCTAATCTATCAGGCGATAAATCCACCAGCGCTTAACCATTTTACGGATTTGACACGGTTTTTTTTCAACAGCGCCTCAACCGTTGCCGCTTATTTCCTTTACACTGCAACCTTTACCTCATTTGACATAAGCTGACAGGAGAAAGGATGCCTGGGTTATCCCGCACGTCGTCGGTCTGGTTGCCGGTGGCAGTCATACTCATTGCCATGTTGTCCATTCAAAGCGGTGCTTCGCTGGCAAAATCACTTTTCCCGCTGGTTGGTGCGCCAGGCGTGACTGCCCTGCGTATCGTGCTGGGCACGGCGATACTGGTGGTCATTTTCAAACCCTGGCGTCTGCGCTTCAAAAAGGAGCAGCGTTTACCCCTGCTGTTTTATGGACTTTCCCTCGGGGCAATGAACTATCTGTTCTACCTCTCTATTCAGACGATACCGCTGGGGATCGCCGTCGCGCTGGAGTTTACCGGCCCGCTGGCGGTGGCGCTTTTCTCCTCGCGACGTCCGGTCGATTTTATCTGGGTCGTATTAGCCGTTCTGGGCTTATGGTTCCTGCTGCCGCTGGGCCAGAGCGTCGCTGAGATCGATCTGACGGGCGCAGCCCTGGCGCTGGGTGCTGGCGCCTGCTGGGCCGTCTATATACTTACGGGCCAGCGTGCAGGAGAAGAGCACGGTCCGGCGACCGTCGCGTTAGGTTCCCTGATCGCAGCCATCGTCTTCGTGCCTATCGGCATGGCGCAGGCGACCGAATCTATCTGGCAATGGTCCGTCATGCCCATCGGGCTGGCGGTCGCGATTCTTTCTACCGCACTCCCCTACTCTCTGGAGATGATTGCTCTTACGCGTCTGCCGACGCGCATATTTGGCACCCTGATGAGCATGGAGCCTGCGCTAGCCGCCATTTCTGGAATGGTATTTCTCGGCGAAACCCTGACATTGACGCAGACGCTGGCGCTCTGCTCGATTATCGCGGCATCAATGGGCTCGACGCTCACCATGCGCCCGGAACCTAAAGTTGAGAAAGTGGATATCAGCTAAGGCCTTTATTCTGCATGGCTTCCACGCCATGCAGAATAAAGGCCAGAAAGACAGACGTTATAATTTCTTACACACTTTGTTCTATTTTCGAAATATCCCTCTGCGTTTACATCCCCATCCAGCAATTAAGATTGATCTGTATCAATTTTAAAAATACCCATTTATTTCAATGAATTAAATTCACAAGCCACTTCTCGCTATTAAACCGATAGGCACAGCCAAACCGCAGAGAAAAAATCCGGTGCTATACTTAGTTCCGTAATTACCTGGGACATAAACATCAAGAGGATATGAGATTATGAGTACCGCTAAACTGGTGAAAACGAAAGCGTCTAATCTGCTTTATACCCGTAACGATGTATCGGATAGCGACAAAAAGGCGACCATTGAGTTGCTGAATCGCCAGGTGATCCAGTTCATCGATCTTTCGCTGATCACCAAACAGGCCCACTGGAATATGCGCGGTGCAAATTTTATTGCCGTTCATGAAATGCTGGATGGCTTCCGCACAGCACTCGTGACCCACCTCGATACGATGGCTGAACGTGCCGTTCAGTTAGGCGGCGTGGCGCTGGGTACCACGCAGGTGATCAACAGCAAAACGCCACTGAAGAGTTATCCGCTGGATATCCATACCGTTCAGGATCACCTGAAAGAGCTGGCGGACCGCTACGCGATTGTGGCCAATGACGTGCGCAAAGCGATCGGCGAAGCCAAAGACGAAGATACCGCAGACATTTTCACTGCCGCCTCCCGCGACCTGGACCAGTTCCTGTGGTTTATCGAATCTAACATCGAATAATTCATACGAATTTTCTATCAAACCCTCGCCCTCCGGTGAGGGTTTTGCACATCTATGGTGCACAGTTTTTGTCTGCACACCTGCAAAAGTGAACGAAATGTAATAATCACCTCACACAACCGTTAACGGAAGATTGTTTTTTCGTCAGAATTTACGCTAAATATCTCCCCGTCAGTTGAGCCAAACGAAGCGCACCAAAACGGTGCTCCACTTTGGTGCAATAAAGCCTCATTGCCCCATTTATTGTGCAATGCATGACATCATCCCCTTTGCAAAACAATAGCTTGTAAAGTTGGCACGATTTTTTCATTGTGCCACCTGTTCTCGCAGGGGATCGCCCCGTGGATATAAAAGGAAATGCTATGAAGTCTGTATTAAAAGTTTCACTGGCTGCACTTACCCTGGCTTTTGCAGTGTCCTCTCAGGCTGCCGACAAACTGGTTGTGGCGACCGACACGGCGTTCGTTCCGTTTGAATTCAAACAGGGTGATAAATACGTTGGTTTTGATGTGGATCTGTGGGCCGCTGTCGCAAAAGAACTCAAGCTGGATTACACCCTGAAGCCTATGGACTTCAGCGGCATCATCCCGGCACTGCAAACCAAAAACGTTGATCTGGCGCTGGCAGGCATCACCATTACCGATGAACGTAAAAAAGCGATCGACTTCTCTGACGGCTACTACAAAAGCGGCCTGCTGGTCATGGTCAAAGCCGATAATAACGACGTAAAAAGCGTGAAAGATCTCGACGGCAAAGTGGTGGCAGTGAAGAGCGGCACCGGTTCTGTTGATTACGCGAAAGCAAATATCAAAACCAAAGACCTGCGTCAGTTCCCGAACATCGACAACGCGTACATGGAACTCGGCACCAACCGTGCTGACGCTGTTCTGCACGACACGCCTAACATCCTGTACTTCATTAAGACAGCCGGTAACGGCAAGTTCAAAGCCGTTGGCGAGTCTCTGGAAGCACAGCAGTACGGTATCGCGTTCCCGAAAGGCAGCGACGACCTGCGCACGAAAGTTAACGGCGCGCTGAAAACGCTGAAAGAGAACGGCACCTATAACGAAATCTACAAAAAATGGTTCGGTACCGAGCCTAAATAATAAGACGTAAAAATGACGTTCACTCGGGGGCGACCTTTCGCCCCTGCTATTTTTGAAACACGGTAACAGTAACAGGAAATTATCATGCAGTTTGACTGGAGCGCCATCTGGCCTGCCATTCCACTCTTGCTTGAAGGCGCTAAAATGACCCTGTGGATTTCGGTCCTGGGTCTGGTTGGTGGGTTGATTATCGGTCTTGTCGCCGGTTTCGCCCGCACCTACGGCGGCTGGATCGCAAACCACATCGCACTTGTTTTCATCGAAGTGATCCGCGGCACCCCAATTGTCGTGCAGGTCATGTTCATCTACTTCGCCCTGCCTATGGCGTTCACCGACCTGCGCATCGACCCGTTCAGCGCAGCCGTCGTCACCATTATGATCAACTCAGGCGCCTACATTGCGGAAATCACCCGCGGTGCGGTGCTGTCGATTCATAAAGGTTTCAGTGAAGCCGGTCTGGCGCTAGGTCTTTCTCGTCGCGAAACGATCCGCCACGTTATTCTGCCGCTGGCGCTGCGTCGCATGCTGCCGCCGCTCGGTAACCAGTGGATCATCAGCATTAAAGATACGTCGCTGTTCATTGTTATCGGCGTGGCAGAGCTGACCCGTCAGGGGCAGGAGATCATAGCTGGCAACTTCCGCGCGCTGGAAATCTGGAGTGCGGTAGCCGTTGTCTACCTGATCATTACTCTGGTTCTGAGCTTCGTTCTGCGTCGTCTTGAAAGAAGGATGAAAATCCTGTGATTGAATTTAAAAACGTTTCCAAGCACTTTGGCCCAACCCAGGTGCTGCACAATATCGATCTGAACATCAAACAGGGTGAAGTGGTGGTGATTATTGGGCCATCCGGCTCCGGTAAATCCACCCTGCTGCGCTGCATCAACAAGCTGGAAGAGATCACCAGCGGCGATCTGATCGTCGACGGCCTGAAGGTAAACGACCCGAAAGTGGACGACCGTCTGATTCGTCAGGAAGCGGGCATGGTGTTCCAGCAGTTCTACCTGTTCCCGCACCTCACGGCGCTGGAAAACGTGATGTTTGGCCCGCTGCGCGTGCGCGGTGCCAGCAAAGCGGCGGCGGAAGCGCTGGCAAAAGATCTGCTGGCGAAAGTCGGCCTGGCAGAACGTGCGCACCACTTCCCTTCCGAGCTGTCCGGGGGTCAACAGCAGCGTGTGGCGATTGCCCGCGCCCTGGCGGTCAAACCGAAAATGATGCTGTTTGATGAGCCTACGTCCGCACTCGACCCGGAGCTGCGCCACGAGGTGCTCAAAGTCATGCAGGATCTGGCGGAAGAAGGGATGACGATGGTTATCGTAACCCACGAAATCGGCTTTGCCGAGAAAGTGGCGTCCCGCCTGATCTTTATTGATAAAGGCCGTATCGCGGAAGACGGTAACCCGCAGGAATTGATTGCGAACCCGCCGAGCCAGCGTTTGCAGGAGTTCCTGCAGCACGTCTCCTGATCCATCGCTTTACGCTAAGCCGGGCTTGCCCGGCTTTTTTACGCCAGATTGTTCCCAAAAATCCCCCTCCTCGTCTCGACTTCTATACTTATCATTTTGTTCGACATTTTCACCGGAGGACGCCGTGCCGTGGATCCTGCTGCTGTTGATTAGCCTGTTTAGTGCGCCTTCGTTCGCCGTCGCGATCCCCGGTGTCACCACCGGAACCCCTGCGACCCGGCAAAATACGCCGCCTCCGGAACCCGATGTTGAACAGAAAAAAGCCGCCTACGGTGCGCTTGCCGACGTCCTTGAAAACGACACCTCCCGGCAGGAGCTCATTGGCCAGCTGCGCAAAGCCGCCGCCACGCCGCCGCAGGAGTCGGTGCCAACCCTCACCCCGCCGCAGGTTGAGGAGCAAAAAACGGTGCTGGAAAACGTCACCGACGTGAGCCGCCACTATGGGGAAGCGCTCTCCTCACGCTTCGCTCAGCTGTACCGCAACCTGATTGGCTCACCGCACAAGCCGTTTAACCCGCAAACGTTTACCGCCGCCGCCACGCAGTTCCTGATGCTGGCGGGTGCGGTATTTCTTTTTTACTGGCTGGTGCGCCTGTGCGCGTGGCCGCTTTACCGCAAAATGGGGCAATGGGGACGCAGGAAGAATCAGCATAAAAGCAGCTGGCTGCACCTGCCGTTGATGATAGCCTCAGCGTTTATCATCGATTTACTGCTGCTGGCGTTGACGCTGTTTTTAGGCCAGATGCTGGCCGACAGGCTGAATGCAGGCAACAAAACCATCGCCTTCCAGCAGTCGCTTTTCCTGAATGCCTTTGCCCTGATCGAGTTCTTCAAGGCGCTGCTGCGGTTACTCTTTTGTCCGCACGTGCCGGAGCTGCGTCCCTTCTCCATTCGGGATGCGAGCGCGAAGTACTGGGCGCTGCGCCTGAGCGTGCTCAGCGGGCTGATTGGCTACGGCCTGCTGGTTGCCGTGCCGATCATCTCCAACCAGGTGAACGTCCAGTTTGGCGCGCTGGCAAACGTCCTAATCATGATCTGCATTACCGTCTGGTCGCTGTATCTGATCTTCCACAATAAAAAAACCATTACCCAAAGCCTGCTGAATCTGGCCGATCGCTCCCTCTCGTTCTTTAGCCTCTTTATTCGCGCGTTCGCCCTGGTGTGGCACTGGCTGGCAAGCGCTTACTTCATCGTGCTGTGCTTCTTCTCGCTGTTTGACCCGGGCAATAGTCTGAAATTTATGATGGGGGCGACGTTCAAAAGCCTGGCCATTATCGGCATCGCGGCCTTTGTGTCGGGGCTGCTGTCGCGATGGATCTCGAAAACCATCACCCTGTCGCCGCAGGTGCAGCGTAATTACCCGGAACTGCAAAAACGGGTAAACGGCTGGATGTCGGTATCGCTCAAAGTGGCGCGCATTCTCACCGTCTGCGTGGCGATTATGCTGCTTCTGAATGCGTGGAGCCTGTTTGATTTCTGGAACTGGCTGCACAACGGTGCGGGTGAAAAAACGGTCGACATCCTGATTCGCATCGCGCTGATCCTGTTCTTCTCCGCCGTCGGCTGGACGCTGCTGGCGAGCCTTATTGAGAACCGCCTGGTGTCGGATATTCACGGCAGGCCCCTGCCCAGCGCCCGGGCAAGAACGCTTCTCACCCTGTTCCGCAACGCGCTGGCGGTGATTATCAGCACCATCACCATCATGATCGTGCTGTCAGAAATCGGCGTGAATATTGCCCCGCTGCTGGCGGGTGCCGGTGCCCTGGGGCTGGCCATCTCCTTCGGCTCACAAACGCTGGTGAAGGATATTATTACCGGCATCTTCATTCAGTTTGAGAACGGGATGAACACAGGCGATCTGGTGACCATCGGACCGTTAACCGGTACGGTAGAGAGGATGTCCATACGCTCCGTCGGCGTGCGTCAGGACACCGGGGCCTACCACATCATCCCCTGGTCTTCGATCACCACCTTCGCCAACTTTGTGCGCGGGATTGGTTCCGTTGTAGCGAACTATGATGTGGATCGCCACGAGGATGCGGACAAAGCGAAGCAGGCGCTGCGCGATGCGGTAGAAGAACTGATGCAGATGGAGGACATTCGCGGGCTGGTGATCGGAGAACCGTCATTTGCCGGCATCGTCGGGCTGACGAACACGGCGTTTACCCTGCGCGTGTCGTTCACCACCCAGCCGCTGAAGCAGTGGACGGTGCGCTTTGCGCTCGACAGCATGGTGAAGAAACACTTCGATCTGGCGAACGTGCGGATGCCCGTGCAGACCTATCAGGTATTGCCGCCGCCCGCATCGCCGCTCCCGCCGCAGGAGCCGACGCTGTAACCTGGTTGCCGGGGGGCGGCTTCGCCTTACCCGGCCTAAGACGGAGTTCTATTTGCGACGTTTGTTGTTTTCCATAAACGTCCAGGCGATAAAGCGGCTCTGTTTCTGGCCCTGCGCCATCTCTTTTTTCACCACTTTTACGGCGCCCGCTTCGGTCAGCGCGCGGTAGAGCGGCGGCAGGTTATCCCCGCGGGAAACCAGCGTCGTGAACCACTTCACCTGACGGCCAAACTGTTTGCTTTCCGCAATCATGCGCAGGATAAACGCCACTTCGCCCCCGTCGCACCAGAGCTCCTGCTGCTGTCCGCCGAAGTTCAGCGCGGCATCTTCAGCCTGACCGAGGTTACGGCGCTTGCGCTCGCTGCCCGCACGGGCCGATGCCGCCGAATCATGGAACGGCGGATTGCACATCGTAGCGTCATAGCTTTCGTTTTTGTGAATAATGCCGTTGAAGATCGACCCTGCATCTTTCTGACGACGCAGGCGAATGGCGCGGCTTAATCCCGGGTTAGCGCTGATAATCGCCTGGGCGCTGGCAAAAGCCTCGTCACCGATTTCGCTTCCGGTAAAGCGCCACTGATATTCATGCGCCCCGATCAGCGGGTAAATCAGGTTCGCCCCGGTGCCAATATCCAGAATGGTGGCCTGCTGAGGCACGACACCCTCATTGCCTTCGGCAAGAAGGTCGGCAAGGTGATGAATGTAATCCGCGCGGCCCGGCACGGGTGGACAGAGAAAGCCTTCCGGAATATCCCAGTGAGCCACACCGTAAAAATGCGCCAGCAGGGCTTTGTTCAGCATTTTAACCGCCTGCGGGTCGGCAAAGTTGACCGAAGGCTCACCCGCTGGGGTCTGAACAAGATAGTCCTGCAGCGGCGGGCAGCTCAGGCATAACGCGTTCATGTCGTAGCGGCTGCGGTGGCGATTTCGCGGGTGCAATCCCGGCTTTTGGGCAGTCATGGCATTCTCCTTTAAACAGCGGCGTAAGATACCCTTTGCTGGCCCAACGGTAAATCTTTCTCTGCGGCGTTCAAAAAATAGCCATAAATCAAACACCTTTATGTCTATGATCCGTCAGCGAATTGTCAATTTATATCGTTCAAAAAATAAGCAGATCATCATCAAATATTTGCGCTAAGTCACACTCGTCAGGCTTCTAAACTTAAAGGGAATCACCTGTTGTTTCCTCATGAGGATGTGATTATGAAAAAGTACCTGACCCTTGCTGTTATCGCAGCCGCCCTGGCGACCGCGTCCTTCTCTGCCATGGCCGTCCAGTCGCTGACCCAGAGTACTGACACCAGCCAGCTACGCCCTGCGGGCACCGTTTCGGTAAGCCGTGCCAGTAACCTTGACGATCTGCAGGCTAAGCTCGCCGAAAAAGCCCGTCAGGAAGGTGCAAAAGGATTCGTAGTGAACTCCGCTGGCGGAGATAACCATATGTACGGCACTGCGACCATCTATAAATAACCTGTCTCTTCCGCAAGACTGCATCTGTCCAACGGGTGCAGTTCTCTTCTCCCTTCGCCTTGATTGTTCATTTTTTAACCCCATAGTAACCATATAACCTAAACCGATTTCAGGAGGACGCTATGGCTTCCGGCTGGGCAAATGACGACGCTGTTAACGAACAGATCAACAGTACAATTGAAGATGCGGTTGCGCGTGCCCGCGGTGAAATTCCGCGCGGCGAAAGCTTAACGGAATGCGAAGAATGCGGAGAACCCATTCCGGAGGCGCGTCGAAAAGCCATCCCCGGCGTGCGGCTTTGCATTACGTGTCAGCAGCATAAAGATTCAAAAAAATCATTGCACTCAGGATATAATCGCAGAGGTTCGAAAGACAGCCAGTTGCGTTGACTTTACTTTACCCAGGCTAACCGAGCCCGCACGTTCCTTTACGCTCACGGTTTTTAGCCAGACGCGTAGCAAAACGTGCCCTTCGTATTGCTTCTGTAAAGCGCATCCACAAGAAGTGTAAAGCGGCACTTTGAATTTATTAATATTCAATAAGTTATTTGTCATTCAATTTTTTTGAGCAACCACGTCAATTCTCTTCGATTTTATCTCTCGTAAAAAACCGTGATACTTATCACATCGACGGAACATCGTCCCCTTAACAGAAACACCTGCGAGAGATTAATTATGAAAACCATCAAATATGCTGTAGCTGCTGTTGCCCTGTCCGCTCTGTCTTTCGGCGCTTTCGCCGTAGAGCCTGTCTCTTCTACTCAGGCACAGAACATGAACAAAGTTGGTGTGGTCAGTGCTGATGGCGCCACCACGCTGGACGGTCTGGAAGCCAAACTGGCTGAGAAAGCCGCTGCTGCCGGTGCAAGCGGATACACCATTACTTCCGCTAACGGCAATAACAAGCTGAGCGGTACCGCGGTTATCTACAAATAATCGACTGAATGAATGCTGTACCCTCGCCATACCCTCTGGTGAGCTGCTCCACCCTCATTGACCCTGTTGTTGTTACCCTTGCTTGCCCGTCCGCCACTGGACGGGCTTTTTTTTGTCTAAAACGCCTGCGCCACGCGTTCAAGCCCGGCCTGAACGGATTCCACTTCTCCGGTAGCCAGCAAACAGCAGGCCATCTGCAGCTTGATCGAATGCGGAACAGGAACATTTCCGGCAAGGCACTGCTCAATCCAGTGGGCTGTAGTATGCGGATCTTTTGCCTCAGGCAGTATCACACCGGTATTCTCTTCCCCGCGCTCAAGAATGGCGCGCGTGCCTGCAGAATCAATCAGCATCACCTGCGGGCAGCGCTGCGGGTTCGCATAAACCTCGCCCTCCGTGCCGTGCATCAGTAACGCCCTTGCGCCAATTGCCTCAAAGAACTGCGCCACGCGCGCCACGTATTCCGGGTGCGAGACGCTGGAAAGACGCAGGGCGGCATCTTCACCAAACGGCGTGGCCAGTTTCGCCAGCGTGTGCGCGCTGTTGCGCACGCCCATGCGCCAGCGCATATCGAGCTGCTTTTCCAGCGGCGGGCAGAGCGTGCCGACCGGGATATAAACAGGCTGATGACCATCCAGCTTAGCCTGCGCCTGGCCGGCATGACGCGTTGGCTCGATGCCCAGCATCCCGAAAATGGTCTCCGTCAGCACGCGGGTGGGGTCTTCGCTAACGCCGTGCACCACAACCGGGAACCCCATCTTGTGTAACAGGATAGCGAGCAGCGGGGTTAAATTTGCCTGCTTGCGCGCGCCGTTATAGCTCGGGATCACAATCGGCATCGGTTTTGCCACCGGCGGCGTTAAGCGCAGCGTTTGCGCCTGCATGGCATCATAGAAGCCACGCATCTCCGCTTCACCTTCGCCTTTGATACGCAGCGCGATCAGAATGCCCCCCATCTCCAGGTCGGGGACGTCGCCCTCCAGCATGCGGGTGTAAAGCGCACGCGCGGTTTCATGGTCCAGATCGCGGGCGTGGTTTTTGCCTCTGCCTACCTCTTTGATAATTTTACGATAATCCACGACATTTCTCCTTACAGCAGGTTATCAACAATATAGCCCTGATGATGACTCCGCTGTTAGTTTTTTTGCCCACCCTGCGGGTTTTTATAATCAATTGTTTTAGTAAGAAAAATCATTTTGCAAGAATTAATTGGATTATTAGGAAGCCGCGCGGGACCTTTCCCGGCCTGAATTTTCTGATTAAATAGTCGGCGGTGAGTAGTTGAGACATAACTTCGAATAATGCGGGATGCAAAGGTCGAAAGGAGAAACATACAGGTTTAAATATGAAAAAAGTCACTTTAGGTTTATTCATTGCTGCCGCTTTGGGATGCTCTGCATCTTCTTTCGCAGCATCCACCGGTGAAGGGCAAATTAACTTCACAGGTGAAATTATCGATTCCGCCTGTCAGGTGGTTAATGGCTTAAGCAGTCCGCTGAATGTTGCGCTGGGCAAAGTCTCCAAAACAGCGTTTACCGGCGCAGGCTCTACCAGCACCTTAACGAAATTTGATATTCAGTTAAAAAACTGCCCGGAAACGGTCACATCTGCAGCCATCAACTTCGGCGGTACGCCAGATGCGGATAATAACACCACGCTGGCCTTGACCCCGGGTGCGACGACGGCAACTGGCGTGGCGATTCAGCTGGTTGATTCTTCCGAACAGCCCGTCAGTTTATATACGCCTTCAAAGCAGTATCCTTTAGCTGCTGGCACGACGGTAAATAATCTGGAGTTTGGCGCACGTTATATACAGACTCAGGCATCGATCACTGCCGGCCAGGCTAACTCAGCGTCTACTTTTACAGTTATTTATAACTGACACGTTCAATAAGGAGATATTCGCCTTCACGCGAAGGTTAATATCTCCTCTTTCTTTGAGACAGATTTATGCGACACAGTTATTTATTAAGCGCACTTTTACTGACTGCAGTAACAGCCCACGCAGGTGTGATTATTAATGGCACCCGACTGGTTTATCAGGGAGAGAACAAAGAGTCTTCGATTGGGATTTCCAATCCGGATGATATTAACTATCTGGTACAGTCCTGGGTGGATACCGGTTTGAAAAAAGGCGGTAAAGCGCCATTTCTGATTACCCCGCCTCTGTTCCGTCTGAACGCTAAAGAAGATAACGTGCTGCGCGTGGTGCGCACCGGCGGAAATATGCCAGAAGATCGCGAGTCGTTATACTGGTTAAATATTAAAGCCATTCCTTCTTCAAGCCATGAAGAGGGCGTTAATACATTACAAATAGCCATTAATACCCGTATTAAATTGCTGTATCGCCCTGCATCGATTAAAGGCAAACCTGAAGCAGTGGCTGATAAACTAGAATGGCACCGCGAAGGCAATGATCTGGTGGTAAACAACCCCACGCCTTTCTATATGAATTTCCAGAGCGTAACGCTGAACGGCCAAAAAGTGGCAAAAGCTACCTGGGCTGTGCCAGATACCTCTACCCGCTTTGCCCTTCCGGCAAATATGAGCGGTAACACCGTAAGCTGGTCGGTCATTAACGATTACGGAAGCATCAGTAAAACCTGGTCTGCATCCGTTCGTTAATACTCTATTCAACGCCTGGATAATCATGTACAGCACAACTAAGCCGCTATTACGTCGACTGCGTGAAATGCTGCCCACTTTTTGTGGGATAGCGGTGACATGCTGCGCGCTGCAGGCCCACGCTAATGATTATTTTAACCCTGCCCTGCTGGATATTGATAATCCAGAGCAGGCAAAGACCGATCTCTCTGTTTATGAAAACGGTCCCGGTCAGGCGCCAGGTAAATATCAGGTCACGATGTTCGTCAATAACAATAAAATCGACACCCGTGACGTCCTTTTTACATTACAAAAAGATGCGCAGGGAGATGATTCCCTGCAGCCATGCCTGAGTCTGGATGAATTAACGCATCTGGGCATCAAAACCAAAGATTATCCAAAGCTGGCGGCAAAAGGGGAATGCGCGGATCTCAGCGCCATCCCTTCGGCCTCGGCGACTTTCCGCATCAAAAACCAGCAACTACTGCTGAGTATTCCCCAGTCGGCGCTGGGCCAGGTGCCTCGCGGCTACATCGATCCGAAAGAGTATGACGAAGGGATCACCGCGGGCATCCTGAACTATAGCGTTAACGCCAGCCAAAGCCACGCCCGCCAGCATGGAAAAGCGGACAACAGCAGCCAGTTTATTAACCTGCGCCCCGGTTTTAACACCGGTGCCTGGCGCGTGCGAAATTACAGCACCTGGAACCACAATTCGGATGGCGGTCAGGGCGACGGCAAGCTGACCCCGGTCTATACCTATGCCCAGCGCGATATCGTGGGGCTGAAGAGCGAGCTGACCGTGGGACAGAGCAGCACCCAGGCCGACGTTTTCGACAGTGTCTCTTACACTGGCGCGCAGCTGGCTACCGAAAGCGACATGCTGCCGGACAGCGAGCGCGGGTATGCCCCGGTGGTACGCGGTACGGCGCACAGTAACGCCCAGGTGGTGGTTCGCCAGAATGGCTACGTTATCTACCAAAACACCGTCGCCCCCGGCGCGTTTGAGATTAACGATCTCTACCCCACCGGCAGCAGCGGCGATCTGAACGTCACGGTAAAAGAGACCGACGGCAGCGAGAGTCATTTCGTGGTGCCGTTTGCCTCCGTGCCGGTGCTGCAGCGGGAAAAACACCTCAAGTACAGCGTCGCTGCAGGGCGCTACCGTTCATATGATAAAGAGGTTGAGAAGACCCCTTTCGCCCAGGGCAGCGCCATCTATGGCCTGCCACACGGCGTCACCGTTTACGGCGGTACTCAGCAGAGTTCGCATTACCACTCCGCTGCGCTCGGCGCAGGGAAAAACGTTGGAGACCTCGGCGCGTTCTCCGTAGACGTTACCCGCGCCAAAGCGTTACTGAAAAAGCGCAAAACCAGCAAAGGGCAATCCCTTCGTCTGCGCTACAGCAAAAATTTTATCGCGACCGGCACTCACTTTTCGCTGGCGGGTTATCGCTACAACAGCAAAGGCTTTTACACCCTGCAGGACACCATGGAGTCCTGGACCAGTGCAAACGACTGGTCCGCTCCACAGCAGCGCCGCGCACGGGCGGAGGCCACCGTCGACCAGACGCTGGGCGACAAGTGGGGTTCGGTGACGCTAAGCCTGGTGAAAGAGAGTTACTGGAGCCAGCGTCAGGATATGACCTCCCTGAGCGTTAACTACAACAATAGCTGGCACGGCGTGAGCTATAGCCTGAGCTACAGCATCAATAAAAACAGCGACGACACGGACGAAGACGGTAAATCCATCAGCTATGACCGACAAATCGGCCTTAACGTGTCGGTTCCGCTCGACCGCTGGCTGCCTAACACCTGGGCAAACTACAGCCTGAACAACGGTAAAGACGGCACCACCCACAACCTGGGCCTGAATGGTACCGCGCTGGAGGGAGACAAGCTGAGCTGGAACGTTCAGCAGGGACTGGACAGCGCTAATAACAACACCTCCACCAGTATGAATGCGGATTACAAAGGCACCTACGGTGAAGTGCGCGGCGGCGTAAGCCAGGACAGCCATCAGTACACCGTGAACGCCGGGATCCAGGGCGGCATCGTCGCCCACTCTGACGGCGTCACCTTTGGTCAGACCTTGGGCGAAACCGTGGTGCTGATTAAAGCGCCGGGAACGCACGGCACGCACGTTGCCAACCAGACGGGCGTGGAAACGGACTATCGCGGCTATACGCTGGTGCCCTTTGTCACTCCGTGGCGTCACAACCCAATTTCGCTGGATACCGAGACGCTGCCAGACGATGCCGACGTGACACACGCCTCGCAGACGGTGACACCAACGCGCGGCGCGATAGTTCGCGCCAGCTTCGATACTCGCGTGGGCAACCGCGTCTTAATGACGCTGGCCTGGAAAGACAAACCGCTGCCCTTTGGCGCAACGGTCACCACGGAAGACAAGAGCAGCGAATTTATCGTCGGTAACGACGGCCTGGTGTATCTCACCGGACTGCCGCAGCAAGGACGCCTTTTCGTTTCGTGGGGCAAGGAGGCGAGCGAGCATTGCGTCGCCGATTACGCCCTGACGCAAGAGAAGGATGACACCAACATTATTAACGCTGCCGCGCAGTGTCACTGATTAACACCGGACCGATCAGAATGCAGATAGCAAAATCGTTTTTCTTACTTTTAGTTCTGGCGACGGCAGCACTCTTCATGCCGCACGCAAAGGCCAACTGTGTCTCACCAAATTTACCAGCGCTGCTATCGTTAGCGTCTATTTCAGTGCCTACCAGCCTTCCCGTGGGAGAGACCATCCCGGGAACGGAACGTTCGGCTCACATTGCGGGGGGCTGCTATACAGCCGAAGACGCAGGCCGTCAGATCATTGCCTGTTACCACGGTCTGGGTAGAGAGACTCCCAATATCCCTGGTGTTTATGAGTCGGGTGTTGCCGGGATCGGCGTGTCGCTCCGAAACAGTAAAGGGGAGCGTGTGATGGGAGCAGCAGACCAAATCTGCACAACTAAGTCTTCCGTGGGTCAGGTGTCTGATTCGAGCGGTAGCGATGGTTCATTTGCGTTTAGCTTCGACGTCTCGCTGGAACTGGTGAAAACCAGCGAGGTGGTAACCGCCGGTACACTCACATCCAGTAATACACAATTTGGCTTTGGTGTTGAGCAAGTAGAAAGCTTGAGTTATCCAAACACCCTCTCCTACTCAGGTAACGTGGTGGTTAAAGCAGTCACCTGCACCGTATCACCCAAATCTCTGACCGTCACGCTGGGGGATTTTCCGGTGAGCCGTTTTACCGGTCCGGGAACCCTGGTCTCCCAGTCGGTATTCAATATCGACATGCTCTGCGATCAGGATGTACAGCCGGAAATGATGATCACCAGCGCCAATGGCTATGAAACGAATTTTCCTGGCGTGATCAAATTAACGCCGGAAAACGGCGTGGCGACCGGCGTGGGGGTGAGAATGCTCTTTAACGGTCAGATACCTGTTTTCGGGCAATACATGGATACCTTTACCGCCTATGCCAATATCCGCTCGCAATATCCCTTCAGCGTCTCTTACGAACAAACCAGCTCGGAGGTAACGCCCGGAACGGCGAATGCCGTCGCAACCATTACGGTGGCCTACAAATGAAAACCTTATTAGCCCTTTTACTCCTTGGAGTCGCCAGCCAGAGCTTGGCGGAAGAGATTCAGCTCGATATTCGCGGAAACATTTATGCCAACGCCTGCCAGGTAGACAGCGCCAGCCAGAACCTGACGGTCAATCTGGGCAAAGCGAATGCCGGCGATTTTAAGGATGTGGGCGATACCGGACAATGGCATTCATTCGACTTAACCCTGTCGAAATGCCCAACCACTTCCGTGCTGGCCACGGCCACCTTTCACGGTCAGCCAGACAGCATTCATCCGACTAAATTCGCCAGCACCGGAACAGCGAAAGGACTGGCGCTGGAGCTTGCCGACCCGCAGGATCAGATCTCGCTTGCCCCGGACGCCAGCTTCAGCGTGTTGATCAACCAGGACAATCACACGGCGGATTTCCCGCTGGCCGCCCGCTATTACGCCACCTCATTGCCGGTCACGGCAGGAACGTTCAGCAGCGTGGTGCAGGTGACCTTCATTTACCAGTAGGACCGCGCCCCTTAGCACGGAGGCTTTTCTTGCGCCCGGAAGTCAGTTTGACCGGCGGTTTTTTTACCTCGGGCACTTCCGGCTGTTCGATCGGGAAGATCGGCAGCGCGTTCAGGAGCCGTTGGCCGTAATTTTTGGTGAGCAGACGTTTGTCATAAATCACCACCTCGCCCCAGCAGCCGTGGCTACGAATCAAGCGCCCGACCTGCTGAATCAGGTTAAACGACGCCGCAGGCAAACTCTGTACCTCAAACGGATAGCGGTTGAGGCTTTTCAACCATTCCCCCTCGGTGATCACTACCGGGCTGTCGATGGGTGGGAAGGCGATTTTATGGATATGCACCTGCGTCAGGTAATCGCCTTTCAAATCCAGACCTTCAGCAAACGACTGCAACCCCACCAGCACGCTGCGCTCGCCGTTATCAATGCGCTTACGGTGGGTTTCCACCAGCCGGTAGCGCGGCTGATCCCCCTGCACCAGCAGGAGTAAACGCAGATCGGTGACGTGTTCGAGGAAGCGCTGCATCGCCCGCCCGCTGGCAAACAGCACCAGCATACCGGGGTACTTTTTACTCTCGACCTGCTCGCGGAAGTAGGCCGCCATTTCCGCGATGTGCTGCTCTTCGTTGTCGATGAGCGGCTCGAATTTCATGCGCGGAATGACCAGCTTGCCCTGCTCGCAGTGGTTAAACGGCGAGTCCAGCGCCACGAAACGGTCGCCCGCTTTCTCTTTTAGCCCGCTCATCTCCTGCAGCCTTGAGAAGCTGTTCAGGGAACGCAGCGTGGCAGAGGTGACAACCACGTGCGGCACGCTGCGCCAGATCAGCTTTTCCAGCTGATCGGCCACGCGGATGCCCACGCAGTGGAAAAAGAGGTGCACCTGCCCGTCCCGCACTTCGCGGGTGGCCCATTTGGTGACCGGCGCGCCGGACGCCTGCGCCATCGAGGCCAGCCGCCAGAGCTTGCTCTGCGCTTCGAACATCCCCAGCGCGCGGTTCATCTGCAGCAGAACGCGGTGCAGACGCACCACGTCATGCGAGCCGGTTTTCTCGCTGAGATCGTTTAAGAACATCTCCGCCAGCCCGCGCAGCTTTTCCAGATGTTTCGCCAGCTGCTGGCAGATCTCCATCACCTCTTCCGGTAGCTCACCCATCGCAAAGCGGTGTTCGGCTTCCTGGGTTGCCGGAAGATAAAGATTCAGGATGTTGTTCAGGGATGAAATGAGGCTATAGACCTCTTCACAGTGGTCGCTCAGCCGCTCCGGCACCGCCAGCGGCGGCGTGGTTTTCGGGCGGAACTGCTCCATGCAGGTCGCTACCAGCTTGCAGAAGAGATCCAGCTGCAGGCGGAACCACGGAGCGGTGATTTCGGCGCTCATCTCCAGCGCATCCCGCGCCACGTCCGGCAGATGGTGGCCTTCGTCGAGCACCAGCAGCAGGTTTTTGGGCTCCGGCAGCACCGCTTCGCTCTCCAGCGCCGCCATCACCAGCGCGTGGTTTGCCACAACCACTTCCGCCTCCTGAATCTCGCGCCGAGCGACAAAGAACGGGCACTCGCGGTAGTAGTGACAGTTGCGGTTCAGGCAGCTCGCTTTGTCGGTGCTGAGCCTGCGCCACAGGTCGTCGCTGATGGCCTGGCTGGTGTGATCCCGCAGGCCGTCCCACTTATAGCCGTCGAGCTCGACTTTGAGTTTTGCACACTGCTCCTGCTCGGCCTTATTGTTTGGCGTTAGCTCGTCATCCAGAAACGCGAGCAGATCCTGCTGATTCGGCTCGCTGCTGGCCAGCGCCGCCAGGTTGCGCGGGCATACATAACGCCCGCGCCCAAAGGCTGCCGTAAACCGCAGCTCGGGGATGATTTTGCGCAGCAGGGGTAAATCTTTGCTGAAGATCTGGTCCTGCAGCGCCACGTTGGCGGTGCTGACCACCAGCGTTTTGTCCTCTTCCCGCGCAATCGCGATGCCGGGAATGAGATACGACAGGGTTTTCCCGACGCCGGTTGGGGCTTCAATCGCCAGATGTCGCCCGTCGTCCCCGGCGAGCGTTTTTGCCACGTCAGCAATCATCTGCCGCTGCGGCGCTCGGGGGATAAAGTCGGGGATCTGCTGCTGTAGCGCCTTATACCATGCGCCAATTTGCGCCTTGAGCGCAGCGGTTAAAGCCATTGGAAAACCTGAAATACTGTATAAACAGCCACTATTGTGGCACTTTCTCTTCGCTGCCGCAAAAAGAAAAGCCCGGCTTTACGACCGGGCTTCCAGATTACTGCGGGTTAGCAGGCTTGCGCGGGCGGCGTCGACGCTGCCCTTCTCCTGCCGGTTTCCCTTCGCCGCTGCGCCACGGGTTTTCACCCGCCGGTTTGCTGTCGTTGTTACGACGCGGCGGTTTGCCGGATGATTTCGGCGCGCCGCCTTCGGCACGACGCGGCTGCTGACCGCGACCGCCGCCGCCCTGACCACGTCCACCGCCGCCCTGACGACCGTTCTGAATCGGCTCGGCTTTGATCGACGGATCCACTTCGTAACCCGGGGTTTCGATGCGCGGGATCTCTTTCTTCAGCAGGCGCTCGATGTCGCGCAGCAGCTTGTGCTCGTCCACGCAGACCAGAGAGAGCGCTTCACCGGTTGCCGCCGCGCGGCCGGTACGGCCGATACGGTGAACGTAATCTTCCGGCACGTTTGGCAGCTCGTAGTTCACCACGTGCGGCAGCTCTTCAATGTCAAGGCCACGGGCGGCGATGTCGGTCGCCACCAGCACGCGGATGTCGCCGGATTTGAACTCAGCCAGCGCACGGGTACGCGCGCCCTGGCTCTTGTTGCCGTGGATCGCCGCACTGCGAATGCCGTCTTTGTTCAGCTGTTCCGCCAGGTGGTTGGCGCCGTGCTTGGTGCGGGTAAAGACCAGCACCTGCTGCCAGTTGCCCTGGCCGATCATCTGGGAGAGCAGTTCCCGCTTGCGCTTTTTATCCACAAAGTGAACGTGCTGCGTCACCTGCTCGGAGGCGGTGTTGCGGCGCGCCACTTCCACTTCCAGCGGGTTATGCAGCAGCTTTTCCGCCAGCGCCTTGATCTCGTCGGAGAAGGTCGCGGAGAAGAGCAGGTTCTGACGACGCGCGGGCAGCTTGGCCAGCACGCGACGAATATCGTGGATAAAGCCCATGTCGAGCATGCGGTCGGCTTCGTCCAGCACCAGAATTTCAACCTGGTCCAGCTTCACCGCATTCTGGTGCTCCAGATCCAGCAGGCGACCTGGAGTCGCAACCAGAACGTCGACGCCGCTGCGCAGCTTCATCATCTGCGGGTTGATGCTTACCCCGCCGAAAACCACCAGCGAACGAATGTTGAGATAGCGGCTATAGTCACGCACGTTCTCACCAATCTGCGCCGCCAGCTCGCGGGTTGGGGTAAGGATCAGGGCGCGGACAGGACGACGGCCTTTGGCGTGCGGCTGGTTTTTTACCAGCAGTTCCAGCAGCGGCAGGGTAAAGCCCGCGGTTTTGCCGGTACCGGTCTGGGCGCTCGCCATCAGGTCACGGCCCTGCAGAACGGCGGGGATCGCCTGCTGCTGGATTGGGGTTGGCTCAACGTAGCCCTGCTCTGCGATCGCGCGCAGAATTTCCGGGTTCAGGCCAAGGGAATCAAAAGACATAAAAACTCCGAACCGCCCCGACCATCACAGGTGTAGTTTTCAGGGAGATATAACGAATAGGGGAGGACAAAAACCACAATGTCGCGAAGGAGCGGAGTGTAGCAGCTTTTGTGACGTGGCGCATAAAATATCCCTCAGCGTTCCCTCGACGTTAGCGTGAATCAGGCATAATCTTAATCAATCGATTGATTAATTCTTAATGCCGCCATGAATACGACACCCACAACAACCAAAGGTGAACAGGCCAAAAATCAGCTTATCGCCGCCGCGCTGGCGCAGTTTGGTGAGTACGGGCTGCATGCCACCACCCGCGATATTGCCGCGCTGGCCGGGCAGAACATTGCGGCGATTACCTACTATTTTGGCTCAAAAGAGGATTTATACCTCGCCTGCGCCGAGTGGATCGCCGATTTTATCGGCACGCAGTTTCACCCGCACGTTGAGGAAGCCACCGCGCTGCTCGGCCAGCCGTCGCCCGATCGCGCCGCCGTTCGCCAGCTTATTCTCAATGCCTGCCACGATATGATCCGCCTGCTGACGCACGACGATACGCTCAACCTGAGCAAGTTTATCTCCCGGGAGCAGCTCTCCCCGACCGTCGCCTACCAGCGGGTACACGATCGGGTGATTGAGCCAATGCACTCGCACCTGACCCGGCTGATCGCCGCCTATACCGGTCGGGACGCCAGTGATACCGAGACAGTTTTGCATACCCACGCCCTGCTGGGTGAAATCCTTGCCTTCCGTCTGGGCAGGGAAACCATCCTGTTACGCACCGGCTGGACACAATTTGATGAGGATAAAGCCGCGCAGATTAGCAAAGTGATCGCCTGTCACGTCGATCTGATCCTGCAAGGCTTAACGCAAAGGAGCCTGAAGTCATGAAAAAACCTGTCGCCATCATTCTGGTGGTTGTTGTTTTGCTTGCTGCCGGAGTCGGTGGATGGCTGTGGTATCAGAGCCATCAGGATAAAGGCCTGACGCTGTACGGCAACGTGGATATTCGTACGGTGAACATGAGCTTCCGCGTGGGCGGTCGTCTCGCCTCGCTGAGCGTTGACGAAGGCGATGCCATTAAAAGCGGGCAGACGCTGGGGATGCTGGATAAAGCGCCCTATGAGAATGCGCTGCTGCAGGCCAAAGCGGGGGTGTCCGTCGCCCAGGCGCAGTATGACCTGATGCTGGCAGGCTATCGCGACGAAGAGATCGCCCAGGCCGCCGCTGCCGTTAAGCAGGCGCAAGCCGCCTATGACTACGCGCAGAACTTCTACGCGCGCCAGCAGGGGTTGTGGAAAAGCCGCACCATTTCCGCTAACGATCTGGAAAATGCGCGCTCGTCCCGCGACCAGGCGCAGGCAACGCTGAAGTCCGCGCAGGATAAGTTAAGCCAGTACCACACCGGTAACCGCCCGCAGGATATCGCCCAGGCGAAAGCCAGCCTTGAACAGGCGCAGGCGCAGCTGGCTCAGGCAGAGCTGGATCTGCACGACACCACCTTAATCGCGCCGTCTGACGGCATGCTGATGACCCGCGCCGTGGAGCCGGGCAGCATGCTCAGCGCGGGCAGCGCCGTCTTAACGCTCTCCCTGACCCGCCCGGTCTGGGTACGCGCCTACGTTGATGAGCCTAATCTCGGCCAGATGCAGCCGGGCCGCGAGCTGCTGCTCTATACCGACGGCCGCCCGGACAAGCCGTATCACGGCAAAGTGGGCTTTGTCTCCCCTACTGCCGAATTCACGCCGAAAACCGTTGAAACACCGGACCTGCGTACCGACCTCGTGTATCGCCTGCGCATCATCGTGACCGATGCGGACGACGCGCTGCGTCAGGGCATGCCCGTCACCGTAAAAGTGAACAACGGGGAACGACATGAATGACGCGGTTATTCAGCTCAACAATCTGGTTAAACGCTTCGCGGGAATGGACAAACCGGCCGTCGCGCCGCTGAACTGCACCATCCGGAAAGGCTATGTGACCGGGCTGGTCGGTCCGGACGGCGCGGGGAAAACCACGCTGATGCGGATGCTGGCGGGGTTGCTCAAGCCGGATGAAGGAAGCGCCAGCGTGCTCGGTCTTGACCCGATCGAGGATGACGGAGCCCTTCACGCCATGCTCGGCTATATGCCGCAGAAGTTTGGCCTGTATGAAGATCTGACGGTGATGGAAAACCTGAACCTGTACGCCGACCTGCGCAGCGTCACCGGCGAAACGCGGCAAAAAACCTTCGCGCGCCTGCTGGAGTTTACCTCCCTCGGCCCGTTCACCGACCGGCTGGCGGGCAAGCTCTCCGGCGGGATGAAGCAGAAGCTGGGGCTGGCCTGCACGCTGGTTGGCGAGCCGAAAGTGCTGCTGCTGGACGAGCCCGGCGTCGGCGTAGACCCGATTTCGCGCCGCGAACTGTGGCAGATGGTGCACGAGCTGGCGGGCGACGGAATGCTGATCCTCTGGAGCACCTCCTACCTCGACGAAGCGGAACAGTGCCGGGACGTGCTGCTGATGAACGAAGGCGAACTGCTTTATCAGGGCGAGCCGACGACGCTGACGCAGAGCATGGCCGGGCGCAGCTTCCTGCTGCACAGCCCGCAGGAGTCTAACCGCAGGCTGCTGCAGCGGGTGCTCAGGCTGCCGCAGGTCAGCGACGGGATGATCCAGGGCCGCTCGGTACGGGTGATCCTCAAAAAAGAGGCCACCGTCGACGATATTCGCCAGGCGCCCGGCATGCCTGAGATCGAGATGGAAGAGACCGCGCCGCGCTTTGAGGACGCGTTTATCGACCTGCTGGGCGGCGCGGGTACCTCAGAGTCGCCGCTTGCCGCCATTCTGCATACGGTGGAAGGCACGCCGGGCGAAACGGTGATTGAAGCCAAATCCCTCACCAAAAAGTTCGGGGATTTCGCCGCCACCGACAACGTCAACTTTGCGGTGAAGCGCGGGGAGATTTTTGGCCTGCTCGGACCGAACGGCGCGGGAAAATCGACCACCTTTAAGATGATGTGCGGCCTGCTGGTGCCGACGTCCGGCAAGGCGCTGGTGCTGGATATGGACCTTAAGGTCAGCTCCGGCAAGGCGCGCCAGCATCTCGGCTATATGGCGCAGAAGTTTTCCCTGTACGGCAACCTGACGGTCGAGCAGAATCTGCGCTTTTTCTCCGGCGTGTACGGCCTTCGTGGGCGGGCACAGAACGAGAAAATCCGCCGCATGAGCGACGCCTTCGCCTTAACCAACATTGCCTCCCACGCCACCGACGAGCTGCCGCTCGGCTTTAAGCAGCGGCTGGCGCTGGCCTGCTCGCTGATGCACGAGCCGGATATTCTGTTTCTTGATGAGCCGACATCAGGCGTTGACCCCATTACCCGCCGTGAGTTCTGGCTGCACATCAACAGCATGGTGGAAAAAGGCGTGACCGTGATGGTGACCACCCACTTCATGGACGAGGCGGAGTACTGCGACCGCATCGGGCTGGTGTATCGCGGCAAGCTGATTGCCCACGGTACCCCGGACGACCTGAAAAACCAGGCCGCCGACGATGAGGTTCCGGATCCGACCATGGAGCAGGCGTTTATCACCCTCATCCACGACTGGGATAAGGAGAATGCCCATGCGCAGTAATGCCATTTCCTGGCGCAGGGTGCGCGCGCTGTGCATTAAAGAGACGCGGCAGATCGTGCGTGACCCCAGCAGCTGGCTGATTGCGGTAGTCATCCCCCTGCTGCTGCTGTTTATTTTTGGCTACGGCATTAACCTGGACTCCAGCAAGCTGCGGGTCGGGATATTGCTGGAGCAGCAGAGTGAGGATGCCCTGGACTTTACTCACGCCATGACCGGATCGCCCTACATTGACGCCACCATCAGCGATAACAGGCAGGAGTTGATCCAGAAAATGCAGGCCGGGAAAATTCGCGGCCTGATCGTCATTCCGGTGGATTTCGCCGCCAACATGGCGCGGGCAAATACCGACGCGCCGATCCAGGTGATTACCGACGGCAGCGAGCCAAACACCGCCAACTTTGTACAGGGCTACGCGGAGGGGATCTGGCAGCTGTGGCAGATGCAGCGCGCGGAGGACCGGGGTGAAGAATTTAAACCGCTGATCGACGTGCAGACGCGCTACTGGTTTAACCCCGCCGCCATCAGCCAGCACTTTATTATTCCGGGCGCGGTGACGATTATCATGACGGTGATTGGCGCGATCCTGACCTCGCTGGTGATCGCCCGCGAGTGGGAGCGCGGGACCATGGAGGCGCTGCTCTCTACCGAAGTGACGCGCGTCGAGCTGCTGCTGTGCAAGCTCATCCCCTACTATTTCCTCGGCATGCTGGCGATGCTGCTCTGTATGCTTGTCTCAGTCTTTATCCTCGGCGTGCCGTATCGCGGCTCGCTGGTGGTGCTGTTTTTTATCACCAGCCTGTTTTTACTCAGCACGCTGGGCATGGGGCTGCTCATCTCCACCATCACCCGCAACCAGTTCAACGCCGCGCAGGTGGCCCTCAACGCCGCCTTTTTACCGTCGATTATGCTGTCCGGGTTTATCTTCCAGATAGACAGTATGCCTGCGGTGATCCACGCCGTGACCTATGTTATTCCGGCTCGCTACTTTGTGAGCACGCTGCAAAGCCTGTTCCTGGCGGGGAATATTCCGGTGGTGCTGATCGTCAACACGCTGTTTTTAATGGCGTCAGCGGCGATGTTTATTGGGTTGACGTGGATGAAAACCAAACGGCGACTGGATTAAGGAGCGAACATGTTTCACCGATTATGGACGTTGATACGCAAAGAGCTGCAATCCCTGCTGCGCGAGCCGCAAACCCGCGCCATTCTGGTCTTGCCGGTGCTGATCCAGGTTTTACTGTTCCCGTTTGCCGCCACCCTTGAGGTGACCAACGCCACCATTGCCATTTACAACGAAGATAACGGCAAACATTCCGTCGAGCTGACGCAGCGTTTTGCCCGTGCAAAAGCCTTTACCCACATCCTGCTGCTGAAAAGCCCGCAGGAGATCCAGCCCACCATCGACACGCAAAAAGCGCTGCTGCTGGTGCGGTTCCCGGCGGATTTCTCCCGCAATCTGGATACCTTCCAGACCGCGCCGATGCAGCTGATCCTCGACGGGCGTAACTCCAACAGCGCCCAGATAGCCGCCAACTACCTGCAGCAGGTGGTGAAGGATTACCAGCAGGAGCTGATGAAGGGCAAACCGAAGCCCAACAACAGCGAGCTGGTGGTGCGTAACTGGTACAACCCGAACCTGGACTACAAGTGGTTCGTGGTGCCGTCGCTAATCGCCATGATCACCACTATCGGGGTGATGATCGTGACTTCCCTTTCCGTCGCCCGCGAGCGCGAACAGGGCACGCTGGACCAGCTACTGGTCTCCCCGCTCGCCACCTGGCAAATTTTCGTCGGCAAAGCGGTCCCGGCGCTGATCGTCGCGACGTTTCAGGCCACCATCGTGCTGGGGGTGGGAATTTGGGCCTACCAGATCCCGTTCGCCGGTTCGCTGGCGCTGTTTTACTTCACGATGGTCATTTACGGGCTGTCGCTGGTGGGGTTTGGACTGCTGATCTCGGCGCTCTGCTCGACGCAGCAGCAGGCGTTTATTGGGGTGTTCGTCTTTATGATGCCCGCGATTTTGCTCTCGGGGTATGTTTCACCCGTCGAGAACATGCCGGTGTGGCTACAGGACCTGACGTGGGTAAACCCGATTCGGCACTTTACGGACATCACCAAGCAAATCTATCTGAAGGATGCGAGTCTGGATATTGTCTGGGGAAGTTTGTGGCCGCTACTGGTCATAGCGGCCACGACGGGCTCAGTGGCGTACGCGATGTTTAGACGCAACATTGCGTAGCTTTTTCTCTTTGGTCAGCAGCGAGACCACCGCAGGCCCTGCGAGGATAGCCAGACCCGCCAGGGCAAGCAGCAGGTTGTTTTGCAGCACGCGCGAGAGCAGCCAAAGCACAATCATCGCCGCGCCAAAATACCAGGTGGTGGTGAGCTCTTCAAGCACATCACCCACCTCGCGCCAGCGCGCTTCATGGTGGCGCTGTAAGAACAGCATCGACAGCACGGTGACGCCATAAAGGACGCATAGCCCCAGGCCAACACGCACCAGCGTGCCGCTCATCCAGCCCATCACCAGTACGGCCACGACCAGTAAATGCAACATTATCTGCCAGCAACTCAGGCCAGTTGCGACACGAACACGTTGTTGCCACTTCATGGCTTCTCTCCTGAAGGATTTTTCTCTGCTTAATCAGACTACCGCACTTTACGGAAAATTCCGTAACGCCGCATCTTTTTGTGACGACGACTACACTTTATTTTCATTGGGATAGTCACTCAGGAAGGAGCTTATGACTCAAAAAATGCAGCATTTCTCGCTTAAGGTGCTGACGATAAACATTCATAAGGGCTTCACAGCATTTAACCGCCGCTTCATTTTACCGGAGCTGCGCGACGCGGTACGCACCGTCAGCGCGGATATTGTCTGCCTGCAGGAGGTGATGGGCGCACACGAAGTGCATCCGCTCCACTTTGAGAACTGGCCCGACACGCCGCACTATGAATTTCTGGCCGACACCATGTGGAGTGACTACGCCTATGGCCGCAACGCGGTCTATCCGGAAGGGCATCACGGAAACGCGGTGCTGTCCCGCTACCCCATTGAACATTACGAAAACCGCGACGTTTCCGTCGGGGAAAGCGAAAAACGCGGCCTGCTTTACTGCCGCATTACGCCGCCAGACCTCGAGCGACCTGTCCATGTCGGCTGTGTTCACCTGGGCCTTCGCGAAGCCCATCGTCAGGCGCAGCTGAAAATGCTGGCCGAATGGGCCAACGCGCTTCCCGAAGGCGAACCTGTGGTGGTAGCGGGCGATTTCAACGACTGGCGACAGCGGGCAAACCATCCGTTGAAAGTAGATGCCGGGCTGGAAGAGATTTTTACTCGCGCCAACGGCAGGCCTGCTCGCACTTTCCCGGTCCGTTTCCCGCTGCTTCGGCTTGACCGCATCTACGTGAAAAATGCCCACGCCAGCAGCCCGACCGCCCTGGCGCTCCTTAACTGGCGACATCTTTCCGACCATGCCCCGCTCAGCGCGGAGATCCACCTATGAAATGTTCCTGGCAGGAAGGCAACCGAATCACGCTGCTGGTCAACGGGGACGAGTATTATCCGGCCGTGTTTAAAGCGATTGACCATGCACAGCAGAAGGTGATCCTCGAAACCTTTATCTGGTTCGAAGACGACGTCGGCAAACAGCTGCACGGCGTGCTGCTGCGCGCCGCCCGGCGCGGCGTCAAAATTGAAGTATTGCTTGATGGCTATGGCTCGCCGGATCTCAGCGATGCGTTTGTGAATGAATTGACCTCCGCGGGCGTGGTGTTCCGCTACTACGATCCCGGCCCTCGCCTGTTCGGCATGCGTACCAATCTTTTCCGCCGGATGCACCGCAAAATTGTGGTGGTGGATGAGACGGTGGCGTTTGTCGGCGGCATTAACTACTCCGCTGAGCATATGTCCGACTACGGCCCGGAGGCGAAGCAGGACTACGCTATTCGCATTGAAGGCCCGGTGGTGCAGGACATCTTACTGTTTGAGCTGGAGAACCTGCCGGGTAAAGAGGCCGTTCGCCGCTGGTGGAGACGCCGCCATCGCCCGGAAGAGAACCGGAAGCCCGGCGAAGCGCAGGCCCTTTTCGTCTGGCGGGATAACGGCGAGCACCGGGACGACATTGAACGTCATTATCTCAAGATGCTCGCCAACGCGAAGCGCGAAGTGATTATTGCTAACGCCTACTTTTTCCCCGGCTATCGTCTGCTGCACGCCATGCGCAATGCGGCCCGACGCGGGGTTCGCGTGAAGCTGATTGTGCAGGGCGAGCCGGATATGCCGATAGTCAAAGTCGGCGCGCGGCTGCTGTATAACTATCTGGTGAAGGGCGGCGTGCAGATCTACGAATATCGCCGCCGACCGCTGCACGGCAAAGTGGCGCTGATGGACGATCACTGGGCCACCGTGGGTTCCAGTAATCTCGATCCGCTGAGCTTATCGCTCAATCTCGAAGCTAACCTGATCATTCACGATCGCCAGTTTAATCAGACCCTGCGGGATAACCTGCAGGCGCTGATCGTTAACGACTGCGTGCGCGTGGACGAATCCATGGTTCCCAAACGCACCTGGTGGAACCTGGGCATCAGCGTGGTGGTGTTCCACTTTCTGCGTCATTTCCCGGCCATGGTCGGCTGGCTGCCGGCGCATACGCCTAAGCTTGCGCAGGTGGACCCGCCGGTACAACCCGAAATGGAAACCCAGGACCGTATTGAAGCGGAAGACGGAGGCAAACCCTGATGTCGAAATCGCATCCGCGCTGGCGGCTGGCAAAAAAGATCCTGACCTGGCTGTTTTTTATTGCGGTCGCGGTTCTGCTGGTGGTCTACGCGCAGAAAGTTGACTGGGAAGAGGTGTGGAAAGTCATCCGCAACTATAACCGGATGGTGCTGCTGGGCGCTGTGGGGCTGGTTATCGTGAGCTACCTGATGTACGGCTGCTATGACCTGCTGGGCCGCGCTTACTGCGGCCACAAGCTGGCCAAACGTCAGGTTATGCTGGTGTCGTTTATCTGCTACGCCTTCAACCTGACGCTGAGCACCTGGGTCGGCGGCATTGGCATGCGCTATCGCCTCTACTCGCGGCTCGGCCTGCCGGGCGGGACCATAACGCGCATTTTCTCGTTAAGCATCACCACCAACTGGCTGGGCTATATTCTGCTCGGCGGGGTGATCTTCACCATCGGCGTGGTGCAGCTGCCCGCGCACTGGTATATCGATGAGGCCACGCTGCGCATTCTGGGCATTGTGCTGCTGCTGATTATCGCCGTTTATCTGTGGGCCTGCGCGTTTGCCAGACGCCGCCATATGACCATTAAAGGGCAAAAGCTGGTGCTGCCCTCGTGGAAGTTTGCGGTGCTGCAGATGGCCGTCTCCAGCGCCAACTGGATGGCGATGGGGGCGATTATCTGGCTGCTGATTGGCGAGGACGTCAATTACTTCTTCGTGCTGGGCGTGCTGCTGGTGAGCAGTATTGCGGGCGTGATTGTGCATATTCCGGCGGGGATCGGCGTGCTGGAGGCTGTGTTTATCGCGTTGCTGGCCGGGGAGCATGTCTCTCAGGGAACGATTATCGCCGCCCTGCTGGCGTACCGCATGCTGTATTACTTCTTGCCGCTGGCGCTGGCAACGGTGTGTTATCTGGTGCTGGAGAGTCGGGCGAAAAAGCTGAGAGCGAAGAACGAGAAGGCGTTAGCGAAATAAAAGCAAAACGGCAACCTTGTTGCCGTTTTTAGTGTTTGTTCCCTCTCCCGTGGGAGAGGGTCAGGGTGAGGGCACCAGACCGCCACCCGGCAAAACAACCTTAGCGACGGTCGCCGAAAATCCGCAGCAGCATCAGGAACAGGTTGATGAAGTCCAGATACAGCGTCAGCGCGCCCAGAATCGCGTATTTGCGCAGGTTTGAACTGTCGCGTACGTCGATCTGCTCGCCGATGTTTTTCAGCTTCTGGGTGTCATACGCCGTCAACCCAACGAAGATCACCACCCCGATGTAGGTCACGGCCCACATCAGCGCGTCGCTCTTCAGCCACAGGTTTACCAGCGACGCCAGCACAATCCCGATCAGCCCCATAAACAGCATGCTGCCGAAACCGCTCAGATCGCGCTTCGTGGTGTAACCGTACAGGCTCATCGCACCGAACATCCCGCCGGTGACCACGAAGGTGCTGGCGATGGAGGAGTAGGTGTAAACGATGAAGATACTGGAAAGCGTCAGCCCGGTTAGCGCCGAATAGAGCATAAACAGCGTAGTCGCCATTCCGGCACTCAGCTTTTGCACCAGACCCGAAAGCACAAACACCAGCGCCAGCTGCGCGATAATCAGCCCAAAGAAGGTGATTTTGCTGGAGAAGATAAACATCATCAGTTCAGGCGTGTTCGCCGCATACCACGCGATGAACGCGGTAAGCAGCAGGCCAACCGTCATCCAGCCGTACACCTGAGCCATATACGTCTGCAGGCCGCTACGGGTCTGCTGTACTATTGAATCGGAACGCGGAAATCGGTCCATGATTCACTCCTGATTAAGATTAAGTAGACACACACGTTAAGATTAACACATCCACGTAAACCGACTACCAACGGCTGGCGGCTTGTTTATCGCTGTCGCGCGATTCTACCCAGCGGTCACCTTCCGGCGTGGCTTCGCGCTTCCAGAACGGCGCTTTTGTTTTGAGGTAATCCATAATGAACTCCCCTGCCGCAAACGCGCTGCTGCGGTGCGCGCTGGTCACCCCGACGAAGACAATCTCTTCGCCAGGCCACATCTCGCCGATGCGGTGAATAACCGTGACGCGGCCAAGTGGCCAGCGGCCTCGCGCCTCGTCGACAATCTCCGCCAGCGATTTCTCGGTCATCCCCGGATAGTGCTCCAGCGTCAGTGCCTTCACGCTGTCGCCGAGGTTGTGGTTGCGCACTTTGCCGGTGAAGGTGACAACCGCGCCGTCTTCATCGCGTTCCGCCAGCCAGCTGTATTCTGTCCCTACGTTAAAACGCTCGGGGCTCACCAGAATTCGGGTTTCAGCCATCTTAGCCCCCCGTTACCGGCGGGAAGAAGGCCACTTCATCGCCTTCCTTCAACGGATGGGTAAACTCCACCAGCGTTTGGTTAACGGCGGCCAGCAGCTTGCCTTCGTCCAGCGCCAGCGCCCAGCGGTCGCTTTGTGCCGCCAGATGCGCGCGCAGGGCCGCGACGTTTTCGAAGGACGCATCCAGCGTCAGGCTGTCGGTATTCACCAGCTCGCGCACCTGCGCAAAAAAGAGCACCTTAATCATGGCTGTCCACCTTAAAATCACCGGATTTGCCGCCGCTTTTTGCCAGCAGGCGAACCGGGCCAATCACCATATCTTTCTGCACCGCTTTGCACATGTCGTAGATGGTCAGCGCGGCGACTGAGGCCGACGTCAGCGCCTCCATCTCCACGCCGGTTTTGCCGGTTAAGCGGCAGAGTGACTCAATGCGCACGCGATTATGCTCCGGCTGCGCCTGCAGGTTCACTTCCACCTTGCTCAGCATCAGCGGATGGCACAGCGGAATGAGCTCCCAGGTCCGTTTGGCGGCCTGAATACCGGCGATGCGGGCGGTGGCAAAGACGTCGCCCTTGTGATGACTGCCGTCGATAATCATCGCCAGGGTTTCCGGCAGCATGGTGACGAACGCTTCCGCGCGCGCCTCGCGCACCGTTTCCGCTTTGGCGGAGACGTCCACCATATGCGCTTCGCCGGCGGCGTTAATGTGGGTCAGTTGTGACATAGCTTATTTCTTTAAATGGGGATGGAAATTACACGGACGGGTACGGGCGTCCAGCTGCGGGGCGATGATGTTTTCCCACGCGGTGCGGCAGGCTTTGGTCGAGCCCGGCATAGCGAAAATCAGGGTTTTGTTAGCCACCCCGGCAACGGCGCGCGACTGGAGCGTGGAGGTACCAATCTCTTCAAAGGAGAGCATGCGGAACACTTCGCCGAAGCCTTCTACCTCGCGGTCGAACAGCGGGATCAGCGCTTCAGGGGCCTGATCGCCTGCGGTAAAGCCGGTGCCGCCGGCGATCAGCACCACCTGCACCTCATCACTCGCAATCCACTGCGAAACCTGAGCGCGAATGGCGTAGCGGTTCTCCTTCACGATCGCTTTATCGACGATGTGATGCCCCGCGTCATGGGCCGCCTCGCGCAGCCAGTGGCCGGAGGTATCATCCTCTTCGCCACGGCGGTCGGAAACGGTAAGGATAGCAATGCGTGTCGGGATAAATTCTGCGCTTACCTGACTCATCTTCTGGTTCCTTCTTAAGCCTGATTACCCGCCGATGTAGGACAGGTTCTGAGTAATACCGGTATTGCCCTGATGCAGGAAGTGGGTCTGTTTTTTATGCGTCAGCGCGTCAGAAATACGTGCTTCAAGCGCGGCCTGCTGCGCATCGTCTTCCAGCAGATCGCGGAGATCCACGCCGCCGTCGCCGAACAGGCAAAGATGGAGCTTGCCAACGGAGGAGACGCGCAGGCGGTTGCAGCTGGCGCAGAAGTCTTTCTCATAGGGCATGATAAGCCCAATCTCACCTTCGTAATCCGAGTGGCAGAAGACCTGCGCCGGGCCGTCGCTGCGCTGGCGGATTTGATGGATCCAGCCGCGTTTCAGCAGCTCGTCGCGCAGCACCATGCCGGAGATGTGATGGCGACGAAACAGCTCGCTGCCCTCGCCGGTTTCCATCAGCTCGATAAAACGCAGCTGTATAGGGCGGGTTTTGATCCACCCCAGGAAGGTATCGAGCTGGTGATGGTTCACATCACGCATCAGCACTGTGTTGACTTTGACCTTCTCGAACCCGGCCGCAAATGCCGCGTCGATGCCGTCCATGACCTGCTGAAATTTATCCTGGCCGGTAATGGCGTGGAACTGACGGGCATCCAGGCTATCGACGCTGACGTTGATCGCCGTCAGCCCCGCATCGCGCCAGTTCGCCACGTCACGCGCCATGCGGTAACCGTTGGTGGTCACCGCAATCTGGCGGATACGTTCGTTTTCACGCACGGCGGCGATGATGTCGGGGAAATCGCGGCGTAGGGAGGGTTCGCCGCCGGTCAGACGCACTTTTTCGGTGCCGAGTTCAGAGAAGGCGCGCGTGACGCGGCGCACTTCATCCACGGAGAGAAAGCCGTTATTGGTGACGCTGCCCGGTTTGTAGCCATCGGGCAGGCAGTAGGTGCAACGGAAGTTGCACACATCGGTAATCGACAGACGTAAGTAATAAAACTTACGCGCGAAAGCATCAGTAAGTTGTGAAGCCATGTACACCTTTCCAGATCGGGAGGCACAGTCATTTCTTTCTGTACCCTGGTGGCAAATTCGCCACGGCCAGAGCGCCATATCTTTCGACACAGGCACAAGGGCTAGAGTGTATGTTTTCAATTTTGAAAACGTGGTTAGGGCGATAGTAGCGCGGAAATTCTGACGACGCCATTCTCGCCTTTCGCTATATAATTATCTATATAGCGAATCGATCCTGCATTTTCGCTACAGAATACCTAAAAACCGCATTTTCACATTGATATACGTCATTTTGCATCGGGTGAGGCATCGTCTTTTAGGGGTAGTTAGGTTACTGTTACGCGATCGAACGTGATAAGGAATACGTATGCGCAATCGCACTTTTGCGGATCTTGACCGAGTGGTCGCTCTTGGCGGAGGACACGGCTTAGGCCGGGTTATGTCCTCTTTGTCGTCACTCGGCTCAAGGCTGACAGGGATAGTGACCACCACCGACAACGGCGGCTCAACCGGGCGCATTCGACGTGCCGAAGGCGGCATTGCCTGGGGAGATATGCGCAACTGCCTGAACCAGTTAATTACCGAGCCGAGCGTCGCGTCGGCGATGTTTGAGTACCGTTTTGGCGGTAATGGCGAACTTTCCGGGCATAACCTCGGAAATTTGATGTTAAAGGCGCTCGATCACCTGAGCGTACGGCCTCTGGAAGCCATCAACTTAATCCGTAATCTGCTCAAAGTGGACGCATTCCTGATCCCCATGTCAGAACAACCGGTAGACTTGATGGCCATCGACGCCGAAGGGCATGAAGTTTACGGCGAGGTGAATATCGACCAGCTCATCCTGCCGCCAACGGAGTTAATGACCTATCCGAGCGTGCCCGCCACGCGAGAAGCGGTGGAGGCCATCGGGGAAGCGGATCTTATCCTGATCGGCCCAGGCAGTTTTTACACCAGCCTGATGCCCATTCTGCTGGTAAAAGAGCTGGCGCAGGCGCTGCGCCGCACTCCTGCCCCGATGGTTTACATCGGTAACCTGGGACGTGAGCTGAGCCCGGCGGCGGCGAGCCTGTCGCTGGCGGACAAACTGGAATTAATGGAGCATTACGTCGGCAAGAAAATCATTGACGGCGTAGTCGTGGGCCCAAAAGTGGATGTGTCAGGGATTGGCAATCGTCTGGTGGTGCAGGAGCCGCTAGAAGCGAGTGATATTAAATATCGCCATGACCGTCACCTGCTGCGCGAGGCGCTGGAGAAGGCGATTCAGGCGCTGGGCTAGGTTCGTTTTGTGCGGCCTGATGCCCTCATAATAATGCCCGCACGGACGACCCCCTCTCCCTTGAGGGAGAGGGCTGGGGTGAGGGGGGAACATACGACTCTGGTGGTCATTCCGTTCACTTTATGTTCCTTGCTACTCTGTAACGACATGACCGGTGAACGTGCCAGGGTGGCTCAATCGCCACCACCCTGGCGACCCGGGCTCCCGGCGGTAAATCGCCGCTGCGCGGATTGTTCGCCCCATCCCTGGGGCTCACCCCTTCGGGGCCAGCGCAAGCGCTGTCCAAAATTGCTCCCGGCAATTTTGTCATCGGCTTATTCCTTTCGGCTTATCGGGTACGGGCGGAGGTAACGTCCCTGTAAAGCCCGCCCTCTCGGCGCATCCCTGCGCCTCGCCCCGGCCTGCAGGAAACGCCTCAGCGATTTACAGCCGGACCAGAGCATCGCTGATAGCCTTCAATCGCTCTGAAACAACATTATTGCTTCTGTTCAAAAATTACTGGGGATCCCTCTCCCACGGGGAGAGGGAGAAAACAACGCTTTACTCACGATGCCGCGATGAAAAGATCCCGCAGCTGATGTAGCTGGTCGCGGATCTGCGCCGCCTCTTCGAACTCCAGATTCTGCGCGTGCTGCATCATCTGCCCTTCCAGCTCGTGGATTTTCTGCTGCAGCGCTTTCGGCGTCAGCACGACGGTGTCTTCTTCCACCACTGAACGCGCCTTGCCGCGACCCTTCGCTTTGGTTTTGGCAATGTTCTGCCCCAGCGCCAGAATATCCACCACCTTCTTGTTCAGCCCCTGCGGGGTAATGCCGTGCTCTTCGTTGTAACGCTGCTGTTTCTCGCGGCGGCGCTCCGTTTCGCCAATCGCTTTCGCCATCGACGGGGTGATTTTGTCACCGTACAGAATCGCTTTACCGTTGACGTTACGCGCCGCACGGCCGATGGTCTGGATCAGGGAGCGTTCAGAACGCAGGAAGCCCTCTTTGTCCGCATCCAGAATTGCCACCAGCGAGACTTCCGGCATGTCCAGACCTTCTCGCAGCAGGTTGATCCCCACCAGCACGTCAAACTCGCCCAGACGCAGATCGCGGATAATCTCCATGCGCTCCACGGTGTCGATATCCGAGTGCAGATAGCGCACCTTCTCGCCGTGCTCTTCGAGATATTCAGTGAGGTCTTCCGCCATACGCTTGGTGAGCGTGGTCACCAGCACGCGCTCGTTGATGGCGGAACGGGCGCGGATTTCCGAGAGCAGATCGTCCACCTGCGTAGCCACTGGACGAACTTCAATAATTGGGTCGAGCAACCCGGTCGGACGCACAACCTGATCGACAACGTCTTCACCGGATTTCTCCAGCTCGTAGTTGCCCGGCGTGGCCGAGACGTAAATGGTTTGCGGCGCTAATGCCTCAAACTCTTCAAACTTCATCGGACGGTTATCCAGCGCCGACGGCAGGCGGAAGCCGTACTCAACCAGCGTCTCTTTACGCGCCCGGTCACCGCGGTACATCCCGCCGATCTGCGGGATCGTGACGTGGGATTCGTCGATCACCAGCAAACCGTCTGCCGGCAGGTAATCAAACAGCGTTGGCGGCGGCTCGCCCGGCCCGCGCCCGGAGAGGAAGCGCGAATAGTTTTCAATGCCGGAGCAGTAGCCGAGCTCGTTCATCATCTCAAGGTCGAACTGGGTGCGCTGGCTGAGGCGCTGCTCTTCCAGCAGCTTATTGTTCGCCAGCAGCACCTTACGGCGCTCGGCCAGCTCCACTTTGATCTCTTCCATCGCCTGCACGATACGCTCGCGCGGCGTCACGTAGTGCGTTTTCGGGTAGATGGTAAAGCGCTGGATCACTGACTCAACGTGTCCGGTCAGCGGGTCGAAGAGCGACAGGCGTTCAACCTCTTCGTCAAACAGCTCGACGCGCAGCGCCATATCGTCCGATTCCGCCGGGAAGATGTCGATCACTTCCCCGCGTACGCGGAAGGTGCCGCGCTGGAACGCCTGATCGTTACGGGCGTACTGCAGCTCTGCCAGACGGCGGACGATGGCGCGCTGGTCGATAATCATCCCCTGCGTCAGATGCAGCATCATCTTGAGATAGAGATCCGGATCGCCCAGACCGTAGATCGCGGAAACCGATGCGACGACGACCACATCGCGACGCTCCAGAAGCGCCTTCGTGGCCGACAGACGCATCTGCTCGATGTGCTCGTTCACCGAGGCATCCTTCTCGATGAAGGTGTCAGAGCTCGGCACGTAGGCTTCAGGCTGGTAGTAATCGTAGTAGGAGACGAAATACTCCACCGCGTTTTCCGGGAAGAACTCTTTCATCTCGCCGTAAAGCTGTGCGGCCAGGGTTTTGTTGGGTGCCAACACCATCGTTGGACGCTGGAGATCCGCAATCACGTTGGCGATAGTGAACGTTTTACCCGAGCCGGTTACCCCCAGCAGCGTCTGGTGCGCCAGCCCGTCTTCCAGCCCCTCCTCCAGACGACGGATCGCCTCAGGCTGATCGCCAGATGGACGGAAAGCAGAATTCAATTTGAACGGTTTACTCATGGGCGACGACCTGATGACGTTATAAGCGGCAGGTGAGTAATTTTACTCGTTGTTGCCAGGAATGCCAGTAAAAAACACTGGATGAAAAACCAGTGGCATGTCAGGATATTTAGCATAGCGCCTGAATGATAAGTGGGATAACGGCCAAAATTTGGACTGTGACAATATAAAACACCAGTCAGGTCAGGTTATCCCCAGAACTTTTTCTTTTTTAACATTTGTCAAGCCAGGTAATGATAGTTTTGTGGCAACGGGTGACACTTTCATGACGGGAATTGCTTTTATCTAAGCAATTAAATAATAAACGATATTTTCTAAAGCCGCGTTTCGCGCCAATTTGGGCGTAAGCCGCGTCTTCTCTCGCTTATCGCGTGTTTTCTAACTCTAATGCACATGGTTATCCACAGGAATAGTGGATAACTGCTTCCAGCCCATACAGACTGGCGCTCGGCAAATTCCCGGTTTTTCCCACGAGACGGTAGTAAAAAATTTTTATAGCTATTTTTTGATGATTAACAGTTGCGTCATTCATAACCAACCGATGGGATCTTGCTCACATTTTCATCATTTTGGGTTCTGCACCACAACTCACCACCTCCAGCACCGTCGCTGTGCAATCCGGTTTTTTATAAACCGCTTTCTGGTGATTCATTCCTAAAAAAGCCGTTTTTTTGAACACTTTTCGGTTTCTGGCAGGGGTTTTGCAGATTCAAACACGAGCCTCACCTACACACATTTTTAAGGAGAAAAAGATGTTGAGTCTGCGTGCTGTGAATCAGTTTTACGGAAGCCAACATACGCTATGGAACGTGAATTTGGATTTTCCGCAAGGGATGTGTACAGGCGTCGTTGGCCTGCCGGGGATGGGGAAAACCACCCTCATGAATTGCATCGCCGGGAGAGTGCCCGTTGAAAGCGGCAGCATCATCTGGCACGAGGCGGGCGCGCCGCCGCGCGATTTGCTTAACCTGCCGCCAGAACAGCGTTCAGGACCGGGGATAGGCTATGTCCCGCAGGACAGGCGGATCTTCTCCCAGCTAACGATTGAGGAGAATCTGCATATCGCCATGCGGGCGATGGGGAAACCCAACCCGGAAGCGAAAAGTGACGTTTACGACCTGTTTCCGGCGCTCTACGCATTGCGGCAGGCCCGTGCGAACACGCTCTCTCCGGACGATCAGTATCAGCTGGCGCTGGCTAATGCGCTGGTGAACCGTCCGCACCTGCTGATCCTCGATGAGCCCCTGCACGGCGCAGGACAAAGCTTCGCCCAGAAGCTGGGGCAGCTGCTGGCGCGCTTAAACCGGGAGTTAGGTATGACGGTGCTATTAGCGGAGCAGCAGCTGTCGTTTATCCGCCGGGTTGCGGACCGTTTCTGCATGCTCTATCGCGGGCGTAACGTGGCGCAGGGCCACGTTAACGAACTGGATGACGAGCTTATCGCGCACTGGATGTCGCGGGAAGCAAGACGCTGAGATCGAGATAACGCCCGGTGTCGGCATTTTCCGCGCCGTCAGCAAGCCAGGGAATTTCCCCGAGGCACGGGGCGGGAAGTACGCGCCTGAGCGTCGCCAGATACTCCTGGTGTCGTTTACCCGGCGCAACCACGTCGTTGGCTATCCAGCCCGCCAGACGCAGCCCGGCCTGCTGGACGGCCTGCGCGGTCAACATGGCGTGATTGATGCAGCCCAGCCTGACGCCGACGACCAGAATGACCGGAAGCTGCTCGGCCTGCACCCAGTCAGCAAACGTCTGCGTCTCCGAAAGCGGCGTAAACCAGCCGCCCGCACCTTCCACCAGCACCCAGTCGGCCTGGCTTTCCAGCGTCCGTAACCCGGCTGACAGCACGGTGAAATCAATCGGACGATCTTCGTCAGCGCTGATGATGTGCGGCGAGGTCGGCTCGGCAAAGGTGTACGGATTGACCGCTGAATAGGCGAGTTCAAGGGTGCTGTTACGCTGGAGCGCCAGCGCGTCGGTGTTGCGTAATCCTTCCGCCGTCACCTCGCTGCCGGAAGCAACGGGCTTATATCCGGCGGTGTTTTTTCCGAGCAGTCGTGCCGCCTGCAGCAGCGCCGAGCTGGCCACCGTTTTGCCCACTTCCGTATCCGTGCCGGTAACAAAATAACGTTCAGTCACGTTCGATAATCCCATGAAAAAGTTGATAAGAGAGCGGGAAATGCCCCCGCTGCTGCGGCCAGGCCAGCTCCAGACGCTGCAGCTGGCCCCGGGTCAGCGGTTTTTTCTCCCGTCCGGCGTGCAGGTGCGTGGCGCCGATGCCCTTCAGCGAACGCATAGCGCTGAACGCATCGCCAAAATTGAGGGTGATGGTCTGCACCGTGCTGCGGTAACGCCAGCCTGCCAGCGCCTGCATCACCTGCTCATGCGATAAAAAGCGGTTAGCGTGAGGCTGCTCATCCACCGCTTTCCACGCCTGATTCAGCTCCGGCAGCGAGCTTTCCAGCAGGGTGGTAAAGGCCACCTTCCCGCCCGGTCGCGCCACACGATAAAGCTCGCGCAAGGCCTGCGGCAGGCTGCTGCACCACTGGACCGCCAGATGACTCCAGACCAGATCGAACTGCGCATCCGCCAGCGGGATCGCCTCGATATCCGCCAGCAGATAATGGTCCGCTGCCTGCCGCTGTCGCGCCTCGTCGAGCATCTGGTCCGAGAGGTCGATAGCCGTGACCTGGCTTCCCGCCCCGCGCCAGTAGCGGCTGTTGCTGCCGGGACCACAGCCGGCGTCCAGCACCTGCGGAAAGCGGTTGTCGCCAAGCGCGGCCAGAAGCCCCTCCGCGCTCTGACGCTGCAGCTCATCGTGCTGCGAATAGCTCTGCGCGGCCCGGCCAAATGCCGCCGCAACGGCCTGCTTATTCACCGGCGTCATTGAGCGCCTCCAGCAGCGTCTGGATATCCCGAGCGTCATGCGCCGCCGTCAGGGTTAAACGCAGCCGCGCGGTGCCCGGCGGGACCGTTGGCGGGCGAATGGCGGTCACCCACATGCCGCGCTCGCGCAGCGCCTGTGCCAGCGCCAGCGCGCGACCGTTTTCGCCGACAATCACCGGCTGGATGGCGCTTTGCGAATCGGGACTGTGGAAGGGCAGCGCCGCTAACCCCTTGCGGAAGCGGGAGATATGCTCTGCCAGCCGCTGACGACGTTCATCCCCTTCTGCGCTGCGGATCACCGCCAGCGACGCAGACAGCGCCACGGCCTGCGCCGGGGGCATGCTGGTGCTGTAGATCAGGTGTCGGGCAAACTGCAGCAGATAGTCGGCGACGGACTCGCTGCACAGCACGGCGGCGCCGCTGGCGCCAAAGCCTTTGCCGAAGGTGACGATCAGCAGCTCGGGCTTCACGTTTTGCTGGTATGCGCTGCCGCGACCTTCGTCGCCCATTACGCCAATGCCGTGGGCATCGTCGACCAGCAGCCAGGCGTTTTGCCGCTTTGCTGCCTCGTGCAGCGCGGCAAGCGGCGCGCTGTCGCCGTCCATGCTGAACACCCCTTCCGTAACCGCCAGCTGTTGTCCGTCGCAGGGTTTATCCAGCAGCCCGGCGAGCTGCCCCGCATCGTTATGGGCAAAGCGGCGCAGCTGCGCCGGGCTTAAACTTGCCGCCTCCAGCAGCGAGGCGTGGCTCAGGCGGTCGGCGACAATACGGTCCTCTTTTCCCATCAGGGCGGTAATGACCGCCTGGTTGGCGGCAAAGCCGGAGATGAACAGCAGCGCGCGCGGGTAGCCGAGCCAGTCGGCAAGCGCCTCTTCCAGCGCCTGATGCGCGGTGGTATATCCGCTGACGTGTCCCGAGCCGCCGCTGCCCACGCCAAACCGCTCCGCACCCTGCTGCCAGGCGCGGATGATGGCCGGATGCTGGCTCAGCCCGAGATAGTCGTTGCTGGAGAAATTACAAAACTGCCGCCCCTCGCGGGTAAGAAAACGGCCCGCGCCGTTTTCCACCACCCTGCGAACGCGAAACGCCTCTGCCGCCCGGCGTTCGTCCAGCGCGGTATTAATGCGTGCCTGCCAGGTCATACGGCTGCCGCGTTGTAGAACTGGTCGGTGTCGGCGTTGAAAATCTGCTGCTCCAGCTGCTGCTGTTGCTCGTTATCGCCCGTCAGCACTTCGGTCTGATGCGGGTTAAGCCCCAGCTTGCGGAACAGCTGAACGTCTTTGTCCTCTTCCGGGTTCGGCGTGGTCAGCAGCTTGCAGCCGTAGAAGATGGAGTTGGCTCCGGCCATAAAGCACATCGCCTGGGTCTGCTCGTTCATCTGCTCGCGACCGGCAGAGAGGCGCACGAAAGAGGTCGGCATCATGATGCGCGCCACCGCGATGGTGCGAATAAAATCAAACGCATCCACGTCGTCGTTATCCGCCAGCGGCGTCCCCTTAACCTTCACCAGCATGTTGATCGGCACGCTTTCCGGCGGGGTCGGCAGGTTTGCCAGCTGCAGCAGCAGGCCCGCGCGGTCTTTGACCGTCTCACCTAAGCCGACAATACCGCCGGAGCAGACCTTGATCCCCGCGTCACGCACTTTATCCAGCGTGTCCAGACGCTCCTGATAGGTCCGCGTGGTGATGATGTTGCCGTAAAACTCCGGCGAGGTGTCGAGGTTATGGTTGTAGTAGTCCAGCCCCGCCGCAGAGAGGCGCTGCGCCTGCTCCTCGTTCAGCGTGCCGAGCGTCATACAGGCTTCGAGGCCCATCTCCTTCACGCCCTTCACCATCTGCTCCAGATACGGCATGTCGCGATCGTGCGGGTTCTTCCACGCCGCGCCCATGCAGAAGCGGGTAGAGCCGGCGTTTTTCGCCTTGCGCGCCGAGTCGAGCACCTGCTCCACCTCCATCAGCCGTTCGGATTCGAGACCGGTTTTGTAGCGCGCGCTCTGCGGGCAATATTTGCAGTCTTCAGGACAGGCACCGGTTTTGATCGACAGCAGCGTGCTGACCTGAACATGGCGCGGATCGAAGTGCTGACGATGCACCTGTTGGGCTTCGAACATCAGCTCTAGGAAAGGTTTGTTGAATAATTCAGTGACTTGCGACATCGTCCAGCGTGCGTGGTGAGCCATCGGGCTTCTCCAAAGGGTTTTGTTAATTTTCGGTTCGGTTTATACTCGTAAACCTAAAACTTTTCAAAATGGTTTACAAGTCGATTATGACCCAGGACGATCTCGCCTTCGACAAGCAGCATATCTGGCACCCTTACACCTCCACTACCCGCCCTCTTCCCGTCTATCCGGTGGCCTTGGCCCACGGCTGCGAGCTGCACCTCGCCAGCGGCGAGCGGCTCGTTGACGGGATGTCTTCGTGGTGGGCGGCCATTCACGGGTACAACCACCCGCGCCTGAATGCGGCGATGAAGGCCCAGATTGACCAGATGTCGCACGTGATGTTTGGCGGGATCACCCATCAGCCCGCGGTGGATTTATGCCGTCGTCTGGTGGCGATGACGCCTGAATCGCTGGAGTGCGTGTTCCTGGCCGATTCCGGCTCCGTGGCGGTGGAAGTGGCGATGAAAATGGCGCTGCAGTACTGGCATGCGAAGGGCGAAACGCGCCAGCGCTTCCTCACCTTCCGCAACGGTTATCACGGGGATACCTTCGGGGCGATGTCGGTGTGCGATCCGGACAACTCCATGCACAGCCTGTGGAAGGGCTATCTGCCGGAAAACCTGTTCGCCCCTGCCCCGCAGAGCCGTTTCGACGGCGAGTGGAACGAGATGGACATGGTCGGTTTCGCGCGGCTGATGGCGGCGCATCGCCATGAAATCGCAGCCGTGATCCTGGAGCCGATTGTGCAGGGCGCTGGCGGAATGCGGATGTACCATCCGGAATGGCTGAGGCGTATTCGCAAGATGTGCGACCGCGAGGGCATTCTGCTGATTGCCGATGAGATCGCCACCGGCTTTGGCCGCACCGGCAGGCTGTTTGCCTGCGAGCATGCAGGCATTGCGCCGGATATTCTGTGTCTGGGTAAAGCGCTGACCGGCGGCACCATGACGCTCTCCGCCACGCTCACGACCCGCCAGGTGGCCGACACCATCAGCGACGGCGAGGCGGGCTGCTTTATGCACGGCCCGACGTTTATGGGCAACCCGCTGGCCTGCGCCGTCGCAAGCGAAAGCCTCGCCATTCTGGAGAGCGGCGAGTGGCAGACGCAGGTTGCGGCGATTGAGGCGCAGCTGAAAGATGAACTGAGCGCCGCCTCGGGCGCGAATTTTGTGGCAGACGTGCGCGTGCTGGGCGCCATCGGCGTGATTGAAACCACCCATCCGGTGAATATGGCGGCGCTGCAGCGCTTCTTCGTGAACCAGGGCGTGTGGGTACGGCCCTTCGGCAAGCTTATCTACCTGATGCCGCCGTACAGCATTACGCCGGAGCAGCTGCGTAAATTAACCGACGCGGTTGTAACAGCCGTTAACATTCCGGCGCATTTCACGATGTAACCCTATGCATTACACTTGCTGAACGAGCGATCAACGAGGGTAAACCGTATGAAAATCATCAGTAAAGATCTGCGCGACGGTGAAAAACTGCCGGAACGCCACGTATTCAACGGCATGGGGTATCAGGGAGACAACATCTCCCCGCACCTGGCGTGGGACGAGGTTCCGGCCGGAACCAAAAGCTTTGTCGTGACCTGCTACGACCCGGATGCGCCGACCGGCTCCGGCTGGTGGCACTGGATTGTGGCGAACCTGCCTGCCGACACGCGCGTCCTGCCGCAGGGTTCCGGTTCAGACCTGGTTGCCCTGCCTGAAGGCGCCATTCAGACGCGCACTGACTTTGGTAAAGCGGGCTACGGCGGCGCGGCGCCGCCAAAAGGGGAAACCCACCGCTATATCTTCACGGTGCACGCGCTGGATGTGGAGAAGATTGAGGTCGATGAAGGGGCGAGCGGCGCGATGGTCGGGTTTAACGTGCATTTCCATTCGCTGGGCAGCGCGTCGATTACGGCGATGTATTCATAATAGTGCGGGCTGATGCCCTCACCCCGGCTCTCTCCCACAGGGAGAGGGAGAAAACCGGGCAATTCCCTCTCCCTTTGGGAGAGGGTCAGGGCAAAAAATCACAGCACTGAAGGTAGCAGTCCTACAAGGCTTCCCTCTTCCAGAAGCTGCATCGCCTTATCAATATCCGGCGCAAAGAAGCGGTCGTCATCGTAGTGCGATACGTGCTCGCGCAGCGCATGACGCGCCTGCTCCAGCAGCGGGCTGGATTTTAACCCTTCACGCAGATCGACACCCTGACATGCCGCCAGCCACTCCACCGCCAGCACGCCGCGGGTGTTGGAGGCCATTTCCCAGAGACGACGCCCGGCAGCCGGCGCCATCGAAACGTGATCTTCCTGGTTCGCTGACGTTGGCAGGCTGTCCACGCTGTGCGGGTGCGACAGGGCTTTGTTCTCGCTCGCCAGCGCCGCCGCGGTCACCTGGGCAATCATAAAGCCCGAGTTGACCCCGCCGTTACGCACCAGGAACGGCGGCAGCTGGGACATATGTTTATCCATCATCAGCGCGATGCGGCGCTCGGACAACGCGCCGACTTCGGCAATCGCCAGGGCGATATTATCCGCCGCCATTGCCACCGGCTCGGCGTGGAAGTTGCCCCCGGAAACCACCTCGTTTTCCTGGGCGAACACCAGCGGGTTATCGGACACCGCGTTGGCCTCCACCAGCAGCACTTCTGCCGCCTGGCGCAGCTGCGTCAGGCACGCGCCCATCACCTGCGGCTGGCAGCGCAGGGAATACGGATCCTGCACCTTTTCACAGTTGTGGTGTGAATCCGCGATCTCGCTGGTGTCGGTAAGCACGTGACGGTACATCGCGGCGGCATCAATCTGCCCGCGCTGACCGCGCACCTCGTGGATGCGGGCATCGAACGGACGACGCGAGCCCAGCACGGCTTCGGTGGTCAGCGCACCGCACACCACCGCCGAGGCAAACAGATCTTCCGCTTCAAAGAGGCCGCGCAGCGCGAAAGCGGTCGATGCCTGCGTGCCGTTCAGCAGCGCCAGCCCCTCTTTCGCCGCCAGCGTAATTGGCGTTAATCCGGCTTTTTTCAGCGCCTCCTTCGCAGGAAGCCACTCGCCCTGCCAGCGCGCTTTGCCTTCGCCGAGCAGCAGCAGCGACATGTGCGCCAGCGGCGCAAGATCGCCGGATGCGCCAACAGAGCCTTTTGCCGGGATCCACGGATAGACTTCCGCATTGACCAGCGCCATCAGCGCCTGAATCACGCTCAGGCGAATGCCGGAGAAGCCGCGGGCCAGGCTGTTGATTTTGAGCACCATCATCAGACGGACAATCTCATCATCCAGCGGCTGACCCACGCCCGCCGCATGTGACAGCACCAGCGAACGCTGTAAGTTTTCCAGATCGTGTGTCGCGATGCGGGTCTGCGCCAGCAGGCCAAATCCGGTGTTAATCCCGTAAGCGGTGCGCCCTTCGGCAACGATGGCTTCGACGCAGGCGACGCTGTCGTTAATGGCGGCGTGGGCGCTTTCATCCAGCGAAAGGGTAACCGGTTTACGCCAGACGTTACGCAGCTGCTTGAGCGTCAGCGAGCCGGGGGTGAGTGTTAATGCGTTCATTAATGCTTTCCTTGTGTGGCAGGGATCATCGGCAGGTTAAGGCCCTGCTCTTTGGCACAGTCAATGGCAATTTCGTAACCCGCATCCGCGTGACGCATCACGCCGGTGGCCGGGTCGTTGTGCAGCACGCGAGCGATACGCGCGGCGGCTTCATCGGTTCCGTCGCAGACGATGACCATCCCGGAATGCTGGGAGAAGCCCATCCCCACGCCGCCGCCGTGGTGCAGCGACACCCAGGTCGCGCCGCTGGCGGTATTCAGCAGAGCGTTCAGCAACGGCCAGTCGGAGACCGCATCCGAGCCGTCGCGCATGGCTTCGGTTTCGCGGTTCGGGCTGGCGACGGAGCCGGAGTCCAGGTGGTCGCGGCCGATGACGATCGGCGCGGAAACCTCACCGCTGCGCACCATTTCGTTGAAGGCGAGGCCGAGTTTTTGACGCCACTCCAGCCCTACCCAGCAGATACGCGCCGGCAGGCCCTGGAAGTTAATGCGCTCGCGGGCCATGTCCAGCCAGTGGTGAAGATGTTCGTCATCAGCGACGATCTCCTTCACTTTGGCGTCGGTTTTGTAGATATCCTCCGGGTCACCGGACAGGGCAACCCAGCGGAACGGACCGATGCCGCGGCAGAACAGCGGGCGAATATAGGCAGGAACGAAGCCCGGGAAGTCAAACGCGTTATTTACGCCCATCTCTTTCGCCATCTGGCGGATGTTGTTGCCGTAGTCAAAGGTCGGAATGCCCATTTGGCTGAAGGCCAGCATGGCGGAGACGTGCTCGGCCATGGATCGTTTCGCAGCAAGTACCGTGCCTTCCGGGTCGGTTTCCGCTTTTTGCTGATATTCTTCCCACGTCCAGCCTTTTGGCAGATAACCGTGCAGCGGGTCATGGGCGCTGGTCTGGTCGGTGACCAGATCCGGACGTACGCCTCGGGCGACGAGCTGCGGGAGAATGTCCGCCGCGTTGCCGCACAGGGCAATCGACACCGCTTTGCCTTCGGAGGTGTATTTTTTGATACGCGCCAGCGCATCGTCCAGATCGGTTGCCTGCTCATCGACGTAGCGGGTGCGCAGACGGAAATCAATGCGGCTCTGCTGGCACTCAACGTTGAGCGAGCATGCGCCGGCAAGCGTGGCGGCCAGCGGCTGCGCGCCGCCCATCCCGCCGAGACCCGCGGTCAATACCCAGCGGCCTTTCAGCGAGCCGTTATAGTGCTGGCGACCGGCTTCCACGAAGGTCTCATAGGTGCCCTGCACGATCCCCTGGCTGCCGATGTAGATCCAGCTCCCCGCGGTCATCTGGCCATACATCGCCAGCCCTTTCGCGTCCAGTTCGTTGAAGTGTTCCCACGTCGCCCAGTGCGGCACGAGGTTAGAGTTAGCGATCAGCACGCGCGGCGCGTTTTTGTGCGTTTTGAACACGCCAACCGGCTTGCCGGACTGTACCAGCAGGGTTTCGTCGTGTTCGAGTTCGGTCAGGGATTTTACAATTGCGTCATAGCATTCCCAGTTGCGCGCGGCGCGGCCAATGCCGCCGTAGACCACCAGCTCGTGGGGGTTTTCCGCCACCTCAGGGTCGAGGTTGTTCATCAACATGCGCAGCGGGGCTTCGGTGAGCCAGCTTTTGGCGGTAAGCATGGTGCCGCGCGCGGCGCGGACGTCCTGCTGGCGGTATTTACCTGACGACATTGTGTGCTCCTCATAGGGGACAGATGATGCATTTAGATATACTTGTATAGACAAGCACACACAAGGTCAGATTTAACAAAAAAGATACAATTTTGTTATATTGCGTTAGCGATCACGCTTATAAAACTTATGACATGAAGTGGCCCTGCAGCCGGTAGCGATTCCCCGGGAAAAGCAGCCGGGCATGCGACACAATGTGCGACGAGGACCAGGTTCGACGGCGGATCAGCAGGCACGGATCGTGCTCTTTAATGCGTAGCCTTTCGCACTCCTGCGGCGTGGCGCGCACGGCCTCCACAATGTGCTCCCCTTCCGTCAGCGGTGCGACGAGCGAGAGATAGGCGTGCGGCGTGGTCTGGGTGTAATCCTGGTTCAGATAGTCCGGTATCCGCTCAGCGTTCACGCAGCGATCTTCAATCTGCACCGGAATGTCGTTTTCGAAATGCACCATCACGGAGTGGAAAATGCGGCTTCCCTCCTTGACGTTAAGCTCTGTGGCCTGCTCGGCGCTGGCCTGGGTCTCTTCGAGCACCAGCACCTCGCAGCGGTGCTGATGATTACGCGCGGCTATCTCGTCCGCAATGCTGCGGATTTCAAACAGCGCCGACTGTCCTTTCGGTTCCGCCACAAACGTCCCCACGCCCTGCAGGCGCACCAGAAGCCCTTCGTCGGTCAGCTCGCGCAGCGCCCGGTTGACGGTCATCCGGCTAAAACCAAACTGCGCTACCAGCTCGGCCTCCGAAGGAATGCGATCGTGCGGGCGCCAGACGCCGGTAGCGATTTTTTCGCTAATTGCCTGCTTCACCTTTTCATAGAAAGGCGCGGGAGGGCTCGACTGCGGCAGAGGTGAGCGTGAAAACATCGTGACTCCTTGAATAGTGTTATGCCCACCAGTGAGCAATTTGCCAGGCCAGGCGGGCGGCTAGCTTAGCGCCCTGCCCGTCCCGATCGTACTGCGGGTTAAACTCTACCAGATCGGCGGCCTGTAGCTTACCGCTACGGCAGATTTGTTCGATAACCGGGAGAAGATCCAGCGCCGGTATGCCTAACGCAGCCGGTGCGGACACGGCAGGCATTTCGCTGGCGGGGAGGACGTCCAGATCGATCGTCAGATAGATACGATCGGCCTGCGCCAGCACCCTTTCCAGGGCGGATAGCGCATCGCGCCTGAAATGGAGATCTTCCACCAGCGTGACGTTCAGGCGTTCGGCCTCGTCCCACAGCGCCAGCGTGTTCGCCGCCCGGCTCACGCCAAGGCAGGCGTAGTGAAATTCCCGCCCGCGCTCATCGCAGTAGCGCGCCAGCTGGCGAAACGGGGTGCCGGATGTGGCCCGGTCGGCCTTGCGCAGATCGAGATGGGCATCAAGGTTGATAATGACAACCCGCTCGTTCGGGAAGGCCTCCAGCACGCCGCGACCGTGCGCCCACGCGGTTTCGTGCCCGCCGCCAAACACCAGCGTGCGCATCCCGGACTGCTGACAGGCCGTGACGGCATCGCTTAACGCCTGCTGTGCCGCTTCCAGCTCGCCGCCTTCAACGTACACAGAGCCCATATCCGTCAGCCGGTCATGCCCCTGATGGCTTGCCATATTTGCCAGCGCCTTTCGCAGCATATCCGGTGCCTGCACGGCGCCGGGCCTGCCCTGATTGCGTTTTACCCCTTCATCACATTCAAAGCCTATCAGCGCGATGCCGGATGAAAGCGGCGTGAACTGGCCCTGCTGCTTTATCGTCTGGAAAATGCGCTTTGCACTGCTGGCCTCGGCGCTGTCATCGCGCCCCTGCCAGACGGTTTCGGCTACGGGCCGCCATAACCTCATACTGCCTCCCCACGGAAAATACGTTGATACAGCGGATTGCGTCCCGGCTCGTAGACCATCTCAACCGGATGATGAGCATCCCAGACGATAAAATCGGCGACAAACCCTGCCCGCAGCTGCCCGTGGGTTGCGCCACGGCCCAGCGCCTGCGCGGCATGGCGCGTGACGCCAGCCCAGGCTTCTTCCGGGGTCAGGCCAAACTGGACGCAGGCCATGTTCATCGCCAGGTGCAGGCTCGCAAACGGGCTGGTGCCGGGGTTATAGTCGGTGGCGACGGCCATCGGCACGCCCTGTTTTCTGAGCTGTTCAACCGGCGGACGCTGGCGCTCCTGCAGAAAATAGAACGCACCCGGCAACAGGACGGCAACCGTGCCGCTTTCCGCCATCGCCTGAACGCCTGCGTCGTCGAGATACTCAATATGATCGGCGGAAAGGCCCTTATACTGGCTGACCAGCGCCGCGCCGCCCTGATTCGACAGCTGCTCGACATGCCCTTTCACCGGGATACCCAGCTCGGCGGCGGCCTTGAAGAGTCGCTCGGTTTGCGACGGGGTAAAGCCGACGTTTTCACAAAACACGTCGACTGCTTCATATAACTCTTTTTGCCACAGCGTGGGCAGTATCTGCTCACAGACCAGCGTGAGGTAGGCATCCGGATCCTGCCGGTATTCCGGCGGAACCGCATGGGCCGCCAGCAGCGTTGGGCTGATATCGATCGGATTATTGAGGCCCAACTGGCGGGCAACCTGCAGCATCTTCTCTTCGGCCTCGGCGTTGAGCCCGTATCCCGATTTGATTTCAACGGTCGTCACGCCTTCATTCATGAGACGCTGGAGCCGCTGCTGCGCCAGTTTCAGCAAGGTTTCGGCTGAGCTGCTGCGCGTCGCCGTCACGGTCGCGTTAATCCCGCCCCCCTGGGCGCTGATGGTTTGATAAGAGACGCCGTTCAGGCGCTGCTCCCACTCCGCCGCGCGGTCGCCGCCAAATACCAGGTGGGTATGGCAGTCAATCAGGCCAGGCGTGACCAGACGCCCCTGAAGATCGACACAGTGTCGGTGTCCGGAAGGAATGTCAGATTCAGGGATCGCGGCCAGAATAGTGTGGCCGCGCACGACCAGAGCGTGTTGCTCTTTCAGTCCATAAGACGCAGGTACGTCCGGCGCCATCGTAGCCAGTCGCGCATTTCGCCATATTACATCGTCGGGATGAATCTGCTGCATGGGGCATTCCACTTGTCTTAGGTTGTATAGACATTTATTTGCATCCACCGTCTGCTGTCAACCGCCTTGACGGAAAATGTTATTTATTTGTGATCACCTACCTGCCGCTCCGGGGCTAAAAATGCAACTTTTACCCTTTTTATCTTCCCGTTTCGCTCAACTTAGTATAAAAAAGCAGGCTATTTCGTCTATCCCGTTTAAGACTTGCATACCCAGGAGCTCTACCTTGAACATTTCCAGGATTTCCCGTCTGGCGTTAGCACTCGCCTTTGGCGTGACCTTATCCGCATGCAGTTCAACACCACCGGATCAGCGCCCTTCTGAGCAGGTTGCGCCCGGTACCGCCTCCCGCCCGATTTTGTCCGCTGATGAAGCGAAGAACTTCGATCGTGCGCACTACTTCTCGGCGATGGATCCTAACGCTGCGCCGTGGACACCGTCTTCTATCAACCTGCCTAAACAGCCTGACTTCATGGTTGGCCCGGCGGGTGCGCAGGGCGTAACGCATACCTCTATTCAGGCTGCGGTTGATGCTGCCATCACTAAACACAGCGCGTCTCGCCAGTACATCGCGATCCTGCCGGGTGAATATGAAGGCACCGTATATGTTCCGGCGGCCCCTGGCAGCATTACGCTTTACGGTCTGGGCGAAAAAGCGATCGACGTAAAAATTGGCCTGGCGATTGATTCCGAAATCGACAGCAACACCTGGCGTCACCTGGTGAACCCGGCCGGTAAATATATGCCGGGCAAACCGGCGTGGTATATGTTTGATAATTGCCAGAGCAAGCGTTCTGCCACCATTGGCGTGATGTGCTCGGCGGTATTCTGGTCTCAGAATAACGGTCTGCAGCTGCAGAACCTGACCATTCAGAATACCCTGGGCGACAGCGTTGATGCTGGTAGTCACCAGGCCGTTGCGCTGCGTAGCGATGGCGATAAGGTGCAGATTAATAACGTCAACATTCTGGGCCGTCAGAACACCTTCTTCGTGACCAACAGCGGCGTGCAGAACACCCTGCAGAATAACCGCCTGACCCGTACTCTGGTGACCAACAGCTACGTTGAAGGTGACGTGGATCTGGTGTCCGGTCGCGGCGCGGTGGTGTTTGATAATACCGATTTCCGCGTGGTGAACTCACGCACTCAGCAGGAAGGTTACGTGTTTGCTCCGGCAACCCAGTCTAACCTCTTCTACGGCTTCCTGGCCGTGAACAGCCGCTTTAACGCTGCCGGTGACGGCGTGGCGCAGCTGGGACGCTCCCTGGACGTGGACTCTGCGACCAACGGCCAGGTCGTGATCCGCGACAGCGTGATCAATGAAGGCTTCAACATGGCGAAGCCGTGGGCTGATGCCGCGATCTCCAAACGTCCATTCTCCGGCAATACCGGTACGGTGGATGATAAAGGGAACGTGCAGCGCAACCTGAACGACGCTAACTTCAACCGCATGTGGGAATACAACAACCGCGGTCTGGGTAGCAAAGTGGTTGCTGAGCCGAAGCAGTAAGCTGTTTTGCCCGGTGGCGCTGCGTTTACCGGGCATAAAAAAACCTCGCATTCGCGAGGTTTTTTGTTTTTAGCCTCTTAGTGAGCGTTGACCACCACCCACATTGGCCCCTGGCCTACGGCATAACGTCCTTTCTCTTCCAGCAGCCCCTGCTCGCCTTTAATTTCATACAGCGCGATGTGGTGGGATTTCTGCCCCGCCGCAATCAGGTATTTACCGCTGTGATCGATATTAAAGCCGCGCGGCTGGGTTTCCGTTGGCTGGAACCCTTCAATCGCCAGCACGCTGCCGTCTTCAGACACGCTAAACACGGTAATCAGGCTGGAGGTACGGTCGCAGGCGTACAGATGGCGGCCATTTGGCGTTATGTGGATATCCGCCGCCCAGCGGGTATCGGAGAAATCAGACGGCATCATGTCCAGCGTCTGCACGCACTCAATCTGACCGTTTGGATCTTTCAGCTCCCATACGTCCACAGAGCTGTTCAACTCATTGACCACGTAGGCGTACTGCTGGTTCGGATGGAAGACCATATGACGCGGACCGGCGCCTTCAACGGTAGTCACTTCGGCAGGATTCTGCGCCACCAGGTGACCATCGTCGCTCAGGGTGAACAGGCAGATACGATCCTGCTTCAGCGCAGGCACCCACAGCGTGCGGTTATCCGGAGAGATATTCGCCGAGTGGCAGCCTTCAAGCCCTTCCACCACATCCACGGTTTCGACCGGAATACCATCTTCCAGACGCGTTACGCTGACGCAGCCCGCGTTATACGATCCGCTGAAGACAAAGTTGCCTTTACGATCGGTCGAGATATGGGTTGGGCTGCCCGGCAACGGGGCTTCGGCAGTGTACGTCAGCGCGCCATCGTCCGGAGAAATGCGATAGGCCAGCACGCGGAACTCCGGGCGCACACCCACGTACAAGAAACGTTTATCCGGGCTGATGACCATCGGTTGCACCTGGCCTGGCACATCAACAACCTGAACCAGCGTGAGTGTCCCTTCGGTATTTAAACGCCAGACGTGGATCTGCTGGCTTTCAGGACTGGCGGTATAAACGGTTTGTTTCATGAATATTCACTCCTCACTGCGCATGAAAGTAGTTAACTTTTGACGGTGAATGCTGAATTGTCGACAGGAGTTTTGAAGCGTTCGCCTCTCGGTGTACCATCCCATCAAAACGTAAATTCAATATTAACCCGGGAAAACAGATGACCTCGCGTGTGATTGCTCTGGATTTAGACGGTACCTTACTGACGCCGCAAAAAAACCTTCTCCCCTCCTCCCTTGAGGCGCTAAAACGCGCGCAGGAAGTGGGATATCAACTCCTTATCGTAACGGGTCGACATCACGTTGCCATTCACCCTTTTTATCAGGCACTGGCGTTAGATACACCTGCAATTTGTTGTAATGGCACTTATTTGTATGATTATCAGGCAAAAAAGGTTTTAGAATCCGACGCGCTACCGGTTCCCCAGGCGCTGCAGCTGATCGATCTGCTGGATGAGCATGCCGTTCACGGCCTGATGTACGTGGATAACGCGATGGTGTACGAGCGCCCTACAGGCCACGTGGTGCGCACCAGCAACTGGGCGTTGTCCCTGCCTGAAGCGCAGCGTCCGGTCTTTACCCAGGTTTCCTCCCTGCGTCAGGCAGCCCATGACGTTGAGGCTATCTGGAAATTCGCCCTGACCGATGAAGACACCACCAAACTGAATACCTTCGCAAAACACGTGGAACAAACGCTGGGTCTGGAGTGCGAATGGTCCTGGCATGACCAGGTGGATATTGCCCGCAAAGGCAACAGCAAAGGCAAGCGCCTGACGCAGTATGTGGAATCACAGGGCGGGTCGATGCGTGACGTGATCGCCTTTGGCGACAACTACAACGACATCAGCATGCTGGAAGCCGCCGGTACCGGCGTGGCGATGGGCAATGCCGACGACGCGGTAAAAGCCCGCGCCAACGTGGTGATTGGCGACAACACCACCGACAGCATCGCGCAGTACATTTATACCCACCTGCTGTAATCAGGCGGTAATCGAGACGCTCTTAATTTGCGCGTAAAGCCACAGGCCGGGTTTGATCCCTAACTCATCCCTCGCCCACGGGCTGATGCGCGCCCAGAGCGTCCTGCTGCCGACTTCAAGCTTCACTTCCACCTGCCCGTTATCATCAAAACACTCCGCGACTTTGGCGCGCAGAATATTTCGAATACTGGTTTGCAGCGGCGGCTGCAGCACCAGCGAGACGTCCGACGCCTGGATGCGAATTCGCAGCGCGGACTGTAGCGGTTTGTCGATCTTATTGACCCACAGATGCTGGTCGCCCAGCGCCAGGGCGGTCATCGCGTAGTGCGGGTGATGTTCCAGAACGCTCACTTTCAGGATGCTGCTCTGCTGTTCCCGGGGTAACCAGGGGTGCATTACGCTGCTGCCCCACACCTCTTCCAGGTTGCCGAAGGCCTTCACGCTGCCCTCTTCCAGCACCAGCACCTTGTCGGCCAGATGGAGGATCTCATCCAGCGAATGGCTGACGTAGAGCATCGGAATATTAATTTCGCGCGTCAGGCGCTGCAGATAAGGCAGAAGTTCGCGTTTACGCGGTATATCGAGCGAGGCCAGCGGCTCGTCGAGCAGCAGCAGCTCGGGGGCGGTCAGCAACGCGCGACCAATGGCCACACGCTGTTTTTCTCCGCCGGAGAGTGAGGATGGCAGCCTGTCGAGCAGAGGCTCAATGCCTAAAAGCGTCACCAGCTTGTCAAACTGCCCGGCCATGCTTTTCGCCATGCCGTAACGCAGGTTGCCGCGCACGCTGTAGTGCGGGAACAGGCGCGCGTCCTGGAAAACATAGCCGATGCGGCGTTTATCCGGCGAGAGGTAAATTTTGTTCTCCACGTCATTCAGGACGCGGTCATTCAGGACAATACGGCCTGACTGCGGGCGGGTCAGGCCGCTGATGGCATTAATCAGCGACGTTTTTCCCGCCCCCGACACGCCAAAGATAGCGGTGATTCCGCTTGCCGGCAGCGTCTCGTTAAGCGTCAGGGTATGGTTTCCCAGCGTCTGGGTGAAATGGAGTTCCAGCATGCTTATTTCCCCATCCGCTCGCGGCTGAGCCGCGCCAGCCATTCAGACACCATCAGCGATACCAGCGCCAGCACAATTGAAATAATACACAGCCGCGCCGCCGCGCCTTCACCGCCCGGCGTTTGAATCAGGGTATACATTGCCGACGGAATAGTTCGCGTCTCGCCGGGGATGTTCGACACAAACGTGATCGTCGCGCCAAACTCGCCCAGCGAGCGGGCGAAGGCCAGCACCGTCCCGACAATAATGCCCGGCAGCGTGAGCGGAAGCGTGATGGTGAAAAAGACGCGCCAGCGCCCTGCGCCCAGCGTGCGGGCCGCCTGTTCGAGCTTCATGTCCACGCCTTCCAGCGCGAGGCGGATCGCCCTCACCATCAGCGGGAATGACATCACCGCCGCCGCCAGTACCGCACCGCGCCAGCTAAACGCAAACGTCAGCCCAAACCAGTCGTAGAGCTTCTCGCCGATAAAACCGCGTCGCCCCATCGAAATCAGCAGCAGGTAACCGACCACCACGGGCGGCAAAACGAGCGGAAGATGCAGCACGCTGTCGAGCAGCGTTTTGCCGGGAAACTGACAGCGAACCAGTAGCCAGGCAAAGAAGATCCCAAAGGGCAAGCTCAGCGCAACCGCCAGGGAAGAGACTTTTAGGCTCAGCAGAACAGCCTGCCATTCAGGATCGGTCAATATCATCAGTGAGTCGTAAATCCATAACGTTTAAAGATTGCGGACGCCTCCGGCCCTTTCAGGTAATCGCGGAAGGCCGTCACGGCCGCATTTTTATGTCCATCAACAATCGCAACAGGATATTCCACTTTCTTGTGGGAGTCTTCCGGGAACGTTGCGACCACTTTTACACCTTTACTGGCAACGGCATCAGAGCCATACACAATGCCCAGCGGGGCTTCATTGCGTTCTACCAGCGCCAGCGCGCCGCGCACGTCTTCCGCCGGGGCCAGCTTCGGTGACAATGTCTCCCATGCACCCAGCTTTTGCAGCGCTTCTTTGGCATAAATCCCGGCCGGAACGTGCTCCGGGTCGCCCACGGCCAGACGGCCACCGTTCAGCAGGCTCGTCCAGTGGGTCTCTTTGTTGATGGTGAAGTCCGCCTGCGCGCTGGCTTTTGGCGCCACGACAACCAGGCTATTCCCCAGCAGCGTTTCGCGGGTTGTGGCATCAATCGATTTCTTCTCCGTCGCGTAGTCCATCCACTTCTGGTCAGCCGAGATGAACAGATCCGCCGGTGCGCCCGCTTCTATCTGGCGCGCCAGCGTCGAGGAAGAGGCAAAAGAGGAGACCACCTCGACGTTTTTCTCTTTTTTATACGCCGCCGCGATGTCCTGCAGCGCGTTGGTCAGCGACGCCGCGGCAAAGACGGTGATTTTACCCTCGTCCGCCAGCGCGTGTCCGGTAAGTGAAAGCGTCAGCGTTGCCCCTGCGAAAAGGCGTATCCATGAACGTGCCATCTGTAACTCCTGTGAGTAGCGTTATATACATCTTAATATAACGATTACGTCAGGGAGATCCCAGCGTTTAATCGTAACGCTGAAGGGGTAAACCGGTGTGATGCGTTAAATAATATCGGCGTAGACGGGAAAATCTTGAGAGCAAAACGCCCGGACTGGCCGGGCGTTTTGTGGGGAATCAATGCTGCTTTTTAGCCTGGTCTTTGTGACCAATGTTCGAAAAGACGTTGAACACTTCACCCAGGCCGTAGATGGCACCGAGGATGATGGCCATCACTACTGGTACCATGATCACGGCGAATACCAGACTTTTCAACAACTCTAACATGGTTTTCTCCAGATATTGTGAACGGCTCATTCTACCCTTTCAAGTGAGAAAAACATCCCCTTTTGTGCGGTACCCTTTGCGCCCTGCGCCATTTGGGTCACAATACTCTTTTTGCCAGGACACTGTTATGCAGGCCGAAATTCTTCTCACTCTACGACTTCAGCAAAAGCTTTTCGCCGATCCGCGACGTATCGCCCTGCTTAAACAAATAGAACAAACGGGCTCGATTAGCCAGGGGGCGAAAAACGCGGGCATCAGCTACAAAAGTGCCTGGGACGCCATCAACGAAATGAACACCCTGAGCGAACACCCGCTGGTGGACAGAGCCACGGGCGGCAAAGGCGGCGGCGGTGCGATCGTGACGCGTTATGGCCAGCGCCTTATTCAGCTTTACGATCTGCTGGCCCAGATCCAGCAAAAGGCGTTCGATGTGTTGAGCGACGACGATAACGTTCCGCTGGACAGCTTGCTGGCCGCCATTTCCCGCTTCTCGTTACAAACCAGCGCCCGCAACCAGTGGTTTGGTACGGTGACGGCGCGCGACAATCTGCAGGTACAGCAGCATATTGAGATCCTGCTTGCCGATGGCACCACCCGTCTGAAGGCCGCAATAACGGCGCAGAGCGCAGAGCGCCTTGAGCTCGATGAAGGTAAAGAGGTGCTGGTGCTGCTGAAAGCGCCGTGGGTCAATATCACGCGCGATCCCGACGCCGCAAAGGCGGCCGATAACCAGCTCCAGGGCGCTATTAGCCATATCGAACGCGGCCAGGCGCAGTGCGAAGTGCTGATGACCCTCGCAGACGGGCAACCGCTTTGCGCGACGATACCGCTTAGCGAAGCGGACGGTTTAGAAGAAGGTACTGTCGTTACCGCCTGGTTCAACGCAGACCGGGTGATTATCGCCACATTGTGCTGAGCGCATTGACAATCGCGCCGACAGTGCGTATCCCTGATATCTGTTGCTGCAAAAACAGGGATAAACCATGTCATCATTGCATATTTCGCAAGGCACGTTTCGTCTTAGCGATACCCGAACGCTGACGATTGCTGATTTAACGATACGCGCGGGTGAAAGCTGGGCGTTTGTCGGCACTAACGGCAGCGGTAAATCCGCGCTGGCCCGCGCGCTGGCCGGCGAGCTCCCCCTCCTCAAGGGCGAATGCCAGGGCGACTTTACGCGCCTGACGCGCCTGTCATTTGAACAATTGCAAAAGCTGGTAAGCGACGAGTGGCAGCGCAATAACACTGATTTACTCAGCCCTGGCGAAGAAGATACCGGCCGTACGACGGCGGAAATTATTCAGGATGAGGTGAAAGATCCCGCCCGCTGTCAGCGCCTGGCAGAACGGTTCGGCATCACCGCCCTGCTGAATCGGCGCTTTAAATACCTTTCTACCGGCGAGACGCGAAAAACGCTGCTTTGCCAGGCGCTGATGAGCGAGCCCGAGCTGCTTATCCTCGACGAACCGTTTGACGGCCTTGACGTGCAGTCCCGTGCGCAGCTGGCGGCCCTGCTGGAGTCGCTTAATCAGCAGGGATATACCCTGGTTTTGGTGCTTAACCGCTTCGATGAAATTCCGGACTTTATTCAGCACGCGGGCGTACTGGCCGACTGTAACCTGACCGAGACCGGCGAAAAAACAGCGCTGCTCAAGCAGGCGCTCATTGCCCAGCTCGCACACAGTGAACAACTCGACGGAATTACGCTTCCGGAACCTGACGCCCCTTCGGCCCGCCATGCGCTCGATCCCCACCAGCCGCGCATCGTGCTGCGGGATGGGATGGTCTCTTATGACGATCGCCCGATCCTCAACCGTCTTAGCTGGACGGTCAATCCCGGCGAACACTGGCAGATTATCGGCCCTAACGGCGCGGGAAAATCCACGCTGCTGAGCCTGATAACCGGCGATCACCCGCAGGGCTATAGCAACGATCTGACGCTGTTTGGTCGGCGTCGCGGCAGCGGCGAAACCATCTGGGATATTAAAAAACATATCGGCTACGTCAGCAGCAGCCTGCATCTGGATTACCGGGTCAGTACCACGGTACGCAACGCGATCCTTTCCGGGTATTTTGATTCCATCGGTATTTATCAGGCGGTGTCTGACAAACAGCACAAGCTCGCCCAGCAGTGGCTGGATATTCTGGGCATGGACAACCGGGTCGCTGACGCGCCGTTTCATAGTCTGTCGTGGGGGCAGCAGCGTCTGGCCCTGATCGTTCGCGCGCTGGTGAAACACCCTACGCTTCTGATCCTCGACGAACCGCTGCAGGGACTCGATCCGCTGAATCGCCAGCTTATCCGCCGCTTTGTGGACGTGCTGATTAGCGAAGGTGAAACGCAGCTGCTGTTCGTTTCACATCATGCCGAAGATGCCCCCGCCTGCATCACGCATCGTCTGGAGTTTGTGCCGGACGGTGAGGGTTATCGCTATCTTCTCAGCAACGTCGATTAACCGTGGAGGGCTCTGCCCTCCTCTTTTTCAGATAACTTGCATCAATACATCGCTATCTCTTTGATCTAGAATGCACTCAGTCATTAAAAAAGCGAGTGTGAAAACGAGTGTAAACGATTCCACTATTTTATCCCATGTCACACTTTTCGCGTCTCTGTTATGCTATGGTTATTACATACCATAAGCCCAATGGAGCGAAATATGCGAGTTCTGGTAACAGGTGGTAGCGGTTACATAGGTAGTCATACCTGCGTGCAACTGCTGCGAAACGGTCACGACGTCATCATCCTCGACAACCTGTGCAACAGTAAGCGCAGCGTGCTGCCGGTGATTGAACGCCTTGGCGGTAAACAACCGACTTTCGTGGAAGGCGACATCCGCAACGAAGCGCTGATGACCGAGATCCTTCACGACCATGCCATCGAAGCGGTGATCCACTTCGCGGGTCTGAAAGCGGTCGGTGAATCCGTTGCGAAGCCGCTCGAGTATTACGACAACAACGTCAACGGTACCCTGCGTCTCATCTCCGCCATGCGTGCGGCCAACGTCAAAAACTTCATCTTTAGCTCCTCCGCCACCGTCTACGGCGATCAGCCCAAAATCCCTTACGTTGAAAGCTTCCCGACCGGTACCCCGCAAAGCCCGTACGGCAAAAGCAAGCTGATGGTAGAGCAGATCCTGACCGACCTGCAAAAAGCGCAGCCGGAGTGGAGCATCGCGCTGCTGCGCTACTTCAACCCGGTCGGCGCGCATCCTTCTGGAGACATGGGTGAAGATCCGCAGGGTATCCCGAACAACCTGATGCCGTATATCGCCCAGGTTGCCGTGGGTCGCCGCGACTCGCTGGCGATTTTTGGCAATGACTACCCGACCGAAGACGGCACCGGCGTGCGCGACTACATCCACGTGATGGATTTGGCCGACGGTCACGTTGCGGCCATGCAGCAGCTGGCCAACAAACCGGGCGTGCATATTTACAACCTCGGCGCCGGGGTCGGCAGCAGCGTGCTGGACGTGGTTAACGCCTTCAGCAAAGCCTGCGGTAAGCCGGTGAACTACCACTTCGCTCCGCGTCGAGATGGCGACCTGCCTGCTTACTGGGCCGATGCCACCAAAGCCGACAAAGAGCTTAACTGGCGTGTGACGCGCACGCTTGATGAAATGGCACAGGATACCTGGCACTGGCAGTCACGCCACCCGCAAGGCTATCCGGACTAAGGATCCGTCATGACGCAATTTAATCCCGTCGATCATCCGCATCGTCGTTTTAACCCGTTAAGCGGGCAATGGATTTTGGTTTCTCCGCATCGCGCCAAGCGCCCCTGGCAGGGGGCGCAGGAGACGCCTGCAAAACAGACGCTGCCACAGCACGACCCGGACTGCTTCCTCTGTCCGGGCAACACGCGCGTCACCGGGGATAAAAACCCGGACTACAAAGGCACCTTCGTGTTCACCAACGATTTTGCCGCCCTGATGACCGACACGCCGGACGCGCCGGAAAGCCACGATCCGCTGATGCGCTGTGAAAGCGCGCGCGGAACCAGCCGCGTGATCTGCTTCTCGCCGGATCACAGCAAAACGCTGCCCGAGCTGAGCGTGGACGCGCTGAAAGAGGTCGTCAGCACCTGGCAGGCGCAAACCGCAGAGCTGGGGCAGCGCTATCCGTGGGTGCAGGTGTTCGAAAACAAAGGCGCGGCCATGGGCTGCTCAAACCCGCACCCGCACGGCCAGATCTGGGCGAACAGCTTCCTGCCTAACGAAGCCGAGCGTGAAGACCGTCTGCAGAAAGCGTATTTCGCGGAAAACGGTTCGCCGATGCTGGTGGACTACACCCAGCGCGAGCTTGCCGACGGCAGCCGCTCCGTGGTGGAAACCGAACACTGGCTGGCCGTCGTCCCCTACTGGGCCGCCTGGCCGTTTGAAACGCTGCTGCTGCCGAAAGCGCACGTGCAGCGCATCACCGATCTTAGCGACGCGCAGCGCGACGACCTTGCCCTGGCGCTGAAAAAGCTGACCAGCCGTTACGACAACCTCTTCCAGTGCTCTTTCCCGTACTCCATGGGCTGGCACGGCGCCCCGTTTAACGGCGAAGAGAATCAACACTGGCAGCTGCACGCCCATTTCTATCCGCCGCTGCTGCGCTCTGCGACGGTGCGTAAATTCATGGTGGGCTATGAAATGCTGGCGGAAACCCAGCGTGACCTGACGGCGGAACAGGCGGCAGAACGTCTGCGTGCCGTTAGCGACGTCCACTATCGCGAATCAGGAGTCTAAAAAAATGAGTCTGAAAGATAAAACACAATCCCTGTTTGCTGAGAAATTTGGCTACCCTGCCACCCACGTTATTCAGGCGCCAGGCCGCGTTAACCTGATCGGTGAACACACCGACTATAACGACGGTTTCGTGCTGCCGTGCGCCATCGATTACCAGACCGTCATCAGCTGCGCGAAGCGCGACGACCGTAAAGTTCGCGTGATTGCGGCGGATTACGGTAATGAAACGGACGAGTTTTCCCTCGATGCCCCGATTGTGACGCACGACAGCCAGCAGTGGTCTAACTACGTGCGCGGCGTGGTGAAACACCTTCAGAAGCGTAACAAGAACTTTGGCGGTGCCGATTTAGTTATCAGCGGCAACGTGCCGCAGGGTGCGGGCTTAAGCTCCTCTGCGTCGCTGGAAGTCGCCGTTGGCACCGTGTTCCAGCAGCTTTATCATCTGCCGCTGGATGGCGCGCAAATCGCCCTGAACGGTCAGGAAGCAGAAAACCAGTTCGTGGGCTGCAACTGCGGCATTATGGACCAGCTGATCTCCGCACTGGGCAAAAAAGAGCATGCCCTGTTAATTGATTGCCGCTCGCTGGGTACCAAAGCCGTTCCCCTGCCGAAAGGCGCGGCTGTGGTGATCGTCAACAGCAACTTTAAGCGCACGCTGGTGGGCAGCGAATACAACACCCGCCGCCAGCAGTGCGAAACCGGCGCCCGCTTCTTCCAGCAGCCTGCCCTGCGCGACGTGACGCTCAATGAATTTAACAAAGTGGCGCACGAGCTTGATCCGGTTGTCGCCAAACGCGTTCGTCACGTGCTGACGGAAAATGCCCGTACCGTTGAAGCCGCGTCCGCGCTGGCAAAAGGTGACCTGAAACGCATGGGTGAGCTGATGGCGGAATCTCACGCCTCCATGCGCGATGATTTTGAAATCACCGTTCCGCAGATCGACACCCTGGTGGACATCGTTAAAGCCACCATTGGCGACAAAGGCGGCGTGCGCATGACGGGCGGCGGTTTTGGCGGCTGCATCGTTGCGCTGGTGCCAGAAGAGCTGGTCCCTGCCGTACAGGATGCCGTGGCGAAGCAGTACGAAGCAAAAACGGGTATCAAAGAAACCTTCTATGTTTGTAAAGCATCACAAGGAGCCGGACAGTGCTAAACGAAACACCTACCCTTGCACCGGATGGTCTGCCGTATCGCCTGTTAACCCTGCGCAACAGCGCGGGGATGGTCGTTACGGTGATGGACTGGGGGGCAACCCTTCTTTCTGCCCGCGTACCGATGCCGGACGGCAGCGTGCGCGAGACACTGCTCGGCTGCGCCTCGCCTGAGCAGTACGTCAATCAGTCCGCCTATCTGGGCGCGTCCGTCGGGCGCTATGCTAACCGCATCGCGAAGAGCCGTTTTGAACTCGACGGCGTGCAGTACACCCTGCTTCCAAGCCAGGGTGAGAACCAGCTGCACGGCGGACCGGACGGGTTTGATAAACGCCGCTGGAAGATTGTTCGTCAAAACGATGGCGAAGTGCTGTTCTCGCTGGATTCGCCTGATGGCGATCAGGGCTTCCCGGGGAACCTTGTCGCGTCCGCGCGCTTTACGCTGACCGACGACAACCGTATCGCCATTGAATACCGTGCGACGGTCGACAAGCCGTGTCCGGTCAACCTGACCAACCACGCGTACTTTAATCTGGACGGTAACCAGTGCGACGTGCGTGAGCACAAGCTGCAGATCCTGGCGGATGCGTATCTGCCGGTTGACGAGATGGGCATTCCGTATCAGGGCCTTAAAGACGTGAGCGGCACCAGCTTTGACTTCCGCAGCGCGAAGTCCATCGCCCAGGATTTCATGAGTGATGACGATCAGCGCAAGGTGAAAGGCTACGACCACGCTTTCCTGCTGCAGGCCAAAGGCGATGTGAAACAGCCTGCCGCGCAGGTCTGGTCTGCGGATGAGAAACTGCAGATGACGGTTTATACCACTGCCCCTGCCCTGCAGTTTTACTCAGGCAACTACCTCGGCGGCACGACGGCGCGCGAACATGATGAGTACAGCGACTGGCAAGGCCTGGCGCTGGAGAGCGAGTTCCTGCCGGACAGCCCGAACCATCCGGAATGGCCGCAGCCGGACTGCGTGCTGCGCCCGGGTAAAGAGTACGTGAGCGTGACGGAATATCATTTTATTCCACATTAATATCCAGCCCTCCCTCCGGAGGGCTTTTTTCTGCACGCCTTGCTGAAAATAGCGCCGATCGCAGACAAAATCATAACCCTGGATTCACAAGCATCTTACACTCAGAGACTATTTTCGCTATGGTTAGGGTTAAGCGTTGCTGGTGGCACGGCCACGGCAATATAATGAGAATTGTTATCATTCTAAAAATGCTTGAGGAGTAAGAGATGGCTATAACTAAGCTGGTCCTGGTGCGTCACGGCGAAAGCCAGTGGAACAACGAAAACCGCTTTACCGGTTGGTACGACGTTGATCTGTCTGAGAAAGGCGTAAGCGAAGCAAAAGCAGCGGGTAAACTGCTGAAGGAAGAAGGCTTCAGCTTTGATTTTGCTTACACCTCTGTGCTGAAACGTGCCATCCACACCCTGTGGAACGTGCTGGACGAACTGGATCAGGCCTGGCTGCCGGTTGAGAAGTCCTGGAAACTGAACGAACGTCACTACGGTGCGCTGCAGGGCCTGAACAAAGCGGAAACCGCTGAGAAATATGGCGACGAGCAGGTTAAACAGTGGCGTCGCGGCTTCGCAATCACCCCGCCAGAGCTGACCAAAGATGACGAGCGCTACCCGGGCCACGATCCGCGTTACGCGAAGCTGACCGACGCTGAGCTGCCAACCACCGAAAGCCTGGCGCTGACCATCGACCGCGTTGTGCCTTACTGGAACGAAACCATTCTGCCACGCCTGAAAAGCGGCGAGCGCGTGATCATCGCTGCTCACGGTAACTCCCTGCGTGCGCTGGTGAAATACCTGGACAACATGGGTGAAGACGAAATCCTTGAACTGAACATCCCAACTGGCGTACCGCTGGTGTATGAGTTCGACGAAAACTTCAAGCCAATCAAACACTACTATCTGGGTAACGCAGAAGAGATCGCGGCGAAAGCAGCGGCTGTCGCGAACCAGGGTAAAGCGAAGTAATTTTCGCAAGGCATAAAAAAAGCGCGGAGCCTTCCGCGCTTTTTTATTTGTGTCTGAAAATTCAGCCGCGGCGCGCTTTTACCGCATTCGCCAGCTGACGCAGGATGGTATCGGTATCGTCCCAGCCAATGCAGGCATCGGTGACGCTTTTGCCATACACCAGCGGCTCGCTGCCTTCCAGGTTCTGGTTACCTTCGACCAGATGGCTTTCGATCATCACCCCAATTACCGCCTTCTCACCGCCGGCAATCTGCTGGCAAACGTCTGCCCCTACTTCCATCTGCTTTTTAAACTGCTTGCTGGAGTTGGCATGGCTGAAATCGATCATCACCTGCGGTGGCAGCCCGGCTTTTTCCAGCCCGACCTTCACTTCTGCCACGTGTTTCGCGCTGTAGTTCGGCTCTTTACCGCCGCGCAGAATGATATGGCAGTCACCGTTACCACTGGTGTTAACGATGGCGGAATGGCCCCATTTGGTCACGGACAGGAAGCAGTGCGGCGCACCCGCTGCGTTGATAGCGTCGATAGCCACCTTAATGGTGCCGTCAGTGCCGTTTTTGAAACCTACCGGGCAAGAAAGACCGGACGCCAGCTCACGGTGAACCTGAGATTCGGTTGTGCGGGCACCAATTGCGCCCCAGCTCATCAGGTCTGCCAGATATTGTGGCGTAATCATGTCGAGGAATTCACCGGCCGCAGGCAGGCCGCTGTCGTTGATCTCCAGCAGCAGCTTGCGCGCAATGCGCAGGCCGTCGTTGATCTGGAAGCTGTTATCCATATGCGGATCGTTAATCAGCCCTTTCCAGCCCACGGTGGTACGCGGTTTTTCAAAATAAACGCGCATCACGATTTCCAGCTCGTCCTTCAGCTCTTCACGGAGGGTGAGCAGACGGGCAGCGTACTCTTTCGCAGCTGCAGGATCGTGAATGGAGCACGGACCAATCACCACCAGAAGACGATCGTCATTACCTTTCAGGATCTTATGGATCGCTTTACGAGCATGAGAAACCGTGTTTGCGGCATTTTCAGTGGCGGGGAATTTCTCAAGGAGCGCTACAGGAGGTAATAACTCGTTGATCTCTTTAATGCGTAAATCGTCGTTCTGATAATTCATTTTCTTTCCAGCTCTGCCATATCTTTAGTAATGAAAGCAATCCTTTCAATCTATCTTGTCGACCAGGAAGTGTAAACACGGTTTTACACTTCACGCAGATAATTCCTGGAATTCGCCTAAAAATCGCCACAAAATAGCGAAAAACGAGATCTAACCTAAGCTTTTTAACTGTAACAACCAATTTTACACGCTTAAACGCGATTCCCTACTGACGTAAGTCCGTAAGGCGGAATCTTTCGCCTCAGAAAAAGATGCACTGTTGGAGAATGTTATCCAGCGTAACGACAAGAACAGGAGCACCATGATGAAAATGACAAAACTGGCAACCCTCTTCCTGACCGCCACACTTACTCTGGCAAGCGGCAGCGTCCTGGCCGCGGAAACGGGCACATCAGACAGCAACGGTGATGCGAATGCCGCTGCGGCAGCAGGCCAGCCCGCACCTGATGCGAAACAGAATATCGCCCCGAATAATGTCGACAACAGCCAGATTAATACCGGCAACACCAACACCGGCGGCACCATGCTGCATCCCAACGGCAGCGGTTCCGGCACCATGAATCATGACAATATGAGCTCGGACGAGGTTCATAAGAACTCAATGTGCAAGGACGGCAAATGCCCTGACCCTAATGACAAAGTAGGGAACGATGCGAATACCAAAACCGATGGCACCACCCAGTAACGGGGGTGTTCGGTAAGAAAAAGGAGAGCTCTGGCTCTCCTTTCTTTTTGGAGTAACCTATTAAAAACGCTACACTAAAAACAATAACACATCAGGAAAGCAGACATGGCTCACTCCCATTCCCATTCACCCTCTCCCGGCAACGACAACGCTAAACGACTGATGCTGGCCTTTGGCGTTACCGCAACGTTTATGATTATCGAGGTCATTGGCGGCCTGATTTCCGGCTCTCTGGCGCTACTGGCCGATGCCGGACACATGCTGACCGATGCCGCAGCGCTGCTCTTCGCCCTGCTGGCGGTGCAGTTTGCGCGTCGTCCTCCCAATGCGCGCCATACCTTCGGCTGGCTGAGGCTGACAACCCTCGCCGCGTTTGTTAACGCTATTGCGCTGGTGGTCATTACCGTTCTTATCGTCTGGGAGGCCGTACAGCGATTCAGACACCCGCAGCCGATCGCCGGGGCGACAATGATGGTGATTGCCGTGGCGGGGCTGCTGGCGAATATCCTCGCCTTCTGGATTTTGCACCGCGGCAGCGGGGAAAAGAACCTCAACGTGCGCGCTGCGGCTCTGCATGTTCTGGGTGATTTGCTCGGCTCAGTCGGGGCGATTGTCGCCGCGCTGGTGATCCTCTACACCGGCTGGACGCCTGTCGATCCTATTCTGTCCGTGCTGGTGTCGTGTCTGGTCTTGCGCAGCGCCTGGCGGCTGCTGAAGGAGAGCGTGAATGAACTGCTTGAAGGGGCACCGGCATCGATGGATATTGACGAGCTAAAGCGCAACCTGCGCCGTTCAGTCCCGGAAGTGCGCAACGTTCATCACGTTCACGTCTGGCTGGTGGGGGAAAAACCGGTCATGACGCTGCACGTCCAGGTGATCCCGCCTCACGACCACGATGCGCTGCTTGAGCGCATCCAGCATTTTCTTGAACATCACTACGAAATTGGCCACGCCACCATCCAGATGGAGTATCAGCCCTGTAACGGGCCGGACTGCCACCTTAACGAGGCGCAGTCCGGACATTCACATCAGCATCACCACTAGCTGGAAAGCGCGTGAGAACCTCGCTCACGCGCGCTCTTAATCCACATCCGGCTGCCGTTCAGCGCAATGAAGGTCAGCAGCAGATATTCCAGCGACATTGCATAGACGCCCTGCAGGGCGAAGATCGCCACGCTGATCACGTTGATGATGACCCACAGCAGCCAGTTCTCAACGTATTTACGGGTCATCAGGATCATCGCCGCAATCGACAGCACCATCATGCAGGAATCCCAGAACGGGAAGGCATCCGCCTGGAGCTCGGGCATCGTCACGTTCAGGCCGAAACCGGACATGACCGAAACGGCAACGCGGGTCAGGAACGCAAACACCGGGTTGATATAGACGGTCATTAAACCAATGGCGACCATGCAGGCGACAAACCAGGCGATGGCTTTCGGCAAGGGCAGCCAGCGGATCTGCAGCTCTGCCTCCTGCTGGCTGTTCTGACGCGACCACGCGTACCAGCCGTAAATATTGGCGGCGAAGAAGAACAGCTGCAAAAGCAGACTGGCGTACAGCTGGATCTGGAAGAAGATAATCGCAAACAGCGTAACGTTTATCAGCCCGAACGCGTAGTTGCTGATCTTCTCCAGGCTTGCCAGCCAGATACAGAGTAATCCCGCCAGCGTGCCAACGGCCTCAATCCATGACAGGTCATAGCCACCTGCACCAATCGGTATATGAACCAGAATGTTCTGCGTGCTAAAAAAATCCATCTTTTCCCCGGTCGTTTTGAATTAAGTACGTAGTGTAGCCGCAAAATCCAGCATGCGGTTAAGCGGAATTAACGCACCTTCACGCAGGGCGGCATCCACATGGATTTCATGTGCTGCCCCGCCCGTCTCGAGCCCTTCGGCAATGGCCTTCAGGCCATTCATCGCCATCCACGGACAATGCGCACAGCTGCGACACGTTGCGCCCTCGCCCGCCGTTGGCGCTTCAAGGAGCTCTTTCTCCGGCACGGCCTGCTGCATCTTGTAGAAGATACCGCGATCGGTTGCCACGATGAGCTGTCTGTTAGGCAGCGTTCTGGCCGCGTTGATAAGCTGGCTGGTTGAGCCCACGGCGTCCGCCATGTCGACAATCGACTGCGGTGATTCAGGGTGAACAAGAATCGCGGCGTCAGGATAAAGTGCCTTCATGCGCGCCAGCGCCTGAGTTTTGAATTCGTCGTGCACAATGCAGGCACCCTGCCAGCAGAGAACGTCAGCCCCCGTCTGCTTCTGGACATAATTTCCAAGATGGCGGTCAGGCGCCCAGATGATTTTCTCGCCCAGGCTATCCAGATGTTCAATCAGCTCAACGGCGATGCTGGAGGTGACAACCCAGTCTGCCCGCGCTTTTACCGCCGCAGAGGTGTTGGCGTAAACCACCACGGTCCGGTCAGGGTAGGCGTCACAGAAGGCCGTGAATTCGTCAATCGGGCAGCCGAGATCAAGTGAACACTCCGCATTAAGCGTCGGCATCAGAATGGTTTTTTCAGGGCTCAGGATCTTTGCCGTTTCGCCCATAAAACGCACGCCAGCAACCAGCAGCGTGGAAGCAGGATGTTTTGCACCGAAGCGTGCCATCTCCAGTGAGTCAGAAATACAGCCGCCGGTCTCTTCCGCCAGCTGCTGAATTTCCGGGTCGGTGTAGTAATGGGCCACCATCACCGCATCTCGTTCTTTGAGAAGACGTTTGATCTTCTCACGGTAGAATTGCTTTTCGTCCTGGCTCAGCGGGACAGGCTTTGGCGGAAACGGATAGATTGCGGCTTCAGGATCAAACATCACACTCATTATGGCTTCTCGTTTTACGGGCTTAACAATATTGCCTTTCTTTTGCATGACATAGCAAAACGCATGGCAATTGTGTTTTGTATACTAAACAAGATAGCGAATATGAGAGGAAAAGTCACCGGAAATAGGTGCGGATAGCATTTGTCGGCCGGCGGCTTCACCTTGCCCGACCTGCACAGACGGCAGATAGCAAAAAGGCGCCTTTAGGGCGCCTTTCTACACTGGTGGGTCGTGCAGGATTCGAACCTGCGACCAATTGATTAAAAGTCAACTGCTCTACCAACTGAGCTAACGACCCACTTTTACGCTGTTTTCACGTTGTTTGATATCCCGTGGCAACGGCGGCATATATTACTGATTTAAGAATTCAGCGCAACAAAAATTTCGATGAAGATCACTTAACTGCTTACGAATCATGCTGCACGACCAGAAATAACGCGATTTCTGGTCATGCGATAATCATCCCATCGAATTCAGACGTTTTTGCGCCTGCTTAGCACCTTCGGTACCCGGGAATTTGGAGACCACCTGCTGGTAAACCGCTTTGGCTTTCGCAGTGTCGCCTTTGTCCTGCATGATGACGCCCACTTTATACATCGCATCAGGCGCTTTTGGCGATTTCGGGTAATTTTTCACCACAGAGGCAAAATAAAACGCCGCATCGTCCTTTTTACCCTTGTTGTAATTCAACTGACCAAGCCAGTAATTCGCATTTGGCTGATAAGTGGAATCAGGGTATTTCTTAACAAAGTTCTGAAACGCAGCAAGCGCGTCATCCTGACGAGATTGATCCTGCACCAGGGCAATGGCCGCGTTGTAGTCCGTATTCGCGTCACCGCTCTGTACAGGCGCACCTGTTGAAGCAGAAGCATCCGCAGCCGGAGCTGATGTCGCCGCACCGGTCTGATCGCCCGCGGCTGGCTGTGCTTGTGCTGCTGCACCACCGCTGCTCAGGCTATCTATCTGCAGCAAAATCTGCTTCTGACGTTCCACAACCTGGTTCAACTGATACTGGCTTTCCTGAATCTGGCCGCGGAGAGAGTCAATATCGTTTTGGTTATCAGAAAGTTGTTGCTGGAGTTGGGTTAAAAGCTGGCTGTGAGCGTTAGAAATACGCTCGAGTTGAGTGACCCGGTCTTCTACCGAGCCTGAGCCGACACTACTGATTGGTGCCTGAGCAAAAGCGGCCCAGGGGGCCGCTATTCCAACCAGTAACGACAGACTCAACAGATGATGTCTGAAGTTACTGCTCATGCAATTCTCTTAGTAAACCAGTACGGCACGACGGTTTTTGGAGTAAGCCGCTTCGTCGTGACCCAGTACTGCAGGTTTTTCTTTACCGTAAGAAACGATGGAGATCTGGTCAGCAGAAACGCCTTTACCCTGCAGGTACATTTTAACAGCGTTAGCACGACGTTCACCCAGGGAGATGTTGTACTCTGGAGTACCACGTTCGTCCGCGTGACCTTCTACGGTGACTTTGTAAGATGGGTTGCTACGCAGGAAGTTAGCGTGAGCATCCAGCATCGCAGCGAAGTCAGAACGGATGTCGTATTTATCCAGATCGAAGTAAACGATGTTGTTCTGCTGCAGCTGCTGCATCTGAAGACGCGCTTGCTCTTCAGAAGACATGTTGCCATTGCCGTTCGCGTCCATACCGGTGCCGGCACCCATCATGCCTTCGCCGCTCTGGTCATTGCTGGCGTTCTTGTTAGAAGAACACGCTGCGATTGCCATTACAGGCAGAGCGATCATCAGCCCCTTCAGCACTTTGTTCAGTTGCATTTCTATGATTCCTTTAGTAATCAATTAATTATTATTTACAGATACGGCGACCAGGCAGGTGATTTTACCTGTCCATCAGTTGCCGGAATACGCGCTTTGAAACGCCCATCTGTAGAAACCAGATTCAGCACAGATCCCATCCCCTGAGAAGAGCTGTAGATTACCATCGTGCCGTTAGGTGCCAGACTTGGCGTTTCATCCAGGAACGTTGACGACAGAACTTGAACGCCACCCGCTACCAGATCCTGTTTGGCAATGTGCTGCTGCCCACCGTTGGAGCTCACCATTACCATAAATTTACCGTCGCTGCTCACGTCTGAGTTCTGGTTCTGCGAACCTTCCCAGGTAATACGCTGCGGAGCACCGCCGTTGATGTTGACTTTATAGATTTGTGGACGGCCAGCCTGGTCAGAAGTAAACGCCAGGTTTTGACTATCCGGGAACCATGAAGGTTCAGTGTTGTTGCTGCGACCGTCGGTCACCTGACGGATCTGGCCAGAGCCAATGTCCATCACGTACAGGTTCAGGCTACCGGTTTTTGACAGCGCAAACGCCAGTTTAGACCCGTCCGGAGAGAAGGAAGGTGCACCGTTGTGACGTGGGAAAGACGCCACCTGACGAACAGCACCGTTTGCCAGCGTCTGGATAACCAGCGCTGAACGGCCGCTTTCGAAGGTTACATAGGCCAGTTTAGAACCGTCCGGAGACCAGGCTGGAGACATCAGCGGCTGTGAAGAACGTTTCACCAGGAACTGGTTGTAGCCGTCGTAGTCAGATACGCGCAGCTCATACGGGAACTGACCACCGTTGGTCTGCACCACATAAGCAATACGGGTACGGAACGCCCCTTTAATGCCGGTCAGTTTTTCAAATACCGCATCGCTGGCAGCGTGTGCCGCGTAGCGCAGGTACTGCTTAGTGACCTTGTAAGAGTTCTGTGCCAGAACGGTACCCGGTGCACCGCCGGTATCCACCAGCTGCCAGGCCACGTTGTAAGAGCCGTCCGGGTTAGGCGTAACCTGACCCACAACCACGGCATCAATACCCAGTGCAGACCATGCTGCAGGCTGTACTTCCTGCGCGCTGCCCGGCTGCTGAGGCAGACGAGAACGATCTAACGGGTTGAATTTACCGCTGTTACGCAGGTCAGCCGCCACGATGCCACCGGCATCTTCAGGTGCAGCGCCAGGACCGGCCCACTGGAACGGAACAACACCGATTGGGCGTGCCGAGTCCACCCCCTGGGTGATCTCGATACGTACTTCTGCGTGCAGTACTGCTGCCCACAGCATTAAAAAACTAAATGCTACACGTAATGCCTGCTTCATCATATCTCCCTTATCCGGGTAACCTTACCCACGATAATTTAGCAGAATGTTAACAAACTCAAATAGACAAAACTACCAGAACCCTGTGACTAAACCTGGTCTATTTTTCCCCGTTTGCACGGGGAAAATGTAACTTAAGGTTTGAAGTCCAGCGGCGCATTTTTGAAGACTTCGTAAACTGCCTGAGACGGCGGTTTAGGCATCTTCGCCTGACGCGCTGCAGCCAGGGCCGCAGTACATAAAGCCGGGTCGCCACCTTCAGACTTAATATCCAGCAGCATGCCGTCCGGAGCCAGTTTTATACGCAACGTACACGTTTTACCGGTATAGGAAGATGCATCATAGAATCGGCTTTCAATAGCGGATTTAATCTGCGCGGCATAACCGTTGATTTCAGCCCCTGTCGCACCGTTACTCTTAGTGTTACCACTTCCCGTCGGCGCTGCGTTGTTTCCTTTCGCCCCACCGCCCGTTTTCGGTGCATTCTTACCGGAGCTTAAATCGCCCAGCAGATCGTCAACCCCTGCGGCAGCAGCGGCTTTTTCAGCAGCCGCGGCCTTTTTGGCCGCCGCTTTATCAGCAGCAGCTTTCTTATCGGCAGCGGCCTTCTCAGCTGCAGCTTTCTTATCGGCGGCAGCCTTCTCAGCTGCAGCTTTTTTATCGGCAGCGGCTTTTTCAGCGGCGGCAGCTTTTTCTGCAGCCGCTTTCTCAGCAGCAGCCGCTTTCTTCGCGGCCTCGGCAGCAGCTTTCTTCTCTGCTTCCTGAGCGGCTTTTTTCGCGGCTTCCGCTTCGGCTTTCTTCTGAGCATCGGCAGCGGCTTTTTTCGCGGCTTCCGCTTCAGCTTTCTTCTGAGCATCGGCAGCGGCTTTCTTCGCGGCTTCCGCTTCAGCTTTCTTCTGAGCATCAGCAGCGGCTTTCTTCGCCGCTTCTGCCGCTAATTTTGCCTGGGCATCAGCCTGTGCTTTCGCGTCCGCTGCGGCTTTTGCTGCCGCCTCTTCCGCCTGCTTTTGCTGTTCCTGTGCTTTCTTCGCGGCCTCTTCGGCTTGCTTCTGCTGTTCCGCCTGCTCTTTCGCAGCTTCCTGCGCCTGCAAACGCTCTTTCTCAAGCTGCTTCAGACGCTCCTGCTCTGCGGCCTGCTTTTCACGCAGTTCTTCCGCCTGCTGTTGCGACTGTTTTTCACGCTGCTCTTCAGCCCGTTTGGCACTCGCCTTCTGCTGCTGTTCGCGATTATAGTTCTGTACTACCGCACCGGGATCCACCATCACGGCGTCAATGGAAGACCCTCCACCGCCACCGGCTGATGCATCAATATGCTCGTCGAACGAACTCCAGATCAGCGCTGCAAAGAGAATCACGTGCAGCACTGCGGAGACGATTATCGCTCGCTTAAGCTTGTCGTTCTGTTCGGTTGCCTTTGACACTATCGGTTCCCAAAAACTACGCGGATGATCAAATAGGTTGGGTCATTAAGCCAACTGACTTAACACCCGCACTATGTAGCAAGTTCAGCGCTTTAATAATTTCATCGTAGGGTACGTCTTTCGCGCCACCGATTAAGAAGACCGTTTTCGGATTTGACTCCAGACGACGCTGCGCTTCAGCAATAACCTGCTCAGGCGGCAGCTGATCCATACGATCTTTCTCTACCACGACGCTGTATTGCCCTACGCCGGAAACCTCAATGATAACCGGAGGATCGTCATTGGTGCTCACCGCCTGTGATTCTGTCGCATCCGGCAGATCCACTTCCACGCTCTGAGTAATGATTGGCGCTGTCGCCATGAAGATCAGCAGCAGTACCAGCAGGACGTCCAGCAGTGGAACGATATTGATTTCGGACTTGAGCTCGCGACGACCTCGTCCACGCGATCTGGCCATGGTTTACCCCTTGTTGCTCTCGGTGCTGGTAAACGCCTGACGGTGCAGAATCGCAGTGAACTCTTCCATAAAGTTGTCGTAGTTCAGTTCCAGTTTGTTCACGCGCTGGTTCAGACGGTTGTAAGCCATAACCGCAGGAATTGCCGCAAACAGACCGATAGCGGTCGCAATCAGTGCTTCAGCGATACCCGGTGCAACCATCTGCAACGTCGCCTGCTTCACCGCGCCCAGCGCGATAAAGGCGTGCATGATCCCCCACACGGTACCAAACAGGCCGATATACGGGCTGATGGAACCGACAGTGCCGAGGAATGGAATATGCGTTTCGAGATTTTCCAGCTCACGGTTCATAGAGATACGCATCGCACGCGAGGCACCTTCTACAACCGCTTCCGGCGCATGATTGTTTGCACGATGCAGACGAGCAAACTCTTTGAAACCGCTATAAAAAATTTGCTCGGAGCCTGTAAGGTTTTCACGGCGTCCCTGGCTTTCCTGATACAGACGAGAAAGCTCAATACCCGACCAGAACTTATCTTCAAACGCTTCAGCTTCACGGCCAGCGGCATTGAGGATACGCGTTCTCTGGATGATGATGGCCCAGGATGCGATTGAAAAACCAATCAAAATCAACATGATAAGTTTAACCAGAAGGCTTGCCTTCAGGAACAAATCAAGGATATTCATGTCAGTCACTGCTTAAACTCCGCGACAATAGACTTAGGAAGCGCACGAGGCTTCATTATGGTTGGATCAACACAAACAATCAGCACTTCAGCTGAGTTCAGTACGGTATTCTCTGCGTTGACTATCCGCTGCGTGAAAACCAGTGAGGTCCCGCGCATTGATGTAATTTCAGTTTGGACTTCGAGCATATCGTCGAGTCTGGCAGGCGCAAAATACTCAAGCGTCATCTTGCGTACCACGAAGGCAACTCGCTCAGCCAACAGCACCTGTTGACTAAAGTGATGATGGCGCAGCATCTCTGTGCGTGCCCGTTCATAAAAAGCAACGTAGCTGGCGTGGTAAACCACACCACCGGCATCGGTATCTTCGTAATAGACACGAACCGGCCATCGAAACAGCGTTGTATTCACTTTACATCCCGGTAATGCAACAAAAGTTAATGCTTTTAAACTTCGCTACTATACGCGCGGGAAAGAGGGTTGGGAATGGGAGAAAGTAAACGGAGAGTAAATTTTTATGGGCTCGGGTAAGCCCATAACGTTAACGGACATTTCTTATTCAGAAGAAGAAGAAAATCAAACCGGCAAGAAGCACCAGATCGGCAATCAGCGGGCAAAAAATTCCCTGCCAGTGAATGGCTTTCGGACGAAAGCCGACGCCGTGGATCACACCTGCACAGACCGCCCACATAATGAGAAAGCCGTGCCAGATTTCAAGCTCGCTGGTTTTCGCTGCAAAGCGCGAAGGGTCCCAGAAGATACAACCTGCCAGCAGTAATGCCATCACTAAAGAAAGCGCCCGTAACGGGCGCTTGTCCATTACCGCGTAAAGCGTCGCGATAATATTCATCAGTGTTTTTCTTCACCCGCTTTGGTCGCTTCGACGTGCTCAAGCGCCAGGGCAGTGATGACACCAAATGCACAGGCAAGAAGCGTCCCTAAAATCCATGCGAAATACCACATATTCAGCTCCTTACTTAGTACATAGAGTGGGTGTTGCTTTCGATATGTTCTTTAGTGATGCGACCGAACATTTTCCAGTAACACCAGGTGGTGTAGAGCAGGATAATCGGTACGAACACGCAAGCAACATACGTCATCAGGTTCAGCGTCAGCTGGCTGGACGTTGCGTCCCACATGGTCAGGCTAGCATTCAGCATGGTGCTGGATGGCATGACGAATGGGAACATCGCAATACCCGCCGTCAGGATGATGCACGCCAGGGTCAGCGAAGAGAACACGAACGCCAGCGCGCCTTTCTCCAGACGAGACGTCAACACGGTCAGCAGCGGCAGCAATACGCCCAGAGCCGGGATCGCCCACAGCGCAGGGGTGTTATTGAAGTTCACCAGCCATGCGCCAGCCTGACGCGCCACTTCTTTGGTCAGCGGGTTAGACGGTGCCGAGTGGTTAATTGCAGAGGTCACCACATAACCATCAATGCCGTACACCACCCACACACCGGCCAGTGCGAAGCAGACCAGCGTCACCAGCGCAGCGACCTGAGCCGTCGCGCGAGAACGCAGGTGCAGTTCACCAACCGTACGCATCTGCAGATAGGTTGCGCCCTGAGTGATGATCATCGCCACGCTCACCACGCCGGCCAGCAGGCCAAACGGATTCAGCAGCTGGAAGAAGTTACCGGTGTAGTAAAGACGCATGTATTCGTCCAGGTGGAACGGTACGCCCTGCAGCAGGTTACCGAACGCCACGCCGATCACCAGCGGTGGAACGAAGCTACCGATGAAGATGCCCCAGTCCCACATGTTGCGCCAGCGGGTGTCTTCAATCTTGGAACGGTAGTCGAAACCAACCGGACGGAAGAATAAAGAGGCCAGCACCAGAATCATCGCCACGTAGAAGCCGGAGAACGCAGCCGCGTAGACCATCGGCCAGGCAGCGAACAGCGCGCCGCCAGCGGTGATCAGCCACACCTGGTTACCGTCCCAGTGAGGGGCGATGGAGTTGATCATGATTCGACGCTCGGTGTCATTACGACCGAGGAAACGGGTGAGCATCCCCACCCCCATGTCGAAACCATCCGTGACGGCAAAACCGATCAGCAGAACGCCAACCAGCAGCCACCAGATAAAACGCAATACTTCATAATCGATCATTTGATGACTCCTGTCTTAGCGTGCCGGCTGAGTAGTCGCAGTGGACTGCTCGTAGTGATAGCGACCGGTTTTCAGGCTGCTTGGGCCAAGGCGCGCGAACTTGAACATCAGGAACAGTTCAGCCACCAGGAACAGGGTGTACAGACCACAAATCAGCAGCATGGAGAAGATCAGGTCGCCCGCTGTCAGGGACGAGTTCGCTACCGCCGTTGGCAGTACCTCACCAATCGCCCATGGCTGACGGCCGTACTCCGCAACAAACCAGCCGGATTCGATCGCGATCCACGGCAGTGGAATACCGTACAGCGCGGTGCGCAGCAGCCATTTTTTCTCGCCGATGCGGTTACGAATCACGGACCAGAAGGACGCCGCAATGATCAGCAGCATGATGATGCCGCAGCCCACCATGATACGGAATGCGAAGTACAGTGGCGCAACGCGTGGAATCGAGTCTTTGGTTGCCATCTGGATCTGCGCTTCTGTCGCATCAGAAACGTTCGGGGTATAACGCTTCAGCAGCAAACCGTAACCCAGATCTTTCTTCACGTTGTTGAACTGGTCGCGAACGGCCTGGTCGGTAGAACCGGCACGCAGCTGTTCCAGCAGCGAGTAAGCTTTCATACCGTTACGGATACGCTCTTCGTGCTGAACCATCAGCTCTTTCAGACCGGTCACCTGCTTATCAACAGAACGGGTGGCGATGATACCCAGCGCATAAGGGATCTGAATGGCGAAGCGGTTTTCCTGCGCGTCCTGATCCGGAATACCGAACAGCGTAAAGGCAGCAGGCGCCGGTTGGGTTTCCCATTCGGCTTCGATGGCGGCCAGTTTGGTTTTCTGCACGTCACCCATTTCGTAACCGGATTCATCACCCAGAACGATAACAGAGAGGATTGCAGCCATACCGAAGCTTGCAGCGATAGCAAAGGAGCGCTTAGCAAACGCGAAGTCACGACCGCGCAGCATGTAGTAAGAGCTGATGCCCAGTACAAACATCGCGCCGCACACGTAGCCAGAAGCGACGGTGTGAACGAATTTAACCTGTGCAACCGGGTTCAGGACCAGCTCGGCAAAGCTGACCATCTCCATACGCATGGTTTCGAAGTTGAAATCAGACGCGATAGGGTTCTGCATCCAGCCGTTCGCCACCAGAATCCACAGCGCGGACAGGTTCGAACCTAATGCCACCAGCCAGGTCACCGCCATATGCTGGACTTTACCCAGACGGTCCCAGCCGAAGAAGAACAGACCTACAAAGGTGGATTCGAGGAAGAATGCCATCAGACCTTCAATGGCCAGCGGCGCACCGAAGATATCCCCGACATAGTGGGAATAGTAAGACCAGTTAGTCCCGAACTGGAACTCCATGGTCAAACCGGTTGCCACGCCCAGCGCGAAGTTGATACCAAACAACTTGCCCCAGAACTTGGTCATATCTTTATAAATCTGTTTGCCGGAGAGAACGTATACCGTTTCCATAATGGCCAGCAGGAACGCCATACCGAGCGTCAGTGGCACAAACAGGAAGTGGTACATCGCGGTCAAGGCAAACTGTAAGCGCGACAGTTCGACTATATCTAACATCATGACTCCTTGCTCATCGCATGAAGACTCCGAGAGTGAACCCCGTCAGAGAGAGATCCACACGCATGCCCCAATACAAATTATTCGCATCCTTGTCGTCGTTATTACCCTGAAGGAGGATAAAAACGATGACGTGAGGTTACAAATACGTTAATAAAAAACTCAAATTGATCCCGCAAATATAATACGCTGCAAAACCCTTACAATAAACAGGTTTTTATTGAATCACATTTACGTTTTTCGACGGCGATCAATTTATAGCAAAATTACCACTTTTCGGCCATTTTGATCGGGGACAATTTACCGCCTTTTGATGGGTTTTTCCAAGGATTAAACATTGATTTAAATCAAAAACAATCCGTTGTGTTAAATGTGTTTTGATGCGGTGAACATAGTAAAAACCATGTTAAAGATATGTATATAAAATACAATTAAGGTTATCAAGTCGATTGATGAATATAAACAGAATTGATTTTTATTAACTCAGAAGCCCGAATGCCTAATTTATTCAGGACATAAATTTTAGTGCGTTTTTTCGTTTTTTTCCATCCGCTCTCTTTAAGGTAAATAAATAACAATTATTTTACTTTTATCCCCCTCTCTAATTAACACCATTTAGTGACTATTGCATGATGCCCGGCAGGCAATAAAAAAGGCCGCTTTACAGCGGCCAACCATGTCGAAACGGACATTTTTATACTTCAACGCCCCCCTTTCGGGGAGCAGAGAGGACTTACTTAATGATGGATTTCAGTGCTTCGCCGATATCCGCCAGGCTGCGAACGGTTTTCACGCCTGCGGCTTCCAGCGCTGCGAATTTCTCATCAGCCGTACCCTTACCACCGGCGATGATCGCGCCTGCGTGACCCATACGCTTGCCTTTCGGCGCGGTCACACCCGCGATGTAACCGACAACTGGCTTGGTCACGTGTTCTTTGATGTAAGCAGCGGCTTCTTCTTCCGCGCTACCACCGATCTCACCGATCATCACGATCGCTTCGGTCTGTGGATCTTCCTGGAACAGCTTCAGGATGTCGATGAAGTTAGAGCCAGGGATCGGGTCACCGCCGATGCCCACGCAGGTGGACTGGCCGAAGCCGTAATCGGTGGTCTGCTTCACAGCTTCATAGGTCAGCGTACCGGAACGGGACACGATGCCCACTTTCCCCGGCTTGTGAATGTGGCCCGGCATGATGCCGATTTTGCATTCGCCCGGGGTGATAACGCCAGGGCAGTTCGGGCCGATCATGCGCACGCCTGCTTCATCCAGCTTCACCTTCACGGTCAGCATATCCAGCGTCGGGATGCCTTCAGTGATGGTGATGATCAGCTTGATGCCTGCGTCGATCGCTTCCAGAATGGAGTCTTTGCAGAACGGTGCCGGAACGTAGATCACGCTCGCGGTTGCGCCCGTCGCTTCTACGGCTTCACGCACGGTGTTGAATACCGGCAGGCCCAGGTGCGTGGTACCGCCTTTACCTGGCGTTACGCCGCCAACCATCTGCGTGCCGTAGGCAATTGCCTGTTCGGAGTGGAAAGTCCCCTGGCTACCGGTGAAGCCCTGGCAGATAACCTTGGTATCTTTATTAATTAAAACTGACATTATTTCCCCTCCACTGCGGCAACAACCTGCTGAGCTGCATCCGTCAGACTTTTCGCTGCAATAATATTCAGGCCGCTGTCAGCCAGTTTTTTCGCGCCGAGTTCAGCGTTGTTACCTTCCAGACGCACAACCACCGGAACGTTCACGCCCACTTCTTCTACCGCACCGATGATACCGTCGGCGATCAGGTCGCAACGAACGATGCCGCCGAAGATGTTAACCAGAACGGCCTTCACGTTGTCGTCAGAGAGAATGATTTTGAACGCTTCGGTTACGCGCTCTTTGGTTGCGCCACCGCCTACGTCGAGGAAGTTTGCTGGCTCACCGCCGTGCAGCTTAACGATGTCCATGGTGCCCATTGCCAGGCCCGCACCGTTAACCATGCAGCCGATGTTGCCGTCCAGCGCCACGTAGTTCAGCTCCCACTGTGCAGCCTGCGCTTCACGCGGATCTTCCTGAGACTGATCGCGCATTTCGCGCAGATCGGACTGGCGGAACAGCGCGTTGCCGTCAGCGCCCAGCTTGCCGTCGAGGCAGATCAGGTCGCCCTGGGTGGTGATCACCAGCGGGTTGATCTCGATCAGCGCCAGGTCGCGCTCCAGGAAGATGTTCGCCAGACCCATGAAGATCTTGGTGAACTGCTGAACCAGCTTGCCTTCCAGGCCCAGTTTGAACGCCAGCTCGCGACCCTGGTAAGGCATTGGACCTGCCAGCGGATCGATTGCCACTTTGTGGATCAGGTGCGGGGTTTCTTCCGCCACTTTTTCGATTTCCACGCCGCCTTCGGTAGACGCCATGAACACCACGCGACGGGAGCTACGGTCAACAACCGCGCCCAGGTACAGTTCTTTCGCGATATCGGTCGCCGCTTCAACCAGGATCTGGTTAACCGGCTGGCCGTTCGCATCTGTCTGGTACGTTACCAGACGCTTGCCGAGCCAATGTTCAGCAAACGCACGAATCTCTTCTTTGCTCTTAACAACCTTCACACCGCCCGCTTTACCACGGCCACCAGCGTGAACCTGACACTTAACTACCCAAGGGCCGGAACCGATTTTAGATGCGGCTTCTTCTGCTTCACGCGGGGTAGTACAGGCATAACCCACCGGAGCCGGTAAGCCATACCGGGCAAACAGCTGTTTGGCCTGATATTCATGTAAGTTCATGTGTTCTATCCATCCTTCAGGTAATCGTTAGGTCGTGCTTTTATTGGCCCGGCAGCCATACGCCGCCGGGCAAGACTGCAAAACTAGACGTCCAGCAGCAGACGGGTTGGATCTTCCAGCAGCTCTTTAATCGCGACCAGGAAGCCCACGGACTCGCGGCCGTCGATCAGGCGGTGATCGTACGAGAGCGCCAGGTACATCATCGGCAGGATCTCAACTTTACCGTCTACCGCCATAGGGCGATCTTTAATGGCATGCATACCCAGGATCGCGCTCTGCGGCGGGTTAATGATCGGGGTAGACATCAGCGAGCCGAATACGCCGCCGTTGGTAATGGTGAAGTTACCGCCGGTCAGGTCGTCTACGGTCAGCTTGCCGTCGCGGCCTTTTACAGCCAGCTCTTTAATGTTTTTCTCGATGTCAGCCATACCCAGGGTATCCACATCACGCAGAACCGGGGTGACCAGGCCGCGTGGAGTAGAAACCGCCATGCTGACGTCGAAATAGTTGTGGTAAACCACGTCATCGCCATCGATAGACGCGTTCACTTCCGGGTAGCGTTTCAGCGCTTCAACTACCGCTTTCACGTAGAAGGACATAAAGCCCAGACGGATGCCGTGACGTTTTTCAAACGCGTCACCGTACTGCTTGCGCAGATCCATGATTGGCTTCATGTTCACTTCGTTGAAGGTGGTCAGCATCGCGGTGGAGTTTTTCGCTTCCAGCAGACGCTCGGCCACACGCTTGCGCAGGCGGGTCATCGGCACGCGTTTTTCGCTGCGGGCACCCAGAGCAGGCTGTGCTGCTGGTGCTGCCGCAGGGGCTTTCGCTTCTGCCTGAGCAGGCGCTTTCGCAAGGTGTTTGTCGATGTCTTCGCGGGTCAGACGACCGCCCACACCGGTGCCTTTGATGGCTGCCGGGTCAAGGCTGTGTTCAGCCAGCAGGCGACGGATCGCCGGGCTGAGGGCGTCGTTAGACTGTTCTTCCAGAGAAGCCTGCTGGCGCTGAGCCGGCGTAGAGGCTTTCTCTTCAGATTTCGCGCTGGACTCTTTGCCCGCGCTGTTGCCTTCACGCAGGCGACCGAGGATCTGACGAGAGGTTACGGTGGTACCTTCATCTTCCAGCACCGCGTCCAGAACGCCATCCGCCGAAGCCGGTACTTCCAGTACCACTTTGTCAGTTTCGATTTCTACCAGCACTTCATCGCGCTTAACGGCATCGCCTGGTTTTTTGTGCCAGGTAGCGACGGTCGCATCTGCTACGGATTCAGGCAGGTCGGGAACAAGAATATCTACGCTACTCATTTTGTATCCTTTAATTAATCGACGTTCAGCGCGTCATTGACCAGATCTTGTTGCTGCTTCTGGTGAACGGACATATACCCTACCGCCGGAGAGGCGGAGGCCGGGCGACCTGCATAACGCAGGGCTGACCCAAATGGAATCACTTCACGGAAATGATGCTGGCTGCAGTACCATGCGCCCTGGTTGAGCGGCTCTTCCTGGCACCAGACAAAATCATGTACGTGAGCATATTGTTTCAGCACTTCCTGCATCGCCTGATGCGGGAACGGATAAAGCTGTTCGATACGCACGATGGCGACATCTTTCTGATCGTTCTTGCGGCGCTGTTCCAGCAGGTCGTAATAAACCTTACCAGAACACATCACCACGCGCTTCACGCCCTGCGGATCCAGCTCGTCAATTTCACCGATGGCTGGCAGGAAGGTTCCGTTCGCCAGTTCTTCCAGGCTCGACACCGCCAGCGGGTGACGCAGCAGGGATTTCGGCGACATCACCACCAGCGGACGGCGCATACCGCGCAGCGCCTGACGACGCAGCATGTGGTAGACCTGAGCCGGGGTGGACGGCACGCAGACCTGCATGTTCTGCTCGGCGCAGAGCTGCAGATAACGTTCCAGACGCGCGGAGGAGTGCTCCGGACCCTGACCTTCATAACCGTGCGGCAGCAGCATTACCAGGCCACACATGCGGCCCCACTTCTGCTCGCCGGAGGAGATGAACTGGTCGATAACCACCTGCGCGCCGTTGGCGAAGTCACCGAACTGCGCTTCCCAGATGGTCAGGGTGCGTGGTTCAGCGGTGGCATAACCGTATTCGAAGGCCAGAACCGCTTCTTCAGACAGCACGGAGTCCCAGACCTTGAACTGGCCCTGACCGTTGTGCACGTGCTGCAGCGGGGTATAGGTTGAACCGTTGGACTGGTTGTGAACAACCGCGTGACGGTGGAAGAAGGTCCCACGGCCCGCATCTTCACCGGACAGACGAACAGGAATGCCTTCGTCAACCAGCGTTGCGTAAGCCAGCGTTTCAGCGCCGCCCCAGTCGAACAGCTTCTCGCCTGCCGCCATGGACTGACGGTCAGCGTAGATTTTCGCCACGCGAGACTGCATCTCGATAGCGTCCGGTACGGTGCTGATGCGTTTAGCCAGCTCCTGCAGGCGCTTCATCTCAACCTTGTTCGGGTAGCTCTCATCCCACTCGTGGTTGAGGTACGGCGACCAGGTAAAGGAGTGCATGTTCATCGGGCGCAGCTCTTTCACCACGCATTCACCCGCATCCAGCGCGTCGCGGTAGAGGTTGACCATTTCGGTCGCATCTTCCAGCGTCGTCACTTTGTCGCTCTCCAGCTTGTCAGCATAGATTTTGCGCGGGGTCGGGTGTTTTTTGATTTTCTGATACATCAACGGCTGGGTTGCACTTGGCTCGTCCGCTTCGTTGTGGCCGTGACGGCGGTAGCAGAAGAGGTCAATGAACACATCGCGTTTAAAGGTATTACGGAAGTCCAGCGCCAGACGGGTAACGAAAGCAACGGCTTCCGGGTCATCCGCGTTAACGTGGAAGATTGGCGCCTGCACCATCTTACCGATGTCGGTGCAGTACGGGGTAGAACGCGCGTCCAGCGGGTTAGAGGTGGTGAAGCCCACCTGGTTGTTGATCACGATGCGAACGGTACCGCCCACTTCATAACCACGCGCTTTCGACATGTTCAGGGTTTCCTGAACCACGCCCTGCCCTGTTACCGCCGCATCGCCGTGGATGGTAATTGGCAGCACTTTATTGCTGCTCGGCTCGTCCAGACGATCCAGACGCGCACGCACGGAACCGATAACCACCGGGCTAACGATTTCCAGGTGTGACGGGTTAAACGCCAGCGCCAGGTGAACCAGACCGCCTTCGGTTTCGATATCCGACGAGAAGCCCATGTGGTACTTCACGTCGCCGGTGCCGAGGTGTTCTTTATGTTTGCCCGCGAATTCGTCGAACAGGTCCTGCGGTTTTTTACCCAGCACGTTGACCAGCACGTTCAGACGACCACGGTGCGCCATGCCCAGTACCACTTCACGGGTGCCGCTCTTGCCTGCGTGACGAATCAGCTCTTTCAGCATCGGCACCAGCGCGTCGCCGCCTTCCAGCGAGAAGCGTTTTGCGCCCGGGAATTTCGCGCCCAGATAGCGCTCAAGCCCTTCCGCTGCGGTCAGTTCGTTCAGGAAGCGTTTTTTCTCGTCTGCCGAGAAGGTCGCGTGGCCCGCTACGGATTCGATGCGCTGCTGGATCCAGCGTTTCTCTTCGGTAGAGGTAATGTGCATGTATTCCGCGCCGATGGAGCCGCAGTAGGTTTGCTTGAGCGCGTCAATCAGATCGCCCAGCTTCATCGTGTCTTTGCCGATGGCAAAGGAACCTACGTTAAAGCTTTCCTGGAAATCGGCCTCGGTCAGATCGTGATACGCCGGATCGAGATCGGCCACACGGTCTTGCTGCCACAGTCCCAGCGGATCGAGATTCGCATGCTGGTGACCACGGAAGCGATAAGCGTTGATAAGCTGCAGGACTTTAACCTGCTTCGCATTAGTGTCAGGGTCGGAAATCGCAGAAGAGTAACGTGAGGCATCCTTCGCCAGACGACGGAAATAATCACGTGTTTTGGAATGGAATTGATCCGGTTTGACCCCTGTGCCAGGCAACTGCTGGAACATGGAACGCCAGTTTGCGTCCACTGAGTCAGGATCGGTTAAGAAGTCTTCATAGAGCTGTTCAATCCAGCTCTGGTTCGCACCAGAAAGGAAAGAAGAGTCCAGCCAGGCTTTCATTGCGCCGTTCTGCATCGTGATCCCTTAAGCATTTTTATGCTTACTTTCGCCGTAGAAACTACCACGCACACCACGTGTACGTGCCGGGGTTCACCTGCGAGCTCTTTGTGGCCCGCGAAGGAACCTTTAGAAACTGTCTAGACTTCAGGGCAGTTTTTAAAGGTTTCTGCAAACTGTCCCCTCTCCCTTGGGGAGAGGGTTAGGGTGAGGGGAACAGCGCTCCCCTCTCACTACTTACGCACTGCGCTGCAACAGCATCGACTTAATATGGCCGATGGCGCGCGTCGGGTTCAGCCCCTTCGGACACACACTGACGCAGTTCATGATGCTATGGCAGCGGAATACGCTGAAAGCGTCACTCAGCCCTTCCAGACGGCTGTCGGTTTCGGTGTCGCGGCTATCGATCAGGAAGCGATAGGCAGCCAGCAGACCGGCCGGGCCGATAAACTTGTCCGGGTTCCACCAGAACGATGGGCAGGACGTTGAACAGCATGCGCAGAGAATACACTCGTACAACCCATCGAGTTTTTCACGCTGCTCAGGAGACTGTAAGTGCTCGCGAGCGGGTGGATTTTGCCCATTATTCAATAAGTAAGGCTTAATCTTCTCATATTGTGCATAGAATTGCCCCATGTCTACCACCAAATCACGCACGACCGGCAGGCCTGGCAGAGGACGGATAACAATTTTCTGACCAGGACGCTGCAGCGCTGAAATTGGCGTGATGCAGGCCAGGCCATTTTTGCCGTTCATGTTCACACCGTCAGAGCCACAAACCCCTTCACGGCAGGAGCGGCGGAACGACAGCGTAGGATCTTTTTCTTTCAGCTGGATTAACGCATCCAGCAGCATCATGTCGCGACCTTCTTCCGCTTCCAGGGTGTAGTCCTGCATACGCGGAGCGTCATCAACATCCGGGTTATAACGATAAACTGAGAATTCGAGTTTCATTATCCTGTCTCCGCATTAGTAAGTACGAATCTTCGGCGGGAACGCCGGACGCAGTTTCGGTTCCATGTTGACGCTACGACGCGTCATGGATTCCGACTCTGGCAGATACAGGGAATGGCACAGCCAGTTTTCGTCATCACGATCCGGGAAGTCGAAGCGGCTATGCGCGCCACGGCTTTCGGTACGGAAGTTTGCCGACATCGCCGTCGCGAACGCGGTTTCCATCAGGTTATCCAGCTCCAGGCACTCAACGCGCTGGGTGTTGAATTCGCTGGAGGTGTCGTCCAGACGGGCATTTTTCAGACGCTCGCGGATCGCTTTCAGCTGCTCAAGACCTTTGGCCATCGCGTCGCCTTCGCGGAATACCGAGAAGTTGTGCTGCATGCATTCCTGCAGCGCTTTACGGATTTCCACCGGATCTTCGCCGTTACGGTTACCGTTCCAGCGGTTGAGGCGCTCAAGAGAGGCATCAATTTCGTCGTCGGTCGCGTCACGCAGCGCGCCCTGCTCGGCAATGGATTCCTGCAGATGCAGACCGACTGCACGACCAAACACCACCAGGTCCAGCAGAGAGTTGCCGCCCAGACGGTTTGCACCGTGTACGGATACGCAGGCAATTTCGCCTACCGCGAACAGGCCAGGAATGACCACGTCTTCGCCCTGCTCGTTTACGGTCAGCGCCTGACCGGTCACTTTGGTCGGAATACCGCCCATCATATAGTGGCAGGTTGGGATAACCGGAATCGGCTCTTTCACCGGGTCGACGTGTGCGAAGGTGCGGGACAGTTCCAGGATGCCCGGCAGACGGGACTCCAGAACTTCTTTACCCAGATGGTCGAGCTTCAGCTTGGCGTGTGGACCCCATGGGCCGTCACAGCCGCGACCTTCACGGATTTCGATCATGATGGAACGCGCCACCACGTCACGACCCGCCAGGTCTTTCGCATTCGGGGCATAACGCTCCATGAAGCGCTCGCCGTGTTTGTTCAGCAGGTAGCCACCTTCACCGCGGCAGCCTTCTGTTACCAGAACGCCCGCACCGGCGATACCGGTTGGGTGGAACTGCCACATCTCCATATCCTGCACCGGCACGCCCGCGCGGATAGCCATGCCGACACCGTCACCGGTGTTGATGTGGGCGTTGGTGGTGGACTGATAGATACGGCCTGCGCCGCCGGTAGCCAGCACGGTAGCACGAGCTTTGAAGTAAACCACTTCACCGGTTTCGATGCACAGCGCGGTACAGCCGACGATTGCGCCATCGGCGTTTTTCACCAGATCCAGCGCGTACCACTCGGAGAAGATGGTGGTGTGGTTTTTCAGGTTCTGCTGATACAGGGTGTGCAGCAGTGCGTGACCGGTACGGTCAGCCGCCGCCGCGGTGCGTGCCGCCTGCTCGCCGCCGAAGTTTTTCGACTGGCCGCCAAACGGACGCTGATAGATGGTGCCATTTTCCAGACGGGAGAACGGCAGACCCATGTGGTCCAGCTCCAGAATCGCTTCCGGGCCGGTTTTACACATATATTCGATGGCATCCTGGTCGCCGATGTAGTCGGAACCTTTTACCGTGTCGTACATGTGCCATTCCCAGTTATCTTCATGGGAGTTGCCCAGCGCAACGGTGATACCGCCCTGCGCAGACACAGTGTGGGAACGGGTCGGGAAAACTTTAGAGAGCAGCGCACAGGTCTGGCCGCTCTGGGAAATTTGCAGTGCGGCACGCATACCTGCGCCACCGGCACCAATTACAACAGCATCAAATTCTCTGACTGGCAGTTTCATTACACACCCCACACCACAACGAATCCATAAATAACGTAAACCACCAGTGCAACAACAATGGCCAGCTGCAGTGGGAGGCGAATCGCCAGCGGTTTAACGTAATCGGTCAACACCTGCCACATACCAATCCAGGCATGAATAAGGATGGAGAACAGAGCCAGCAGGGTGAACACTTTGGTGAAGGCGGATCCGAAGAACCCACTCCAGATTTCCCACGTCAGCGTGCCGCTGGTCGCGAAGAAACCGATCATATAGATGATGTAAAGAGTGAGAACGATGGCGGTAGCACGGACCAGAATGAAGTCATGTACGCCGTTGCGTCCTAATGCGGAGGCGTTGCTTACCATACGAGAACTCCTGCGAGAAGTGAAAGCACGACAGTAATCACAAATGAAATGTTAGCGGAGCGTTTCCCGGCTTCGAAAGTCTCTTCCAGGTAGCCAAAGTCCATCAGCATATGGCGAACACCGACGACAACGTGGTACGCCAGCGCGGTCAGAATGCCCCACATGATGAATTTCACGAAGAAGCTGTTCATGATGGCGGAGGCCTGGAGGAATCCTTCAGGGGAAGAGAGGCTGGTGCCCAGTAACCACAGCAAAATACCGACCGCCACAAACGTAATCACACCAGAAACACGGTGCAGAATGGACGCTATTGCTGTTACAGGGAACCGGATCGTTTTGAGATCCAGATTGACAGGTCTTTGTTTTTTCACATTTCTTATCATGAATAACGCCCACATGCTGTTCTTATTGTTTCCTTCCTCCGGACTGCGATGCGGGTCAAGCAGCGTTCCTTTTCTATAACTGCGCGTCATGCAAAACACTGCTTCCAGATGCTTAAACGACACGTTACAACGCTGGGTGGCTCGGGATTGCAGGGTGTTCCGGAGACCTGGCGGCAGTATAGGCCGTTCACAAAATCATTACAATTAACCTACATACAGTTTGTCGGGTTTTCTCTGGAACAGTGATCAGGGTCACGATAACAACATCTTTTTAATTTTTAATCATCTGATTTGACAAATGTTAAACAATATTGTTACAAACGTCATCAGAAAAGGCATATAATGCGCAAAAGTTATGAGGTCTCTCTTTCACCTGACAAATAGTTATGTAACAGTGTGATGGTATTGACCGAAGTTATCAGGACAGTTATTAGTGATATACAGGTTTGAATAATTCGGACTGCAAAAACGCTGATTTGCTGTTGTTTCACTGATATTTCATTCGTTTACCTGCAAGGCGCCATAGCTCTGTACCCTGGTTTGTCCTCGTGAGCTGAGCGGTAAGCCAAATAACAATCTGGTAACGGTGATTAACAGCTGAAAGCAAATCCGGTAAAGCGCAGTCTTAAGCATAAGGCGCTAAGGAGACCGTAAATGGCTGATACAAAGGCAACGCTCACCCTAAATGGTGACACTGCTATTGAACTGGATGTGCTAAAAGGCACGCTCGGTCAGGATGTTATTGATATCCGTACGCTGGGTTCTAAAGGTGTGTTCACCTTTGACCCTGGATTTACCTCTACCGCATCTTGCGAATCCAAAATCACCTACATTGACGGTGACGAAGGTATCCTGCTCCATCGCGGCTTCCCCATCGATCAGTTAGCCACCGAATCCAACTATCTGGAAGTGTGCTACATCCTGCTGAACGGCGAAAAACCGACGCAGGCGCAGTACGATGAATTCAAAACCACCGTGACCCGTCACACCATGATCCATGAGCAGATTACCCGTCTGTTCCATGCGTTCCGCCGTGACTCTCACCCGATGGCGGTGATGTGCGGGATTACCGGTGCGCTGGCGGCGTTCTACCACGACTCCCTTGACGTGAATAACCCACGTCACCGTGATATCGCGGCGTTCCGCCTGCTGTCCAAAATGCCTACCATGGCGGCGATGTGCTACAAATACTCCATCGGCCAGCCGTTTGTGTATCCGCGCAACGACCTCTCCTACGCGGGTAACTTCCTGCGCATGATGTTCTCCACGCCGTGCGAAGAGTACGAAGTGAACCCGGTGCTGGAACGCGCGATGGACCGTATTCTGATCCTGCACGCTGACCACGAACAGAACGCCTCTACCTCTACCGTCCGTACCGCGGGCTCTTCAGGCGCGAACCCGTTCGCCTGTATCGCTGCGGGCATCGCCTCCCTGTGGGGACCGGCGCACGGTGGCGCGAACGAAGCGGCACTGAAGATGCTGGAAGAGATCAGCACCGTTGAACACATTCCTGAGTTCGTGCGTCGTGCGAAAGACAAGAATGACTCCTTCCGCCTGATGGGCTTCGGTCACCGTGTTTACAAAAACTACGACCCGCGCGCTACCGTTATGCGTGAGACCTGCCACGAAGTGCTGAAAGAGCTGGGTACCAAAGATGACCTGCTGGAAGTGGCGATGGAGCTGGAACACATCGCGCTGAACGACCCGTACTTCATCGAGAAGAAACTCTACCCGAACGTCGATTTCTACTCTGGCATTATTCTGAAAGCGATGGGCATTCCGTCTTCCATGTTCACCGTGATCTTCGCCATGGCCCGTACCGTAGGCTGGATTGCGCACTGGAACGAAATGCACAGCGAAGGCATGAAAATCGCCCGTCCTCGTCAGCTGTACACCGGCTACGAGCAGCGTGATTTTAAGTCTGATATTAAGCGCTAACAGGAGTTGGGTGCGGCCTGATGCCCTCACCCCGGCCCTCTCCCACAGGGAGAGGGTGAACACCTTAAAAACGGTAACCCCTGAGTTACCGTTTTACTTTTATTTCTGGCAGTGCGGGCACCAGTAAAAGGGTCTCGAAGAGAGCATAATCCTGTCAATAATCCCGCCGCATCGCTCGCACTTTTTCCCCGCCCGATGAAACACCTTGAACCGGAACAGCGCCCCGTGATGCGTGTTCTCATCCACCACGCCGCGCGTGTTGTACGACAGCCGCGGAATATCCAGCAGCGCGTGGGATAACGCCTCCAGCTGTTCATCGCTCAGCTGAGACGCTTTATGCTGCGGCGCCAGCCCGACTTCCCATAAGATTTCAACCCGCAAATAGTTGCCTAAACCAGCCAGGAAAGCCTGATCGAGCAATAACCCGGAAAACTGCCGGTTGCGGAATTTAGGGGATAGCAGCCGGGCCTTCACGTCGCTTGCCGTCAGGCGCATGTCCAGCACGTCCGGCCCGACCCGATGCAGGAACGGGTGCGTCAGCAGCTGCTCCGGCGTTAACATTTCGATATCCGACGCGCTATAGAGCAGGATCGCTTTATCCGCCGTTTGCAGCCTGACGCGCAGCACGCGGGTGGTTTGCGGCAGCTCGTCCGCCTCCACCACGCGCCAGACGCCGTAAAGCTGGTTATGGCTATATAACGTCAGGTTATGTGAAAAGTGCGTGAGCAAGGCCTTGCCGCGCGTTTCAATATGGGTCACCGTCTGGCCCACCAGCTGTGATTCAAACGGTTTCAGTTGAGGAAAAGCAAACCAGACATCCGTCAGGGGTTTGCCCTTTATCGCCGCCTCCAGGCTATCCGCCGCGCGGCGGATCTCCGGACCTTCAGGCATTTTTGTGTCCTTATCGTCATTATTCGGCGCTGACGAGGATACCCTCTTCAGAAAACGCTGCCCGCAAGCGGCGTGCGAACTGGAGCGCATGCTCGCCGTCGCCGTGTAAACATACCGTATCGGCCTGAACGTTTGCCGCTGTTCCATCCACGGCGGTCACCCGCCCGGCGCGCACCATCTCCAGCGTCTGCGCCAGCGCTTTGCCTTCATCGGTAATCAGCGCCCCGGCCTGCGTCCTCGGCACCAGGCTGCCGTCCGGCTGGTATCCCCGATCGGCAAACACTTCCTGACGCGTGGTCAGCCCCAGCCGCTGTCCGGCGCGAATCAGCTCGCTTCCCGCCAGACCCACAAGGATCAGCTGCGGGCTGCAGTCCCACACCGCGCGGGCAATGGCGTCCGCCAGATCCGCATCTTTCGCCGCCTGGTTGTAAAGCATGCCGTGCGGCTTCACGTGGCGCATCACGCCGTTCTGGGCGCGCACCATCGCCTCCAGCGCGCCGATCTGGTAGAGCACCTGCGCGTAGACCGTCTCAGGGGGAAGATCCATCGCCGTGCGGCCAAAGTTTTCCCGATCGGGAAAGCTGGGGTGAGCCCCAATCGCGACGCCGTTTTTAATAGCATTACGCACGCTCTCCAGCATGGTTTGGGCATCCCCCGCGTGAAAGCCGCAGGCGATATTGACCGAGGTGACCAGGGTCATCAGTTCCGCATCAGCGCTGCTTCCCTCCCCCAGATCGGCGTTCAAATCAATCTTTACCATCAAGCCTCCACGCCAGCTGCTCGAGATAACGCTGCTGATCCTGCCGCGCTTTTAGCGCCTCCTCCAGCGAACACTGCACGAAGTGAATCGGCTGACCGAGGGGAATTTGCGCCAGATGGTAGCGATCCGCTTCAATGATGCAGGCAATGCGCGGATAACCGCCGGTAGTTTGCGCATCGTTCATTAACACGATGGGCTGACCGTTCCCCGGCACCTGAATAACCCCCGGCAATAAACCGTGGGAGAGCAGTTCCCGGTCCGTCGTGCGGGTCAGCGGCTGACCCTGCAGGCGGTAGCCCATGCGGTTACTCTGCGGGCTGATCTTCCACGGCGCGCGCCAGAAGGACTCTTTAGAAGCCTCGTCGAACTCATGATATTCCGGCCCCGGTAAGGCGCGGATCTGGTTTCCCCACAGCAGCTGTTTTACGCCCTGCGTGGTCGAGAAATGGCGCGCGGAGGCTTTGATTGCCAGCCGATCGCCGTCGCGCAACAAACGTCCTTCGTGACCGCCGATCCCGGCTTTTTGATCGGTACTCGATGAACCTAATACCTCCGGCACGTCGATGCCGCCAGCCACCGCGAGATAGCTACGCACGCCGTGCAGCGGACGTTTGAGCGTCAGGCGCTGCCCGGCTTTCGCCCGCAGCCGCCAGCCGGTCCACACCGCTTTGCCATCCAGCGTCGCATCACACCCTGCGCCGGTTAAGGCAAACCAGGTCTCCTGACCAAACTCAATCACACACTGACCCAGCGTAATTTCTAGCGCCGCCGTGCTGCCTGGGTTGCCCACAAGCAGGTTAGCAATCTCCAGCGAAGGACGGTCAAGCGCACCGCAGTAGCTCACGCCCGACTGGCGAAGACCAAAGCGCCCGGCATCCTGTACGGAGGTGTAAAGCCCGGCGCGAATAAGCGTTAACATACCCCCTCCTTCTGCGGGATAAAGCGAAGGGTATCGCCGGGACGCAGGAGTATTGGCGTCTCCAGCCCGGGTTCAAATAACGGTGTAGCGGTATGCCCAATAAGCTGCCAGCCGCCGGGCGATGTCAGGGGATAAACGCCGGTCTGCTCGCCGCCGATAGCCACCGTTCCCGCCGGCACGCTCACGCGCGGCTCGGCACGGCGTGGCGTATGCAGCCGGGGAGATAACCCGCCCAGATACGGGAATCCGGGCTGAAACCCCAGGAACCAGACCACGTAGTCAACCGAGCTGTGCAGCTCAACAACCTGCTTTTCGGTTAATCCGCAGTGGTCTGCCACCACGCCAAGATCCGGCCCACCCGTACCGCCATAAACGACCGGGATCTCAATGGCGCGCGATTCCGGCTCCAGCGCCTCGCTCTCTTCCCACCAGCGCTGCAAACGCTCAATGGCATCCAGCGCCAGGGTATGCGGGCTACGCAGCACCACGGTGATGTTATTCATCCCCGGAATGGCTTCAACCACCTCCGGTAGTTCGGCCAGACGCTGGGTCAGCCGCCAGATACGCTTTTGCGTGGCAAGCGTCACCGGTGGTTCAAGCTCCAGAACCACGGCGGTTTCACCCAGAAGATAACAACGCGCTCGCTGCACTTAACTACCTCTCGTCAGGCTGGGTTAGGGATATCAATAAAGGTCACATCCAGATCGGTATTTTCCGTCAGCCACTCGCTGAGGGCGCGAATGCCGCCGCGCTCGGTGGCATGATGGCCAGCCGCGTAAAAATGCAGCCCCTGTTCACGCGCCGAATGAATGGTCTGCTCGGAAACTTCGCCGGTGATAAAAGCATCGACGCCGAAACGCGCGGCGCTGTCGATAAAGCCCTGACCGCCACCGGTACACCATGCGACACGCTTCACCGTATCCGGACCGGTATCACCGCTCCACAGCGGACGACGGCCCAGGCGCGCTTCAATCCACGATGCCAGCTCCAGCCCCGGAACCGGCATCGCCAGCTCGCCCCACGGCACCAGCGGTTCAATTTCCCCCATCACGGTAATCCCCAGTAGCTGCGCCAGCTGGACGTTGTTGCCGAGCTCCGGGTGCGCATCCAGCGGCAGATGATAGCCGTACAGGTTGATGTCATTAGCCAGCAGCGTTTTCAGACGATTGCGCTTCATCCCGCGAATAATCGGCGATTCGTTTTTCCAGAAGTAACCGTGATGAACAATCACCGCGTCGGCGTTCTGACGAACGGCCTCGTCCAGCAGCGCCTGGCTTGCCGTCACGCCGGTGATAATTTTTTGCACCGTCTCACGACCTTCAACCTGGAGCCCGTTCGGGCCGTAATCGCTGAAAGAGGTACTGTTCAGTTTTTCGTTAATCAGGCTTTCCAGTTCGCTGTTTTTCATCATCACTCTCTTATGCTTTGCGGGCAGCTTCGTACGCCGCCAGCGTGGCGACACGCGCCTGTTTATGGTCGACAATCGGACGAGGGTAATCCAGCTTTACACGCTGTTTATCCGCCCATGCCCACGGTTCGTGGATCGCTTTAGCAGGTATAGCGTTAAGTTCAGGAACCCAGCGGCGGATAAACTCGCCGTCCGCATCAAATTTTTGCCCCTGCGTGGTCGGATTAAAAATCCGGAAATAGGGCGCGGCATCGGTGCCGGTAGAGGCTGCCCACTGCCAGCCGCCGTTATTCGCGGCGAGATCGCCATCGATCAGCTGAGAGATAAAATAGCGCTCTCCGATACGCCAGTCGATAAGCAGATCCTTCACCAGAAAGCTGGCGGTAATCATCCGCAGGCGGTTATGCATCCACCCCGTCTCGTTAAGCTGACGCATGGCGGCATCGACTATCGGGTAACCCGTCTGCCCGCTTTGCCAGGCTTTAAGCTGCTTATCATTCGATTGCCACTTTACATTATCGGTCCAGCCAATGAAGGGCCGATGCTTACATAAACCTGGATGAAAGGTCATCAGATGACGATAAAACTCGCGCCAGATAAGTTCATTCAGCCAGACAGACCCTGCGCCCCCCTCCAGCGCCTGCGGCTGCTCCGCCAGCAGGCGATGCAAACACTGGCGCGGTGAGATCGCGCCCAGCGCCAGACAGGCCGACAGGCGGCTGGTGCCCTCGATGGCGGGAAAATCCCGACGCGCGTCGTAATATCCCGCGTCCTGCTTGCAGAACTGGCGCAGTTGGGCGATGGCCGATTTCTCATCGGCGGGGAACAGCGTTTTATCAAACGGCTGCTGAGGGTAATCAAACGTCAGCTCAGGCAGAACCTTTATGGCTTCGCCTCGTACGGCAGGCGCGGCAACGCACTCCGGCAGCGCCTCTTTCAGACGTTTGATAAAGGCATTTTTAAACGGCGTAAAAACTTTATACATCTCGTGGTTGCCGGTCACCACGCTGCCCGGCGCCAGCATCACGCTGTCATCAAACCCTTCGCAGACCACCCCTTCCAGCATCTTCTCCAGCTGACGGTCGCGCTGCTGCTCGTTGAATTCGTACTGATAGTTGTAAAAAAGATGCGTGACGTTGTGCTGCTTACATATCTCCTGCACCGTCTGAAGCTGTGCGGCAAAATCACTCACCTCTTTATAGAGAAGCGGTATGCCTTTTCCAGCGAGCGAGTGCTGCAGATCGTTCAGATACGCCCGGAGCAAGGCCGCCTGCCGGGGGGCCATATCGTGCTGCCGCCACTGCTCGGGCGTGGCCATAAACAGGGCCAGTACGTTAGCGTCTTTGGCGCGGCAGGCTGCCGCAAGGGCGATGTTGTCATGTACGCGCAGGTCCGCGCGAAACCAAACCAGATGGGTGGGCATAAAACTCCAGGCAATTATCCATTATGTCCGTAAGGGCATGCCGTAAAAGGAAAAAGCATGCATTGAACTACTTTGCCATGAAGTGTAGACGGGATGAAATAAAAAAGGCCGCCCGAAGCGGCCTTAGCGCTACTTGTCCTGCGCTATCGTGGTTAACGCGACAAACCCATTAGGTTCATCGCTCTTTACAACGAGTACGCTGGCGACAATGAACGCGATGCAAAAATAGCGTTTCATTATGCGGTCCCTGCTGCTAACCGCTCCACCGTTCACCACCGGTGATAAGTCGGTGGACACAAGCCCGGGTAGGCGGGCTGCTTTACGGCTGTAAGTACACCTTTCCCAGGACCGATGCCCATTTGCGAGATGGCGGAAAGGGACGCAGCATCATAATTAACATCCGCTGCGAAGGTAAGATACTCGAATAAAATTAGGAATTTATAAAGGCTTCGAGGGATTGCCATCTGCTTACAGGAAGGTATGATTAAAACCCCGGGTAGGGGCTGCAAGATCACCCAACGGACCGCGAATCCCGAGGGACAAAAAAAACCGCCAACAGTAATGTGGCGGTTTTTTTTATTGCTATGTGTAGTCTTAGTATCAGTAGAAATCGCAGGTCGCTTTCTCGGCCTGATCCATCCACACCGGCTTCTCGCTGGTTTTCGCCCAGACGCGATGCAGATAGCTGTAAAAACGTGCACGATCTTTCCAGAACAGCATCACCGGCAGAGCCAGCACGCCAGCCACTACGGCGAAAGCGCGGCGCAAGAACACGATATGAGCCGGATACTCTTTATAAAGATCCATATTTTCTCCCCTATAGTTGGCCGGAAACGTCATCCGGAAAATTCAAAATCTGTGACCTGGCTAAAATAATATCGCTTTGTTTGTAATTTTACTACTCATCCGACCACTTATTTTTGCCCATTTAGTGAATATTTACATTCACGCCGTAATTAAGTTACAAAAAAGTTAACAGTTTACTTATCAATAGTTAAATTGTGGGCTTTGCCATTTTTATACTTTTTTTACACCCGCCCTCCCCATTTTTGCGAAATCTTTGCGCCGGAAATCCTACCGTTAGTACAACAACGAAAGTCACCTGGAGGTGGATTGTGAGTGCAGGTCTTATTGCCGGCATCGTGCTGGTGTTCCTGTTATTGGGTTATCTGGTCTATGCCCTGATAAATGCGGAGGCCTTCTGATGGCTGCTCAGGCGTTTCTGCTTATTGCCAGCTTCTTAGTGGTACTGTTCATTCTGGCAAGGCCACTGGGATCGGGACTGGCACGATTGATCAACAACGTTCCTTTGCCCGGCACGGGAAGCGTTGAAAAAGGGATCTGGCGCGTGCTGGGAATAGACGATCGGGAGATGAACTGGCGTCAGTATCTGATCGCCATTCTGCTGCTGAATATCGTTGGGCTCATTGCGCTTTTTGCCATGCTGATGTTGCAGGGCATCCTGCCGCTGAATCCGCAACAGTTACCGGGCCTGTCCTGGCATCTTGCGCTGAACACGGCGGTGAGCTTTGTCACTAACACCAACTGGCAGTCCTACGCCGGTGAAACCACGCTGAGCTATTTCAGCCAGATGGTCGGGTTAACCGTGCAAAACTTCCTCTCGGCCGCCAGCGGTATCGCGGTGATCTTCGCGCTGACGCGTGCGTTTGCGCGTCAGAAAATCAATACCCTGGGTAACGCGTGGGTGGATCTGACCCGCATTACGCTGTGGATCCTGCTGCCAATTGCGCTGCTGATCGCGCTGTTCTTCATCCAGCAGGGCACCCTGCAAAACCTGATGTCTTACGCGCCCTATACCTCGCTGGAAGGTGCAAAACAGCTCCTGCCGATGGGGCCAGTAGCGTCACAGGAAGCCATCAAAATGCTCGGGACGAACGGAGGTGGCTTCTTCAACGCCAACTCGTCGCATCCGTTTGAAAACCCTACCGCATTGACCAATTTTGTGCAGATGCTGGCGATTTTCCTGATCCCCGCCGCGCTCTGCTTCGCCTTTGGTGACGTGGTTAACGATCGACGTCAGGGCCGCACCCTGCTCTGGACGATGTCACTTATCTTTGTAGTCTGCGTGGCGCTGGTGATGTGGGCTGAATGGAGCGGCAACGGCCATTTCATGCAGCTGGGGGCCAACAGCAATATCAATATGGAAGGTAAAGAGAGCCGCTTTGGCATTCTTGCCAGCAGCCTGTATGCGGTAGTCACCACGGCGGCCTCGTGCGGGGCAGTCAACGCCATGCATGATTCCTTTACGGCGCTGGGTGGCATGATCCCGATGTGGCTGATGCAGATTGGCGAAGTCGTCTTTGGCGGCGTGGGCTCGGGTCTTTACGGCATGCTGCTGTTCGTGCTGCTGGCGGTATTTATTGCCGGTTTGATGATTGGCCGCACTCCGGAATACCTCGGTAAAAAAATCGACGTCCGCGAGATGAAATTAACCGCGCTGGCGATTCTGGTCACCCCTGCGCTTGTGCTGCTCGGCACCGCGCTGGCGCTGATGACCGAGACCGGACGCAGCGGCATCTTTAACCCCGGCATTCACGGTTTTAGCGAAGTGCTGTATGCCGTCTCCTCTGCCGCCAACAACAACGGCAGCGCGTTTGCGGGCTTAAGCGCCAACTCACCGTTCTGGAACTGCCTGCTGGCGTTCTGCATGTTTGTGGGTCGCTTTGGGATCATTGTGCCGGTGTTGGCGATTGCCGGATCGCTGGTGAATAAAAAAATCCAACCGACCACCACCGGGACATTACCGACCCACGGCGCGCTGTTTATCGGCCTGCTGACGGGTACCGTGTTACTGGTCGGCGCCCTGACCTTTATCCCCGCCCTCGCGTTAGGCCCGGTCGCGGAATACCTCTCTTTACGCTGATTTTGCGGAGAAATTGTCATGAGTCGTAAACAACTGGCCCTGTTCGAACCGTCATTAGTTCGCCAGGCGCTCATGGATGCGGTGAAAAAGCTGAGCCCGCGCGTGCAGTGGCACAACCCGGTGATGTTTATTGTCTGGGCGGGAAGCGTCCTGACCACCGCCCTGGCGATTGCCATGGGAACGGGCCACATGCCGGGAAATGCAACGTTTACCGGCGCCATCAGCCTGTGGCTGTGGTTTACCGTGCTGTTCGCCAACTTTGCAGAAGCGCTGGCGGAAGGCCGGAGTAAAGCCCAGGCCAACAGCCTGAAAGGGGTGAAGAAAACCGCCTTCGCGCGCAAGCTACGTGAACCGAAATACGGCGCGCAGATGGACCACGTTCCGGCTGATGAACTGCGTAAAGGCGATGTGGTGCTGGTGGAAGCCGGTGACATTATCCCTTGCGACGGTGAAGTCATCGAAGGGGGCGCCTCGGTGGATGAAAGCGCCATTACCGGGGAGTCCGCGCCGGTTATCCGTGAATCCGGCGGCGATTTCGCCTCCGTGACGGGCGGGACGCGCATTCTCTCCGACTGGCTGGTGATCCAGTGTAGCGTTAACCCGGGGGAAACCTTCCTCGACCGGATGATCGCCATGGTGGAAGGTGCCCAGCGTCGTAAAACGCCGAACGAGATTGCCCTGACCATCCTGCTGGTGGCCCTGACCATCGTCTTCCTGCTGGCAACCGCGACCCTGTGGCCGTTCTCCGCCTATGGCGGCACCGCGGTCACTATCACGGTGCTGGTGGCGCTGCTGGTCTGCCTGATCCCCACCACCATTGGTGGCCTGCTGTCAGCCATCGGCGTAGCCGGCATGAGCCGTATGCTCGGTGCCAACGTCATCGCCACCAGCGGGCGCGCGGTGGAAGCCGCCGGTGACGTGGACGTCTTACTGCTGGATAAAACCGGGACCATTACCCTCGGTAACCGCCAGGCGTCAGATTTCCTGCCCGCCCCGGGCGTGGATGAAAAAACGCTGGCGGATGCCGCGCAGCTCTCTTCGCTTGCCGATGAAACCCCGGAAGGCCGCAGTATCGTGATCCTCGCCAAGCAGCGCTTTAACCTGCGCCAGCGCGACGTTCAGAGCCTGCACGCCACTTTCGTGCCCTTCACGGCGCAAACCCGCATGAGCGGCATTAACATTCAGGATCGCATGATCCGTAAAGGCTCTGTTGACGCCATCCGTCGCCACATTGAGGCCAACAACGGCCACTTCCCACCGGAAGTGGACAGCCTGGTCGAAAGCGTGGCCCGTCAGGGGGCGACGCCGCTGGTGGTGGCCGAAGGGGCACACGTGCTGGGAGTGATTGCCCTGAAGGATATCGTCAAAGGCGGCATCAAGGAGCGCTTTGCCCAGCTGCGTAAAATGGGGATCAAAACGGTGATGATCACCGGGGATAACCGTCTTACCGCCGCGGCGATTGCCGCCGAAGCGGGCGTGGATGATTTTCTTTCTGAAGCCACACCGGAAGCGAAACTGGCATTGATTCGTCAGTATCAGGCGGAAGGCCGTCTGGTGGCGATGACGGGCGACGGCACCAACGACGCCCCTGCCCTGGCGCAGGCCGACGTGGCGGTGGCGATGAACTCCGGTACCCAGGCGGCAAAAGAGGCGGGCAACATGGTCGACCTCGACTCAAACCCGACCAAGCTGATTGAAGTGGTGCACATCGGCAAGCAGATGCTGATGACGCGCGGGTCGCTGACCACGTTCAGTATCGCCAACGATGTGGCGAAATATTTCGCCATCATTCCGGCGGCGTTTGCTGCGACCTACCCGCAATTAAACGCGTTGAACGTGATGCACCTGCACTCTCCGGCATCGGCCATTCTGAGCGCAGTGATCTTTAACGCCCTGATTATTGTCTTCCTGATCCCGCTGGCGCTAAAAGGCGTGAGTTATAAGCCGCTCACCGCCGCCGCCATGCTGCGCCGCAACCTGTGGATTTACGGCCTGGGCGGGCTGGTGGTGCCTTTCATCGGTATCAAGGTTATCGACCTGCTGTTGACGCTGTTCGGCCTGGTTTAAAAGGTGAATCAAATGACGATGTTACGCCCCGCTATACTTCTGTTTATTCTGCTGTCTCTCATTACCGGCGGGCTGTACCCGCTGGTGACCACCGCGCTGGGACAGTGGTGGTTTAAGGATCGGGCCAACGGCTCGCTGATTATGCAAAACGGTGAAAACCGCGGTTCGCGCCTGATTGGTCAGAACTTTACGGATGCCCGTTACTTCCAGGGGCGCCCTTCCGCCACTGCCGAAAGCCCGTATAATCCGATGGCATCCGGCGGCAGTAACCTGGCGGGCAGCAACCCCGAGCTGGACAAAGCCGTTGCTGAGCGCGTGGCAGCCCTGCGCGCCGCTAATCCGCAGGCCAGCCGTGAGGTGCCCGTAGAGCTGGTGACCGCCTCGGCCAGCGGGCTGGACTACAGCCTGACGCCGGAAGCCGCGGCATGGCAAATCCCGCGCGTCGCCGCGGCCCGTCAGCTGACCGTCGAACAGGTTAGCCAGCTGGTTGCAGAGCACACGCAAAAGCCGCTGGTCAGCTTTATCGGCATGCCCGTGGTGAATATTGTTGAGCTGAATCTGGCGCTGGACGCGCTAAGGAAAAACTAAATGACCGACGAGCCCATGCGCCCGGATCCGGACAGGCTGCTCGAACAGACGGCCGAAGCCCATCGCGGCAAACTGAAAATTTTCTTTGGCGCCTGCGCAGGCGTCGGGAAAACCTTCGCCATGCTGACGGAAGCCCAGCGGCTTCGGGCGCAGGGGCTCGATATATTGATTGGCGTGGTAGAAACCCACGGACGCAAAGAGACCGCATCGCTGCTGAAGGGGCTGGCCACCCAGCCGCCCCGCCGTATCAGCCACCGCGGTCGGCTAGTCACCGAATTCGATCTCGATGCCGCCCTCGCCCGCCGTCCCGCCCTTATCCTGATGGACGAACTGGCGCACAGCAATGCGCCAGGCTCACGCCACCCAAAGCGCTGGCAGGATGTAGAAGAGCTGCTCGAAGCCGGCATCGATGTATTCACGACGGTTAACGTTCAGCATCTCGAAAGCCTGAACGACGTGGTCAGCGGCGTGACCGGCATTCAGGTGCGCGAGACGGTGCCCGACCCCTTCTTTGATTCCGCCGATGAAGTGGTGCTGGTCGACCTTCCCCCCGACGATTTGCGCCAGCGCCTGCACGAAGGCAAGGTTTATATTGCCGGCCAGGCCGAGCGCGCCATCGAACATTTCTTCCGTAAAGGCAACCTGATTGCCCTGCGCGAGCTGGCCCTGCGTCGTACTGCCGATCGCGTCGACGATCAGATGCGCGCCTGGCGCGACCTGCAGGGCCAGGAGCGCGTCTGGCATACGCGAGATGCCATCCTGCTGTGCGTAGGCCACGGCAGCGGCAATGAAAAGCTTGTCCGCACCGCCGCGCGCCTGGCAGCCAAATTTGGCAGCGTCTGGCATGCGGTGTATGTCGAAACGCCGCAGCTGCACGCGCTCCCCGAGAACCAGCGCCGCGCGATATTGAGTTCGCTTCGCCTGGCGCAGGAGCTGGGTGCCGAAACCGCCACCCTTTCCGACCCTCAGGAAGATAAAGCCATCCTGCGCTACGCCCGTGAGCACAATCTGGGGAAAATCGTGATTGGCCGTCGCCAGCATCGCCGCTGGTTTAGCCGCGAATCGTTTGCCGACAAGCTGGCCCGCCGCGCACCGGATCTGGACCTGGTGATCGTGGCGCTGGATGATAAGCCCACGCCGTTACCCAGCCGCGCGCCGGACAGCCGTGCCTTCAGCGATAAATGGCGCATTCAGCTGCGCGGCTGTCTTGTCGCCGTCGTGCTCTGCGCCCTGATTACCGTGATTGCCAGCCAGTGGCTGATCGCGTTTGATGCCGCCAACCTGGTGATGATCTACCTGCTTGGCGTAGTGGTGGTGGCGCTCTTTTACGGGCGCTGGCCGTCGGTACTGGCGACGGTGATTAACGTCATCAGCTTCGATCTGTTCTTTATTGCCCCCCGCGGGACGCTCGCCGTATCGGATGTGCAGTACATTCTCACCTTCGCGGTGATGCTCACCGTCGGGCTGGTAATCGGGAATCTGACGGCGGGCGTGCGCTACCAGGCGCGTATTGCCCGCTATCGCGAACAGCGCACGCGCCATCTCTATGAGATGTCGAAATCGCTGGCGGTGGGCCGCACGCCGCTGGATATCGTGCAGACCAGCGAGCAGTTCATTCGCTCGACGTTTCATGCCAGCAACCTGATTTTGCTCCCGGACGAACACGGCAAGCTGCGCCCGCTGACGTCGGCCTCAGGCATGACGCCCTGGGACGAAGCCATCGCGCGCTGGAGCTTTGATAAAGGGCTGCCTGCGGGCGCAGGGACCGACACCTTGCCCGGCGTGCCCTACCAAATTCTGCCGCTGCGCAGCGCCGATAAAAATCAGGGGCTGGTGATTGTTGAGCCCTCAAACCTGCGCCAGCTGATGATCCCCGAACAGCAGCGGCTGCTGGAGACCTTTACGCTGCTGGTTGCCAGCGCGCTGGAGCGGCTGGCCCTCACCGCCAGCGAAGAGCAGGCCAGGCTGGCGAGCGAGCGTGAAAGCATTCGTAACTCGCTGCTGGCGGCGCTCTCTCACGATCTGCGAACCCCGCTCACCGTCCTGTTTGGTCAGTCAGAAATCCTGACGCTGGACCTGGCGGCCGAAGGCTCTAAACACGCCCTTCAGGCCAGCGAGATCCGTCAGCATGTGCTGAATACCACGCGTCTGGTGAATAACCTGCTCGATATGGCGCGTATCCAGTCAGGCGGTTTTAACCTCAAAAAAGAGTGGCTCACGCTTGAAGAGGTAGTGGGCAGCGCCCTGAAAATGCTCGAACCCGGCCTGGGCGGGCGGCATATTGCGCTGAACATGCCCGAGCCCCTGACCTTAATTCACGTTGATGGTCCGCTGTTTGAACGGGTGCTGATCAACCTGCTGGAAAATGCCGGCAAATATGCGGGCGCCAGCGCGCAAATTGGCGTGGATGCGACGGTGGACGACGGCACGCTTCGCCTTGACGTCTGGGATACCGGACCCGGCATTCCCGCCGGGCAGGAGCTGGCTATTTTCGAAAAATTCGCGCGCGGCAATAAGGAGTCGGCCATTCCGGGCGTGGGCCTTGGGCTGGCGATTTGCCAGGCGATCATTGACGTCCATGGCGGGTCCATTTCCGTAGAGAATCGTCCGGAAGGCGGCGCGCGGTTTTGTGTTACACTTCCTCTGGAAACCCCGCCAGAACTTAATGAATTACCAGAGGATTTGTGATCAACGTTCTGATTGTTGAAGATGAGATCGCCATTAGCCGTTTTCTGCGCGCTGCGCTGGAAGGGGACGGTCTGCGCGTTCATGATGCGGGCACGCTTCAACGGGGTTTAATTGAAGCCGCCACCCGCAAGCCGGACCTGGTGATCCTCGATCTTGGTTTGCCGGACGGCGACGGCATCGATTTTATCCGGGAAGTGCGTCAGTGGAGCCAGATGCCGATCCTCGTGCTCTCCGCGCGTACTGAAGAGACGGATAAAATCGCGGCGCTGGATGCCGGTGCAGATGACTATCTGATTAAACCTTTTGGTATCGGCGAGCTTCAGGCTCGCCTTCGCGTGGCGCTGCGTCGCCACAGCGCAACCACGCCAGCTGACCCAACCTACACGTTTGGGGATATCCGGGTTGACCTGGCCGCGCGGCGTATTGTGCGCGGTGAAGAAGAAATCCATCTGACGCCAATAGAATTTCGCCTGCTCGCCGTACTGCTCAACAACCACGGCAAGGTACTCACCCAACGCCAGCTGTTAAGTCAGGTGTGGGGGCCCAACGCGGTGGAACATAGTCATTATTTACGCATATATATGGGACACCTTCGTCAGAAACTCGAAGTTGACCCCGCTCGCCCCCGCCATTTATTAACTGAAACCGGTATCGGTTATCGGTTTATGCTTTGAATAACTATTCATTTTATTTTTAAATAAAAACGAAATCCCTCAGGCAATATTTCACAAATAACCCATAAATTATTTTTACGGGCTATTTTCGCTCATTTAAAACATTGACAACACAACCTGTTAACGCATCATCAACAAATCAGAATTTTGATCTGCGATATTCATCTAAAACGAATATTTATTTCTGATTTGATCGGTTAACGGTGATCTACCTCACGGTTAATCGTCTTTCCCTGGATAAAATGACCATGCTTTCAATTACTGAAAGGAAAATGAAACATGGAAAACAACAATCGCTTAATGCCCCATATAAGGCGGACAACACATATCATGATGTTTGCCCACCGAAACTGCTTTGACTTTCATCTCTTTAATGCCCGGTAGTCCTTCGACTTCTGGCGCACTCGCTTACAGGTTATCCTGAAATACCTTATTTTACAGGCCATTGCCTGTGAACTCGTGCGCTCATTCATTTTAATTCAGACTCATCCGCACCGGGCGGACTGAATTTCAATCATCAAAAAAGCAATTCACTGATTTTAATCAGCGGCCACCCTTTGCTTTTTTTCCGGTAAATTATCGATTTCTTTCTTGCAAGAAATCGAGGGACGCTTATTACCTAAAATAAAGAGAGAAAGATGAAAAGTTTAAAAATCGCAGCCAGCCGTGCATGTCCGGATTGCTTTACTACCCAGCGTGAACTGGTAGATGTCCGCGCCTCTGATTATATTGATGTTGCCGCCATTGTTCTGGCGGTCACGGATATTGCCAGCGGTATCCTGGACGAAATAGAAGCCACCGGTTTTGGCATTCCTGTTTTTGTCGCGACGCACAAAGAAGAGTTCATCCCGGCAGACTATTTATCGCGCATTCATGGCGTATTTGAGTATTCAGACACCAGCAACGACTTTTATGGACGCCAGCTGGAAGCGGCCGCCCAGAAGTATGAAACCCAGCTGCGCCCGCCGTTTTTCCGCGCCCTTGTCGACTATGTGAAGCAGGGCAATAGCGCGTTTGACTGCCCGGGGCATCAGGGTGGTCAGTTCTTCCGCCGCCATCCAGCCGGTAATCAGTTTGTCGATTTCTTTGGTGAGACGCTTTTCCGCTCCGACCTGTGTAACGCCGACGTGGCGATGGGCGATCTGCTGATCCACGAAGGCGCACCGTGCATCGCCCAGCAGCATGCTGCAAAAGTCTTTAATGCTGATAAGACCTACTTCGTGCTGAATGGCACCTCGTCATCCAACAAAGTGGTGCTTAACGCCCTGCTCACCCCGGGCGACCTGGTACTGTTCGACCGTAACAACCACAAATCCAACCATCACGGTGCCCTCCTCCAGGCTGGCGCAACGCCGATCTATCTGGAAACCGCGCGCAACCCGTACGGCTTTATTGGCGGCATTGACGCCCACTGCTTTGAAGAAAATTATCTGCGCGAGCTGGTGGCAGAGGTGGCGCCTGGCCGTGCACGCGATGCGCGTCCGTTCCGCCTGGCGGTGATCCAGCTGGGTACCTACGATGGCACCATCTATAACGCTCGTCAGGTGGTGGATAAGATTGGACACCTGTGTGATTACATCCTGTTTGACTCCGCCTGGGTGGGTTACGAGCAGTTTATTCCGATGATGGCCGACTGCTCTCCGCTGCTGCTGGAGCTGAACGAAAACGATCCGGGGATCCTGGTCACCCAGTCCGTACATAAGCAGCAGGCCGGCTTCTCGCAGACCTCGCAAATTCATAAGAAAGACAGCCATATCAAAGGGCAACAGCGCTATGTCCCGCACAAGCGGCTGAATAATGCCTTTATGATGCACGCCTCCACCAGCCCATTTTATCCGCTGTTCGCTGCGCTGGACATTAATGCCCGTATGCATGAGGGCCAGAGCGGCCGCAACATGTGGATGGACTGCGTGGTGAACGGTATCGAAGCGCGCAAGCTGATTCTGGAGAACTGTCGGTATCTGCGCCCCTTCGTGCCGGAAACGGTGGATGGCCTCCCGTGGGAAAGCTGGGACACGGCGAAAATTGCGACCGATCTGCGCTTCTTCCACTTCGTACCGGGTGAAAACTGGCACGCTTTTGAAGGCTACGCTGAGCATCAGTATTTTATCGACCCGTGCAAGCTCCTGCTGACCACGCCGGGTATTAACGCCCGCACCGGGGAGTATGACGACTTCGGCGTGCCCGCCACTATCCTCGCCAACTTCCTGCGTGAAAACGGCATCGTGCCGGAAAAATGCGATCTCAACTCGATCCTGTTCCTGCTCACGCCTGCGGAAGATATGGGCAAACTGCAGCAGCTGGTGGCGCAGCTGGTGCGCTTCGAAAAACTGCTCGAGAGCGATGTTCCGCTGAAAGACGTCCTGCCTTCTCTCTACAAACAACATCCGGAACGTTACGCGGATTACACCCTGCGCCAGATCTGCCAGGAAATGCATGACCTGTACGCCCGCCACAACGTGAAACAGCTGCAGAAAGAGATGTTCCGCAAGTCTCACTTCCCACGCGTGATGATGAACCCGCAGGACGCAAACTACGCCTATCTGCGCGGTGAGGTTGAACTGGTCTCACTGCGCGACGCGGAAGGCCGCATCGCCGCCGAAGGCGCCCTTCCTTATCCACCGGGGGTACTGTGCGTGGTTCCAGGGGAAGTCTGGGGCGGTTCCGTGCTGCGCTACTTTGCCGCGCTGGAAGAAGGCATCAACCTGCTGCCGGGCTTCGCGCCGGAGCTGCAGGGTGTGTACGTCGAGGAGTGTGAGGGTCGCAAACAGGTTCGCTGTAACGTCATCAAACAACCCGCCGCTCAGCCCGCGCTGCTGAAAGGAGAGAAATTATGAGTAAGTCCAACAAGATGGGCGTGGTGCAGCTGACCATCCTCACCATGGTGAACATGATGGGCTCCGGGATTATCATGCTGCCCACCAAACTGGCAGAGGTGGGCACCATCTCTATCATATCCTGGCTGGTGACGGCAGTCGGCTCAATGGCGCTGGCGTGGGCGTTTGCCAAGTGCGGAATGTTCAGCCGTAAGTCAGGCGGCATGGGCGGCTATGCCGAATACGCTTTTGGCAAGTCGGGCAACTTTATGGCCAACTATACCTACGGGGTGTCGCTGCTGATCGCCAACGTGGCGATTGCCATCTCCGCCGTGGGTTACGGTACGGAGCTGTTTGGCGCGACGCTCAGCCCGGTGCAAATTGGGCTGGCGACCATCGGCGTGCTGTGGCTCTGTACCGTGGCTAACTTTGGCGGCGCGCGCATCACCGGGCAGCTCTCCAGCATCACCGTCTGGGGCGTGATTATCCCGGTTGTCGGCCTGTGCATCATCGGCTGGTTCTGGTTCAGCCCGACACTCTACGCCAACTCCTGGAACCCGCACCACGTGCCGTTCTTTACCGCGGTCGGCTCTTCTATCGCCATGACGCTCTGGGCCTTCCTGGGTCTGGAATCCGCCTGTGCGAACGCGGAAGTGGTAGAGAATCCGGAAAAGAACGTGCCGATTGCGGTCCTCGGCGGCACGCTGGGCGCGGCGGTGATCTATATCGTCTCGACTAACGTGATTGCGGGTATTGTGCCAAACATGGATCTGGCAAACTCTACGGCGCCGTTTGGGCTGGCCTTCGCGCAGATGTTCACGCCTGAGGTCGGGAAAGTGATCATGGGGCTGATGGTGATGTCCTGCTGCGGTTCACTCCTCGGCTGGCAGTTCACCATCGCACAGGTGTTTAAATCATCGGCTGATGAAGGTTACTTCCCAAAAATCTTCTCCCGCGTGACCAAAGCGGATGCGCCGGTGCAGGGCATGCTGGCGATTGTTATCTTCCAGAGCGGATTGTCGCTGATGACCATTAGCCCGTCGCTGAACAGCCAGTTCAACGTGCTGGTCAACCTGGCGGTGGTGACGAACATCATTCCGTATATTCTGTCGATGGCAGCGCTGGTGATCATTCAGAAGGTGGCGAAGGTGGATCCACGCAAAGCGCGTGCGGCCAATATCGTGGCGCTGATCGGGGCAATCTACAGCTTTTATGCGCTCTACTCATCCGGCCAGGAAGCGATGCTCTACGGGGCAATGGTGACCTTTATGGGCTGGACGCTGTACGGTCTGGTGTCACCGCGGTTTGAATTGAAGAACAAACATAGTTAGGTAAAAGCAAAACGGCAACCCAGGGGTTGCCGTTTTTAGTGTTTTCTCCCTCTCCCTGTGGGAGAGGGCCGGGGTGAGGGCATCAGCCCGCACCCATACCGCACTTACGCGTTTTTCAGCACTTCGCTGACAATCTCTACCGCTTCTTTCTCAATCTGCTGACGGTGCTCAGCGCCGAGGAAGCTTTCGCAATAGATTTTATACGCATCTTCCGTACCGGACGGACGCGCGGCGAACCAGCCGTTCTCAGTCATCACTTTCAGACCACCAATGGATGCGCCGTTGCCCGGTGCCGCCGTCAGACGCGCGGTGATCGGATCGCCTGCCAGGGTGCTTGCGCTGACCATCTCCGGAGAGAGTTTGGACAGGGCCGCTTTCTGAGCTGACGTCGCGCTAGCCTGAATACGGTTATAGCTTGGTGCACCAAAGCGTGCCGCCAGGTCGTTGTAGTGTTCCTGCGGGTTCTTACCGGTGACCGCGGTGATCTCCGCCGCCAGCAGGCACATGATGATGCCGTCTTTATCAGTTGACCATGGCGTCCCGTCGAAACGCAGGAAAGATGCGCCCGCGCTCTCTTCACCGCCGAAGCCGAAGCTGCCGTCGTGCAGACCGTCAACGAACCATTTGAAGCCGACCGGCACTTCCACCAGCTTGCGGCCCAGCGCCTCGACCACGCGGTCGATCATCGCGGAGGAAACCAGCGTTTTACCGACGGCCACCTCTTTGCCCCACTGCGGGCGGTGCTGGAACAGATAGTTAATTGCAACAGCCAGATAGTGGTTCGGGTTCATCAGCCCGGCAGGCGTGACGATACCGTGACGGTCATAATCCGGATCATTAGCAAACGCCAGATCGAATTTATCACGCAGCGCCAGCAGGCCCGCCATCGCGCACTCGGAGGAGCAGTCCATACGGATCGCGCCGTCTTTATCCAGGTGCATAAAGCGGAAGGTCTGATCGACGTGATCGTTCACGATGGTCAGATCCAGCTTGTAGTGCTCGGCGATACGTTTCCAGTATTCGATACCGGAGCCGCCCAGCGGATCCACGCCCAGCTTCAGACCGGCTTTCTGGATGGCCGCCATATCGACGATATCCGCCAGCCCTTCCACGAACGGCTGAACCAGATCCTGCTCTTTCACGTGACCGGACGCCATGGCAGCATCCAGAGAAATACGCTTCACGCCTTTCAGACCGTCAGCCAGCAGCGCGTTCGCACGATCTTCCACCACTTTGGTGACGTTAGTGTCGGCCGGGCCACCGTTAGGCGGGTTGTATTTGATACCACCGTCTTCCGGCGGGTTGTGGGATGGCGTGATAACGATACCGTCCGCCAGCGCGCCACCTTTTTTGTTGTGCACCAGGATGGCGTTAGAGACCGCAGGCGTTGGGGTGAAGCCATTGTTCTCCTGAACAATCACATCGACGCCGTTTGCCGCCAGCACTTCCACAACAGAGATGAACGCCGGTTCAGACAGGGCATGGGTATCTTTCCCCACGTAGCACGGACCGGTAACGCCGTTTTTAGCGCGCTCTTCCGCAATGGCCTGAGCAATGGCCAGAATATGCGGTTCGTTAAAGCTGTGGCGCGCCGCGCTGCCGCGGTGACCAGATGTACCAAACTTCACTGCGTGTTCTGCGTTGCCCACGACCGGTTTCAGCACGTAATACTGCGCGGTCAGCTGAGCGACGTTAATCAAATCGCTTTGTTGTGCAGGTTGGCCTGCACGGCTGTGATTTGCCATTACCGGGTCCTTCTGATGCAAGGGTTAAATTGTACCGCAAACCTTTTCAATCAATTCCGCCGGGAACTGCATGGACTGCATGATGTGTTCAATCATGCTGCACTTGCGGCCCGTATTGGTATTGGTGATCACCCAGTACGGGGTGCCAGGAACATGTTTGGGTTTGGTTTGATTGCCATTTTGCAGCAGCGTCTGCTCGTCGCCCGCGAAATAGACGCGAGTACGGCCGTGAAGCGACTCGGTCGCTTCAGCAAACGCTTTGTTATCCAGTGAGTAAAGTGTAGACAGCACCAGCATAAAGCGGTTAACCGCCTTTTTCTGCTCCGCGTATTCATCGGAGAGCAGCAGCTCGCGCATCGCGCGCACTTTATCTTTTGCCGGCGTCACGGCAGGTTTTGCTTGTGCAATAACGCTCGGCTGAGACACGACATCTTTGGTGACTGGGGTAGCAGGCTGTGAAGCGGCGGAAATTTTAAGCATGCGCCGTAAAATGTCGGACGCGCTCTCCCCGATATGCCGCGTCTGGCTGGCAATATACTGATAGAGTTCGTCATCAACTTCGATTGTTTTCATCTTAATCCAGTGCGATATCTTATCTGAATACAAGTCATTGGGATTATAAGGTCAAATCCCAACAGCGGATAGCGTCAAACCAGGTTGGCAGCAAAAGTCAGATTAAACTGGAACCTTGCAGCCGGGCGGCAGAATGGTCAACATGATACCCTAACCTGACATACGTAAAAAAAGAACTTTGCCATGAAATTGAATACCCGAGCGCAAACTGCACAATCGCCGAACAATAATTCTCCCATCGTACTGGTTCACGGGCTTTTTGGCAGTCTGGATAACCTGGGCGTGCTGGCGCGCGATCTGGTTACCGACCACGATATTTTACAGGTCGATATGCGCAATCATGGTCTTTCCGGGCGTTCCGACGAGATGACCTACGCGGCGATGGCGCAGGATCTGCTGGATACGCTGGATGCCAACGACCTGCAAAAGGTGACCCTCATCGGGCATTCAATGGGTGGCAAAGCGGTGATGGCCCTGACGGCACTGGCCCCGGACCGTATTAGCGGCCTGGTGGTAATTGACGTCGCGCCCGTGGATTACGACGTCCGTCGTCACGACGAGATTTTTGCCGCCATCAATGCGGTCACAGAAGCGGGTGTCGCGACGCGCCAACAGGCGGCTGCCGTCATGCGTGAATATCTTGAAGAAGAAGGCGTCGTGCAGTTCCTGCTGAAGTCGTTTGTTGACGGGCAATGGCGTTTTAACGTGCCGGTGCTTTGGGATCAATACAATAACATCGTGGGCTGGGAAACCGTCCCCGCCTGGCCATACCCTACTCTCTTTATTCGCGGCGGAAACTCACCTTACGTTACCGACGCGTACCGCGACACGCTGCTGGCCCAATTCCCGCAGGCTCGCGCCCACGTGATTGCCGGTGCCGGGCACTGGGTGCATGCGGAAAAACCGGATGCCGTACTGCGCGCCATTCGCCGCTATCTTGCTGATACTGCAAATTGATTAAAAAGAAAGCGACTGGAAGGCTGCGGGCTTCCAGTCGTTGGCGTGCCGTTTTTGGTGATGTATGATGGCGCGCTTATCGCCCGGGCATTAGCAGGGCGGCGTGTTTCCCCCGAAGTCTCAGAATCATGGCCAAAGAACAAACGGACCGTACGACACTAGATCTGTTCGCGAATGAGCGTCGCCCGGGACGACCCAAGACGAATCCGCTTTCGCGCGATGAACAGCTGCGTATCAATAAACGCAACCAGCTTAAACGCGATAAAAATCGTGGGCTTAAGCGTGTCGAACTGAAGCTTAACGCCGACGCCGTCGACGCGCTGAACGAGCTGGCTGACGCGCGAAATATCAGCCGCAGCGAGCTCATTGAAGAGATGTTGCTCGTCCAGCTTGAGACGTTACGCAGCCAGGCATAAGTCTGAAAATCCCCTTTATCACCCTTTTCATGTAGCACAGAGTGCAGTCCTGCGCGATAGCTGTTTCCGCAGGGTTGCCAGTTCTGCTATTATTGCCCTTATCCGTGGCCGAATTGCGCCACCATACTATTAAGTTTCAAGAGGTTATTTTACTCATGGCAATCATCGGCATTTTCTTTGGCAGTGATACCGGCAATACCGAAAATATCGCAAAAAACATTCAAAAACAGCTCGGTAAAGACGTTGCTGATGTGCATGACATCGCCAAGAGCAGCAAAGAAGATCTGGAGGGCTATGACATTCTGCTGCTGGGTATCCCAACCTGGTACTACGGTGAAGCCCAGTGCGACTGGGATGATTTCTTCCCGACGCTGGAAGAAGTGGACTTCAACGGTAAGCTGGTCGCCCTGTTTGGCTGTGGCGATCAGGAAGACTACGCCGAATACTTCTGTGACGCGCTGGGCACCATCCGCGATATCATTGAGCCGAACGGCGCGGTTATCGTAGGCCACTGGCCGACCGCCGGTTACCACTTCGAAGCGTCTAAAGGCCTGGCCGATGACGATCATTTCGTAGGCCTGGCCATCGACGAAGACCGTCAGCCAGAACTGACCGCAGATCGCGTTGAGAAGTGGGTGAAGCAGATCCGCGAAGAACTGCACCTGGATGATATTCTGAACGCCTGATTTTATCGCGGCGCAACTGCGGTTGCGCCCATGCTCCAGGTCAAACCGATTAAATTAATCGCTACAATCTTTTAACTTTTTCGCCCAGACCTGTACAATGTCTCCCTGATAAAACGTGGTTTTCCATTGAGCAAGTTTGTTGGTGATACCACGTTTTTATAAGCATATTTTGCCTGAGACTTGCAGTTTTCATTTAGCCATGGCAGTTCTATAATGAGACGCATTATCCCGGGTGCATTTTCTGTCACTTCCTACAGAAGTGAATCGTTTAGCAACAGGACAGATTCCGCATGACTGACAACAATACCGCATTAAAGAAGGCTGGCCTGAAAGTTACGCTTCCTCGGTTAAAAATCCTTGAAGTGCTTCAGGGTCCAGACAATCACCATGTCAGTGCGGAAGACCTTTATAAACGTCTTATCGACATGGGTGAAGAGATTGGGCTGGCTACCGTCTATCGCGTGCTGAACCAGTTTGATGACGCGGGCATTGTTACCCGTCATAATTTCGAAGGCGGTAAATCCGTTTTCGAACTGACCCAGCAGCAGCACCACGATCACCTGATCTGCCTCGATTGCGGCAAGGTCATTGAATTCAGCGATGATTCCATCGAAGCGCGCCAGCGTGAAATCGCTGCGCGTCATGGCATCCGCCTGACAAACCACAGCCTGTACCTTTACGGTCACTGCGCTGAGGGCGATTGCCGCGAAGACGATCACGCGCACGACGCGAAATAATAAGATTCATACTCTCAGCCAGCCGCAAGGCTGGCTTTTTTTTGCCTAAAAAAAGCCCGGTGGCGCAGAGCCACCGGGCATGATAACAGCGAATTAGTTACTGTTATTGCTTCGTATTTCTTTCCAAATCTGGTCGCAACGCTTCGCCACTTCCTGATCGTTACCGGTTTTACGCGCCTGAATACAGGCCTGGTAATCCATCACGCGGACGTTTTCCTGCGTCGCGAACTGCTCATGCGCTTTCTCTTTCTTCAGCACGTTCAGCACGCTCTGACAGGCTTGAATTTTCTCCGGCGATCCTTCCGCAGTATTTATGCAGGCGCTATACGCCTCCTTCAGACGGGAGTCCTCTTTCGGCGCCTGATTCTGAGCACACGCCACCAGCCCTGATGCCAGCAACGCGACGATTACAATTTTTTTCATCATGTGCAGTCTCCATGCCGGCGGGACTCAGCCCGCCGGTGCGTTCATCAGAAGATGGTGAATGGGGCAATAACCATGAATTTCACGTCACGCTCATCCTGGAAGATGTTGCCGTAACCGCCCGCATAGCTCGGGATATCGGAGTGGTTGTCATACTGGGTGAAGTGCAGTTTGAACATCGTGCCTTTCGCACGGCCATCCTGCAGGGTATAGATAGCATCAAGGCTGTAGGAAGACTCTTTCAGGCGATAGTTGGGATCGTAGTATGCGTCCGGCGTGGCCATATCGGCAGGTTTTGCGTCCCAGGCGTAAGCGTAAGAAGCGCCCACCGCCCAGCCAGGCAGGTTCCAGTTTTTCAGGTCATACATTGCGCCGAAGAAGACCGCTTTCTCGCCGTCGGCGTTGAAGTCTGAGCGATTATCCCACCAGATATCAAGACGACCGTTGGAGGAGGCGTAGGTCGGGGTCATACGCTGCAGGAAGTAGCCCTGCTGCCCTTCTGCCTTCACCCATGTGCCTTCCAGACGCAAATCAACCTGACCGACCTTGTAGCCGAAGGTTAACGCCTGCAGCCACGCGGTGCCGTCATAAATGTCGTTTACGCCACCGTTGCTGACCTTGTCGCGCGTACCGTAGAATTGGTAGCTGGTGCTCAGCGGGCTACCCGCGACATCAAATTTATAGCTGGCCTTGGCAAAATACTGATCGACATAGCCCTGTGCCTGACCAAATGCCGCTTCCAGCACCAGATCGTTTTTGAAGTCGTACTTCGCGCCCAGCGAGTGCAGGTAATCGACTTTGGTTTTTTTATCGTTCTGGTAGAACTTGTCCATCTCGATGTGCCACGGTGCTTTGTACTCGTTGGTCCACATATAGGAGAAGCTCAACGCACCCGCATCACCGTAGTCAAAGTTCGCCCCGGCTTCGGCACCCTGATAGGTACCCGGCATAAAGCTCCAGTGCGGTGCTAACAGAGTCTGGCCAGTTGGCTGAATATAACCACCGCGCGCCCAGACCGGACCGTATTTAAATTTTGCAGCGGCTTTGTAAAGGCTAATGCCGCTCTTATCCCCGGACCAGTCTTCTTTATAGGCTTTGTTGCTGGAGGAGAAGGCAATTTCGTTCGGGTGGGCGCTGTCGCCGTTTTCCGCCATTTCAATCGCGGTAAACGCAGCAATATCCAGACCGAACATATCCGCGGCATAGCCTGACTGGAAGTCCAGGTTGGCATTCCAGGTGGAGTGAGAAAGGTTGGTTTTGTATTTGTCTTCGGTGACGTCTTTACGGTCACGTTCACGCTGCCAGTAATAAATACCGCCCGTGAGGGTAGAATCATCGATGAAGCCCGCCGCTTTCGCCTCTGGTGTCACCACCAGACCCGACATTGCTGTCACACCGGCAATAGCCAGCGCCAGCGCACTACGTTTGCCACTGAACGTACGCATAGATTATTCCTCTTTGACGAATTAAAACGCCTGAAGCGGCGTAAATAAAAAAGACCAAATGGTCAGGGGTAGCTTTAAATACCCTCGAATTAACTACCGTCTTTAGGTTATTTTTCGCGACGCGAATTATCAATGCTTTTTAGCGGACAAAAGTCAGGACTATGACGAAGTGCACATAATTGGTAGCGCTTTGTAACATTTGTGAGGAGGCGAGGAATGGCGGGGAATTATCAGGTATTTCAGTAGCTAGACGTGAGAATTCTTTCCTTTTTTATAACCTTTTTAATTTCCGCAATGATACAAACTTTTTTTTGAAAAATAAGTAGCACCTCATTGACCTGATATTTTTATGACGCCTTTTTAGGCCCTGTCTTAATACCCTGATCGTAAAATAAAAAAACGCCGCATAGTGCGGCGTTTGTCTCTCATTGACCAGAGCAGCAATATTATTCGCCGATCTTCGTCCAGGTATCACGCAGGCCTACGGTACGGTTGAATACCGGTTTTTCCGCCGTGCTGTAACGGCTGTCCAGGCAGAAGTAACCTTCACGTTCGAACTGGAACGCTTTGCCCGCTTCAGCGGCTTTCAGAGAAGGCTCCGCATAACCCTGCTTGATCACCAGAGATTCCGGGTTGATGGTCGCCAGGAAGTCTTCCGCTGCACCTGGGTTAGGCACGCTGAACAGACGATCGTACAGACGGATTTCTACCGGCAGCGCGTGGGAAGCGCTCACCCAGTGAATCACGCCTTTCACCTTGCGGCCATCCGCCGGATCTTTGCTCAGCGTTTCAGCGTCATATGAACAGAAGATGGTGGTGATATTCCCTTCCGCATCTTTCTCTACGCGCTCGGCTTTGATGACGTAGGCATTACGCAGACGCACTTCTTTACCCAGCACCAGACGCTTGTACTGCTTGTTGGCTTCTTCGCGGAAGTCAGCGCGGTCAATCCAGATGTCACCGCTGAACGGCACGTCACGGCTACCCATTTCCGGTTTGTTCGGATGGTTAGGCATGGAGACCAGCTCGCTTTCACCCTGCGGATAGTTTTCGATAACCAGCTTCACCGGGTCGATAACGGCCATCGCGCGCGGGGCGTTTTCGTTGAGATCTTCGCGAATGCAGGATTCAAGGGAGGCCATCTCGATGGTGTTGTCCTGCTTGGTCACGCCGATGCGTTTGCAGAACTCACGAATAGAGGCGGCAGTGTAACCACGACGGCGCAGACCAGAGATGGTTGGCATACGTGGGTCATCCCAGCCTTCAACGTGCTTGTCGGTCACCAGCAGGTTCAGCTTACGCTTGGACATCACGGTGTATTCCAGATTCAGACGAGAGAACTCGTACTGGCGCGGATGTACAGGAATGGTGATGTTGTCCAGAACCCAGTCGTACAGACGACGGTTGTCCTGAAACTCCAGCGTACACAGGGAGTGCGTAATGCCTTCCAGCGCATCGCTGATGCAGTGGGTAAAGTCGTACATCGGGTAGATGCACCACTTGTTGCCGGTCTGATGGTGTTCCGCGAACTTGATGCGGTACAGCACCGGATCGCGCATCACGATGAACGGAGACGCCATGTCGATTTTGGCACGCAGGCACGCTTCGCCTTCTTCGAAGCCACCGGCACGCATTTTTTCAAACAGCGCAAGGTTCTCTTCCACGCTGCGATCGCGGAACGGGCTGTTTTTGCCCGGGGCGGTCAGCGTACCGCGATATTCACGGATTTCATCAGCAGACAGTTCGTCAACATACGCCAGACCCTTGTTGATCAGTTCAACCGCGTAGGCGTACAGCTGATCAAAATAGTCAGAGGAGTAGCAGATATCGCCAGACCAGTTGAAGCCCAGCCATTGCACGTCATTCTTGATGGACTCAACGTATTCGATGTCTTCTTTTACTGGGTTGGTGTCATCGAAACGCAGGTTGCACTGTCCCTGGTAGTCTTGTGCAATGCCAAAGTTCAGGCAGATGGACTTTGCATGCCCGATATGCAGGTAGCCGTTCGGCTCCGGCGGGAAGCGGGTATGAACTGTGGTGTGCTTACCACTGGCCAGATCTTCATCGATGATCTGACGAATAAAGTTACTCGGGCGGGCTTCTGCCTCACTCATCGTGGATTCCTCAAAGCGTAAACAACGTATAACGGCATATGATCTTATAAGCCGGACGTAGTGACAACCCTTAAAACGTCTCTGAAGAAAATAATGGGGGCTTTTGCTGCAAAAAAAAGCGGCGGAGGATATCCCCCGCCGCTTAAGGCATGACTCTACTCAGGAGCGATTACTTGCCTTTAATCTCATACAGCGGCGTTTGCCCCGCAACAACCAGACCTTTCGCCTGAATGACCAGGCCACTGAAGTCATCGATGTTGCTGCAAACGACCGGGCTTATCATGGAGCGCGCGTTGGCGTTCAGGAAGTCCAGATCCATTTCCAGAATCGGCTGCCCGGCCACCACTTCAGCGCCCTCTTCCACCAGGCGAGTAAAGCCCTGACCGTTCAGCGCAACGGTATCGATACCCATGTGGACAACGATCTCCGCGCCATTTTCGGTTTCGAGGCAGAACGCGTGGTTGGTGTTGAAGATTTTCACGATGGTACCGGCCGCCGGAGACACAACGGTTTTTTCCGTTGGTTTCACCGCCACACCGTCACCAACCGCTTTGCTGGCGAAGGCTTCGTCAGGCACCTGCTCAATCGCAACCACTTCACCTGTTACCGGTGAAACCAGCGCGGCTACCGTTTTGGCGTTCGGTACCGCCTGCGGTTTTGCAGCCGCTGGCGCGGCGGCAGGTGCGGCAGAAGCTTCTGCTGCGGCTACCGGACCAGTGGTTTTCATGGCATTAGCAATTTTCTCTGCCACGAAGCCAACGATAATCTGCACGCTGGTTTTGTTCAGGCGGATAACGCCGGAAGCACCCAGACGTTTGGCCAGCGCTTCGTTCACCAGGGAAGAGTCTTTGACGTTCAGACGCAGACGAGTGATACAGGCGTCGATACCGGTCAGGTTGTCAGAACCGCCGACAGCGGCGATGTACTGACGCGCCAGGCCTGAAACGTCCTGATCCTGAGCACCGCTCACGTTCACATCCTGACCATCCGCTTCGCTACCGGCCACGGCCAGTTCACGACCCGGGGTCATCAGGTTGAATTTGGTGATAGTGAAACGGAACACCATGTAGTAGATCGCGAAGAACACCAGACCTTGCGGGATCAGCATCCACCAGTGGGTCGCCAGCGGGTTACGGGACGACAGCACCATATCCACCAGACCGGCGCTGAAGCCGAAACCGGCAATCCAGTGCATGCTGGCAGCGATGAACACGGAGATACCGGTCAGCACGGCGTGGATCACATACAGAACCGGCGCCACGAACATGAAGGAGAACTCCAGCGGCTCGGTGATACCGGTGAAGAAGGCCGCGAACGCCCCCGCCATCATGATACCCAGCACTTTTGCTTTGTTCTCTGGACGCGCGCAGTGGTAGATAGCCAGCGCAGCACCCGGCAGACCAAACATCATGATCGGGAAGAAGCCCGCCTGGTAACGACCGGTGATACCGACAACCGCTTTACCTGCTTCGATGGACTGTGCGCCACCCAGGAAGTTAGGGATATCGTTAATACCGGCAACGTCGAACCAGAATACGGAGTTCAGCGCGTGGTGCAGACCAACCGGGATCAGCAGACGGTTGAAGAACGCGTACACGCCCGCACCGACAGAACCCAGTTTCTGGATGTGCTCACCGAAGTTCACCAGACCGTCGAAGATCATCGGCCAGACGTACATCATGATGAACGCGACAACGATCATCACAAACGAGGTCAGGATAGGAACCAGGCGGCGACCGCTAAAGAAGGAGAGCGCTTTTGGCAGCTCTACGCTGCTGAAGCGGTTATACAGTTCGGCGGAGATGATACCCACAAGGATACCGACAAACTGGTTGCTGATCTTACCGAACGCCGCCGGAACCTGGTCCGCCGGAATTTTTTGGATCATGGCCACCGCTGCAGGCGAGCAGAGGGTGGTTAACACGAGGAAACCGACAAAACCGGTCAGCGCAGCGGCGCCGTCTTTGTCTTTGGACATACCGTAAGCCACACCAATCGCGAACAACACGGACATGTTGTCGATAATGGCGGAACCTGACTTGATAAAGAACGCCGCCAGCGCGCTGGTATTACCCCAGCCGTTGGGGTCGATCCAGTAGCCGACACCCATCAGGATGGCTGCGGCAGGCAGCGTGGCGACCGGCACCATAAGCGCGCGGCCAACCTTTTGTAAATAACCTAGAATACTCACTTTCTTCCCCCTATGAGACCCCGTTTAAGGCATGTTCTCAGCTCTGTTTTTTATTGTGTCACGAACTATAGATACAGTTGATGCTTCACTGGCATTGTGAGTGTGTGAAAAATTAATTCGTATCGCAAATTAAACGCGTACTTTTTGTGATTTTTGTCACCAAATATCGTTATTCACCCTCCCTCATACTGGCTAACAGCGAAAACTTATTTTATCATTCAAAAAATCAAGACGGATTGATCCGGCCTGAAAGTTTCCAGGTTACGCTTAAGTATCAGGTCCCGATAGCCATCCGCCCACTCTTCTACTTAAACTCTTGAGGTGAACAATGAGACTGATTCCCCTGGCAACTGCTGAACAAGTCGGTAAATGGGCCGCTCGCCATATCGTTAACCGTATTAACGCCTTTAAACCGACCGCCGATCGTCCTTTCGTTCTTGGACTTCCGACAGGCGGCACGCCGCTGACCGCCTATAAGGCGCTGGTTGAGATGCATAAAGCAGGCCAGGTTAGCTTTAAACATGTTGTGACCTTCAATATGGATGAATACGTTGGCTTACCGAAAGACCACCCGGAAAGCTACCATAGCTTTATGCACCGCAATTTCTTTGATCACGTTGATATTCCATCTGAAAATATTAACCTGCTGAATGGAAACGCGCCTGATATTGACGCAGAATGCCGTCAGTATGAAGAAAAAATCCGTTCTTACGGTAAGATCCACCTGTTCATGGGTGGTGTAGGCAATGATGGTCATATCGCGTTTAACGAACCGGCGTCATCTCTGGCTTCCCGCACCCGTATTAAAACGCTGACCCATGACACGCGCGTGGCAAACTCCCGCTTCTTTGACGGCGATGTTAACCAGGTTCCAAAATACGCCCTGACCGTAGGCGTAGGCACCCTGCTGGATGCCGAAGAAGTGATGATTCTGGTGCTGGGCGGCGTGAAAGCGCAAGCGCTCCAGGCTGCCGTTGAAGGCAACGTTAACCATATGTGGACCATCAGCTGTCTGCAGCTGCATCCTAAATCCGTCATCGTATGCGACGAACCGTCCACGATGGAACTGAAGGTAAAAACGCTGAAATACTTCAACGAGTTAGAAGCTGAGAACATCAAAGGTCTGTAATTGAATAACCGCCTCTTCATCAAGAGGCGGCCGCTTTTTTAACCGGGGGTCGTTATGTACGCTTTAACCCACGGTCGGATTTATACCGGCCATGAAATTCTGGATGACCATGCGATTGTTATCGCTGATGGCCTGATTGAACGTGTTTGCCCGCTGGCAGAACTGCCGCCGGAGATTGAACAGCGCTCACTCAATGGAGCAGTAATCTCCCCCGGTTTCATCGACGTACAGCTCAACGGCTGCGGCGGTGTGCAATTCAATGACACCGCGGATGCGGTGACGGTCGAAACGCTGGAGATCATGCAGAAAGCCAACGAGAAATCGGGCTGCACCAGCTATTTGCCAACACTCATCACCAGCAGTGATGATCTCATGAAGCAGGGTATCCGCGTGATGCGCGAATACCTGGCCAAACACCCTAATCAGGCGCTGGGTCTGCACCTTGAAGGGCCATGGCTGAATATGGTCAAGAAAGGAACGCATAACCCGAATTACGTGCGTAAACCTGATGCGGAGCTGGTTGACTACATGTGTGCGAACGCCGATGTGATCACCAAAGTGACGCTGGCGCCTGAAATGACGGGTACGGATGTCATCAGCAAACTGGCTGGTGCCGGGATTATCGTTTCAGCAGGTCACTCAAACGCGACGCTGAAAGAAGCGAAAGCCGGTTTCCGCGCGGGCATTACTTTCGCAACGCACCTTTACAACGCTATGCCGTATATCACAGGCCGTGAACCGGGTCTGGTCGGGGCGATTCTGGATGAGCCAGACGTTTACTGCGGCATTATTGCTGACGGCTTACACGTCGATTACACCAACATTCGCAACGCTAAGCGGCTGAAAGGTGACAAGCTTTGTCTGGTGACGGATGCCACCGCACCGGCAGGTGCAAATATTGAGCAGTTCATTTTTGCCGGTAAAACAATATACTACCGCAATGGACTGTGTGTGGATGAAAACGGTACGCTGAGCGGTTCCTCTTTAACCATGATTGAAGGGGTGCGTAACCTGGTTGAACATTGCGGGATTGCGCTTGATGAAGTCCTGCGTATGGCCACCCTTTATCCGGCGCGCGCAATGGGCGTGGATAAACAGCTCGGCGAAATTGCACCAGGTATGGTTGCAAACCTGACGGCATTCACACACGATTATAAAATTATTAAGACCATCGTTAATGGTAACGAGGTCGTCACTGAGTAAGTAAAAGTATGACACCTGGCGGACAAGCTCAAATCGGTAATGTCGATCTCGTTAAACAACTTAACAGTGCGGCGGTATACCGCCTGATTGACCAGCACGGACCAATCTCGCGAATTCAGATAGCCGAACAAAGCCAGCTTGCTCCCGCCAGCGTGACAAAAATTACCCGCCAGCTCATTGAGCGCGGTCTGATCAAAGAAGTCGATCAGCAGGCCTCCACCGGGGGCCGCCGCGCGATCTCCATTATTACCGAAACCCGCAATTTTCAGGCCATTGGCGTCCGTCTGGGCCGCCATGACACCACGCTCACGCTGTACGATCTGAGCAGTAAAGCCATTGCGGAAGAGCACTACCCTCTTCCGGAGCGCACCCAGGAGACGCTGGAGCATGCGCTGCTGAATACCATTGCGCAGTTTATTGAAAGCTGTCAGCGCAAGATCCGTGAACTCATTGCCATCTCCGTGATTCTGCCCGGACTGGTCGACCCGGAAAGCGGCGTGATCCGCTATATGCCGCACATTCAGGTTGAAAACTGGGGGCTGGTCGACGCGCTGGAAAAGCGTTTTAAGGTGACCTGCTTTGTGGGCCACGACATTCGCTCTCTGGCGCTGGCAGAGCACTACTTTGGTGCGAGCCAGGACTGTGAAGACTCTATTCTGGTGCGCGTTCACCGCGGAACGGGCGCCGGTATTATCTCTAACGGCCGTATTTTTATTGGTCGCAACGGTAACGTCGGCGAGATCGGCCACATCCAGGTTGAACCCCTCGGGGAGCGCTGCCACTGCGGCAACTTCGGCTGCCTTGAAACGATTGCCGCCAACACGGCCATTGAGCAGCGCGTTCGCCATCTCCTTGAACAGGGTTACCAAAGCCGCGTCACGCTGGACGATTGCAAGATAGGCACCATCTGCAAAGCCGCCAATAAAGGCGACGCGCTGGCCTGTGAAGTGATTGAGCAGGTAGGCCGCCATCTGGGGAAAACCATCGCCATCGCCATTAACCTGTTTAACCCCCAGAAAGTGGTGATCGCCGGTGAAATTGTGGAGGCGGAAAAGGTGCTGCTCCCCGCCATTGAAGGCTGTATTAACACCCAGGCGCTGAAAGCATTCCGCCAGAACCTCCCAGTGGTTCGTTCAAAGCTTGATCATCGCTCGGCGATTGGCGCGTTCGCGCTGGTCAAACGCGCCATGCTCAACGGAATTCTGCTGCAGCATTTGCTGGAAAGTTGATCGGACCTTATAGTAACGCCTTCTTTTTTTGATGTCGGACTGTCCATGACCATTAAGAATGTAATTTGTGATATCGACGGCGTGCTGATGCACGACAACGTTGCCGTGCCGGGTGCTGCGGAGTTTCTTCACCGCATCATCGACAAAGGAATGCCTCTGGTTCTGCTCACGAACTACCCTTCCCAAACCGGTCAGGATCTGGCTAACCGCTTTGCCACGGCGGGCGTCGACGTTCCGGACAGCGTGTTTTATACCTCGGCAATGGCCACGGCGGATTTTCTGAAGCGTCAGGAAGGTAAAAAAGCCTACGTGGTGGGTGAAGGTGCGCTGATACACGAGCTGTACAAAGCTGGCTTTACCATCACTGACGTGAACCCGGACTTCGTGATTGTCGGCGAAACGCGTTCCTTTAACTGGGAGATGATGCATAAGGCAGCATACTTTGTCGCCAGCGGCGCACGCTTTATCGCGACCAACCCGGATACGCACGGCCGTGGTTTTTATCCGGCCTGCGGCGCGCTGTGCGCCGGTATCGAAAAAATCTCAGGTCGTCAGCCGTTTGTGGTCGGTAAACCGAGCCCGTGGATCATTCGTGCCGCGCTCAACAAGATGCAGGCCCACTCTGAAGAAACCGTTATTGTCGGCGACAACCTGCGCACCGATATTCTGGCCGGATTCCAGGCGGGTCTGGAGACGATTCTGGTCCTCTCCGGCGTGTCTCAACTTGATGACATTGATTCGATGCCGTTCCGGCCAAGCTGGATTTACCCCTCCGTCGATGAAATCGACATCATCTGATACCGAACCACGCCTCAAGGCGTGGTTTTTCATTTATGGCCTGCACAAATAAAACCACATCTAACAAAAAGCACGCTTTATTGCATAATCATCAATAAAAGAATTCATGGCATACTCTTTTTTCACTATTCCGCAATCACTATTGCACTTTTTCCGTTTTCACCCGTAAAACGCTTGCGCGCCCTGCCCCTTTGCGGCATTTTCATAAGCAAGCAACATTACAAAGCAACAGGGTTAACGGAGAAGGTTATGTGTTCAATTTTTGGCGTACTGGATATTAAAACTGACGCGGGCGAACTGCGTAAAAAGGCACTCGAACTGTCCCGCCTGATGCGCCATCGCGGACCAGACTGGTCAGGCGTTTACGCCAGTGATAAAGCGATTCTGGCTCACGAACGTCTGTCCATTGTTGACGTCAACGCCGGTGCACAGCCGCTGTATAACGAGAAAAAAACGCACGCGCTGGCTGTCAACGGTGAAATCTACAACCACCAGGCGCTGCGCGCCGAATACGGCGACCGCTACGCGTTCCAGACCGGTTCTGACTGTGAAGTGATCCTGGCGCTGTATCAGGAGAAAGGGCCCGAGTTCCTGGACGACCTGCAGGGCATGTTCGCCTTCGCCCTGTACGACAGCGAAAAAGACGCGTACCTGATTGGCCGTGACCACATCGGCATTATCCCGCTGTACATGGGCCACGATGAGCACGGCAACTTCTACGTTGCCTCTGAAATGAAAGCCCTGGTGCCGGTATGCCGCACCATTAAAGAATTCCCGGCGGGCAGCTATTTGTGGAGCAAAGACGGCGAGATCCGCTCCTATTACCAGCGTGACTGGTTCGACTATGATGCGGTAAAAGACAACGTCACGGACAAAGCCGAGCTGCGCCAGGCCCTGGAAGACTCCGTGAAAAGCCACCTGATGTCTGACGTGCCCTACGGCGTGCTGCTCTCCGGCGGTCTGGACTCCTCCGTGATCTCCGCGATCACCAAGAAATTCGCGGCCCGTCGCGTGGAAGATCAGGAGCGCTCAGAAGCCTGGTGGCCACAGCTGCACTCTTTTGCCGTTGGCCTGGAAGGCGCACCTGACCTGAAAGCCGCGCAGGAAGTGGCGAACCACCTCGGCACCGTGCACCATGAGATTCACTTCACCGTGCAGGAAGGTCTGGATGCGATCCGCGATGTGATCTATCACATTGAAACCTATGACGTGACCACCATCCGCGCCTCAACGCCGATGTACCTGATGTCGCGCAAGATCAAAGCGATGGGCATCAAGATGGTGCTCTCCGGTGAAGGTTCTGACGAAGTGTTTGGCGGCTACCTGTACTTCCACAAAGCGCCGAACGCCAAAGAGCTGCACGAAGAGACCGTGCGTAAGCTGCAGGCGCTGCACATGTTCGACTGTGCGCGTGCCAACAAAGCGATGTCGGCCTGGGGCGTGGAAGCGCGCGTGCCGTTCCTGGATAAGAAATTCCTCGACGTGGCGATGCGCATCAACCCGCAGGACAAGATGTGCGGCAACGGCAAAATGGAAAAACATATCCTGCGTGAGTGTTTTGAATCCTACCTGCCGGCGAGCGTGGCATGGCGTCAGAAAGAGCAGTTCTCTGATGGCGTTGGTTATAGCTGGATCGACACCCTGAAAGAGGTCGCGGCGAAACAGGTTTCTGACCAACAGCTGGAAACCGCGAGCTTCCGCTTCCCGTACAACACGCCGGGCTCGAAAGAGGCCTATCTGTATCGTGAAATTTTTGAAGAGCTGTTCCCGGTTCCGAGTGCCGCGGAGTGCGTACCGGGTGGCCCGTCCGTCGCCTGCTCTTCTGCCAAAGCGATTGAATGGGATGAATCTTTCAAATCCATGAACGATCCGTCAGGACGCGCGGTAGGCGTTCATCAGTCAGCCTACAAATAATCACTCAGATCGCAATCAGGCCCCTCAGGGGCCTGATTTTTTTGCCTCACATTTCACCGTCTAAATCTGATTAATAACCAATAATTGCCGAATATTCGGCCACGCTGTTCGCAACCTAACCAAACAGTCACATTCCGGCTATTTTCGTTGAAAAAGGTGTTGACGCTGCAAGGGTCTATACGCATAATGCGCCCCGCAACGCCGATAAGGTAACGCGAAAAAAGATGGCTACGTAGCTCAGTTGGTTAGAGCACATCACTCATAATGATGGGGTCACAGGTTCGAATCCCGTCGTAGCCACCATCTTTTTTGCGGGAGTGGCGAAATTGGTAGACGCACCAGATTTAGGTTCTGGCGCCGCAAGGTGTGCGAGTTCAAGTCTCGCCTCCCGCACCATTCCCGGGTAAGCGTTGCACGGATGGGGTATCGCCAAGCGGTAAGGCACCGGTTTTTGATACCGGCATTCCCTGGTTCGAATCCAGGTACCCCAGCCATATTTCTTCGATTTTGCGGTTCTCCGCGGTATTGGGGTATCGCCAAGCGGTAAGGCACCGGTTTTTGATACCGGCATTCCCTGGTTCGAATCCAGGTACCCCAGCCATCGAAGATTGCAGTACTGGCTACGTAGCTCAGTTGGTTAGAGCACATCACTCATAATGATGGGGTCACAGGTTCGAATCCCGTCGTAGCCACCAAATTAAGATTGTCGATTTTTCGGTAATCAAGACAAATTGTTGGGGTATCGCCAAGCGGTAAGGCACCGGATTCTGATTCCGGCATTCCGAGGTTCGAATCCTCGTACCCCAGCCAATTTAAAAAGTCGTTAAGCAGTTTGTTTAACGCAATTGGGGTGTCGCCAAGCGGTAAGGCTCTGGTTTCTGATACCAGCATTCCGGGGTTCGAATCCCTGCACCCCAGCCACTTAAGTAACAAAAAAGCCCGCTCTGCGGGCTTTTTTGTTTTTGTTGTTCAGGATGGTGCGGCCTGATGCCCTCACCCTGCCCCTCTCCCACTGGGAGAGGGGCAAAAGATTAGAGTCCCAGCGCGTATTTCAGCGCCTGACGCTTCAGACCACCGGCACGTTCCGCTGCCATCAATCCAATATTACGCAGAATGCGCACCGGGGCTAAGTCATTGCTGAACCCGGCATAAAACAGATCCATCCCCGACTGCATAATAAAGTTATCCGCCATGCGTCGCGTCTGGTAACGCTTCAGGATCTGATGGCTGGCCCAGTTTTCCGCGTGCCCGCGGGCGCTGCTCAGCACATCCAGTAACGCATCGACATCACGGTACCCCAGGTTCACGCCCTGCCCGGCCAGCGGATGAATGGTGTGTGCCGCATCGCCCACCAGCGCCAGCCCTTCACGGGCATACTGCAAAGCATGGCGGCGCGTGAGCGGAAATGCACCTGCAGCGACCGGCGTCACGTTGCCCAGACGGCCCGGGAAATGCAGGCGGATTTCCCGCTGCAATTGTTCCATTGAAAGCCCCTGCAGCTGACGAATGCGTGCCGGTTTGTCGTACCAGACCAGCGATGCCCAGTTATCAAACAGCGGTAAAAACGCATGCGGGCCATTCGGCGTAAAGTGCTGCCACGTGCTTTCACCCGGCGCATGCTCGCACTCGACGGTAATCAGCATGCAGGACTGCTCATACTGCCAGGCATGAACGCCAATTCCCGCCATCTGTCTGACCTGCGAGTTAGCGCCATCCGCTCCGACGACGAGCTTAACGGCCAGTTCATCGCCGCTGTCGAGCGTCAGCAAATACCCGCTCTCGTGAGGATGCAGTGCCTTAATCGACGCCGGAACGCGCAGCGTCACCTTCGGATGCGCCTCCAGCGCCAGCCAGAGCGCCTGCTGGAGCACATTGTTTTCCACCATATAACCCAGGCGCGGCAGCTTCAGCTCAGCGGCATCAAACGCGACGTGGGCATTTTCCCACTCCCAGGTTTCAAGACGGCTGTAAGGATGGGCGCGCATCGCCAGCACCGCCTCCCAGACGCCCAGCCCGCGCAGCAGATCGACGGACGCCGCGCTGATCGCGGATATGCGCACATCCGGTTTGCTCGCGGGATCGAAGGCCGGCGGAGCAGCCTGTTCAATTACCGTTACCTCAAATCCCTGCTGCGCCAGCCCCAGCGCCAGCGCGCCGCCGACCATACCGCCGCCGACAACGGCAACTTCGGTGTGTAGGAGTGTCATGGTCAATTTTCCTTATTGGAGAATCCCTTAAGTTTACCGGATTTTTGCGGTCCTGAGACACATAACCTTCATACTGGTCACAACCCCACCAAAGCATTACAATACGCGGCTTGCAATCCTGAGCTGAGCAAGTCGATGACTAAAAAACTCCATATAAAAACCTGGGGCTGTCAGATGAACGAATACGATTCATCCAAGATGGCCGATCTGCTGGATTCAACCCACGGATACAAGCTGACTGAAAATGCGAAAGAAGCGGACGTGCTGCTGCTGAACACCTGTTCGATTCGTGAAAAAGCGCAGGAAAAAGTCTTTCACGTGTTAGGCCGCTGGAAGCTACTCAAACGAAAAAATCCGGATCTGATCATCGGGGTGGGTGGCTGCGTCGCATCGCAGGAAGGTAAGCTGATCCGCCAGAGAGCCCCGTATGTGGATATCGTCTTTGGCCCTCAGACCCTGCACCGCCTGCCGGAGATGATCAATCAGGTTCGCGGCAACCGTAGCCCGGTCGTTGACGTCAGCTTCCCGGAAATCGAAAAGTTTGACCGTCTGCCGGAGCCGCGCGCCGATGGCCCGACCGCCTTCGTCTCCATCATGGAAGGCTGCAACAAATATTGCACTTACTGCGTGGTGCCTTACACCCGTGGTGAAGAAGTCAGCCGTCCGGCAGACGATATTCTGTTTGAAATTGCGCAGCTTGCCGCACAGGGCGTTCGCGAAGTGAACCTGCTGGGCCAGAACGTGAACGCCTGGCGCGGGGAAAACTACGACGGCACCACCGGCAGCTTTGCCGAACTGCTGCGTCTGGTGGCCGCGATTGACGGTATCGACCGCATTCGCTTTACCACCAGCCATCCGATGGAGTTTACCGACGACATCATTGACGTGTATCGCGATACGCCAGAGCTGGTGAGCTTCCTGCACCTGCCGATTCAGTGTGGCTCTGACCGCGTGCTGAACCTGATGGGCCGCCCGCATACGGTGCTGGAGTACAAGTCCACCATTCGCAAGCTGCGTGAAGCCCGTCCGGATATCCAGATCAGCTCCGACTTTATCGTCGGCTTCCCTGGCGAAACTGCTGATGACTTCGAGCGCACCATGAAGCTCATCGGTGAAGTGAATTTTGACGTCAGCTACAGCTTCATCTTCTCTGCGCGTCCTGGAACACCTGCGGCCGATATGGTTGACGATGTGCCGGAAGAAGAGAAAAAGCAGCGTCTGTATATTCTGCAGGAGCGTATTAACCAGCAGGCCAACGCGTGGAGCCGCCGTATGCTCGGCACCGTTCAGCGCATTCTGGTGGAAGGCACCTCCCGCAAGAGCATTATGGAACTCTCTGGTCGTACCGAAAACAACCGCGTGGTGAACTTTGAAGGCACACCGGATATGATCGGTAAATTCGTGGACGTCGAGATTGTCGAAGTGCTGACCAACTCGCTGCGCGCGAAGCTGGTACGCACCGAGGACGAAATGGGCCTGCGTATTGCCGAGTCACCGGAATCCGTGATCTCTCGTACCCGTAAAGAAAACGATTCTGGCGTGGGGATTTACCAGCCTTAATCCTCCTGGCCTGCCTTTCCGGCAGGCCTTGTATTTCCTCTCATCGTCCCCAATATCTTCCGCAACGCTTGCGCCTTTATTCTGTGGCGTGAATAATTTCGGTAATGACCGTTTTATTACGTCCTATCGCAATGGGTCAGTTAACCAATTAAAGAGGAACAGTTTGAATATAGATACGCGTGAAATTAGCCTTGAGCCAGCAGACAACGCTCGCCTGCTGAGCCTGTGCGGGCCGTTTGATGACAACATCAAACAACTGGAGCGACGTCTGGGTATCGAAATCAATCGTCGCGATAATCATTTCAAACTTACCGGACGCCCTATCTGCGTCAACGCCGCTGCGGACATTCTGCGTAGCCTGTATGTGGATACATCACCCATGCGCGGCGAAATTCAGGATATCGAACCGGAACAAATTCACCTCGCCATTAAAGAGGCGCGCGTGCTTGAGCAAAGCGCGGAAAGCGTGCCGGACTACGGCAAGGCCATTAACATCAAGACCAAACGTGGCGTTATTAAGCCGCGTACGCCAAACCAGGCGCAGTACATCGCCAATATCCTCGACCACGACATCACCTTCGGGGTGGGCCCTGCGGGTACGGGTAAAACCTATCTGGCCGTTGCCGCTGCGGTAGATGCGCTGGAACGCCAGGAGATCCGTCGTATTCTGCTGACCCGTCCGGCCGTTGAAGCGGGCGAAAAGCTGGGCTTCCTGCCGGGCGATCTGAGCCAGAAGGTCGACCCGTATCTGCGCCCGTTATACGATGCGCTGTTCGAGATGCTCGGCTTTGAGAAGGTTGAGAAGCTCATTGAGCGTAACGTTATCGAAGTGGCCCCGCTCGCCTACATGCGCGGTCGTACGCTGAACGATGCGTTCATCATTCTCGATGAGAGCCAGAACACCACCATCGAACAGATGAAGATGTTCCTGACGCGTATCGGCTTTAACTCGAAAGCGGTCATTACCGGTGACGTCACCCAGATCGACCTGCCGCGCAGCACCAAATCCGGCCTGCGCCACGCCATTGAGGTGCTGGCCGAGGTCGACGAAATCAGCTTTAACTTCTTCCACAGTGAAGACGTGGTACGCCACCCGGTGGTCGCGCGTATCGTTAACGCCTATGAAGCCTGGGAAGAGGCGGATCAGAAGCGTAAGGCCGAACTGGCCGCAGAACGTAAGCGCGAAGCGCAGGAGCAAGAACAGAAATGAGTCAGGTGATCCTCGATTTACAGCTGGCCTGTGAAGACAATTCCGGCATGCCAGATGAGGCACAGTTTCAGAAATGGCTGGATGCCGTTATTCCTCAGTTTCAGGAAGAATCAGAAGTCACGATTCGCCTGGTGGATGAAGCAGAAAGCCATGAGCTTAACCTGACCTATCGCGGGAAAGATAAGCCGACCAACGTGCTCTCATTCCCGTTCGAAGCGCCGCCGGGCATTGAGATGCCGCTGCTGGGCGATCTGATCATCTGCCGTCAGGTGGTTGAACAGGAAGCCAAAGAGCAGCAAAAACCGCTTGAGGCCCACTGGGCGCATATGGTGGTACACGGCAGCCTGCACCTGCTCGGCTACGATCACATTGAAGATGACGAAGCGGAAGAGATGGAGTCCCTCGAGACAGAGATAATGCTTGCTCTGGGCTATGAGGATCCGTACATTGCCGAGAAAGAATAGTCCGTCACCTGACGGACTCACATGCCGCCACGAAAGGATATCGCGTGGCGGTAAACGTTGAACTAACAAGAGAACCCTTAACAAACGCCATGAGCGACGACAATTCACACAGTAGCGACACGACAACCAGTAAAAAGGGATTTTTCTCCCTCATTCTGAACCAGCTTTTCCACGGCGAACCCAAAAACCGTGATGAACTGCTGGAGCTGATTCGTGATTCCGGGCAGAACGACCTTATCGACGAAGATACGCGCGAAATGCTCGAAGGGGTTATGGACATCGCCGACCAGCGCGTTCGCGATATCATGATCCCCCGTTCGCAGATGATCACCCTGAAACGTAACCAGACGCTGGACGAGTGCCTCGATGTGATCATCGAATCCGCCCACTCGCGTTTCCCGGTCATCAGCGAAGACAAAGATCACATCGAAGGGATTTTGATGGCCAAAGATCTGCTGCCGTTTATGCGCAGCGATGCCGAAGCCTTCAGCATGGAAAAAGTGTTACGCCAGGCCGTGGTTGTGCCGGAAAGTAAACGTGTGGATCGGATGCTGAAAGAGTTTCGCTCTCAGCGTTACCACATGGCGATTGTTATTGATGAATTTGGTGGCGTTTCCGGTCTGGTCACGATCGAAGATATTCTTGAGCTGATCGTGGGCGAAATCGAAGACGAGTACGACGAAGAAGAAGATATCGACTTCCGTCAGCTTAGCCGCCACACCTGGACCGTGCGTGCGCTGGCCTCGATTGAGGACTTCAACGACGCCTTCGGTACCCACTTCAGCGATGAAGAAGTCGATACCATTGGCGGGCTGGTGATGCAGGCCTTTGGCCACCTCCCGGCGCGCGGTGAGACCGTTGACATCGACGGTTACCAGTTCAAAGTGGCAATGGCCGACAGCCGACGTATTATACAGGTTCACGTCAGAACACCGGACGACTCACCGGTGCCAAAACTGGAAGATTAATGTAAATGGCATTTGCCCCACTGCTTGAACGCCAGCGCGTCCGTTTGCTGCTGGCGCTGTTACTTGGAGCCAGCGGTACGCTGGCTTTCTCTCCTTACGATATCTGGCCCGCGGCCATTCTCTCCCTGATGGGGCTTCAGGGCCTGACCCTGAATCGTCGTCCCGTACAGGCTGCGGCCATCGGTTACTTCTGGGGACTTGGGCTGTTTGGCTCAGGCATCAACTGGGTTTATGTCAGCATCGCCCAGTTTGGCGGTATGCCAGGCCCGGTCAACGTCTTCCTGGTGGTATTGCTCGCCGCGTATCTCTCGCTCTATACCGGTCTGTTCGCCGGCATCCTTTCTCGCCTGTGGCCAAAAACCACCTGGCTGCGCGTCGCCATTGCCGCGCCGGTGGTCTGGCAAATAACCGAGTTCCTGCGCGGCTGGGTGCTGACGGGCTTCCCGTGGCTACAGTTCGGCTACAGCCAGATTGACGGCCCGCTGAAAGGGCTGGCACCGGTAATGGGCGTTGAGGCCATCAACTTCCTGCTGATGGTGGTCAGCGGCCTGCTGGTATTAGCCCTGGTCACACGCAGCTGGAAACCGCTGGCTGTGGCGCTGGTGCTGTTCGCCCTGCCCTTCCCGCTGCGCTATATCCAGTGGTTCACGCCTGAGCCAGAGCGCACCCTGCAGGTGTCCATGGTGCAGGGGAATATTCCGCAGTCTATGAAGTGGGATGAGAAGGAGCTGCTGAATACGCTGAAGATCTACGCCAACGCCACCGAAGAGGTGATGGGTAAATCACAGCTGATTATCTGGCCGGAATCTGCGATCCCCGATCTGGAAATTAACCAGCAGCCGTTCCTCAACATGATGAACGACCTGCTGCTGGCGCACGGCAGCACGCTGATCACCGGGATTGTCGATGCGCGTCTGAATCAGCAGAACCGCTACGACACCTACAACAGCATCATTACGCTCGGGAAAGATAGCGAGTACAGCTACCACTCCACTGACCGGTACAACAAGAACCACCTGGTGCCGTTTGGTGAATTTGTCCCGCTGGAGTCGATTCTGCGCCCGCTGGCCCCGTTCTTTGACCTGCCGATGTCCTCTTTCAGCCGCGGCCCGTACGTACAGCCTCAGCTGCACGCGCACGGCCTGGCCCTGACGGCGGCCATCTGCTACGAAATCATTCTCGGCGAGCAGGTACGCGATAACTTCCGCCCGGATACTGACTATCTGCTGACCATCTCCAACGACGCCTGGTTTGGTAAGTCAATCGGCCCGTGGCAGCACTTCCAGATGGCACGTATGCGCTCTCTGGAGCTGGCGCGTCCGCTGCTGCGCAGCACCAACAACGGCATCACCGCCGTGATTGGTCCGCAGGGCGAGATTCAGGCGATGATCCCGCAGTTTACCCGTGAGGTACTGACCACTAAAGTCACGCCAACCACCGGGCTGACGCCATACGCGCGCACCGGCAACTGGCCGCTGTGGATACTGACCGTGCTGTTCGGCTTTGGCGCGGTGCTGATGAGCCTGCGTCAGCGTCGGAAATAACCTTCCCTTCTGTTGTCGGGTGGCGTAGCCGCCACCCGACAATTTTCTCCAGACTCCCATTCTGGCACGCCTATTGCTTTGTTTATTCAGGTAAACGCAGTTTGGCTTAACGTGCAACTTTGTCGCACCAGCGTAGATCATCGGTAGCACCGAAACGGTGCAACGGGAGATATTTGCCTCTGAATGGTGCGGCGCGCTTCGCAAAAATAAACAATAACGCAGCAAAATCTTTACATTAAGCCAGACTAAATGTTAACAAGCTTGCATAACACTGCACTCGCACTGCGCGAGATATAACAACATCACAATGGGTATCAATGCGTCGCTGGCGCTGATAAAAAAGGAGTTGGGTATGCAATTACGTAAACTGGCCACAGCAATGCTGGTTATGGGAATGTCTGCAGGCGTGGTTCACGCTGAAGATGCTCCGGCAGCAGGCAGCACTCTCGACAAGATTGCCAAAAACGGCGTCATCGTGGTCGGCCACCGTGAATCTTCAGTCCCGTTCTCTTACTACGACAACACGCAAAAAGTCGTGGGCTATTCACAGGATTACTCCAACGCCATCGTTGAAGCTGTGAAGAAAAAGCTGAACAAACCTGACCTGCAGGTGAAGCTGATCCCAATCACTTCACAGAACCGTATTCCACTGCTGCAAAACGGCACCTTTGACTTCGAGTGTGGCTCCACCACCAACAACCTCGAGCGTCAGAAACAGGCTGCCTTCTCTGACACCATCTTTGTCGTGGGCACCCGTCTGCTGACGAAGAAAGGCGGTGAGATCAAAGACTTCGCTGATCTGAAAGGCAAAGCGGTTGTTGTGACCTCCGGTACCACGTCAGAAGTGCTGCTGCACAAGCTGAACGACGAGAAGAAAATGGATATGCGCATCATCAGCGCGAAAGACCATGGCGACTCCTTCCGTACCCTGGAAAGCGGTCGTGCCGTCGCGTTTATGATGGATGACGCCCTGCTGGCGGGCGAACGTGCGAAAGCGAAGAAACCAGACAACTGGGATATCGTCGGTACCGCGCAGTCCAAAGAAGCCTACGGCTGTATGCTGCGTAAAGACGATCCGCAGTTCAAAAAGCTGATCGATGACACCATCGCTCAGGTGCAGACCTCCGGCGAAGCGGAAAAATGGTTCGACAAATGGTTCAAGAACCCGATTCCACCAAAAAACCTGAACATGAATTTTGAACTGTCTGACGACATGAAAGCGCTGTTCAAATCTCCAAATGACAAGGCTCTTAACTAATTAGAACAACAGGGGCGGGATCTCCTGCCCTCTCGATTGTCGGGAAGCATGGACAGACTATACGTTGAGTGGTCGTTCCCCACTCAGCGCGAAAAATGAGCTTCTCACCAATCTTCGAGGGTAGCGCTGCTACCCTTTTTTTTCTGGAGTTTATTATGTCAATAGACTGGAACTGGGGCATATTCCTGCAACAAGCCCCGTTCGGCAACACCACCTATCTTGGCTGGCTGTGGAGCGGCTTTCAGGTCACCGTGGCACTATCGATAACGGCGTGGATTATCGCGTTTCTTGTCGGTTCTCTGTTCGGTATTCTGCGCACCGTCCCTAACCGTTTTCTTTCAACGCTTGGCACCCTGTATGTGGAACTGTTCCGTAACGTTCCGCTGATCGTGCAATTCTTTACCTGGTATCTGGTCATCCCGGAACTGCTGCCGGAAAATATTGGCATGTGGTTCAAGTCGGAACTGGATCCGAACGTGCAGTTCTTTGTCTCCTCCATGATGTGTCTGGGGCTGTTTACCGCTGCGCGCGTTTGCGAGCAGGTGCGTGCCGCCATTCAGTCATTGCCGCGCGGACAAAAAAACGCGGGCCTGGCAATGGGCCTGACGCTGCCCCAAACCTACCGCTACGTGCTGCTGCCTAACGCCTACCGCGTTATCGTTCCACCGATGACCTCCGAGATGATGAACCTGGTGAAAAACTCGGCCATCGCCTCGACTATCGGCCTGGTCGACATGGCCGCGCAGGCGGGCAAGCTGCTGGATTATTCCGCTCACGCGTGGGAATCCTTCACCGCGATCACGCTCGCGTATGTTCTGATTAACGCTTTCATCATGCTGGTGATGAACCTGGTTGAACGCAAAATCCGCCTGCCGGGTAATCTGGGGGGCAAATAATGTACGAATTTGACTGGAGTTCTATCGTTCCATCCATGCCTTACCTGCTTGATGGCCTGGTGATTACCTTAAAAATCACCGTTATTGCCATCATCATTGGTATCGTCTGGGGCACCCTGCTGGCCGTTATGCGCCTGTCGAGCTTTAAGCCGCTCGCCTGGTTTGCGACCGCCTACGTTAACGTGTTCCGCTCCATCCCGCTGGTGATGGTGCTGCTGTGGTTTTACCTGATTGTGCCCGGCTTCCTGCAGAACGTGCTGGGGCTGTCGCCGAAAACCGATATCCGTCTGATCTCCGCCATGGTGGCGTTCTCAATGTTCGAGGCCGCTTACTACTCGGAGATTATCCGAGCGGGCATTCAGAGTATCTCCCGCGGGCAATCCAGCGCCGCGCTGGCGCTGGGGATGACGCACTGGCAGTCCATGCAGCTCATTATTCTGCCGCAGGCGTTTCGCGCCATGGTTCCGCTCCTGCTGACCCAGGGCATCGTGCTGTTCCAGGATACCTCGCTGGTCTACGTTCTGAGTCTGGCAGACTTCTTCCGTACCGCGTCAACCATCGGTGAACGTGATGGTACGCAGGTCGAGATGGTGCTCTTTGCGGGTGCGGTCTATTTTGTGATTAGTTTAAGCGCGTCGCTGTTGGTCAGCTGGCTGAAGAAAAGGACGGTATAATGATTTCCCTGAAAAATGTTTCTAAATGGTATGGGCACTTTCAGGTGCTGACCGACTGCTCCACCGAAGTCAAAAAAGGCGACGTAGTGGTGGTATGCGGGCCGTCCGGCTCCGGTAAATCGACGCTGATTAAAACCGTCAACGGACTGGAGCCAGTGCAGCAGGGTGAGATCGTTGTCAACGGCACCAAAGTCAACGATAAGAAAACTAATCTCGCCCAGCTTCGCTCTCACGTTGGCATGGTGTTCCAGCACTTTGAGCTGTTCCCTCACCTCTCCATTATTGAGAACCTGACGCTGGCGCAGGTAAAAGTGCTGAAGCGTGATAAAAAAGCGTCGCGCGAGAAAGGTCTGAAGCTCCTGGAACGCGTTGGGCTTTCGGCGCATGCCGATAAGTTCCCGGCACAGCTTTCTGGCGGCCAACAGCAGCGTGTGGCGATCGCCCGCGCGCTGTGCATGGATCCGGTGGCAATGCTGTTTGATGAGCCAACGTCGGCGCTCGATCCAGAGATGATCAATGAAGTGCTGGACGTAATGGTCGAGCTGGCGCACGAAGGGATGACCATGATGGTGGTGACCCACGAAATGGGCTTTGCCCGTAAAGTGGCCAACCGCGTAATCTTTATGGACGAAGGGAAAATTGTCGAAGACTCACCGAAAGAAGAGTTCTTCGCTAACCCGAAATCAGAGCGTGCGAAAGATTTCCTCGCGAAAATCCTGCACTAATCTTCCCGGTGCGCAATCTGCGGATTGCGCACTGCTTCACGCTTTCACTCAGTTCCTCTCGTCGGCGTCACATTGCAGCGTTAACCTTGTCACAAAATAACGCTACGTATGGAGAACGCTATGGCACAGCCTATTATTCTCGATTGCGATCCGGGTCATGACGACGCGATCGCGCTCGTCCTCGCTCTTGCATCCCCTGAACTCGAGGTAAAAGCCGTCACCTCGTCCGCCGGAAACCAGACGCCGGACAAAACCCTGCGCAACGTGCTGCGCATGCTCACGCTGCTCAAACGCACCGACATTCCTGTCGCCGGCGGGGCCGTGAAGCCGCTGATGCGCGAGCTGATTATTGCCGACAACGTTCATGGTGAAAGCGGGCTGGACGGTCCGGCACTTCCGGAGCCGGGTTTCACGCCGCAAAACTGTACCGCCGTGGAGCTGATGGCGAAGGTTCTACGTGAGAGTGCAGAACCGGTAACGCTGGTGGCAACCGGACCGCAAACCAACGTTGCGCTGCTGCTGAACAGCCATCCTGAGCTGCATAATAAAATTGCCCGAATTGTGATTATGGGCGGGGCCATGGGGCTGGGGAACTGGACGCCTGCGGCGGAGTTCAACATCTTTGTCGACCCGGAAGCCGCGGAAATCGTCTTCCAGTCCGGCTTACCAATTGTAATGGCGGGGCTGGACGTTACCCACCGCGCGCAGATTATGGCGGACGATATTGAGCGATTCCGCTCCGTGGGTAATACGGTCGCGACAACCGTGGCCGAGCTGCTCGACTTCTTTATGGAGTATCACAAAGCAGAGAAATGGGGCTTCCACGGCGCGCCGCTGCATGACCCGTGCACCATTGCCTGGCTACTGAAGCCGGAGATGTTCACTACGGTGGACAGATGGGTTGGTGTTGAGACGCAGGGAAAATACACCCAGGGAATGACGGTGGTGGATTACTACTCGCTGACGGGAAATAAACCGAATACCACGGTGATGGTGGACATCGACCGCGAGGCGTTTGTGGATTTGCTGGCGGAGAGACTGGCTTACTATTCTGCGGCCTGACGCCCTCCCCCCCCGCCCTCTCCCAGGGGGAGAGGGAGCAGAAAGTTTTGCTTTTATTTAGGGCTCAAACGGCCGACGCTGGAACTGATCGTGGCCGCATTTCGGACACAGCGGCAGGACATCCGGCGTATATACCGCAATATGATGGTGGCAATTCTCACACACCAGATTTCCCAAGCCGACCACCTCACCACTGTGATACACGCCGTGATGGTTCAAATCCTGAAAGACCTCGCGCCACTCCAGCTGCGTTTTATCCGTGATGTCGGCCAGCTCTTGCCACAGGCTCTCTTTAATCACCCGCATAAAAACGCTGTCCGTGACCTCCTCCTGGCTCTCCTGGTAGCTGCGCGCGAACTCTTCCAGATCGCGACGCACGGCGCGCGTCACCTCTTCCACTTCGGTTCGCGTTAACTCACCCGTTTGCGTCACGCGGGCACGCGCTTGCTCCACCAGCGCGTCGATATCTCGCTCGCCGTTACGCAGCCGTTCCGTCAGTGTCGCCACCAGTTCGCGGTAAAATTGAGCAACCTTGTTCATCATTTTGCCTCCCGGGTAAGTAACTATTTCTAATAATAGACCTTATTTCATCGACGCTTTGTCAGGTGAAGCACAGACCCGGTAAATTCCTGCAAAGCGCATTTGTGCGAAAGGCTGTTTTGACGCGGGCGTTTGGGCTATGCTATGCGGATCTGAATGACCACATCCATTGGCTACATTTGTAGCTGTATTGAAAACAGGACCACTGGCTGCCATGCAAGAGCAATACCGCCCGGAAGAGATAGAATCAAAAGTCCAGCAACACTGGGACGAGAAGCGCACCTTTGAAGTAACCGAAGACGAGAGCAAAGAGAAGTATTACTGCCTGTCGATGCTTCCCTATCCTTCTGGTCGACTACACATGGGCCATGTGCGTAACTACACCATCGGCGATGTGATTGCACGCTACCAGCGCATGCTGGGTAAAAACGTTCTGCAGCCTATCGGCTGGGATGCGTTCGGTCTGCCTGCGGAAGGCGCGGCGGTCAAAAACAACACCGCACCGGCGCCGTGGACGTACGACAACATCGCGTACATGAAAAACCAGCTCAAAATGCTGGGCTTTGGCTATGACTGGAGCCGCGAGCTGGCAACCTGTACCCCGGAATACTATCGCTGGGAGCAGAAGTTCTTCACCGAGCTGTATAAAAAAGGCCTGGTGTATAAGAAGACCTCTGCCGTTAACTGGTGTCCGAATGACCAGACCGTTCTCGCGAACGAACAGGTTATCGACGGCTGCTGCTGGCGCTGCGACACCAAAGTTGAGCGTAAAGAGATCCCACAGTGGTTTATCAAAATCACCGCTTACGCTGATGAGCTGCTGAACGATCTGGATAACCTCGACCACTGGCCAGATACTGTTAAGACCATGCAGCGCAACTGGATCGGCCGTTCTGAAGGCGTGGAGATTACCTTCAACGTTGAGAACTATGACCAGACCCTGACTGTCTACACCACCCGCCCGGACACCTTCATGGGCGCGACCTACCTGGCCGTAGCCGCAGGTCACCCGCTGGCGCAGAAAGCGGCAGAGAACAACCCGGAGCTGGCCACCTTCATCGACGAGTGCCGCAACACCAAAGTGGCCGAAGCCGACATGGCGACGATGGAGAAAAAAGGCGTCGCGACAGGCTTCTATGCGAAGCATCCGCTGACTGGCGAAGCGATCCCTGTCTGGGCAGCGAACTTCGTGCTGATGGAGTACGGTACAGGCGCGGTAATGGCCGTTCCGGGCCACGATCAGCGCGACTACGAGTTTGCCACCAAATACAGCCTGCCGATTAAAGCCGTTATTCTGGCCGCCGATGGTTCTGAACCCGACCTGTCCGAACAAGCGCTGACCGAAAAAGGCACCCTGTTCAACTCTGGTGAATTCAGCGGCCTGAGCTTCGAAGAGGGCTTCAACGCCATCGCCGATAAGCTGGCCTCTCTGGGCGTGGGCGAGCGTAAAGTTAACTTCCGTCTGCGCGACTGGGGCGTGTCCCGTCAGCGTTACTGGGGCGCGCCAATCCCAATGGTGACGCTGGAAGATGGCACCGTGATGCCAACGCCGGAAGATCAGCTCCCGGTGATCCTGCCGGAAGACGTGGTCATGGACGGTATCACCAGCCCGATCAAAGCCGATCCTGAGTGGGCAAAAACCACCGTCAACGGTCAGCCTGCGCTGCGTGAAACCGACACCTTTGACACCTTTATGGAGTCATCCTGGTACTATGCGCGCTACACCTGCCCGCAGTATCAGGACGGTATGCTCGATTCCGATGCGGCAAACTACTGGCTGCCGGTTGATATCTATATCGGCGGCATCGAACACGCCATCATGCACCTGCTCTACTTCCGCTTCTTCCACAAACTGATGCGCGATGCAGGCATGGTGAACTCTGACGAACCAGCAAAACAGCTGCTGTGTCAGGGCATGGTACTGGCAGATGCGTTCTATTACGTCGGTGCTAACGGCGAGCGTAACTGGGTTTCTCCGGTTGATGCGATCGTCGAGCGCGACGAGAAAGGCCGTATCGTTAAGGCGAAAGACGCCGAAGGTCATGAACTGGTCTATACCGGCATGAGCAAGATGTCTAAGTCGAAAAACAACGGCATCGATCCGCAGGTAATGGTTGAGCGTTACGGTGCGGACACCGTGCGTCTGTTCATGATGTTTGCCTCTCCGGCGGACATGACCCTGGAATGGCAGGAGTCCGGCGTGGAAGGCGCGAACCGCTTCCTGAAACGCGTCTGGAAACTGGTTTACGAACACACTGCACTGGGCGATGCCCCGGCGCTGAACGCCGCCGCACTGACTGAAGATCAGCAGGCGCTGCGTCGCGATGTTCATAAAACGATTGCGAAAGTGACCGATGATATTGGTCGTCGTCAGACCTTCAATACCGCAATTGCGGCTATTATGGAACTGATGAACAAGCTGGCGAAGGCTCCGCAGGACGGCGAGCAGGATCGTGCCTTAATGCGTGAAGCGCTGCTGGCCGTCGTTCGCATGCTGAACCCGTTCACTCCGCACGTCAGCTTCACCCTGTGGCAGGAGCTGAAAGGCGAAGGCGATATTGACAACGCGCCGTGGCCGCAGGCTGACGAAGCCGCGATGGTGGAAAACACGACGCTGGTTGTGGTCCAGGTAAACGGCAAAGTCCGCGGTAAAATTACCGTGGCGGTCGATGCAACCGAAGAACAGGTTCGCGAGCGCGCGGGCCAGGAACCTCTGGTCGCAAAATATCTTGAGGGCGTTACCGTACGTAAAGTGATCTACGTACCGGGTAAACTGCTCAATCTGGTCGTTGGCTAAGCGCGGGAGGAAACGTGCGACAACTGGCAACAATACTCTTATCACTGGCGGTGCTTGTCACCGCTGGCTGTGGCTGGCACCTGCGCAATACCACGGCAGTGCCTGCTGAGATGAAAACGATGATTTTCGACTCATCGGATCCGAATGGTCCACTCAGCCGGGCAGTTCGTAATCAGCTGCGTCTGAACGGCGTTGAGCTTGTTGAGAAACAAACGCTGCGCCAGGATGTACCGTCTCTGCGTATCATCGGAGGAGGTCTGTCGAGAGATACGGCCTCTATCTTCCAGGACGGTCGTACAGCTGAATATCAGATGGTGCTGACGGTCAACGCAGCGGTCCTGATCCCGGGTAAAGACATCTATCCGATCAGCACGAAAGTGTTCCGTTCGTTCTTCGATAACCCGCAGACGGCATTGGCAAAAGATGCCGAACAGCAGATTATCATCAACGAAATGTACGACAAGGCGGCGGAACAGCTGATCCGTAAACTGCCAGGTATTGCAGCGTCTACCCGACAAGGCTCTGACATTGTTGAAAAACCAGTTGCCGGCACGCTTCCTGCTGCTAACTCTCTGGGTAAATGATGATCAGGCTGTATCCTGAACAACTCCGCGCGCAGCTCAAAGAAGGGCTGCGCGCGGCGTATCTGCTTCTTGGAAACGATCCGTTATTGCTTCAGGAAAGCCTGGATGCCGTGCGGCATGAAGCCGCCTCTCAGGGCTTCGATGAACACCACACTGTCCAGTTGGATAACAGCACCGACTGGAATGCCCTCTTCTCACTCTGTCAGGCGATGAGCCTTTTTGCGTCGCGCCAGACTATTCAGATCCTGCTGCCGGAAAACGGCCCTAACGCGGCCATCAATGAACAGCTGGCCACGCTGGTCAGCCTGCTTCACAGCGATCTGCTGCTGATTGTGCGCGGCAACAAGCTCACCAAAGCGCAGGAAAATGCGGCGTGGTTCACCCAACTCGCAGCCCACGCGGTGCAGGTCACCTGTCAGACACCTGAACAGGCGCATCTGCCCAAATGGGTGGCAGCGAGAGCGAAGCAGAACAACCTTCAGCTGGATGATGCGGCGAACCAACTGCTCTGCTACTGCTATGAAGGTAACCTGCTGGCCCTGGCGCAGGCGCTGGACAGACTCTCCCTGCTCTGGCCGGATGGCAAGCTGACCTTACCGCGCGTCGAGCAGGCTGTTAACGACGCGGCGCACTTCACGCCGTTCCACTGGGTGGACGCGCTGCTGTCGGCGAAAAGCAAACGCGCCCTGCATATTTTGCAACAGCTGCGTCTCGAAGGGAGCGAACCGGTTATTCTGCTGCGTACGCTGCAGCGCGAATTATTGCTGCTGATTACGCTCAAGCGTCAGTCGGCCCATACGCCGCTGCGTTCGCTGTTTGATAAACACCGCGTGTGGCAAAATCGCCGGGCTTTGATCACCGAGGCCGTCAACCGCCTGAGTCATGAACAGCTTCGTCAGGCAGTGCAGCTTCTGATGCGCGCTGAGCTCACGTTAAAGCAAGATTATGGCCAGTCGGTCTGGGCGGAGCTGGAAAGTCTTTCTCTCCTGCTCTGCCACAAGGCGCTGGCAGACGTTTTTATTGATGGATAGCATGCATTCTTTACAGGCCTTATATGGCGGCACCTTCGACCCGGTACATTACGGGCACCTGAAGCCAGTTGAAATTCTGGCAAATCTGATCGGCCTTCAGCGCGTCACCATCATGCCCAACAATGTCCCGCCCCATCGTCCACAACCCGAGGCGACCAGCGAGCAGCGAAAAGAGATGCTTGCCCTTGCCATCGCAGATAAACCGCTATTCCGACTTGACGAGCGTGAGCTGCGTCGCGACACGCCCTCCTGGACGTCTCAGACGCTTCAGGAGTGGCGCGCCGAACAAGGGCCAGACCAGCCGCTTGCCTTTATCATCGGCCAGGATTCTCTGCTGAATTTCCCTACGTGGCATCAGTATGAAACCATCCTGGAGAACAGCCACCTGCTCGTCTGCCGCCGTCCCGGCTATCCGCTGACCATGCGCGAAGAGCAGTACCAGCAGTGGCTGGAAGACCACCTCACCGATAATGTTGAAGATCTTCACAACCAGCCTGCCGGGAAGATCTATCTGGCGGAAACGCCGTGGTTTGATATCTCTGCAACCCTCATTCGCGAGCGTTTACAGCAGGGTTTAGCGTGTGACGATCTGCTGCCATCTCCGGTGCTGGCCTATATCCATGCGCACGGTTTGTATCAGAAAAGCGCAGATGAATAGCCGGAGAGCATAAAAAGCGGCTTATTGTTTATCCCGCCTTGACAGGGTAAGCCATACTGTTATTCTCCGCTGCCAGACTTTCCCGCCGATCATTGCTTTACAGAAATTGTTTTACAAAAATGGCAATGCAATCTCAGGCGGAGGGTGGGATGATACCCGCCTTCAAAAGCCCGGCCGGAGACATTTGTCCCGACGCAGGCGTGAGTTCAGGTATACTGTCTGGCTACGAATTCAAAGTTTTACAATCTCATTCACCCCAGGGGGAAAACTTGCAGGGTAAAGCACTCCAGGATTTTGTTATTGACAAAATTGATGACCTGAAAGGTCAGGACATCATCGCTATCGACGTTAAGGGTAAATCCAGTATTACCGACTGCATGATCATCTGCACCGGTACATCGACGCGTCATGTTGTTTCAATTGCCGATCACGTGGTTCAGGAATCGCGTGCAGCAGGGCTGTTGCCGCTGGGTGTTGAAGGTGAAGCGACGGCTGACTGGGTGGTAGTCGACCTCGGCGATGTGATTGTCCACGTCATGCAGGACGAGAGCCGTCGCCTGTATGAGCTGGAAAAACTCTGGGGTTAATGCGTGAAGTTGCAGCTGGTCGCCGTCGGCACCAAAATGCCGGACTGGGTACAAACCGGTTTTACTGAATATTTGCGTCGTTTTCCAAAAGACATGCCGTTCGAACTGGTGGAAATTCCCGCCGGGAAGCGCGGCAAGAACGCGGATATCAAACGTATTCTCGATAAAGAGGGCGAACTGATGCTGGCTGCCGCTGGCAAAAACCGCATCGTCACCCTCGATATTCCAGGTAAACCCTGGGATACGCCGCAGCTGGCACAAGAACTGGAGCGCTGGAAGCAGGATGGCCGTGACGTCAGTCTGTTGATTGGCGGACCAGAAGGGTTATCCCCTGCCTGCAAAGCGGCGGCTGAACAAAGTTGGTCCCTCTCCGCGCTGACGCTTCCCCACCCGCTCGTTCGGGTACTGGTGGCAGAAAGCCTGTATCGCGCGTGGAGCATTACTACCAACCACCCCTATCACCGCGAGTAATGACTGACCAGGGTAGATTAAGCAGCGGATGAAACTACAGAATTCTTTTCGCGACTATACGGCTGAGTCCGCGCTGTTTGTGCGCCGGGCGCTGGTCGCCTTTACCGGGATTTTGCTGCTTACCGGCGTGCTGATCGCCAACCTCTATAATCTGCAAATTGTCCGCTTTACCGACTACCAGACGCGTTCAAACGAAAACCGTATTAAGCTGGTGCCTATCGCACCCAGCCGCGGCATTATTTACGATCGTAACGGCACCCCACTGGCGTTGAACCGAACCATCTATCAAATCGAGATGATGCCGGAAAAAGTCGATAATGTTCAGGATACGCTGGAAGCGCTGAAAAGCGTTGTCGATCTTAACGATGACGATATCGCGGCCTTCAAAAAGGAGCGCGCCCGCTCTCACCGCTTCACCTCGATTCCGGTTAAAACCAATTTGACGGAAGTCCAGGTGGCCCGCTTTGCGGTGAATCAGTACCGCTTCCCCGGCGTGGAAGTGAAGGGATATAAGCGTCGCTACTATCCCTACGGCTCCGCGCTGACGCATGTGATTGGCTACGTTTCCAAGATTAACGACAAAGACGTCGACCGCCTTGATAAAGACGGCAAGCTGGCCAACTACGCTGCTACGCACGATATCGGTAAGCTGGGGATCGAACGTTACTACGAAGACGTTCTGCACGGGCAAACCGGCTATGAAGAGGTTGAGGTTAACAACCGTGGACGCGTGATCCGTCAGCTGAAAGAAGTGCCGCCTCAGGCGGGGCATGACGTCTATCTGACGCTCGACCTCAAGCTTCAGCAGTATATCGAAACCCTGCTGGCGGGCAGCCGTGCAGCCGTTGTGGTCACCGATCCTCGTACCGGCGGCATCCTGGCAATGGTCTCCATGCCTAGCTATGACCCGAACCTCTTTGTTGATGGGATTTCGAGTAAAGACTATTCCGGTCTGCTGAATGACCCGAACACGCCGCTGGTCAACCGCGCGACGCAAGGGGTTTACCCGCCGGCATCCACGGTTAAACCGTACGTGGCGGTCTCTGCGCTGAGTGCCGGCGTCATCAACCGTAATACCAGCCTGTTTGACCCGGGCTGGTGGCAGCTGCCGGGTTCAGATAAGCGCTATCGTGACTGGAAAAAATGGGGTCACGGTCATCTGAACGTCACCAAATCACTGGAAGAATCTGCGGATACCTTCTTCTATCAGGTGGCGTATGACATGGGTATCGACCGCCTGTCAGAGTGGATGAGCAAATTCGGCTACGGGCATTACACCGGCGTGGACCTTTCAGAAGAACGTTCTGGCAACATGCCAACGCGTGAATGGAAGCTGAAGCGCTTTAAAAAACCGTGGTATCAGGGTGACACCATTCCGGTAGGTATCGGTCAGGGCTACTGGACGGCAACGCCGCTTCAGATGAACAAGGCCATGATGATCCTCATCAATGACGGCGTGGTAAAAGTGCCGCATCTGCTACAGAGCACGGTTGAAGACGGCAAAAAAGTACCGTGGAACCAGCCGCACGAGGCCCCGGTGGGTGACATCCATTCCGGCTTCTGGGAAATTGCGAAAGACGGTATGTACGGCGTGGCAAACCGCCCGAACGGTACCGCGCATAAATACTTCGCCGGTACGCCGTACAAAGTAGCCGCTAAATCCGGTACTGCGCAGGTATTTGGTCTGAAAGCCAACGAAACCTATAACGCGCACCGCATTGCTGAACGTCTTCGTGACCATAAGCTGATGACGGCGTTTGCCCCTTATGATAACCCGCAGGTCGCGGTGGCGATGATTCTGGAGAACGGCGGTGCCGGGCCAGCAGTAGGTACCATCATGCGCCAGATCCTTGACCACATTATGCTGGGTGATAACAACACCGAACTGCCGGCTGAAAACCCGGCCGCCGCTGCGGCGGAGGACCAATAATCATGACGGATAATCCAAATAAAAAATCGCTGTGGGATAAAATCCACATCGACCCAGCCATGCTGCTGATCCTGCTGGCTCTGCTGGTGTACAGCGCCCTGGTTATCTGGAGCGCCAGCGGCCAGGACATCGGCATGATGGAGCGCAAAATCGGCCAGATCGCCATGGGTCTGATCATCATGGTGGTGATGGCGCAAATCCCGCCGCGCGTCTACGAAGGCTGGGCGCCCTATCTCTACATCTTCTGTATTATTTTGCTGGTTGCGGTAGATGCGTTTGGCGCCATTTCAAAAGGGGCGCAGCGCTGGCTGGATCTGGGCGTTGTCCGCTTCCAGCCCTCGGAAATTGCCAAAATCGCCGTTCCATTGATGGTGGCACGCTTTATCAACCGCGACGTCTGTCCGCCGTCGCTGAAAAACACCGCCATCGCGCTGGTGCTGATTTTCCTGCCGACGCTGCTGGTTGCGGCGCAGCCTGACCTTGGCACCTCAATTCTTATCGCCCTTTCCGGCCTGTTTGTCCTTTTCCTGTCGGGACTGAGCTGGCGCCTGATTGGCATCGCGGTGGTGCTGATTGCAGCGTTCATTCCTATCCTCTGGTTCTTCCTGATGCATGATTACCAGCGCCAGCGCGTCATGATGCTGCTCGATCCGGAAACCGATCCGCTGGGCGCGGGCTATCATATTATTCAGTCCAAGATTGCGATTGGCTCCGGCGGCCTGCGCGGTAAAGGCTGGCTGCACGGCACGCAGTCACAGCTGGAATTTTTACCGGAACGCCACACCGACTTTATCTTCGCCGTACTGGCGGAAGAGCTGGGGCTGGTTGGCATCTTAATATTGCTGGCGCTGTACGTACTGCTGATCATGCGGGGATTGTGGATTGCAGCACGCGCGCAAACCACCTTTGGTCGCGTCATGGCTGGCGGGTTGATGCTGATTTTATTCGTTTATGTCTTCGTAAATATTGGTATGGTGAGTGGTATTCTGCCGGTGGTAGGCGTACCGCTGCCGCTGGTGAGTTACGGAGGCTCGGCACTGATCGTGTTGATGGCCGGGTTTGGTATCGTGATGTCGATCCATACCCACAGAAAAATGTTGTCAAAAAGCGTATAAAAATAAGGGGATCGGAATGCGTAAGCAGTGGCTGGGGATCTGCATCGCGGCAAGTTTACTTGCGGCCTGCACAAGTGATGATGGTCAGCAACAGGCAACCGTCGCGCCGCCGCAGCCTGCGGTGTGTAATGGCCCGATCGTTGAAATCAGCGGTGCCGATCCCGTTTATGAACCGCTGAATGCCAGTGCCAATCAGGATTACCAGCGCGACGGCAAAAGCTATAAAATTGTTCAGGATCCTTCCCGTTTCAGTCAGGCGGGCTTTGCCGCCATTTATGATGCCGAGCCGGGCAGTAACCTGACGGCTTCCGGGGAAGCGTTCGACCCAATGCAGCTGACGGCAGCACACCCGACGCTGCCGATCCCGAGCTACGCTCGTATCACCAACCTGGCGAATGGCCGTATGATCGTCGTGCGGATCAACGACCGTGGTCCTTACGGAAATGACCGGGTGATTTCCCTGTCGCGCGCGTCTGCCGATCGCCTGAACACCTCGAACAACACCAAAGTCCGTATTGATCCGATTATCGTCGCACAGGATGGTTCGCTCTCCGGGCCGGGTACCGCGTGTACGACGGTGGCAAAACAGACCTATGCCCTTCCTGACCGCCCAAATCTTGACGGCGGAATGGGAAGCGTCTCGTCTCCGGCAGAGCCTGCTCAGCCGGGGGGAGAAATACGCCCGATCAGCAATGACACGCTGCAAAGCGAGGATTCTACCGGCGCGCCGGTAAAGAGTAGTGGCTTTCTTGGCGCACCGACGACCTTAGCCTCGGGCGTGCTGGAAGGCAGTGAGCCGACTCCAGCCCCTGCTCCCGTTGCGGCACCAGTAACCCAGCCGGCTCCCGTAACGGCGCCTGCAGCCACGCAAAGTGCGGTGGTAGCGGCTCCAGCAGCGGCCAGCGGCAGCTATGTGGTTCAGGTAGGCGCAGTGAGCGATCAGGCCCGGGCCAGGCAGTATCAACAGCGTCTGAGCCAGCAGTTTGGCGTACCGGGACGCGTTGAGCAGAACGGCGCGGTCTGGCGCATTCAGATGGGGCCGTTTGCCAGCAAATCGCAGGCCGCGTCCCTGCAGCAGCGTCTGCAGAATGAAGCTCAACTTCAGTCATTTATCGCTGTTGCGAAATAATTAACCGGCGGTATCCGAATTGTCAGTTAGTGTAAAACACATTCACAAACTCATGCTTAAAGTCGGATGCCTGCCTGAATAGCATTTGCTATAGTAAGGCACTTTTTTTAATTCCATCACGGATGTCGTAGTTCTGACCATGAAGACCACTTTTTCTGCTCGTTTTGTGCAGCGCATGGCGCTGACCACGGCCCTTTGCGCTGCTGCGCTCTCTGCAGCTCACGCCGATGACCTGAATATCAAGACCATGATCCCTGGCGTTCCGCAAATCGACGCGGAATCCTACATCCTGATCGATTACAACTCTGGCAAAGTGCTGGCAGAACAGAATGCCGATGCCCGCCGTGACCCGGCCAGTCTGACCAAAATGATGACCAGCTACGTTATCGGCCAGGCGATGAAGGCAGGTAAATTCAAAGAATCGGATCTGGTCACCATCGGTAACGATGCGTGGGCAACCGGGAACCCTGTTTTCAAAGGTTCCTCTCTGATGTTCCTGAAGCCGGGTATGCAGGTTCCTGTTTCCCAGCTGATTCGCGGTATCAACCTGCAGTCTGGTAACGATGCCTGCGTGGCGATGGCCGACTTCGCCGCCGGGAGCCAGGATGCCTTCGTGGGCCTGATGAACAGCTACGTTAACGCACTGGGTCTGAAAAACAGCCATTTCCAGACCGTACACGGACTGGACGCAGACGGTCAGTACAGCTCCGCACGTGACATGGCCCTGATTGGTCAGGCGCTGATCCGCGATGTACCGAATGAATACTCTATCTATAAAGAGAAAGAGTTCACCTTCAACGGTATTCGTCAGACCAACCGTAACGGCCTGCTGTGGGATAACAGCCTGAACGTTGACGGCATCAAAACTGGCCACACCGATAAAGCGGGCTACAACCTGGTGGCCTCTGCCACTGAAGGTCAGATGCGTCTGATCTCTGCCGTGATGGGCGGCCGTACCTTTAAAGGTCGTGAAACAGAAAGCAAGAAACTGCTGACCTGGGGCTTCCGCTTCTTCGAAACCGTGAACCCACTGAAAGCAGGCAAAGAGTTTGCGTCTGAACCCGTCTGGTTCGGCGACAACGACCGTGCTTCACTCGGCGTTGATAAAGATCTCTACCTGACCATTCCACGCGGTCGCATGAAGGATCTGAAAGCCAGCTACGTGCTGAACAGCACCGAGCTGCATGCCCCGCTACAGAAAAACCAGGTTGTGGGTACGATCAACTTCCAGCTGGATGGAAAAACGATCGATCAGCGTCCGCTGGTTGTCCTGCAAGAAATTCCTGAAGGCAATTTCTTCGGCAAAATCATTGATTACATTAAATTGATGTTCCACCACTGGTTTGGTTAAAAATTGAACACTTGAAAGTGTGATTTTGATCCCCATATACTAAGTATCCTGATAACTCCCACCTGACGTGGGAGTTATTATTTTTTGACGTTACGCCGGAGCTGACATGAAAACCAAACTTAACGAACTGCTTGAATTCCCAACCTCATTTACCTACAAAGTAATGGGTCTGGCGAAACCTGAGCTGGTTGATCAGGTGGTTGAAGTGGTACAGCGCCATGCGCCGGGTGACTACTCTCCGTCAGTAAAACCAAGCAGCAAGGGCAACTACCACTCGGTTTCTATTACCATCACTGCGACACACATTGAGCAGGTTGAAACGCTGTACGAAGAGCTCGGCAATATCGAAATTGTTCGTATGGTGCTGTAGTCCCTTTGCGGTTACCCGGTTTGCCGGGTAACCCCTCTCCCCCGCTGTGATATACTCCTCCACACCTTTTGTCCCTCGTCTTCGGAGACGCAGTTTTGTATCAGGATAAAATTCTGGTCCGTCACCTCGGGCTGCAACCTTATGAGCCTGTCTCCCAGGCTATGCATGACTTCACCGATTCACGCGATGACAGCACCCCGGATGAGATCTGGCTGGTCGAACACCTGCCGGTATTTACGCAGGGCCAGGCGGGTAAAGCAGAGCATTTGTTAATGACGGGAGATATCCCGGTTATTCAGAGCGATCGCGGCGGTCAGGTCACTTATCATGGGCCCGGTCAGCAGGTGATGTACGTCCTGCTCAATCTGAAGCGCAGAAAGCTGGGCGTGCGTGAACTGGTTACCTTACTGGAACAAACTGTCGTCAACACGCTGGCGGAATATGGTATTGACGCGCATCCGCGCGCCGATGCGCCGGGCGTCTACGTTGGGGAAATGAAGATCTGCTCACTGGGGCTGCGTATTCGTAAAGGCTGCTCATTCCATGGCCTGGCCTTGAATATTAATATGGACCTTGCGCCTTTCCAGCGCATTAACCCCTGCGGCTACGCCGGCATGGAAATGACGCAAATGCGTCAGTGGGTTGAAACCGCTACGCCAGAACATATTCGTCCCGTGCTTTTAAAGCAGATGTTAGCGCTACTTAACAATCCCCCATACGAATATATCCCTGCTTAATACATCATACAACATGGCTCGATAATTTGGCGGGCCACTGTTTATTTACAGCTTTTGCACTTTACAATAATCCACAGATTCTATATTTTCGAAGCGCCCGAATATTACCGCCACATATTATTTAGCCTCCAGCAAGCATGGCAAACACGGCATAAGTAAGGTGAGCAATTATCACACAACCGTTTGCCATTGATAAACAAGTGAAACAAAACCAACACTTTACGAATCTCTACAAGCATAATAAATAAATTCAACTATCATTCATATTGTGAATGTATACGGAGTGAAAGCGTGGAGTATAATAATTTACCAGCCAAACGACTGAATGAACCCGGTGGCGAAGACAAGCCGCAAATTTTTCGGACTTTACGTAATATTGATCTCAATTTACTGACTATTTTTGAGGCGGTATATGTCCATAAGGGTATCGTTAACGCTGCGAAAATTCTTAATCTCACGCCATCAGCAATAAGCCAGTCAATCCAAAAGCTACGCGCTATATTTCCCGACCCGTTATTTATCCGTAAGGGCCAGGGGGTAACGCCGACGGCTTACGCCACGCATCTCCACGAGTACATCAGCCAGGGGCTGGAGTCGATTCTGGGCGCACTGGACTTAACCGGGAGCTATGATAAGCAGCGAACCATCACCATCGGCTGTTCCCCTTCTGTCGGGGTGCTGGTGATGCCAGCGATCTTCCAGGCCGTAAAAGAGCATGCTCCGCAGCTCCTGCTTCGCAATGTGCCTCTCAATGAACCTGACATTCAGCTTGCCCAGTTCCAGACGGACCTGATTATTGAAAGCGGCAGCTTCAGTGCCAGAGCGCTGGGGCAAAATGTGCTTTATGCGGATAACCTGGTGCTGGTTTGCCGCCAGCAGCATCCTGCTCTTAGCCAGCCGTTAACCATCGAAAACCTGCGCAACTACGACCACTCGTCTTTCATGACCGAAGGGCAATCTAATCATGCACTTCGTCAGCGTATTGATGAAATTTTCCCGGAACGCCAGATCAGCTTCAGCAGTTACAATATGTTTACCACCGCATCCCTGATCGGCAGCAGCGATATGCTGTGCGTTATGCCATCACGCCTGTACAGCCTGCTACAAAAATGCTGGCCGCTGGAAAGCATCCCGCTCAGCCAGCTTAATGCGGAATCTATCGAGATTTCACTGCATTACAACAAGCTGAGTTTGCGCGATCCGGTCCTGGAAAACGTCATCCGCATCATCCGTCAGGCCTTCTGACAGGTTTAGCCAGCACAAGTCCCTGCAACCCGCAGGGCAAAAGGCACAAAACAACAACTATTTTACAAATTGGCGATCTGGCAGGCTGCTTTAACGACCGTTTCAATGATATACTGCCTGTCGTTCGTTCAAAAATAGTTGATAAATACAACATTCCCTTGAATTGGAACGCTTTCCTTCGATATTCGCAACTGGAACACGCACGCTATGAGTAAACCCATTGTGATGGAACGCGGTGTTAAATACCGCGATGCCGATAAAATGGCCCTTATCCCGGTTAAAAACGTGGCTACAGAGCGCGAGGCGCTGTTAAGAAAACCGGAATGGATGAAAATCAAACTTCCGGCCGACTCTTCGCGTATCCAGGGGATCAAAGCGGCGATGCGCAAGAATGGTCTTCACTCCGTGTGTGAAGAAGCCTCTTGTCCGAACCTTGCTGAATGTTTCAATCACGGTACCGCGACGTTTATGATTCTGGGTGCTATCTGTACCCGCCGCTGCCCGTTCTGCGATGTTGCTCATGGCCGTCCAGTCGCGCCTGATGCTAACGAACCCCAGAAACTAGCGCAGACCATCGCTGACATGGCGCTGCGTTATGTGGTTATCACATCCGTTGACCGTGACGACCTGCGTGATGGTGGTGCTCAGCACTTCGCCGACTGTATTACGGCCATTCGCGAGAAAAGCCCTAACATCAAAATCGAGACGCTGGTGCCTGACTTCCGCGGCCGTATGGACCGCGCGCTGGATATCCTGACCGCGACGCCGCCAGATGTGTTTAACCACAACCTGGAGAACGTGCCGCGTCTTTACCGTCAGGTCCGTCCGGGCGCTGACTATAACTGGTCCCTGAAACTGCTGGAGCGTTTCAAAGAAGCGCATCCGCATATTCCGACCAAGTCTGGTCTGATGGTGGGCCTGGGTGAAACCAATGATGAAATCATCGAGGTGATGCGCGATCTTCGCCGCCACGGTGTGACCATGCTGACCCTGGGACAGTATCTGCAGCCAAGCCGTCACCACCTGCCGGTACAGCGCTACGTGAGCCCGGACGAGTTCGATGAAATGAAAGCCGAAGCGATGGCGATGGGCTTCACCCACGCTGCCTGCGGCCCATTCGTTCGCTCCTCATACCATGCCGATATGCAGGCTAAAGGCGAAGAAGTTAAATAATGCTGTAATATTCATTTACAGTAATACAAAAAAACCGGCCTCATGAGCCGGTTTTTTTTCGCAAGCACTCAGGCGTTGCTGTCACTCTTTGTGAGAAAGCTTGTCTGCCGGGACGTCATCCTCGGCGCTTTTCTTCGCCGCTGCATCATCATCGTTCATCGCTTTCTTAAAGCCTTTGATGGCAGCCCCCAGGTCACCACCCAGCGTGCGTAACTTCTTGGTACCAAACAGCAGGACGACCAGTGCGGCAACCACCAGCAGTTTGGTAATACTAATCTCACCCATAGATACCTTCTTTACTTAAAACAGGCTGCATTCAGCGCCAAAACCTGACTGTATTAACGGTCATTTTGCGCGTGCACACAATAGCAATCTGTAACAAGGTGAATCAAGTATTGTTGAAAAAAACATCACAATAATTGCGGTGGCGCAAACCGACGATTGCGAAGAACGGGTAATTGCTGACGCGCAAGCGCAATTCTCTCTAAGTTTATCTCCGCCACCAGCACATGCGGGGCTTCAGCGGCGGCGGCGATCGTCACCCCCAGCGGATCAACCACCCTGCTTTGCCCGATGTTTTTCGTGCCACATTCCCCTGCGGCAACGACATAGCAGGTTGTATCCAGCGCGCGTGCCGCAAGCAGCGTTGCCCAGTGATGCTCTTTTAACTGCCCTTTGACCCACGCGGCAGGCAGTACCAGTACGTCCGCCCCCTGCAGCGCCAGATGGAGCGCCAGCTCGGGAAAACGCAGGTCATAGCAGGTCATCAGTCCAATCTTAAATCCGTCAATCTCCAGCAGCGGTGGGATATTGTCTCCGGGGTCAACGCGTCGCGACTCCTGGATGCTGAACGCATCATAGAGGTGAAGCTTGGCGTAACGTGCCACGATAGCCCCGTCACGAATCGCCACGAGCGTATTCACCGCGCGACCCGGCGTGGAGGGAACATGGATCGTTAAGATCGTAGTCATCGTATTGCCCGCGCTCTGGTCAAGCAGCTGCTGCACAAATTCACCGTCCAGCGGCTGCGCGGACTTCACGGATAAATCCGGGTCGTTATCATCTCTGGCCAGCAGCGCCTCGGGGAGAACCAGCAGCGACGCGCCTTTCTGCCGGGCCTGCATCATCAGGTTGACGCATGTTCTCGCATTCTCATGCCAGTCAGGCGTGACCACAAATTGCCCTACCGCTACATACATATTTGTCCCCTCATCATAAACGGCGTTAAACTCGCTACTCTTACACATCAAATAGCAGGTATTTAGCGTGTTACAACTACTTTTAGCCGTTTTTATTGGTGGGGGAACGGGTAGCGTTGCGCGATGGTTTCTGAGTATGCGGTTTAACCCCCTGCATCAGGCGATTCCTATGGGGACACTTGCCGCAAACCTGATTGGTGCCTTTATCATTGGTATGGGGCTGGCCTGGTTTAACCGAATGACGCACATCGACCCAATGTGGAAAGTATTGATTACCACCGGATTCTGCGGCGGTTTGACCACCTTCTCAACCTTTTCTGCGGAAACGGTTTTTCTCTTTCAGGAAGGCCGTGTCGGCTGGGCGCTGATGAATATGGCTATCAATATGCTCGGCTCCTTTGCGATGACGGGGATCGCATTTTGGCTATTTTCTTCCGCAAGCGCGCATTAACAGCCGAACCGTTAATGTTGGCTTAATTTTTCTCTGTCACTCTGGATGCAGTACTGAACGAGGGTGACAGAATGAAACAGAGTCTGATGAGCGCAGGAATGGTGTTGTTGAGCGTGCTGATCGTTGCCAACTTCCTGAAAATGTATCTGCTTGGCTGATTCAAAACGAAAAAAACCCGCTCAGTGAGCGGGTTTTGAAATTCTTGCTGACGCGTCTGAATTACAGAGCGATTACGTTAGCAGCAGAAGGGCCTTTGGCACCGTTAGTGATTTCGAACTCTACACGCTGACCTTCAGCCAGAGTTTTGAAACCATTAGACTGGATTGCAGAGAAGTGTACGAACACGTCTTTGCTGCCATCTTCAGGAGTAATGAAACCGAATCCTTTGGACTCATTAAACCACTTAACGTTACCTTTAATCTTAGACATCAAAATTACCTTTACATTAAAAAACGACACAAATGCTGTGTCGGTTATCAGTACATCAATTGTGGGACCTTTTGTCCAGCGGATCTTTGATAAAAAGTGACTAAAGTCGCGTTAATTTTCACTGACAGATTTTTATCGCTTATGAATCAACGTCTGCGCGTTTTTTCACCAGCATGTAACGTTTTGTCAGTTAAAACTGAAAACGCATCCAGGCGAAGTAAACGTTACCGTTGTTGTACGTACCCGGAATGTAGGTCATCTGGAACGTTGCGGGGCCATAGCCAATAGAGGCTAAAGGCAGCAGCACCGGGATTGGAATGTATTTCCAGTTATCACGTGCAGTAACCCCGGCGGTATAGCCCAAACCGACGTGGAAGTTCTCGTCCGCTAGGGGGCGCCAGGTTTTTTCCCAGCCATACCCACCAATCGGCTCCCATTTATTAAACGAGTCTTTGAAGGCCATCAGATAGATGCCATGCCAGTTTCCCTTTTCATCCCAGCGCGACTGGCCAAAACCCGCGCCCCACGGACGCTCGTTGTATTTATCGGTTTTCTCTTTGTCATAAGCAAAACGCGCATGCCACGTTATTGCCGGGACATAGAGATCATAATGTTCAGGTGCCGTCCATGTCTGGGAAACATTATCCGTAAAGGTTGAGAACCAGCCTTTATCCGTCGCGTTGCCTTCTGCCTGTGCAACAGAACAAAACGTTAACTGCCCAAAAATAAACAACAAAATAGAGAAAAATGTATTACGTACAATCACAATGCAATTACCATTCTTAGTATTCGAGGCAAAGTTTACCATAAAGTACTTGAATCAAAGCTTAACGACATCGGCGTTATTCCTAATTATTCAGCTTCTTTTCGGGAATATTCTTAAGGAAAGGCGGCGATGCGTTCAAAATAAACCCACAAGGGGTGTGACTTTACCCATTTAATGTTCTGAATCAGTGATATGTAAAACCACACAAAACATTAACAATTTGTTATCATTATTAGGACATGTTGCGCTATTTCTGACGGTCAAGACCCTCATGACATAAATGTATGGGCCATGGCAAAAAGACGGTTGTTCTGTTCTTTAGTCGTCTGTTTATTGATTTTAATCAGCAAGAACAGGCCAATTATTCGGCACATTTTCATCCTTCTTTTTTTTGATTTTTTGTGCTCCATTGCAGCAGAGATACAGGGGAAATCATGCTTACGTTATTCGAACTCCTTATTGGAGTCGTCGTCATTGTCGGCGTCGCACGCTACATCATTAAAGGCTACTCGGCCACGGGCGTATTATTTGTCGGCGGTCTAACGCTGCTGATTATCAGCGCAATAATGGGGCACCAGGTGTTACCTGCCAGCGCGACCAGCACCGGTTACACGGCTACAGATATTGTTGAATACATTAAAATATTGCTCATGAGCCGCGGCGGCGATCTGGGCATGATGATCATGATGCTGTGCGGTTTTGCAGCCTACATGACCCATATTGGCGCCAACGACATGGTCGTTAAGCTTGCCTCTAAACCCCTGCAATACATCAACTCGCCGTATCTGCTAATGGTCGCCGCCTATTTCCTCGCCTGCCTGATGTCACTGGCCGTTTCGTCGGCTACCGGGCTTGGCGTACTGCTCATGGCGACGCTGTTCCCGGTCATGGTGAACGTCGGTATCAGCCGTGGCGCGGCCGCGGCAATTTGCGCGTCTCCGGCAGCGATTATTCTCTCCCCGACCTCCGGCGACGTTGTGCTGGCGGCAAAGGCGGCGGAGATGTCACTCATCGACTTCGCCTTTAAAACCACGTTACCGATCTCAATTGTTGCCATCATGGGCATGGGGATCGCGCATTTCTTCTGGCAGCGCTATCTCGATAAGAAAGAAAACATCAGCCATGAAATGATGGACGTGAGTGAAATCACCACGACCGCTCCCGCGTTCTATGCCATTCTGCCCTTCACCCCGATCGTCGGAGTGCTGATTTTTGACGGAAAATGGGGTCCACAGCTGCACATCATCACCATTCTGGTCATCTGCATGCTGCTGGCCGCCGTGCTGGAGTTTGTGCGCGGTTTTAACACGCAAAAAGTCTTCTCGGGTCTGGAAGTTGCGTATCGCGGTATGGCGGATGCCTTCGCTGGCGTGGTGATCCTGCTGGTTGCAGCGGGCGTTTTTGCCCAGGGTCTGAGCACGATCGGCTTTATCCAGAGCCTGATTTCTATCGCCACCTCGTTCGGCTCCGCCAGTATTATCCTGATGCTGGTTCTGGTGGTGCTCACCATGCTGGCGGCGATGACCACCGGTTCCGGTAATGCGCCTTTCTACGCTTTCGTTGAGATGATCCCGAAACTGGCTCACTCCTCCGGTATTAACCCGGCCTACCTTTCCATTCCCATGCTGCAGGCGTCAAACCTGGGCCGTACCATTTCGCCGGTGTCGGGTGTGGTCGTCGCCGTTGCCGGGATGGCGAAAATCTCGCCATTCGAAGTCGTCAAACGCACCTCGGTGCCCGTTATAGTTGGTCTGATTATCGTGATTATCGCCACGGAAGTGCTGGTACCCGGCGCGGCCTAAGCTAAATAGGGATATCCAAAAAGCGCCTGCGGGCGCTTTTTGTGCTTTAATAACTTCCAGAAATTAATCGTGCTCATTCGATCAGGAAATCATATGTTCAGGAAGGATATCGTCATCCCGTCTGGCGCAATGGCGCTTGCTCTCTGTCTCTTCTCCGCACAGGCGGAACCGCTGAAGGCAACACAGTATGGCGATTTCGATCGCTATGTGCTGGCTCTGTCCTGGCAAACCGGGTTTTGCCAGAGCATGGTCGAACGCAACCGCAATGAACCTGACGAATGTCGCCTGCAAAAAGAGCGCGATAATAAAGCCGATTTTCTGACCGTCCACGGGCTATGGCCTGGCCTGCCAAAATCCATTGCCGCCCGCGGCGTGGATGAACGTCGGTGGATGCGTTTTGGCTGCGCCACGCGCCCCATTCCGAACATGCCGGAAGTGAAGGCCAGCCGCAAATGCGATGCCGCCGAAACCGGACTGTCGCTTTCCGCAGCCGCAAAGCTCAACGACGTGATGCCGGGCGCGGGCGGTAATTCCTGCCTGGAACGTTATGAATATGCCAAACATGGCGTCTGCTTTGGTTTCGATCCGGATGCCTATTTCGGCACGATGGTGCGGATGAATCAGGAAGTTAAAGACAGCGCGGTCGGTAAATTCCTCGCCGATAATTACGGGAAAACCGTCAATCGCAGCGACTTTGACGGTGCCGTTGCCAAAAGCTGGGGAAAAGAAAACATCAAAGCGATTAAGCTCACCTGCAACGGCAATCCGGCGTATCTGACCGAGATGCAGGTTTCGCTGAAGGCGGACACCATTAACAACCCGCTTTCTGCGGCGTCATTTGCCCCGCAGCCACATCCGGGTAACTGCGGAAAACAGTTCGTGATTGATAAAGCCGGCTACTGATCCGCGCCCGGACGCACCATATCAAACCGGTTGTCGTCACTGATGCCATAATACGCCGTCGGCCCACCCGCACGCAGGATGGGCTGCGCTTTCGCCGTCTGGTAAATCCCCTCTTCCAGCAGCGTTTCGGCGATATGGATACCGACCACCTCCCCCAGCACCAGCCACGTATCGACCGGTGTGCCGTCAGCACCGGTAAGCTGAATGCACTGCGACAGGCGGCACTCAAAGTTCACCGGGCTTTCGGCGACGCGGGGCGCTTTGACCAGCTGACTCGCCGCTGGTGTTAGCCCGGCAAAGCTGAATTCATCCCGATCGTGCGGAAGCATCGCAGAGGTTTGGTTCATCGCTTGCGCGAGATCGCGCGTCGCCAGGTTCCAGACAAACTCCTTTGTTTCGGTAATATTACGCACGCTGTCCTTCCAGCCGTTGCTGGAAAAGCCGATGATCGGCGGGCGATAGTTAAAGCAGTTAAAGAAGCTATACGGTGCGAGGTTGAGCTGACCGGCCTTGTCGCATGAGGAGATCCAGCCGATCGGACGTGGACCAATAATGGCGTTCAGCGGATCGTGCGGCAGGCCGTGCCCCTGAGACGGTTGGTAGAAGTACATAGTTCTCTCTCGTTGGTGGGCTGACGCGAATAGCGCTTCGCGCAAAGCCCGGGTTCAGGACACTCAGCGTAACGTATTCCGCCCGGAATGAAGACTGAATAAATTTCAGCGAAAATTCATATGGACCATGAATGTGACCTTCATCACTTCAAACTTGCGCGCTCAGCCAGTATCATCGGGAGAGTTAAACCCTCGCTGCCAGACGGCGAGGGTTTTCTTTTGGATTGGTTTCTGCGTTACGCGCAGCATTAACGACATGGAGTAAAAATGTCCAGACCTACAATTATCATCAACGAGCTCGACGCAGAACGTATCGACAGGCTGCTGGAAAAAGCGGAGTTTGCCTCACTTCCCGTGGCCGACGCCCTGAATGAGGAGCTCGACCGGGCGCAGATGTGCACGCCTGAGACGATGCCGCATGACGTGGTCACCATGAACAGCCAGGTAAAATTCCGCAACCTGACCACCGGTGAAGAGCTGACCCGCACGCTGGTTTACCCGGCTCAGATGACCGACAGCAGCGCACAGCTTTCTGTTCTTGCGCCTGTGGGTGCCGCACTGCTGGGCCTGCGCACGGGCGATACCATCCACTGGGAATTGCCGGGCGGCGCCTCTGCCCATCTTGAAGTGCTGGCGTTGCTCTACCAGCCAGAAGCCGCGGGCGATTACCTGCGTTAACCACTTCTGAACAAGCGCCCCCGCTTTGCACAGAGGATGCGGCTGCATCCTCTTTCCGTAAATTCACCCCATTTTCTTATATCGCGCAAAAAGCCCTTAATCCACGCTTAATCTGTTTTGGTGCCGTGGGGACGGTCATGAGTGAGATACTGGCTATCACACTTATTTTTCTGATTATTGCGGCGATTATCGTCTTGGCCGTGCTTTATCTTGAACGCCACAGCTAGGCGAGTATTCATGCAACCCCACCGGGGAAAGCATTCACCAGGCCCTTAACTTTCTGCTCTGCGGCCTCGGGCGTTTCTGCGCCAGGGACCAGAATCACCTTCCGGCACTCCTCCTCCCGTTTTTCGAATACCTTATAGGCGCGTTCCGCATCGGCAAGGGGAAGATAATGGGTCACGATCTCTTCCGGGGTAAGCAGCCCTTTTTCGATCAGCGGCAGCAGCTCACCCAGCCAGGCATGGACGTGCGTTTGGCCCATCTTAAACGTCAGCCCCTTATCAAAGGCATCGCCAAACAGGAAGCCATGAATAAATCCGGCGTACACGCCGGGTACGCTAACCACGCCACCGCGTCGAACGGCAGCAATGCACTGCCGCAGCGCTTTGCCGCTGCTGCCTTCAATTTTAAGATTGCTGAGGATCGTTTCCGTGGTGCTGCCTTTCGCTTCGAACCCTACCGCATCAATCACGGCGTCAACGCCGCGCTGGCCAGCGGTCTGCTCGATGATTTTTTCCGCTGCGTCGTTATCGTCATCAAAGTTGATGGGGATTGCGCCGTAACGCGCCTCGGCAAATCGCAAACGGTACGGGTGGTGATCGATAACAAAGATCTGCTCGGCCCCTAACAGCCGCGCGCAGGCAATGGTCAGTAGCCCCACCGGCCCGGCGCCGAAAACCGCAACGCTTGAGCCTTTTTCAATCTGCGCATTTTTTGCCGCCTGCCAGGCCGTTGGCAAAATATCGGACAGGAACAGTGCCTTATCATCAGAGAGGAGTTGCGGGACCTTAAACGGCCCGACGTTGCCTTTTGGCACGCGGACATATTCCGCCTGTCCCCCCGGCACGCCGCCGTAGAGATGGCTATAGCCAAACAGCGCGGCCGGGGCGGGAATTTGCTTTTTGTTCAGCGCGGCGCCCTGCCCGGCATTGGTATTCTCACAGGCCGCGTATTGCTGCAACCGACAGAAGAAACAGTCCCCACAGGCAATGACAAAGGGGATCACCACCCGATCCCCTTTTTGCAAATTCTTCACCTCTGCGCCGCACTCGACGATTTCCCCCATAAACTCATGGCCAAAAATATCGCCGTGCTGCACCTTCGGGATCTTTCCGCGATAGAGATGCAAATCGGAGCCGCAGATAGCCGTGGCCGTGACGCGCAGAATGATATCGTCGGGCTGTTCGATGATGGGATCGGGGACATTCTCGACGCGTACATGGTGCGGACCGTGATACGTAAGTGCTTTCATGCGACCTCCGAAAGGTTCCAGGTAAGTGTATAAGGGTAGCTACCCCTGAGGGTCTGCCCCGGAATACGGGCCTTTTGAGATTTATCCTGGCAACTTAAGAAAACTGACGGGGCGCTTACAGAAACCATATCTATTTTATGGTTGAATGAGTTCAGCGTTTATAAACAAGGAGAAACGGGTATGTATCAGAGAATCATTATGCCGGTTGATGTTTTTGAGATGGAGCTGAGCGACAAAGCCGTACGCCATGCGGAGTTCCTGGCGCAGCAGGACGGTGTTATCCATCTTTTACACGTACTGCCGGGCTCCGCCAGCCTGAGCCTGCACCGCTTTGCCGCCGACGTGCGTCGCTTCGAGGAGCATTTGCAGCATGAAGCGGAAACTCGCCTGCAAACCATGGTCAGCCACTTCAGCATCGACCCTTCGCGCATCAAAACGCACGTCAGATTCGGCAGCGTTCGCGATGCGGTAAACGAACTGGCGAACGAACTGAAAGCAGACGTGGTGGTCATCGGTTCGCGCAACCCATCCATTACCACGCATCTGCTGGGCTCTAACGCCTCCAGCGTGATCCGCCACACCCATATACCGGTGATGGTCGTAAGATAAAAAAAGAGGCCACCTTCCGGTGGCCTCTCGCTATTGCAGGTGTAGCCTTACTTTCTTCTGTTATGCGGTTTTGGTGCGAATCAGATAGTCAAAGGAACTCAGAGACGCCTTCGCCCCTTCGCCCGTGGCGATAATGATCTGTTTGTACGGCACGGTGGTGCAGTCGCCCGCCGCAAACACGCCTTTCACGCTGGTTTCACATTTCGCATCGATGATGATTTCGCCCATGCGGTTGCGCTCAATCGCGCCTTCCAGCCAGGTGGTATTTGGCAGCAGACCAATCTGCACGAAGATCCCTGACAGCTGAACGCTGTGCACGTCGCCGCTCACGCGGTCGCGGTATTCCAGGCCGGTCACTTTGCTGCCGTCGCCCTTCACTTCCGTGGTCTGCGCGTTCAGTACGATGTCGACGTTTTTCAGGCTGCGAACTTTATCCTGCAGAACCTGGTCGGCCTTCATCTCTGGAGCGAACTCCAGAAGGGTAACGTGCTCAACAATCCCCGCCAGGTCGATAGCCGCTTCAACGCCGGAGTTACCGCCGCCGATCACCGCCACGCGTTTACCTTTAAACAGCGGGCCGTCGCAGTGCGGACAGTAGGTCACGCCTTTGGTACGGTACTGATCTTCGCCCGGAACGTTCATGTTGCGCCATTTCGCGCCGGTGGCAATGATAATGCTGCGCGCTTTCAGCACCGCGCCGGACGCGGTTTCAATCTGGTGTAAACCACCCTCGACCGCTGCCGGAACCAGCTTGCTGGCGCTCTGGCTGTCGATCACGTCTACGTCATAGTCGCTGACGTGCGCCTTCAGCGCCCCCGCCAGCTTCTGGCCTTCGGTCTTCGGCACGGAGATGTAGTTTTCGATGTCCACGGTATCGAGCACCTGGCCGCCGAAGCGTTCGCCCATCAGGCCGGTACGAATACCTTTACGCGCGGAGTACACCGCTGCCGCCGCGCCCGCAGGGCCGGAACCGACGATAAGCACGTCGTAAGCATCGCGTTTGTTCAGCTCTTCCGCCGCACGTTTTTCAGCACCGGTATCCACTTTGGCAACGATTTCAGTCAGCGTCATGCGGCCCTGGCCGAACTCTTTGCCGTTCATGTAGACCGCCGGAACGCCCATCACGTTGCGATCGGTGATTTCATTCTGGAAGGTACCGCCGTCAATCGCCGTGTGCTTGATGCGCGGGTTCAGAACCGACATGAGGTTCAGCGCCTGCACCACGTCCGGGCAGTTGTGGCAGGAGAGCGAGTAATAGGTTTCAAATTCGAAATCACCGTCGATATCGCGGATCTGCTCCAGCAGCGCCTGCGCTTCTTTTGACGGATGACCACCGGTCCACAGCAGCGCCAGCACCAGTGAGGTAAATTCGTGACCCAGCGGCGAGCCGGCAAAGCGCGGTCCCTGGTCGGATCCTGGGTTGGTAATCAGGAAAGAGGGCTTACGGACCGGCAGCGCGTTGTCTTCTTTGAAGGTCACTTTCGGCGACAGCTCGGCGATCTCCGCCAGCAGTTCCTTGATCTCTGCCGATTTGGCGCTGTCGTCCAGCGTGGCAATCAGCTCAACGGGTTTGGTCAGTTTCTCAAGGTAGGCCTTGAGCTGGGTTTTCATGTTAGTGTCGAGCATTGTTCTTCCCTCTCTTAAGACGTCATCATGCAAGCTGCCTTATACGGGCGGCCTGAATGCAACTTGCATCATGGTGCTGGAATGAAATGGGCGCGGGGTGCGCCCATTGATTACCGAATGGGCAAAACTTAGATTTTACCAACCAGATCTAAGGATGGAGCCAGCGTCGCTTCGCCTTCTTTCCATTTCGCCGGGCACACTTCGCCTGGGTGAGAAGCCACGTACTGAGCGGCTTTCACTTTACGCAGCAGGTCAGAAGCATCACGGCCGATACCTTCAGCGGTAACTTCGATAGCCTGGATAATGCCCTGCGGGTCAACAACGAAGGTGGCGCGGTCAGCCAGGCCTTCATCTTCACGCATGTTGTCGAAGTTACGGGTCAGGGCGCCAGTCGGGTCGCCGATCATCGCGTATTTGATTTTCGCGATGGTTTCGGAGCTGCTGTGCCATGCTTTGTGGGTGAAGTGGGTATCGGTAGAGACAGAGTAAACGTCTACGCCCAGCTTCTGCAGTTCGTCGTAATGGTCTGCAACGTCACCCAGTTCAGTCGGGCAAACGAAGGTAAAGTCAGCCGGATAGAAGAAGAAGACGCTCCAGCGGCCTTCGGTATCTTTCTCGGTAACTTCGATGAACTCACCGTTTTTGAACGCCTGGTTTTTGAAAGGTTTAATTTTGGTGTTAATCAAAGACATCTGTACTTCCTCCGTGTTTTCGTTGAGGTGTAAGGTAACCAACTTTATTCATCGGGGCTAATGCGTATGCTTTATCAAATCAATCAGCCAAACCTTACAACGTCGACAAGACAACAAGGTGAACCTTTTACAGGAAAGCCTGAAAGTAAAAAGGCCGCCTCAACGGGCGGCCCTGATACCTGAATTCCCCGCAGGTACATTCAGTGCCAGCCGAGACTGGCGTTGCGTTGCGCTCTACAACCCTTTATATCAAGGCGGTAACAGCCGTTTGATTACACCACCCGCACAGGGATTGAGCAATCCATAAGAGAGGCATTCCTGCCTATGGCTGTGATAGGTTGTGCCGAACATCATTACGGTGCGTTATAAATTTATTTTTATTATAAAACTATCGCAATATATAAATGACAGTTGTTATTTAAAATCATTGTTCCCTTTCTTAAGATAAAATTGTCTTAATCGCTTTTGAAGCGCTATTTCAATAATCTGCCACCGTGATATATTAAGATGATTTAATTTAAAACTAAGAGAGCTAACCTATAGAGTTATAAATGGTTAGCCTTAAACTATTGTTATCAGTTATATGATAACCACAGCAAACGCAGTACCCTCAGGACGAAACATGGCAAACCTGTATGACCTTAAAAAATTCGATCTTAATCTGTTAGTCATTTTCGAGTGCATTTACCAGCACCTTAGTATCAGTAAAGCCGCCGAGACGCTGTATATCACACCCTCTGCCGTGAGCCAGTCACTGCAGCGTCTGAGAGGACAACTCAACGATCCTCTGTTTATCCGTTCCGGTAAAGGGATCACGCCCACGACCGTCGGCGTCAATCTGCATCATCATCTGGAACAGAACCTGAACCAGCTGGAGCAGACTATCAATATCATGCACAGCAGCGGGTTGAAGAAGAACTTTGTCATTTATTGCCCGCATTTTATGAGTACGAAAGCAACGCTTGACCCTATAAAGCTGCTGATGGAAAATCATAACTATTCAATTGAATTACATGATGTTTTTCTTTCGTCTGATTCTGCAGAAGATCTCTTAGCCTACAGAAGAGCCGACCTGATATTTTCGTTTTCTTCTTCTACCAATCATTCTGTCGCCTGTAGCCTCTACCATAAACTTCCTTTCGTCCTCGTTTGTCGGGAGGGCCATCCCCGTCTCAGTGAAAATCCCACGCGTGAAGAGATTCTGAATGAAAACTTCACCGCCTACCTGAACGATGAAAACAGCTTCAAAGACTATCAGGAAAAGGCCGAAAACCTGTTAACCGAAAGAAATATCGTCTATCGCAGCGACTCTTTTATATCCCTTCTGTCGGTGATTGGTTCGTCCGACCTCATAGGATTAGTGCCCGCGCCGGCCTTCGAACAATATGGGCCAGCCCTCAACCTGCGAAAAGTGGAAACTGACATTCAATTCCCCAGCATTGATATTTACATGATGTACAATCGTTCCGCGCTCAATAGCTCGGCATTCGCGAGTTTTATTGAAGAAATATCCTTACCGTGAGATATTGCTGTGGTTCTCGCACAAAATGGGAACCACACCGTTAAAACATACACCACCGTTATAGAATTACGCGGCATAACCGTTACATATCCAATTAATTATTGACTGATATAATCCTCTTATTAGTATTGACGCTACAGTCAGGTATTTATTCCTCAGGATGAGAATAAGCATGTCAATTTATAAATACCCTTTAAATCAGGATGTTCTTACCGCTGCTCGGGAGCGAATAAAATGGACGCTCGAAAACTTACCCAGAATCTGTGTTTCTTTTTCAGGAGGTAAAGACTCCACCGTCATGCTGCATCTGGTTGCCCAGCAGGCGCGACTGATGAACATCAAAATAGATGTGCTCTTTATCGACTGGGAAGCGCAGTTTTCCCATACCATTATCCATGTGGAACATATGCGCGAGTTGTACAGCGATGTCATCGACCATTTCTGGTGGGTCGCGCTCCCCCTGACAACGCAAAATTCACTGTCGCAATTCCAGCCGGAATGGCAATGCTGGGAACCCGGCACACAATGGGTCCGCAAGCCTCCTGACGATGCGATAACCGATCCCACTTTTTTTCCCTTCTACCAGCCAGGCATGACGTTTGAAACCTTTGTCCGCGGTTTCTCCGACTGGTTCTCTCGCAATCGCCCGGCGGCGGTACTGATTGGCATCCGCGCCGATGAGTCATACAACCGTTTTCTGGCTGTCGCGTCGGCGCGTAAACAGCGGTTTGCCGACGATAAACCCTGGACAACCGTCGCACCGGGAGGACATGCCTGGTATATCTACCCTCTCTACGACTGGAAAACCGCCGATATATGGACCTGGTTCGCCAAATCAGGGTGTTGCTATAACCCACTCTATGACCTGATGTTTCTGGCCGGCGTGCCGCTACGCTACATGCGGATTTGTGAACCCTTTGGTCCGGAACAGCGCCAGGGATTATGGCTCTACCACGTTGTTGAGCCCGATCGCTGGGCGGCCATGTGTGAGCGCGTGAGCGGTGCGCGCAGCGGGGGGATGTACGCCGGACACGATAACCATTTTTATGGTCACCGAAAAATTCTGAAACCCGAACACCTGTGCTGGCGCGAATATGCCATGCTGCTCCTCGACAGCATGCCGCAAAATACGGCTGAGCATTACCGCAATAAAATCGCCATTTATCTGCACTGGTATCAGAAGAGAGGCACAGAGGAGATTCCCGATACGCAGGACGGTGATATCGGTGCCAAAGATGTTCCCTCATGGCGCCGTATTTGTAAGGTTCTCCTGAATAACGACTACTGGTGCAGGGCGCTATCGTTCAGCCCAAATAAACCCAAACATTATCAGCGCTACAGCGACAGAGTGAAGGCGAAACGCAAGGAGTGGGGCATATTATGCGACAAAAACTAATCAACGAGATGGAAACGTACCTTCAGTCACTTCCCGAAGAGGAACGCATTAACGCCATAAATGCTTTTCGTGAAGCGATCCATAAACACAGTCCGTTTCGTGCGCAACCGATAGACTGCGTCCTCTGGATCAGACAGGACGCTATTACCGCTAACGACTACAACCCCAATAATGTTGCCCCGCCAGAAAAAAGGCTGCTCAGTAAGTCGCTGGAACTCGATGGATTCACCCAACCTATCGTTGTGACAGAAAGTGAACCGCAACACTACGAAATTGTGGATGGTTTTCATCGCCATGAAATCGGTACAAATCGGGCGGCACTGAAGCACCAGCTCAAGGGTTATCTCCCTGTGACCTTCCTGCGCCAGGACCGACAGGATAAACATGACCGTATGGCTGCCACTATTCGTCACAACCGGGCGCGGGGTCGACACCAGATTAACGCTATGTCGGAGATCGTTCGCGAGCTGGTGCAGCTTGGCTGGAATGACGAGAGAATAAGCAAGGAGCTGGGAATGGACGGCGATGAAGTCTTGCGCCTCAAGCAAATCAACGGTCTGCTGGAGCTGTTTGCAGACCGTCGTTACTCAGAAGCCTGGACGGTGAAATAATCAGAGCGTGTTCAGGCGCTCTGCCGCCGCCAGCAGCGTCGATTCCTGCTTCGCAAAGCAAAGACGAATCAGCTTATGCGGGAAGGGATCGGCGCAGAATACCGACAGCGGAATGGCGGCTACGCCCACCTCTTTCGTCAGCCACTGGCAGAAACTCACGTCGTCCAGATCCGATATCGCGCTGTAGTCGGCGAGCAGGAAATAGGTCCCTTCTGAGGGCAAAATCTCCAGACGGCTTTTGCTGAGCGCCGTCACAAACAGATCCCGACGTTCACGATAGAAATGCGGCAGCTCGCGATAGTGCTCCGGCTCGGCGCGCAGCATATCCGCCAGCGCCAGCTGAGCCGGCGTGTTCACTGCAAAGGTCAGGTACTGGTGCACCTTGCGCAGCTCGGCGCTAATAGCCGCCGGTGCGACGCAGTAGCCCACTTTCCAGCCGGTCATATGGTAAGTCTTACCGAATGACGAGACGGCGATAGCACGCTCGCGAAGCTGCGGATGGGCCAGCACGCTGGCGTGTCCTTCTTCTGCAAAGCAGATGTGCTCGTAGACTTCATCGCTCAGCACGTAAATTTCACGTTCCGCAATCGCCTGCCACAGCGCGGCGAAATCGGCCTTTTGCCACACCGTCGCCGACGGGTTGTGCGGGGTATTCAGGATCACCAGGCGGGTTTTGTCGCTCAGCAGCGCAGCAAACGCCTGCCAGTCAGGGCGAAAATGCGGCGGCTGGAGCGCCACGCGTTTCACCACGCCGCCGGAGAGTTCAACCGCAGGCGCATAGCTGTCGTAGCTCGGATCAAAGCAGATAACTTCATCGCCCGTACGCACCAGCGCGGTGATGGCCGCATAGAGCGCTTCGGTCGCCCCTGCCGTCACCGTAATATCGCTGTTCGCATCGGGCTTATGGCCGTACAGCTCCGCCGTTTTATCCGCAATGGCTTCCCGCAGCGCCTGCACGCCCGTCATCGGCGCATACTGATTCGCCCCCTGCGCCACGTGGTACGCCAGGCGCTCCTGCAGATAGGTCGGGCCGTCGAAATCCGGGAATCCCTGAGAAAGGTTAATGGCGTTGTGCTGCTGCGCCAGAGCGCTCATCTGCGTAAAGATGGTAGTACCGAGATTGGGAAGTTTACTCTGAGGAATCAATGCGTTATTGCTCATTGTGTCGTGCCTGCTTGTAATACTTATGTTGCTGCCACTATAACACGATGTTAGTCTTTGGCAATCAAGACGCTTAGACGTCTAAACCATATGAATATTCCTGGCCGCGAGGGTAAAAGGAAATGACAGACAACCTGCAACTCACACATCTTGTCGACGCCTGCCGCTGGATTGGCGCCAAAGGCTGGGCACCCGCCACCGGCGGCAACATGTCGGTGCGTCAGGACGAGCGCCTCTGCTGGCTCAGCGAATCCGGCAAAGACAAAGGCAGCCTGACAACGGCGGATTTTCTGCAGGTTGAAATTGCCACCAACCGCGCGCCGTCTGGCCGCAGGCCGTCGGCGGAAACCGGTCTTCACACGCTGATTTATCGCCTGTTCCCGGAAGCCAACGCCGTCCTGCACGTTCATACCGTCAACGCCACGGTGCTGTCGCGTCTGGTCAAAGAAGCCGAGCTCAACATCAGCGGCTTTGAGATGCAAAAATCCCTCACCGGGCAGACCACGCATCTGGATACGGTGGCTATCCCGGTCTTCGATAACGACCAGGATATTGACGCCCTCGCCTCCCGAATCGCCCATTACGCACAGGAACGCCCGCTTAATTATGGTTTTCTTCTGCGCGGTCATGGCTTAACCTGCTGGGGACGCGACGTGGCCGAGGCCCGCCGTCATCTGGAAGGACTAGAATTCTTATTTGAATGCGAAATGCGTTTACGACAACTGGAGAGAGTATGATTCGCGCGATTGTGACGGATATTGAAGGGACCACCAGCGATATCCGTTTTGTCCATGACGTTTTGTTCCCCTACGCGCGTGAGCGGCTGGCGGCCTTCGTGACCGCGCAGCAGTACGCCGAGCCGGTCAAATCCATTCTGGACAACCTGCGTGATGAAATCGGTAACCCGCACGCCAGCGTCAGCGAGCTTATCGACGCCCTGTTTGCCTTTATGGATGAAGACCGCAAATCCACGGCGCTCAAAGCCCTGCAGGGGATCATCTGGCATGACGGCTACGTGAACGGCGACTTTACCGGCCACCTCTACCCGGACGTACTGCCTGCGCTGGAAAAGTGGAAAGCGCAAGGGATTGATCTCTATGTTTATTCCTCTGGCTCCGTCGCCGCGCAGAAACTGTTATTTGGCTACAGCGACGAAGGTGATATTACTCATCTGTTCAGCGGCTATTTTGATACCCACATCGGCGCCAAGCGCGAGGTGCAGTCCTATCAGAACATTGCGGCACAAACGGGCATCTCCCCGTCGCAGATCCTGTTCCTGTCCGATATTCATCAGGAGCTGGACGCGGCTGAACAGGCAGGTTTTCGCACCCTGCAGCTGATTCGCGGTGATGATGACGGCGCAAGCCATCACCATCAGGTCCACCAGTTTGACGAGATTAATCCGGAGCAGATCCCTTCATGAGCGCATTGACCATTTATTCCGATAAAGACGCCAGTCAACACCAGTGGTACAGCACCGACGCCGCCGAGATCGCCCAGCAGCTCAACGCCAAAGGCGTGCGGTTTGAACGCTGGGCTGCGGATCGCGATTTAGGACACGATCCCGCGCCCGAAGCCGTGATCGCGGCGTATCAGCATGCGATCGACAAGCTGGTGGCGGAAAAAGGCTATCAGAGCTGGGACGTGATCAGCCTGCGCGCCGACAACCCGCAGAAAGAGGCGCTGCGCGCGAAGTTCCTGAACGAACACACCCACGGCGAAGACGAAGTGCGCTTCTTCGTGGAAGGCGCGGGGCTGTTCTGCCTGCACATTGGCGATGAGGTATATCAGGTACTGTGCGAGAAAAACGATCTGATTTCCGTACCCGCGGGCACGCCGCACTGGTTTGATATGGGCTCAGAGCCGAACTTTACCGCCATTCGTATTTTCGACAATCCGGAAGGCTGGGTGGCGCAGTTTACGGGCGATGCCATCGCGGATGCGTATCCACGGTTGGCATAGGTAAAAGCAAAACGGCAGCTAGAGCTGCCGTTTTTAGTGTTTGCTCCCTCTCCCTGTGGGAGAGGGTCGGGGTGAGGGCATCAGGCCGCTCGAGCTTCAACGCTCCAGTCCTTTCACATACCCCACCAGCTGATCCAGCACAATCCCCCACCCTTCGTGGAAGCCCATCTGCTCATGCTGCTCGCGGATTTCCTTCGTCGGATGACGCGCAATCGCCGTGTAGCGGGTCTTGCCCTCGCCCACATCCTCCAGCAGCAGGATCGCCGTCATAAACGGCTTTTCGGCCGGTTTCCAGCCTTCGGTATAGCCGTCGGTAAAGACCAGCTTTTTACCCGGGTCGATTTCAAGAAATACGCCCCGGTTATCCATCCGCTGACCGTCCACCTCAAACACGGTGTTGAACCGCCCGCCCACGCGGAGATCGAGATCGCATTCGGTCACCTTATGGGGAGCAGGAATGAAGAAGTTTTTGATGTGTTCCGGCGTGGTCCAGCACAGCCACAGCAGGTCGCGCGGTGCATCCACCACGCGCTCCAGTTTTAAGTCAGTTTCAGGATCCAGCGTCACGATATTGTCCTCTCAAGGGAACCCCTTAAAGGATAGCCGGACTCAGGCGAATTTCCCGTTTGCCACCGCTTCCGGCGTGACTACGCCCGTATCCAGCACCCAGCCGCTGATCAGCGAGGCAGGTGTGACGTCAAACGCCGGGTTATAGACCTGCGCGTTTTCCGGCGCCCACTGCACCGCGCCAAAGCTTCCGGCCACGCCCGTCACCTCGCTGGCGGCGCGCTGCTCAATCGGGATCGCGTCCCCGTTCGGGCAGTCCGGATCGAGGGTCGTTTGCGGGGCGGCAACGTAGAACGGAATGCCGTGGAACTTCGCCAGCACCGCCAGGGAATAGGTGCCGATCTTGTTCGCCACGTCCCCGTTGGCGGCAATGCGGTCTGCGCCCACCCACACGGCGTCCACCAGCCCTTTTGCCATCAGGCTGGCGGCCATGGAATCGGTAATCAGCTGATACGGCACGCCCAGCTCGCCAAGCTCCCACGCGGTCAATCTGCCGCCCTGCAGCAGCGGACGGGTTTCATCCACCCAGACGTTGCTGACGTTACCCTCCTGATGCGCACGGGCAATCACGCCCAATGCGGTGCCAACGCCCGCCGTTGCCAGCCCGCCGGTGTTGCAGTGGGTCAGCAGACGGCTTTCGGGCTTCACCAGCGCGCTGCCGGCTTTGGCAATCGCGTCGCAAAGACGTTTGTCTTCGTCAATCAGGCGCAGCGCTTCGGCCACCAGCGCCGGTACAAAATCTTCCTGCCACAGGGCGAGCTTCATGCGGTCGAGATTGTTCATCAGGTTCACCGCCGTCGGGCGGGATGCGCGCAGGGTTTCCAGCGCCGCCGCCAGCTCGTCGCGGCTTTTGCCGTTTTCCGCCAGCAGCGCCAGCAGCAGGCTTGCAGAGAGACCAATCAGCGGCGCGCCGCGCACGCGCAGGGCGTGGATATGCCCGACCAGCGCCTCTACCGTCGAGGCATCCAGCCAGCGTTTCTCCTGCGGAAGCGCCTGCTGGTCGAGAATAAAGAGCTGATTATCCGCCACCCGCAGGCTGGTCGTCTGTAATGTCTGCATGTCGTTAATTCCCTGTTGCGTTGTTGTAGCACATTGTGTCAGGATGAAATCCAGATGTATAGACGTCTACATGTCTTAATTAGAAAACTCGTGAGGAGCAGGCCATGTCGCAATACCGTACCTTTACCGCTCAGGACGCCGTGGAGTATGCCAGGCAGTTTGGCGGACTTGACGATCCTTCATCGCTGGTAGAGGCGCAGGAAGTAGGCGACGGCAACCTCAATCTGGTATTCAAAATTTTCGACGGCGCGGGCGTGAGCCGCATCGTCGTTAAGCAGGCGCTGCCCTACGTCCGCTGCGTCGGCGAGTCATGGCCGCTGACGCTGGACCGCGCCCGCCTTGAAGCGCAAACGCTGGTCGAGCACTACCAGCACAGCCCGCAGCACACCGTGAAAATCCACCACTTTGACCCGGAGCTGGCGGTGATGGTGATGGAAGATCTCTCCAGCCATCGCATCTGGCGCGGCGAGCTGATTAAAAACAATTACTACCCGCAGGCGGCCCGTCAGCTGGGCGAATACCTCGCGCACGCGCTGTTCCACACCAGCGATTTCTACCTGCACCCGCACGCGAAAAAAGCGCAGGTGGCGAAATTCATCAACCCGGAGATGTGCGAGATCACCGAAGATCTGTTCTTCAACGATCCGTACCAGATCCACGAACGCAACAGCTACCCGGCCGAGCTGGAAAATGACGTAGCGGACCTGCGCGACGACGCTCAGCTTAAAATTGCCGTAGCTTCCCTGAAGCACCGCTTCTTCTCGCACGCCGAAGCGCTCCTGCACGGCGATATTCACAGCGGCTCGATTTTTGTGGCTGACGGCAGCCTGAAGGCCATCGACGCCGAGTTCGGCTACTTTGGCCCGATTGGCTTTGACGTCGGTACCGCCATCGGCAACCTGCTGCTGAACTTCTGCGGCCTGCCGGGGCATCTGGGCATTCGCGATGCCGCCGCCGCGCGCGAGCAGCGCCTGACCGATATTCAGGAGCTGTGGAACACCTTCGCGGAACGCTTCCAGGCGCTGGCAAACGAGAAAACGCGCGACGCCGCGCTCGGCGCGCCGGACTATGCCTCCGCGTTCCTGAAAAAGGTCTGGCATGACGCCATCGGCTTCTGCGGCACCGAGCTCATTCGCCGCAGCGTCGGGCTTTCCCACGTCGCGGATATCGACACCATCCAGGACGAGGCGATGCGCCACGAGTGCCTGCGCCACGCGATAACGCTCGGTAAAGCGCTGATAGTCATTGCCGACCGCATCGACAGCGCCGAAGATCTGGTGGCACGGGTGCGTCAGTACAGCTGATTACATTTGGTTTTCTCCCTCTCCCTGTGGGAGAGGGCCGGGGTGAGGGCATCAAACCGCACTCATCCCAGATACTCAATCACCGACAGCCCGCCGTTATAATCCGTGCTGTAAATTATCCCCTGCGCATCCACAAACACGTCGCACGACTGGATCACCTGCGGGCGATTTGGCCGCGTGTCCATCATTCTCTCCGGCGCGGCGGGCACCAGCGCACCGGTTTCCACCGGTCGATACGGATTGGAAATGTCATATGCACGCACCCCCGCGTTCTGATAGGTCGCAAAAATCAGCGTCGAGCTGACAAAGCTCCCCGGCCGGTTCTCGTGCAGGTTATGCGGGCCAAAATGCGCCCCTTTCGCCACGTAGTCGGTTTCATCCGGCTGCGGGAAGGTCGAGATGCTGACCGGGTTCGACGGCTCGCGGATATCAAACAGCCAGATCAGCTTTTCGCCGTCCTCCTGGTTATCCAGCACCGCTTCGTCCAGCACCACCAGCAAATCGCGGTCCGGCAGCGGCAGCGCGGTGTGCGTCCCGCCGCCAAACGGCGGACTCCAGTTGCGGTGGCTAATCAGCTTCGGCCGGGTGCGGTCCTTCACGTCCAGCAGCGTCAGGCCGCCGTCGCGCCAGCTGCCGTAGGCGGTATCGCCCGCGATAATCGCGTGATGCAGCGCGTAGCGTTTCCCTTCCGGCCAGTTCGGCTTCTCCCCTTCGGCCTGGTTCATCCCCGGCAGCCACCAGCGCCCCGCCACTTCAGGCTTACGCGGATCGGCCAGATCGATGGTCAGGAAGATGTAGTCGGTAAAGCCGTCGATCAGCGCTGACACATACGCCCAGCGGCCGCCGACGTACCAGATGCGGTGGATGCCGATGCCGCTCAGCGACAGAAAGCCGATTTCGCGCGGCCTGTCGGGCGTGGAGATATCAAACACCCGCAGCCCGGCGCTCCAGCCTTTGTCCTGCACGTCGCTGACGGTCTCCCCCACCTGGCGGGTGTAGTAGACCTTCTCGTCGGCAAAGCGGGCATCGGCAAACAGATCCCGGGCGTTAATCACCAGCAGCAGGTCGTCATGCGCCTGCAGATGCACGTTCCAGGTGCCGGGCGGCGCGGGCACGTAGCCCGCCGCTTTCGGGTTTTTCGGGTCGCGCACGTCGACAATCGAAAATCCCTGCGACACCATATGGCCGATATAGGCGAAACCGCGATGGACCATCAGCTGCACGCCGTCCGGGCGACCGCCCTGATCGCTATGGCCAATCAGCCGCATATTGCGGCTGTATTCTGGAAGGGGTACTTGCGTCACCGTTAGCTCCTTTGGGTTTTCCCCCTCTCCCTGTGGGAGAGGGCCGGGATGAGGGCATCAGGCCGCACCTGACGCCACCCGGCCTGGTTTTATTTATTCTTCGCTTCCAGCGTCGCAAACCACGGCGCGATAAAATCTTCCGTCTGGCCCCAGCCCGGAATGATTTTCCCCAGCGACGCCACGTTCACCGGGCCCGGCTGGGCGGTCAGCAGCGCCTGAGGAATGGCCGCCGCTTTGAAATCGTAGGTCGCAGGCGTGGCTTCCCCGGCAATCTTGTTCGCCACCAGACGCACGTTAGTCGCGCCAATCAGCTTCGGATCCACCGCCACGCTCACCTTCCACGCGCTGCCCGGCTCGCGCATCAGCTGCAGATCCTGGTTAGAGATGTCGATGCTGTAGAGCTTAATCTCGGTGCGGCCGTTCTCTTTCAGCGCCTTATACGCGCCCTGGCTGAAGGCGTCCCAGGTTCCCCAGATGGCGTCAATTTTGCCTTTCGGGTATTTCGCCAGGATCGCGCCCACCTTGTTGGCGGTATCGCCCTGCACGTCAGAGGACACGGCGCCGATAGACTCCAGCTCTTTGATGTCCGGATACTGCTTTTGCAGCTCTTTATAGGCCGCCTGACGACGCTCCATCGGCGGGAAGCCCGCCACCCACAGCTTGACGATATTGGCCTTGCCGTTGAAATCTTTCGCCAGCTGGCCGAAGGAGAGGTTCGTCAGGGAGGCATCGTCCTGCTGGGTGACGGTCACGCCAGGGATCTCGCCGTTAACCGCCGTATCAAAGACGGAGACTTTGATCCCGGCATCCACCGCTTTCTTCACCAGCGCGGTGGAGTACGGATCGCGCCCCTGAGAGAGAATAATCCCGTCGTACTTCTGGCTGATGGCCTGGTTCACAAAGTCCTGGAATTTGGCGTCGTCCCCGTTGCTTAAAAAGGTGCTGACCTTAAAGCCGAGCTTTTTCCCTTCCTGAATTGCGCCAGCAATAAACTGCGTGGTGTTGTCATCTGAGCCGAGGTTACGGATCACCGCGATGCGGATCGGGCCGTCATGGTTCGCAATGGCTGCCGGAAGCGGCGCGGGCGTGGCCGCGAAGCCTGGCAGAGCCGTGAGCAACCCAAGTGCCACCAAAGAGAGTGCAATCTTTTTCATTTTTTATCCCGTTGTGTTGTCAGCGTTTTTGTATGTAGGTAATCGCCAGCGCTACCGCGAGCACCAGCCCTTTTATAATGTCCATGGCGTAATACGGTACGGAGAGCATCACCAGCCCGTTCGACAGCACGCCGAGAATGACCGCCCCAACCAGGGTTCCCAGCGCGTTCGGCTTGCCGGATCCGGCCAGCGAGAAGCCAATCCACGCCGCCGCCACCGCATCCATCAGGTATCCGCCGCCCGCATTCACCTGCGACGAGCCGATGCGTGAAGCCAGCAAAATCCCGCCCAGACCCGCCAGCAGCGAGGCAATCACGTAGGCCGCCACCTTGTAGCGCGTGGTGCGAATGCCGGAGAGGCGCGCCGCTTCGGGGTTGCCGCCGATGGCGTACATGCGTCGGCCATGCGTAGTGAGCGACAGGCCAAGCTGCGCCAGCACGGTCACCACCAGCATGACGATCACGATGGTCGGCACCTGCCCCAGCAGGCTGAACGCCGCCGGAATGGTCCCTTCCGCCATGTCGCCGCTCGGCAGCACCATGTTCTCGGTAATCGACCCGCCGTAGCTGTAGGTCATCGCCACGCCCTGGATCACAAACAGGCTGGCAAGCGTCGCCAGCATGTCCGGAATACGCAGGATGACAATGAGAAAAGCGTTAAACAGCCCCACCAGCGTGCAGAGCGCGAGGGTGATCAAAATCGACTCGGTGGTGCCAAAGCCGTGCCAGACGAAAAGGGAAATCACCAGCGCGTTCGCCAGCGAGGCGGTGGATCCCACGGAGAGATCGAACCCGCCGATGGTCAACGAGATCGACACGCCAATGGCAATCACCGTCACGATGGCAATCGAGCGCAGAATATTGATGATGTTGTTCGGATCGAGGAAGCTGTCCGACGCCAGGCCAAAGACGGCCACCAGCGCGACGACGGTTAACAGCATGCCCCACCTGTAGAGAAAATCGAAAATCTGCTGGCGGCCAGACGCCGCCGCGTTCACTGAAAGGGCCTTGCTCACGACGCCGTTCCTCCGGTTGAATAATAAAGTAGTGTCTCTTCGCGGGCCTCGGCCCCGGCGATTTCCGCCACGATGCGCCCGTCCCACAGCACGCAGATGCGGTCGCACAGCCCGACCAGTTCGGCAAACTCGCCCGAGGCGTAAATCACCCCTTTGCCCTCGCGCGCCAGGCCGTCAATCAGCTGGAACAGGTCGGTTTTGGCCTTCACGTCCACGCCTTTGGTCGGCTCGTCGAATATCAGCACGCTGGCGTCATTCCGCAGCCATTTACCGATGGCGACCTTCTGCTGGTTGCCGCCGGAGAGACGGCGCAGCACCTGCCCCGGCCCACGCGCGCGCACGCCGACGCGGGCGATGACCTCTTCCGCCCAGCGCCACGCCTGACGATGGCCAAACAGGCTCCAGCGCGAAAAGCTGTTATCGGCGCACACGGCGAGGTTCATGCTCACCGGCTCGTCGATAAAAATGCCCTCTTTCCGCCTCTCCTCCGGCACCAGCGCCAGACCGCGCAGCACGGAGTCGGCCGGGTCGCGCGGCTGCCAGGATTGATGATTCAGCTCACCGCGCGCCACGCGGCTCTTGGTGGCGCCAAACAGCGCCTTGCAGAGTTCGGTTTTCCCCGCCCCCGCCAGCCCGGCAATCCCGAGAATTTCGCCTTTGCGCAGGTGCAGGGAGATATCTTTCAGCAGCGCGTCGTCGTGAAGCCCCTCAACGCGTAACAGCGTTTCGTCGCCGTGCGGCGGCCGCGCGGGCGGATAGATATCGCTCAGCACGTGGCCGAGCATCTTCTCGACGATCGCTTCGCCGCTAAGATCGGCCATCGGGCCGGACTCGATCAGCTTGCCGTCGCGCAGCACCGTCAGGGTGTCGCAGATGGCCTTCAGCTCGTGAATGCGGTGAGAGATAAACACCACGCCGATGCCCTGCTGCTTTAAACGTCTCACTACCGCAAACAGGCGCTCGCTCTCATGCGCGTCCAGCGGCGCGGTGGGTTCATCAAGAATCAAAAAACGGCAGTGATGGGACAGCGCCCGCGCCAGCAAAATCTGCTGCTTTTCGGCCAGCGAACAGCCGTCGATGGAACGGCGAACGTCCAGCGTCACGTCGAGCTGCGCCAGCGCCTGTCTCGCCTGCTGGCGGATCGCGCGCCAGCTGAAGCGATGCCCCGGCAGCGCCAGCTGGTCGAGCATGATGTTTTCGGCAATGCTTAACCCCGGGATCAGCGCTACGTCCACTTCCTGCTGCACAAGGTGGATCCCCAGCCGTTTGGCATCGAGCGGTTCGCGGATGCTCACCGGCTGGTTGTTGATGCTGATCTCGCCCTCATAGTGGTCGTGCGTCCCGCACAGCACCGCCATCAGGGTCGATTTTCCCGCGCCGTTGGCACCGGTCAGCGCGTGTACGGATCCGCCGGTTAAGGTGAAATTCACGCGCGACAGCGCCTGAAAGCCGGAAAAGGCCAGGCTGATACCGCGCATCTCAAGGCGACTGGAAACCATCCGCGTAAATCCTTCATTACTCTTCTGATTTATCGAATTTTTCACAGCTCTGGTTGACTGACAACGACGGAAAAGGCATAAGTTAAAGCGAAATATTATTAGCCATCCGGATGTCCAGACATAACATCGGGTTAGCGCTTCCGCAAAAAGGACACCATCATGAGCAACACCGATATCCGCGTCGTGCCTGGCCCGGCGAACTACTTCTCTCATCCCGGAAGCCTTGCGCAGCTGGATAACTTCTTTACCCCGCAGCAGCTCTCCCGCGCGGTGTGGATTTACGGCGAGCGCGCTATCGAAGGCGCGCGCCCTTTCCTGCCCGAGAGCTTTAACGCGCCGGGAGCGAAACGCCTGCTGTTTAAAGGCCACTGCAGCGAGCGCGACGTCACCCATCTGGTGAATGAATCCGGCAGCGACGCCAGCGTGGTGATTGGCGTCGGCGGCGGCGCGGTGATGGATACCGTCAAGGCCGTGGCGCGCCGCTTAGGGGTGCCGTTTGTGGGCATCCCCACCATTGCCGCCACCTGCGCGGCGTGGACTCCGCTCTCCGTCTGGTACAACGATGCCGGTCAGGCGCTGCATTTTGAGATCTTCGACGACGCCAACTTCCTGGTGCTGGTGGAGCCGCAGATCGTCCTTAACGCTCCGGCGGAGTATCTGCTGGCGGGCATCGGCGATACGCTGGCGAAGTGGTACGAAGCGGTGGTATTGGCACCTGAGCCGGAGAACCTGCCGCTGACCGTGCGGCTGGGCATTAACGGCGCGCTGGCGATCCGCGACGTGCTGCTGGCGCGCAGCGAAGAGGCGCTGGCCGACCAGCAGCGCGGCGAACAGACGCAGGCGTTCCGGGACGTGGTGGATGCAATCATCGCCGGCGGCGGGATGGTCGGCGGCCTGGGCGAACGCTATACGCGCGTGGCGGCGGCGCATGCGGTACACAACGGCTTAACCGTGCTGCCGCAGACGGAGAAATACCTGCACGGCACCAAGGTGGCCTACGGCATTCTGGTGCAGAGCGCCCTGCTCGGCCAGGACGACGTGCTGGCGCAGCTGGTGACGGCTTACCAGCGTTTTAACCTGCCGACCACGCTTCGCGAGCTGGACGTCGACATCAATAACCGCGACGAGCTGGATCGGGTCATCGCCCACACCCTGCGCCCGGTGGAGTCGATTCACTATTTACCTGTTACGTTAACGCCTGACGTTCTGCGCGCCGCGTTTGAGAAAGTAGAATCCTTCAGCCGTTGATCGCGCCGACAGGCTATACCTAATGATGATTCTTACCACTCTCGTAACGAGGTCATCATGCAGATCGATTTAACAGGTAAAAAGGCGCTGGTTACCGGCGCCAGCCGCGGATTGGGTCGTGCGATTGCCCTGTCGCTGGCGCGCGCCGGTGCGGATGTGATTATTACGTATGAAAAATCTGCCGATAAAGCCCAGGCGGTCGCCGATGAGATTAAGGCGCTGGGGCGACACAGCGAAGCCGTGCAGGCCGACAGCGCCAGCGCGCAGGCGATTCAGGATGCCGTCACCCATGCGGCGCGTTCCCTTGGCGGGCTGGACATTCTGGTCAACAACGCCGGGATCGCGCGCGGCGGCCCGCTGGAGTCCATGACGCTGGCGGACATTGACGCCCTAATCAACGTCAACATTCGCGGCGTGGTGATCGCCATTCAGGAAGCGCTGGTGCACATGTCCGACGGCGGGCGCATTATCAACATCGGCAGCTGTCTGGCAAACCGCGTGGCGCAGCCGGGCATTGCCGTTTACTCGATGACCAAATCGGCGCTGAATTCCCTCACCCGCGGGCTGGCTCGTGATTTAGGGCCGCGCGGCATTACCGTTAACCTGGTACATCCCGGGCCCACCAACAGCGATATGAACCCGGAAGACGGGGAACAGGCTGACTCTCAGCGTCAGCTTATTGCTTTGGGTCATTACGGTCAGCCGGAAGACGTCGCGGCGGCGGTCACGTTTCTTGCCAGTCCGGCGGCCGGGCAGATCTCCGGTACCGGCCTGGACGTGGACGGCGGTTTGAACGCCTGATCGCAATCTCACTGCAAGCCTCTGTCGTCCGACAGAGGCGTTTCCGAGCGCCCTCGACGGTTCGCGTTTTGCCGCTTTCTCCGGTTATTTCCCCGCTCTACAGTACCCCATTAGAAATTCGGAATTTATCTAATAGCCTTATTATTTCCTTATACTTTGTGTGGGCGTACAGTGGAGGTACGGATGAAGATTGTCTGGTCAAAGAATGCAAAGAAAGAGTTTTCCAAAATCGATGGCCGATATCAGCGAAGAATCAAAGCAAAACTTGCTGAGCTGGACGATCGCTCAGCTCCCCGGCCCGATATCAAAAAAATATCGGCAACAGAAAATCATTTCCGGCTACGCGTTGGCGATTACCGCATTCTGATTACACTTCGGAACGATCCCGATAACCATTGTTATGTTTTGGCCGTCAAGCGCAGAACATCAACGACCTACCTTCACGAGGAGAAAGCCCCCTATGGCTGTTCAGCTAATTAAGGACGATGACGGAAAAGCGCAGTACGTCGTTATTCCCTATGATGAATACTTTCGTATGTGCTTACAGATGGCAGAAATCGACGACGAAACCGATGATGATCTAGAGGATATTGAAGTCGAACACGATTGTTATGATGACGTAGGATTACCTGGTGAAGTGTGCGACGTCATGCATAACGAGAACGTCAGCCTGCAGGCCGCGTGGCGTATCCTGCGCGGCATGTCCCAGCAGGAGGTGGCGGAAAAACTCGGCATCGCCCAGTCCGCCGTGTCGCAGCTGGAAGCGCTCGACTCCCGTCCGCAAAAGCGCACCCGTGAAAAGCTGGCAGCGATCTACGGCTGCAGGCAGGAACAGATCAGCCTCTATTTACCGAAAGAGGGTTAACAGCACTTCGCCCCGCCCTTGCCGCCGTAGCGGGCGTCCTGGCGGTCGCGGAAAAATTCTTCGTAGGTCATGGGCGTCTGGTCCGGATGGTTGACGCGCATATGCTCGACGTAGTTGTCGTAGTCCGGCACGCCAATCATCATTTTGGCGGCCTGGCCCAGGTACTTACCTGCTTTGGAAAGGGTGTCGAACATAATCAGTTTCTCGTTTGTTTCCGGCCCTCTCCCGGGGGGAGAGGGCGGAGAAGAAATGTAGGCCGGGTAAGGCGAAGCCGCCACCCGGCACAAAGGTTAGTGCGCCCCTTTCGCCTGGGTCACAATCTCTTCCAGGTTTTCAGGCATCGGCTCGTACGGCGTCTCTTTCGCCGTTGGCTGATCGTTTTTCAACGCCGCCAGCGCGGTCTTGAGAGAATACAACGCCAGCACCACGACCACCACCATAAAGAAGATGGTCAGCCCGGCATCCAGACGGTTGTTAAACACCAGCTGGGACAGCTGCGACTCGGTGTACTGCGCCGGGATCTTGCCGCTGTCGATCATCGCCTGGAACTTGTTGGCGATCGCCAGGAAGCCCACCTTGTTGTCCGGGCTGAAGGCTTTCTGCCAGCCCGCCGTCAGAGTACAGATCAGCAGCCAGGCGGTTGGCACCAGTGCCACCCAGGCGTAACGCTGGCGCTTCATCTTGAACAGCACCACCGCGCAGAGCATCAGCGCCATGCCCGCCAGCATCTGGTTGGCGATACCAAACAGCGGCCACAGGGTGTTAATCCCGCCGAGCGGATCGACCACGCCCTGGTGCAGGAAGTAGCCCCACGCCAGCACGCACAGCGCCGTCGCCAGCAGGTTAGCCGGGAGCGAATCGGTACGCTTCAGGTTCGGGGAGATCACCCCCAGCAGGTCCTGCAGCATAAAGCGCGCCGCACGAGTTCCCGCATCCACCGCCGTCAGGATAAACAGCGCCTCGAACAGGATGGCGAAGTGATACCAGAACGACACGTCCATCAGCCCGCCCAGCGCGCCGTGAAGAATATACGCCATGCCGACCGCCAGCGTCGGCGCTCCGCCCGCACGGGAGATAATCGACTGCTCGCCCACTTCACTGGCGATGCTCGTCAACGTATCAGGGGTAATCGCAAAGCCCCAGCCGCTCACCACCTGCGCGGCGGACGCCACCACGTCAACGGTGCCAGCCGGTGCCAGTACCGCCATCGGGCTGTTCATCGCGAAGTACACGCCCGGGTCGATGATACAGGCCGAGACCAGCGCCATAATGGCGACAAAGGATTCCATCAGCATGCCGCCGTAGCCGATCAGGCAGGCCTGATTTTCATTCGCCAGCATCTTCGGCGTGGTTCCGGATGCGATCAGCGCGTGGAAGCCCGACACCGCGCCGCAGGCGATGGTGATAAACAGGAACGGGAACAGGTTACCGGTCCAGACCGGGCCGGTACCGTCGATGAATTTGGTTAACGCAGGCATGGTCAGGGTCGGACGCATAATCAGAATGCCGATGGCCAGCCCGACGATGGTGCCGATTTTCAGGAACGTAGAGAGATAGTCACGCGGAGCCAGCAGCAGCCATACCGGCAGCACCGCCGCCACAAAGCCGTAGCCCACCAGCATCCAGGTCAGCTGGACGCCGGTAAAGTCGAAGAACGGCGCCCAGGTCGGGCTTTCCGCCACCCAGCCGCCGGAGATAATGGCGAACACCAGGAACACCAGGCCAATTACCGACACCTCACCAATGCGGCCCGGGCGCAGGTAGCGAATATAAATCCCCATAAACAGCGCCAGCGGAATGGTGAAGGCAACGGTATAGGTTCCCCACGGGCTGTGGGTCAGCGCTTTCACCACGATCATCGCCAGCACCGCGAGGATGATCACCATGATCATAAAGGTCGCCACCAGCGCAATCACCCCGGCGGTTGCCCCCATCTCCTCTTTCACCAGCTCACCCAGCGAACGCCCGTCGCGGCGGGTCGAGACGAACAGCACCATAAAGTCCTGCACCGCGCCCGCCAGCACCACGCCCGCGAGGATCCAGATCATCCCCGGCAGGTAGCCCATCTGCGCCGCCAGCACCGGCCCCACCAGCGGACCCGCCCCGGCAATCGCCGCAAAATGGTGACCGAACAGCACTTTTTTGTCGGTCGGCACGTAGTCCAGCCCGTCGTTATGGCGGACGGCAGGCGTCATGCGCGTCGCATCAACGCCCAGAACGTTCTTCGCAATATAGCGGCCATAAAAACGGTACGCGATCAGATAAATGCAGACGGAGGCGACGACGATCCAGAGCGCATTGATCTGTTCCCCCCGGTTGAGGGCGATATAGCCCAGGGCAAAGGCTCCCACAACGGAGAGCCCTGCCCATATAAGGTATTTCCCTGAGTTGTTCATAGTTGTTGTCCGTTGTTGTGAAACAGTGAGATGTTACATTTTGTTTCTAGAACAACCGGAAAAATTTAACAACTTTGAAACGCAATAATGCGTGGTCAAACCAGAGATTTACACCACAGTGTTAAGCCGATCACTTTGATCTGCCTGGCTTAGCCCAACACCATCGTGCTCAACCGACAGGTACAGCACCGCCGCCCCTGCTCGTCGAATACCACAATCTCCCAGCTCTGGCTCGACCGCCCCAGATGCAGCGGCTGGCAAACGCCGCGCACTTTGCCGTGAGAGACCGCACGATGGTGCGTGGCGTTAAGCTCCGTCCCCACCACGCTCTGACCGTCGCGGGTCATCAGAAAGCCGGCCATCGACCCCAGGGTTTCCGCCAGCGCCGCCGACGCGCCGCCGTGCAGCAGGCCAAACGGCTGATGGGTACGCGCATCCACCGGCATCTCCGCTTCCAGCGTGTCGTCGCCGAGGCGGGTATAGACGATACCGAGATGCGCCACCAGCGTATTCAGGCTGGTCGCGTTCAGCTCCTCGAGCGGTAAATGACGTTTCCAGATCATCTTACGCCCCCAGCGTGGAGCCGCCGTCCACCACGATATCCTGCAGGGTGATATGGCTGGCGGCATCGGAAGCAAGGAACAGCACCGTGCTGGCAATCTCCTGCGGGCGAGCGATTTTGCCCAGCGGAATGCCGAGCTTGAACTGCTCGCCAAAACCGCGAATACGCTGCTGCTCCGCGTCGTCGCTTTTCCACAGGGTGCGCTGCATATCGGTATCCGTTGAGCCCGGCGACACCAGGTTACAGCGCACGCCGCTGCCCGCCAGCTCCAGCCCGACGGTCAGGGCCAGGCTTTTCAGCGCCGCCTTCGACGCGCCGTAGGCGCTCATGCCGATGCGCGGCGTGTGTGCCGCGTCGGACGCCACGGTGACTATCGCCCCGCCCTGCTGACGGCGGAACTGGCCCATCGTCTGCTGGAACAGGTTGAACGCGCCGCCGACGTTGACCGCAAAGGTCTGCTGCCAGTCCTCCTGCGAGAGCTGGTCCGTCGCCCCCATGCGCAGAATGCCCGCCGCGTTGACCAGCACGTCCAGCCGTTCAAGCGACGCCAGCGCGCGCCCGCACACTTCATGCACCTGCGCGGCATCCGCCACGTCCAGGGTTTCAGTGGCGAACGGATAATCCCCCAGCGGAAACGCCAGATCGAAGCCGGTCACCCGTGCGCCCGCCTCCACAAACGCCAGCGCCGTCGCGTAGCCAATCCCCTTACCCGCGCCCGTCACCCAGACGGTTTTACCGGTGAAATCCAGACCCATCACTTCACCTCGCGGGACAGCAGCGCCCACCATGCGTCGATGGTTGGATTTTTTGCCAGCATCACGAAGTCAATGTCGCCGTGCACTTTGCGCCAGCGGGCGGCCAGCGCCATCATGCGCACCGAGTCCAGACCGTAGTCGATCAGGTTTTCGTCATCCATCGGCTCGTCGGACTCGTCCAGCAGCGGCAGGATCAGCTCACGCAGCGCGGCTTTGGTCGCCGGAACGGACGGCAGCAGCTCGTCGGTCATCACCACGCGGCCCGAGCGTCCGGCCACATAGTTCAGCGACATCAGGTGCTCGTCACGGGTGAAATCCGCCAGCGCGTCGGCGATAAAGAACGGTTTGATGTCGCGCATAAAGGCATCGGTGGCGGTGGTCATACAGCCGATGTGGGCGTAAACGCCGGTAATCAGCAGCTGGTTGCGGCCGGTTTCTTTCAGCATCTGCTCCAGCGGCGAGCGGTGAAACGCGCTGTAGCGCCACTTCACCAGCACCGTGTCGGCTTCGTCCGGGGTCAGTTCGCGGACAATGCGCTGCTGCTCCGGCGAGCGGGTCAGGCCCGGCCCCCACATGTCGTTCAGCAGGGCGCGGTCTTCGTCGCTCTGCTCTTTCGGCTGAGCGGTGTAGTACACGGGAATATTGTGCGCTTTGCAGTAAGCGCGCAGTCGGGCGATATTCGCCACCACCTGCTGCATCATCGCGCTGTTTTCGCCCCAGAAGTTCAGGAAATACTCCTGCATATCGTGGATCAACAGCGCGGCACGTTCAGGCTCAAACGCCCAGTTCACTTTACTGGTCGGCAGCTCTGCGGCGGTCGGCAGCGCGTAAGCGGTTAATTTTGGAATGGCCATACTCTGTTCCTCAGCCCCGGGCGCGTTCAGCAAGCCACAGGCGCAACTGTTTCTTATCGACTTTGCCGACCGGCGTCAGCGGTAGCGCATCCACGCTCTCCACGCGGTCCGGCAGCTTGAATTCGGCAACGCCCTGCTCGCGCAGGAAGCGGCGCACCTCGACCGCGCGCAGGGGCTGTTTCACCACCAGATACGCGCAGCTTTTTTCGCCCAGCAGGCTGTCCTCCATGCTCACCAGCGCGGCGTGGATCACCGCCTCGTGGCGCAGCAGCAGGTTTTCAATCTCTTCGGCGGCGATCTTCTCGCCGCCGCGGTTGATCTGATCCTTCTCGCGCCCCTGCACGGTGATGTAGCCCTGCTCGTCGATGGCGATCAGATCGCCAGAGCAGTAAAAGCCGTTGGCGTCAAAGGCGCTGGCGTTGTGTTCCGGGCTGTTGAAATAGCCGCGGAAGGTATACGGCCCGCGCGTCATCAGACGCCCGACCTCACCGCGCGGCAGCGGGTTGCCGTGTTCGTCCGCCACCCACACTTCGTCGTCCGGGCACATCGGGCGACCCTGGGTGTTGATGATGCGCTCCGGCAAGTCGTCGAGCGCGGTGTAGTTCACCAGCCCTTCCGCCATGCCGAACACCTGCTGAAGCTGGCAGCCGATTTCCGCCGGAATGCGCGCCGCGAGCGTGGCGGAGAGGCGTGCGCCACCCACCTGCAGCAGCCTGAGGGATTTAAGCTGCGCGTTGCCCGCGCCGTCGGCAATCGCCTGCAGCCAGAGGCTCACCGCCGGAGGAACCAGCGAGGTGACGTTAATCTGATGCCGTTCAATCAGCGGGAAGCAGAGCGTGGCGCTCGGATCGTTCGCCAGCACCACGCAGCCGCCGGCGGTGAAGATGCCTAACGATCCCGGCGAGCTCATGGCGTAGTTATGCGCCGCGGGCAGCGCGTTCAGGTAACGGGTGTATGCATTGATTCCGCAGATCTCGTTGCTGCGGCGAATGCTGTAGTCGTAGTCGTTATGCGTGCGCGGGATCAGCTTCGGCGTGCCGGTGCTGCCGCCGGAAAGCTGGAAAAATGCCACTTCGTCAGCGGGCGTCGGGTTCGGAATGAAGTTATCCGCCGGACGCGCAATCGCCGCTTCCAGGGCGTGTTCGCCCTTATCGCCGCGCAGCAGTACAAGGCGTACCGAGCGATGCGCATCCACAAAGGCGTTGAGGAAATCATCGCCCGCAAACAGCGCGTGGTCGCGATCGCCAATCAGCACGGCGGGTTTGATCTGCTCTGCGTAGGCGTTCAGCTCGCTGCGCTGATGGCTAAAGAGCGCGTTAACCGGCGCGACGCCAATTTGCAGCAGCGCAAAGAAAGTGACGTAGAACTCGGCCACGTTGCCAAGCTGCACCAGCGCGGTCTCGCCGCGCTGCAGCCCGCGCGCCTGAAGAGCGGACGCCAGGTTGTTCACCGCCTGATTAAACGCGCGGTAGGTGATGTGCCGCTCGCCGTCGACAATCGCCACGGCATCGCTTTCAGCGCGATCCGTCAGGATGTGGGTCAGCGGCAGATCCTGCCAGTAGCCTTTTTCGCGGTAGCGGCGGGCGAATTCCTCAGGCCAGCGGGTAAAGGGAATGGTCATGAGCGATCCTTAGTGCAAGCCAAACACGTTGAGCATGGTGGAGAGCTTCACGCCCGTTTCGCGCCATTCGCCCACCGGCGAAGAGGCAGGCACAATGCCCGCGCCGGCAAACAGGCGAACGCTATTTTCGCGAAGACGCGCGCAGCGGATGGTCACCACCCACTCGCCGTTGCCTTCGCTGTCGCACCAGCCGACGATGCCGCCGAACAGCTCGCGGTCGAACGGCTCCAGCTCGGCGATCAGCTCTTTTGCCGCCTCATGCGGGAAGCCGCTCAGCGCCGGGGTCGGGTGCAGCAGGCAGGCCAGAGTCAGGGCGTTTTCGTTTTCACGCGCGTCACCTTCAACCGGCGTCGCCAGATGCCACAGCGTCGGCGTGGTGATGAGCTGCGGGGAAGACGGCATGCTCAGGTGGTGGCTGCGCGGTGCCAGAATGGCCTTCATCGCCTGAGTCACCAAGTCGTGCTCGTGGCGGTCTTTTTCGGAGGCCAGCAGCTTATTGCCCGCTTCGCGATCCAGCACATCGTCCGGCTGACGGCGCGCGGAGCCTGCCAGCGGCAGCGAGCTAAAGTGCGCGCCCTCTTTACGCAGCAGCAGTTCGGGGCTGGCGCCGAGCAGCACGCCGCCGTCTTCCAGCGGCACGTGGAAGTTAAAGCTCGCCGGGTTCTGGGCGATCAGCCGCTCCATCAGCGCACCGCTGTCCATGTGTTTGTCGGTCGCGATATCAATCAGACGCGACAGCACCACCTTGTTCACCTGCGGCGTGGCGGTAAGCGACGCGGCGCGAGCGACCATCTCTTCAAACACGGGCTGCGGCGGGATCTCGGTGCGTTGTTCCACCTTCAGCGCCTGCGAGCCGGAAAAATAGCGTGCGGACTGCTGACGTGCCGGACGGGAAAAGGTCTGCCAGCGCTGCGGAATAAACAGAGAAGATGGCTTGCGGGTATCGAACGGAATAGCCCCTACCATCACCGGATGAGCGATACCGTTAGCTTTCGCATTCCGGAAGGCCTGGGCTAATTTTTGCTGGAATTGCCCGGCCGGATCGTCACCGCCGACGGCGGGTTCACTGAAGCGGGTAAAACAGCCTGAGGTAGTAAAACTGCGGTAAGGCGACATAAAGAAAAAGCTGTCTGATTGCAGCGTGGTCGCGGTGTGCTGAACTTCCTCAGCCAGGGACGTGTCCATATCATCCTCCTCAAAATGATAAAAGAAGCAATAATGATTATCATTTATATTTTCGTCGGCTAACCTAATCCCACATCGCTTCGCTGTCAACCGTCGGACAAATAACTTATGCGACAAAAGCTTGCATCCCTTCGCATCAACCATGAAAATGAGAAGCATTATCTTCAACAAAAACAGGATGTCGCGCTGTGAAATTCCCTGCCCTATTCCGTAATACCCTGCTTTTATCTGGACTTTTTGTTTTAGGACTTGCCTCAGCCGTTGCCGCCGACTGGCCGCGTCAGGTGACCGACAGCCGTGGCGTTCACACGCTTGAGAGCAAACCGACGCGCATTGTCTCCACCAGCGTGACCTTAACCGGCTCCCTGCTGGCGATTGACGCGCCGGTCGTTGCCAGCGGCGCGACCACGCCGAACAACCGCGTGGCGGATGCACAGGGCTTTTTGCGTCAGTGGGGCGATATTGCGAAACAGCGCAAGGTTGCGCGACTGTACATTGGCGAGCCGAGCGCCGAAGCGGTCGCCGCGCAAATGCCGGATCTGATTTTGATCAGCGCCACCGGCGGGGATTCCGCGCTGGCGCTGTACGATCAGCTCTCCGCCATCGCCCCAACGCTTATCATCAACTACGACGACAAAAGCTGGCAGGAACTGCTGACGCAGCTGGGCAGCCTCACCGGGCAGGAAAAACAGGCCGCAGAGCGCATTGCCGCGTTTGATAAACAGCTCGCGCAGGTGAAACAGCAGATGAAATTGCCGCCGCAGCCGGTGAACGCCATCGTCTACACCGCCGCCGCGCACAGCGCCAACCTGTGGACTGCGGAATCGGCGCAAGGCAAGCTGCTGCACCAGCTGGGCTTTACGCTGGCGGATCTACCCGACGGGCTGCACACCTCAAAAAGCCAGGGCAAACGCCACGACATCATCCAGCTGGGTGGGGAAAACCTGGCGACGGGGCTGAACGGCGAAGGGCTGTTTGTGTTTGCCGGCGATCGGAAAGACGTGGATGCGATTTACGCCAACCCGCTGCTGGCGCATTTGCCGTCGGTGAAAAACAAACGGGTCTGGGCATTGGGAACGGAGACGTTCCGCCTGGATTACTACAGCGCGATGTTGGTGTTGCAGCGTTTAGAAGCAATCTTTGGGTAACAGCTGCGCCCGGTGGCGCTTCGCTTACCGGGCCTACGAGTGCAAAATGTAGGCCGGGTAAGGCGCAGCCGCCACCCGGCAAATCACACCGGAGCACTCTCCTGCCTGAACCGCCGCAATTCCACCAGCGCCACTAACAAAATCACGCCAATAATTGCCAGTACAAACCCGCCGCAGCTCGCCGAGGCCACCGGAGTCATCATCGCCCCCAGCCCGCCGAGGATCGCCGCACCAATCGCATCCCCCGTGACGTTCTGCGCCGTCCACAGACCGTTAATGCGCCCGAGCATCCCTTCCGGCGTCTGGGTCTGGATCAGGGTGTACTGCAAAAGCGAGCTGATGGCGCTCAGCCAGCCGAAAATCACCAGACACAGCACCCCGAGCGCCCACACCGGCATCAGGCTGAAGAAGCCGATGGCGATAAACGACGCCAGCGTGGCAAGCAGCATAATCAGCCCCGGACGCGCGCCCTGCGCCAGGTTGCCGCTGGTCAGCGCCCCGCACGCCGCGCCGAGCGGAATGGCGGCGTAGAGAATGCCAATCTCCGAGGCGCTCATCTGCCACTCTCCCGCCAGCGCCGGGTAGAGCACGCGCACGGCGCTCGCCATGGTCAGCAGGCCGCCGAGCAGCGCAATCCCGCCAATCAGCGGGTTGCTGAACAGGAAACGAATCGCGGCCATCAGCGATTTCAGCGGATGCTCGCGCGGCTGCGGCGGAGGCGGCAGCAGCGGCAGGCGCAGCAGCGTCAGCGTGGTGATAAAGGTTCCCGCCGCCGCAAGCCCGTAGTTCCAGGCCACGTTGCCGGTCGCCAGCAGCAGGCCGCCCACCATCGGCGAAATCACCGAGCCCAGACGCACGGTGAGCATGGTGATCGCCCCCGCCTGCATCAGGTTCTCGCGCCCGACCAGCGCGGGCGTCGCCGCCAGCAGCGCCGTCACGCCCAGCGAGGCGAAGAAACCGTCCCACAGCCCCAGGGCATACATCGCGAGCAGCGACGGCTCCGGCAGCATCGCGTTCAGACACAGCCCAATAAAGCCCACGCCGCAGGTGCCGCGCGCCAGCAGGATCAGCTTTTTACGCTCGTAGCGGTCCGCCAGCACGCCGCCGACCATCAGGCCGATGAACATCGCCCCGCCGGTTAAGGTGACGGATAACCCCACCAGCCAGCTGGAGTGCGTCATGGTCTGGATCTGGACCGGCACGGCCACGCCGAGCAGCCCGAGGGACAAAATGGAGATAAAGCGAGCGATAAAAACGGCGCGATACGCCGGGTGCGTTTTCAGCAGGCTGAGGTTGAGCAGCCAGGATTTTTGATTCATGACAAAGCCTTGAGTCTATTTCTACCCATTCCATGGGCGCACATGCTAACATAGCCAAATAAGATAGATAACGATAATCACTATCATTATCAAATCATGGATGTTGCTATGTCGTTTTCCTCTTCCGCGGTGCGCGCCGTTGCCGTGCCCGTTTTATTGCTGCTGTTGATCCTTGCGACTGCACTCAGCCTGCTGGTCGGCGCGAAGCCGCTGCCCGCGTCCGTTATCGTTGATGCGCTCTCCGGCACCTGCCAGAGCGCCGACTGCGTCATCGTGCTCGACGCCCGACTGCCCCGCACGCTTGCCGGACTGCTGGCCGGTGGCGCGCTCGGCCTTGCCGGTGCCCTGATGCAAACCCTTACCCGTAACCCGCTGGCAGATCCCGGTATTCTCGGCGTTAACTCCGGCGCCAGCTTTGCCATCGTGCTCGGCGCGGCGCTGTTCGGGTTGACATCTCCTTCCGAGCAGCTGGTGATGGCCTTCTGCGGCGCGCTGGCCGCCTCGCTGGTGGTCGCCTTTACCGGCAGCCAGGGCGGCGGGCAGCTGAGCCCGGTACGCCTGACGCTTGCGGGCGTAGCGCTCGCGGCGGTGCTGGAAGGTTTGTCCAACGGTATCGCCCTGCTCAACCCGGACGTCTACGACCAGCTGCGCTTCTGGCAGGCCGGCTCGCTGGATATCCGCACCCTCGAAACCTTAAAAGTTGTGGCGATCCCGGTCATTATCGCCGCCGCCATGGCGCTGTTTTTAAGCCGGTCGCTCAACAGCCTGAGCCTCGGCAGCGACACCGCGACCGCCCTCGGCAACCGGGTGGCGCGCACGCAGCTGATTGGTCTGTTCGCCATCACCGTGCTGTGCGGCAGCGCGACCGCCGTGGTCGGTCCGATCGCCTTTATCGGCCTGATGATGCCGCACATGGCGCGCTGGCTGGTGGGAGCGGATCACCGCTGGTCGCTGCCGGTCACGCTGCTGGCAACCCCTGCCCTGCTGCTGTTTGCCGACGTGCTGGGTCGCCTGCTGGTGCCCGGCGAGCTGCGCGTCTCGGTGGTCAGCGCCTTTATCGGCGCGCCGGTGCTGATCTTCCTGGTACGCCGTAAACGCGGAGGTGGCGCATGATGGCCCCGTCCCGTCGTTTACTCACCAGCGTATGCCTGCTTTGTATTGCCATTCTGCTGCTGGCGGTCTGGAGCCTGCGCAGCGGCGCGGTGACGCTCGATTTTGCGCAGGTGCTTAACGCCCTGCTCGGCAGCGCGCCGCGCAACATCACCATGGTGGTGACGGAGTGGCGACTGCCGCGCGTGGCGATGGCGATTCTGGTTGGCGCGGCGCTCGGCGTGAGCGGTGCGATATTCCAGTCGCTGATGCGCAACCCGCTCGGCAGCCCGGACGTGATGGGCCTCAACACCGGGGCCTGGAGCGGCGTGCTGGTGGCGATGGTGCTGTTTGGTCAGCACCTGACGGCCATTACCTTTACGGCGATGGCGGGCGGCATTCTGACGTCATTACTGATTTGGGCGCTGGCCTGGCGCAACGGTATCGACACCTTTCGCCTGATCATCATCGGGATCGGCATCCGCGCCATGCTGATGGCCTTTAACACCTGGCTTTTACTGCAGGCCTCGCTGGAAACCGCGCTCTCCGCCGGGCTGTGGTACGCCGGATCGCTCAACGGCCTGACATGGGGCAAAACCTGGCCCGCCGCGCCGCTGATTTTGCTGATGTTTATCGGCGCGCTGCTGCTGGTGCGGCGCATGCGTCTGCTGGAGATGGGCGACGACAGCGCCTGCGCGCTTGGCGTGGGCGTCGAGCGCTCGCGCCTGATGCTGATGCTGGTCGCCGTACTGCTGACCGCCGCCTCCACCGCGATTGCCGGGCCAATCTCGTTTATCGCCCTCGTGGCACCGCACATCGCCCGGCGACTTAGCGGCACGGCGCGCTGGGGATTAACCCAGGCGGCGCTGTGCGGCGCGCTGCTGCTATTGGCCGCCGATCTCTGCGCCCAGCGGCTGTTTATGCCTTATCAACTGCCGGTGGGCGTGGTGACCGTCAGCCTCGGCGGGATTTACCTCATCGTCTTGCTCGTTCAGGAGTCACGCAGGAAATGACTGATTCAACCACCCGCTTGCGCGGCGAAAACTTAACCCTCGGCTACGGCAAAAAAATCATTGCCCGTGACTTATCCGTCGCCATTCCGGACGGCCATTTCACCGCGATTATCGGCCCGAACGGCTGCGGCAAATCGACCCTGCTGCGCACCCTGAGCCGCCTGATGACGCCGGCTGAGGGCAGCGTGTTCCTCGACGGGGAGCAGATCCAGCGCTTCGTCAGCAAAGAGGTGGCACGGCGCATCGGGCTGCTGGCGCAAAACGCCACCACGCCGGGAGACATCACGGTGCAGGAGCTGGTCTCGCGCGGACGCTATCCGCATCAGCCGCTGTTTACCCGCTGGCGCAAAGAGGATGACGAGGCGGTGAACCGCGCGATGCAGGCGACGGGCATCACCGATCTTGCCCAGCAGAGCGTGGACACCCTCTCCGGCGGGCAGCGTCAGCGGGCGTGGATCGCGATGGTGCTGGCACAGGAAACGTCGATCATGCTGCTGGACGAGCCGACAACCTGGCTCGACATCAGCCATCAGATTGACCTGCTGGAGCTGCTGAGCGAGCTGAACCGCACGCAGGGGTATACCCTGGCGGCGGTGCTGCACGACTTAAACCAGGCGTGCCGCTACGCCACGCATCTGATTGCGCTTCGCGACGGTGAGATTGTGGCGCAGGGCGCGCCGAAAGAGATTGTGACGCCGGATCTGATCGAGCGGATCTACGGCATGCGCTGCATGATTATTGACGATCCGGTGGCGGGTACGCCGCTGGTGGTGCCGCTGGGCAAGCGTGCGGTCTGATGCCCTCACCCCGGCCCTCTCCCACAGGGAGAGGGAGCACCCCCTCCCCTCGCCCTGTGGGAGAGGCGCTTTTGACGTTACCCCAATATCTCCCTCAACACCGGCCCTATCTTCTCAAACGCCTGCGGTGAAATGATATCCACGTGGGCGCAGTCCTGGCTGTACACCTCAAGCTCCGCCACCCACGGCGCCCAGGCGACCTGCGGATCCATCGTTCGCGTGCGCTCGGCGACAAACAGCGTCGCTTTGCCGTCAAAGCGCGCGCTGCGCGCCGTGGTGAGCAGCCGCACCGCGTCGGCGTAGTTGCCCTCGATAGCGTTAAACAGCTCGCTGGAGCCCTGACCCTGCTGGGCGGCAATAAACGCCTGACGCTCGCGCTCGATTTCCGCCAGCACCTCGGGGTCGAGGCCGTTGGCCTCTTTCTCCGACCAGTTCTGGGTTTCCGGCGGCCAGGTGTCCAGCAGGCCGAGGAAGGCCACCGCTTCACCCTGCTCGCGCAGACGGGCGGCAATACCCTGCGCCAGCGTGCCGCCAAGGGAATAGCCGAACAGATAATACGGCCCCTGCGGCTGCTGTTTACGCAGCGTAGCCAGGTGATGCTCAATCACCCCATCCAGATCCGCACGCTGCTGCATTGGACCGTCCGGACGCGGCGACTGAATGCCGACGATGGACCAGCGCGGGCTGAGGTAGCGCGCCAGGACGCTAAACTGCCAGGCAAAGCCGGACGCCGGATGGAAACAGAACAGCGTCGGGCCGTCGCTTTCGCGCAGCGGAAGAAGGGTTTCATACCCCAGACGCTGCGCCTGCTCGTCGCTCATCTGCGAGTCCAGCAGCGCGCTGAGCTTGCTCACCGTCGAGGCGACCATTATCTGCCCCGGCGTGACCCTGCGGCCAAACGCGCGGCTGAGCTGTGCCGCCAGGCGCATCGCCAGCAGCGAGTGTCCGCCGAGGGCAAAGAAGTCGGCGTCGATGTCGTTGACCTCGCAGCCCAGCAGGGCGGAAAACGCCTGCGCGACGGCGATTTCGGATTCGCTTTCCGGCACGCGGCCGGAGGTTTTACTCGTCAGCTCCGGCAGCGGCAGCGCCTTGCGATCCAGCTTGCCGTTCGCGCTGAGCGGCAGCGCGCTGATTTGCAACAGCACCACGGGGACCATGTGCGGCGGCAGCTGTGCTTTTAGTGCTTCCATCAGCGCGTCGCGATCCAGCGGTAAGCCGGATTCGGAAACCACATACCCCACCAGCTGGCGGGCATCGCCGCCGGTGGCTGCCGCCTGGTTGAACACGCAGGCGTGCGCCACGGCCTGGGCCACGTCCGGCAGCGACAGCATCGCCCGGTCGATTTCGCCCAGCTCGATGCGCTGTCCGCGGATTTTTAACTGGTCATCGCTGCGGCCGAGATATTGCACCGCGCCGTTGTCCAGCCAGCGGGCAACGTCGCCGGTACGGTACATCCGCTCGCCCGGGGCGAACGGGTCGGCAATAAAGCGGCTGGCGGTGAGGTCCGGACGGCCCAGATACCCCTGCGCCAGCTGAATGCCGGTGAGATACAGATCGCCCGCCACGCCGAACGGCACCGGGCGCATCATCGCGTCAAGGATGCGCAGCCCCGTGTTCCACACCGGGAAGCCGATCGGCACGCTGTTGCCTTGCACCGCCGCCAGCTCGGGGCCAAACGCCGGATACCAGCTGACGTCCACCGCCGCTTCGGTTGGGCCATAGAGGTTGTGCAGCGGCGCACGGGTGAGCTGCTCCCACTCGCGGCACAGTTCGGTCGGCAGCGCTTCGCCGCTGCAGAACACCTGCTTAAGCGTTCTGCAGCAGTCGACGTTTTCCGGCGTCAGCGAGGCGACAAACGCCGCCAGCATCGACGGCACGAAGTGGGTAGTAGTCACGCCGTACTGCGCGAAGAAGCTCTGCATCGCCTGCGGGTCGCGGTGCGCGTCCGGCTCGGCCATCACCAGCTTCGCCCCGGCGATAAACGGCCACCAGAACTCCCACACCGACACGTCAAAGCTGCACGGCGTTTTCTGCGCCACCACGTCAGTCGCGTCCAGCGGGTAGTGGTCCTGCATCCACTTCAGGCGGTTAACGATGGCGGTATGGCCGACCATCACCCCTTTCGGACGCCCCGTCGAACCGGAAGTAAAGATGATGTACGCCGTCTGCTCCGGCTTCGCCAGGCGCAGCGGTTTTGCATCCACAGCCGGTAAAAGGGTGTTGTAACTAAAGGCAGTAATCGGCAGATCGCTAAAGCGCGGAAGCTGCTCGTCGGTGGTAATGAGCAGGGATGGCTTCGCGTCTTCCAGCATCATCCTCAGGCGGTCGTCCGGGTAGCCGGTGTCGAGCGGCAGCCACGCGGCGCCGGCCTCGACGATGCCGTGCAGCGCCAGCGTCAGGAACACCGAGCGCGGCAGGGCCACCGCCACGCTGTCGCCCGGCTTCACGCCGCGCGCGCGCAGCAGGTTTGCCAGCGCCACCACCTGCTCGCGCATCTGGCGATAGCTGAGCTCAATATGCGCGTCCGCCAGCGCGGGGGCGTCCGGCGTTTTGCTCGCCTGCTCCGCCACCAGATCCGCCAGCGTGGTGGCCGGCAGCGCCAGTCCGGTATCGTTGATCCGCGCCAGCTGCTGATATTCCTGCTCTGATACAGTTTCCACGTCGCCGCAGCGCAGGTCCGGGTTGGCCGCAAACTGCATCAGCATCGCGTTCAGGCGCGCGACGTGACGGGAAAGCGTCGCCTCATCGTAACGCTGCTTACTGGCGAGGATCTCAATGCTCAATCCGCCCTGCTCGTCCGGGAACAGCGCCAGCTCAAGGTCGTTCACCGGGCCGGTTGCGAGCGTGTGGGTGATGGCCTCCACGCCGTCGATATCCAGCTGATAATCAAACACCTTCACGTTCAGCACCGGGCCAAACAGGGCTTCTTCGCCTGCGGCACGCCCGCTGTCGCGCACGATCTGCTCGGCGTCGTAGCGCTGGTGGCGGCGCATTTTTTTCAGCTGGTTGGCCAGGCGCAGCGCCAGCTCCGGCAGGCTCTCCTGCGGGTTGATATTCACCGCCAGCGGCAAGACGTTGAGCACCGGCCCGGTCGCGGTCAGCGCGGCGGAGCCCATGCGTCGCATAAAGATAAACCCGGCGGCGTAGTCCAGCCTTCCGGTCAGGCGGCCCAGCCACAGCGCCACCAGCGCAAGGGCCAGATCGGTACGCTGCGCCTGCCCTGCCGCCTGTGCAAGCTGGCTAAAGGCGCGACCGTCGGCGGCGATTTTGAGGCGCAGAATATCGGTAGTAGCGGCGCGTCCCGGCAGCGGCGCGGAAGAGAGCGAGACCGGAGAAGGAAGCTGCCTGCGCTGCTCCGCCCAGAAGGCGCCGTCGCGCTGATACGCCTCGCTGTCGCGATAGCGCTGATTCTCCTCCACCACTTCGGCAAATGGCGTAAACGGGGAGCCAGGAGTCGGTTCATCCTTTTTCCACGCGGTGTAAATCGCGGCGATCTGGCGGGTAATGGCCGGGAAGCTGAAGCCATCCACCACCAGATGGTGATAGCGCTGATACCAGTACCAGTGGCTTTCACCCACCTGAATCAGCTGGTGAAACGCCAGCGGCTGACCGCTGTCGACGCGCAGGTTCTGGTGGAGATCGGCCTCCATCAGCGCCACGGCGGCCGCGTGGTCGTCAACGCGAACGATGGACGGCTCCGGCAGAACGTAGGTGTTATCCACCCACTGCCACACCTCGCCGTTCTCCTCGGCAAAACGCATCCGCAGGGTATCGGCCTGCATCATGCCTTCAGCGATGGCTTTTGCCAGCAGCGGCGCGTCGATATCGCCTTTCAGCTCGGTGTAGTGCGCCACGCTCCAGGCGTTTGGCAGGGAAGAAAGCTGTTCCGCCATCCAGATACCCGGCTGGGCGGCGACGAGAGGAAGACGGTTCATGCGCTCCCCTCCGCAAAATGGGACGGTTCAAGCGTGCGCCAGTGCCCGGCCAGCCACTGCTGGCACGCCTCCTGAGACTGCGCTTCGCACACCACGCGCCACCCCGCCGGCAGTTCGCACTGCTGCGGCCACAGGCTGTACTGCCCCTGGTCGTTTTGCAAAATGGCGAACTGTCCCTGCGGATTATCGAAAGGATTGCTGAATTCCATACAGACTCCGTTATTGAATGAGCGGCTGCCAGAGGGTCATCAGCCCCTGCGTCAGCCCACCGCGCCAGCAAAGCGCATCGTGTCCGCCGTCAACCTGACGCCAGGTAACCTGCTGCTGCGCGTGTAGTTCGGCGTAAATCGCCTGATTGGCATTGAAAATCAGCGGCTCGTTGCGCCCGGCTTCGAGGACGATACGCAGCCCGCTCGCGGTCAGCTCACCGGTTCTGAGCTGTTCGATGAGGCGCCCTTCCTGCTGCCCGCCGCGGTGCGGCCACCAGTACGAGCCGGATTGGCTCAGCACGCAGCCAAACCGCTGCGGCCAGCTGAGGCCAGCATAAAGCGAAGAGAGTCCGCCAAAGCTCTGGCCCGCCACCACGGTACGGTCGGCGCGGTCGCTGAAGGGGGCGAGATGTTTTACAAGAGGGAGAAGTTCTTCCTGTACCGCCAGCCAGAAATCGGGGTTACAGGGCAATTCGCGGTTGCGGTGTTCCATGTCGATCGCATCGATTAATACGTAGACCGCAGGGGGCAGTTGGCGCCCGGTGGTGAGCGACGTCAGCGCAGGCCAGACGGGCATGCTTTCGGCCCAGAACTGCCCGTCGAGCAGCACCGCCAGCGGGCGCTCGGGGCCGTCATCCCCGGTGGTAAAAATCCACACGCGGCGACGGTTGTTGAGACGCTCGCTGTTCCACTCGATGCAGACCGGCGGCTGATACGGCGTATCGGGACGGTCCCAGCCGGGCTGAACGGGCGCGTCCGGCATCTCCAGCGCCGAAACGGCATGACCGCGCCCGCCGCGCCAGCTCTGCCGATTCAGCGGGTCGGAAACCGCGTGCGGCAGCAGCCTGCGCCAGCCTTCGCGCAGCGCCATGCGGTCCGGCAGTTCGCCTTCAAACACGGTATCGGCAAAATCGTTTTCATTTACAGAAGGGATAAAACAGTAGCTCCCGCGCCACTCGGGGCTGAATTCGCCCTGCCACTGCCAAACGTCGGTATCAGGAATGCGCTCGAGGGACTGCGGGCGGGCATTTTGATGGTGATCGGTCACGCCGGTAACGTAGAGCCAGACGCGTTTGACCAATGAGGTTTTCTGCGTTCCTGCCGGATCCCGCCACCAGAAGGTGACGCGACACTTCTCCTTCTGACGTTCCCATTCAGGTCCGTTTTTCGACTGCCACCACGCTTCACTTCCGGTTGTTAACGTCGTCACCCTTATAACCCCATGTTTCACAGTCTTTTTTGTTTCAGAGCAAATTTTATTGATAATATTATTGATAACTATTTGCATTTGCAATAGCGTAATGCCCGCGCTGTGGGAAGCGCGCTCATTAAATAACCATAAAAGCGGGACGTACAATGAATAAGAAGATTCACTCTCTGGCCTTGCTGGTCAATTTAGGGATTTATGGTGTCGCGCTGCCCGCCATGGCAGACGACAACACCGCCTCTGCGCAGCACGAAGATACGATGGTGATCACCGCCGCCGAGCAGAATTTACAGGCGCCGGGCGTGTCGACCATCACCGCCGACGAGATCCGCAAAAACCCGCCCGCGCGCGACGTGGCGGAAATCATCCGCACCATGCCGGGCGTTAACCTCACCGGGAACTCCACCAGCGGCCAGCGCGGAAACAACCGTCAGATTGACATTCGCGGCATGGGCCCGGAAAACACCCTGATCCTGATCGACGGCAAGCCGGTCACCAGCCGCAACTCTATTCGTCTGGGCTGGCGCGGCGAGCGTGACACCCGCGGCGATACTGGCTGGGTGCCGCCGGAGATGATCGAGCGTATCGAAGTGATCCGCGGTCCGGCAGCCGCGCGCTACGGCAACGGTGCGGCAGGCGGCGTGGTGAACATCATCACCAAAAAATTCGACGACCAGTGGCACGGCTCCTGGAACACCTACCTGAACGCGCCAGAACATAAGGACGAAGGTTCCACCAGGCGCACCAACTTCAGCCTGAGCGGCCCGCTGGGCGGCGACTTCAGCTTCCGCATGTTCGGTAACCTCGATAAAACCCAGGCCGACGCGTGGGACATCAACCAGGGCCACCAGTCCGATCGTACCGGTGCCTACGCCAACACCCTGCCGGCTGGCCGTGAGGGCGTGGAGAACAAGGACATCAACGGCGTGGTGCGGTGGGACTTCGCGCCTATGCAGTCCCTGGAGTTCGAAGCGGGCTACAGCCGCCAGAACAACCTCTACGCGGGCGACACGCAGAACACCAACAACGACAGCGCGCTGGTGAAGAAGAACTACGGCAAAGAGACTAACCGTATCTACCGCCAGAACTTCGCGGTGACCTGGAACGGCGGCTGGGATAACGGCATCACCACCAGCAGCTGGGCACAGTACGAACACACCCGCAACTCCCGCCTGGGCGAAGGTCTGGCGGGCGGTACGGAAGGCTTGTTCAACAGCAATAAATTCACCGACACCGACCTGGCCGACGTGATGCTGCACAGCGAGATCAACCTGCCGATTGATTTCCTCGTCAACCAGAACCTGACCCTGGGCACCGAGTGGAACCAGCAGCGCATGAAGGACTCCACCTCCTTCACGCAAACCCTGCAGGGCGGCACCATTCCGGGCATGACAAACGACCGCAGCCCGTACACCTCGGCGGAGATTTTCTCCCTGTTCGCCGAAAACAACATGGAGCTGACCGACAGCACTATGCTGACCCCTGCCCTGCGCTTCGATCACCACACTATCGTCGGCAACAACTGGAGCCCGTCCCTGAACCTGTCGCAAGGTCTGGGCGATGACTTCACGCTGAAGATGGGGATCGCGCGCGCCTATAAAGCGCCGAGCCTGTACCAGACCAACCCGAACTACCTGCTCTACAGCAAAGGCCAGGGCTGCTACGCCAGCTCCGACGGCGTGGGCTGCTACATGATGGGCAACGACGACCTGAAAGCGGAAACCAGCATCAATAAAGAGATTGGTCTGGAGTGGAAACGCGACGGCTGGCTGGCGGGCGTGACCTGGTTCCGCAACGACTATCGCGACAAGATTGAAGCGGGCTATGCGCCGATCGGTCACACCTCTTCCGGCAAAGTGCAGACGGATATCTACCAGTGGGAAAACGTTCCGAAAGCGGTCGTCGAAGGGCTGGAAGGCTCCCTGAACGTGCCGGTCAGCGACACAATCAACTGGACCAACAACATCACCTGGATGCTGCAGAGCAAGAACAAGGAGACCGGTGACCGTCTGTCGATCATTCCGGAGTATACGCTGAACTCGACCCTGAGCTGGCAGGTCCATCAGGACGTGTCGCTCCAGTCGACCTTTACCTGGTACGGCAAGCAGCAGCCGAAGAAGTACAACTACAAAGGTCAGCCGGTGACCGGGTCTGAGAAAGACGAAGTCAGCCCGTACAGCATCGTTGGCCTGAGCGCGACCTGGGACATGACCAAAAACGTCAGCCTGACCGGCGGCGTGGATAACGTCTTCGACAAACGCCAGTGGCGCGCGGGTAATGCCCAGACCACGGGCAACGCCACCACCGGTGCGTATATGTACGGTGCGGGAGCGTATACGTATAATGAGCCGGGTCGTACCTGGTACATGAGCGTGAATACGCGATTCTGATACAGGCAGTAACTCCCCCCTCTCCCCGTGGGAGAGGGCCGGGGTGAGGGCATCAGGCCGCACAATTCTGAAGGGAAAAACATGCACACAACCCACACCACGTTCATTCTTGCCGGCCACCCCGTCCACCACGTCACCTTCGACCCCACCACCTTCACCGACGCCGACCTTCTCTGGATCCCCCACTACGCTGAGCTTTTAAACGCCGGACGCAAACGCAAAGCCGAGCATCTTGCAGGCCGCATCGCCGCCGCGCATGCGCTCGGCGCGATAAATGAACGCGCGATCCCCGGCATCGGCCCCAGCGGCGAACCGCTCTGGCCGGAAGGGGTTTCGGGAAGCATTACTCATAGCGGCACGCAGGCGATGGCGGTTGTCGTCCGTCATCAAGATGCGCTCGTAGGTATTGATTGCGAAGCCATTCTTCCAGACCGGGAAGCCCGCGAAATCCAGAACGGCATCGTTGATGCGCAGGAAGCGATATGCCTGACGCACTCGGGCTACCCTTTTGCGCTGGCGCTGACGCTGGCTTTTAGCGCCAAGGAGAGTCTGTTTAAGGCGCTCTTTCCGCAGGTGAAGACTTACATGGGTTTTGACTGCGCTCGTATTATGACGCTCGATGAAAGAACACTTACGCTGGCCCTGACCCGCCCACACGCTGAGTTTAAAGAAAATACGCTATTTACAGTTCACTGGTTACCTGATGGTAATCAAGTCATCACTTTGCTGTAACGCGCGTCAGGCATCGAAAATCTTTATTCAGCCACTCTTTCACTTCTTTTATTTCTCGCAATGCAAAAAACACTTTTTAGGAATATATCAATCTTCTTTTCCATATCTGCAGGAGTAAGATAAAAATCCAATAACCACAAGATTTAAATGGATTTATGATGCCGGTAAATGAACGCATTATTCCCACCTCAGGAACCCCGATTAACCCAGGCGGTATCCGACAACTCACCATCGGTGAGATAGCCCTCGCGAAGACGCTTTATGGTTACAGTATCCATTATCATCTGGTGTGGGTGCACAGGGAAAGTTATCTTCCTTTTAATCTCCAGCCTGTCGATATAGCGATGAGTCCCAATGGTGAAATGTGGTTTAGAGAAGAAACTTATTCACCTGATTTCTCTTTAGAGGACGACTTAGTTAAGAAGCATAGATTTATGCATGAGATGATGCACGTCTGGCAAACACAAAAGGGGATGTTTGTCAGGACCAGAGGATTATTTTCCGGTATTGCTGACTATACTTATAGCTTAGATAAAGTAGATTTATTGCATTATGGGTTAGAGCAGCAAGCATCGATTGTAAGCGATTACTGGTTATTGAAATATTTTGGTCTGGAGAAAAATCAGAGCTTATTACAATACCGGGATCTGCATCTTAAAGAAACGCTCTATTACCTCCTGAATAAATATAAAACAGTTTTAAAAGGATTTCCCGGATGAAAAAACTGCTGGTTATTATTGCTATATGTATTTCAATTACCGGCTGTCCCGGTGGTAAACGAGCCCCCAAAACACGACTAACTTTTATTAACGGCAATCATATTTGTTTCAGCATAAATAAAAATGACATTTTGAAATATTATACAATTTATTCAAGCAAAGCCCATCAGATAAGCATAGTGACGGGATCCGGATACGGTGATTTAAACGCTTCCTATCCTGATACTTGTATGAATATTAAATGGGAGTATGAACATACTTACGTAATTCACTACGGCTTAAATGGCAAAGAATATGTACATCAGTTCGATATCGATAAAAATGGCAAGCTAATAAATTTAGGAGAATGATAATGTCACTACCCGCTTACCTATTTCTCTACGATGAGCACGGAATGCTCATACAGGGCGACTGTATGATGCCAGGTCGAGAAGGTGCTATAGAAATCATGAACAGCAGTTACGGCATAAAACAAGCCGTCGATAGCCATACCGGAAATATGACCGGAACAAGACAGCATGGTCCGGTTACTCTGCATAAGCAATTAGATAAAGTGAGTCCTTATCTTGCTGTTGTCGCTTGCGAAGGAAGACGCCTGCAAAAAGCAATTATTAAATATTATGAAATTGTTGAAGCGGGAGCGGAAACAGAGATCTACACCATCACACTTGATAGCGTGGTAATCTCATCTCTGGATTTCACGCATGTATACTATCCGGGCAGCTCTGCGCCTAACATGCATGAAGTGGTAGGCTTACGATTCCGTGGTATTCAATGGAATTATCTCAAGGGCAATATTATTTATGATGATTTATGGATGAAACCTGCGCAGAAAGAAAAAACTAGAGCATAACTATCCTGATTGATCTAATAAAATATTAATATATGTGGTTGCTCAAAGCGCGATCCTGGCATTCCCAGGATCGCCTCGTGATGTTTACCGCTCCCCTTTTCCACTTTCGTTCACTGGCAAATCCCCCGTATCAATTAACGCTCCCGGAAACGTCTCCAGCCACTTCATCATTTTCAGCTTATTTGTATACGTTGCGCTGACGCCTTCCAGACAGCCCCACAGCTCACGGGAATTTTGCGGCGTAATCACAATACAATCCGGCATCACGCGGATCTTCACGGCTATTCCTGCTTTAAACCCTGCGCGGGTTAACCACGCGCCGGTTAACGGCAGATAGTTTCGCTCCATTCGGGTATAAAGTTCAACACAGGCGGAACCCGCCTCTCCTCTTTCATGAAGATACGCAGAGTGAACCGGCTCGTCATGCAACGCCCGGATGCGTTTTTTGCGTAGCTTCTCGCGATTTTCTTGCTGAATCTCTAGATCTGCATTTTCTGTTTGGGCAATAGCCCGCTCTGGCATAGAATTCTTCGCAGCCATAATCAACTCCTGTTTAGTTGTTTGTGGTTAGCGGTATGGAGGTGGTCGCACACCTTTGTACCGCGATTCCTTTTTGTTGCCTTTTTACATATCTTTCCAGATCTCAGTGCTGGGTTAATTTCGGCCATTATACTTCCATGTATAAATACACAGGGAATTAAAATAAGGGGAATTTGATAAATGCGAGGTAACTCGAGGAATAATAATCTTGAGGTGAAAATCTTTTTAAATATTATGTGAATAAATTAGTCAATACAACACCATTCATGAATGATATAGTTAGATGCGTTAAGAGGGCAAAAATCGCCGTCTTGCGTTAGACTAACGATACTTTTGAGAGAAATTAGACTTAACAACACGACTTATGTAGCTATTAAGTCCATGACCAGCATGAGCTAATTGCTGCATCTTTGCCACTACAGCGAGCCCGGGCTTACTGGTATCGTAAACATATTTCCATCCATCTCTGAAGTGAACAGTGATTGAATCGTTAGTTGTTTCATAAAAAACGACTCCAGAATCGCCACCCTTGTTTGCATAAACTGGCAATTTGTTATCCTCATTTAATTGCAGTGAAATTTACTGCCAGTCAGTTATATGCTTTATGCTAATGATATTTATTGTAGTTGATCGCACTTTCTGTTTTTTAATGCTATAAGCAATAAGCGTTCATTAATTATTCAAAAAGCCCCTTCCGGATAACTATTTAAAAACTCCAATTAATTGTGAGATCCCCCCCAAAAAAACAAATTCATTCCCATAAAAAATGAGTTATGCCATCAATATAAATTATTGATATAAATACACCAATACAAACTTTTCACACATTTTCAAAAATAACGGGGCCAAAGTTTAAACACTCAGCCCCCGCTACCTAACCTTTATGATGCTCATCTAGACATCAAACATCCGGGAACATCACGCTATTCCCCGGCGCTTCCCTGTGCAGATGGATAAAGTTCAGGTGCCGTTCATACTGGTCCAGAATGTCCGTAATCACCTGCTCCTTGCTGTAGTCCATCAAATCATTCCCCTGGCTCCCTTCCAGCAGGAAGGTTTCCAGCCGGTAGTAGGTCGATTTCCCGCTGCGCGCCCGGTAGGTAAACCCGGGTACCGAATACTGCTGCGGCCAGATCTGATAAACAAAGTTCTGCTCGTCGCCCATGTGCACCAGCAGATCCAGGTGCCCCAGGGTCTCGCCCTCCTCCGGCGGCAGGTTTTTCAGCTCCACGTACGCACCGCGCAGCTTCAGCTCCTGCGCGACCTCTTCCATCGCCGGGAAGCAGACCGTCTCCATCATCTGTTTGGTGTAGCGCGTGCCCGGGTAGTTCATCAGGCGCGAGAGACGTTTCTTCCAGCTCAGCCGGTCCTGCGCGCCCATCGGACGCGGCGCGGTGTCGCGGCTGGCGCTGACGCGGCGGTAGTCTTCCACCTTGAGCGATTTATACAGCCCGGCCATCACGAAGAAGATGACGAAGCTGAACGGCAGGCCCATGATCACCGTGGTGTTCTGCAGCGCCGAAATGCCGTTGGTCATCAGCATGCCGAGCGTCAGCAGGCCAATGGCGATGGACCAGAAGATGCGTAGCCAGTTTGGCGCATCGCTGTTGATATCTTTGAGCTTCGAGGTGAAGTTGCCCAGCACTAGCGCGCCGGAATCCGCCGAGGTGACGTAGAACAGCAGGCCGGTGATGGTCGCCACGGAGGCGCTAAAGGTAAACGCCGGGTACTGCGCCAGCAGGCTGTAGAAGCCGCGCTCCGGGTGCGCCATCGCTTCCTGCGCGAAGGTGGCATTGCCGTGGATGATCTCATGCAGCGCGCTGTTGCCGAAAATCGACAGCCACAGCAGGGTAAAGGTGAACGGGATTATCAGCGTGCCCATCACGAACTGGCGGATGGTGCGGCCACGCGAAATACGCGCCAGGAACAGGCCGACAAACGGCGACCACGCCACCCACCACGCCCAGAAGAACAGCGTCCAGTTGTTCATCCACTCTACCGGGCGGTCGAAAGCGAAGCTGTTCAGCGTCATGCCCATAAAGCGGTTTACGTAGTCGCCCACGTTGAGCACTAGGGCATTGAGCAGGAACGAGGTATCGCCCATAAACAGCACGAACAGGATCAGGCCTAGCGCCAGCGCCACGTTCAGCTCGGAGAGCACGCGGATGCCTTTATCCACGCCCGACGTCACCGAAATGGTGGCGATAATCACCGACAGCGCTATCAGCGCCGCTTTGGCCGCCATCGAATCCGGGATATCAAACAGCACACTCAGCCCGTAGTTGAGCTGCACCACGCCAATCCCGAGCGTTGTCGCAATACCGAAGATGGTGCCGATCACCGCCGCGATATCAACGCTGTGGCCAATCGGGCCGTTAATCTTTTTACCGAAGATCGGGTACAGCGCGGAGCGGATGGTGAGAGGCAAATTATAACGATAGCTAAAGTATCCGAGCGCCATGCCCATCAGGGCGTACATCGACCAGCCCGTCAGGCCGTAGTGGAACAGCGTCCAGACCATCGCCTGGCGCGCGGCCTCCATCGTCTGCCCTGCCCCTTCCGGCGGCTGCATATACTGCGTGACCGGTTCCGCCACGGAGAAGAACATCAGGTCAATGCCGATGCCCGCGGCAAACAGCATCGCGGCCCAGCTCAGCAGGCTGAATTCGGGCTTGGACTGCTCAGGCCCGAGCTTCACCGAACCGAAGCGCGAGCAGGCGATGCAGACCACGAAGACGATATAGAGCGTCGCGGCCAGCAGATAGTACCAGCCGAAGGTCTTCGACACCCAGTTCAGGGTGCGCCCAATCCACTCGGCAGAAAAATCACGAAAGAAGATGGTCGTCAGGGAAAACAACAAAATCAGCCCGGCGGACGTATAAAAAACGACCGGGTTGATTTTGTCTTTTTCTCTGTCTTGTGAAAGGTCTGTCATCCAGTATCCCCACTGTTTTTGTAACTATTAAAATCCAAATCCGCAACAATTAAGACACATTTTATATTGAACGTCCAATCAAAAACCGCTTTAATGTATTACCAACGCTGATGAATGGAGTGGCAAAAATGCCCAAAGTGGGGATGCAGCCGATCCGGCGCAGGCAGCTTATCGACGCCACGCTGGAAGCAATAAATGAAGTGGGAATGCACGACGCGACGATCGCGCAGATCGCCCGTCGGGCGGGCGTTTCCACGGGGATCATCAGTCACTACTTCAAAGACAAAAACGGTCTGCTGGAAGCGACCATGCGCGACATTACCGGCCAGCTGCGCGACGCGGTTTTGAGCCGCTTACGCGCCCTGCCGGACGGCAGCGCGGAGCAACGCCTGCAGGCCATTGTCGGCGGCAATTTTGATGAAACCCAGACCAGCGGCGCGGCAATGAAGGCCTGGCTGGCCTTCTGGGCGAGCAGCATGCACCAGCCGATGCTCTACCGCCTGCAGCAGGTGAGCAGCCGTCGCTTGTTGTCAAACCTGGTGTACGAGTTCCGCCGTGAGCTGCCGCGCGAACAGGCTGAAGAGGCGGGCTACGGCCTGGCGGCCCTGATCGACGGGCTGTGGCTGCGCGCCGCGCTGAGCGGCAAGCCGCTGGATAAGCCCCTGGCGCAGTCGCTCACCAGCCACTTTATCAGCCAGCATTTACCGACCGAATAACCGAGGAGAATTTATGTCCCGAATGGCAGAACAGCAGCTTTATATCAATGGTGGTTATACCTCCGCCACCAGCGGTCGCACCTTCGAGACCATCAACCCGGCCAACGGTGAAGTTCTGGCGAGCGTACAGGCCGCCGGGCGCGAAGACGTGGACCGCGCAGTCGAAAGCGCAAAACGCGGACAAAAAATCTGGGCGGCGATGACCGCCATGGAGCGTTCGCGCGTTCTGCGTCGCGCCGTTGATATCCTGCGCGAGCGCAACGACGAGCTGGCGAAGCTGGAAACCCTCGACACCGGTAAAGCGTATTCCGAAACCTCCACCGTCGACATCGTCACCGGCGCGGACGTGCTGGAGTACTACGCGGGGCTGATCCCGGCGCTGGAAGGCAGCCAGATCCCGCTGCGTGAGACCTCATTCGTCTACACCCGCCGCGAGCCGCTGGGCGTGGTGGCGGGCATCGGGGCGTGGAACTACCCGATCCAGATCGCCCTGTGGAAATCCGCCCCGGCGCTGGCGGCGGGCAACGCGATGATCTTCAAGCCGAGCGAGGTCACCCCGCTTACCGCCCTGAAGCTTGCGGAGATCTACACCGAAGCGGGCCTGCCGGACGGCGTATTTAACGTCCTGCCGGGCGTGGGCGCGGAGACCGGCCAGTACCTGACCGAGCATCCGGGCATCGCCAAAGTCTCCTTCACCGGCGGCGTCGCCAGCGGCAAGAAGGTAATGGCCAACTCGGCGGCCTCGTCCCTGAAAGAGGTAACGATGGAGCTGGGCGGCAAATCCCCGCTGATTATTTTCGACGACGCCGATCTGGATCTCGCGGCGGACATCGCCATGATGGCGAACTTCTTCAGCTCCGGCCAGGTGTGCACCAACGGTACCCGCGTGTTCATACCCGCGAAATTCAAGGCCGCGTTTGAGCAGAAAATCGTTGAGCGCGTGGGCCGCATCCGCGCGGGCGATCTGTTCGATGAACGCACCAACTTTGGCCCGATGGTCAGCTTCCCGCACCGCGACAGCGTGCTGCGCTACATCGCCAAAGGCAAAGAGGAAGGTGCGCGCGTGCTATGCGGCGGCGACGCGCTGAAGGGCGAAGGTTTTGACAACGGCGCGTGGGTCGCCCCGACCGTGTTCACCGACTGCACCGACGAGATGACCATCGTGCGCGAAGAGATCTTCGGCCCGGTGATGTCCATCCTCACCTATGAAAGTGAAGAAGAAGCGATCCGCCGCGCCAACGACACCGACTACGGCCTGGCGGCGGGCATCGTCATTGCCGACCTGAACCGCGCGCACGGCGCCATTCATCAGCTCGAAGCGGGCATCTGCTGGATCAACACCTGGGGTGAATCCGCCGCAGAGATGCCGGTCGGCGGCTACAAACACTCCGGCATTGGTCGCGAGAACGGCGTGATGACGCTGCAGAGCTACACCCAGGTGAAGTCCATCCAGGTTGAGATGGGTAAATTCCAGTCCATATTTTAACCGGGAGGTTTATTTGCAATTTGACTACATCATTATCGGGGCCGGCTCTGCCGGCAACGTACTGGCAACGCGACTGACTGAAGATCCGAATACCACCGTCCTGCTGCTTGAGGCGGGCGGGCCGGACTACCGCTTTGACTTCCGCACCCAAATGCCCGCCGCGCTGGCGTTTCCGCTGCAGGGCAAGCGCTACAACTGGGCGTATGAAACCGAGCCAGAGCCGTACATGAACAACCGCCGTATGGAGTGCGGGCGCGGCAAAGGCCTGGGCGGCTCGTCGCTGATCAACGGCATGTGCTACATCCGCGGTAACGCGATGGACCTCGACAACTGGGCGAAAGAATCTGGCCTTGAGCACTGGAGCTACCTCAACTGCCTGCCCTACTACCGCAAGGCGGAGACGCGCGACGTGGGGCCGAACGACTACCACGGCGGCGACGGCCCGGTGAGCGTTACCACCTCGAAACCGGGCGTGAACCCGCTGTTTGAGGCGATGGTGGAAGCGGGCGTGCAGGCGGGCTACCCGCGCACAGACGATCTCAACGGCTATCAGCAGGAAGGCTTCGGCCCGATGGACCGCACGGTCACGCCGCAGGGCCGACGCGCCAGCACCGCGCGCGGCTATCTTGACCAGGCCAAAAAGCGCCCGAACCTGACCATCCGCACTCACGCCATGACCGATCATATTATTTTTGACGGCAAGCGCGCGGCGGGCGTCGAGTGGCTGGAGGGCGAAAGCACTATCCCGTCCAGAGCGACGGCGAATAAAGAGGTGCTGCTGTGCGCGGGCGCGATTGCCTCCCCGCAGATTCTCCAGCGCTCCGGCGTGGGCAACGCGGAGCTTCTGAAGCAGTTTGATATTCCGCTGGTGCACGACCTGCCCGGCGTGGGCGAAAACCTGCAGGATCACCTGGAGATGTACCTCCAGTACGAATGCAAAGAGCCGGTCTCCCTCTACCCTGCCCTGCAGTGGTGGAACCAGCCGAAGATTGGCGCCGAGTGGCTGTTTGGCGGCACCGGCGTGGGCGCGAGCAACCACTTCGAGGCGGGCGGTTTTATCCGCAGCCGCGAGGTGTTCGAATGGCCGAACATTCAGTACCATTTCCTGCCGGTAGCGATTAACTATAACGGTTCGAACGCGGTAAAAGAGCACGGCTTCCAGTGCCACGTCGGCTCCATGCGCTCCCCGAGCCGCGGGCACGTGCGCATCAAGTCGCGCGATCCGCACCAGCATCCGGCGATTCTGTTCAACTATATGTCTCACGAGCAGGACTGGCAGGAGTTCCGCGACGCTATCCGCATCACCCGCGAGATCATGCACCAGCCCGCGCTGGACAAATATCGCGGTCGCGAAATCAGCCCGGGCGTCGAATGCCAGACCGACGAGCAGCTCGACGAGTTCGTGCGTAACCACGCCGAAACCGCCTTCCACCCGTGCGGCACCTGCAAGATGGGTTACGACGAGATGGCGGTGGTCGACGGCGAAGGCCGCGTTCACGGGCTGGAAGGGCTGCGCGTGGTGGATGCGTCGATCATGCCGCAGATCATCACCGGCAACCTGAACGCCACCACTATTATGATTGGCGAGAAGATTGCCGACGCCATTCGCGGGCGCGAGCCGCTGGCGAAGAGCACGGCGGCGTATTATGTGGCGAACGGGGCGCCGGTTCGACGCTGAGGGTATTTCCCTTTACCCTGGCCCTCTCCCCATAGGCTGAAGGATCCCCAGTAATTTTTAAGCAGCAGCAATAACGTTGTTTAAGAACGACTTAAGCCTTTCAGCGATGCCCTGGTCCGGCTGTAAATCGCTGAGGCGTTTGCCTTCCGGCCGGGGCGAGGCGCATGGATGCGCCGAGAGGGCGGGCTTTACAGGGACGTTACCTCCGCCCGTCCCCGATAAGCCGGAAGGAATACGCCGAGGGCACCGCGAAGCGGCGATTTACCGCCGGGAGCCCGGGTCGCCAGGGTGGTGGCGACTGAGCCACCCTGGCACGTTCACCAGTCATGTTGTTACAGAGTAGCAAGGAACATAAAGTGAACGGAATGACCACTACAGCCTTATGTTCCCCTCACCCTAACCCTCTCCCCGAAGGGGAGAGGGGACTGTTCCGTGCTGGCATTACTTTGTGGTGCCCCCTCAGCCCATAGGGGAGAGGGGATTAACCTACCCCGCCCAAAATTTATTTTCATTTGCCTGCATCCAGTTTCCCCCCTGCCCTCGTATGTGAGTATGTGAGCAACGCCTTTGCTCCTTAATCCGAGGATAAATGATGAAAAAGCTACTCAGTGTTGCATTCGTATCCAGCGCTTTACTCTTCTGTGCAGGCGCATCAGCAGCCATGACGTCAGGCTCCGTGATGGTGGGCGGAGCGGAAATGTTCCCGAGCAAAAACATTGTTGAAAACGCCGTGAACTCTAAAGATCACACCACGCTGGTGGCGGCGGTTAAAGCGGCCGGGCTGGTGGATACGCTGCAGAGCAAAGGGCCCTTCACCGTTTTTGCGCCCACCGATGCGGCGTTTGCGAAATTGCCTGCGGGTACGGTGGACAATCTGGTGAAGCCGGAAAATAAAGCGCTGCTCACCAGTATCCTGACCTATCACGTGGTTGCGGGTAATTACGATATGAGAGCGCTGGAGCAGAAAATTAAACAGGGCGGCGGCCACGCGGAGCTGAAAACCGTTAACGGTCAACCGCTGTGGATCATGAGTAACGGCCCGCACAATATTCAGCTCAAGGATGGTAAAGGTAACGTGGCGAATATCAGCACCTATGACGTCCATCAGAAAAATGGCGTGATCGATGTGATCGATACCGTCCTGATGCCTAAGTAGTTGTCTATACTTCGGAAGTGTGACGTTGCCTTCCGGGAAAAACATGGATAACGCGCTGGCTGAACAGCATTTGAAATTAATGCAGGCGGTCGCAAACGGCGATCGCCGCGCATTTGAACAGCTTTACCGACTCACTTCACCGCATCTGTTTGCCGTCGCGCTGCGCATGCTACGCCATCGCGCCTGGGCAGAAGAGATCCTTCACGACTGTTTTGTCACCGTCTGGAGTAAAGCCGAAACCTATAACGCCGCCCTGAGCTCTCCGATGACCTGGCTTACGCATATTGTTCGCAACCGCTGCATTGACTGGCTGCGCAGCGGGCAAACCCGCGCTGCCGCCCGCGAGGAGTCGTATTCCGAAGAGAGTCTGCTTAGCGAAAACGATGAGCAAAACAACTGGTACGATAACGCGCAGGCAGCACGACTCAGGCATTGTCTGGATCATCTGAGTCAGGAACAGCGCCAGAGCATTACGCTCGCCTACTATCAGGGCATGTCCCACAGCGACATTGCCGACTGGCTCCAGCAGCCCGTGGGCTCGGTAAAAAGCTGGATCCGCCGCGCGATGGATCATCTTCGGGAGTGCGTGGGCCTATGAATGACAGCGAAAAACGCGATGACATGCTGGCTGCAGAATATGCCCTCGGCACCCTGCGCGGAGGGGCGCGGCTTCAGTTCCAGAAGAGGCTTGCCGCTGAGCCCGGTCTGGCTGCCCGCGTGGCGTACTGGCAGGAAATGTTCAGCACGCTCGACAGTCATCTCGCGCCCGTTCACCCACCCGAGACGGTGTGGAAGAGGATAGCCCTCGATCTGCCACCGAAAAAGCCTTTGCGCCAAAGCCGGCCCTATCTCGGCTGGGTGGTCGCGGCCGGCCTCGCCGCCGTTACCGTCGTGACCTGGTATTCCACCCGCACGCCGGAACTCGCACCGCTGATGGTGCTCAACGATGCCCAACAGCACGGGCAATGGATCGTCAGTGCGGACAGCCGCCGCCAGTATCTGAGCATCACCCCTCTCAGACCGAACGCTGTCGCGGCGCAAAACAGCCTGCAGCTTTGGCTTATTCCTGCCGGGAAGGCCCCGATATCCCTTGGGCTGCTGCAACGTGATATACCGACTGATGTTGCCCTCAGGAACAACACCCTTACCCCTGACGCGATGATAGCCATAAGCCTTGAACCTAAAGGGGGATCACCCACCGGTCAACCCACCGGCCCCGTGCTGTACAGCGGCAAGATTTAATCCTCCGGCCTTGTTCGCAGGGCCGCGGGGTCACCAAATTTTATTCTGTTCATATGATTGTTACATATAAGAATTAAATATTAAGCTTGCAATTAATTTAATTATTAAAAAACGTCATTGACATTTTCTTCCGCACTCCATTAAGTTTTAAGCGAGCATTATTTCATTCCAGATACAGAATATATCAAAAACGAGCATTTAAGAATTTTTCATAATTCTTAAACCGCTCCCTTATTTTTATTTATTTTGAATCACACAACAGTGAGATAAGATCATGAATAATAGTGCAAACAAAGTTGTTGTTATCACCGGTGCCAGCAGCGGTATTGGTGAGGCCATTGCCCTTCATCTGGCAAATAAACCTTTCTCTCTGGTGCTGGTTGCCCGTCGTCTGGAGAGAATTAACGCCCTGGTGGATCGCATTATTCAGCAGGGCGGCCAGGCGATTGCCGTGAAGGCGGACGTGACCCGACAGGAGGAGGTTCAGCGCGCGATTGACGCTGCCGTCGCCGCATACCAGCGCGTCGACGTGCTGATCAACAACGCAGGCTTTATGGCAATTGCTCCCCTCAGCGAGCTGAAAACCGACGAGTGGGACCGGATGATCGATACCAACATCAAAGGCGTGCTGTACGGTATCGCAGCGGCATTCCCGGTATTCCAGCGTCAGGGGAGCGGACACTTTATTAACGTGGCCTCCGTGGCGGGTATCAAGGTCCTTGCCCCCGGCGGCGTGGTGTACAGCGCCACGAAATTCGCCGTCCGCGCCCTGAGTGAAGGCTTACGTCAGGAAGCGGGGAAAACCGTTCGGACGACCCTTATTTCCCCCGGCGCCGTTGAAAGCGAGCTGCAGTTTGGCAGCTCTGATGCCCCGAGCAAACAGTTCCTGCATGAATTTTATAAGCAGGCTATTCCGGCAGAGTCGATTGCCAGAGCCGTATTATTTGCTATCGAACAGCCTGGCGACGTTGATGTAAATGAAATAATTGTCCGCCCTACGCAGGAAGAATTTTAGCATGAGTTAAATAACGCTGAACGAGGTGTCATTATGATTAAATCATTAACGTCCCTGTCAGACTTAAATATGCGATCGGGTGCCGACATTCTCCTTGAAGTGCTGGAGAGTGAAGGTGTGGAATATATTTTTGGCAACCCCGGCACCACCGAACTTCCGCTTATTGATGCCCTTCTTCGCCATGAAAATATTCACTATATTCTGGCACTCCAGGAGAGCAGCGTGGTCGCCATTGCCGACGGCTACGCGAAAGCCTCCGGCAAGACCGGTTTTATCAATTTGCATACCGCCAGCGGTCTTGGGCACGGCATGGGGAATCTCATTAACTCGCGGATCATGAAAACGCCGCTGGTTGTCACCGTCGGACAACAGGATACCCGCCACTACGTGCGCGACCCGCTCCTGTATGATGACATTGTCTCCATTGGGTCGCCGGTGGTGAAATGGGCGCAGGAGGTCACCAACGCCGACCAGCTTCCGGTGCTGGTGCGTCGGGCGTTTCATGCCGCCAGCTACCCTCCGGCCGGCCCGGTTCTGCTTTCGCTTCCGATGAACGTGATGGAAGAGCTCAGCGACGCCGGGATACAAACGGCCTCTAAAGTGAACTACCACACCGTGGCGGGCTCGCTGGACGAGCTGGCGCAGGCGCTAAGCGAAGTCACCCCCGGCAGGATCATGATTGTGGCGGGGGATGAAGTTCACTCCAGCGGCTCGACGCAGGAGATTGTCCAGCTTGCTGAAGCGCTGGGCGCCCACGTCTACGGCTCCTCCTGGCCGCTGAATTTACCCTTCCCCACGCAGCACGCGCTCTGGCGAGGCAATATGCCCACCACCGCAAAGGAAATCGCCAGCGTCGTTAATGCCTACGATGCGGTGTTTATCATCGGCGGCAGAAGCCTGATTACCATTTTGTATAGCGAGGGCGAGGCGATTCCGGAAACCTGCGCGGTGTATCAGCTCTCGGCGGATATGAACGAGCTGGGACGCACCTACGCCACCCGCCTCTCGGTGATGGGAGATATCACACTCTCCCTGAAGGAACTGTTGCCGAAGCTTGAGCAGCGCCGGGTGGCAAGCAAATTGACGCATCAGCGGCTGCTCAAAGCGGCACGCGCTGAGCGTGAAAAAGAGTGGCAACTGCAGGAAGAGCGTCTGGCAGCCGAGCGGCTGCGCCCGGCGATTTCGCCGATGGTCGCGGCCTACGAGGTGATAAAGTCCGTTCCGCCGGGCATAACGATTGTCGACGAAGCGATTGCAACGGCCAGACACGTTCGCCGGTTTATCTCCGACCAGCAGCACCCGCGCTACTACTTTATGCGCGGCGGCGGTCTGGGCTGGGGAATGCCTGCAGCAGTAGGTCACTCGCTGGGGCTGGGGCGCGAGCCGGTTGTGTGTCTGGTTGGCGACGGCGCCTCCCTGTACTCGCCGCAGGCGCTCTGGACGGCGGCGCACGAAAATCTGCCCGTCACCTTTATCGTGATGAATAACCTGGAGTACAACATCCTGAAAAACTTCATGAAAGGACAGCCGGGCTACAGTTCGACAAAGCTGGGTCGTTTTATCGGGATGGATCTGATTAACCCGCGAATTGATTTCCAGTCGCTGGGGGCCGCGATGGGTATCCGCTGCTGTCGGGTGACCCAGGCCGCGGATATCGCCACGGCGGTGACGCAGGGGCTACAGTCCGGAAAAACCAATTTGATCGAAATTGCCATTTCCGCAGATTGATCGACCGTTTCAGATGTACCCTACATAAAACACTTATAACCGAAACGCCTCAAGCCGCTTAATCTGCCGCCCTTCCCCGTCAAAATTCTCCGCCGCCAGCCAGGCGCGCAGCTCGGCGTCTCTTTGCGGCCACTCGCCGTCAATAATAGAAAGCATATCGCTGTCGCGGTTGCGCCCTTTGCGCACCAGCTTCTGGCGCAGGCGTCCTTCCCAGACAAACCCCAGCCGCTCCGCCGCATTGCGTGACGCAATGTTCATGGAATCGCACTTCCACTCGACGCGCCGGTAGCCATGCTCAAACGCATTTTTCAGCAGCAGCCACACCGTTTCGGTGCCCATCCGGGTTCCTTTCATCCTGCGCGACCAGGTCACGTGCCCGATCTCCACCGACCCCAGCAGCCGCTCGTTAGCCATATAGCTCACCAGCCCCACCGCGCGTTCGGTGCGTAAATCAATGACGGCAAACGGCACCAGCTCATCGTCCATCACCTTACCCACGATCCAGTGCACGGTGGCTTCCACGCTCGCTGGCTGCGTGCTGGCAAGCCACGTCCAGTCGCTGTCGTCGCCCAGCGCGTAGGCCTCATAGAGATCGGCCGCGTGGCGATCGGCGTCCAGCGGCTCCAGGCGGCAATACTGGCCGAACAGCGGCGTGCGTGTTAATACGCGCGCGCCTCTCCAGTCGGGAACGATATCGTTAACGGTTTGACCATGTTGATTGATTTCGGGCACGGCGGTGACTCCCTGAAAGGTAAGGAGTTTGTTATAGCAGGTTAAAAAGCGGGCGAAAAGCAGCGTATTTTAATAGCCCGAGCGCATGCGATATTCCCGCAAGATATAAGCAAAGCTGAATTTCGACTTTGCGGAATGTCAGAGTCGACCTAACGTAGCGGAGCATAAAACAATCACAATATATTCTTCTCAGGGATCGCTATGACGAAAAAACTGTTGCCGTTACTGGTGCTGGCTGCGCTCTCAGGCGCTGTCCACGCCACTACACCGCCCACCACGCTGGTTGTTGCCCAGGGGCTGGATGACATCGTGAGCCTCGACCCGGCCGAAGCCAACGAGCTTTCCAGCATCCAGACCGTGCCGAGCCTGTATCAGCGTCTGGTACAGCCGGACCGCGATAACCCGGAAAAAATCACCCCGATTCTGGCAGAAAGCTGGGAAGCGGACGCGGCAGCAAAAACCCTGACGATTAAGCTTAAGCCCGATGCCAAATTCGCCTCCGGCAACCCGCTGCGCCCGGAAGACGTGATTTTCTCGTACACCCGCGCCGTGACGCTGAACAAATCCCCGGCCTTTATCCTCAACGTGCTGGGCTGGGACGCGAGCAACATCGCCAGCCAGCTGAAAAAGGTGGACGACCATACCCTCCAGCTTCACTGGACGGCGGACGTTAGCCCGTCGGTGGCGCTGAATATTCTCTCAACGCCGATTGCCTCCATCGTCGATGAAAAGCAGGTTGCGGCGAACGTGAAGGATAACGACTTCGGTAACGCCTGGCTGAAAATGCACTCGGCGGGCAGCGGCGCGTTCAAAATGCGCGTCTATCAGCCGCATCAGGCTATCGTGCTGGAAGCTAACGAATCGGCGCCCGGCGGCGCGCCGAAGCTCAAAAGCATCATCATTAAAAACGTCCCCGATCCGGCCTCACGCCGCCTGCTGATCCAGCAGGGTGATGCGGACGTGGCGCGCGATCTCGGTGCAGATCAGATAAGCGCCCTGGACGGCAAGCCGGGCGTGAAGGTACTGAGCATTCCGTCCGCCGAGCAAAATTACCTGGTGTTTAACACCGGCAACAGCGCCAACCCGCTGCTGAACAACCCGGCGTTCTGGGAAGCCTCGCGCTGGCTGGTCGATTATGAAGGCATCACCAAAAATCTGCTGAAAGGCCAGTACTTTGTTCATCAGAGCTTCCTGCCGGTCGGCCTGCCGGGCGCGCTGGAAGACAACCCGTTTAAATTTGACCCGGCAAAAGCGAAAGCCATTCTCGCCAAAGCGGGCATTAAAGACGCGCACTTCACGCTGGACGTGGAGAACAAGCCGCCGTTTATCACCATCGCCCAGTCGATGCAGGCGAGCTTTGCCCAAGGTGGCGTGAAGGTCGATCTGCTGCCTGCCGCCGGGAGCCAGGTCTATGCCCGCGTGCGCGCAAAGCAGCATCAGGCGGCGATTCGTCTGTGGATCCCGGACTACTTCGACGCGCACTCTAACGCCAGCGCCTTCGCGTGGAACGACGGTAAATCCAGCACCGTGGCCGGGCTGAACGGCTGGAAAATCCCGGAGCTGAATAAAGCCACGCTGGCGGCGGTAGCCGAGCCGGATCCGGCGAAGCGTCTTGATCTCTACAAAAAGATGCAGGAACAGCTGCAGCAGAATTCGCCGTACGTGTTCGTCGATCAGGGTAAAACCCAGATCGTGGTGCGCGATAACGTGAAGGGGTATCAGCAGGGGCTGAACGCGGATATGGTCTGGTACGATCGCGTCACGAAGTAGCCCTTCTCCTTCTCCCTCTCCCAGAGGGAGAGGGGGTCGTCCGTGCATATTTTCAGTTTTTGTAGGCCGGGTAAGGCGAAGCCGCCACCCGGCATGAAGAGATTTCCCATGCCACATCTTTCCACCCGCGTGCTTCAGGGTCTGCTGACCCTGCTGCTCACGCTCCTCGGGCTGCTGCTCGTCACGTTTGCGCTCTCGGCGTTTTCACCGGTCGATCGCGTGCTGCAGATCGTGGGCGATCACGCCAGCCAGTCAACCTACGATCAGGTTCGCCATCAGCTTGGGCTGGATCGGCCTCTGCCCGTGCAGTTCTGGCACTACCTGCAAAACCTTGCCCACGGTGATTTAGGCACCGCCAGCGCCACCGGGCAGCCGGTGCTGCAGGATCTGCTGCACGCGTTCCCCGCCACGCTGGAGCTGGCCACGCTGGCGTTAATCATCGGCGCCGTGCTCGGCGTGATTGCCGGGGTGCTGTGCGCCCGCTACGCCGGTTCGCCGCTCGATCTCGCCATCAGAACGCTCACCCTGCTCGGCAACTCGGTACCGATTTTCTGGCTCGGCCTGCTGATGCTGGCCCTGTTCTACGCGAAGCTGCAGTGGAGCGCGGGTCCCGGCAGGCTGGATGATATCTGGCAGTTCACCGTCGAGCCGCGTACCGGCTTTGCGCTGGTGGATACCTGGCTTTCCGGCGATCGCGAGGCGTTCCGCAACGCCCTCAGCCACCTGGTGCTGCCGGTGCTGCTGCTGGCCTATTACTCGCTGGCGAGCATCACGCGCCTGACGCGTTCCGCCTGCCTGAGCGAAATGAACAAAGAGTACATCCTGCTTGCCCGCGCCAAGGGCGCCGGGGAGATGACCATCCTGCTGCGCCACGTGCTGCCGAACATTCGCGGCACCCTGCTGACGGTGATCGCCCTCGCCTACACCAGCATGCTGGAAGGCGCGGTACTGACCGAAACCGTCTTCTCCTGGCCGGGGATCGGGCGCTACCTCACCACCGCTCTGTTCGCCGGAGACACCACCGCCGTCATGGGCGGCACGCTGCTGATTGGCGTCTGCTTTGTACTGATCAATAACCTTACCGACCTGCTCGTGCGGGCGACCGATCCCAGGGTGCGCTGATGCCGTTTTATCTTTTCTTACGCCGCCTGCGCCGCTCCCCTGCCGCGTTTTGCGGGCTGGCTGCCATCGCGCTGCTGGTAGCTATCGCCCTGTTCGCGCCGTGGCTCGCGCCGCTTGACCCGAACTGGCAGGACGCCGCCGCGCGCCTGCAGGCACCGAATACTCAACACTGGCTGGGCACCGACAGCTACGGGCGGGACCTGCTTTCGCGCCTGATTTACGGCACCCGTCCGGCGCTCGGGCTGGTGGCATTAGTTACCGTAATCACCCTGCCCGCCGGGCTGCTGGTGGGGATTTTGTCCGGCTACTACGGCGGCTGGCTGGAGCGCATCCTGATGCGTTTTATCGACGTGGTAATGTCGATGCCGCGCCTGATCCTCGCCTTCGCGTTTGTGGCGATGCTTGGCCCGGGGCTGGTCAACGGCGCGCTGGCGCTGGCCTTAACCACCTGGCCGGCCTACGCGCGTCAGGCGCGGAGTGAAATTCAGCGCCTGCGCCACAGCGATTATCTGGCCGCCGCCGAGATGATGGGCATTCGCGGCCCGCGCCTGCTGGTCGGCCATATTCTGCCCCTGTGCCTGCCGTCCGCGATTGTGCGGCTGGCGCTGGATCTGGCGGGGATTATTCTGGCAGCCGCCGGTCTGGGCTTCCTCGGCCTTGGCGCGCGTCCGCCGATGGCCGAATGGGGCGCGATGATCGCCGACGGCATGCAGGTGATTTTCGACCAGTGGTGGATTGCCGCCATTCCGGGCGGCGCGATTCTGTTTGCCAGCCTCGCCTTTAACCTGCTGGGCGACGGCCTGCGCGACGTACTGGAGCCACAGCATGACTGAACAACGCGTCATCGTCGATACGCTGAACATCGACTACCCCGCCGCGCGCGTGGTCAATAACCTGAGCTTCACGCTGGGCAACGAGCGGCTGGCGCTGGTGGGGGAATCCGGCTCGGGCAAATCAATGTCCGCCCGCGCCCTGATGGGGCTGGTGCGTAAGCCCGGCATCGTGAGCGCGAACCGGCTTAACGTGCTAGGCAACGACCTGCTGACCCTGAGCACCCGCCGCTGGCAGGCGCTGCGCGGCAACGGGATTGCGATGGTCCTGCAGGACCCGCGCTACGCGCTGAATCCGGCGAAAAACGTCGCCGCTCAGCTCGATGAAGCGCTGACCCTGCACCAGCGCCTGCCCCGCGCCGAGCGCCTGGCGCGCATTCACGACATCATCCGCGCCGTCGGTCTCAACGAACACGTCCTCCAGCGCTACCCCGGCGAGCTCTCCGGGGGCATGGGCCAGCGGGTGATGATCGCCATTGCGCTGCTCAACAACCCGCAGGTGCTGATTGCCGACGAACCCACCTCCGCGCTGGACGCCCGCCTGCGCAACCAGATCCTCGAACTGCTGGTGCAGCAGAGCGAAGAACGCCAGATGGCGATGCTGTTAATCAGCCACGATCTGCCGCTGGTGGCGGAGCACTGTGACCGCGTGCTGGTGATGTATCAGGGCGAGAAGGTCGATGAGATGGCGGCAAGCCGACTTCCGCAGGCGACGCATCCGTACACCCGCACCCTATGGACCTGCCGACCCAATGCGGAAACGTTCGGCCAGATGCTGCCGACGCTGGACCGCACGCAGTCGTGGAAGGAGGCCGATAATGGCGCTCGTTGAGGTTAAGGATCTCCAGGTGAGATTCGGAGAGAAAACGGCGGTGTCCGCCGCCAGCTTTGTCATCGAGAAAGGTGAAACCTTCAGCCTGATCGGCGAATCCGGCTGCGGGAAATCGACTATTCTGCGCGTGCTGGCGGGGCTGCAGCGCGAGTGGAACGGCCGCATTTCGATCCTGGGAGACGCGCTACGGCCAGGACGGCGTTTTGAAGGCGAGCTTCGCCGCAACGTGCAGATGGTGTTTCAGGATCCGTGGGCGTCTCTGCACCCGAACCACACCGTTGCGCGCACCCTGTCGGTGCCGTTAAACATCCACGGCGAAACGCGGATTGCCGAAAAGGTGGCGGATGCGCTGCTGCAGGTGGGGCTTTCCGCCGACGCGGGCAAGCGTTATCCGCACCAGCTTTCCGGCGGGCAGCGTCAGCGCGTGGCCATAGCCCGCGCGCTGCTGCTGCGCCCGCAGCTTCTGCTGCTGGACGAGCCGACTTCGGCGCTGGATATGTCGGTGCAGGCGGAAATTCTGAACCTGCTCAACCGCCTGAAGGCCGAGCACGGTATGACCTACCTGCTGGTGAGCCACGATGCGGACGTGATTGCCCATATGTCCGACCGGGCGGCATTTATGGCGCACGGGGAGATCCAGAGGGTGTTTGACCGTGAGGCGATGTTACGGGGCGAGCACAGGATGGGGTAAATGCGCGCGGCGGTGCCCGGTGGCGCTGCGCTTACCGGGCCTACGTTTCGTGCCGCGTTGATGGTTTTTCGTAGGCCGGGTAAGGCATAGCCGCCACCCGGCAAAAAAAATCACTTCAGCAGCTTCACCGTGGCGTCGATGTCGATCTCATCTTCGGTGAAGATCAGCGTCGTGTTCTGGAAGGTGGTGATCGCCAGCTTCTTCACCGTGCGCATTTCGCCCGGCTTTTTCTCGGATTTCGGCTTGATGCTGTTCATCAGCAGCCCCACCGACAGCACCGCGTTCTCTTTGTCGATTTTGGTATCAGCCGGCTCTTCTTCGTTAAACACCACGAAGGATTTGATGGAGGAGAGCTTCACGCGCTCGCCGGCAATAAAGAGATGTTTGCTTTCGGGGATCACCTTCACCGCGTAGGCGGAAAGGCCTTTGTTGTTGGTGGTTGGCTCAAAGGTCACCGCGGCATCTTTCTTAATCAGATCGGGGTTCGCGACCTTAATCACATGAAAATAGCGGTTGTCGCCGTTTTCATCTTTGATAAATCCAAAGCCTTTATCTTTAAACCACGTTGTGATTGTACCGTTCATCGCTGTTACCGCCTGTCAGATCGTAATGACTAAAGTTTTGCAGCGCGCAGTGTAATGCACAATGACGGAGGAGACAAAAAAAAGCCCCTGCACGGGTGCAGGGGAAAACTCATGTCAGAGCTTTTACCCTAAATAATTCGAGTTGCATGAAGGCGGCGACGCAGCGAATCCCCGGGAGCGTACATCAGTACGTGACTGGGGTGAGCGAGGAAAGCCAACGCACAGGCAACTTGAAGTATGACGGGTATATTAGTATTTAGTTGAACACCATCCCTCCATCGATTAAGAGCGACTGACCGGTCATGTAGTCGGAATCCGGGCCTGCCAGGTATGAGACGCAGGCGGCGACATCTTCCGGCTCGGACAGGCGGCCAAGCGTAATGCGTTTGGCAAAGGTTTCGGTCCCGTAGCCGAGCGGTTTACCCGCCGCCTCGGAGACCTGACGGTCGATTTCCGCCCACATCGGCGTTTTGACGATGCCCGGGCAGTAGGCGTTAACGGTGATCCCCAGCGGCGCGAGATCCCGTGCGGCGGTCTGGGTTAAGCCCCGCACCGCGAACTTGCTGGAACTGTAGACCGCCAGTTCCGGGTTGCCGGTGTGGCCCGCCTGGGAGCAGGCGTTGATGATCTTGCCGCCGTGTCCCTCTTTGCGGAAGGCGTCAATCGCGGCCTGGATCCCCCAGATCACCCCTTTCACGTTAATGTTGTAAACCTTGTCGACAATGTCCGGCGTGATGGATTCGATAGGGGTAGACGGCGCAATCCCGGCGTTATTCACGATCACGTTAAAGCCGCCCAGCGCGGTGCGCGCTTTCTCCACCGCCGCAAATACCTGTTCGCGGTCAGAGACATCGACCTTCACGGCGACGGCGTTACCGCCGTTACGGATAATTTCATCGGCGACGGCTCTTGCCGTCTCAACGTTATAGTCGGCGATGGCGACGGCAAAGCCATCTTTCACCAGGCGAAGCGCGATCGCTTTACCAATCCCCTGGCCTGAGCCTGTTACGAGAGCAACTTTTTGCATTTCTCTGTCCTTATATTGAGTCACAAAATCTGGCTGAGATGGAGCTGACCCATCAGCAGCGGGTTATCGCTGTAGTCGACGGGAATGGCCACCACGGCCGGGCCATCCACATCCATCGCCGCACGCAGCGTCGGCTCAAGCGCCTCGGCGCTCTCCACGGCAAAGCCTTTCGCACCGAAGGCGTCGGCATACGCTTTGAAATCGACCGGGCCGAACTCGACGCCGGAAAGGCGCTGGTATTTTTTCTCTTCCTGAATCGCCACCATGTTGTAGGCGTTATCCACCCAGATGATATGCAGCACGTTGGCGTTGAGGCGCACCGCGGTTTCCAGCTCCATGCTCGACTGCAGGAAGCCGCCGTCGCCGGAGACTGAAACCACCTTGCGGCCCGGGTTCACCAGCCACGCGCCAATCGCCCACGGCAGGGCAACGCCCATGGTCTGCTGACCGTTGGAGATCATCACCTGACGCGCCCGGAAGCTGTAGAGGTAGCGGGCGATCCAGATGTGGAAGCTGCCCATGTCCACGGTGAGCGTCACGTCGTTATTCACGATGTCCTGCATGGCGCGAACGATGCGCAGCGGGTGCAGGGCAAACTGGTTGAGCGAGGCGCCGCGGCGGTCGAGCAGATCGCGCTGATGCTGGCGATCGACCAGAATTTCGGAGGCCCGTTGGCTCAGCTCGAGCTTACGGTCGATCCGGTTAGCAAGCAGGTTCAGCGTTTCGGCGATGTCCCCCACCAGCTCCAGATCCGGGACGTAGTTACGCTCTTCATAGGCGGGCAGCACGTCGATGTGCACCAGCGTCGCGTCACCGCTGTTCCACATGGACGGCTCGTACTCCACCGGGCTGTAGCCGATGCAGATAATCAGGTCCGCCAGATGCAGCAGCCGGTCGCCCGCCTGGTTATTGAACAGGCCGACGCGTCCGGCAAAGCGGGTGAAGTGCTCCTGGTTTACCGCCCCGGCGGCCTGATAGGTGCTGGTGACCGGAATGCGGCTTTTCTCCAGCAGCTTGCGCAGCGCGGCGCTGTTCGCGGGCTGGCTGGCCATCAGGCCGAGTAAAATGACCGGGTTTTTGGCGTTTTCGATAAGCTTCGCCACGTCGTTAATCGCTGACTCCGGTGCCGGGCCCATCAGCGCCGGGCCGCTGGCGGGTAAAATTGCCCCCGTGGCGGGCTGGTCGACGATATCCTGCGGCAGGCTGACGAACGCGCCCCCCGGCCTGCCGTGCTCGGCGGCGCGAAACGCGTTCGATACCACCTCGGCAATCGCGTCCGGCGAACTGACCTCCACGGCGTATTTAGTGACAGGGCTGAACATGGCGACGGTGTCCATACTCTGGTGCACCAGCTTGGCTTTATCCGCCCGCTTCACCGCCCCGCCCAACGCCACCACCGGGTCGCCTTCGCTGTTGGCGGTGGCGATGCCGGTGATCAGGTTAGAACAGCCCGGCCCGGAGGTGACCAGCGCCACCCCGGCCTTGCCGGTCAGCCGCCCGACCGCCGCCGCCATAAACGCCGCGTTGGCCTCGTGGCGTACCGGGATGATCTCGATGGAGGAGTCCAGCAGGGAGTCAAAGACCTTGTCGATTTTCGCACCCGGGATCCCGAACACCTGCTTCACGCCCTGCGCTTCCAGCTGGCCGACAACCATATCGGCGCCGTGCGCCCACTGACGTGACTGTTTCTCACTGTTCACGGTAGTTCTCCTGTTAGTTTTCGACGGAACGGATCGCTGCATCAAGATTGCTGGGGTGAAGGTTGGCCTGTAAGAACGCGCTGTCGGCGGGCAGATCAATCATCAGCTTGTGAATTTCACCGAAGGTGAGCACGCCGCTCTCCAGCTGATAGTCGAGCAGATGGCCCCCGCCCTGACGGTCGTCGGTGATGAAATGCTCGTGATAGCCGGCCACGTTAATGCCCTGCATATGCTGCGGCGTGCGGAACCCGACCAGCACCCCTTCGCGCTGGTTAAAGCGGAACACCGGCTGGTCGTCCAGCACGTCGGTCATCGCGCGGTACGGCGGCTTCTGGCGCGGTACCGTGCGGGTATGGGCGTGGCGGAAGTTGCCGTCAATGCGCAGCGCGCAGAACAGGTTGTCGGAGGGGATCTGCTGGTCGATAACGTCGTGGATCTGCTGACGGCTGACCGGTGCATCGAAGGTTTTGCGGTACTGCGGCTGGAACCAGGTCATCACCGCGAACGGCGTTTTCTGCTCCGGCTTCGCGGCCCGGGCGCTGCCGTCGGCGCGCAGCTGGTACACCTGGCTGCTGAAGGCAATCATTTCACCGTCCAGCTCGTTGAAGGTGCCCAGACCAAAATCACCGTGTGCCAGAAGATCGGCGATGGTGGTCTCTCCTTCGTACACGCCGCTTAGCAGGGCGCTCATTAGCGATGTCTGATAGATCACGCTGTCAGGATGCTGGGCGGAGAACCCCCGCAGGGTCTCGCACAGGCTGGCCTCACAGTCGCAGGCAGATGAATGCATCATCGTGCTCGTCCTCTTCAACTTTATTTAGAAAGGTTAAATAAATGTTGACCCGATTCAGCAGAGAGTTCCAATATAGAAACCATGCTGGTTTGAGACGTTTTAGATATGGAACTTCGTTATCTGCGGTATTTTGTCGCGGTTGCACGCGAGCGACACTTCACCAGGGCGGCCGAAGCGCTGGGTATTTCACAGCCTCCTCTGAGTCAGCAGATCAAACGGCTCGAAGAGGAAGTGGGCACGCCGCTGTTCAGACGCCTGACGCGGGGCGTGGAGTTGACCGAGGCGGGAGAAGCCTTCTACGAGGACGCCTGCAAAATTCTGGCGCTGAGCGATGCCGCGCTGGAAAAAGCCCGCGGCATCGCGCGCGGGCTGAACGGCAACCTGTCGATTGGCATCACCAGCTCCGACGCTTTTCATCCCAAAATTTTCGCGCTGATCCGCCAGTTTCAGGTGCAGAACATGGCGGTGCAGGTTCACCAGGTGGAAGCCAACATGTCGTCGCTGACGACAATGCTGGCGGAGGGTGAACTGGATATCGCCTTCGTGCGCCTGCCGTGCGAGAGCAGCAAGGCGTTCGAGTTAAAAATCCTCGACCGGGAGCCGATGGTGGTGGCGCTGCATCGCGATCATCCGCTGGCGGCGTGCGATTCGCTGGCGTTAGAGCAGCTTCGGGATACGCCGGTGGTGCTGTTCCCGCAGGAGGTCGCGCCGGGGCTGTACGAACGGGTTCACGGCTGCTGCGAGCGGGCCGGAATTGACGTGCAGCACGCGCTGCAGTCGTCGCAGCTTTCCTCCTCCCTGAGCATGGTTTCCGCGGGCGGCGGGTTCGCGCTGGTGCCGAAATCCATGGCGGCCATTTCACCACCGAATGTCACCTATCACGCGCTGAGCTCGCCGGAGCTTTATACCGATATCGCGCTCTGCTGGCGGCGCTTTGAACGCTCGCGGACGGTGAAGCGGTTTTTGATGATGATGAGCGAGGGGTGACGGCAATAGAGGGGTTTTGGTTTTTGTAGGCCGGGTAAGGCGCAGACGCCACCCGGCAATGCCAGCCTCTGTCGTGCTTAGAACGGTAAAGGTCATGTTGATGCACGCTTAGGTACTACGTTTTCCTGGTAATTGTCTGCCGCAAACCCTCTGTTACTCTGGCTGCACTCAAGGGATGACAAGGAAGAGAGATGCTGAATCCAGGCTGGCAAGATGCCTTGAAATACCCTGAACAATGGAGGTTTTGATGACTACACGAGTTATTGCATTTTTGCTTATACTCGGCGCATTCGCTGTAAATGCTGCCGATGGCGGTAATGGTGGGGATGGCGGAAACGGTTCTGATGGAGGAAACGGTTCGGATGGCACCGTCTCAGCTCCGGGCCGTGCGGGTTGTCCGGGCGGAACAAATCCGGACGCGTCGGGAAAATTTTATCTTCCAGGAACAAAACAGCAGTGCAATCCGGGGAAGCAGGATGCCGTGAAAAGCGCCAGGCAATCAGATGCAGAGTGACAGTATGTTAACGCATCCTGGTTCCACATCCTCACTTGCCTCCTGCTTCAGGCATTAATATATGCGCCGGAATACGCAGAACTAGACTTTCGCCTCCGCACGTAATGCGGCCTGCACCGCGGGCCGGGCACTGATTTTTTCCCTGTACGCCAGTAGCGCGGGCCAGTCGTTGAGTTCAATTGAGAAGAACGTGCACCATCCCAGCACGGTGAAAAGATAGGCATCTGCCACGCTGAAAGACGCTCCCGTCAGATAAGCGCTTGCGGAGAGCGTTTCCTGAAGAAAATCGAACCGCCTGAACAGCTTCTCACGAAAAATCGATTTGGCCTCTTCGGGCAGCGCACGATTAAAAAGAGGTGCCGATCCCGCGTGTATTTCGCTGGTGATAAAGTTTAGCCATTCCTGAAGCCGCACCCGCTCCCAGCCGTCTGCTCGCGGTGCCAGCCCACTTTCTGGCTTGAGGTCTGCCAGGTACTGCAAAATGGCTGGCCCCTCGGTCAGGATTTTCCCGTCATCCAGTTCAAGCGCAGCGACATAACCTTTGGGGTTGATGGTCAGGAAGTCGCGCCCGTCAGCGGTAAGCTTGCTCCTGTTGTCCACTTTAACCAGTTCAAACTCAATCGCCAGTTCGCGAAGCACGATATGGGGTGAGAGTGAACAGGTGCCCGGGGCGTAATAGAGTTTCATAATCTCTCCGTTAAAGCGGTTGTGTGATTTACATACACTGTGCTTAAAGCCATTCTCACTGTAAAATTAATGATTCATAAAATAGCTATTAGCTGAGCTACTGATATCCATGATGAATCTTTTACACTGGCGCTTGCTGGTTGCAGTGGCCGATGCAAGTAATATTTCCCGTGCCGCTAAAGAGGTCGGTATGACGCAGTCGGGCGCCAGCCAGGCGATCGCTCAGTTAGAGGCCTCATTAGGATTTGCGGTATTCACGCGAGAGCGGCGCCACATCGGCGTGACTGCCCTGGGCGAGCGGGTTGTCAAAGAAGCAAGGAGTATGCTGGCGCGGCTGGATGCCATCCGTACACTGGCGGATGAGAGCCGGGGGCTGAGCGGCGGGCGCATTCGTCTTGCCAGTTTTCCTTCGGTGACATCCACGTTTTTGCCCGGGCTGCTGCGGGATTTTAAGCGCCTGCATCCTGAAATCGAGGTGGTCGTACTGGAAGGAACGGACCAGGAAGTCGAAGAGTGGCTGGCGGCAGATACGATTGATCTTGGCGTGGTCATGAACCCTGTTCCCGGGCGTGCTGAAGCGCTCCTGGGACAAGATGCGTGGGTCGCGGTGCTGCCAGCCAGTCACCGTCAGGCTCGTTATGCACGTACGCGCGGCATCACCCTTGAGGAACTGGCAGACCAGCCCTTCGTGCTCGCAACCGGCGGTTGTGCCGTTAATGGAAAAAGCCTGATGGAACAGGCGGGCTTGCAGCTGTCTGACGTGCGGGTGACCGTCCGCGACTGGATCAGCGCCTGCCTGCTGGTACGCGAAGGCATGGGCGTCGCGCTGATACCTGAATCCGCCCTGCCGGGTGAATTACGCGGCCTGTGCGTCGTGCCCGTGACGCCTTCGCTGTGCCGGGAGTTTGGGCTGGTTTGTTCGCAGGCTGGCAAATCCTCCCGCGCGACGCAGGCGTTATTAGAAGGATTGCTCAAAATGAAAAGGTCTGCGTGAAGGAGTAACCGTGGTTCAAACTGTGCCCGGCGGCGCTGCGCTTGCGCGGGCCTACGGTTCGTGTCGCGGGTTGGTTGACGGTTTTGTAGGCCGGGTAAGGCGTAGCCACCACCCGGCAATGCCCTTCTGGAAGCCGCCTCGCAAACTTTCAAGAAACCTTATGTAATTCAGGGTGATCCCTTTCCTTCCCTTTTTCGCCGCCGTAAAGTGCCTGCGTTGCGGCACATCCGTAACCGGGCGTAGGAACCCGTTAGCATAACATGACGTTTTTTTGGACAAAGAGGATGCTAAATGGCGACTACCCCTGGATTTTCTTACGCGCTCTCTGAGGAAAGCGCAGTTCATCACCTCATCAACACTTCAATTTCCGATTCTGCGGATCTCTTCGAACTGGTCGATGCCTGCACTGCGTATGTCAGCGTGCTGGTGGAAACTGACGACGCGGTGACGTTTGCCACGCTCTGTAAGAGATTGCTGGCTGCGCTTAAGCGACTGCGGGAGTGCTGTGACTCGGAACTTCCGCCGTACCTGGTTGAACAGTTGATTGCGGGTGAAAAGATAACCTCGTGTGTACCGGACTGCTGGCAAGAGACGACGCTGCAGGTGGATTATGCCGTAGCGTTAACGCTGGCGGTGATGGGCGGGACGTTGCCTGCAAACGTGGCGGAAGAACTCACCGGGCTGCTGCATGATATGGTTTGGTTGCTGGCGGAATTTGTAAAGGAGCCTTATATTTCGGCACATTGAGGTGGGTGATAGGTGGCCGGAATCCTGCTGGTTAGAAGCAGGATTTCGACCTTACGCTAACGTTGAATGTTTGTTAAGAGCGAAAAGCGGACATCTTAAGTAGGTTGTTTTTTTATGCTACTACCTCTATGTAGCAATGTTATATGGCTACATTTATACAGAAGTAAGGATTAGTCTTTTCCCGGGCCATAATTGAATTTTGTACCTTTACCAATGGCGTAAAACTGTCCGCCAGCTACGTAATGGACAGTACGTAATTCATCTGGCGCATCATCAAAAATCCAGTGCCCATTTCTGAAAACGCGGTCATCACTCCATGCTCCGACAATTTCCCCCATGAACAAGTTGTGCTGCTTTTCATTTTCTTCATTGGGTATGACCTTACATACTAACCAGCCAGCGCAACCTTCAACTAAAGGCAGATCAAACTCTTTTTGATAAAATAGTGGAATTTTACTGTTTTTATCGGGTGTGTCGGAATAACTGTTGCCTCCAGCATATAAGACCATATCCATCTGATTTACGACTGGGATCTGTACAACGTAATATCCGCTTTTTTCTACAAGCCCGCGAGTAAATGCCTGTGGACCTATAAAAGCCATCACTTTGTTATTGCCTACTAATCCCACCCAGGCCGCTGCCATGACATTTTCAATGCCATCATTTTTAGCCGATATCATCGTCGTTGGCCCGATCTGTAATAGCCGATAGGCTTTGTTTAACTCTACTGGTTGAATTGACATAATTTACTCTTTTGATTTCTGATAAAAAGTAAGACAGGTTACTTATATTATTGTTCGATTATATGACTGGAATAGTTGCAAATTAATTGCTATTATCAAAATATATTAATGCAAATTTCACAACAATCATGAACAAACTTGATGCTCTAAAATTTTTCATCATCGCCTCTGAGACCTTGAACTTCCGCGAAGCAGCAATCAAGCTGTCGGTTTCACCATCAGTAGTAAGCCGAACAGTCGCTGAGTTGGAGAAACAACTTGGTGAACCTCTATTCAAACGCAATACGCGTTCGATCTTTCTCACCAGTTTCGGCGAACTATTTTTACCCCAAGCGAAGCGACTGCTGGAGGATTCAGAAAAACTATTTCAGACGGCAAAAGATGATAATGAAATGAAGGGCATTGTTCGTATCACATTACTTCGACTTCCAAATCATGAACAAATCTTGTATGAACTATTGACTGCACTACGTCCCTATCCTGAGTTATTTATCGACTGGCGTTTAGATATGATGAAACTTGATACTATCGAGCATCGTATCGATATAGGTATACGCGTAGGGCGAGAACCTAATCCAAACTTTATCATTAAAAATATTGGGCAAGTTGAACATATTTTAGTCGCATCCCCTGAACTCATTGCGCGCCTGGGGGCACCTACTGATTTAGAAGATCTTCGACAGCGTTATCCATTTAGTGGTTTAATTAATCCTGAGACGGGAAAATCATTTGAGTTTATGAGTGACGCAGTAAATACTTTTGTCCCTCGTCATATTGAATTTTATACTACAGATCCATATGCCGAAATTCAGGCCGCATTGGCCGGAAAAACGGTTGTACAGTCAAGCGACTTTATCTGTAGAGAGTACTTAGCAAGCGGCCAACTTGTTCCCCCACTGCCAGAATTGCGACAGGAGAAATGGCAATTTTATTTATACCGGCCTTACCAGCTGATTACTCCAAAAAGGGTGACGGTCGTTTTCTCGCTATTAGAAAAGATATTACGCAAATATTTCGAATCAAATTAACATTCTCCTCCACGTCCGCTTCTGGCACAAAGCGGACATTTTTTTCACAGTCACCTCATACAGTGTTCACACTCATTAAATGACCGCCGTCAGCACGAGCATTTGAAAACTGTACTCCATCACTTTTTCCATATTATCAACCCACCAACTATCACCTATTATATTTCCAATATGGAAACACGGGGCAAGGATGCACGTAGTCTCAAGAGCGCCTTTCGACGCGACTACCAGACAATTTCCTAATCAAGCACAAGCCCTGGACGATCTTTACCGAGTACTAAAGAGGAACACTACCCGTCACCGGACGATATGCGAAAGCGATTCCCCAGCCTGGAAAGGATGAAATACCGGGTGAAATGGTGGGTCATTGATGTGGGCAGCGGTGATGTTTTTTGCTGATTTTGAGCGAGGAAAGATTTTCATCAAGCACATCAGCACACACGCAGAATATGACAAGCTCACGGACCTCTACCGGAGAACGAAAGAATGAATTATGCAGCAGCCATCAAAGCGGCAAAGGATCTGACAAACGCGCTCCCTTTCCTGGGCTCACGCCCGTCGCGGCATGATTACGAGGATGCGCTGACGTTGGTGAAGATGCTCACCACTAAAATCGATAAATACGAAAACAAGTCTCCGGTGTTTGCAAAATTTAACGCGCGTGTTGCCAGCATTCCGTCAGGCGTTGCGTTATTGCGAACGCTGATGGATCAGTACCAACGTTAACGCTGGAGCATATGCGAGCACTGGCGAAGCGTTTTGGTTTGCCGGTGAGTGCGTTTGTGGGGAAGTGATCGAGAGCAGGCGCTTTGTACCCAATCCGCGATAATGCGTCGTTTACATACAAGAACAAAGAGCTATTTATGAAAACAATTGAAGAACTACGAAACGAGCTTCTAAAAATAGGTGAGCTATTAGGCGGAGGTACAAGGCCTAATCATTACTTCTTTATCCCTGACCAACCCGATGGGGTTGCAACTCCCTATCTTGAAATTCATGGGAAAGAATATCATTTTATCGTCAGTGAAAGAGGCCTTGAGCTACAGCGAAAAGTAACGCTCAGTGACGATGAAATTCTGTATTGGTTTGTGGAGAGTGCCGTGGCGGGGATGGCCTCAACCTATGCAGCAAGCCATTCATCTGAACGAGAATTTAGAGAGGTTTATTTCAGAAGGCAATACAGTTTAATGCTCTCTATCAAACCTGAATGGGCAACAAGAAAGCGCAAAGAAATCACTGAGCTCCTCCATTCGCAAAGAAGCGAACGTGGTTAACCCAACCGGCTCGTTACATTTACTTCCCTGTTGCCCTCTCTTTTCCTGGTAATTGCCTGCGACACACCATCTGTTACTCTGGCAGGACGCAAGGGATGACAAGGAAGAGAGATGCTAAACCCAGGATTCGTTACCCGCAAAGCGCTTGCTCAGTGGAAGGATGTTCCCGCTTTTCTCCCCCAGTTCCAGTTTCATGAAAAACACCTGACGGTCATTCACACTAGCCGCCCTGAAAATATTCTGCCGATGATTGCCAGCTTTGACGTCCGGCAAGATGCCGTGATTCAGCGGTTAATGTCATTGCGTCAAATACCGCAAAAATTTCTGCGCAACCAGAAGCCACAGTCGATCGGCAACTTTGGTTTGCACAGTTTTACCCTTTTGAAGAACTCTGCATCTGAGCTCTGCTATGGCTTAAGAGGGCAATTCTGGCGTACCGATTTCGGTCTTGAAAACGTGCCGGATGCCAGTGCTTTTCAGACCCCAGCCGAGCCGGGCAGCGCGAAACTGTTGCTGCGCTACAAGGTAACGGAGCTGGCGCCCGGCAAACATGAGCTCTCTACGGAAACATTCATCTATTGTCCGGACAGACGCACTCGACTAAAAATGTCGGCTTACTGGCTGATAATACGGGCGGGAAGCGGCTGGATCCGTAAAAGGACGCTGAAGGCTGTTAAATCGAATATTGAAGGACGGGAGTCATAAGATGCTGGCTTATATCACAATAGGTACAAACAACTTTCAGCGCTCCGTGAATTTTTATGACGCAGTTTTTAACGTTCTGGGCTATTCACGTCTGCCGGCATGGACTGAAAGCTGGGCAATGTGGGGAGATGAAAATAATCCCGGCGAGGGCTTCAGCTTCTGTCTTTGTCCTCCTTTTGACCAGCTGCCCGCGACGGCGGGAAACGGGACAATGTTTGCATTCAGTGCAGATAACGCGGATCTTGTCAGACGGTTCCATGCAGCTGGCCTCCTTGCGGGAGGAACGGATGAAGGCGAGCCTGGTACGCGAAGCGCGTACGGCCCCGACTTTTATGTTGCCTATCTGCGCGATCCTGACGGGCATAAGCTCGCATGCGTTTATCAGAATTACTCTCCTGAAGCCGATAAGTTTGTAGAAAAGGAATAGTCGCTTCAATCCTTATCTACCGCCCCACCGCCACGCTCGCCGACAGCCCCGCCACCAGCTCAACCCCCTCCGGCAACCTGTCGATATGAATGCGCACCGGCACGCGCTGCGCCAGGCGCACCCAGCTAAAGGTGGGCTCGACGTCGGGCAGGCCCAGCCCGCCCGCCTCATCGTTGCTGTCCCCGATCCCATGCCCGATGCTCTCCACATGGCCCGTGATGACCGGCTCGTAACCCATCAGCACCACCTGCGCGGCATCCCCGACGCGAATATGGCGTAGCTTGGTCTCCTCAAAGTACCCCACCACCCAGAAGCTGTGGGCATCGACGATGGCGACCTTCGTCTCCCCCGCCGTCGCGTAGTCTCCGGGGCGAAGCCGCAGGTGCGTGACGTACCCCGAAACCGGCGCGCGCACGGTGGCGTGCGCCAGATTCAGCTCTGCCAGATCCAGCGCGGCCAGCGCGCCGTGATAATTGGCCGCCGCGACGTTCGCCGCGCTGCCGGTTTGCTGTAAATCCTCGCTCGAGATGGCGTTTTTAATCAGCGTGCGTCGGTGGGCCGCGTCCTGGCGCATCAGCATCTCATGGCGTTTCGACTCGACGTCCGCCTGCGCGCTGACCACCGCCAGCTTAAGCCAGCGCGGATCGATGGTGTAAAGCACATCGCCCCGGTTCACCCACTGATTGTCCCGCACGGCCACGCTGATGACCGGCCCGGAGACGTCCGGCGCAATCTGCACCACGTCCGCCCGCACGCGGCCGTCGCGGGTCCACGGCGTTTGCGCGTAGTGTTTCCACATCATAAAGGCCAGAAGCGAGGCCGCCGCGGCCGCGCTTAAGGTCAGCGCATAGCGAGCCAGTAAAGAGAGCAGTGATTTCATGACAATAACCCCAACGCGGTCAGACCCTGCATCAGCAGGAAAAAGGTGACGATCCAGGTTGAAACATCCATCAGCGGGCGAAACGGCAAGCGCCGGTAGAGCCTGCTGAGCGAGAAAAGCGCGACGAGGCCCAGCGTGCAGACCAGCGCCGCGAGGGCGACCATCAGCAGCCCCGGAATAAAAACGCCGCCGATATTGAGATCGTTAACCATGGTCTGGCCCCCGTAATGCACAGTGCAGATCCACCAGCCTGAAGACCAACTGCCGCGCGTGTTCATCTGCCGCAGGCAGTTGGCTCTCGATAACAGCGGCAATGCGTTCGCGCAAGGCGTGGCGGTCCGCGGCGTTTATCCGATGAAAAAGCGCATCAACCTCCCTGCCGGGCGGTGCGTCACTGCACCGTAAATGCATAATCGACAGCCCCAGACGCAGCGCGTGTAACAGTCGATCGAGCGCCTGCTCCGGCGCGCGCGCGCTGCGCTGCAGGCGCGGCAGCAACAGGGCGGTCCGGTCCATCATCAGGTTGATCCAGTGCGTTTCATCAACCCGCAGCGTGCCCTTCACGCTGCGGCGAATGTCGCGCTGGCAGAGGTTCAGCAGACGCTCGATGGCGCCGTCCGCCTGCACGGTTTGCAGCAGGCTCATGCTGATGACGGCAAAGCCGGTCGCGGCAAAGAGCGCAATGGCGGTGTTGGCCGCAATGGCGAAGTCTCCGCTGTAGTGCGCCCCCAGCTCGCACAGAATGGGCAGGGTCAGGGTGATGCCCATCGCCATAAACGTGGTGGGCGGGCGCGCCTGAAGCGACCCGGCCAGCAGATACGCCGGGGCAAGCACCGCCACCAGCACCGGAAAATCGCTCACCAGCGGCAGCAGCGCAAAGCTGTAGAACAGGCTAATGACCACGCCCCAGAATGAGCCAATGATGTATTTCACGATATGCGGCGCCGGGGTGTCGAAGCTGCCAAACAGCGTGCAGCAGACGCCGAGTATAGAAACCGCCGTACCGCCATCCGGCCACGCCGAGAAGATCCAGACCAGACAGCCGCTCAGGATGATAGCGAAAGCCCCCAGCGCCGTGCGGGCGGCTGTTAGGGGATCGCGGTGGAAAACGTAGCCTTTCGCCGCGCGGGTTTGCACCTCACCAAACACGGGTTTTGCACGGTGGATGGCCCCGGAAAGACGTTCGCACTGCTGCAGAAGCACGATCGCCTCCGAGAGGTAGCGGATAAAACTGACCTGCAGCGCGTCGTCAAACGTCTGCGCCTGCGCGGCATACCGATCGATGAGAAGCGCACAGCGGAGCCGCAGCGACTCTGCCGTACTGCCGGCATCAGCGCCTTCAGCGGTAAGCCAGGCCTGAACGTCGCCCATCAACGCCTGCACGTCGGCGGGCAGGGTTCCGCTCGCTGGCAGGCGATCGTGCAGTTCACAGTTGACGATAACCAGCCGCGCCAGCCGGTCGTGGATCGCTTTTCTGGCCTGTCGCACCGGGGCTGAAAGGGCAAAATCGTACGGAATATGGTGGCTGATGCCCTGCAGGAACTGCAGCGCCAGGGCCAGATGCAGAGGGCCGGAAGCCGCGTCAGGTTTGCCTGATAGGGTGTCCGCCACCCGCGCGCGCGCGGCCTGTAGCGTCTGGGATAATTTAGCGTTGAACTGGCCTGATACGCGCGCGGGCAGCACGTAGCGGTGGATCAGCGCCGCGCAGAAAATCCCAATCGCGATCTCCTGCACGCGGACGATGGCGACGTTAAAAATGCCGCCGGGATCGGACACCGCAGGAAAACCAATCAGGCTCGCGGTGTAGCCTGCCAGCACAAAGGCGTAAGCCCGGGGCGTGCGTTCCCGCAGGGAGAGCCACAGGCAGAATACGATCCAGCCCGTCAGCACCACGCTGCACAGGACTGGCGTATTTGCGAAGGCAGGCACAATCACAACGGTCGCGCTGGCACCCGCCACGGTACCGGCCAGCCGGTAGAGGCTTCTGCTCAGCGATGCGCCGACCGACGTCTGCGACACGATGTAAACCGTAATAATGGCCCACGAGGGGCGTTCGAGGCCGATCGACAGCGCAATGTAATAAGCCAGCATCGCCGCGGCAAAGCTCTTCGCAGAGTAGATCAGCGCGCCCGCATCGTTTCGCAGCGCGGCAGGGATGTGCACGGGATGAGAGAAAATGTTTTTCATGCCGGGATTATTACCGGCTTGCAGACCCGCTTAAATACTCTATTCTGTCAAAAAATACCTAAATGCTGCCAGAAACGTGAATCCTCAACCCGCTACTACGCTGTATGACCCCGACTCTACCGCCAGCCCGGCGGTGGCGCGTCATCTGGACTTCGTGGACTACGCCGCGGAAGTGCCGGTGCATACCCACCGCAAGGGCCAGCTGATTATTGCCCGATACGGCGCGGTCAGCTGTTACGCGGAGAATGATATCTGGATCGTGCCGCCGGACTGCGCCGTCTGGATCCCCGGCGGGATCCCGCACAGCGCCAGGGCGACCTGGAACGCGCATCTTAACTATCTGTTTATTGAGCCCGGCGCGGCGGCGCTGCCGGAAAGATGCTGCACGCTGGCGATCTCGCCGCTGATTAAGGAGCTGGTCGATCGTCTGACGCGCGAAGGCGTGGATTATCCCCCCGACGGCCACGTCGCCAGATTGACCCGGGTCACGCTGGACGAGCTCGCCAGCATGCCGCAGCAGAAGCTAAGCCTGCCGGTCTCAACCGATCCGAAAATTCGCGCCATGGCGGACGCGCTGGTTAGCCGCCCTGATGACAGAAGCACGCTGAAGGACTGGGCGAAACGGCTCGCCCTCAGCGAGCGCTCGTTTGCCCGCCTGATGCAGCGCGAGACCGGGCTGAGCTTCGGGCGCTGGCGCCAGCAGCTGCATTTGATTATTGCCCTGCGGGAGCTGGCCAGCGGCGTGCCCGTCCAGAACGTGGCGGCAACGCTCGGGTATGAATCGGTGAATGCATTTATCACCATGTTCAGAAAAGCGATGGGCAGCACGCCCGCCCACTACTTTGCCGAACGGAAAAACAGCGGCCGTTAGCCCGGCCCCTCGCTCCCCGCCGCCAGCAGCGGCACCACCACGTCGCTGATGGGCACCGCAATCCCGTGCTTGCGGCCGTAGCGCTGGATCACGCCGTTGCGGATATCCCACTCCATCGGGCGATCGGCCTGGCGGTCGGCCAGGATCGACGTGCCCAGATCTACTGGCGCACGCTGGAAGTTCGCCAGGATCTCCTGCGCCACGTCATCGTCCAGCTTCGCCCCTTCGGCGCGGGCGACGGTAAGCCCCTCGCGCAGGTAGGCCAGCGCAAGCTCGCTGATATCTTCGCGCCTGAACATCCCGGCGCGGCGGTTAGAAAGCACCATCAGCCCGGCGACCGCGTTTTGCAGCAGCTTGCGCCAGGCGACGGAGGCGAAATCTGTCGAGAGCTCAACCGCGCAGCGCGTACCGCGAAGCGCCTCCACCACCCGCTGCGCCTGCGGCACGTCCGGCAGGGTCAGGCGCGGTTTGGCGCGCAGCCAGACGGAGGCATCCGGCTCGCGCTGGGCCGGGAACCAGACCACCGACGGCAGCACCGTCGCGCCGTTAACCCACGGCTCAAGCTGGGCTTTTTGCTCCACGCCGTTTTGCAGGGCGCAGACCACGGTGTTTTCATCGCACAGCGCGCGCAGCCACCCGGCGCTGTCGGCGTTCTGGGTAGTTTTCACTGCGATGAAAACCAGAGCCACTGGCTGCCTGATGACGGCCGGATCGGTTAATACCGGACCGGGTACCACGGTTTCACCCTCGTCGTGGCGCAGGCGTAATTCCGGGTGCGCGGTGCGTCCGCACAGCAGCGGCGTGCGGCCAACGTCATGCAGCACCGCGGCGATGGTGGTACCAATTGCGCCAGGCCCAATCAGCGCAATCACTGGATTGTCAGACATGGTTAACTCCCCTTTTCGCTAAGCCTGCTAACAGTTATACCACCCTGAAAAGTGAGCGCCACGTCGTTGTCTATACTCAACACACTACAGACAACGGAGTGCGCCATGCCTTTACCCGATTTTAAGTCCTCTGAACCTTTCACCCTCGGCATCGAACTCGAACTGCAGGTGGTTAACCCGCCGGGCTACGATCTGAGCCAGGACTCCTCCGCGCTCATCGCCGCCGTCAAAGACGACATCAAAGGCGGCGAGGTCAAACACGATATCACCGAAAGCATGCTCGAAATCGCCACCGGCGTATGCCAGAACATCGACCAGGCGGCGGCGCAGTTCTCGGTGATGCAGCAGAGCATCCTGCGCGCGGCGGCGGAGCAGCATATCCAGATCTGCGGCGGCGGGACGCACCCGTTCCAGAAGTGGCAGCGGCAGGAGGTGTGCGACGACGAGCGCTATAACGTCACGCTGGAGCGCTTTGGCTACCTGATTTTGCAGGCGACGGTGTTCGGCCAGCACGTGCACGTCGGCTGCCGGACCGGGGACGACGCGATTTACCTGCTGCACGGCCTGTCGCGATTCGTACCGCACTTTATCGCCCTGGCGGCCGCCTCGCCGTACATGCAGGGCACGGACACGAAGTTCTCCTCGTCGCGGCTCAACATCTTCTCGGGGTTCCCGGATAACGGCCAGATGCCGTGGGTCAACAGCTGGCAGGAGTTCGAGGGGCTGTTCCGCCGCCTGAGCTCCACCAGCATGATCGACAGCATTAAGGATCTGCACTGGGACATCCGCCCCAGCCCGCATTTCGGCACCGTTGAGGTGCGGGTGATGGATACGCCGCTGACGCTCGGCCACGCGATTAACATCGCCGGGCTTATTCAGGCGACGTCGCACTGGCTGCTGACCGCGCGGCCCTATAAGCATCAGGAAAAAGATTTTCTGCTGTACCGCTTTAACCGTTTTCAGGCCTGTCGCTACGGGCTGGAAGGGATCCTGACGGACGTGCACACCGGCGAGCACAAAACCGTGGCGGAAGACATTGCGTGGCTGCTGGAGCAGGTTGCGCCGTCGGCCGAGAAGCTCGGCGCGACGAGCGCAATCAATGAAATTGCCCTGCTGTTGAAGCAGGGCAAGAGCGAGGCGCAGCGCATGCGGGAGTTTATCGCCGACGGCGGCTCGCTGATTTCTCTGGTTCAGAAGCACTGCGAGCTGTGGGCGACGAGTCCGTAAGACCGTGGCCCCACTCGCGCAGGCGCTGGAACAGCACGAACAGCGCGGGGATAAACACAATCCCCACCACGGTCGCTACCAGCATGCCGCTGAACACCGTGGTGCCGATGATGCGGCGGCTCTGGGCCCCCGCCCCGGTCGCCAGCATCATCGGCAGGACGCCGATAATGAACGACACGGCGGTCATCATCACCGCGCGGAAGCGGCGCGAGGCCCCTTCCCGCGCGGCATCGACAATCGCCATTCCGTCCATGCGCCGCGCGCGGGCGAACTCCACGATAAGAATTGCGTTCTTGGCGGCGAGGGCTATCAATAGCACCAGACCAATCTGCACGTACACGTCGTTGGCGTAGCCCGCCAGCCACAGCCAGACCAGCGCCCCGCCGATGGCGAACAGCACCGAGAGCATCACGCTCGCCGGGAGCGTCCAGCTCTCGTACTGGGCGACGAGAAACAGCCACGCCATCACCACCGCCGCCAGCACGATCCACATCGCCTGGTTACCGGCCTGCTGCTCCTGATACGACATGCCGCTCCAGGCGTAGTCGTACCCGGCAGGCAGATTCTGCGCCAGAAGCTCGCCCATCGCCGCCATCGCGGTGCTGCTGCTCACCCCAGCGGCCGCCGAGCCGCTCACCGACACGGACGGGAACTGGTTGTACTGCTGCAGGAACGGCGCGCCGACGGTCGGCGTAATGGTGACGAGGTTGCTCAGGCGCACCCGCTCGCCGCTGTTGCTGCGCACGAACAGCTCGCTAATCTGCTCGGCGCGCTCGCGCCACTGCATCTCGTTCTGCATCACCACGTGGTAGACGCGGTTGTTGACGCTGAAATCCCCGGCGCGCGTGCCGCCAAAGGCGGTTTGCAGGCTGCTGAAGATGCGCGACACCGGCACGTCGAGTCGGGCCGCGCGCTCGCGGTCAACGGTCAGCGTCAGCTGCGGCACGTTGCTGCTCCAGGTGGTGAACACGCGGCTCAGCTGAGGATGCTGGTTAGCTTTCGCCAGCACCTCACGCGTCACGCGCTCCAGCTCCGCCGGGCTCTGCCCCGCCTGCGCCTGGATGCGCAGGTCGAAGCCGGAGGCGTTGCCCAGCCCCGGCAGCGTCGGCGGGGCGAAGGTCATGATGGTCGCTTCCGGCAGGGCCAGCAGCTGGCGCTGCAGGGTACCCATCACCTCGTCCAGCGGCGGACGCTCGCTCCAGTCCTTGAGCATGATGGAGATAAACCCGCCGTTGGAGGCGCTGGTGCCGTTGAGAATGTTAAATCCGGAGACCTGAATCACGTCCTCCACCGCCGGATTTTTAGCGATGAGTTCGCGCGCCGTGGTCATCACCGCTTCGGTGCGCTCCAGCGAGGCCGCCTCCGGCAGCTGGACGCTGGCAAAGAAGTAGCCCTGATCCTCCTGCGGCAGGAAGCCTTTAGGCATCGACGTAAAGCTGAACGCCACCACGGCCGCCGCGCCTGCGGTGGCCAGCAGTGCCAGCCACGGGCGAAGGTTGAAGACAGTCACGATGCGGGTGTAGACGCCACGCGTGGCCTCCAGCCCCCGGTTGAACCCACGGAAAATCGCCGCGGGCTGCACCGGGCGCGGACGCAGCAGCATCGCGCACAGGGCGGGCGTCAGGGTCAGCGCCACGAGGCTTGAGAGCGTGACGGCCGTCGAGAGCGTCACCGCAAACTGGCGGTACAGCTCGCCGACAATCCCCGGCAGGAGCGCCACCGGCACAAACACCGCCAGCAGCACCAGCGTCGTGGCGATGACCGGCCCGGCGATCTGGCGCAGCGCCAGCGCGGTCGCCGCCGTGCGGCTCTGCCCTTCCGCCATCAGCGTTTCGACGCTCTCCACCACCACGATGGCGTCATCCACCACCATGGTCAGCGCCAGAATAATGGCGAACAGGCTGAGCGTGTTGGCGGAGTAGCCGAGCGCGTAGAGCACCGCGAAGGTGCCCACCAGCGATACCGGAATGGCGAGCGCGACAATCAGCGTCGCGCGCCAGCTTTGCAGGAACAGGGACACCACGACCACCACCGCCAGCATCGTCAGCGCCAGCGAAACGCCGATCTCTTTAATCGTGGCGGCCACAAAGGAGGTGGTGTCGAATTTCACCTCGTAGACCAGGTCGTCCGGGAAGCGCGTCGAGAGGCGATCCAGCTCCGCGCGCACCGCGTCGGCCACGCGCAGGGCGTTGGCGGACGGCGTCGGGTAGATGCCGAGATAGGCGGAATCGTGCCCGTTCAGCTGCGCGCCGGAGCTGTAGCTGCGCGAGCCGAGCTCGATGGTGGCGACGTCCTTCAGGCGCACCAGCTGGCCCATCTCGCCCGCGCGGATGATAATGTCGGCAAAGTCTTCGGCCTGGCTTAAGCGCCCCAGGCCGTTGATGGTCAGGGTCTGCTGCTGGCCGTTAAACACCGGCGGCGTGCCGACCTGGCCTGCCGCACCCTGCACGTTCTGCTCGCGCAGCGCCTGCGCCACGTCGTCGGTGGTGACGTTCAGGGCGTTCATGCGGTCCGGACGCAGCCAGATGCGCATGCTGTAGTCGCGCGCGCCAAACATCTGCACCTGCCCGACGCCCGGCAGACGCGACAGCGCCTCGCGCACCTGGGTGCTGGCGTAGTTACTCACAAACAGCGCCGTGTGGGTGTTGTCCGGTGAGTAAAGACTTACCCCCATCATCAGGTTGGTGGCGCGCTTGCGCACCTGCACGCCGTTTTGCTGCGCTTCGGTCGGGAGCTGCGCCACGGCCTGCGAGACGCGGTTTTGCACGTCGATGGCGGCGAGGTCCGGATCGGTGCCCGCCGCGAAGGTGATGTTCAGGCTATACGTGCCTTCGTCCGAGCTGGTGGACTCCATGTAGAGCATGTGATCCACGCCGTTCAGCTGCGTCTCCAGCGGCGTGGCGATAGCCTCCGCCACGTCAGCCGAGCTGGCGCCCGGCCAGCTGGCAGACACATTCACCACCGGCGGCGCGATCTGCGGGTACTGCTCCACCGGGATAATCCTCAGCGCAATGGCCCCCAGCAGGGTGATGACAAGCGCAATCACCATCGCGAAGCGCGGGCGTTTGATGAAAAACGTCAGCATGATGGCTCCTTAATTCAGTATCTGGACGGCCGCGCCGCGCTGCACGCGCTGCGCGCCGTCAGTAATCGCTCGCTCACCGGGCTTCACGCCGGAGGTAATCCGGAACTGCTGGCCGATCTGTCCGGCGACCTTCAGCGGGCGCATTTCGGCTTTGCCGTCGGCGTTAACCACCCAGGCAAAGAACCCGTCGCCGTTCTGCTGGACCGCCGCGGCGGGCAGGGTCAGAGCCGGCTGCTCGCTGGCCGGGCGCAGCGTCACGTTCACGCTGCCGCCGGGCAGCAGCTGATGGCGCGGGTTGGCAAACTCGGCGCGCAGCATCACGCTGGCGGTGCGCGGATCGATGCGGTTGTCCACGGACGTCAGCTCGCCGCTGACGCGCTGGCCGTTGCTGTCAATGAACGTCTGCCAGGCCTGCTTCATGGCGCTGATATCCGCATGCTGTCCGGCTTTGGTGGCAAACGCGCCCTCTTCCAGCGCAAAGGCGATGCGGATGGGATCGAGCTGCACCACCTCCACCAGCACGCCGCTGGCAGGGTTGACCAGGCTGCCGACGTGGAACCGGCTGTGCCCCACGCGACCGTCAATCGGCGAGGTGATGCGGGTGTAGTTCAGGGTGACATTACGGGTTTCGAGACGGGCTTTAGCCTGCTCCAGCGCCGCGCTCGCCACGTCGCGCTGCATGCGGGCGTTGTCCACGTCGTGACGGCTGATGGCGTTGCTGCTGCCCAGGCTTTCAAAGCGGGAAAGCTGCTGCTGCGCCTGGCGCAGCGTGGCTTCGGCGCTTCTTACCTCGGCCTGCGCCAGGCGCAGGGCGGCGCGCGGCTCGGCGTCGTCCAGCTCAAACAGCAGGTCGCCTTTTTTCACGTACTGCCCGTCGCGGAAGTGGATTTTGGCGATCGCGCCTTCGGTGCGCGCGCGCAGCTCAACGGTGTGGATGGCTTCGATGCGGCCAGGGATCTGGCGCTCGGCGGCGTGGGCGGTCTGTTCCACGGTGGCGACGCGAACGGGGATGGCGGCAGCGAATGCGGGTTGCAGGGTGCAGGCGAGAAGTGCGAACAGGAGTGGGAGTTTCATTCAGAGGTACCTCAGATGTGTTCCCCTCACCCCGGCCCTCTCCCCAAAGGGGCGAGGGAGAAAACCGAGCAGCCCCTTCACCTCAGAGCAGAGGGAGAAAACCGGGCGGTCCCCTCTCCCCTTAGGGGAGAGGGATAGGGTGAGGGGTAAGGTTTTGGTTATGCAGCCTTACGGAACCTGCGGGTCAGTCGCTTCTCGATTTCGACGACGAAGAACATCACGCCCGCTACCGCCAGGGTCACAAACCAGTAGCGCAGCGGCAGGGCTTCGGTGCCGAACAGCATCTGCATCAACGGCAGGTAGATAATCGCCGCCTGGAGCAGGAACAGCACTCCCGTCACCAGCCAGATCCCTTTGTTCGCCAGCAGGCCGCGGTTCAGGGAGAACCCTTCGGTGTTGCGGCAGTTAATCATGTACACCCACTGGGCGCAGACCAGCATCTGCAGCAGCACGGTGCGGATGAACTCCGCGCTGTGGCCGCGCGGGGCCAGCCAGGCTTCCAGCGCAAAGGCGGCGATGGCAATCATGGTGCCGACGAAGGCCACGCGCCAGACGGCGTAGGCATCCATCACGTGCTGCCCGGTCTGACGCGGCGGACGACGCATGATGTTGCGCTCGGCGGCTTCGAAGGCCAGGCCGAAGGAGAGCGTGGCGGAGGTGGCCATGTTCATCCACAGAATCAGCACCGGCGTCAGCGGAATGATGTTCCCCGCCAGCAGCGCAATCACAATCAGCAGCCCCTGCGCGAGGTTGGTCGGCATGATGAACAGAATCGTCTTCTTCAGGTTGTCGTAAACGCGACGCCCCTCTTTCACCGCGCTGGCGATGGTGGCGAAGTTATCGTCCGTCAGGACCATGTCCGCCGCCTCTTTGGTCACTTCCGTGCCCTTGATGCCCATCGCGATGCCGACGTCAGCCTGACGCAGCGCCGGGGCGTCGTTCACGCCGTCGCCGGTCATGCCGACTATTTCGCCTTTGTCCTGCAGCGCTTTCACCAGGCGCAGCTTATGCTCCGGGCTGGTACGGGCGAAGATGTCATACTTCACCGCCGCTTCCGCCAGCGCGGCGTCGTCCATCTTCTCCAGCTCGTAGCCGGTGACCGCCTGCTCGCTGTTGGCGATCCCCAGCATCTGGCCAATGCTCATCGCCGTCTGCGGGTGATCCCCGGTGATCATCTTCACGCGGATCCCCGCCTGCTGGCAGGCGTTAATCGCATCAATGGCTTCCGGACGCGGCGGATCCATCATCCCGGCGATGCCGAGGAAGATCAGGCCGTGGCTCAGGTCATCGTGCGTCAGTTCCTGCTCGCCGTTTGCCGGCTTGAACGCCGCGGCCACCATGCGCAGCCCCTGACGCGCATAGCGCTCCAGCTCGGCTTCCCAGTACGCGCGGTTGAAGGCTTCCGCACCGTTGCGGGTCTGCTGCTGCGCGCACAGGGCGAAAATGACGTCCGGCGCGCCGGTGATCAGGATCTGCTCCTCACCGCCAATCTGGTAGTGGGTGCTCATGTACTTGTACTGCGAGTCGAACGGGATCTTGTTAACCAGCGTGGTCATGACCGGCTCAAGGCTGGCCTTCGCCGCCAGCACCTTCAGCGCGCCCTCGGTTGGGCCACCGGTGATGCCCCACAGGCCGCGCTCGTCCTGGATCAGCTGGCTGTCGTTGCACAGGTCGATGGTGCGCAGGTAGTGCTCCAGCACGGTGCCCGGCTGGATGTGGACCGGCTCATCGCTGCCTTCCAGGTAGATGTTGCCCACCGGCTCGTAGCTGTTGCCGTCCACGTGGTAGCAGGCGTCAGCGGTGATAATGGCTTTAACCGTCATCTCGTTCATGGTCAGGGTGCCGGTTTTATCCGAACAGACCACGGTCATCGCGCCGAGCGTTTCCACCGTCGGCAGCTTGCGGATAATCGCCCGCTTGCGCGCCATCGCCTGCACGCCCAGCGAGAGGATGATGGAGATAATCGCCGGCAGACCTTCCGGCACGGAGGCCACCGCCAGGCTAATCAGGGAGAGCAGCAGCTCGCCCATCGGGATCTCGCGGAACACCAGGCTGAAGACAAACAGCGCGGCCATCATCGCCAGAATAATGGCGAAGATCGCTTTACCCAGCTTGTCCATCTGAACCAGCAGCGGCGTGCGGTGCTTTTCGATACCCGCCATCATCTGGTTGATGTGGCCGAGTTCCGTATCCTTACCGGTCGCGGTGACCACGCCGACGCCGCCGCCCGCGCTTACGGTCGTCCCGGAGAAGACCATATTGGTGCGATCGCCCAGCGGCAGTTCGCCGCTCAGCGGATTAATATGTTTATCCACCACGGTGGATTCACCGGTCAGAATCGCCTCTTCCACGCGTAAATTATGCGCTTCGATTAAACGCATATCCGCCGGAATACGATCTCCCGCGCGTAATACAATAATATCGCCCGGGACTATTTCAGTTGTGGGTAGAGTTTCGTGATTGCCGTTACGAATAACGCGCGCCTCGCTGGAGAGCATATTGCGAATACTCTTCAGGGATTTTTCCGCGTTGCTTTCCTGAATATGGCCAATTAAAGCATTGATTACCGCCACGCCCAGAATTACCAGCGTATCAACCCAGTGGCCCATTACTGCCGTTAATACGGCAGCGGCCAGCAGGACATAAATCAGCACATCATTAAAATGGGCCAGGAAACGCAGCCAGGCGGGTTTGCCTTTTTTCTCCGGCAGCGCGTTCGGCCCTGTTTTTTGCAGACGCGCCTGCGCCTCTGCACGATCCAGACCGCTGGCCTGGCTCTGCGTGTGGGTGAGCACCTGCTCTACGGTCTGCTGGTATGCCAGCCCGCCGGAAGGCGGCACGTTTGGGGACACTTTTTTTTCGGTCATCGTATTTTTCCTTCAATATCCGGTGAACAGAAGCCTGAATTCCTTTCTGGCTAAATAAATTCATTTTTAAGTCTTGCGGGTAAAATTGATCTACCGCAATATAATGACTTCTCGGTTATTCAAAACTGATTAAAACTATTTCGATGGCCTGATTTTTACAAAATATTTCTAAACCAACACTAAACGAGGGGGAACCATGTGGGGTATTTATCGCGGACGCCGACTGGTGTTATACGTTATCGCGGCCATTGTTATTGCCACGTTAATTGGTTATAGCACCTATACATTTGTAAAATTATTTTCCTGACAAAGACATTTATTTACATAACGCGATATTAATATAAATGCCGGGTCGTATTTTGTTATTTATTCCCCAAATAATATCTTCGTTTTATTCAATAACGTCTTAGTCGCTGATATTGCTTTACGTTACAGGATGCCGGACAATGACATTTTTAACTGACGATTAACATTACGATGAAACACCCGTTAGAATCGCTGCTTACGGCAGGCGGCATTTTATTGCTGGCCCTGCTCTCCTGTCTGCTATTGCCCGCGCCGTCGCTGGGTCTGGTGCTGGCGCAGAAGCTGGTTCAGACCTTTCACATGGTCGATCTGAACCAGCTTTACACCATTTTGTTCTGCGTGTGGTTTTTACTGCTGGGTGCCATCGAATTCTTCGTGCTGCGTTTCGTCTGGCGCCGCTGGTTTTCACTGGCGTCGTAAGCCAATAAAAAAGCCGGGTGGCGACTTCGCCTTACCCGGCCTGTGATGGCAATTTTTGTGACCCGCCAGGGCGGAAAACAGCTCAGTGCGCCTGACTGTGGTTCTCCTTGCGGTACGCCCCAGGCGGCTGGTTGAACGTGCGGGTGAAGATACGGGTAAACGTCTGCTGCGAGTCAAACCCGTAACGCAGGCAGATGTCGTACACCCGAGCGTCGGATTCACGCAGATCGCGCGCCGCCAGCAGCAGCTTGCGCTCACGGATATAACGCCCCAGGCTCTCCCCTTTGTACTGCATAAACAACCGCTGCAGGTGCCACTTCGAGTAGCCCGCGTGGCGGGCAATCTCTTCTATACGTAATGGCTGGTGCAGATTGTCGTCGATCCATTCGACGATAGTGTCGATGACTTGAGCGGAAATGGTCATGCTGCTGTCCCCCTCTGCTTCTCGCTTAAACATTATTCCCACCACGCGCGAAAGGTTTGCGTGGCGTCATTCACCCGGACGGGCTCGCCCAGCGCCGGTGTCAGTAGCCGATAGTTTTTATCCTTGCTGGCTTTAGCCAGCTGGATCAGCGGATCGTTCCACGTATGTTTCGCCAGCACGAAGCGCCCGTTATGCCCGGGCACCACGGCTTTCGCGTTCAGATCCACCGAGGCCTGCGCCGTTTCCTCCGGCAGCATGTGGATGTACTTCCAGTCCTGGTCGTACTGGCCGTTTTCCATGATGGCGATATCCACGCCATCAAACTGCTCGCCGATGGCCTTAAAGTGCGGGCCGTAGCCGGAATCCCCGCTGTAATAAACCTTCCGATCTGGCGTGACGAACATAAAGCTGCCCCACAGGGTTCGATCGCGCTTGATGCCGCGCCCGGAGAAGTGACGCGCCGGCAGAACATGCACCGTCAGTTCATCGCTGATGCGTACCGACTGGTTCCAGTCGCGTTCGTCAATAATCTCAGGCTTCATCCCCCAGTAGCGCAGGTGGGATCCCACGCCCAGCGGCGTCACCACGCGCTTCACCTTCGGCAGTAGCGCCCGGATGGTGGCGTAATCCAGATGATCGTAGTGATCGTGCGAGATAATCAGCAGGTCGATTTCCGGCATGCTTTCAGCGCGCCACGGATATTCCCCGGCAAAGGCTTTATTCAGGAACGAGAACGGCGCGGCGTAGTTGCCGAGCACCGGGTCAATCAGGATGCGTTTGCCTGCGAGCTGCAGGTACCACGAGGAGTGGCCGAGCCACACCAGGGTGTCCTGCTCCAGCGGCAGGCTCGCAAGATCGGTTTTCACCAGCGGCAGCGGCTGGGCCGGGCGCGCGTTTTCGGTTTTTTTGGTCAGAAAATCCCACGTCGCGACCAGCATGTTTTTGTCGCCGTTATAGCCCGGCGTCGGCAGCGTATTGTGGAATTTCCCGTCGCGATACTGGGGAGAGGCCTCCACTTCAGTGAGCTGCTCACCCTGCGGCGGCTGGCCGAATCCGGCATTCAGTACAAACGGTAAACTCGCAGCTGAAGCAATAATCATGATTAACACCACGCAGATGAAGAGAGGTTTTTTCATATCCAGACCCGAAAACGCGCCCCATCCGATAGATTGCGCGGGGTAAACTTGATTATGAGTGAGTAAGCACTCATTATAGATATGATGATAAAGTCGTCAAGACGTTTTCGATCTTTGACATTCCGCGTTGCAGCGTGTCAAAGCACGTGTTTCAATCGGGTTTTTATAATTGACAGGGGGAAAAATTTAGTGGCACGTCCGAAGAGTGAAGATAAAAAACAGGCCTTACTGGAAGCCGCAACGGTGGCGTTTGCACAGTCAGGTATTGCCGCCTCAACGTCGTTAATCGCCCGTAACGCGGGCGTCGCCGAAGGGACCCTGTTTCGCTACTTTCCCACTAAAGACGATCTGCTGAATGCCCTCTATCTGCATCTGAAGCAGGATCTCTGCCAGGCCATGCTGGCAAACCTCGATCGCACCATCACGCTGCCCAAAGAACATACCCGCAATATCTGGAACAGCTACGTGGACTGGGGTATTCGTAACCCCGTTTCTCATGCGGCTATCCGCCAGATTGGCGTCAGTGAAAAGCTGAGCGCCGAAACCGAACAGGCGGTGAAAGAGATGTTCCCGGAACTCCATGAGCTGTGCCGCCGCTCGGTGCGTCAGGTGTTTATGTCAGATGAATTTAAAACGTTTGGCGATGCGCTTTTCTTATCGCTGGCCGAATCCACGATGGAATTTGCCACTCGCGACCCTTCCCGCGCCGTTGATTTTAAAGCGCTCGGTTTTGAAGTGATGTGGCGCGGGCTGGCCCAGGAAGAGAGCGATGGACAGTAAATCCTTGCAGGAGCACGCAATGCGCGTGGCCCTTGAGTTGCCCTTCACCGAGCACTGCTGGCCGTTTGGGCCGGAGTTTGACGTGTTTAAAGTGGGCGGAAAGATTTTCATGATCGCCGCGGTCGCGCACGGGCGACCGCACGTCAGCCTGAAGTCAGACCCGGAGAAATCGCTCTTAAATCAGCAGATCTATCGCGGGATAGAGCCGGGCTACCATCTGAGTAAAAAGCACTGGATTTCCCTTTACGGCACCGACGACGTGACGCCGGAACTGGTTACTGACCTCATCCGTGATTCCTGGAATCTGGTGGTGGATAAGCTGCCGAAAAAAGACCAGAAGTGGATCCGTCCGGTCTGATTGTTCGTCTGAGACGAACAGATTAAGCGCTCGAATTGCACTTATCTTTTTCCGCGTCCCGCTGTAATCTGCTTTCCTTTCGCGCCCGCGAGCGGGCGAATTTCATCACCAGGAGTTGTTATGGATATCATTTCTGTCGCCCTGAAACGCCACTCGACCAAGGCGTTCGACCCAAGCAAAAAACTGACCGCGGAAGAAGCGGAAAAAATCAAAACCCTGCTGCAGTACAGCCCGTCCAGCACCAACTCCCAGCCGTGGCACTTCATTGTGGCCAGCACCGAGGAAGGAAAAGCGCGCGTGGCGAAATCCGCCGCGGGCACCTATGTGTTCAACGAACGCAAAATGCTGGATGCTTCTCACGTGGTGGTGTTCTGCGCGAAAACCGCGCTGGATGACGCATGGCTGGAGCGCGTCGTGGATCAGGAAGAGGCCGATGGCCGTTTCAACACGCCGGAAGCCAAAGCCGCAAACCATAAGGGCCGCACCTTCTTCGCCGACATGCACCGCGTGGATCTGAAAGATGACGACCAGTGGATGGCGAAGCAGGTTTACCTGAACGTCGGCAACTTCCTGCTGGGCGTAGGCGCGATGGGTCTGGACGCGGTACCGATTGAAGGTTTCGACGCCGCTATTCTCGACGAAGAGTTTGGCCTGAAAGAAAAGGGCTTTACCAGCCTAGTGGTGGTACCGGTTGGGCACCACAGCGTGGAAGATTTCAACGCCACGCTGCCGAAGTCTCGCCTGCCGCTGAGCACGATTGTAACTGAGTGCTGATCTCCTCTGGCGCGCTGGGATCCGGCGTGCCTGTTTTCAATACCGCATACTCCCGTTGTGTATAAATACATCCGTTAGCAGTCAAATTATTTGTAACAGTACAGAAATACCTATATCGGAAATTTCGCATACAATTTTATAATTAATAATTACGTTCTTCTATGTGATATCAACCAGTTATAGCCTCTCATCACCCTAATCAATAACTATCAAAAATATATCCATTTATTTTTTGTTACGTTCACGTTAATTATTCCCTTCTGGTACCGCATTAATTAATGCACATTTTGTATGAATTGTTACATGTCTATTTTTGGAATCGAAGTTCTGCATGTTTTTATGTGCGTCCATTTCGCATGAAGAGAAATGGGAACACTTTTTCAAGGAATTACAAGGATAGATATATGAAAAATAAAAGTGCAGTGAGCACAAAGGCTAATTCAAAGGTATTGCACGCCAAACTGGCGCCGACCTGCTTTGCGACCATGCTTGCGCTGGGCATGATTATGCCAGCTCAGGCTGCCATCGTGGCAGGTAATACCGATAAACCGGCCATTCATACGGATGCAAGTGGCGCAACCATCGTTGATATCAACAAGGCGAGCGCGGGTGGGGTTTCCCATAACGTTTATTCCGAATTTAACGTCGACAGCAACGGCGTGATCCTGAATAACAGCGGCACAGCAACCAACACCCAATTAGCAGGCCAGATCAATGGCAACGCGAATATGGCCGGCGGCAGCGCTAAAGTGATCCTGAACGAAGTGCGTTCATCCGATCCGAGCCAGCTGAACGGCATGGTCGAAGTGGCGGGCCAGTCCGCGCAGGTGATTATCGCCAACCCATCAGGCATTACCTGTGACGGCTGCGGCTTTATCAATACCAACCACGCTACGCTGACCACCGGTACTGCCACCTACGATAACAAGGGTAATGTTAGCGGTCTGGATGTGAGCAAAGGTCAGGTGACCATCACCGGTAAAGGGATGGATACCCGCTCTACGCAGTACACCGACATTATTGCCCGTTCAGTGAAGGTCAATGCGAAACTTCAGGCTAACGAACTGAATATCGTCACGGGTAATAACCACATTGATAAATATGGCCGCGTGCAGAAGAAGTATGACAGCAGCAATGCCCCGGACGTAGCGCTGGATGTGTCTGCGCTGGGCTCCATGTACGCGAATAAAATCTATATGGAAGGCACTGACGCCGGCGTTGGCGTGCATATCGATGGTGCTGACCTGACGGCATCCGACACGCTGTCAATCAACGTTGAGGGTGTGGTCGAAAACAACGGCGGACGTATCAGCGGTAAAAATTCAGCTACCGTGATGGGAAGTGATGTCCTGAACCATAACGGTCAGATTACCTCTGAGGGGATGGTGTCCGTTGCCGCAGACAACACGCTGGACAACACTAACGGCGTCATTAAAGCTGCGATGGTGAATGTTTCCGGCAAAAATACCGTTAACAGCCATGGTTCCATTCAGGGCAGCCAGAATACCTTTATTACCGCTGACTCGCTGGACAACAGCGACGGTGAAATTCTCAGCAATGGCGATTTGACGATCGGCCGCGCCTCCTGGAATTACAATGCGCAGGGCGTGAATAACACCCATGGCCGCATTGTTGCTAAGGGTGCCCTCAGCGTTGACGCTGCCAGCCTGAACAACTCCGCTGGCCGCGTAGAAACCAACGGTGCGATGAGCGTCAATGTCGACACGCTGACGAACGACAACGGTCTCATTTCCGCCGGGAACGGCTGGAACATGATTAGCGCCTCCATGCTGAATAACGATAACGGTGTGATTCAGTCTCTGGGATCTGACAGCCAGCTTCAGGTGAGCGGCAACAACATGCTCTCTAACCGCAATGGATCAATCCACAGCGACGGCTCTGTTTCAATCAATGGCGCGCTGGATAATATGTCCGGCACCATCGCAGCCGAAAAAGACCTCTTTATGTACGGCACGTCCTACTATTCTGACCTTGCCAGTAAGATGGAAGCAGGCGGCAATATCGACATGACCGTGACCGGTACGTTCCAGAACGCCGGAACCCTTAAAGCGGGTCAGGATATGATGTTAACCATCGGTTCTAATGGCTGGAATAACTATGGCGGCCCGGTGCAGAACAGCGGTTCCATCGCGGCTGGCGGTCGCCTGGCGCTGCAGATGAACAGCAGTCAGTTCGACAACAGCGGCGACATTACCGCTAATCAGATGGATCTTCAGCTGGCAGACCTGTCCAACAGCGGCTCGATCGTCAGCAAGAATGATATCAACCTGAACACCACTAGCCTGGAAAACCGGGGCAACGGTACGCTCGTCGCAGACCATAACATCAACATTACCGCCTCTTATCTGATGACCGATGCAGGCAGCCAGATCAACGCGGGTTCTGATGCCATGCTGTTTGTCATGAACAATCTGGACAACAGCGGTGACATCCGCGCGGCGCATGACATTAATCTCGACGTAATGGGCAGCTACGGCTGGTCTCAAAGCACCGCGTATAACTACGGCACGATTGTGGCGGGTAATACCCTGAACGCACAGATGGACCGCGTAACCCTCATCAACGGCGGTACGCTGTCTGCTGATAACGGTATTACCCTGGTCAGCAACTACCTGACCAACAGCGGTAACATCACCAGTGCAAGCGGTATTACGCTGAACACGACTAACGGCATTAACAACGAAGCCAGCGGTAATATTACCGGCGATCGCGTGTACACCATGGGTTACGTCAATAACATGGGTGTGATTAACGAGACCGGTACAGCAAATCAAGACAACGGTAGTAACACTGCTGATAACAATAATACCAACCCAGATTCAGATACCACGGCGAATAATAGTGGAAATACCACCGTTAAGCCAAACGGTACACCTGAAGGTAATGGCGTTTGGGAAAACGGCGTTGTCTATTATCCGGGCGATCTGTATTACGGGTATCCCATTCAGGATATCGTTTATTACCCAGGCGGCTACTCCATTTATACCGCTTAATCGTTTGAAATAAACCAAAGCCCCATTCCTGGAATGGGGCTATCTATTTTTTCGTTATATTCAGGATCCTTCGCGGTCCATAAAGTTATTTACATGACTAATTATCGATCTGGCCTCGTTCTGCTATCACTGCTCGCGTCACTTCCCGATACTGTACATGCTGAACCGGCCACCACTCAGCAGCAGGATCAGGCGAGGCACGAACAGCTTGCACCGCCTGGGAAGTCAGTCCTTTCATCAGAAGGCATGCTCGCAACTGATGCGCTTGCACTGCCACATGAGACAGTGTGCTACGACATTCAGCATCTGAACATCGACAATACGCAGTCGCTTCCTCACTGGCTCACTTTTCGCGATATCATTCGTCAGGCTGAGAATAACTGTATCGGCGTGAAGGGAATTAAAGCCATACATACGGCCGTGCAGAATCGATTAATATCCCACGGATTTATTACTACCCGCGTATTAATACCGGAGCAAAATTTGCACAAGGGAACGTTAACCCTGCGAATTCTGCCTGGACGCGTCAGTGATGTCATTATTCAGGATGAAAGCGGCCTCCCCGTTCATAGCTGGAATAACGTCCCACAAGGGCCGGACGATCTCCTCGATTTACGCGGTCTGGAACAGGGGCTGGAAAACCTGCAGCGTATTCCCGGTTCGCAGGCCAGTATTCGTCTGGTGCCGGGGGAAAATCCTGGCGATACCCGCATTGAGATCAAGCGCGACCAGCGTAAAGCCTGGCGACTGGGCAGCTGGTTTGATGATTCCGGTAGTAAATACACCGGACGGTACCAGGGGGGCCTGGCGCTGTATCTGGATAACCCCACCTCGCTCAACGATATGTTTTATGCAGCGTATGGCGGTGGCTTCAAAAATGAAAACGGCAAGCGTAACGATAATACCTCGGCGTTTTACTCCGTTCCCTGGGGATACTGGGCGCTGGAACTTTATGCCAGCCAGTACAGAACGACGCAGACTCTCCATAGCGGTGATTTTAACTACCGGTACAGTAGCGATGAAAAGTTAATGACCGCCGCGCTTAACCGCGTGGTTTACCGCAGCGCGAGCCAGAAAACCACGCTGGACTTTAAAGGGATCAAGCGGGATTCCCGCTACGATCTTAATGACGTGGAAGTGGAGGTTCAGCACCGGGACACCAGCAGCTGGCAGCTCAGCCTGGAACATTTAGCCTATCTTCCCTTCGGTCAGCTTACGGCAAGCCTCGGTTATCAACATGCCGCACCGTGGTTTGGTGAAGAACCCGATGCTGAAGAGATGGTGGGCAGTGCCGACGCGCAGGCGCGCATCATTACGCTGAGTGCAGACGGTACTTTCCCGTTCAAACTGGGCAAGTTTGCCCTCAGCTATGAACCGCACTTCAAGCAACAGACCTCTCCGGACAGGCTGACCCAGCCCGATAAGTTCACCATCGGCAACCGCTGGACGGTGCGAGGCTTTGACGGAGAGTCCTCATTGTATGCCGACAAAGGCTGGTATCTGCGCAACGATATCAACCTGAATCTGCCGGTATGGGGAATGCAGCCGTATATTGGCGCAGACTATGGCGAAGTCAGCGGCTCAGAAAATGATTACTGGAGCGGGGCGCACATTGCAGGTGCGGTCGCTGGCGTGCGCGGGGTAAAAGGCCATCTGGGGTATGACCTTTTTGCGGGTGTACCACTGGCAAAACCGGATGAGATGCATACCAGTCCCGTCACGCTTGGGTTTTCGGTGCAATGGCAGTACTGACGGAGAAAGTCTCAGAATGGACGCAGGAGCGTTAGCCCCTGTCGGAGGGGGTAAATACAATCATGATTTACCCTCTTCAGGCTCTAATGAACACGCTGACATCCTCTTTGATTACGCTGGCAAATATATTGCTAAACGCCCGCACGATACGCGTGCTGATACTGTCCACTTTCAGCCTTTACTGGCTGGTGCTACTCCATATCCCCTGGCCTAACAACGGCGATTACGGCATGAACCTGCCGATGAACCTGCTGTGCTGGGGCGTGATGTCCATGCTGTCGCTGCTGGTATGGCTTTTTTTGCGTACGGCAACCGTGCGTATTACACGCACCAGCATACTCATGCTGGCGAGCGCGGTTCTGTTTACGCTGCCGATCCTCTGGTCTCCTTCTGAAGGCTTACCGACTGCCCTACCCCGGCTGGTCGGGATCTGGGGCGGAGTGTTGTGTTACGTGACTCTGCTTCAGGTTCCTCTTCAGGAGAAAGAAACCACAGGGATTTTTTATCTGCTGGCTATCGCTGCCGTTGTGGAATGTCTGATTTCGCTGGCGGGGCTTTACTGCCCGGCGTATCTCCCCTTCCCGCTCAATAACCTGGCTGAAAATTATTCTGGCTACGCACCGGGTATATTTCAGCAACTGAATGTCACCGCTCATTTCTGGCGACGGGGCTGGTCGCCCTGCTGTTTGTTCTTGCCGATGCTCGATGCGTCTGTTACCGGGTTCGCGCAGAATCGTATCGCCTGCTGTTTATTTGTGTCAGCATCATAGTGATATCGGCCACGCTGGTTGTGTTTCACTCACGCACCGGCTGGCTCGGCGGGTTAATCGGCATTCTGTGCGTATCGGTGATGTTCAGCCACCCGCGTTTTCGCGTTCGAACGACAAGTCGCCGCCGCCTGCTGGTGGTCCTTTTGCCGTTCGCGGGTGGGCTTTTAGGCATGCTGATGCTGAATCAGCCTCTGGACGCATCCCTCGCGCACGAAAGCTCCAGCAATCAGCGGATGTTAACCCTGGAATACACGCTACGTATGATCGGCGTTCATCCTTGGCGGGGCTGGGGGTTAGGAATGTTTGAACCCGCCTTCCAGAATTTTATGGCCGCGCTGCCGTTCGATAATCCAAGCCGGGAAATGATGCAACACCCGCACAATGAGACGCTGTTTATCTGGGCGGAGGGCGGCGTGATTGCGCTGGCGGGCGGGCTGTGTCTCCTGTGGGGCTGGATAGTTCTTTTCCTGAGGCGAAAAAGCCTGTGGCAGTGGGCGGCACTGCTCACCACCTTGCCGATTCTGCTGCACACTCAGGTGGAGTTTCCACTCTATTATTCCGTGGCGCACTATTTTGCCATTCTGATTTTAATGGCCTCAGCAGACGGAGAACTCCGCACATTTCAGGTTCGCAGTTCGCGGTTACGTTGGCCGCTGGTGTTCATCGCACTGTATGGCTTAGTGCTTTCTGCACAGCTTTTTTTTGCCAGCATTGTGCTGGGAAATTTTGAGACGGGCAGACTTGCTTTCCCTGAGAGCATTACCGGTTTACACGTGCCGGGACTCATGCAGATGCGCTATCAGCGTGACCTTAGCCAGCTCCATTTGTTGCATTTCAACCGGTCGGGCGATATCGATGAGCTGGAAAAGTATGCCGTTGAAAACAGGGAGTGGATTACATTGCATATGGTCGAGGATGCCTGGAACGATCAGGTCAATATTATGTCCTTTTTACAGCACCAGAGCGAAGCTGAGAAATTAAAACTCCAGGCCCACCGGTTAATGCCATGGGACGATCGTTTTAAGCCATAAGGGATCCAAAACGCTTTCAGCCGCGTTTATTAACGCGGCTTTTTTATATGTGGAATTACGTCCTGAAGGCAGATCCACGTATTCCTCCCTCTCCTCAGAATGTCATCACTCCTGCAGTTTAAAATAGCCTATAGCGAGGTACGTCCCAGCAAAAAAACCTTCTGGCATTGCGGCTAGAGACAACAGGTTTTGGCGATACGCCATTGAAGATATAGTTGAAGCGGGAAGAAGATTAGTATAGACGCTAACTCTGCGTAGATCGCCAGAATCAAACCCGTTCAGGGCAAGAATTGGGAATAGAACGAGGCAGAAACAATGAGGCCGGGCGTCCTGCCCGGTCGGTCATTGCGGACGTTACTGGTAGATGAGTTCCAGAACTGCCGTGGCATTTGCTGCGCCAGGACGAATTGCTTCTTTAGTTTGAATATAGCGAGCGGTAATAGGAAAACTTTCTTTCCCGCCGGAAGATTTTTTCAAAGTAATGAGTTTGTTGATTTCAAGCGGCGTGCCATTATAAAGAAGCTGTACGCCTACACCATCTGCAACGCCGTTCTGGCCCTGATTGCCACTGAGTGCCAGAATACTCTTTTCGGTGGAATCAGGGTTCTGTACGCCATTAAGCTTAATATTGATATTTGCGTCGGCATTGCAGTCCAGCTTAAGATCCACCGTGCTCGTCTTATCAGGAGTAGAATTCACCCCTTTAAATTCAGTTGTGAGTACGTCTCCGATCGGAAAGGACAAGCCATTGCCTGATTCAATTGAACATGCCAAAGAGTTAATATTCCCTCCCGATGTATTTATGTTAAAGAGAACAGTGCTTGTTTCTAAATTGGTCACACGGCCTATTTCGCCTGCCGCCAGTCGGCCCGAAGTAATATCTCCCGTCTTTACTAAATAAACGGTTGCAACATTACTTGCTGTCCAATACGTATACGAACTCATACCAGTCGGGCTACTGAAAGAATTATTCTTCCCTGGATTTTCAAAATAATCGTAAGCTCCGGCACCTGAATGGGTATAAGTAAACACCTTAATGCCGACGCCCGGGATGTTTGTATTATAAACGGAGGCGAGTGATGTTTTAGTTGCACCGGCATAATTCATCTTCATCTCTTGCGTGCATGCACCGGCGTATGCAGAGATACCTACCGTCGCCGGGACGGAAACCTCCTTCTGCAATAACACGGTGCCTACCGGCACATCTCTTTGTATATTAAGATCGTTAAAGGTAAAATCTGCTACCTGGCCTTGACCACCTGGAGTACAACTAGCATAGCTATACCCACAAAACAAAAAGGCAATAAGGAAAAAAAAGATATTTCGATTCATAACACATATCTCATAAAAACCTAAAGTCAGATCAATCCTTCTTTAGTTACTGAAAAAGAAAATACAATGAACTTGTATTAAATATGAAACAGAAAAGCCATAAATCTGTCATTGGCCGTTTCACTCATAATTTATGACAAACGTCACCGTCACATTCGTGCTTCCCGCCGTAACGCTGTCTTTTACAGCCGTATAACGCGCCGAGAAATCCAATACCGCCTCAGCCTGCTCCGGTTTCAGTGCTACACCCGTGCTGGTTTTCCCCGGTGGGACAGGCTTACCGTTACCGTCATAGATTCCCAGTGCCAGACCATTGACTGAATCTGAACTGACGTCAATAGCGAATAAATCAGAGTTTAGTGAATCCGCAACGCCCGAAAAGGTAACGGTGGCTTCACTTGCCGCCGGTCCGCAATGTTCCAAATTAATGGAGAATGACTTATCGGGTGAACTGTCTCCTACTTTCCTGAATTGTTTTTGTGCCATCACCCCCATATCCACAACGAAATTTTGTGAATCAGAAGCAATTTCGCAAGTGTTATCCTGAATAACACCTGCAATATTCACCGTTCCGTCATGGGCCTGTGACAGGCCACAAAAAATCATCACTAACCAGGAAATAAACTGTATCTTATTACATTGAATCATGACCAGTAACTCATTGATATGATAAATCAAAAAATAACACTGCTGTCGCATCACCAGGCGTCACAGGGTATTTTGTTGATTTGTAACGCAACAGAAAGGAGAGCGTATTTTCTCCCTCATCCAATGGAAATGTCTTCGATTCGGACTTATTAAAAGGTATGGTTTTGCCCCCGTTATCCAGCAATTCAATACCAATACCTGTAGCGAGTGTCGTTCCTGTTTCAGTTTCGCTCAGAGCGAGTAATACTGGATTGTCAGCATCGGGCGTACCCGAAAACTTAACCGAAACTGAAGCCAATTTACTGTAACAATTTGAGAGATTAATATTCATCGCTTTGAATGCAGAATTACTGCCGACAGAGGGAAAATCCTTACCTGAAAATGAGCCTATAGTGATTTTTTTTGTGAAAGCAACCTCACAGACGCTTGCCACCACATCGCCAGAGATGGTCAGGGTACTTTCGCTCGCCTTAGCCGGGAATATCCCTGCCACAGAAAAAATAAGCAAGAAAAAACATAACACATTATTTTTCATGGTTTCCTTCCCTATTAGCGACAAATCAATTTGATCTGCGTAATCGCTGTATTTTCTGCTTCAACAGGAAGTTGATAGCTTGCGTTACAGGTCATGTTGCTGCCCTCTCCCCACTGCACCGTGAATGTGCCCTTTTGCGCCAGGCCGGATAGATAAACCTGTCCATCCTCTCCAACAATGCTGCCAGTACCATCGTCACGCGTGACGGTCGCCCCAAACGGAACAGGCTGGTTATTATGCAGCAACGTTATCAGTGCACGGCTACCTACATGGGCCTTGAAGGAGACGCGAACCAGAGCACCTTTTGTAGGAACAACATCTGCTACCGTGTCCTCAAGATCAACTTTGTCACCCAGTGTTGTGGTGTCCAGGCCTATACGGTTTTTACGGTAGGTCGTTGCGAAAGGCACAACAGCATATCCACGCCAGTCCGTTTTCACGCCGGTGGAGTTTTCAACTTTAACGTTATCCGCACCCGGCGCTTCAACCAGGACATTCGTTTCCCCTAGCGGCTGGCTCAGAGTAATGCCGTGTCGATGCGCCACGATGCCGCCCGCAACGCCGTAGGTCACCTGCTGAGAATTACTGCTGTCGTAGCTGTAACCTACGTTGGCATTACCATATCCACCCTGATAAGCAAGGCTGGCATTACCGCTATTACCTGTACCCTGATTACCGTAGCCCTGCTGAACGCTGTAGCTCAGGTTATTGCCTTCCAGCAGAGTACCGCTGATCCCGGCGTTCTGGGTGACGCTACCGTGGTTATCGTGGTTCATGCTGTACGTCGCAAATGCGTTATTTGACGACGAGGCTCCCTGCGCTGAGAGCCATTTACCGATCGGTAACGACAGGTTGAATGCAATCATTTTGTCGGCTACGGGTTGGCCGGACATCTGGCTGTAGTTGTAGCTCAAACCGATATTAATATCCTTCCAGGTGGTGTTATAACCAAACTGCACCAGCGTATCTTTATCATCGTTATGCCAGTAACTTTGCTGGCTTCCGCTGAGATAAATGGAGCCAAAACCACCCAGTTGTTGAGAAATATTGACCTGCAACTTTCCGCGCTTGGTGTAATAGAGGTTGTAGTAGTCGAACCAGTGCGGCACATCGTTGTTATCATCATCATCCTCGTTCAGCGGATTGCTGTTGTAGCCATCCATGTGCTTGTACGTAGTATCCGTAAAGGTGTAATAGCCTGACGTTGAATAGCGATAGCCCAATAACTGGAAGTTAGTTCCTATTTCGTTTAACGATTTTGCATAAAGCAAACGCAATGACTGACCGCTATGCTCGGTCTCATCAATAAGCGTACTTTGGGCGTGAGTGACATCCGCAGACAGCGCGCCCCAGTGGCCCATATTGACCCCCGTCCCGATCGCCATTGCCTTGTAGTTGTCAGACAGCTGTGCGCCGCCATACAACGTAAAACCATGCGGCAAGCCCCAGCTTAATGTTCCTTGTGTGAAAGAGACTTGATCTTGCTGTTCGTTGCTGGTGCGGTACTTCGCGGCTGTGGCAGAATATTTCAGACGACCTTCGCGCTGTAGTAACGGGACGGCGGAATAAGGGACAGAATAGGAGGTAATAGCACCATCCTGCTCTTTTACTTCTACCGTCAAATCCCCGCTTGAGGATGTCGGAAAGAGATCGTCTATTGCAAAGGCGCCAGGCGCTACGTAAGTCTGATAAATAACGTATCCGTTTTGTTTGATCGTCACCTGAGCGTTGCTTTTTGCAATACCGCGCACCGTGGGGGCGAAGCCTTTTAGGCTGTCCGGCAACATATTGTCGTCTGAGGCCAGCTGAACACCACGGAAGCTAACGCTGTCAAACACGTCACCACTGGTATAACTGTCACCCACCGTCAGTTCACTTTTCAGCGAGATGATCGTGCGTTCCAGAAAACCACTAATGTGTTGCCACTGGCTGGTTGTCTCTCCATTACTACTGGTGCTACGGTTAAATGTAGAATAGTCACGATAACGCCATGCTCCCAGGTTTACGCCGCCGTTTAGCCCCAGAAAATTGCTGCTACCTTCGCCGCTGCTGTCTTTTCGTCTGGAGCCATTCAGGTTGTAGTTCAGAAGCAGGGCGTTAATCCCCTGATCCCATTTTTCCGGAGGAATGTAGCCCCGTGCGCTATTTTTAAGCGCAACCTGTGGCACACTGAGATCCAGGCGCTGCTTGCTAAAATCAAAACTGGCTTTAGCCCCCTCAATCAAAGTCGCGATGTCGATACACTGTCCGTCTACAGACTGTTTTCGGTCTTGCGGAATACTCAGATCGAGCCCCAGGCCGCCCAACACCTTCTCAGATAAACAGGCCGTCAAACCTGTATCATCGGAGGATGACGGGGCACTGGAATTCTGCGTTTGCCGGGCCTGAAACTCGACATCATGACTGATGATAAAATCATTATTGAGATAGATGTCTACGCGATATATCCCAGGGGCCTGGCTGCCGTCGTTTTCAAAGCGGGATAGATCGGCAACCTGATTTTTGCCATCCGCTAAAAAAGCCGGATTAAAATAGTTCTCTGCATGCAAAACACCGGGAAATAAACCCGTTCCAATAACTAAAGCTAATGGAGATAACCGCCAGCAGACTGCATTAATCATTCGAGCTTGTTTTCGAAGTTTCATAACATCTTATGACCTGTCTGCATTACGCATTGCATGTTAGTGCTGGGGTTACTGCGCCATAGTCATTCATGGTCTGGAAAGAGATACTGCCCTGGGCATTATCTGGCGCCGTTACCTGAAGGTTACCCATTGGGGGAACCATGTTGTTCGGCAATGCTTTCCCTCCAACGCTGAATTTCACCAGCGAAACAAAATAGGGAGAAGGGTTTGTAATGGTGATGCTTTTTCCACTACGCTGGCAACGCAGCGTTGCAGGTGCATCCATTGATTTCATTTTTAAATGCGCAGGGCGAACAAATAATTTGATCACACTTTGCGTAGCGATCTGTAAGGTATTACCCTGAAGTTGTTTTTTATCGAGTGAAGGTATTGCTTTGTTATTGAAGTAAAATACTGACTCGCGATCTTCCGGAAGTTTTGGGCCTACATACATGATGCGCAGAACGTTCGCTTTTTGAGGCTTCATCACAAACAATGGCGGCGTCACGGTAAACTGTGTGGATTTATTACCCTGGAGATCGGACACCCAAGATTGTACCAAAAACGTCTCTTTGTTATTGGTGTTAACAACATTGATGCTGGTTTGTTTTTCACCCAACGGATAAATGATTCGGGTGGCCCCCAGTGCGATCCCTTCTGCATAAACAAAATGACTATTTCCCAGACAGAGCATTGGCAAGAGTAACATTGAAATAAGGGTTTTCATTTTTAAAAAATCCAAAAAAAAAATAAAAAAGCATCCTGGTGAGCACTTATCCATTTTTACTTACTGATAAATCACCGAGAAAGTGACGGCCGCACTGGCATCCCCCGCCGTAACGGGCATCGATACAGAGCGATATCGTGCGGTAAACAGTAATGTGTTCTCTCCGGCAATCAGCGGCATTTTTGCGAGAGGTTGGCTATCAGGAATTACCTGGTTGCCTCTCATATCAAAAATACCAATTCCGACGCCCTTTGCAGCACCAGAGCCAAAACCTGCCTGAAAGACCTGTGGATCCTTAAGATCAGCCAGTCCGTTGAAGGTGACGCCTGCCGACTCGCTGGTTGAAGTGGCACAATTTTCAAGCTTAATCCAGAAGGTGACCGGTTCCGCCCAACTTCCTGGCCCTAAAAATGAACCGGTACGGACTTGACCCATCATGACACTCTGGTCAAAACTCTGCGTATCAATTGAACATGAGCTATTAACCACAGCACCATAGAAATGCACTTTTCCCACGGTTGATATATCGCTGCTAATACCTGGCTGAATAAATAGCAGTTGAACGAAAATTATCAGTGCTATCAGACGAAACATGTTTATCTCAATAAAAAATAATGATGAAGCGCCAGAAATATCCCCCCCGGAATTCCAGAGGGGGATAAATAAAGCAATCAGGAATAGATGATCTGGAATGTTGCAACAGCTTCAACAGCACCCGCTGTTGGTTCATCCCCAGTTGTCAGATAATCAACACTCATAGGAATGGTGTTGTCGCCTTTTGACAGCGGAATGGTGTCAGATGCGGTTCCAGAGTTAACATTCATCGCCTTACCATCTGGCCCAAACAGGCGCAAAGCCACGCCAGTTGCTCCGCCAGAACCTGCGGTGTTAGCCAAAGCACCTGCAGTTACAGCGTCAGACTGACCGCTGAAACTGATAGCGGCATTCGTATAAGTGCTGACATCGCAGTTAGTCAGGGTCACGTAGAACGGCTTAGACTGGCCAGAAACGGCATCTTTAGCGCCGAGGCTTTTCAACGTAATTTGATCAATATGGACAACCTGGTCTTCAGATTCCAGGGCAACAGCGCACGGTGCGTCAACCACAGAACCCATAAACTTAATATTACCACCGTTAACGGTCGTAGTGGTGCTTGCCGCCTGTGCACAGGTGGCGCTTGCCATAATAGATGCCATAACTACAGCGAACATATGCTTCTTCATTTAAAACTCCAGATACCTATAAGAAAGAAAAATCCTGTTTTCTCAAATAAAACATTATTTTTCAGCGAAAAAATACTCAGCATGTTGCAACAATGTTTTACTGACATGGGAATTTTTACAATATTAAATTTCCAGTTCAAATGAAATGCGATCCTCTCCTGGCTCCTAAATGGGACAATGTTTAGAAGGACAATACCCTTAGCGGTACTTAGAATTACAGCATCAGCATGGAAAACTGTCTTTTCCCGTTAAGGAGTCATATATTATCTCTTGGAGTTTTACCGTGAAAATTATTTCTATTTTACTGCTTGGCTGCACTATCGCTGCCACCTGCCAGATGGCTCATGCAACGGTCAATATTGGCGGAACACGCCTCGTCTATGCAGGTGCAAAAAAAGAAGTGTCGCTCAGCGTTCGTAATCCGGACAGTAGTCCTTATCTTATCCAGACGGTTATCGATAATCTTGATAGTAGTCCGCAAAAACCGCCCTTTATCATCACCCCTCCGCTTTATCGCCTTGATGGAGGGAAAGAAAACCTGATGCGCGTTATCCAGTCAGGAAATCTTCCACAAGATAAAGAGTCCATGTTCTGGCTACGTGTTAAGGCAATCCCATCTGCGCCACGTGAAAAAAATACGCTACAGATTGCGGTATCAACCAGCATCAAACTGATTTACCGCCCGGACTCGCTGAAAAACCTGGATGTAGAGAAAGAGAGCGACAAACTCAGCTGGCATATCTCTGGCAACCAACTGGATATCAACAATCCGACGCCCTGCTACATTAATTTCAATGAAATCAGTGTTGCCGGAAAAAAACTCACGAATGTCTCCTATGCGTCTCCAGGAAAAACAACATCTTTTACGCTACCTGCGGGTGTTAATTCAGGAAATATTCAATTTAGCGTCATCAGCGACTTCGGCGCTGTGGGTAAGATGCACTCAAAATCTGCTTAAATGGTTATGATTATGTTTAACGTAAATAAATTCTTTTTATCATCAACAGCCTGTATTTTCCTTGCTGCGGGTATTGTCCACTCGGCTTTTGCCGTAGACCCAGTACAAATTACCGTAACGGGCAATATTGTCGCCTCACCTTGTGTAATCGATACGGGAAGCGAGTCATTAAATATTTCTCTGGGAGACCAGTTGCAAAGCGCCGATCTCAATGCAGCAGGAAGCGGTTCTGCATGGGTACCAATTAACGTCGTTTTCAAAAGCTGTCCGGCGGGTACTTCAACCATTACCGCGACATTTCACGGCACAGCCGATGCTGGGGACCCGAATACACTGTACAGCAACACGGCAGTAGATGCGGGTGAAAACAAAGCGGCCAAAAACATCGCTGTTCAGCTTGAAGGTTTGGCTAATGAAGCTTACGGCAACGGCAAAACGGCGACTATTGATATTGCCTCCGCAGGCACGACCCCCACCTTTAAGATGCATACTCGCGCTTTCAGTAAAGACGGTGGCGCGACACCGGGAAAAATCAGCTCCGTTATCACGATGTCATTCACGTATAACTAACAAACGGGTTTTTCTCCCGGATACGGCTCAAGGATGGCCGTTTTCGGTCATTTTTTGATTATAGGGTGCTGAAAGGGGTATCATGATTTTCTCTCGCTTTGCGTCTTTGCTGGCTGCATTCAACGCGTTCTCCCCATCGCCTTTACGTTAAACATCCTTCACCTTTCAGCCTCTATTAAGATAACGTGTTGTTTGTTGCGCGTAGCCCATGGTGTCATTTATAACCTTGTCCTCACGACCACCACTTTTATCAACCTCTGATATACTCGTAGTGATATTTCTCTGGGAATGTTGTACGCTATGAAACCTGAAAATTATATTATAAAACTTATACATGAACTCTCTGAACCGGCGCGCGTAAGGGTAGGACGCCAACGGCAAATCATTTCATTGGATCAGCTTGAAGAACCGATGACATTCATACTGCATTCCGGCATCGTCGCCGTCTACCGAACGAGAGACCGGCTTCTACTGAAGTTTATCGAAGCCCCGATGATCGTTGGTATGAATGATCTTATTGATACCAATGCGGGTTTTTATATGCAGGCCTGCGGTGAAATTAGATATGAAATCAAACCACGAAAATCCACACTTGAAACTATTAACAATCGCAATCTTTGGCAGGAAGCCGCCTATTCGTATATGTATGCCATAAAACGTTTACTACAAGCTCACGAAACTTCGGTTGGGTTGTCTACATACGAGTTGATTCGTTTAAACCTTGTGTCACTAATGACCGAAAAAGAAGACGTTCGTCTGTCAGTTAATGCCTGTGATTACATACAGGAAAAAACCCATCTTTCGCGCAGTCGAATTATGAAGATCCTGAGCGATTTGAAAACAGGCAACTATATTAAAATTGAACGTGGGCTCTTAATGGCAATACACAGGCTTCCGGATCACTACTGACCCGGGTAACCAGGTTTATTTGTTCTGCTTCGCCAACCATGCCATTGCCCTTTCTCCCGCCTCATCCACCGGTAAATACACCAGCAGCCGCGACCCGTTTCGCGGCGCTGAGTACCAGTACATCTGCTGCAGCGTAAAATCCCCCAGCTCGGGATGGGTAAACAGCTTGAGCTGGTTCTCCACACCGCGCACGTCGTTGCGCTGGTGCCACAGGGTTTTAAACTCTTCCGACACCGCAAAGAAGCGCGCCAGTTTGACCTCCCACAGCGGATCGCCCCGGTGCTCGGCCATCGCCGCCCGGAAATAGGAAACAAATATGGGCAGCACATCGTCACGCCTGCCGAGACGCGCGCGCCACGCCGGGTTGGTGAGGAACAGGTAAATACAGTTGCGGTCTTCCGGCGGGATTTCATTGAAATCGACGCCCATCAGGTGCCCGAAGCTGTCGTTCCACGCCACGATGTCGAAATTCGGTTTCTGAATGCTGGCGGGTTTAGGCATCAGCGTATCCAGCAGGCGGCGCGTGCCCTCGCTGATACCCTCGCAGCAAACCGCCTGCGGCGCTTCACCCGGCGGCAGCCCGGCTAACACAAACAGGTGTCGGGCCTCGGTCGGGGTGCATTGCAGCGCTTTTGCCACAGCGGCCATCACCGCGCTGGACGGATTGACGTCCCTGCCCTGCTCAAGCCAGGTATACCAGGTCACGCCCACGTCCGCGAGCATCGCCACCTCTTCCCGGCGCAGACCCGGCGTGCGGCGACGACCGCTGCGCGGCAGGCCGAGACGCTGCGGATCGAGGCTTTCGCGTCGCGCGCGTAAAAATGCCCCCAGCTGTTTTCGGGTGTCATCCTGAAGTGAGACGACGGGTTCAGACATCAAGGCCATAAATCCCCCTGCATGGTAGTGCCAGTACCAGTATAAGCAAGAACTGGTACCCGTTTATCAGATGGTTGATGCTACGACCATCTGTTGAATGACGCAATGGAGTTACCATGAATACGTCAGTTGTTTCACCGGGCCGCGCTGGCCTGATATTGCTGCTAACCGGCCAGATGCTGCCGATGATTGATACCTCAATCACCAACGTCGCGCTGGACGCCATCACCCACTCGCTGAACGCCACCGCCACCGAGCTGGAGCTGATAGTCGCCCTCTACGGCGTGGCCTTCGCCGTCTGCCTCGCGCTCGGCAGCAAGCTGGGGGATAACTTTGGCCGTCGGCGTCTGTTCATGTGGGGCGTCGCGAGCTTTGGCCTGGCCTCGCTGCTGTGCGGGATGGCGGGGAACATTGAACAGCTGCTGGCCGCGCGCATCGTTCAGGGGGCGGGGGCCGCGCTGATCGTGCCGCAAATTCTTGCTACCCTGCACGTGACGCTGAAAGGTACGGCGCACGCTAAAGCCATCAGCCTGTTTGGCGGCATCGGTGGGATTGCGTTTATCGTCGGCCAGATGGGCGGCGGCTGGCTGGTGTCGGCGGATATCGCCGGGCTGGGCTGGCGTAACGCCTTCTTCATCAACGTGCCGATTTGTCTGGTGGTGCTGGCACTGAGTCGCCATTTCGTACCCGAAACCCGTCGCGAGACGCCGTCACGCATCGACTGGACCGGAACCGTGCTGCTGGCGATCATTCTTTGCTGCCTGCTGTTCCCGATGGCGCTCGGCCCACAGTGGCACTGGTCGTGGCCGCTGAAGGTTATGCTTCTCGCCATTATTCCGCTGGGCTGGCTGACGGCGCTGAATGCGCGCAAAAAGGAGCGTGAGAACGCCCATCCGCTGATCCCGCCGCGCCTGCTGCAGCTTCGCAGCGTTCGCTTTGGCATTCTGATTGCGATGCTCTTTTTCAGCGTCTGGTCCGGGTTTATGTTCTGTATGGCGCTGACCATGCAAACCGGTCTGGGGATGGCACCGTGGCAGTCCGGAAACAGTTTTATCGCGCTGGGCGTAACTTACTTTATTTCGGCGTGGTTCGCGCCGAGGCTGATTGCTCGCTACAGCACCAGTACCATTCTGCTGACGGGTCTGGCGATCCAGATTGCCGGCCTGCTGGCGCTGATCGCCACGTTCCGCGTCTGGGGAATGGAGAATACCGCCCTGACGCTGGCGCCCGCGACCGGGCTGGTCGGCTACGGGCAGGCGCTGATCGTGAACAGCTTCTACCGCATCGGGATGCGCGATATTCAGCCTGACGACGCGGGGGCTGCGAGCGCCATTCTCAGCACGCTGCAGCAGGCCGCGCTGGGGCTTGGCCCGGCCATTTTTGGCGCGATTTTGCTGCACGCGCTGCAAAACCATCACGGGGATTACACCCAGGCGGTGAACGTCTTCCTGATGGTGGAAACGGCGATGATGGTGGTGCTTGCCCTGGCGACGCTGCGCATCCGCCATCGCCTGTGCCTGCCGGTGGTGAAGGTCTGCCAGGCCACCAAATAAGCCCGGGAATTTGCATAATAGATCCGCAGCCGCCATTATGGGGCTGCATCAATACAGGAGACGTTATGCAGGAATTAATTGCTCAGGTTGAAGAGTTAGGCATTGAAATTAATCACACCACCTCTTTAGTGATTATCTTTGGTATTATTTTTCTTACCGCCATCATCGTTCATTTTATTCTGCACAAAGTGGTGCTTCGCGCTTTCGAAAAACGCGCGCAGGCCAGCAGCCATTTATGGCTGCAGATCATTACCCAGAATAAATTATTTCACCGTCTGGCCTTCACCCTTCAGGGGATAATCGTCAACGTTCAGGCGGTACTGTGGCTGCAAAAGGGCAGCGAAGCGGCGGAAATTGTCACTACCTGCGCAAAGCTGTGGGTCATGGTGTATGCCCTGCTCTCCTTCTTCTCGCTGCTGGACGTGATTTTTAATCTGTCGCAGAAAATGGCCACCGCATCACAGCTGCCGCTGAAGGGGATCTTCCAGGGCATCAAGCTGGTGAGCGCCATCCTGGTGGGGATATTGATTATCTCCCTGCTGATCGGCCAGTCCCCGGCGATTCTGATCAGCGGTCTGGGCGCCATGGCCGCCGTTCTGATGCTGGTGTTTAAGGACCCGATACTCGGACTTGTGGCCGGGATCCAGCTTTCCGCCAACGACATGCTCAAGCTCGGCGACTGGCTGGAGATGCCCAAATACGGTGCCAACGGCACGGTAACGGACATCGGTCTCACCACCGTTAAAGTGCGCAATTTTGATAACACCATCACCACCATTCCGACGTGGGCGCTGGTCTCCGACGCCTTTATCAACTGGAGCGGCATGTCGGCCTCCGGCGGGCGACGCATTAAGCGCAGCCTGAATATTGATACCACCAGCATTCATTTTCTCGACGAGCAGGAGCAGCAGAAACTCATTCAGGCGAAGCTGCTGAAGCCCTATCTGGCCGCGCGACATGAGGAAATTAGCCTGTGGAATCAAAAAAACGGTGAAGGGGAGTCGGTATTAAACCTGCGTAAGATGACCAATATTGGAACCTTCCGCGCCTACCTGAATGAATATCTGCGCAACCATCCGCGTATTCGCAAAGATATGACGCTGATGGTGCGCCAGCTAGCGCCTGACGCGAATGGTTTACCGATTGAAATATATGCCTTCACCAACACGGTGGTCTGGGCAGAATATGAGGAGATTCAGGCCGACATCTTCGACCATATATTCGCGGTGGTGGATGAATTTGGGCTGCGTATTCATCAGTCCCCGACCGGGAACGATATTCGATCCCTGGCGGGCGTTATCGCCAGATAATCCGTTTGTAGGCCCGGTAAGCGAAGCGCCACCGGGCGTGAAGGCTGGTGCAGTCTGGTGCCCTCACCCCGGCCCTCTCCCACAGGGAGAGGGAGAAAAGCGGATCACTTTTTGCGGGAAAGCTTAAACGCCACAAACAGGAAGGAAACCCACACCGGCAGGAGCATCGCCGAAAGACGCATCTCATCCATGGTGCACATCAGCACCAGAATCAGCCCGAGGAAAGCGATACAGATATAGTTCCCCGCCGGGTAAAGCAGCGCTTTGAACTGCGTCTCGCGTCCCTTGCGGCGCATCGCGGCGCGAAAGCGCAGGTGCGCAAGGCAGATCATGATCCAGTTCAGCAGCAGCGTGGCAACAACCAGCGCCATCAGCAGGCCAAAGGCCTCTTTCGGCAGCAGATAGTTAATCAGCACCACCAACGAGGTGATAGCACCAGAAAGGAACAAGGAATTCACCGGCACGCCGCGACGGCTGACGCGGGTGAGGAACTTCGGCGCGTTGCCCTGCACGGAGAGGCCGAACAGCATGCGGCTGTTGGAGTAAACGCCGCTGTTATAGACCGACAGAGACGCCACCAGAATGACGAAGTTCAGCGCCGAGGCCACCACGTTGCTGTTCAGATCGTGGAAAATCATCACGAACGGGCTGCTGTCGGACTTCACTTCCACCCACGGATAGAGCGCCAGCAGCACCACCAGCGAGCCGATGTAGAACAGCAGAATCCGGTACACGACCTGGTTGACCGCTTTGGGAATGCTTTTATGCGGGTCGCGCGCTTCCGCGGCGGTAATGCCGATCAGCTCTAGTCCACCGAAGGAGAACATGATCACTGCCAGGGAGAGGATCAGCCCTTTCCAGCCGGTAGCCAGGAAGCCGCCGTGCTGCCACAGGTTGTCGATCGTGGCGCGCTCGCCGCCGTGGCCGGAGAACAGCAGCCACAGGCCAAAGCCGATCATCCCGATAATCGCCAGCACCTTGATCAGCGCAAACCAGAACTCGGTTTCGCCATACAGGCGCACGTTGACGAGGTTAACGGCGTTAATAATGATGAAGAAGGCCGCAGCCCAGATCCACGTCGGGACGTCCGGCAGCCAGTACTGCATGTAAATGCCCGCGGCGGTCAGCTCCGCCATCCCCACCAGCACGAACATCACCCAGTAGTTCCAGCCGGACAGGAAGCCTGCAAACGGGCCCCAGTATTTATAAGCAAAGTGCGCGAAGGAGCCTGAAACCGGCTCTTCAACGACCATTTCGCCAAGCTGGCGCATGATCAGGAAGGCGATAATCCCGGCGATACCGTAACCCAGCAGCACCGCCGGGCCAGCCATCTGAATAGCGGGGCCGATGCCGAGAAACAGCCCGGTACCGATCGCGCCGCCAAGGGCAATTAACTGAATATGTCGATTTTGCAAACCACGTTGCAGCGTCGGATTCTGATCCGACGAGGCTTCAGCGCTACCATGGCCTGAAGCGGATGACGCGTCTTTCACGTCCTACCCCTGTCTCTTTTTTAGAAGGGGCACGTTTTAACACTTCATGCTGGAGGTAGCAAGGGATTGGGGCATCCCTGCCCCGGATAACGAGATGGAACGCTTAAAACGCGTAGCCAACCGAGACCTTAAAGGTGCGCGGTTCGCCCTGCGTAATATAGGTACCGGAATCATCCACGCTGGCCCAGTAGTTTTCATTGGTCACGTTGTCGATGCCCGCGCGAACCGTCATCTGGTTTTCATTGTGGTTCACCGCGAAGCGATAACGCATTCCCAGATCCAGCGTGGTGTAGCTGTCCAGCTTTTTGGTGTTTGCCAGGTCAGCGTACTGCGCGCCGGAGTGGTTCACGCGGGCGGTGGCGGTCAGGCCGTCAATCGGCTTGATGTCGTACTCAGCGCCCAGCACGGCGTAAAAGTTCGGAATCCCGATCGCATCGTTACCCTGATTCACGCCATTTTTGGTTTTGGTCAGTTCGGCCTGCAGCCAGGTAGCGCTGGCGTTCAGACGCATCCCCAGCGCGGGCTCGCCGAAGACGTTCAGCTCCACGCCACGGTTTCGCTGCTCGGCGTCCAGGCCGTAGTGGCCGCTGTCGTCGAGGATCGCCGACGGCATTTTGATTTCGAACAGCGCAAGCGATCCGCCCACGCGGCCGAAGTCCGCCTTCACGCCCACTTCGTTCTGCTTAGAGTGAACGATACCGGTGCTCTGGCCGTAGTTGGTGGCGGTGTTAGGTGCGGTTTTGCCCGGCTGCAGCGCTTCGGTGTGGTTTGCATAAAGGGAGATCGCCTCCCACGGCTTGTAGACCACGCCGTAGGTGGGCATCCAGCGGCTGCCGTCGAAACCGTCCGCCGCGTTTTCCGCCCCGGTGACTTTGTTATACCCGCGAATGACCACCTTCTGATGGCGGGCGCCTGCGGTGAACAGCAGCTTGTCATCCAGCACGCCCAGCGTATCGCTCAGCAGCCAGCCCTGGGTACGGGTGCGCCCGCTGGTCAGCGGATCGCTGTACTTTCCGCCGGAACCGTTGAAGTTGGTGCTATCCGGCATGTCGACGCCGGTGTTGTGGTAGATGTTGGTGGTCGGGTTATCTTTCGTCGCCGACATTTTCCACGCGATTTTTTCATTTTTGGTCATCGCCGAATAGCCAACGTTGACCTTGTGCGAGACGAAGCCGGTATTGAAATTACCGCGAACGCCCGCCATGCCGCTGACGGAATCGCTTATGCGGTTGGTATCAAGACGGCTGACCGTTGCCTTGCCGCTTTTATCCACCAGCTTCGGCGCGCTGTAGATGCCTTCCTCGTGCGCGTGCTGCGCGCCAAGACCGGTATAGGCGGTCCAGCCGTCGGTGATGTCGTACTCGCTGCGCCACATCCCGAATTCGTTTTCGATGTTGCTGTAGGCCCACTTCTGCGAGAAGTTGCGATCGTTTTTCGGCGGCTCCGGAACGAAATCCACCGCGGAAATATTGACGCTGGTCGGGCTGCCGTGGAAGGTTTTCTTCTGATAGCCCAGATCCAGCGAGGTGCGGAAGCGGTCGCCGGTGTAATCAAGGCCGGTAGAGAGTAGCGTGGTGCGGCGGCGGTCATTCGGTATGCCGGTTTCCCCTTCGCGATGAACCAGGTTCACCCGCGCGCCGAACTGGTCGCTGTCACCGTAGCGACGGCCCGCATCCAGCGTGGTGCCAATCTGGGAATCCGAGGTGTAGTCCACGCCGACTTTCGCCTGCGGGAGTTCGCCCGCGTGTTTTGTCTCAAGGTTAATCATCCCGCCCACGCCGGAGCTTGCCGCGCCGTTCATCAGCGAGTTGGCCCCTTTAAAGATCTCGATGCGGTCGACCATCTGGGTATCCACCACCTGGCGCGGCAGCACGCCGGACAGGCCGCCAAAGGTCATGTCGTCGCCGTCGAACTTCAGGCCACGGATGCGGTAGGTCTCCGCGCTGTTGCCGTACCCCTGAACGAACTGCACGCCCGCGTCGTTCGCGACGACATCGGCAATGGTTTTCGCCTGCTGATCTTCCACCAGCTTCGAGGTGTAGCTGATGATGTTGAACGGCACGTCCATGGCGTTCTGCTGGCCCAGCATACCCATGCGCCCGCCGTTCGCCACCTGTCCGTCAAGGAAGGCCGGTACCAACTGGTCGCCGCCGGGTTTGAAATCGCTGGCTGGAGCAGCCTGGACAACAAGGGTGTCCTCTTTTTGATTGTCCGCCGCGAAGGCGGAATGTGTCGCCGCGCCAACGGCGAGCGCCAGCAGCGTTTTGTGCATGATGGTGTTGTTCATCGTTAACTCATTTTAAAGTGCGCGCAAAAATGACCCGTTGTCGGGCCTTAGAATGTATTGAATGCAATGCAAATGAGAACTATACGCATTATCCATGCGTTAGCAAGTGTAACCGCGTTCATAAGGAGATTTGGCGAGAAAAGAGGGGGAACAGCCACCCCGTTTCGGGGATGGCTGCAATAACATTATTTTTTCTTGTAGATATTGGCCGTACCGTGAATTTTATTGTTGGTGTTCCCTGAAGTGAGCACCAGGACATCCGCGCCTTGCTTATCGGCTTTCTCAATCAGTTCTTTTTTCGCATCATCCACCGATACTTCATTCGAGGTGTTTACCGTACCGATTTTTTTATATTGAGATGCAACTTTCTTGAACTCGCTTTTAGTGAGTAGCTGGGCAGCAAAAGCATTGGTCGTAAACAGTAACGCCGTTCCCAACAAAATAGCAGTCGTCTTTTTCATAACCTTTTTCCTTGAGATTAATCAGCAACTACGAAAAACCTCACGCATTGTGGTGAGGTTTTATGAGCATGGTAGAGAATCTCAGGAATTGCCATGCGTTCGGGAAAAATCTTTTATAACAACCCGTTGCATGAAATTACTAACGAATATTAAGAATATTCGAATACCCGCGCGGTGCCAGCAATATCAATGCGTACAGCCGTGCCCGGGTTCCATCCTGGCTGGCTTACGGTCTTCAGAATTACGGGCTGCTGCTGCCCGGCTAATCCCAGGGTGAGCGTCGACAGCTGGCCGGTGAAGTCCACGTCGAGAATCGAGATCGGGCTTTCATGCGCTGCACATGCCGTCACGCGTAATTGTTCAGGGCGCATCATTACCCTGCCCTGCCCTGTTGCATGCGCGTTGTCCGTCGGCACTTCACCCAGCGCGCACACGGCATACCCGGCAGCGAGCTGAGCAGGGAGGATCACGGCATCGCCAAGAAACAGCGCCGTCTCTTCGTCAACGGGACGGGTGTAGACGTCATAAGGCGTACCGACCTGCGTGAAGCGTCCGGAGCGCATGACGGCGACCTGGGTAGCAAAGGACAACGCTTCGTTCTGGTCGTGGGTGACCAGAATCGAGGCCACGCCCGCTTCGGCCAGCAGATCGGCCGTTGCCTTACGCGTCATCGCGCGAAGGCCGGTATCCAGAGCCGAGAACGGTTCATCCAGCAGCATCAGTGAAGGTCGCTGGGCCAGCGCACGGGCAAGCGCCACGCGCTGCTGCTGTCCGCCGGAAATCTCGTGGGGCCAGTGCGTTGCGAGCTGCCTGTCCAGAGAAACCATCTCCATCAGCGCCTCAACGCGCTGGCGCTTCTCGTGGCGAGTGCCGTCCAGCCCCCAGGCGATGTTGTCTGCCACATTGAGGTGCGGGAACAGCGCACCCTCCTGAGGCACAAAACCGATCCGGCGCAGGTGGGCGGGAACAAAACTGTTTTCATCGAACAGCGTTCTCCCCTGCATGACAACGCGCCCGGTGTCAGGCGTTTCGAACCCGGCCAGAATACGCAGCAGCGTGGTTTTCCCCGACCCGGACGGCCCGACAATCGCCGTCCTGCTCCCCGGCGCCACGCTCAGGTTTAAGCTGTCGAGCACCTGCACATCAGAAAACGATTTAGAAATGGCGGTTAATTCAAGCATGTCATAGCCCTGCAATTTTTTTCGACTGCATATAGAGAATGGCGGTCAGCGGGAGTGAAATCAGGATCATCAGCATCGCGTAAGGCGCGGCGGCCACATAGTCAATTTCACTGGTCAGCGCCCAGAATCCGGTGGAGAGCGTGCGCGTGCCCAGCGGAGAGAGCAGCAGCGTGGCGGTCAACTCGTTGCTGACGCCGAGGAAAACCAGCGCGGCCCCCGCCGCCGCACCCGGCGCGGCCAGCCGCATCGTGACGCTCCAGAGCGCCTTCGCGGGCGTGCTGCCCAGGCTGCGCGCCACGTTCTCCAGTTCGACCGGCGCCTGCGCAATCCCCGCCCGCAGGTTGATGAGCGCACGGGGCATAAACATCAGCAGGTAGGCAAGGAACAGGGTAATTTCCGTCTGGTAAATGGGACGGGCGTAGTGAATGGTGACGGTGACCAGCGCCAGCGCCGTGACGATGCCCGGCAGCGAGCTGGTGATATAGATGCACCCTTCCAGCATCCGGAAGATGCGGTGCGGATAGCGGATACCGAGCCACGCGATGGGGATCACGCACGCCGTCGTCAGAAGCGCGCCGCCCACGCCGAGCATCAGCGTCTGGCGCAGGGAGTGCCAGAGATCGGCACTCATCCAGTTTTGCACGCCGCCGAGCCAAATCCAGCGACACAGGACAATTAACGGCACGCCCAGCGCCAGCACGATCAGCACGATGAAAAACAGCTGGCCCAGCGCGGCGGCCGCAGGCTTCAGCGGCCAGCGTTTCTGCTCGCGCGCGGCCCCGGCGCCAATGCGCGCGTAGCGTGCTTTTCCGCGCGTCACGCCCTCCAGCATTAATATAGCCAGACAGCACAAGGCCAGCACGCCCGCCAGCATGTTCGCCGCCGGGCCGCTGAAGGTAGACTGGAACTGGTCATAAATTGCCGTGGTGAAGGTATCAAAGCGGATCATCACGTACAGGCCATATTCCGCCAGCAGGTGCAGCGCCACCAGCAGCGCGCCGCCGCAGATAGCGAGCTTAAGCTGGGGCAGCACCACGCGGAAAAAGACCCGCCACGGCGGCGTACCCAGCGAAGCGGCGACATCTTCAAGCGTCGGGTCAAGGCGACGCAGCACCGCCGCAACCGGCATATAGATAAACGGATAGTAGGCAAGAACCGAGAGGAACACGCCCGCGGAGAGCCCGTGCATGGACGGGACAGCGCTCACCCAGGCGTAGCTTTGCACAAACGCGGGGATCGCCAGCGGGGCGACCGCCAGTGCGGACCAGATCCCTCGCCCGGCAAGCTGCGTGCGCTCCGTGAGCCAGGCGATTGCCACGCCCGTCACGATACACAGCGGAACCGCTAAAGCCGTCAGCCACAGCGTGTTGCTGAGCAGCTCAGCAACACGCGGGCGAAACACCAGCGCCTTAATGGTTTCCCAGCCGGTCTCAATGCCAATGGCAATGATAAAACCCAAAGGCAGAAGCGCCATTAATGAAAACAACACAGCTAACGCAACCATCGGCAGTGCAGGACGCCTGCGGGCAGGCTCCTGCACTCTGTTTTTTCCGATGTCGAGACTCAGACCAGACATAAGACGTTCACTTCACTCTCAGGATCACAGCAGGCCGGCTTGCGTCATCAGCTCGATAACTTTTTTACTGTTGAGCGTTGAAGGTTCAACTTTCGGCGCATCAAGATCTTTCAGCGGGACCAGTTTCGGGTTTGAGGCCGCGTTCACGCCCACGGCATATTCAAAGGCGTTGTTGGTCCGCAGGCTTTCCTGGCCTTCTTTACCGGTAATGTATTTGATGAAGGCCTGCGCCTGCGCTTTGTGTTTGCTGGACGCCAGCACGCCGCCGCCAGAGAGGCTCACGAACGCGCCCGGATCCTGGTGTTTGAAGTAGTAAAGCTGGGTGTTTTTGCTGTTTTCACCGGTTTTGGACTGATCGACAAAACGGTAGTAGTGATAAATCACGCCACCATCAATCTGACCGGCATTGACCGCTTTCATCACGGTGCTGTTGCCTTTATAGGCAACGAAATTGGCTTTCATCGCCTTGAGCCATTCCAGCGTGGCCTTTTCGCCTTTCAGCGCCAGCATCGCGCTCACGATGGCCTGGAAATCCGCGCCTGACGGTGATGCCGCCCAGCGGCCTTTCCACTCGGGTTTTGCCAGATCCATCAGCGATTCAGGCAGCTGCTTTTCATTCAGCTTTTCCGGGTTATACACAAACACCGTGCTGCGCGCCGCGATGCCAATCCAGCGGCCGTGCGCCGGACGATATTCTGCCGGTACCTGCTTCAGGGTGTCTGCATCCAATGGCGCAAACAGGTTGGCGTTATCCACCAGCACCATTGAAGGCGAGTTCTCCGTCAGGAACACGTCTGCCGGTGACGCGCTGCCTTCCTGAACCAGCTGGTTACCCAGCTCGCTGTCATCGCCATTACGCAGAGTGACTTTAATGCCGGTTTCTTTGGTAAAACCGTCAACCCACGACTTCACCAGGTTTTCGTGCTGCGCGTTATAAACAACGATACCTTCGTTGTTATCAGCGGCAACCGCTTGTGTGGAAAGGAAAAGGGATGAAGACAACAAGGCAAGCGAGAAGCAGGACAGCAGGCGAGAATTCATGAACATATCCTTTATAGACCAACGGGATTAACGACTCATAGCTTTGTGGGACAGGATTAAAGCATACAACAACGCTAATGATAATTAGTATCAATCGAGTTTAGTCGTAAAAGTGTAAAATTTCTTTTTAGCAGATTTTAGAATGATAAAAATCCAAATTTTAATGAGAGATAATTTTTAGATTAAGAAAACCTTAAGCCTGCCTACAGTGAAATTCATTAGCCTTCTATTCATTATGACGCGAAGGTAAATCTGTTATTCATGCGCCCGGCAGATATAAAAGCCCCGATCTTGCGGGGCTTTTTATGCTTATCCGGAGGTCGCTAAATTTATAAGGCGACTAATTTAAAAAGCATCACATAACCGCATGAGGGGCATACATAGGATAGGTGAAGAACAATAAATGCACGCAGTTCAGCCCAAAATGGAATAACGTTGCAACCCAGAGCCTGCCGCTCCACATCCACGCCAGGCCGTAAATAATGCCGGAGAGGCTGGCAAAAATAATCAGTAGTAAACCGCCGCTATAATGCATCAGTCCAAAGATGACTGAGGCAATCAACAGCGCGACAACAGGATGAATAATCCGGGACAAGCGTTGCTGCAGGTAGCCTCTGAACAAGGCTTCCTCAGCCAAAGAGACGAAAAAAATATTCGCAAGGGCAAATTGAGCGAACCATTCTGGCGCATGCGGCTCAATTCTAAGTCCGCCCAACGCAACAGCCAGAAGTAACAGCGCGGGTATCGCAAGAACCAATATTCCCCAGCCGACCTTGCCCGCTTTATAGAGGGGTTTTGCGACGAATAACGTTGGCATGCACGTAATTAAAAAGAACGGCACCACTGCCTTGTCCATATTAAAGTACATACTGAACGGTATGCTTTGCGGACCTACGACGACAGCATCCAGCACTTTGGGGTTATGAAAACCCGGGATCAGATGCAAAACCAGGGCAACGGCGATGGCCACGCACAGGCCTTCGACCAGATATGTATATTTATTATTTTTATTACGTAGCCATTCAACAACAGACCAGCCAACAACGATTGATGCAATAACCAGCAGCGCCGGGGCGTCAAGAATGCCCTGTTTCCAGCCCAGAAATGCCGTTAATCCCAGCATCAGGTAAGCCAGGCTTTTATTAAGGGAGAGTGCGGCAAGCGAAGTTGCGAGTAGATACCACATAAATGTCCTTCTTGACCGGTAAATTTTAGGGGCGATGTCCCAAATATGTCCCACAACGGAAATCAGGAGGATGTGAAAGAGGCGTAACTCTATGAAATGAAATGGCACGCCCTGTAGGATTCGAACCTACGACCTACGGCTTAGAAGGCCGTTGCTCTATCCAACTGAGCTAAGGGCGCACTGATATGCGTGTACTTCGCGGTGGTGAAACGCGAAGAATTATACGGTCAATGGCAGGTGAGTCAATGCCTTTTCCGTTTTCAGGGCCAATTACCGCTAGCCGATTGTAAATACGGCTATTTTCTCAACATTTCGTCCTGTTTCACCGTAAAATTTAGCGCTGCGAAAAGGCTTAGTTGCATTTAAGTAACGCCTGCTGTTTTCCTGACCGTCAGCTCGTCACACTAGAGTCAGGTATCCCGGCCGCCTGGAGGCTGACAGACAACAGGACAATGGAGTGACAGCGCAAAACCTGATCGATACGCCCCCCCGGTTACAGTACATTTCTCAGGACATCGTCGGCATTAAGCTTGAGCCCATCGTCGCCCTTTCCTCCTTGCGCCAGGTTGGCGTGGAGGTCCTTAGCGTTCTGTCCGACACGCGGGACAGCGAGAACTTTTTTTGCGATCGCTCCGCAGAGTGGTCGATAACGCTGCTTGAAGCGCAGCTTGCCGCGTTAAAAAATACGCCGCACGGTCATAATCTTTTTATTAATCTGCCGATAACCGTCCTGACAGAGCCCGCGTCTTTTCAGCGACTTATCCGGTTGCCAGGCATGCCGCTCAATATTGAGATTGTCGACCTCGCGTCCTTTTTGGCGCTTTCCCTCGTAGAGAAGCAGCATGTCGTTCAAAATTTGCGGCAACTTTGCAAACAGGGACACGCTATCTGGCTTGATGACGTGGATGACGTCACAGTGCAGTCGTTTTTATCCTGCCGACTCCCGTTAAGCGGCATCAAAATAGATAAGGAAGCATTCTGGCGTTTACGCGACACCCCTGCGCTGAGGCAACTGGTTTCCCTTTGCTTTCAGCTTGCCGGGAAAGTGCTTATTGAAGGTATTGAGACTGAACGCGATCGTACCTGGGCACTGCAGGCAGGCGCAGACCTCGGCCAGGGATATTACTGGCCGTCCTGGACATGGCCGGAGGATTAAAAAGCCATTTCCAGGAGGGAGACCATGCGAATGACAGTGCGCCGTTACCGGCGGCGGCGTACAGGAAGTGATGCACTGGGATTTACGCGCTCACCTTTTGCTCCCCCCTTTTTCGACCGGCTCGAATTTTTGAGCCAGTCCATCAGCCAGCCCCGCAAAACCGACGCCCCGTTTATCCTTCTGGTGACGGAGGATCACTACCTGCGCACCGGTTTTCTCCACGGGCAGTTTCCCCTGAGCAGCTGCTGCGACTACGCCACGCTGGACGACGCCCTTATCGCTCAGACGCAGTGGCCCTCAGCCCGTCTGGTCGTGGATATTGAAAGCCGATCCACGGGGCTTCTGGAGAAACTGGATCAGTTGAGACGGCATAGCCTGTTTCCTCCGTTCCTGACGCCCTGGCTGTTGGTCCGGGCCGATAATTACGACACCCGCCTCTTCTGCAAAGCGGCAGGTCCCTTTCATGTGCTCGAACGTCAGCTGAACGCCGCCGCGCTCCAGCACAGCCTGCAGGATCCCCTCCCTCCGCCGGGAACCGAGAAAGACTGGTTCTCGCGCAACGAATGGCCCATTCTGCAGGAGCTATCCCGGGGCAAGACATTGCGTCAGATTGCCCTTATGCAGAATCGCCCCTATAGCCGCATTATCTATCGTCTCAGCTGCATCCTGCTGAAGCTGGGGCTAAGCCATCGCCAGGAATTGCTGCATCTTCTTAATAACCTCTCAGACTGCACGTTTTCACTCACCTCCTAACCCCTTATTTCCTAAAGCGGTTTAAGAATTTACTTACCACTTGCGTTGCGTAAATGTTAATTTTTAACAATAAAATCGAATTTATAACTATTCCTAATTCATGGGCGTGAACCTTGTGAAATGCCACAGATTAGCGGAACGGCAGCACTTTCCTCCATCCGTTAAGCGAATGCAGAAGGCGTTAACAAGATGATAATGATGTAAAAACAAGCAGCTTAGCGACAACTGCCAGGAGTAAAAAGCAAAGCGGGCAGCACGTTCTCCTGTGCACCAGACGCCGTTATCCGGATCGGCGCAAGCACTTTCAGATGAAGGTCAGACGGCCTGCGAGGGCAATTTTTAACCTCACTTTTGCGGGTTCGTCCCTTTCAAAGAGGCGTATTTTTGTTAACAATTAATCAACATACAGAGATATCTGTTATTTTTTGTTATTACATAAAGATGAAAATATGCGGTAAATGAGATAACAGGATATTTCCGCTAAATTTAAAAAAATAGCGATTAAGATCCAGAAGATAATACAAACCAATACCCTCACATTAATTTACAGGGTTTTCGGAAAAAACTTACCCTGTATAATAAGATGCGTATCAAATATGAATAAGAAAAACCTTTTTGCCAACACCAGCCTAATGAGATGACCGCGCTGAGGCATAGTTCTTTTCATTACGTAAACAAGGATGCTTTCGCTCTTTCCAGGGAAATACTACGGTATAGGGATCTGCACATTATATCCTTCCGGCATTTCGAGAGTTTTACCAAACTCTGCATAACGCTTTTAACAATCTGAGGCATTAAAAATGAAACCGGCATCCGTTATCATTATGGACGAACATCCTATCGTCAGAATGTCGATAGAAGTCCTGCTACAGAAAAATAAGAATATCACAGTCAAGCTCAAGTCTGGCGATAGCCATGAAGTCCTTGACTGTATCCGCAATCACCCTATCGATCTGGTGATCCTTGACATTGAACTCACGGGCACGGATGCCTTCTCTTTACTGAAGAGAATCAGGAACTTAAACAAAAACATTAAGGTTCTGTTCCTCTCGTCTAAATCAGAGTTGTTTTACGCAGGTCGCGCCATTCGCGCCGGGGCAAATGGCTTCGTCAGTAAACGAAAAGATTTGGGTGAGATCTACAACGCCGTAGAAATGATTCTGATGGGCTATTCCTTTTTCCCGTCAGAGACGTTGAACTTTATAAACCATTTGGGTTCCGGGAAAGGGATGGCAGTAGATATGCCATTATCGAATCGCGAGGTCACGGTATTACGGTATCTGGCGAATGGATTATCCAACAAGGAAATTGCTGAACAGCTACTATTAAGCAACAAGACCATTAGCGCGCACAAATCCAATATTTATTCCAAGCTGGGTGTGCAAAGCATCGTGGAATTAATTGATTACGCTAAAGCCCACGAGCTGCTATAACCTGAATTCACTCCCTGCAGCTTATCTGAGCTGCAGGGAGTGCGGTCAGTGCTAATTATAATTAATCATGAAGGTGGCATCCGCATCAGCCCGTCCGGGCTGAGGGTTATCGGCAGTGGCAATATAATTGGCATAAAATGACAGAATCGCATTTCCCTGCGCATCAACCGAGACCGGCTGGCTGGCCTGCTGAAGCGCCAGCCGCGTTTTATCCGCATCCCTGATCTCAACGGCGACATGGCTTGCAGTACTGGCGTCATTCAGCGCCAGCAGGCCGCTATTGCTTCCGTCGGCTTTACCCGAAAACGTAATGGACGCCGCGCCCGGCGGGCAGCCGGTCAGCTTCAGCGTAAACGGCATCGGCTGCGTGCGGCTCCCGGTGGTGCTGAGCTGTTTCGTGGGCCAGGTGCCCAGCGGGACGGCCTTGTCGCTGTCGCTGCCCTCGGCAACGCAGGTAAAATCGACGATATTGCCGTAGAGCCGAATGTTAATCTCGCCCAACGCGGTGTCCGCCTGAGCCTGCGTGCAAAGCGCAAAGAGCGCTACGGTGAGAAAACGGATCCTGTTTCGCATATCGGCTCCTTAGTCGTAATCCACGCGCAAATACCCGCGCGAGGTGAAGCGCCCTTCCGCTGGCTTATTGCCCGTCACGCTCACCGGCCAGACCCGGATCCCGACCTGCGCCTGCGCGCTGTCGTCGAGGCGGAACGGAATTTTGCTCGTCAGGTTGTTGGGTGTCAGCGGCGCCCCGCTCTCGTTGGCGATGATGAACCCCACATCCGGGTTATCCGACACCAGCACATTATCAGAGACTTTTTCCGCCTCGACCCGCATCGTCAGCATGGCGTTCGCCTCCACGTTGGTGCATTTGATGGCGATGGTTTTGCTTTGCGATGAGACCCCCTCCGGCTTGTTACCCACGCCCGCCTTGCTGAACAAGGAGGCGCCAATGTCGCCGAAATCAAACTCCACCACGTTACCGGCATTGATGGCGCAGCTTTGCGGCACCTGAATGGTTCCGCTGTAGCTGATGGTATAGACCGGCGTGGTTAACGGATCGGAAGAGGTAGTGGTGACGTAAACGCGGAACATGGTGGCACGCGGGATCACCACCATGTTGATAAAACGCCGGGTCACCTTAAGACGGAAGACTAGGCTGGAGTCCTGAACGCCAAACGGTTTGTTTTTGGAGACGTTAGGATGGCTCCCCATCTGGATATAGCTTTTTGGCGGGTAAAACACGCCAGCATAGCTGTCCGTGATTTTCATCGCCCCGTCCAGATAGTCGTTAAGCTTCAGATATTGATAGCCATCGCTCGTTCCTGTTACCGGATAATCAGTCACATAGCTGCGCTTGGTGGTATTCCCGGTCGTGCCCTTCGGGCAGACGGCATTCACCCCTACCCACTGCGATTTCTCGCTGAGCGTCACGACCTGCCCAATCTGGTTATTCGAGCTGTTGAATTTATCCGTCAGGTCGTAATGCACTTCCGTCGGCACGCCTTTTTCATTGACGCACACGGTCGCTAATGCGTTTGTCGCGGGCAGTAACGCCAGCAGCGACAAGGCAAAGAGTTGAGTTTTAATCACAGCCGATCCCCTTAAGTGTGATTGCCTGTTGCAGGCTCTGTTCAGACAAGCTGTAAGGTGCGCGACACTGGGACTGCGCCCCGTCGCCCCACTGGATCAGCAGTTCGCCCTCCAGCGGCAGCCCACTCAGGTAAATTTGTCCGTCATCCCCCACCATGCTGGTGACGCCGCTTTTGGTCTCACGCACCACCGCGCCGAACGGCACCGGCTGGTTGCCGCGCGTTACCGTCAGCAGGGCGCGCACGCCAATGCGGGTATCAAAGCTGGCGCGCACCAGCGCGCCTTTGGTCGGCACCACGCTGCTCACGTTGTTTTCGATATCGGTGTTGTTGCTCATGGTGTTGGTATCCAGCGCCACGCGGTTGTAGCGATAGACGGTGGCATACGGCATCACCGCGTAGCCTCGCCAGTCGGTTTTCACGCCGGTCTGGTTTTCAATACTGACGCCCGATGCTCCCGGCGCTTTGATCAGCACGTTGGTGTCGCCCAGCGGCTGGCTGAAGGTCACGCCGTCGGCGTGGCCGACCACCCCGCCGGAGAGCTGCCAGTTGAGATCGTGCTGGTCGCGGGAATAGTTGTAGCCCACGCCCAGCGTGCCGTAGGTCGCCTGCCAGTTGGCGCTGGCGCTTCCGCTTCCGCCGTTGGTGCTGGCGTGTCCCTGGGTCACGCTGTAGTTCAGGTTGCGATCCTCCAGCAGCGTTCCGCTGACGCCGGTTTGCCAGCTTGTGTCGCCGTCGCTGTTTCGACTGGCGGATGCCGTAGCGTAGGCGCGGTCAATCGCGCTGTCCCGGCGATAGCCCTGACGGGTAAAGAGGCTGAACGGCACGGAGACGTTAAACGACGCGATCCGATCGGTGCCGTCTATCCCCACGGATTTGTTCCACGACCACGAGACGGAGTAGTTGATCCCCTTCACGCCGCCCGCATAGCCCAGCTGGTACCAGAGGTTCGTCTCGTCTGTTCCCCAGTAGGTCTGCTCGCTACCGGAGATATAGACCGAGCCGTAGTCCCCCAGCGACTGAGATACGTTGAGCTGGAAGCGGCCTTTTTTATTCCACGTCAGGTTGTGATAGCTCTGCACGTCCGGCACATCGTTATCGTTCTGGCTATCGGCATACTGATAGCCCTCCATTGAGCGCCAGGCGACATCGTCGAGGGTGTAAAACCCTTTTGTGGAGTAGCGGTAGCCCAGCAGCTGGAAGTTAGTGCCGAAGCCGTTAAGGGATTTCGCGTAGAGGAAGCGCAGAGACTGCCCTTCGTGCCTGCTGTCGTCCGCGAGCTGGCTGCGGGCGTGGGTGATATCGAGCGAGACCGCGCCCCAGTCGCCCAGGTTTTTCCCGGCCCCGACGGCCACCGCGGTATAGCGTGACGCCAGCTGCGTCCCGCCGTAGAGCGTGTAACCGTTGGCTAGACCGGTAATCAGGGTGCCCTGAGTGAAGAACGGCGTATCCTGATCGCTGTTACCGCTGCGGTAATCCCCCGCAACGAGGTCATACTTCCAGCGCCCTTCACGCTGCAGGAGCGGCACGGTGGAGTACGGCACGGTATAGCGCTGCTGGGTGCCGTCTTTCTCTTCGACCGTGACTTCCAGGTCACCGCTTGAGGAGGTCGGGTTAAGATCGGTAATCGCAAATGCGCCCGGCTGGACATAGCTTTGATAGATAACGTAGCCGTTCTGGCGAACCACCACTTTGGCTGGCGTACGGGCGATCCCGCGCACGGTCGGCGCGTAGCCCTGCAGGCTGTCCGGGTACATGCTGTCAGACGAGAAGAGCCGCCCGCCGCGAAAACCCATGCTGTCGAAGACGTCATTCCCGGTATTGCTGTCGCCCAGCACCAGTTCGCTTTTGAGCGGGATGACGGTGCGCTGCGCCCAGGTGCCAATATTCTGCCACTCGCTGTGCCGCTGCCCGTTATTCTGCGTGTACCGCCATGCGCCGTTGTTACGTAAACGCCAGGCGCCATAGTTCAACCCGCTCTGCAGGTTCAGATAATAGCTGTCGTCTTCGCTTCCCCGGTTACCGGTGAAGCTGTAGTTCACCAGCGCAGCGGGAATGCCTTCATCCCACTGTTCAGGCGGAATGTAGCCCCGTGCGCTGTTTTGCAACGCCACCTGCGGCAGGCTGACGTCCAGACGCTGAGAGGCAAAATTGAATACCGTTTCGCTGCCGGGTATGGCCGTGGTCAACGGAACGCAGGTGTCGCCCTGCACCTTAGCCAGCTCGGGAAACGCCGCGACGTTGACGCCAAAGCGATCGAGCATCGCGCGCGTAATGCACGCCGACAAACCGCCCGCCACCGGCGGCGTGTTCTCGGCCTGCTCGAAACGCACGTCCTGGGTACCGATAAACTCATCGTTACGCCAGATATCCACGCGATAAACGCCGGGTGCCTGCTGGTGTCCTTGTTCAAAACGCGACAAATCCGCCACGCTGGCGGTGTCGTCCGACAAGAAGGCCGGGTTGAAATAACTTTCGCTCCAGCCAGCCTGCGGCCAGAGCGCAGCCATCAGCGCCAGTGCAACCGGGCAGTAACGTCCCTGGTGGTTTTTCATCGACCTGACTCTGCTCACAGGTTGACGCTACGCGCCGGGGTGATGGCACCGTAGTCATTCACGCTCTGCCAGGAAAGCGTACCGCCAGCACCGGCTGGCAGCACCTGCTGAGCCGAGCTTTTCGGCGCAACCATCAGGTTATCCAGCTGCTGCCCGCCCAGCTTCAGGTTGACGAGGGTGATGTAATACGGGGAAGCGTTGCTGACTTTGAGATGGCTGCCCGCGCGCTCAAACCGCAGCTGGGAAAGCGCCTCTTCCGGCTGCATCGCCAGGTTGTTCGGGCGCACAAACAGCTTGATGCGTGAGAGGATCGCCAGCTGCAGCACGTTATTGTTTTCCGTTTTCGCTTTATTCACCGACGGGATCGCCTTCACGTTCATGTAAAAGAGCGATTCGCGATCGGCAGGCAGCGCTGGCCCGGCGTAAATAATACGCAGCGTGTTTTCACTGTTCGGCTCGCTGACAAACAGGGGCGGAGTGACGGCAAAGGTTTTTTCTTTTTGCCCGCTCGCATTTTCGATCCACGCGTTAATTAAATAGCGTTCCTGTTTGTTGCTGTTAGTGATCGCCAGCGACGTTTGCTTCGCCTCTGCGGGATAAATAACGCGCGTGGCCCCCAGCGCAATACCGCCGGAAGCATTTGCGCAGGCAGAAACCATCATCAAAATAAACGATAAAAAAAGTCCTGGTTTAATTAGGGTATTCATCACAACCGTACCTTTAATAATGTGTTCGCAGGTGTTATGGATAAATCAACGTAAACCAGACATCCGACTGAATTTTGCCTGGCTCGAGGTGTTCGGAAATAGCCCGATAGCGGGCGCTAAAATGGAACGCGAGCTCGCGGGTATCGATCGGCAGCCAGCTGACGGCCGTGGCGTTTGGGATAATCTGACGCTGCTGTTCGTCAAAAAGCGCCAGCCCCACGCCGCTGCTGACGGGCGTTTCACCCGGCCGCGAGGTCGCCAGAAAGACCTGCGGATCTTCTGCGGGCGTCACGCCCTGAAACTGGATCCCCACGGTGCGCGAAACATCAACGCTGCAGTCCAGCAGCCGCACGGTAAAAGGCACGTTAACCGTGGAAAAACTGCCCACACCGGAAAATGAATTGGTTCGGTACTGCCCCATGTCGATGCGCATATTCTGGCTGTCTGGCGCCACGGCGCAGCCGCCGTTCACCAGTTCACCTCTGAGATGAACCTTGCCACCTTCGATCACCACGGTATGCGCCGATGCCGGGCAAGCCATCGCAAGGGTTAACAGCAGTAGTGTTCCAGTCCTTGTCATCCTTCGTTCCTGGCATTAGCGTATGACGGGCCTCGTCCGTGAGGCCTGAACATCCCTGTGCGGAGGAATTACTCGTATTTCATTACGAAGGTGGCGTCAGCGTTTGCCTGGCCTGGCTCAGTGGTGGCAGCCGTTGATTTGTAACGTGCGGTGAACTTCAGGGTGTTGGTCCCTTCGATCAGCGTCTGCGCAGCAGAGAAGGTCGCGCCGTCTGGGGTCAGAACGCTGGATTTGCTGTCGAGGATCTCGATACCCACGCCTTTTGCGGTGTTGTCGTTGTTACCGGAAGTCACGGCAAGCAGGGTTTTGTCGGTTGGGTCGATCTGACCGGTGAACGCAACAGCGGCAGTTTTGGCAACCAGCGGATCGCAATCATTCAGTTCAATGTTGAATGGAATATTAGAGGTGGTGTCGCCCACTTTGGTAAATTTCGCGGTGCGATACTGACCCAGATTAACGGTCTGCTCGGAAGAATCAGTATTTACTGAACAAGCCGCATTAACCAGCTCACCTTTAAAATGTACGGTACCGCCATTTACGGAAACCGGCGCAGCAGGATCTGCTGCATTTGCGGCACCTGCAACCAGGGCCAAAGTAGCAATAACAGTAGAAGCAATGTTGCTGAGTTTCATGTCTATTCCTTTAAAATGTAAATAACCCTTCCCGCGAATAATCGGGAATAAGAAATACGTTCAATTGATTAATTGAAAGCTTATTTCGGAGGAGACAAAGTAGCTCAGGACGCGTTTTTTAAATATGTCAAAACGCTGCCATTTCGCCAGGTCACATCCTAATCCCGCCTAAGAAATTGACCATCCCTTAAGAAGGGTTTTTGCGTCTCACTGATAAAAACGCGTAAAGGGTGACTGACAGCGACGCTCGCTTCTGACAAAATACACGCCATCCCCCCTTTCAAACGTTACAGACGGAATCTTCTCTCTGATGGCAGCAAAGATTATTGACGGTAAAACGATTGCGCAGCAGGTGCGCTCTGAGGTCGCGGAAAAAGTGAAGGCGCGTAAAGCTGCCGGAAAACGCGCCCCCGGGCTGGCCGTTGTGCTGGTTGGCAGCAACCCGGCATCGCAGATTTATGTCGGCAGCAAGCGCAAAGCGTGTGAAGAGGTGGGCTTCGTCTCCCGCTCTTACGATTTGCCGGAAACCACCAGCGAAGCAGAGCTGCTGGAACTTATTGACACCCTGAATGCCGACAAAGAGATCGACGGTATTCTGGTTCAGCTGCCGCTGCCGGCGGGTATCGACAACGTGAAGGTGCTGGAGCGTATCGCGCCGGATAAAGACGTGGACGGTTTCCATCCGTACAACGTTGGCCGCCTGTGCCAGCGCGCGCCGCGTCTGCGCCCGTGCACGCCGCGCGGCATTGTGACGCTGCTGGAGCGCTATAACATCGACACCTACGGTCTGAACGCCGTGGTTATCGGTGCGTCCAACATCGTGGGCCGCCCGATGAGCATGGAGCTGCTGCTGGCGGGCTGCACCACCACCGTGACCCACCGCTTCACCAAAAACCTGCGTCACCACGTCGAGAACGCCGATCTGCTGATCGTCGCGGTCGGCAAGCCGGGCTTTATTCCGGGCGAGTGGATCAAAGAAGGCGCGATTGTCGTGGACGTCGGGATTAACCGTCTGGAAAACGGCAAAGTGGTCGGCGACGTGGTGTACGAAGATGCCGCCGCGCGCGCGTCTTACATTACCCCCGTACCGGGCGGCGTAGGCCCGATGACCGTAGCAACGCTGATTCAGAATACGCTGCAGGCGTGCGAAGAATATCACGACGTAGAGGACGCGTAAGATGGCGACTTTTTCATTAGGTAAACACCCGCACGTTGAGCTGTGCGACCTGCTGAAGCTGGAAGGCTGGAGCGAAAGCGGCGCGCAGGCGAAAATCGTTATCGCCGACGGGCTGGTAAAAGTTGACGGCGTGGTAGAAACGCGCAAGCGCTGCAAGATTGTCGCGGGTCAGACCGTGAGCTTTGAAGGACAGAGCGTAACCGTTACGGCCTGAGCCGTATTATGCCCTCACCCTAACCCTCTCCCACAGGGAGAGGGGATATAAAATCCCCTCACACCCATCGCGGTTATTTATCGATCAACTTCAAATAATCACTATTTCATCTGTTGAAACATGAAAATTCTGTTGCGCGTTTTTCACTCTTTGCCCACGATAAGTAGAACGTTCTACTAAAACGTTCTACTTACAATAACAGCGCCAAGAAAGCGCTACTCGGGGGAAATCAGCATGAGTCTGATATCAGGGTTTGTTAAATCGCTGTCTAAGTTATCGATGATTGGTCGCGCCTTAATGCTGCCAATTTCACTGCTTCCCGCTGCGGGCCTGCTGCTGGCCTTCGGCGATAAGTTCCATCTGCCGCTGATGATGAACGCGGGCGGGGTTATTTTTGATAACCTGCCGATGCTGTTTGCCATTGGCTCCGCCGTGGGTCTGGCGTCAGAATCCGGCATCGCGGCGCTGTCTGCGGCGGTGTCGGTGTTTGTCACGAATATCACCATCAGCACCGTGCTGAGCATCACGCCGGAAATGGCCTCCCAGGGTGGGAAATACGCCATGGTGGTCGGCATCCCGACGCTGCAGATGGGCGTCTTCGGCGGCCTGATCTGCGGTATTCTCGCGGCCTGGTGCTATAACCGCTTCCACACCATGCAGCTGCCGGAGTTTCTGGGCTTCTTCTCCGGCAAGCGCTTCGTGGCCATTGCAACGGCGTTTCTGTCGTTCCTGATGGGGCTGCTGCTGCCGTACGTGTGGCAGCATATCCAGGCCGGTATCGACGCGCTCTCCGTGGTGGTGAACGGCGATAATCAGGCGGCGTCGACCTTTATCTTCGGTCTGGTAGAGCGCGCGCTGATCCCGCTCGGCCTGCACCACATCTGGTATCCGTCCTTCTGGTATTCGTTCGGGGATTACACCACCCAGGCTGGACAGGTGATCCACGGCGACCAGACGATCTGGTTCAAGATGCTGGAAGAAGGAGTGAAGTCCTTCAGCAGCGACACCTACCAGAATGCCGGTAAATTCATGCAGGGCGAATTCCCGCTGATGCTGTTCGCGCTGCCCGCCGCGTGCCTGGCGATGTATCACGAAGCCCATACGAAGAATAAGAAAATCGCGGCCGGTATTCTGTTCTCTGCGGCGCTGACCTGCTTCCTGACGGGGATCACTGAACCGGTAGAGTTTACCTTTATCTTCGTGGCGCCGATCCTGTACGTCTTTAACGCCATCATGGCGGGCCTGGCCTACATGACCATGTATTTACTGCATGCGCATATCGCCAAGTCGTTCTCCGCAGGCTTTATCGACTATCTGTCATTCGGGATCCTGCCGTCCTTTAACGGCTACAAGACCAACTTCCTGAATGCGATTATCATCGGCATTCCAATGGGTCTGATTTATTACTTCACGTTCCGCTTTGTGATCCGTCGTTTCGACGTGAAAACGCCGGGCCGCACTGAAGTGACCGCCAACGCGGATGATAAGTCTGATTCAGAACTCGCGACCGAGATCATCACCCTGCTGGGCGGGGCGCACAACATCGACTCCGTCGGCGCCTGTATCACCCGCCTTCGCCTGGAAGTGGCAAAAAGCGAGGTGGTCGATAAGGACGGCCTGAACGGACTCGGCGCGCGCGGCGTGGTCTTCGTCGGCGACAACGGTATCCAGGTGATATTCGGTGCCAGAGCACAGTTTATCGCCCAGACCATGTCCACCATGATCGGCAAATAATAAGATGCCTGAACGACGCGTCTCCTGTAGTCTGGGAGACGCATTGTCGTATCTGACTGATAATCGGTGAATTTCAGGGAGCGGTTTTGAAGAAAGTCAGCATTATTGATGTCGCAAAGCACGCGGGCGTGTCGGTCTCAACCGTCTCGCTGGTTTTGCGCCAGAAAGGGAAAATCTCAGAGGCAACGATCGAGAAGGTCAACGCTGCCATCAATACGCTGGGCTATGTTCATAACGTCGCCGCTGCCAACCTCCGCGCCAATACGTCCAATCTGATTGGCCTGATCCTCCGCGACTTTAGCGACAGTTTCTCCATCAAGGTGATGGCGAGTATCGTCCAGGATCTTGAAAAACAGGGGTATATGGTTTTTCTCGGCCAGCCCCAGAACGACCATGACCATCTTGAGCGCTGCCTGCTGTCGTTTAAGCAGCAGGGCGTCGCCGGGGTTATCTATCTGGCCTCGGATACCCGCACCTCCACCCTGCCGGAGCAGATTCGCCGCTGCCCGCTGCCGCTGGTGGTGGTCTCTCAGTCGCTGCTGGATGAAAAATGCAATCTGGTAATGCGCGATAACCGCCAGGCGGCAAATCTGGCGGTGCGTTATCTTATCGAGCGCGGCCATCGTAATATTGCCTACATTGGCGGGCGTGAAGGCTGCCTTATCCGCGAGCAGCGCCTTCTTGGTTTTCGCAGCGCGATGACGCAGAACGGGCTGGTCTGGCGCGATGAATACTCTCCGGCCTGCAGCGATGACACCCTGGCAGCGGGTTTCGCCACCCGCCAGCTGCTGGAAAAAAACAATACCATCACCGCCCTGCTCTGCCACTCGCCGGATGCCATGATCGGCTCCATCTCCGGTATTCATCAGGTTGGACGAACGGTGGGTAAAGATGTGTTTTTGACGCAGCAGGTCGCGCTGGTCGGTTTCGAAGATATGCTCCACGTTAACCTCACCTCGCCGTCCTTTACCTACGTCTCGTCAGCCAGCGAAGAGACGGGGCGTCAGGCTGCAGGGCTGATTATTCGCACGCTGAAGGAGCCGACGCTGCAAACCCAGCGCATTACGCTTTCCGGACAGCTTATCGCGCGCGAGTCGGCGTAAAAATAAGAATTTGACGCGGATCTGCCGGCGCGGGATTGCTGCTATATTTCCATGATTTGCCATGGATAATCGCAATGCCTACCGTTATTACGCACGCCGCTGTTCCGCTTTGTCTGGGCTTAGGCCTGGGAACCAAAGTGATTCCTCCCCGCCTGCTGTTTGCCGGGATTGTCCTCGCCATGCTGCCGGATGCCGACGTGCTGGCGTTCAAGTTCGGCGTCGCGTACGGCAATGTTTTCGGCCATCGCGGCTTTACCCACTCCCTGCTGTTCGCCTTTGTGGTGCCGATACTCTGCGTGCTGACTGGACGACGATGGTTCCGGGCCAGCCTGACGCGGTGCTGGCTGTTTTTAACCGTGTCATTGCTGTCGCACAGCCTGCTGGATTCGATTACCACGGGCGGGAAAGGCGTCGGCTGGCTGTGGCCGTGGTCAGATGAACGCTTCTTTGCGCCGTGGCAGGTGATTAAGGTCGCGCCGTTTGCGCTGTCGCGCTACACCACGCCGTACGGGCATCAGGTGATCGTGTCGGAGCTGCTGTGGGTGTGGCTGCCGGGAGTCGTGCTGATGGGGTTGCTGTGGTGGAGGAAACGTGGGCGCTGATGCCCTCACCCCGGCCCTCTCCCACGGGGAGAGGGAGAAAACCTAACAATTCCCTCTCCCTGCGGGAGAGGGTTAGGGTGAGGGGAAAATTACTTACGGCGCCAGGTGGTGCCCTGCGGGCCATCTTCCAGAATGATGCCCATCTCGGTCAGACGGTTGCGCGCCGCATCTGCCGCCGCCCAGTCTTTTGCCTGACGCGCTTCCAGACGCGCTTTGATCAACGCTTCAATTTCCGCCACTTCACCGTCGTCCGCCTGCGCACCGCTCTGCAGGAACGCGTCCGGATCCTGCTCCAGCAGGCCGAGCACGGAGGAGAGCTTACGCAGATGGGATGCCAGCGCATTCGCCGCGGCCATATCTTCTGACTTCAGGCGGTTCACTTCGCGCGCCATGTCGAACAGCACGGAGTACGCTTCCGGGGTGTTGAAGTCGTCGTTCATCACCTCAACAAAGCGGGCTTCAAACGCTTCGCCGCCTGCAGCAGGAACAGACCTGTCGGTACCGCGCAGCGCGGTGTACAGACGCTCCAGCGCCGAGCGCGCCTGTTTCAGGTTCTCTTCGCTGTAGTTCAGCTGGCTGCGATAGTGGCCGGACATCAGGAAGTAGCGCACGGTTTCCGCATCGTAATACTTCAGCACGTCGCGCACGGTGAAGAAGTTACCCAGCGATTTAGACATCTTCTCGCGGTCAACCATTACCATCCCGGAGTGCATCCAGTAGTTCACGTACTCGCCGCCGTGGGCGCAGGTGGACTGCGCGATTTCATTTTCATGGTGCGGGAACATCAGGTCCGAACCGCCGCCGTGAATATCGAAGTGCTTGCCCAGCTGCTTGCAGTTCATCGCGGAACATTCAATGTGCCAGCCCGGACGGCCTTCGCCCCACGGTGATGGCCAGCTTGGCTCGCCCTCTTTGGACATTTTCCACAGCACGAAGTCCATCGGGTTACGCTTCACGTCAACCACGTCAACGCGCGCGCCGGCCTGGAGCTGGTCCAGATCCTGACGGGAAAGCGAACCGTAGGTTGGGTCCGTCGGCACCGAGAACATCACGTCACCGTTGTCCGCAACGTAGGCATGACCGCGAGCGATCAGCTTTTCGGTGATCTCGATGATTTCGTGAATATGGTGGGTCGCGCGCGGCTCGCTGTCCGGGCGCTGAATATTCAGGGCGTCGAAATCTTTGTGCATTTCGACGATCATGCGATCGACCAGCGCAACAAAGCTTTCGCCGTTTTCATTAGCGCGCTTGATGATTTTGTCGTCGATGTCGGTGATATTACGCACGTATTTCAGGGTGTAGCCCAGAAAACGCAGGTAGCGTGACACCACGTCAAAAGCGACAAAGGTACGGCCATGGCCAATGTGACAGAGATCGTAAACCGTAATACCACACACGTACATGCCGACTTCCCCGGCATGGATAGGTTTAAATTCCTCTTTCTGGCGCGTCATTGTATTAAAGATTTTTAACATCGAAGATTCCATGTAAACACGTGTGTGGTTGAAAACCGGCTATTCTACCCGTAATTCAAACCCGAAGCAGCACACAATGCAAGGTGATCGCATCCTGTGGTTATGCTATAACAAGCCCCTATAGATGACCCGAACGCGGGTCGACGTACCACAATAACGGAACAGGATGCAAAAATGGTTACTTTCCACACTAATCATGGCGATATCGTAATCAAAACCTTTGATGACAAAGCGCCTGAAACAGTTAAAAACTTCCTGGACTACTGCCGCGAAGGTTTCTACAACAACACCATTTTCCACCGCGTGATCAACGGTTTTATGATCCAGGGCGGCGGTTTCGAACCTGGCATGAACCAGAAAGAGACCAAAGAAGCGATTAAAAACGAAGCGAACAACGGTCTGAAAAACACCCGCGGTACGCTGGCAATGGCCCGTACTCAGGCGCCACACTCTGCCACCGCGCAGTTTTTCATCAACGTGGCGGACAACGACTTCCTGAACTTCTCCGGCGAAAGCCTGCAGGGTTGGGGCTACTGCGTATTCGCAGAAGTGGTTGAAGGTATGGACGTGGTTGACAAGATCAAAGCCGTCGCTACTGGCCGCAGCGGTATGCACCAGGACGTTCCTAAAGAAGACGTTGTGATTACAAGCGTGACCGTCAGCGAGTAATTCGTGGCGACACTCTTTATTGCGGATCTGCATCTGCAAGCAGAAGAACCGGCGATAACCGCCGGTTTTCTGCGTTTTTTACGCGGTGAAGCGAAAAGCGCCGATGCGCTGTACATCCTGGGCGACCTCTTTGAAGCCTGGATTGGCGACGACGACCCTAACCCGCTGCACCGTGAAATGGCCGCCGCCATTCACGCGCTCGTGGATTCCGGCGTTCCCTGCTACTTCATTCACGGCAACCGTGATTTCCTGATCGGCAAGCGCTACGCCCGCGAAAGCGGCATGACGCTGCTGCCGGAAGAGCAGGTGCTCGACCTCTATGGCCGCAGGGTTCTGATTATGCATGGCGACACGCTCTGCACCGACGATACCGGCTACCTCGCGTTTCGCGCCAAAGTCCACACCCCGTGGATCCAAAAGGTGTTCCTTGCGCTGCCGCTGTTTGTCCGCAACCGTATCGCCGCCAGAATGCGCGCGGGCAGTAAAGCCGCCAACAGCAGCAAATCCATGACCATCATGGACGTGAACCCGCAGGCCGTGGTGAGCGTGATGGAAAAGCATGGCGTTCAGTGGTTGATCCACGGTCATACCCATCGTCCTGACGTCCATTCCCTTATCGCCAACGGCGAACCGGCCCATCGCGTGGTATTAGGTGCCTGGCACACCGAAGGCTCCATGGTCAAAGTCACGCCAGAGGGCGTGGAGCTGATCGCGTTTCCGTTTTAACCTCTCGCACCATCATTCTATTTTTTTGAACAATATCGGCAAATTGTTTCGATTTTAATCAGCCCGTGGTCGGCCTATTATTTGTCACATCAGGGCAACACGCCCTATTCCAGATAAAACACTTAAGGAATACGACCATGAAATCTATCAAAACTTTCGTTGCAGTTGCCGCTCTTTCCCTGGTTTCTTTCGGTTCTTTCGCTCAAAGCGTGAGCGCAACCGCCTCTACCCTTGACCGCGCAGAAGCGAAAATTGCCGCGCAGGCCGCCGAGCAGAATGCCTCTTATAAAATCACGAGCGCGAAGGTCAACAACCGCGTGTACATGACCGCAGAACTGACTAAATAAAAACCCTGATTGCCGTGCCGCCAGCGAAGACGTGCGACAGCGACAATACGATGAGGAAGGAACAGAGAATGAAAAACATCAGCATCGTAAGTACCCTGCTGCTGGCAGTCGTGTTGTCCACTGGCGCACAGGCCGCGGAGAATCGCTTCTCCGTGCCAAAATCGGGCTCGAATGCCGACACCAGCATGGTGAATCATATCGATGTCAGCCGCGCGTTCGACAACGAGAACCTGTCCGCAGGGGATCTTCAGTAACATCACATAAAAGACCGCCATCGTGCGGTCTTTTTTGTTATCGCTTTCTCGCCATAACTGCTCGCCTTTTAACCGCGCAACCGTTTTCCTTGCCCGTATAACATGCTATTCTCTGTGCCCTCGAAAGCAGTGTGTTTCGCACCACAGGAGTTTTAAGACGCATGTCTTCCCGCAATAATCCGGCGCGTGTCGCCATCGTGATGGGGTCCAAAAGCGACTGGGCTACCATGCAGTTCGCCGCCGAAATCTTTGAAATCCTGAATGTTCCGCACCACGTTGAAGTGGTCTCCGCGCACCGTACACCGGACAAACTGTTCAGCTTCGCCGAAAGCGCCGAAGAGAACGGTTATGAGGTGATCGTTGCCGGCGCGGGCGGCGCAGCACATCTGCCAGGCATGATTGCCGCCAAAACCCTGGTGCCGGTACTGGGCGTTCCGGTCCAAAGCGCCGCGTTAAGCGGTGTGGATAGCCTCTACTCCATCGTCCAGATGCCGCGCGGTATTCCTGTCGGCACGCTGGCGATTGGTAAAGCGGGTGCGGCGAACGCAGCCCTGCTGGCGGCGCAAATTCTTGCGACGCACGATAAAGCATTACACCAGCGTCTGGCGGAGTGGCGTAAAGCCCAGACCGACGAGGTGCTGGACAATCCGGACCCGCGGGGTGCGGCATGAAGCAGGTTTGCGTCCTCGGTAACGGCCAGCTAGGCCGCATGCTGCGTCAGGCCGGTGAGCCGCTGGGTATTGCCGTCTGGCCCGTCGGGCTGGACGCCGAACCGGAAGCCGTACCGTTCCACCAGAGCGTGATCACCGCCGAGATCGAACGCTGGCCGGAAACGGCTCTGACCCGCGAGCTGGCGCGTCATAACGCCTTCGTTAACCGCGACGTGTTCCCGATCATCGCCGACCGTCTGACGCAAAAGCAGCTGTTCGACAAGCTCGGTCTGCCGACCGCGCCGTGGCAGCTCCTGTCCGATAAAAGCGAGTGGAATGACGTTTTCGCGATGCTGGGCGAGCTGGCAATCGTGAAGCGCCGCGTGGGCGGTTACGACGGCCGCGGCCAGTGGCGCCTGCGTGCAGATGAAACGGCAGAACTGCCGGACGACTGCTACGGCGAGTGCATCGTTGAGCAGGGCATTAACTTCAGCGGTGAAGTGTCGCTGGTTGGCGCGCGCGGGCACGACGGGCATACCGTCTTTTATCCGCTGACGCATAACCTGCATCAGGACGGCATTCTCCGCACCAGCGTCGCCTTCCCGCACGCCAATGCTGACCAGCAGGCGCAGGCGGAAGATATGCTCTCTGCCATCATGCACGAACTCGGGTATGTGGGCGTCATGGCGATGGAGTGCTTTATCACCCCGTCCGGTCTGCTGATCAACGAACTTGCGCCGCGCGTGCACAACAGCGGCCACTGGACGCAAAACGGCGCGTCCATCAGCCAGTTCGAGCTGCACCTGCGCGCGATTACGGACCTGCCGCTGCCGCAGCCCGTGGTGAACAGCCCGTCGGTGATGATCAACCTGATCGGCACCGATCTGAACTACGACTGGCTGAAGCTGCCGCTCGTGCATCTGCACTGGTATGACAAAGAGGTTCGCGCGGGTCGTAAGGTCGGTCACCTGAACCTGAACGACAGCGACACGGGCCGCCTGAGCGCCACCCTGGAAGCGATGATCCCGCTCCTGCCGCCGGAATATGCGAGCGGTATTGTCTGGGCACAGTCTAAGCTCAAGTAAGACATCTGCGCCGGGGAGTTGATCTTCCCCTTCCCCGGCGTACAATCCCCGCCCATTGCTGCTGAGTTTTCTTCTGGAACAACCATGAACGATGGAACGGACTATCGCGCGATCCTCGCGTCTGATACCCCTTTAATCGACGTTCGCGCGCCGATCGAATTTGCCCAGGGCGCGATGCCTGCGGCGGTCAACCTGCCCTTAATGAACGACGACGAGCGCGCCGCCGTCGGTACCTGCTATAAACGCCAGGGCCCCGAGGCCGCGCTGGCGCTCGGCCATCAGCTGGTGAGCGGCGAGACGCGTGAGGCACGCATTAACGCCTGGCGGGAAGCCAGCCTTACCCATCCTGAGGGCTTTCTCTGCTGCGCGCGCGGCGGCCAGCGCTCGCATATCTCGCAGGCCTGGCTGAAAGAGGCGGGCGTTGACTACCCGCTGATCCGCGGCGGCTATAAGGCTCTGCGTCAGACGGCGATTCAGGTGACTATCGAGCAGTCGCAAAAGCCGATGGTGCTTATTGGCGGCTGCACCGGAAACGGCAAAACCCTGCTGGTGAAGCAGCACGCGCAGGGCATCGATCTGGAAGGGCTGGCGCACCATCGCGGTTCGTCGTTTGGCCGCACGCTCACGCCGCAGCTTTCCCAGGCCAGCTTTGAAAACCACCTTGCGGTTGAGCTCCTGAAAAAAAACGCCGCGCGCTGGGTGCTGGAAGACGAGGGCCGGATGATTGGCTCCAACCACCTGCCGGAGTGCCTGCGCGACCGCATGGCTGAAGCCCCTATCGTTGTCGTCGAAGACCCGTTTGACGTCCGCCTTGAGCGCCTGCGCGAAGAGTATTTCGACCATATGTGGGCAGACTTTTCTGCCGCATACGGCGAGGAAGCGGGCTGGAAAGAATACAGCGAGTATCTGCACCACGGCCTGTTCGCCATTCGCCGCCGTCTGGGGCTGCAGCGGTATGCAGAATTCACCGCGCTGTTAGATTCCGCGCTGCTGGAACAGCAACTCTCCGGCAGCACAGAGGCGCACTTCAGCTGGCTTGCGCCGCTGCTGAAGGACTATTACGACCCGATGTACGGCTATCAGCTGGAGAAAAAGGCGGAGAAGATTGTGTATCGCGGGACGTATGGCGAGGTCGCTGACTGGCTTAATCGCTAAAACAAAGCCGGGTGGCGAGGTAAAAGCAAAACGGCAACCAGGGTTGCCGTTTTTAATGTTTGTTCCCTCTCCCCGTGGGAGAGGGTCAGGGTGAGGGCATCAGGCCGCACCCTACAAGACGACTTAGAAGTCGTAACGCAAACGCACCAGGTTCATGTCGCCCAGGTTGTCGGTGCTGGAGGTGAACACGTGTTCGTAATCCACGCGGAAACCGTAATCCAGCTGGAAGCTGATACCCACGCCGTTGTCGATGCGCTGGTAGTTACGGCCGTTCACGTACTCAATACGGTCACCCATGAAGTAAGGCTGGATGGATTTAACCGCGTACTGACCGATTGGGAACTTGTAGCCCGCAAAGTATTCAATACCCCATGCATCACCGGCGAAGTAGTCGTTAACAGACACTTTTTTGGTGGTCAGGAAGTTCTGGTACCAGCCGCCGCCAGCGGAGAAGGTCCAGTTGTCCGGCGTCCAGCTCAGCGCGGTACCGAGGATGTTCTGGTCGTAGGTTTTGCTGTCGCCGTTGTCCGGGTTACGCATGTCCGCGCGGGTGTAGTTCCACGCCGCGCCCCAGGTCAGGTCGGTGGTCAGGTGGTAATCCAGACCCAGCGAGCCGCCGCCTTTACGCTTGTAGCGCAGGCCGTTGCCCGGCAGGTATTCGCTGTCTTCAAACAGGTAGGATGCATAAATATCGGCATCACCCACGGTTTTCTTATATTTCAGCATCTGGCGTGAACGGTAAGATCCGTCGTAATCGCCGTTGATCCCGTTACCTGGCGCCTGACCGATCATGTCGTAGTCCCAGATATCGGTTTTCGCGCCCACCACATCATAGTAAACGCTGTTCTGTTGACCGAAGGTCAGCGTACCCCAGGTGTCGCTCTTCAGACCGGTGTAGAGCATACGACGCGTGGTGTCGTGTGCGCCGTCGGCGTAGTGGTGATCCCAGTTAAACTGCGCAGGAATATTGACACCAAGCTCGTAGTAGCTGATCCAGCTGATGTCATCAAACAGATAGTAATCAGCCGCGAAACGGAAACGGGTGCCGCCGTCAAAGCCGTTACGCTTGTAGCTGTTTTTACCGTCGTCGCCGGTCATGTTCTGGAACTGAGGACGAATACTGCCGCCAACGGTAAAGTTCAGGCGGCTCAGCGGGTTACCCGCCTGAGGATCCTGCTTAAGAACGGTGATTTCCGCCTGAGAAGCGAAGGTAGTCAATGCCACTGCCGCGCCGATCGTTGCCGCCAGCGCTGATTTTTTTATAGTCATTATTTTTCCTTAATAGACACGCTGCTAAATATTTAGCGGGTGAATATTAACTGGAAATAATCGGGCCGTGTGGTCGGGTTTTTAATGTTTTGTGCTACTAAATGAGTGGGTATTATCACTTTGTGCTATTTAAACGCTGCGCACCGGCATTAAAACCCGGCGCGCAACTATCACCGTACTAAATCAACTCGCAAACTGACGGAACAGGGCTTTCCCCTTTAACAGCCGCGTGCCGAGCCAGCCTCCGCAAAGAGAAAGCAGTACCGCGCCGCTGAGAGGCAGGATCAGCCAGAGGCGCCAGTCAGGCTCCCACGGGAAGTCGAAGACCTTTGTCTGCAGCACCGCCAGCGCCGTTTCCGCGCCAATGGCCGCTACCAGACCCGCCACCAGCCCCAGCAGCGCAAACTCGCTCCAGAGCGTCATCCGCAGCAGCCGCTTTCCAGCCCCCAGCGTGCGGTAGACCACCAGCTCCTGATGGCGCTGGCGCATGCCCACCTGCACCTGGGCCAGCAGCAACAGCACGCCGCAGATCGTCACCAGCACCACCATCACCTCCAGCGCGCGGCTCACCTGCTCCAGCACCTGCCCCACCTGCTTCAGGATCGCGCCAATATCCAGCAGGCTGACCGTCGGAAACTCCCGGTTGAGCTGGGTCAGCATGCCGTTGCCGTTTTCCCAGCGGAAGCTGGTCAGCCAGCTCTGCGGCTGACCGTCCAGCGCGCCCGGCGGGAAGATAAAGAAGAAGTTTGGCCGCAGGCTTTCCCAGTCCACCTTGCGCAGGCTGGTGACTTTCGCCGTGAAATCCTGGGTATCGCCGGTAAAGGTCACGCTGTCCCCGAGCTTCACGTTCAGCCGCGTCGCCAGCCCCTCTTCCATCGACACCTCACCCGCTTTCGGCGGCCAGGTGCCCGCGGTTATCGGGTTGTGGTCAGGGCGTTTCTCCTGCCAGGTCAGGTTCAGCTCGCGGTTCAGCGACTCGTCCTTGTTTCCGTCCGTTGGCTGACCGTTGATCTGCGTCAGACGCGCGCGCACGATGGGATAGAACGATTCAGGAATAATATGATGCTCCGACAGGAAGCCCTTCAGCGGCGTGACCTGCTCAGGGGCAATGTTGATCAGGAAATAGTTCGGGCTTTCCGGGGGAAGCTGCTGCTGCCAGCGATCCAGCAGATCGCCGCGCAGCACTAACAGCAGCGCCAGCAGCATAAACGACAGCGAAAACGCCGACAGCTGGCTGAGCGTTGACCACGGCTGATGCAGCAGGCGGTTGACCGCCAGGCGCACGGGCAGGGATTTCACCGTGAGCCGCTTCAGGACGTTAAGCAGTATCCAGCCCAGCACGCCGCACAGCAGCGCCAGCACAACCGCCCCGGCCAGTACCGCCCACAGCAGCGTGCTGCCCCCCATCAGCCACGCCAGCAGCCCCACCGCCACGGCAATAATCACCGGAAGGTAGAACTTCAGCGGCCAGACGTTCGCCACCACATCGTTGCGAAGCACGCGCAGCGGCTGCGTCGCGAGCAGCAGGCGGTAGGGGCGTAGCCCCACCAGCAGCGAAATCACCGTCATCGCACCGATTGCCCACAGCCACGGCCAGAGGCTGGCCGGCGGCAATGCGGCCGGGAGCACCGGCTTCAGCATCACCATCAGCAGTTTTTCAAACAGCAGCCCGATTATTCCGCCAGTAATCGCGGAGAGGACCAGCAGCATCAGCCACTGGCCGACAATCAGCTTGCGCAGCTGCGCCCTGCCCGCCCCCAGGGTTTTGAGGATCGCCACCAGGTCGTAACGGCTGCGGCAGTAGTGGCCCATCGCCACGGCAACCGCCGCAATGGCCAGCAGCAGGGTTAACAGCGCCGAAAGCAGCAGGAACTGCTGAGAACGTTCAAGAGATTTGCCGAGCGCCCCTTCGTCCTGCTCCAGCCCGTACCAGCGGTGCTCTGGTTTGAGCTGCGGCAGAAGCCATTTTTCGTACGCGTCAAGCTGGGCAGGCGTGCCGCCAAACTTATAGCGCCAGGTGACGCGGCTTCCCGGCTGAACAGCATGGGTTGCCGCAACATCCGCGGTGTTCATCAGCAGGCGCGGCGCAAGCTGGAAGGGGTTAAAGCCAGAATCGGGCTCCTGCACCACTTCCCCGGCGATTTTCAGCGTGGCGTCACCGACGTCGATACTATCGCCGGGTTTCAGGTTCAGAAGCACCATCAGACGTGATGCCAGAAGCACCGTGCCGGGCTTTGGCTTCAGCCCTGGCGGGCTGGTCTGCAGTTCGCCGTACATCGGGTAGATATCATCGACGGCCTTCACGCTGGCGAGCTGCGGCGTGTCGCCCGCAAAGGTCATGGTCTGGAAGCTTATCTGCTCCCCCACCTTCAGCCCCTCTTTGCGCGCCTCGTCAATCCAGCCCGACGGCACCGGGCGGGAGCTTTGCAGCGCCCGGTCCCCCGCCATAAACTCCCGGCTCTGCTGGCTAAGCCCTTTTTCCATGCGGTCGCTGACGCTGCCGAGCGCCAGCACGCAGGCCACCGCCAGGCTTAGCGCCAGCCAGACAATCAGCAGCGAGGGGGAACGCCACTCGCGCCAGAACCAGCGGGTAATCATGCCTCCTCCTGAAGAATACCGTTCACCAGCCGCAGGCGGCGATCGCAGCGGGCGGCGAGCTGCGGATCGTGGGTTACGAGGATCAGCGTGGTGCCATGCTCGCGGTTGAGCGAAAACAGCAGTTCGGCAATTTTGTCGCCGGTTTTACGGTCAAGGTTACCGGTGGGCTCATCGGCAAACAGGACTTCGGGACGACCGTTAAACGCCCGCGCCAGCGCCACGCGCTGCTGCTCACCGCCGGAAAGCTGTGCGGGAAGGTGGTCGAGACGCTTGCCCAGACCGAGCTGATCCAGCAGCGCCTTCGCGTGCGCCCGGCTTTCACGGCTGTTTTCACCGCGCAACAGCGCCGGGAGTTCGACGTTTTCCAGCGCGTTCAGAGTGGGGATCAGCATAAAGGACTGAAAGACAAAACCAACGTGACGCGCGCGCAGCGCGGCCCGCGCCTCTTCATCAAGCTGGTGCAGCGGTTGCCCGACCAGGTGGACCTCGCCGCTGCTGCCGTCGTCCAGACCGGCCAAAATCGCCAGCAGCGTGGACTTGCCGGAGCCGGATTCGCCAATCAGCGCGATGGTTTCAGCGCGTTTGACAACGAGTTCAACTCCAGTAAGGATGGAAAGCTCGTGTTCCCCCTGACCGACGGACTTCTTAAGATGATGAACTTCAACACTGTTTTCCGCTGGCATTTGCCCTTCCTGTTTTTGATTCTGATGACCTTCCGCGCGGCGGCAGCGGACACGTTACTGGTTCTCGGCGACAGCCTGAGCGCAGGCTATCGCATGGCGGCGAGCGCGGCCTGGCCCGCTCTGCTCAACGACAAATGGCAGAGCAAGACGTCGGTAATTAACGCCAGCATCAGCGGCGATACCTCGCAGCAGGGCCTGTCGCGCCTGCCTGCACTGCTCAAACAGCATCAGCCGCGCTGGGTGCTGGTGGAGCTTGGCGGTAACGATGGATTGCGCGGTTTTCAGCCTCAGCAAACCGAGCAAACGCTGCGCACCATTTTGCAGGATATCAAAGCGGCAAACGCCCAGCCGCTGCTGATGCAAATTCGCCTGCCCGCTAACTACGGTCGTCGGTATAATGAAGCCTTTAGCGCGATCTACCCTAAGCTTGCCAAAGAGTTTGATATTCCGCTGCTGCCATTTTTCATGGAAGAGGTCTATCTCAAACCCCAGTGGATGCAAGACGACGGGATCCACCCCAATCGCGATGCTCAGCCGTTTATTGCCGACTGGATGGCAACGCGGCTGGCTCCTTTAGTTAAACATGACTCCTGATTAAGCGGAGATCCTGACAGGTAAAGTTATGCAAAAATCGGTCTTAATTACAGGATGTTCCAGTGGAATCGGCCTGGAAAGCGCGCTCGAACTGAAGCGCCAGGGGTTTCGGGTGCTGGCGGCGTGTCGCAAACCCGACGATGTCGAACGAATGAACGGGCTGGGCTTTACCGGCGTGCTGCTGGATATGGACTCGCCGGAGAGCGTTGAACGCGCCGCCGATGAGGTGATCGCGCTGACCGACAATCGTCTGTACGGACTCTTTAACAATGCCGGCTACGGCGTGTATGGTCCGCTGGATACGCTCTCCCGCGAAACGCTGGAGAAACAGTTTTCGACCAACTTCTTCGGCGTGCATCAGCTCACCATGCGCCTGCTCCCCGCGATGCTGCCGCACGGTGAAGGGCGCATCGTGATGACATCGTCAGTGATGGGGCTGATTTCCACCCCGGGCCGCGGCGCCTATGCCGCCAGCAAATATGCGCTGGAGGCCTGGTCCGACGCCCTGCGCATGGAGCTGCGCCACAGCGGCATCAAGGTCAGCCTGATTGAGCCCGGCCCGATCCGCACCCGCTTTACCGAAAACGTGAACCAGACCCAGGCGGATAAGCCGGTCGAGAACCCCGGCATTGCCGCACGTTTTACCCTCGGGCCAGAGGCGGTGGTGGCCAAAGTGCGCCATGCTTTTGAGAGCGAACATCCTAAAATGCGCTATCCGGTGACGCTGGTCACCCATGCCGTAGGCTGGTTAAAACGCCTGCTGCCGGGCCGGATGATGGACAAAATTTTGCACGGTTGAGTTGAAGCGACGACGCTCATCCCCATGTAAAGAACAAACCGACAAAAGAGAAAGCCGCATGTCCGTACAGAATATCGTCAATATTACAGAAGCTAACCTGCAACAGACCCTTGAACAGTCGATGACCAAACCGGTCCTGTTCTACTTCTGGTCTGAACGCAGCCAACACTGCCTGCAGCTGACGCCGGTGCTGGAAAGCCTTGCCGCCCAGTACAACGGTCAGTTCATTCTCGCTAAGCTGGACTGCGACGCCGAGCCGATGGTGGCGTCTCAGTTTGGTCTGCGCGCCATCCCAACCGTCTATCTGTTCCAGAACGGCCAGCCCGTTGACGGTTTCCAGGGGCCGCAGCCGGAAGAGGCTATCCGCGCCCTGTTGGATAAAGTGCTGCCGCGTGAAGAAGAGCTGAAGGCGCAGGAAGGCATGGCGCTGATGCAGGAAGGTAAATACGACGAGGCGCTGCCGCTGCTCAAAGAGGCGTGGCAGCTGTCGAATCAGAACAGCCAGATTGGCCTGCTGCTGGCGGAAACGCAGATCGCCCTGCACCGTTCAGAAGACGCGGAAGCCGTACTCAAGACGGTTCCGCTGCAGGATCAGGACACCCGCTATCAGGGTCTGGTCGCGCAGATTGAGCTGCTGAAACAGGCGGCGGACACCCCGGAAATTCAGCAGCTGCAGCAGCAGGTTGCCGACAACCCGGCCGATGCCGCGCTGGCAAGCCAGCTGGCGCTGCAGCTGCACCAGGTGGGGCGTAACGAAGAGGCGCTGGAGCTGCTGTTCAGCCACCTGCAAAAAGACCTGGCAGCAGCAGACGGTCAGGCGCGCAAGATGTTCCAGGAAATTCTGGCCGCGCTGGGCACCGGAGACGCGCTGGCGTCGAAGTATCGTCGTCAGCTGTACGCGTTGCTCTACTAACAAAAAAATGCCCGGTGGCGCTAACGCTTACCGGGCCTACAAAACAGGCTTAACCCGTTTTCTTTAATTGCGTTACCACCAGCTGGTGGCGCGTGTTGTAGAACTTCCGATAGGTCAGGTAGCAGGCAATGATGGTTGACAGGCTTGCCGTGGAGAGCAGCATAAACGTCACCATGATCTGATACTTAATCGCTTTGACCGGATCGATACCGGCAAAAATCAGCCCCGACATCATGCCCGGCAGGCTTACCAGCCCCACCGTTTTGGCTGAATCTACCGTTGGGATCAGCGATGAGCGAATGCTCTCACGGATCAGCCGCGCCGAGGCCACTTTAGGCGTCGCTCCCAGGCTTAATTTCTCCTGCAGCTGCTGCTGTTCACTGCTGAAGCGCTGGCCGAGATTGTTATAACAGAGCCCAACGGCCACCATGGCGTTCCCCGCAATCATCCCGGAGATAGGGATAACCTGCATCGGCGTAAAGGCAATCGAGCCGGAGAGCACCAGCACCGCCAGCGTGAGCGCCGTCCCGGTGGTAATGGCGATAAACGACGAGATAAACGCCTTATCAATGTATTTACTGCGCTTTTTCGCATTCCACGCCGCGTTGAAACAGATAAAGAGCACCATCAGCAGCGTCAGCACCGCGTGGTTGACGTTGAAAATATACTTCAGCACATAGCCGACGATGATGAGCTGAACCACCGCGCGGCAGATACTCCACACAATATCTTTTTCCAGCCCCAGCTTTTCCCGGTAGCTGACCACAATTGCAATCAATACCAGCACCATCGAAAACGCCAGTGATTCATTGGTAATGTTATGCTCACCCACGGTTAGCCTCCTGCATTTTCCCGCCGTGCGGCTGAAGCGTAATCACGTCATCCGCATGGGTTATTTCATTAGCGTCGTGCGTCACCCACAGCACGGCAATATTCTGCTCCCGGGCGTAGCGATGAATAATCTCGTTAACGTTGCGCTTGTTGACGTCATCGAGCGCGCTGGTAATTTCATCCAGCAAAAGCACCTTCGGTAAAAACTGCAGGTTGCGGATCAGCGAGACGCGCTGCTTTTCTCCGCCTGACAGCGCAGTGATGGATTTGGTTAACGTCTCCTGCGCCAGGCCAAAGCGGGCCAGATCGCTGATAAACTTTTCCGGCTCCGGCGTTTTATTGCGGATTTGCCACGGGAAAATCAGGTTGTCATAAACCGTATCGCCAAACAGCGCGGGGGTTTGCACGCAGTAGGAGACCTGCTGGCGGTAGTTTTCCGGGGACAGGGTTGAGATATCCTGTCCTTCAAACAGAATGGTGCCCTCCGTCGGGCTGAGGAGTGAGGCCACAATTTTCAGCAGCGTGCTTTTACCGCAGCCCGAAGGTCCCGTGATTAATTTAAACTCGCCCGGCGACAGGCTAAACCCGACGTGCTGGAGAATAATATTTTCTCCAACACGAAATCCGATATCCCTGAGATGTAATAGTTCTTTTTTATCGTTCATTACGCTTCCGTTAACCGCTTCGTGTAATAACCGCCTGTAGCATAATCCTTTCGTGCGCACAGAGCGAATAGCCTCACGCTAAAGCAAGTGTTAAACTTTTTGTTTGTCATTTGTCTCCACCATCACTACAGGAAGTAAGCAGCATGGCACATATCTTTTATGAGTTTCCTTCCCTGAAGCCTGGTGTTCCTGATGTCGAAACATTAATGGAAGTCATCAAATCGTCGGAACTCACGCGTTTTGTCATTGGCGCAGAGGTGGTGGATTTTGTTAAGAAGGCGCTCATCGTGAACACCACGATCGGCAGTTTCAAAAATTGCTATTTCGCCTTCGACAACGGGACACACTTCCTGGAATTTGACGGCAAGGGAAAATCCAAACGTTTCAATGAGGTACCCGACTGGTTCGTCTCTCCGGCTGAATTTTCTCGTACCCAGTGGCTTATCAACCACGATCTTGCGGATGTAAAGGCCACCCAATTCATTGACGTGCTGATGTCCTATCCGCTGAAAGAGCGCCGTGCGCACTGTAATTTGTTATTCGGGCTGGAGCTGGAAAAGGTGAATGCGGTTCCGGCCCCAGCGTCAGCCGCAGGGAAAATCGGCAATAAAAACGGTAAAACGACCAAACCGCGCGTGACCGATCTGGGATCGTTTGAATTGTTCAGCCAGTTCTTTGCGCGCATGAAAACCGCCGTGCTGGCCGATGAGTTTCCCACCCTGCAGGTTCTGACGGGCATGGATAACCTGACTAAAGCGCCGCATAATTTAAAGCAGGGTATCAGAACGTGGTTCAAAGCCATCGCGGGCGATCTTCCTCCCAATAACAAGCGCGTTGAAGCGGGAAATGCCGTTCTGTTCTGCGCCCCCATTCGCGAACAGATCCAACGTATCGAAGCGCTGGGGCTGGAGAAGTACTACCAGGGATTATCCAAAGCCATTGCCGAAGCGGGTGATGGATTCATCTCTGACTTTACCTATACTTACGAGCAATAAACACACACTTTCACTCATCACAGCATGCAAAACAGGAGGTTTTTATGCTTATCGTTGTTCCTGTCCTTATTTTCGTTGCGCTGGTTATTGTGGGCGCAGGCGTCAAAATTGTCCCTCAGGGCTATCAGTGGACCGTCGAGCGTTTCGGTCGCTACACCAATACCCTCCAGCCAGGCTTAAGCCTGATTGTTCCGTTCATGGATCGGATTGGTCGCAAGATCAACATGATGGAGCAGGTACTGGACATTCCTTCTCAGGAGATCATCTCCAAGGATAACGCCAACGTCACCATCGACGCCGTCTGCTTTATTCAGGTGATTGATGCGCCGAAAGCGGCCTATGAGGTCAGCAACCTGGAGCTGGCGATCGTCAACCTGACGATGACCAACATCCGTACCGTGCTCGGCTCGATGGAGCTGGACGAAATGCTTTCCCAGCGCGACAGCATCAACACCCGCCTGCTGCACATTGTCGATGAAGCAACGAACCCGTGGGGGATCAAAGTCACCCGTATTGAAATCCGCGACGTGCGTCCGCCGGCGGAGCTGATCGCCTCCATGAACGCCCAGATGAAGGCCGAGCGAACCAAGCGTGCCTACATTCTGGAAGCCGAAGGGGTACGCCAGGCGGAGATCCTCAAAGCGGAAGGGGAAAAACAGTCGCAGATCCTGAAAGCGGAAGGCGATCGTCAGTCCGCATTCTTACAGGCAGAAGCGCGTGAACGTTCGGCCGAGGCGGAAGCCCGCGCCACTCAGATGGTGTCCGAAGCGATTGCCGCCGGCGATATCCAGGCCGTGAACTACTTTGTCGCGCAAAAATATACCGACGCGCTGAAACAGATCGGCTCGGCGAACAACAGCAAAGTGGTGATGATGCCGCTGGAGGCCAGCAGCCTGATGGGCTCTATCGCCGGTATTGCCGAACTGATTAAAGACAGCGGAAACGAGCGTAAAAAATGATTGAGCTGATCGCTGCACATCCTCATGCCTTCTGGCTAAGCCTCGGCGGCTTATTGCTGGCGGCGGAGATGCTGGGCGGCAACGGCTACCTGCTCTGGAGCGGTGTTGCCGCCGTCATTACGGGCCTTCTGGTCTGGATCCTTCCCCTGGACTGGGCGTGGCAGGGTGCGCTATTTGCCGTGCTCACGCTGGTGGCCGCGTGGCTGTGGTGGCGCTGGCTAAACCGGCGGGTTAACGAGCAGAAGCCGCTGGACGCGCACCTCAACCAGCGCGGACAGCAGATTGTCGGCAAGCGTTTTACGCTCGACACCGCGCTGGTAAACGGACGCGGGCACATGCGCGTGGGCGACAGCTCGTGGCCGGTAGTCGCCGACGACGACCTCAGCGCCGGCACGCGGGTTGAGGTCATTGCGGTGGAAGGCATTACCCTGCGGGTGAAGGCCTGTTAGACAGAGGCCTTACGATGACAGCAGCCGGCAAGATTATCGATAATCGGGCAGTCGGCGCTGTCATCCCCCGGACAGGATTCCGCGAGCTGCAGCAGCTGTTCGCGCATCGCCTGCAGCTCGATGATGTGGCGTTCGATCTCGGCCACTTTTTCCAGCGTGCGTTTTTTCACGTCGGCGCTGTGACGCTTCGGATCGTTAAACAGGTTCACCAGCTCGCCGCACTCTTCCAGATTAAACCCCACCTGTCTTGCCTGGCGCAGCAGCGTCAGTTCATCCAGATGCAGCTGCGTGTAGCTGCGGTAGCCGTTTTCACTGCGCAGCGGTGGCGTTACCAGCCCCTTCTCTTCATAAAAGCGGATTGCCTTGCTGGTTAAGCCGGTTTTTTTTGCCACGTCACTGATATTCACATTTCCCCCTTGACCTTCCCCTTGATGGAAGGTTTAACCTTTATAACAGTCAGTGAAAAGCACTGTATCGGTCAACAACTGACCAGATCATTATACGGGAGTTTTACTATGTCTCACACTATCGACCTGACGCTGGACGGCCTCTCCTGCGGCCACTGCGTCAAACGCGTTAAAGAAAGCCTGGAACAGCGCCCTGACGTTGAAAGCGCTGACGTGACTATCGATCATGCCGCCGTGACCGGCAGCGCCAGCGCGGATGCGCTGATCGATACCATCAAGCAGGCCGGTTACGGGGCGGAGTTAAGCCACCCAAAGGCTAAACCGCTGGCAGAGTCATCATCCCCGTCGGAAGCACTGACAGCGGCCACTCCTGAGCTTCCGGCAGCTGATGATATTGACGACAGCCAACAGCTGCTGATCAACGGCATGAGCTGCGCCAGCTGCGTCTCCCGGGTACAAAACGCCTTGCAGGCCGTACCGGGCGTTGCGCAGGCACGGGTAAACCTCGCGGAGCGCACTGCGCTGGTGATGGGCAGCGCCTCCGCCGCAGATTTAGTGCAGGCCGTTGAGAAAGCGGGCTACGGGGCGGAGGCCATCGAAGATGATGCCGAGCGCCGCGAGCGCCAGCAGGAAACGGCTATCGCCACCATGAAGCGCTTCCGCTGGCAGGCGATTGTCGCCCTGCTGGTGGGTATTCCGGTGATGGTGTGGGGCATGATGGGTGACAACATGATGGTCACCGACGACAACCGCACGCTGTGGCTGGTGATTGGTCTGATTACTCTTGCGGTGATGGTGTTTGCAGGCGGGCATTTCTATACCAGCGCCTGGAAGAGCCTGAAAAACCGCACCGCGACGATGGATACGCTGGTGGCGCTCGGAACCGGCGCGGCGTGGCTCTATTCGATGAGCGTGAACGTCTGGCCGCAGTGGTTCCCGATGGAGGCGCGCCATCTCTATTATGAAGCCAGCGCGATGATTATCGGCCTGATTAATCTGGGCCACATGCTGGAAGCCCGCGCCCGCCAGCGCTCCTCGAAAGCGCTGGAAAGATTGCTTGATTTAACCCCGCCGACGGCCCGCGTGGTCACGGACGAGGGGGAGAAAAGCGTCCCGCTGGCGGAAGTTCAGCCCGGCATGACGCTGCGCCTGACGACGGGCGATCGCGTTCCCGTTGACGGCAAGATAACCCAGGGCGAAGCCTGGCTGGATGAAGCGATGCTGACCGGCGAGCCTATCCCTCAGCAGAAATCAGACGGCGACGCCGTTCATGCCGGTACGGTTGTGCAGGACGGCAGCGTGCTGTTTACCGCCAGCGCCGTCGGCAGCCACACGACGCTGTCGCGTATCATCCGCATGGTGCGCCAGGCGCAGAGCAGCAAGCCGGAAATTGGCCAGCTTGCTGACAGAATCTCGGCCATTTTTGTGCCGGTGGTGGTCGGCATTGCCCTGCTGAGCGCGGCGATCTGGTATTTCTTCGGCCCGGCACCGCAGATTGTTTACACCCTGGTGATTGCCACTACGGTGCTGATCATCGCCTGTCCTTGCGCCCTTGGCCTGGCGACCCCAATGTCGATTATCTCCGGCGTAGGCCGCGCGGCCGAATTTGGCGTACTGGTACGGGATGCGGACGCGCTGCAGCGGGCCAGCACCCTCGACACGCTGGTGTTTGATAAAACCGGGACGCTGACCGAAGGCAAACCGCAGGTGGTGGCCGTCACTACCGCAGGCATTGCGCAAGAGGAGGCGCTGCGCCTCGCCGCCGCGCTGGAGCAAGGATCCAGCCATCCGCTGGCGCGCGCCATTCTCGATAAAGCGAATGCTTCTGCCCTGCCGCAGGTCAGCAATTTCCGCACCCTGCGCGGGCTCGGCGTCAGCGGTGAAGCAGAAGGCCACGCGCTGCTGCTGGGCAACCAGGCATTGCTCAATGAAAATGGTATTGATACCGCCGCGCTGGAAAGCGAGCTGAAGGCGCAGGCGTCTCAGGGCGCCACGCCGGTTCTGCTGGCGGTGGATGGCAAAGCCGCCGCGCTGCTGGCCGTGCGCGATCCGCTTCGCCAGGACAGCGTGGACGCCCTGCAGCGTCTGCACCGCGCGGGCTATCGTCTGGTGATGCTGACCGGGGACAATCCGACAACGGCCAACGCCATCGCGAAAGAAGCCGGAATTGATGAGGTCATTGCAGGCGTACTGCCGGACGGGAAAGCGGACGCCATCAAGAAACTGCAAAGTCAGGGCCGTCAGGTGGCGATGGTCGGCGACGGCATCAACGATGCCCCGGCGCTGGCCCAGGCGGACGTGGGGATTGCCATGGGCGGCGGGAGCGATGTCGCCATCGAAACCGCTGCCATTACGCTGATGCGCCATAGCCTGATGGGCGTTGCCGACGCGCTGGCCATTTCAAAAGCCACGCTGCGCAACATGAAGCAGAACCTGCTGGGAGCGTTCGTCTATAACACCCTCGGTATCCCAATCGCGGCCGGTATTCTGTGGCCACTGACCGGCACGCTGCTTAACCCGGTGGTCGCGGGCGCGGCGATGGCGCTCTCCTCCATTACCGTGGTGAGCAACGCCAACCGCCTGCTGCGCTTTAAACCGAAGGATTGAACCTTGTACCCGTACGCGCTAGCATGAACCTTTCCATTCATGGAGCGCGTATGGGTCTGTTTAATCGTATAAAAGCATCGTTTCGCGCCCTCTTTCCTCGCCGTTATGCCTGGCCCGGTCTGGATATCTCTCTCCCCGGCGGGCAGCACCTGCATCTGGTCGGCAGTATTCATATGGGTACGCAGGATATGTCTCCCCTGCCACCCGGCCTGATTAAACTGCTAAAACGCGCCGACGCGCTGGTCGTTGAGGCGGACATTTCGGGTCAGGAGTCGCCGTTTGTCGGGCTGGAAAGCGATCTCACTCTGGCGGAACGTCTGGATGATCCCCGGCTTGCGGAACTGACGCGCGTCGCGGATGAAACCGGCGTGTCGCTCTCCATGATTGACACCCTGCCGCTCTGGCAAATTGCGATGGTGCTGCAGGCTACGCAGGCGCAGCGTCTGGGACTGCGCGGTGACTACGGCATTGATTACCAGTTGCTGAACGCGGCAAGGGCCCGCAGCCTGCCCGTCATCGAGCTGGAAGGGACGGACAGCCAGATTGCGCTTCTGCGCCAGCTTCCCGACGACGGCCTGATGCTGCTGGATGATACGTTGACCCACTGGCACACCAACGCGCGCCTGCTGCAGACCATGATTGGCTGGTGGCTGGACGCGCCGCCTGAGGACGGTAAGTTGGCGTTACCGTCGACCTTCAGCGAATCGCTGTATGATGTGCTGATGAATGCGCGCAACAAAGCCTGGCGGCAGACGCTGCATGCTTTGCCCGCGGGGCATTACGTGGTGGCGGTTGGGGCGTTACATTTGTACGGAGAAGGGAATTTGCCGTCACTGTTGAAATAAAAAAATGGCCAATATTTCTATTGGCCCGTCAAAGAGGAATTTCATCGTTTTTATTATGCCGAAGGAGACCTTCGGTTGAGCCGATTGTCGCTCAAAGTGACCATCACTGCCAATACTATTGCGCAAGATGGTGCTATTTTTTAGACAAACGTCAGGCGTATGCTGATGGCATGATTTGTCTGTCGTAAGAAGGATAGCTATGACTCCCGCCGTTAAATTACTCGAAAAAAACAACATTTCTTTCCGGATCCACACTTACGATCACGATCCGAATGAAACTAACTTTGGTGATGAAGTGGTGCGCAAGCTGGGGCTGAATGCTGACCAGGTTTATAAAACGCTGCTGGTGGCGGTGAATGGCGATATGAAACACCTCGCCGTCGCGGTTACTCCGGTGGCGGGACAGCTGGATCTGAAGAAAGTCGCCAAAGCCCTGGGGGCGAAGAAGGTGGATATGGCGGATCCGATGGTGGCGCAACGCACCACGGGCTATCTGGTGGGCGGGATCAGTCCGCTCGGGCAGAAAAAACGCCTGCCGACGCTGATTGATGCCCCTTCGCAGGAGTTTGAAACCATCTTTATATCCGGCGGCAAACGCGGGCTGGATATCGAGCTGGCGGCGGGCGACCTGGCGAAAATGCTGGACGCGAAGTTTGCGGATATTGCGCGCCGGGATTGAGAAAATTGCCCGGTGGCGGCTGCGAGGTAAAAGCAAAACGGTAACAGGCGTTACCGTTTTTTGTGTTCGCGCCCTCTCCCGGTGGGAGAGGGTTGGGGTGAGGGCATCAGGCCGCACACCACTACTGCCAGCTCACCTCACCCTTCGGCTCGTACGCATTCACGTCAATCGGTGAATTCTGCTCGATGAACTGCTTCAGCACTTCCGCATCGATAAAGCCGGTATTCACGTATCCCGGTTTATTATCGATATGCGGATAGCCGTCGCCGCCGGTGGCGTTAAAGCTTAACGTCGCCAGACGGTACGTTTTGGCCGGGTCAACCGGTTCGCCTTTGATCTTCAGGTCGTTAAGCTTGCCGTCTTTCGCCACAAAGCTGACGTTGGCAAACTGCGGATAGGCCCCGGAATCCGGCTTCATCTGCGCCACGGCGGTCAGGTAGTCAATCACCTCTTTCCCGCTCATGTCCGCATAAACCACCACGTTGCCGAACGGCTGCACCTTCAGGACGTCTTTATAGGTAATGTTTCCGCCCTCGATGGAATCACGAATACCGCCGCCGCTCATCACGCCGAAGTCAGCGCCGGTGCGCGCCATTTGCGCCGCCAGCACCAGGTGGCCCATGTTGGTCTGCACGAAGCGAACTTTACTGCGGTCCCCCTCCAGACGACCGTTCAGCGTGCCGATCTTCACGTCCAGCTGCGCCTTGCCTTTGTTCTGGAACGGCGTCAGCAGGGAGAGCATCTGCTGGTTTTCTGGAATCTCTGGCGTGTAAAGTACGCGCTCGCTTTTCCCGTCCGGGTAGGTGACTTTCTTCTTCAGGTTGACCGGGATGAGCTGATAATGGACCAGCTTCATCTCGCCGTTACGGAACTCGAAATCCGCCCGGCCGACGTATTTGCCCCACTCGTGCGCCTGAACAATCCAGATACCGTTCTGACGGTCCGGCGCGCACGGCGTGCCCGGCACGTAGTCCACCTGCTTTTTGTTCTCCGAGGCCATACACACCGGATCCTGTGAGTGACCGCCCACAATCATTGCCAGCGAGCCCGCGGGCAGGCTGCGCGCCATTTCCACGTCGCCGGGCGCGTTAGAACCGTGCTCGCCGTTGTCGTAGTGCCCCATGTGCGTGGTGGCGATAATCACGTCCGGCTTCTCGTTTTGCTGCAGCTCCTGAATCACCAGCTTCGCTTCGTCTGCCGGTTTGCGGAATTCGATATCGGTAAAGAACTCGGGGTTACCAATTTTCGCCGTATCGTCAGTGGTTAAGCCGATGACCGCGATCTTCAGATCCTGACGCTTAAAAAGCGCCCACGGCTTAAACAGGCGTTCGCCGGTGCTTTTCTGGTAAATATTGGCGGAGAGGAAGGGGAATTTGGCCCATTTTTCCTGCTGACGCAGCACGGTCAGCGGATTATCGAACTCGTGGTTACCCACGGCCATCGCATCGTAGCCAATCAGGTTCATGCCGCGAAAATCAGGTTCCGCGTCCTGTAAATCGGATTCCGGCACGCCGGTATTGATATCGCCACCCGACAGCAGCAGCACGCTGCCGCCCTGGGCAGACACCTCTTTACGAATGCCGTCCACCAGCGTTTTTTGCGCCGACAGGCCATATTCGCCGTATTCGCTGCGCCAGAAATGACCGTGGTGATCGTTGGTATGCAGAATGGTGATTTTATAGGTTTTGTCTTTTTCATACGCCTGCGCGGGCAGGCTTACCAGGCCCCATGCGGCGATGAGCGCCAGCGCGACGCCCCGCTTCATAAACTTCATCTTCTCTCTCCCTGACCAATAGACAAAGGCAAAAATTACAGTGACTAACAAGAATAGACAAATAAGTTTTCAGAATTGCGACTTTCTTCAAATGTCCCGGACGGGTATGTTAGTCGGATAATAATTACACCCTGCATCTCTAATAACGAAAAACGTGGTACTTCTCTCTATGGCAATCAGTGAATCAACCCAGCCCGTTCCGGGCGCGCCGGCGTCGCGCACCTCCTTTAAAGTCTTAGGCGCAATCAGTCTCTCGCACCTGCTCAACGACATGATCCAGTCGTTGATTCTGGCCATTTATCCGCTGCTGCAGTCCGAGTTTTCGTTAACGTTCGTGCAGATCGGGATGATCACCCTGACCTTCCAGCTGGCTTCCTCACTGCTGCAGCCGGTGGTGGGCTACTGGACGGATAAATACCCGATGCCGTGGTCGCTGCCGATCGGCATGTGCTTTACCTTAAGCGGGCTGGTGCTGCTGGCCATGGCGGGGAGTTTTGAAGCGGTGTTGGTTGCCGCCGCGCTGGTGGGCACCGGATCGTCCGTCTTCCATCCGGAGTCCTCGCGCGTGGCGCGTATGGCTTCAGGGGGCCGTCACGGTCTGGCGCAGTCTCTCTTCCAGGTGGGCGGTAACTTTGGTAGCTCTCTCGGCCCGCTGCTGGCCGCGGTGATTATTGCCCCTTACGGTAAAGGCAACGTGGCCTGGTTTGTACTGGCCGCGCTGCTGGCGATCATCGTGCTGGCGCAGATCAGCCGCTGGTATGCCGCTCAGCATCGCGTGAATAAAGGTAAACCTAAAGCGAAGGTTATCAATCCCCTTCCGCGCAACAAGGTTATCCTGGCGGTTTCCGTGCTGCTGGTACTGATTTTCTCGAAATACTTCTATATGGCGAGCATCAGCAGCTATTACACCTTTTATCTGATGCAAAAATTCGGATTATCGGTACAGAATGCGCAGATCCACCTGTTTGCCTTCCTGTTCGCCGTCGCGGCCGGCACGGTCATTGGCGGGCCTGTGGGTGATAAGATTGGGCGTAAATATGTCATTTGGGGCTCTATCCTCGGCGTGGCGCCGTTTACCCTTATTTTGCCGTATGCGAGCCTTGAATGGACGGGGATTTTAACCGTGATCATTGGTTTTATCCTCGCATCCGCCTTTTCCGCCATTCTGGTCTATGCCCAGGAGCTGCTGCCTGGCCGTATCGGTATGGTTTCCGGGCTCTTTTTCGGTTTCGCCTTCGGCATGGGCGGGCTTGGAGCGGCGGTGTTGGGGATAGTGGCGGATCACACCAGCATCTTCCTGGTCTATAAAATCTGCGCTTTCCTGCCACTTCTTGGGATGTTGACCATATTCCTGCCTGATAACCGTCATAAAGCGTAAATTACGGGTAGCCAAAGTTTTACTTTGGCTACCTGATACCCTGATGCCATAAGGGTTTCTTCTTCTTACCCTCGCTGAATTTATCAAAACGCGCTTTTTTACGGGCATATTGCTGTTTTATTCAAACTTCAACAATAATTCATAAACATAAGGGTAAAAATTGTCATAAACTATTACTCGGTTTTTTGGTTTTCGCCAAAAAGGAACACCCACAACGAAAGGAGACGGAATGCACCACGCCACACCGCTTATCACCACCATTGTTGGTGGACTTGTGCTCGCTTTTATCCTCGGCATGATAGCCAATAAGCTGCGTATTTCTCCTCTTGTCGGCTATCTGTTAGCGGGTGTACTGGCGGGACCCTTTACGCCAGGCTTCGTGGCGGATACCAAGCTGGCCCCTGAGCTGGCGGAATTGGGCGTGATTCTGCTGATGTTTGGCGTCGGCCTGCACTTCTCCCTGAAGGATCTGATGGCGGTAAAGTCGATCGCCATACCGGGAGCGATCGCCCAGATTGGGGTGGCGACGCTGCTGGGGATGGCGCTTTCGGCGGTGCTGGGCTGGTCGTTAATGACCGGTATCGTATTTGGGCTGTGTCTCTCAACCGCCAGTACCGTGGTGCTGCTGCGCGCGCTTGAAGAGAGACAGCTGATAGACAGCCAGCGCGGGCAAATCGCGATAGGCTGGCTGATTGTTGAAGACCTGGTCATGGTGTTGACGCTGGTGCTGCTGCCAGCCGTCGCCGGGATGATGGAAAAAGACAACGTCGGCTTTGCCTCGCTGGCGCTGGATATGAGTATCACCATCGGTAAGGTGGTGGCGTTTATCGCCATCATGATGCTGGTGGGACGCCGTCTGGTGCCGTGGATCATGTCCCGCAGCGCGGCAACCGGCTCACGCGAGCTGTTTACCCTCTCCGTGCTGGCGCTGGCGCTGGGTATCGCTTTTGGTGCCGTAGAGCTGTTTGATGTCTCCTTTGCCCTGGGCGCGTTCTTCGCCGGGATGGTGCTGAACGAGTCCGAGCTGAGCCACCGCGCGGCGCATGACACTCTGCCGCTGCGCGATGCCTTCGCCGTGCTGTTCTTCGTCTCCGTCGGGATGCTGTTTGACCCGATGGTCCTGATTCACCAGCCGCTGGCCGTGCTGGGCACGCTGGCGATCATCATCTTTGGTAAGTCGCTTGCCGCCTTCTTCCTGGTGCGGATGTTCGGCCACTCCCCGCGCACGGCGTTGACCATCGCCGCCAGCCTGGCGCAGATCGGTGAGTTCGCCTTTATTCTGGCCGGTCTGGGCATGGCCCTGAACCTGCTGCCGCAGGCGGGGCAAAACCTGGTGCTGGCGGGGGCGATTCTGTCGATTATGCTGAACCCGGTGCTGTTTGCCCTGCTGGAAAAATACCTCGATAAAACCGAAACGCTGGAAGAACAGACGCTGGAAGAGGCCATCGAAGAAGAGAAGCAGATCCCGGTGGATATTTGCAATCACGCCCTGCTGGTCGGCTTTGGCCGCGTGGGCAGCCTGCTCGGTGAGAAGCTGATGGCGCAGGGCATTCCGCTGGTGGTGATTGAGACCTCACGCACCCGCGTCGACGAGCTGCGCGAGCGCGGTATTCGTGCGGTACTGGGCAATGCGGCAAACGAAGAGATCATGAATCTGGCGCACCTGGACTGCGCGCGCTGGCTGCTGCTGACCATACCTAACGGCTATGAAGCGGGCGAAATTGTGGCCTCCGCGCGCGAGAAGTGCCCAACGATTGAGATTATCGCCCGGGCGCACTATGACGACGAGGTGGAGTACATTACCGAACGCGGTGCGAATAAGGTGGTGATGGGCGAGCGCGAGATTGCGAATACGATGCTGACGCTGCTGGAGAAACCGCCGGTTGAAGAAGGGGTGACGGGGTAAGTTTGGTGCGGCCTGATGCCCTCACCCTGACCCTCTCCCACAGGGAGAGGGAACGAACACTAAAAACGGCAACCACAGGTTGCCGTTTTGCTTTTACCTTGTGCGGCCTGATGCCCTCACCCTGGCCCTCTCCCACGAGGAGAGGGAACAAACACTAAAAACGGCAACCACAGGTTGCCGTTTTGCTTTTACCTTGTGCGGCCTGATGCCCTCACCCTGACCCTCTCCCACAGGGAGAGGGAACAAACACTAAAAACGGCAACCAGGGTTGCCGTTTTGCTTTTACCTGTCCCAGTAAGCCTCTTCGAGGCTGTCTTCACGTTCCGGCAGCCCACGCGTTAAGCGCGGGGAGTGCTGGTTCAGTACCTGATAGCTCACGCGGTTGGCATATTTACACACCTGTGCCAGCGAGGAATAGGTCAGCCAGCTGAACTTGTGCTTGCTGGAGTTCGGCACGTTGGTTTTATGGTAGGCGTTCGCGGTGATGTCGTGCAGCAGTGCGGCCAGCGCGCCGTCGCCCGCACCGTTGGTGTTCATGATCTTCTCCGGCCCGCCCATATACGGCGCGATATGAGAGTAGATACGCAGCGGATTCACGCAATCTTTGTAGCGCATGCCGCGGCTGAACTCGTACTGGTTGAACTCGGCAATCGCACCGGGCAGCAGCGGGTGCTGGGTTTTGCGTTTGCTCTCTTCTTCCGTGAAGCCCGCCATATAGAGCCCAACCGGGCCGGCGGTGCAGAGCACCAGATCCACCCAGTCCAGCGCTTTGTCAGACGCCAGCAGCGGATCGCTTTCGCCGGTCAGCGCTTCGGCCTCTTCTTCGTTCATTGCCAGAATCGAGACGTGCTCTTTCAGGAACGCCTGCCACCACTCCGGGTTATCGGCGATAACGAATTTCGTGCCCAGCGTCAGAACGACCGGCACGTTGTATTTCTTCGCGTACTCGATCGCTTTCATGGTCGCTTCCGGCATCGGCTCGCCCGGCTTACAGCGCACCAGATAGGAAGTCAGCACCAGCGCCGAGGCGCCCGCGATCACCTCTTCCGGAATACTCTCGGCGCGCAGCTTATTCATATGACCCGGGCTGATGGCAAAAGTACGCTCGCCGGAATCGCTAATCAGCGTAAAGCAGCGGCCAATAGGCCCGTCGACGCCCTGAAGGTAGTTCAGATCGGTACGGCTGGAGGTGTTGCAGAGATAGCGGTAGGCATAGCCACCGATTTCGATATTGCTGCACATCACGCCGAGCAGCACCGAGCGGTCGTCGGCCAGCACGGAGTAGTTGTGCATGGTATTGCCGATGGTGCCACCGGCGAACTGATGGGTAATCAGGTTTTCGCGCACCAGCTCCTGATACAGCGCTTCGGCAACGTCGTCCTCAATCACCAGCGAGTGACCGGCGCTCAGACCGTAACGGGCGACAAACGCATCATCCACTTTCGCTTCAATGTCCACCAGCGTCTGATCGATACCGACGACCCATGCCGCGCTGGTTTCGTTTTCTGGCTGGATTTGCTGCAGGAGCGGGTCGCGGGCATCGACGGGGAAGTAGTGTTTGGATTTGCGTTTACCGGGAAATTTCATGGTCTGAACTGTACGAAGAATATGGGCCGGGAATGGTAGCACAAACCCGGCCCGGAGTGCGATCAGCGGCTGTTCGTTACCAGCGAGACCATCATATCGATATGCTCAGGCGAGTCGTTAAGCGCCGGAATGTACTCATACTTTTCGCCGCCAGCCTCAAGGAAAAATTCCCGGTTTTGCACCGCGATCTCCTCCAGCGTTTCCAGACAGTCTGCCGAGAAGCCCGGCGACATCACCTGAATGTGCTTCACGCCCTTCTCACCCAGCATTTTGAGGGTTTCATCGGTATAAGGCGTCAGCCACGGCTCGCGACCGAAGCGCGACTGGAAGGTCATCATCACCTTCTCCGGCGGCAGGCCAAGGGCGGAAACCAGCTCGCGCGTAGTATCGCGGCAGCGCTGCGGATAATCATCCCCTTCATTGGCGAAACGCTGCGGGATCCCGTGATAGGAGAGCAGCAGCAGATCCGGCTCGCCGTGCTTTTCAAACGACGCGCGCGCGCTGTTGGCAAGCGCCTGGATGTAGAGATCGTTATCCGCGTAGTCGCGAATAAAAGTCACGCCCGGAATACGGCGGCGGGTCGCCAGAATGCGGGCCAGCTCGTCCCAGACGGCGGCCACCGTCGAGCAGGAGTACTGCGGGTAGAGCGCCAGCACGACGATATGGTCCACGCCCTGCGCCAGCAGGGATTCCACCGCGCTTTGCAGGGACGGTTTTCCGTAGCTCATGCCGAGCGCGACGGGCATATCCGGCAGTCGGGCGGCCAGCGCTTTTTCCTGACGACGGCTGTAAACCATCAGCGGCGAGCCCTCTTCCATCCAGACGGACTGATAGAGTTTGGCGACGCGCGGGGAACGAATCGGCAGAATGACGCCACGCAGCAGCGGCCACCACAGCAGTCTCGGGAAATCCACGACGCGCGTGTCGCTTAAAAATTGTCGCAGGTAGCGTTTTACCGCGTCTGATGTAGGTGCTTCTGGAGTGCCCAGATTGGCAAGCAGGATGCCGGTTTTCGCCTGACTCATTCACGCCTCTTAACCATTTGATAGGTTGTCAATTGTAGCGGAAATGCGTTTAAACGAAACCCATTGCTGTAATAGGTAAGATGAGAATATTTCTCACCCGGGGCCCGGGTGAGAGGCGCGCGATTAGCCGAGGATTTTTTCCAGCTCTGCACGTACGTCAGCTACGGCTTTGGTGCCGTCAACTTTGGCGTATTTGGTGTTACCCGCCTGCGCTTCTTTGGTGTAGTAGCCGATCAGCGGCGCGGTCATCTGATGGTATTCCACCAGGCGTTTACGCACGGTCTCTTCCTGATCGTCTTTACGGGTGGTCAGCTCTTCGCCGGTCACGTCGTCTTTGCCTTCAACCTTAGGCGGGTTGAATTTGATGTGGTAAACGCGGCCTGAAGCAGCGTGTACTCGACGGCCAACGATACGGTCAACGATCAGCTCGTCCGGTACGTCGAACTCCAGAACGTAGTCCACGTTGATGCCCGCTTCTTTCATGGCGTCAGCCTGAGGAATGGTGCGTGGGAAGCCGTCCAGCAGGAAACCGTTACGGCAGTCTTCCTGCGCAATGCGCTCTTTGACCAGAGCAATAACCAGCTCGTCGGTCACCAGCTTGCCTGCGTCCATGATGTCTTTCGCTTGTTTACCCAGCTCGGAGCCAGATTTTACAGCGGCGCGCAGCATGTCACCGGTGGAGATTTGCGGAATACCGTATTTCTCCATGATGAACTGAGCCTGAGTTCCTTTACCCGCGCCCGGAGCGCCAAGCAGAATAATACGCATTGCGAAAATCCCCTCAAAAGTCGTTTCAATTTTTCAAAAGCGCTAAACAATACCACCAGAACGGGCATCGCTCAAGGAAGGCGGGAAGGCTGAAACGGTTAACGAGGGGAGATTATTTGGGTTAGTGAGGTCTGGAGCCCTCACCCCGGCCCTCTCCCACGTGAGAGGGAGAAGACCAGGGGAGGCGTGCTCAATTACGCCAGCAGCAGCGCATTCACACGTTTAATGAACAGGTTAGGATCTTCCAGCGTGCCGCGCTCGGCCAGCAGGGACTGATCCAACAGCAGCTCAACCCACTCGGCAAAGCGGGCGTCGTCCTGGGTATCCGCCGCGCGTTTCACCAGAGGATGATCCGGATTAAGCTCAAAGATATATTTCACTTCCGGCATCGCCTGGCCCGCCGCAGCGAACAGTTTCGCCATCTGGGTGCTCATTTCGTCCGCATCGGTGGTGACAATCGCCGGGGTGTCGGTCAGACGGTGCGTGAAGCGCACCTCTTTCACGCGCTCGCCCAGCAGGTTTTTCACGCGCTCAACGAACGGCTCCAGCGCCTTCTCGGCTTCTTTCGCGCTTTCGTCCACTTCATCCGCCAGCTTGTCGATGGACTCGTCGGCTTTGGCTACGGACTGGAAGGATTTACCGTCGAACTCGGTCAGGTAGTTCATCATCCACTCGTCGATGCGGTCAGAAAGCAGCAGCACTTCGATGCCTTTCTTGCGCAGCAGCTCCAGGTGCGGGCTGCTCTTCGCCGCCGCGTAGCTGTCGGCGGTGATGTAGTAGATCTTCTCCTGCCCTTCTTTCATGCGGGAGACGTACTCTTCCAGCGACACGGTCTGCGCGGAGGAGTCGGTGTGCGTAGAGGCGAAGCGCAGCAGTTTGGCGATCGTTTCAACGTTCGCGGTGTCTTCTGCCGGGCCTTCTTTCAGCACCAGGCCGAACTGTTTCCAGAAGGTCTGATATTTTTCCGCATCGTCTTTCGCCAGTTTTTCCAGCATCTGCAGCGCACGTTTGGTCAGGGCGTTGCGCAGGTTACGGGTGACGGTGCTGTCCTGAAGGATCTCACGGGAGACGTTCAGCGGCAGATCGTTGGAATCGATCAGACCACGCACGAAGCGCAGGTAGTTCGGCATGAACTGCTCGGCGTCGTCCATGATGAATACGCGCTGCACGTACAGCTTCAGGCCGTGCTTGTGATCGCGGTTCCACATGTCCCACGGCGCCTGTGCCGGGATGTACAGCAGGCTGGTGTACTCCTGCTTACCTTCCACGCGGTTGTGGCTCCAGGTCAGCGGGTCGGTAAAGTCGTGGGCGATGTGCTTATAGAACTCGTTGTATTCGTCGTCTTTAATTTCAGACTTGTTGCGCGTCCACAGCGCCTGCGCCTTGTTGATCTTCTCCCAGGAAACCACGGTTTCACCGTCTTTCTCTTCCTGTTTTTCAATCTCTACCGGCAGGGCGATGTGATCGGAATATTTGCTGATGATGGAGCGCACGCGCCAGTCGTTCAGGAAATCATCTTCCCCTTCACGCAGGTGCAGGGTGATTTCGGTGCCGCGATCCGCTTTGGTGATGTCATCAACGGTATATTCGCCTTCCCCTTTGGATTCCCACAGGACGCCGTTCTCAGCGCTGTCGCCTGCCGCACGGGTACGGACGGTAACTTTGTCGGCCACGATAAACGCCGAGTAGAAACCGACGCCGAACTGGCCGATCAGCTGGCTGTCTTTCGCCTGGTCAGAGCCCATGGACTCAAGGAACGCTTTGGTGCCGGATTTGGCGATGGTGCCGAGGTGGTCGATCACTTCGTCGCGGTTCATCCCGATGCCGTTATCGGCGATGGTCAGGGTGCGGTTCTCTTTATTGAACGAGACGCGCACGCGCAGCTCGCCGTCGCCTTCATACAGGTCCGGGTTGGACAGCGCGCGGAAGCGCAGCTTGTCCGCCGCGTCCGAGGCGTTGGAAATCAGCTCACGCAGGAAAATTTCTTTGTTGGAATACAGGGAATGGATCATCAGGTGCAGAAGCTGTTTTACTTCTGACTGGAAACCACGGGTTTCTTGTCCTTTCATCTATGTCGACCTCAACAATGCCATTTAATGGGGTTTTAAAACGTTGAGTGAGAGATGGGGATAAGGGAGGAAATTTTCAAGCGGAGGCCGCGCGCGCAGCCTCCGTTTGGTCAGAAAATAATCTTGTGACGCCCGGCCAGAGAGTGCGACAGCGTGGTGCCGTCGACCATTTCCAGTTCGCCGCCCACCGGCACGCCGTGGGCAATGCGGCTGGCGTCAACGCCGTACTGCGAGCACAGTTCGGCGATGTAGTTGGCGGTTGCCTCCCCTTCCACCGTCGGGTTGGTGGCGAGGATCACCTCTTTGATGGTTTCGGACTCAAGACGCTGTTCAAGGCGGTCAAGACCGATATCATCCGGGCCAATACCGTCCAGCGGGGAGAGATGCCCCATCAGCACGAAGTAGCGACCGGAAAACTGCCCGGTTTGTTCGATGGCGTAGATGTCCGCCGGACTCTCCACCACGCAAATCTGACCGTTTTCCTGACGACGCGGGTTCGTACAGATGTTACACACGTCCTGCTCGGTAAAGGTGCGGCAATCCGCACAGTGACCAATTTCTGACATGGCGCGGGTTAAAGCCTGCGCCAGGCGCATCCCGCCGCTGCGGTCGCGCTGCAATAGCGTAAACGCCATGCGCTGCGCCGACTTCGGGCCAACGCCCGGCAGGCAGCGCAGTGCTTCCATTAACTGCGTGAGCAGCGGACTGGTTTGCATCAGAACGGCATCTTGAAGCCAGGCGGCAGCTGCATACCGCTGGAAACAGAGGCCATTTTCTCTTTCTGAGTTTCGTCGATACGGCGAGCGGCATCGTTAAACGCGGCTGCAACCAGATCTTCCAGCATCTCTTTGTCGTCTTCGAGCAGGCTCGGGTCGATTTCCACGCGACGGCAGTTGTGCGCACCGTTGATGGTCACTTTGACCAGACCGGCACCGGATTCACCCGTGACTTCCAGCTGAGCGATCTCTTCCTGCATCTTCTGCATTTTTTCCTGCATCTGCTGAGCCTGCTTCATCAGGCCACCCAGACCGCCTTTTCCACCAAACATAGGCTTCTCTCTTCTTTCACGTTTAAGGATTACAACCGTAAGTCAGACTCACGATCAAATGGGGCGAATACTCTCTTCATCCAGATCGGCGTCGAAGAACCGGCGCAGGGTCTGAATGTTGTTATCCGCAATAATCGCCTCGCGCGCCTGCGCGAGCTTTTCTTCATAAATGGCCTGGCGCCACTCGAGCGGCGTTTTCACTGCCGGATTATCATCTTCAATGATAGTCAATTCAACCGGCGCACCCTGTAATGCGGTGAGCGCCTCGGCCAGCGCCTTTTGCGCGCCAGGGGAATTGAGGTGCCGCTGGCCCGGACGCAGGTGCAAACGCACCTGATTGCCGTCCTGCTCTTTCCAGGCATTCAGCGCGACCTGCTCGACCAGCTTCGGCAGCTGGAGTTTGCTGACCTCGGCGGCCCAGGGGTCGCGCGCAATGGACTCTTCAGCAAGCTTCGCGGAAAGCTCCGGCGTTTTCTCATGCTCCAGCGCCTTTTTCAGCGCTTTCGGCGTGGCGACCTCTTCCTTCACCTCTTCGGTGATGGTGGTTGCCTTCCAGCGGTAAGCCTCTTCTTTCACCGGGGCTTTCTGCTCGAGCGCGGACGGTGCCGGACGCGACTGAACGCGCTCCGTTACCGAGGCCAGTCGTTCAAGCGCGGCGTTGTTCACCGGCCGCGCTCTTCCTGGCGCTGCCGGTTCACTCTTTTTTGGTTTGGTTACTCCCTGCGCACGCTGCAGCTGGCTGCGTGCGGCAAGCACCGAACTGGTGGCATCCGACAGCGGCACGTTTTGCGGCGGCGGTGTCGGCTGCGGTGGCACCTGCTGCGGCGACATCACCGCCGTAGGGGCGACCGGCGCGAAAGACTGTCGCGGCGCTTCCGGCTCCGGCAATGGCATACGCGGGTGGAACGCCAGCGCGCGCAGCAGCGTCATTTCAACGCCCATTCGTGGATCCGGCGCGAAAGGTAGCTCTTTGCGGCCAATCAGCAGCGTCTGATAGTACAGCTGCACGTCGGCAGGCGGCACGGTGCGGGCAAGTTCACGCATCCGCTGTTCAATGGCGGACATATCCGCGCCGATGGCGGACGGAGAAAGCTGCAGCATCGCCACGCGGTGCAGCAGGCTGAGCATCTCAACCAGCAGTCCTTCCCATTCGATACCGCGGGCAGCGGCCGCGTTCACCTGCGACATCACGCGTTCGCCGTTGGCGGCGATCATCGCCTCGATAAGCGACAGCGCCTGATCGTCATCCAGCGTGCCGAGCATGGTGCTGACCGCCTCGGTGGAGAGCTTGCCGTCACCGCTGGCAATCGCCTGGTCGGTCAGGCTGAGCGCATCACGCAGGCTGCCGTCCGCCGCGCGGGCCAGCAGCTGCAGAGCGCGCGGCTCGTGAACGATCTTCTCTTCATCAAGAATGTGCTCAAGCTGCGCGCGGATCTGCTCAACGTCCAGCGCCTTCAGGTGGAACTGCAGGCAGCGCGACAAAATCGTGACCGGCAGCTTTTGCGGATCGGTGGTCGCCAGCAGGAACTTCACGTGCGCGGGCGGCTCTTCCAGCGTTTTCAGCAGGGCGTTAAAGCTGTGGCGCGACAGCATGTGCACTTCATCGATCAGGTAGACCTTGAAGCGGCCGCGCGCCGGGGCGTACTGCACGTTATCGAGCAGATCGCGGGTATCTTCCACTTTGGTACGCGAGGCGGCGTCGATCTCGATCAGATCGACAAAACGCCCCTGCTCGATCTCCCGGCAGTTATCGCACACGCCGCACGGCGTGGCGGTGATCCCGGTTTCGCAGTTGAGACCTTTTGCCAGCAAACGGGCAATAGAGGTCTTACCGACGCCGCGGGTGCCGGAGAAAAGATAGGCGTGATGGATGCGACCTAGCGACAAGCCGTTCGCCAGGGCCGTCAGCACATGTTCCTGACCGACAACGTCAGCAAAGGTTTGTGGTCGCCATTTACGGGCTAACACCTGATAACTCATGGGCAGGCTCTGCAACGCTGGAAGGTGAATTTATGGAGGGGAATGCTATCACAACCTCACCCATTGAGCGAGGTTGTGAAAACCGGGATTAATGACCCGGGAAAGGCACCAGGCTGTAGCTGGTGATGCCCTGTTTTTCCAGGCGCTGTTCACCGCCGAGATCGAACAGGTTGATGATGAATGCCGCGTCGGTCACTTCACCACCCAGACGACGGATCAATTTCACGGTCGCTTCAATGGTACCGCCGGTTGCCAGCAGATCGTCCACCACCAGCACTTTGTCGCCAGGCTTGATCGCATCAACGTGGATCTCCAGCTGATCGGTGCCGTACTCCAGCTCATAGCTCTCAGCAATGGTTTCACGCGGCAGTTTGCGCGGCTTACGCACCGGCACAAAACCCACGCCCATTGCCAGCGCAACCGGTGCGCCAAACAGGAAGCCACGGGCTTCGGTACCTACTACTTTGGTGATCCCGGCGTTTTTATAACGCTCGACCAGCAGTTCAATGCTGAGCGCGTACGCTTTCGGGTCTTCCAGCAAGCTGGTGACATCACGGAAAAGAATGCCAGGCTTTGGATAGTCCTGGATGCTTTTGATGCTGTTTTTCAGATATTCAAGCTGCTGTGCAGTTGCGGTCATCGGTTTTGCCTAAATGAAACAGTGTTACTCACAGCGCGCAACGAGTCGGCCAAGGCAACAATTGTTTAACCTTTGACCAGGCGCACCTGTGCTCGAAAACGGTCGAATTTACTGGCTGCGCGTGATAATTGCAACAGCCATGATGAGGCTTCAGTGCTTTTGTTGCTTTTCATCAACCACGGGGATCCGCCACATAAAGAAAAGCAGGCAGGAGAGGATCGCCAGCAGCAGAATACGTACCCACATCATTTTCACCAGCCATAATGAAATAGCGAAGGTGATGAGGATCACCGCGATCGCGCGCGGCTTCGCGCCTGGCGGCATGGCCCGGTGTTTTTGCCAGTGCCGCAGATAGCCGCCAAACCACGAGCGATAGAGCAGCCAGTGGTGAAAACGCGGCGACGAGCGGGCGAAGCACCAGGCCGCCAGCAGGATAAACGGGGTGGTCGGCAGCAAGGGTAAAAACACACCCAGCGTGCCAAGCACTACCGCGAGCCAGCCAATGATGATTAAAATAGTACGCTTCATAATGCGAATCGTTATCAAACTGAACGGCTACTTTACCACTGGAGAGCGCCTTGAAAACAGCACTGCTTCTTGAGAGGCTGCAAAATCAGCTTATTGTTCTGCGGGAGCAGGCTACACCGCTGATGGGCCACGCCACGCTGAAACCGCGCTTTGACCGGCAGCTTTTTCGTACCCGCAGCACCGTCATTCAGGATTACCTGGCGGAAGCGCAGACCAACCTCGACGAGCTTCGCCATGCGGTTGAGAGTGAACAGCAGGAACAGGTGGCGTGGCTCGCAGAGCATCTCACAGAGCAGATCACCGCTCTGCATCGCGAAATCGCCGCCTGGCCGCTGCGCGCCTGGGACAGCGCCTCGCCGGGGCTCGGTAAATGGCAGCGCAAGCGGCTGGAGAACCAGGAGTTTGAGCGCCGGCTGTTTGAGATGAAGCGCGAGCGCGAGACGCGGCTAAACAACAGCGAGACGCTGGAAGAGCAGCAGCTATTGATGCGCGAGATTAGCGCGCTGGAAGGACGTATCGTCCGCTGCCGTCAGGCGCGGGACGAGATTGAGCGCGTCATTGAACGTTTGACCCGTTAACAGGAGCCACACCCATGTCACTGGAAAATGCACCCGATGAGGTCAAGCTGGCCGTCGATTTGATTATGCTTCTCGAGAATCATGAGATCCCCGCCGAGACGGTGCTTAAGGCGCTGGAGATTGTGCGGCGGGATTTTGAAGGTAAATTACCCTCACCCCAGCCCTCTCCCTGAGGGAGAGGGGGAAAATCGCTCCCTCGCCCCTGAGGGCTGAGAGAAAATAGATTAAGCAGGCGTAGGATCGTCACCCTTAATGTCGCGCTTCACTTCCGTATGCTCATCACCTTTCTCGTTACGCAGGTGAACCTCAAGCTGGTTGAAGGCGATATTAATATCGTTTTCACGGCACAGACGATCGATAGAACGGTTGAGTTCATCCACCGTGTAGCTGCGGTCACGCAGCTCGCGCACGTATAAACGCAGCTCGTGATCCAGCGTGCTCGGCCCAAAGGTGGTGAAGAAGACCGCCGGCGCCGGATCGTGCATCACTTTCGGATGTTCTGACGCCGCCTTGAGCAGCACCTCTTTCACCTTCTCCAGATCCGATCCATAGGCTACGCCCAGGCGGATCACCACGCGCGTCACCGTATCGGAGAGCGACCAGTTGATCAGACGCTCGGTCACGAACGCTTTGTTCGGGATGATCACCTCTTTGCGATCGAAGTCGGTGATGGTGGTGGCACGAATACGGATCTTGCTGACCGTACCGGAGAAGGTGCCGATGGTAACGGTATCGCCGATTCGTACCGGACGTTCGAACAGGATGATCAGGCCGGACACGAAGTTACCGAAGATCTCCTGCAGGCCAAAACCAAGACCGACCGAGAGGGCGGCCGCCAGCCACTGCAGTTTATCCCACGAGACGCCAAGCGAGCCGAAGACCGTCATCGCCCCAACAATAATGATCACGTAGTTGAGGATCGTGGTAATGGCGTAGGACGCCCCCTGGCGGAGATTCAGACGTGACAGGAGCAGCACTTCGAGCAGGCCTGGCAGGTTGCGAATCAGCGCCCAGGCCACCACCGACGACACCAGCGCAAACAGCAGGCTGCCCATGGTCACGCTTTTCATGACCACCGCGCCCGCTTCGGTACCGTTGTATTGCCAGAGGGTAATACTGTCGAGATAGGCGAAAACGGTAATAAGATCGGACCAGATAGCCCAGAACATCACCGCAAACAGGGCGATCATCACCAGCATGGTGATGCGCAGCGTCTGCTGGTTAACCTGCTCCAGGGCAATGGTCGGCTCTTCCTGAGGCTCCGCGCCTTCGGCCCCCTCTTTCACCTGATGCTGACGACGCGCGATAGCACGGCGATAGGCGATGCGGCGGGCCGCCACGCTCAGGCCGCGCAGCACGGTCTGATAGAGCAGGTTCCAGACGATCACCAGATAGACCGTTTCAATCCAGCGCCCGGACAGGCGCAGCGTGGTATAGAAGTAGCCCGTTGCCGTCAGCACCATTAGCGCCAGCGGAATGATCGCCAGCACCGTCACGGTGGCCAGGCGAATATTGTGGGACTCTTTATCACGCCAGCTGTCGCGGCACATCGGCCACATCAGGATCGCAATCAGCAGCAGGTTCAGCAGAATGACCAGCTGGCCCAGCACGTCATCCATCAGGTGCAGCGGAGAAAGCTCAGAGACAACCGACCAGAAGTGCAGCGGCAGGAGCGCCAGGCTGATGCGCACAATCTGACGACGCCAGTGGCTGGTCAGCTGCGCAGGCATGTTGAAATGACGCACCGCCACGCCGTCTTTTTCCAGCACCTTCCAGCACACGCCAAAGACCAGCCAGAACAGCGCCAGTTTTTTACTGAACGCCCACAGCAGGTCGCTGACGTTGAGCTGCATCGTGAGCAGAATCAGGCCCACGGCCAGAATAATCAGGCACACCGGCAGGGCGCGGATGAGATCGATCAGAATCGCTTTTGGCGTATGGAGCTGGCTATCGTTGCGCAGCTGACCCACTTCGGAGGCCAGCTTCGCCTGGTATTTTTTCAGCCAGCCCAGACGCCAGCGGATCAGGCCGGCAATCAGCAGCAGCGGTAATCCAGCCAGCAGGGCAATCGTCACCGCAGGCCAGGCTTTCTCCCAGTTTACGGTGACCTTCATGCTCTTAATTTGCGTTTTCAGCGTCTCCGGGAAGGATTTGACCCAGTCCCAGTCCATCGGCTTGTTGCTGTTCACCCAGAAAATCTGCTGGGTCAGGATCTCCTGCAGACTTTTCGAGACGCTCACCAGCTGCTGCTGGTTGATTTGCAGGTTAATGGCCATCATCAGCTGGTTGCCCAGCTGTTTGTTGAGCTGGTCCAGCAGCTCGCGACGCATATCGACGACCTGGAGCAGCGCGTCATGCACTTCCGGGTTCACGTCGCTGGAATGCCCCTCTTCAATTTTGGCGACAAAGGCATCGCTCTGGAAAAGGGCATCGCGCTGCTGGTTGACGTCAAACTGTTCCAGACGTAAATCCGCAATGCGGTTGGTCATGTCCTCCAGCTCATCGGCGGACGGGAGCGTCTGCTGCTGCTGGTAGAGAATACGCGACAGCAGGAGGCTGCCCTTCAGGACCGCAATCTGCTCTTTGATGTTGCGCTCAGCCTGCAGCGCGCGATCCAGCCAGTTCTTCACTTTGATATTTTGCTGAACCAGCGAGTTGCCGTTTTCCGTCGCCAGTATCAGGCGCTGGCTAAGCTGGTGGTTGGCCTCGAGCTCCTGTTTCACCAGCGGATTCGCCTGAATGCGGGCGGTTTCGTCAGGCGATACGGCCTCCTGGGCGGTTTTTTCCGTCAGGGTCAGGCGTTTGCTGTTTACCGCCTCCTGCAACAGCTGAAGCTGGTGTTCCAGGCGGTTAATATTCGCGGTGACGTAATCACGCTGTTTCTGAAGCGTGTCCTGCAGCACCGTATTCCCTTCCAGGCTTTTACGCTGCTGTTCAATCTGTGCATTGAGCAAGGTCTGCTGAACCAGCAGCAGGGTTTGCTGCGTCGGGCGCAGCGTGCCTTCGCCGACCGTCGTGCCGTTCAGACGGTTGCGGATCTGCTGCAGCTGCTGAGACGCGGCGTACATCGCGTTTTGCACGCGCTCGGGCTGGGTCTGCAGCGAGACAAGCTGGCTGTTATAGGTTGCGAGATCCGACTGCGCGGTTTGCAGGTCGTCGAGCAGTTGCGCGACGCGGGACTCCAGCTGGCGTAAAGAGAGCGTCGAGAGCGTCTTGCGCGTCTCGTCGTCGTTATCCACATCGCTGAGGGCATTCAGCGCGTCGGTGGCCTTACGCATGTTTTCAGGCGCCTGCGCCACCTTCTGACGAAGCTGGACGGTTTCCGCTTTGATGCGTTCAATTTTATCCAGCGTTTCCAGCGTTTCCGTCAGATCCTGCTGGACGAGTTTCTCCTGAGGGGAGAGATCTTTTTGTTTGTTCAGCGTGTCGAGCTGCGACTGAACATCGCCGCGCGAGGGAATATCATTGCTGTTATCGGCGCGGGCCCAGGTCAGCGGCGCCGTGGCGAAGAAAAACAGCATCGCAAAGAGCAATGCAAAAACAGGATGTTGCGAGCGATTGATGGGCAGCATAGTTGTGAATGATGTCAGAAGATGACCGAAAATAGTCCGGCGTGAAGAATATCACGCTCGCTGAAAGCAGAATAGCGCGAACGTTATCCTCTGAGATAAATCCTGGAAAGGGATCAGGCCGTTAGCGAAGGCGCGTCGCTGCGCAGCGTGGGGCAGAGCTGTAGCATTTCCAGTAAAATCGCCACGTAGCTGCGGGCTTCCTCTTTGAGGTCAAAGGATTGCGGCGAGAAAAGCCAGTTTTCCATCAGACCTGAAATGTAGCTGCGCATCAGGATTGCCGCCCGTCGGGTCAAGAGATTGGCCGGTAATAGTTTTGCCTGCATACACAGGTTCAGATTCTGTTCAATACGATCATAGCTCTCCAGGCTAAGGCTGCGTTGCGCCTGCTGCACCACCGCCATCTCGCCCACGAACTCGCATTTATGAAAAATAATCTCCATCATTAATCTGCGACGTTCTTCAACTACCGTTGCTTCAAGGATATATACTAATATTTCTCTCAATACTGAGAGTGGATCGTCAGGGAATTTTGCCCGATACTCACTCTCGAGATCGCTAATGCTGGACTCTGAAAGCTCCCAGATTTCACTGAACAGATCTGACTTATCTTTAAAATGCCAGTAAATCGCTCCTCGCGTCACACCGGCAGCCTGAGCAATCTGCGCCAGCGAGGTGGATGAAACACCCTGCTGCGAGAACAAACGTATTGCCACATCCAGAATGTGTTGTCGGGTTTCCAGCGCTTGTTGTTTAGTTTTTCGTGCCATAGGTGGGTGAATTTACAGGAGTCAGATTTACATACATTTGTGAATGTATGTACCATAGCATGACGATAATATAAACGCAGCAATGGGTTTTTAGACTCAGGACCCTTGATCAATTTGAAATCGGACACTCGAGGTTTACATATGAACAAAAACAGAGGGTTAACGCCTCTGGCGGTCGTTCTGATGCTCTCAGGCAGCTTAGCGCTAACAGGATGTGACGACAAACCAGCTCAACAAGGAGCTCAGCAGGCGCCAGAAGTAGGCGTCGTGACGCTCAAATCTGAACCTCTACAAATCACCACCGAATTACCAGGCCGTACCAATGCTTACCGCATTGCGGAAGTGCGTCCTCAGGTTAGCGGCATTATCCTGAAGCGTAACTTCACCGAAGGTGGTGATGTGAAAGCCGGTGAGTCTCTGTATCAGATTGATCCAGCAACCTATCAGGCCTCTTATGAAAGTGCGAAAGGCGACCTGGCGAAAGCACAAGCCGCGGCCAAAATTGCTCAGCTGACGTTGAACCGCTACCAAAAGCTGCTCGGTACCAAGTACATCAGCCAACAGGATTACGATACCGCTCTGGCCGACGCACAGCAGGCTAACGCGGCCGTGGTGGCAGCCAAAGCCGCCGTCGAAACCGCGCGCATTAACCTGGCCTATACCAAAGTGACCTCCCCTATCAGCGGTCGTATTGGTAAATCTTCCGTCACGGAAGGGGCGCTGGTGCAGAACGGTCAGACCAATGCGCTGGCAACCGTGCAGCAGCTTGATCCGATCTACGTTGACGTGACGCAGTCCAGCAACGATTTCCTGCGCCTGAAACAGGAGCTGGCTAACGGCACCCTGAAACAGGAAAACGGCAAAGCCAAAGTGGAACTGATTACCAATGACGGTATCAAGTTCCCGCAGGAAGGTACCCTGGAATTCTCTGACGTGACGGTCGACCAGACCACCGGTTCCATCACCTTACGTGCGATTTTCCCGAACCCTGACAAAAATCTGCTGCCAGGTATGTTCGTTCGCGCGCGTCTGGAAGAAGGAACGAATCCAACCGCACTTCTGGTTCCACAGCAGGGTGTGACCCGTACGCCACGCGGCGATGCGAGCGCGCTGGTTGTTGGGGCTGATGACAAAGTCGAAACGCGCAATATCACCGCCACTCAGGCGATTGGCGATAAATGGCTGGTGACGGAAGGTCTAAAAGATGGCGATCGCGTGATTGTTACTGGTTTGCAAAAAGTTCGTCCTGGCGCGCAGGTTAAAGCACAGGAAGTGAAATCTGACGATAAACAACAAGCTTCGGCCGCTGGCCAGTCAGAACAAACCAAGTCTTAACTTAAACAGGAGCCGTTAAGACATGCCTAATTTCTTTATCGATCGCCCCATATTTGCGTGGGTGATCGCCATAATCATCATGCTGGCCGGGGGACTTGCGATCCTGAAGCTGCCTGTTGCGCAATATCCAACGATTGCGCCACCGGCGGTGACAATTTCCGCAACCTACCCGGGGGCTGATGCGAAAACGGTGCAGGACACCGTCACCCAGGTTATCGAACAGAACATGAACGGTATCGATAACCTGATGTACATGTCCTCAAACAGTGACTCCACCGGTACGGTGCAGATCACCCTGACCTTCCAGTCAGGTACGGATGCTGACATTGCGCAGGTTCAGGTGCAGAACAAACTGCAGCTGGCTATGCCTTTGCTGCCGCAGGAAGTACAACAGCAGGGTGTGAGCGTCGAGAAATCGTCCAGTAGCTTCCTGATGGTTGTCGGCGTTATCAACACCAACGGCACCATGACGCAGGAGGATATTTCCGACTACGTGGGCGCCAACATGAAGGACGCCATCAGCCGTACTTCCGGTGTGGGTGACGTGCAGCTGTTCGGTTCCCAGTACGCGATGCGTATCTGGATGGATCCGAACAAGCTGAACAACTTCCAACTGACCCCGGTTGACGTGATCAGCGCGATTAAAGCGCAGAACGCCCAGGTAGCGGCAGGTCAGTTAGGCGGTACGCCGCCGGTGAAAGGCCAGCAGCTTAACGCCTCGATCATCGCGCAGACCCGTCTGACCTCTGCCGATGAATTCAGCAAAATTCTGCTGAAGGTGAATCAGGACGGTTCGCAGGTTCGCCTGCGCGACGTGGCGAAAGTTGAGCTGGGCGGTGAGAACTACGACATCATCGCGAAGTTTAACGGTAAACCGGCTTCCGGTCTGGGTATCAAACTGGCGACCGGCGCTAACGCCCTGGACACCGCCACGGCGATCCGCGCAGAGCTGAAGAAGATGGAACCGTTCTTCCCGTCAGGTCTGAAAATCGTTTACCCGTACGACACCACGCCGTTCGTCAAAATCTCGATTCATGAAGTGGTTAAGACGCTGGTTGAGGCGATCATCCTGGTATTCCTGGTGATGTACCTGTTCCTGCAAAACTTCCGCGCGACGCTTATCCCAACGATTGCCGTGCCGGTGGTATTGCTCGGAACCTTTGCGATCCTGTCGATATTCGGCTACTCGATAAACACCCTGACGATGTTCGGGATGGTGCTCGCCATCGGCCTGCTGGTGGATGACGCCATCGTCGTGGTCGAGAACGTCGAACGCGTGATGGCGGAAGAAGGTTTGCCGCCGAAGGAAGCGACCCGTAAATCAATGGGCCAGATCCAGGGCGCGCTGGTCGGTATCGCGATGGTGCTGTCTGCGGTATTTATCCCGATGGCCTTCTTCGGAGGCTCTACCGGTGCGATTTACCGTCAGTTCTCCATTACCATCGTTTCCGCGATGGCGCTGTCGGTGCTGGTCGCGTTGATCCTGACTCCTGCCCTGTGTGCCACCATGCTGAAGCCAATTCAGAAAGGCGGTCACGGCGAGCACAAAGGGTTCTTCGGCTGGTTTAACCGCATGTTCGATAAGAGCACGCACCACTACACCGACAGCGTGGGCAACATCCTGCGCAGCACCGGTCGTTACCTGCTGCTCTATATCATCATCGTGGTGGGCATGGCTTTCCTGTTCGTCCGTCTGCCAAGCTCGTTCCTGCCAGATGAAGACCAGGGCGTGTTCCTGACGATGGCACAGCTTCCGGCGGGTGCCTCGCAAGAGCGTACCCAGAAAGTGCTGGATGAAGTGACGGACTACTATCTCACCAAAGAGAAAGACAACGTTGAGTCCGTGTTTGCGGTTAACGGCTTTGGCTTTGCGGGTCGTGGTCAGAACACCGGTATTGCCTTCGTTTCTCTGAAAGACTGGTCTGAACGTCCGGGCGAAAAGAACAAGGTTGAAGCCATCACTGGTCGTGCAATGGGCACCTTCTCGCAGATTAAAGATGCGATGGTCTTTGCCTTTAACCTGCCAGCGATTGTTGAACTGGGTACGGCGACCGGTTTCGACTTCCAGCTGATTGACCAGGGCGGTCTGGGCCACGAAAAACTGACGCAGGCGCGTAACCAGCTGTTTGGTGAAGTCGCTAAACACCCTGACCTGCTGGTCGGCGTGCGTCCAAACGGCCTGGAAGATACGCCGCAGTACAAGATCGATATCGACCAGGAGAAAGCCCAGGCGCTGGGCGTATCCATCAGTGACATCAATACCACGCTGGGCGCAGCCTGGGGCGGTAGTTACGTTAACGACTTCATCGATCGCGGTCGTGTGAAGAAAGTGTACGTGATGTCCGAGGCGCAGTACCGTATGTTGCCTAACGATATCAACAGCTGGTTCGTGCGCGGAAGCAATGGTCAGATGGTACCGTTCTCGGCGTTCTCAACCTCACGCTGGGAATACGGTTCGCCGCGTCTGGAACGCTATAACGGTCTGCCATCTATGGAGATCCTGGGTCAGGCTGCTCCGGGCCGAAGCACCGGTGAAGCCATGAACCTGATGGAAGAACTGGCAAGCAAACTGCCTGCGGGTATCGGCTATGACTGGACCGGTATGTCCTATCAGGAACGTCTGTCCGGTAACCAGGCCCCTGCCCTGTACGCCATTTCACTGATTGTGGTCTTCCTGTGTCTGGCGGCACTGTACGAGAGCTGGTCGATTCCGTTCTCCGTTATGCTGGTGGTTCCGCTCGGGGTTATCGGTGCGCTGCTTGCGGCAACGTTCCGTGGACTGACCAACGACGTTTACTTCCAGGTAGGCCTGCTGACAACCATTGGCTTGTCGGCGAAGAACGCGATACTTATCGTTGAATTCGCCAAAGATCTGATGGAGAAAGAAGGCAAAGGTCTTATTGAGGCGACGCTTGAAGCGGTTCGTATGCGTCTGCGCCCAATCCTGATGACGTCGCTGGCGTTCATCCTCGGCGTACTGCCGCTGGTTATCAGCTCCGGTGCGGGCTCCGGCGCGCAGAACGCGGTAGGTACAGGCGTGATGGGCGGTATGGTTACCGCGACCGTACTGGCTATCTTCTTCGTACCGGTGTTCTTCGTGGTGGTTCGCCGCCGCTTTAGCCGCAAGAATGAAGATGTTGAACACAGTCATTCGGTAGAACCTCACTGATACCGGTTCCACATGATAAAAAGGCCGCATTAGCGGCCTTTTTCATTTTCAGAAAAAATCATAAATTACGCTTATTGTGGCTCTATTTATTTTCTGCCATCTTAAATAGACATATCATAATTAACTGATACCTTAATCGGTGAATTCAGGATTTTTTTAATTTCATTTCCCCGCTTAAGCTATTAGGAATATTCCTAATAAGAAGTTCTTACAAAGATAAGTCTGAATCTAAACTTTTCTCATCATTTTTGCTAAGCCGATGAAACGTAAGGAAGCGATAAAACCCCGTCGTTAATTTGGATAAAAACGTTGAGTCCAGGGTGACCATTTGCGTACACGCTCCCAGCCTGCGGTTTTTATTTGTAATTTTTCGTAATAGCGCGGTGAAATCCAGGAAGGAGTGGCTTATAGTTAGGTTATCAGGAACACAGCACTCATGTAGCTAAGTCAGTTGTATCCATCCCGACAATGATGTTCGGTGAGTAAGAAATCACTCAGAAGGGGATGCGCTATGGACGAGTACTCGCCAAAAAGGCATGATATCGCGCAGTTGAAATTTCTCTGCGAATCCTTGTACCATGACTGCCTTGCCAATCTTGATGAAAGTAATCATGGCTGGGTAAACGACCCAACGTCTGCCATCAATTTACAGTTGAATGAGCTGATAGAGCATATCGCAACCTTCGCACTTAATTATAAAATTAAGTACAATGAAGATAATAAGCTCATTGAGCAAATTGATGAATACCTGGACGACACCTTTATGTTGTTCAGCAGTTACGGCATTAACGCTCAGGATTTGCAAAAATGGCGTAAATCGGGAAATCGGCTATTCCGCTGTTTCGTCAACGTGAGCAGAGCTAACCCGGTGAGTCTTTCCTGTTAAAATTATTACAATTACTAAGGTGAATTTATGTCTGATAAACCACTCACAAAAATCGATTATTTGATGCGCTTACGACGTTGTCAGTCAATTGACACGCTTGAGCGCGTCATTGAAAAGAATAAATACGAGCTTTCTGATAATGAACTGGCGGTATTTTATTCAGCCGCTGACCATCGTCTTGCTGAACTGACAATGAATAAACTGTATGACAAAATCCCTACTTCTGTGTGGAAATTTGTCCGTTAATCTTTGAAGGGTGTCTGTAGAGTTCTACGCCTCGTTCTGAGTATTTACCTGTCCCGTTATGCTCCCTGTGCGTAAGCCAGGTCTCCGTGTAAAACGTGTTCATCAACAGCAATGTTGTGACGTCAGTCACATCGGCTTTTCGGGAACGTTCCCCTTCTGGCCTGTTCAGATTACCCTTCGGTAATAACATCCAGAGAGGTTTCCAATGAGCTTAGAAAAACAGAAAATGATTGCCGGTGAACATTACCGCCCCGGCGATGAGGCGTTACGGGCTGACCGACTGCACGCCCGCCATCTGGTTTACCGCTATAACCACACCGCGCCTGATGAAAAAACAGAACGCCAGAACATTCTGGCGGAACTTCTGGGACAAAGCGCAGGCGCTTATATTGAGCCGAGCTTCCGCTGCGACTACGGATATAACATTTATCTGGGCAAAAACTTTTACGCTAACTTCGACTGCGTGATGCTGGATGTCTGCCCTGTTCATATTGGCGATAACTGTATGCTCGCACCGGGTGTTCATATTTATACGGCTACCCATCCCCTGGACGCGGAAGAACGAAACAGCGGCGTGGAGTTTGGAAAACCCGTCAATATTGGCAATAACGTCTGGATTGGCGGCAGGGCTGTCATTAACCCTGGCGTCACCATTGGTGATAATGTGGTCGTGGCCTCCGGCGCCGTCGTGACGAAAGACGTCCCGGCTAACGTCGTCGTTGGCGGCAATCCGGCAAAAATCATCAAAACGCTGTGAGGTTGCGGGGAGTCAACTGTTATAGTCTTTTAGCGCCAGACTGTTACTTTTTTCAGCCTGATGGCTCCCCTAAAATTGGCAGACCCCCTGTATTGTCAACTCTTATGAAGGCAAAAAATGACCGAGATACAGCGCCTGCTTACCGCCACCATCGACGATCTTAACCTCCGCGAAAAGCGCGACAATCGCCCGCGCTTTAGCATTAGCTTTATTCGCAAACATCCTGGACTGTTTGTCGCCATGTATGCCGCCTGGCTGGCGACGCTTGTTGTGATGCTAAAGTCCGAAACGCTGGTGGACTCCGTCTGGCTGCTGGTTGTACTGTTTGTCGTCTTTAACGCCTTTTTCTTTTTCGATGTGAATCCGCGCTACCGTTACGAAGATATCGACGTGCTCGATTTCCGGGTCTGCTATAACGGCGAATGGTACAACACGCGTTACGTGCCAGAGGAGCTGATCGAAAACATCATGCACTCTCCGGCGGTTGAAGCCGGGCAAAAAGAGAAGCTGCAGAAAATGGTCTCCACCAAAGGTCAGCTCTCTTTCTATGATGTCTTTACCCTTTCCCGCCCTGCTGCTGCGTAATTAACGCCTGCAGGCGTCGGATCCCCGGCGCAAACTGAGAAGCAGAGGTATTGCCGTAACCTAAAACCAGACCGGTTTGCCCCTGCTTCGCCTCCAGGTAGTACCCGCTCAGCGCAGCGGGTGCCAGCTGAAACGCCCTCGCCTGCTCCACCAGCTTCTGGTCGTCAATACCGTATATCGCCAGCGTCAGATGCATTCCCCCTTCGCCTGCCAGAATGCGATGCGGAGAATGAAGCTCTGCGCTCAGCACCTCCCGCAGCTGGCGGTAGCGTTTACGGTAGAGCCGACGCATGACGGCAAGGTGACGGGCGTAATGACCTTCTTCAATAAATAGCGCCAGGGTACGCTGCTCCGCACGATGTCCCCCGCGCAACAGCGAGCCGATGGCCGGGCGAGCCGCTTTCGCCAGCGCTGGCGGTAGCACCATGAACCCCATTCTGAGCGAAGGAAACAGCGTTTTACTGAACGTCCCCAGATACACAACGGGCGCATTGTTGACCATTCCCAGCATCGCCGGTACGGGCTCACCGGCATAGCGGAACTCGCTGTCGTAATCGTCTTCAATGATCCACGCGTTGTGCTGCCGGGCCAGCTCCAGCAGCGCCAGCCGCCGCCGCGCGCTGAGCACGCTCCCGTAAGGGAACTGATGCGAAGGTGAGGTAAAAATCATTGAGGGCGCAGGCGCATCCAGCCCTTCCCAGCACATTCCCTCGTCATCTACCGGTATTCCCGTCATTGCCAGGCCAGTTTTAACAAACGCACTCTTTGCCCCGCTATAGCCGGGGTTTTCTACCCAGGCGACATCGCCAGGCTCGCTTAACAGCATCGTGCAGAGGTTGACGCCTTCAAGCGCCCCTTCGGTTATCACAATCTGGCTGGCGTCGCAGTCGATACCGCGGGACAGGGCGAGATGCCGGGCAATCGCGGCGCGCAGCGACGGCTCGCCGGCCGGGTCGCCATAGCCTAACAGGGCGCTTCCCTCCTCGCGCAGGACACGATCGTACAATCGCCGCCACAGCGGCAAGGGGAAATAGTTAATGGCTGGCGTTCCCGGCGTAAACGCCATCACCGGGGTATCGCGCGGCACGGGCGCGGGCAGCAGGGCGACCCGTTTTGTCAGCCTGATGTCAGGATCCGGCAATGCCCGGGCAATCGTACGATGAGCGAATTGCCCCACCCGCGTTCCCTGACGGTTACGCAGTAAATAACCTTCGAGCGTGAGCTGGTCCAGCGCCGCATTGACCGTGTTTCGGGAAACCGAGATCTGCTGCGCCAGCGTTCGCGAACCGGGCAGCTGGCTGCCGGACCGAAGCCTTCCGCTCAGTATGGCCTCCCGCAAAGCGAGATAGAGCGCGCGCTGAAGCGTCTCCTGCCCACGCTTTTTCAGCGCAGCATGGAGCAAAGTGTAAAGCTCATCACCCGGTATATTCATCTTCCCTCCTTGTGGTACCAGAAAAACATAGCCTGGTGGTTCTTTTTAAGGAACCAGCAATTCACTAATCTGGAGATCTTTTCAACGTCATGGAAATAAAGATGAATACATTCAACGAGTTTGGACAGCCAGTAGGCGAAGCCCTTATCGACTGGCAGCCTCGTCAGCACCCGTCCCGGGTGGTCCTTCAGGGTCACTATTGTCGGCTTGAGCCGCTGCGCGTGGAGCATGCCCACGCGTTGTTCTCCGCCTATTCCCTGGCCGAAGATACCCGCAGCTGGACGTGGCTGCTGCGTGAACCCGATGCCACCGCAGAGGAGTTTGCCAACTGGGTGGCGAGCGTAAGTGAGTTATCCGATCCCATCCACTTTACCGTTATGGACAACCGGACCCAGTCTCCTGTCGGGACGCTGTCCCTGATGCGGATCGATCCTAAAAACGGGGTCGTGGAAGTGGGGCACGTTCACTTCTCTCCTCTGTTAAGCCGCACGCCAGGGTCGACAGAAGCGCAGTATCTGCTGATGCGATACGTATTCGATACCCTGGGGTACCGGCGTTATGAATGGAAGTGCAATAGCCTGAACGAGCCTTCCCGTAAAGCGGCGCTGCGTCTGGGCTTTCAGTTTGAAGGACGCTTTCGCCAGGCGCTGGTGATAAAAGGCCGTAACCGGGATACCGACTGGTTTTCGATTCTCGACAAAGAGTGGCCGGCGCTGGCTAACGCCTTTGAAAGCTGGCTTGCCACCGACAATTTTACTGCCGATGGCAAACAGAAAAGATCCCTGGAAAGCTGGCGAGAAACGCGCGTTTAGCGTCTTTTTTTACGTCCCTGAACCGCCTTAAAGCGCGGATTAGATTTGCAAATCACGTATAAGCGTCCCTTGCGTTTGACTATCTGGCAATCCGGGTGACGCTGCTTTGCACTTCGTAATGAGTTAAGTACCTGCATGGTTAGCCCCGCTTCGCATTGAGAAAACCGCCAAAACGCTTGCGGAAGCGCGCTGCGCTGCCGTCCGTGGAGAACGTTTTCTGCTTACCGGTATAAAACGGGTGCGATTTTGAAGAAACCTCGATGGTGATGTACGGATATGTCTCACCGTCGAGTTCAATTTCGCGGTCGGTTTTAATGGTTGAGCCGACTTTAAAGTATTCATTAGCGCTGGTGTCGTGGAATACCACGGTGCGATAGGCTGGGTGGATATCGGGTTTCATCGTAAATCCTTTATGTTTTGTTATAACATAACAAAATAATATCCAGGCGAGGTTGAAAAAACAACCCCTCTCTTCTGACGATAATTTCTCGTATGCCTGAGATAAAATGAAAACCATGCCAACCACGTGCTATAACTATATCATTTCGCGGTAAAATCTTTCTCTTCAGGCAGGGAACTCAATGCCCAGGAACGGGCATACGAGGAAGGACACGACAGCATGAAAACCCGACATCTGGTCAGTCTGGTGACTGGCGTACTTATCTTTTCTGTGCTGGTCCCCATTTGCCTGAGCATCTGGCTGGCCCATCGCCAGGCGGAAGATAAATTCGCCGATGCGCTGGATAACTATGCCTCCCGCGTGCTGGTTCGCACCGACAGGGTTGTGGATCAGGCAAAAGAAGCGCTCGATCACCTGCAGGCCTTTGAGGGCGTGCCGTGTAGCCCCTTGCAATTGCGGGAAATGCGCCGGGTCGCTTTCTCGTGGCGATATGTCCAGGAAGTGATTTATATCGACAACCTTCGACCGCTCTGCTCCTCCCTGGAGCAAACCAGTCATGCGTCCCCTTTCCCTCCTCCAATGCGCATTACCGAAGATGGTTACAGCGCGTGGCTGACCACGCAAAACGATCTTGGGTTTAACCGCTACATGACGGTGCTGGGAAAAGGCCACTACCTTGTCATGATCGATCCTGCCTCGCTGGTGGACGTGATCCCTTTCGGCGAGATAGCGATTGATGCCGCCCTGGTAGGAAGCGCAACGCACCGCATATTTGCCAGCAGCAGCAAGCTCGACTCTCACATCCGCGACATGGTTCAGGAGCGGGGTGTGAAAAGCGTGCAGTACAACGGTTCAATGTACGTCATGAAGTCTGTACCTGAGCTTGGATTTACCGTCGTAGCATGGGCAACGCTCAAACCGCTGGCTGAAACCTGGCACCGGCAGCTTCTTTTCTGGTTACCGTTCGGCATGTTGATAAGCCTGCTCGCCGCACTGTTTGTCCTGCGGATCCTGCGGCGTATCCAGTCGCCGCGCAATCGCCTGCTTGACGCCATTAACAGCCGGGATTTTGTGGTCCACTATCAGCCCATCGTAGCGCTCTGTAGCGGAAAAATTGTGGGCGCTGAGGCGCTGACGCGCTGGCCTCAGCCGGACGGAAGCTGCCTCTCGCCGGATATTTTTGTCCCCCTTGCCGAGCAAACGGGGCTCATCTCGAAGCTGACACAGTTAGTCATCGAAAAGGTGTTTGAAGATATGGGCCACTGGCTGCAACGCTATCCGGATCAGCATATCTCCATTAACCTCGCCCCTGCCGATTTAACCTCCGGCATCCTGCCGCCTCTGCTGAGCCAGCTCCTGAACAAGTGGCAGATCCACCCCCGGCAAATCGCCCTGGAGCTCACCGAGCGCGGCTTTGCCGATCCCAAAATTAGCGCACCGGCTATCGCCGCATTTCGCCGTTCAGGCCACCCTGTTTATATTGATGATTTTGGCACGGGCTATTCCAGCCTGAGCTATCTGCAGGATCTGGACGTCGATACGCTAAAAATTGATAAATCGTTCGTGGATGCGCTGGAGTATAAAAACGTGACGCCGCACATCATTGAAATAGCGAAGTCGCTGAAGCTGGCGATGGTGGCGGAGGGCGTCGAAACCGCAGGGCAACTCGCCTGGCTACACCAACACGGCGTGCAGTACGGGCAGGGGTGGTACTACAGCAAAGCGCTGCCAAAAACGGAATTTATTCTCTGGGCAGAAAATAACCTCGGCACGCACGCTACTTGAGATAGGATTTCATCACCCGCAACACCACGCCAAGATCGGCTTCACGCTGCGCTTCTTCAGGCTCTTTCACCACATGATCGGTTAAATGCCCTTCGATCACCTGCATCATCATGCCATTGACCGCCCCGCGGATCGCCGCCAGCTGCTGTAACACCTCGGCGCATTCGTGATCGCTGTTGAGCATTTTCTCCAGCGCGGTGCTCTGCCCCTGAATTTTCTTCAGGCGAGTCAGTAACATCTTCTTGTCTCGAACGGTATGTGACATCTCTGTACCCCTTATTTTTTGGCTTTTAAAGCATATCATGCTCTACTCCCCCCGAGTATTTTTCTACTGGGGGGTAGTATTGAACTACTGGGGGGGAGTAGTATCTCCGCACGCTTTCCACTCCGGAATTTCCCATGACCGATTTTGCTTCACTCCTTCAGCAGGGCAACGCCTGGCTGTTTGTTCCCAGCGCTATCCTGCTCGGTGCGCTACATGGCCTGGAACCGGGCCATTCAAAAACAATGATGGCCGCCTTTATTGTTGCCATCCGAGGCACGCTGAAACAGGCGGTGCTGCTAGGCCTGGCGGCCACGCTCTCCCATACGGCGGTGGTCTGGCTCGTTGCGATGGCGGGATTATGGTTTGGTCGGGGCTGGGATGCGCACACGTCCGAACCCTGGTTCCAGCTGATCTCCGGAGTGCTGATCGTTGCGATCGCCCTGTGGATGGCGTGGCGAACCTGGAAAGAGAGCCAGCCGCACGATCATCATCATCACGACCATGATCACCACCACAATGACCATGACCACCATCATGATCATCACCACCACCACCACGAACACTCGCTGGTTGAAGAAGAGTGGCAGGACGCCCACCAGCGCGCTCACGCGCAGGATATTAACCGGCGCTTCAGCGGTCAAAACGTCACCACAGGCCAGATCGTGATGTTTGGCCTGACCGGCGGGCTTATCCCCTGTCCGGCGTCCATCACCGTGCTGCTGATCTGCCTGCAGCTGAAGCATTTCGCCCTCGGCGCGACGCTGGTGTTCAGCTTCAGTATTGGTCTGGCGTTAACGCTGGTCGCTTCCGGCGCGATTGCGGCCTTAAGCCTCAAGCACGCGACCAAACGCTGGCCCGGGTTTAGCGAATTATCCCGTAAAGCGCCGTGGATCTCCGCTGCGCTGATTACCGTAGTAGGGATTTACATGAGCCTGCATGGCCTGAGCGGCATTCTGGCGTAAGACTGCGGCCACGCTCTGTGGCCGCATCTCTTGGTCAGTTAAGGGTTCTGCTGCCAGCTGAAGGTATAGCGAAGCTGGCGTGTCTGCAGGAGGAATTCCGGAGAGACGCTGGGGCTCCAGGAGTCGTCGCCGCCCACGCCCATATGGAACGCATCGAGATTGAGCCAGCATCCCGACTCTTCGCGCAGCAGATGATGATGGGTTGACTCACGCAACTGCTGCTGGCCGTAGCGGCTCACCGAGAAATGGAACCGGCCGTTCAGCTGATGCGTTCCCACCACAAGTTCCCGGGTATCGCAGCGCAAACCATTTTCCGTCGGGAAGATATACGGCGTGTGCATGGCCTCGAGAGGTAATGTCCAGCGACCCTGCTGCGCCGCCAGCTTTCTGTCCGGGTAGTTTTCATGCGGCCCCAGCCCCAGCCAGTGAACGTTTTCCGGCGTTTCGGCAAGATGAACGCTCAGGCCAACGCGCGCGGGTTCAGGGATATCAGACGCAACGTCAATCTGAATATCGCCATGCAGAACGCCACGATCGTCCACCCGCCAGACTTTACGGCTCATGAACAGGGCTTTGCCGCGATACTCAAGCACGTGCTGGGTTGTGACCACCACGTCGCCTGCGTGCTGCCGTGCCTCACAGTGCAGAACGCGCGAGGTGAGTTCATACATGCCCGCCGCTTTCCAGCGTTCAACCCAGGCGTTCGGATCGATCTGCGTCGCTTCACTCACGCCAATGTCGTTATCCAGCGGCGCGCGGCTGACGTTGTCCGTCAGAGGTGAAAGGAGCGTTTCAACGCCATTTCGCCACCATTGGGACAGGTTTCCGGTTGCGCGATCGAACTGCCAGCGCTGTTGACGATGGGCGATCTCCAGAATGCGATCGCTTTGCGTTAACACCGGCGGCTCGCCCGCCGGGGCTGGCGGAGCAATAAAGAGGGGAGCCGGAAGCGGCCACTGCTCCCACGCGCAGCGATGGTCAGCCGGAGACCACGGCGTTGCCCGCGGCTGGCGTACTTCAACGTTCAGCCAGATCTCTCCCGGCCCGGCTTTCAGCGCCGGCAGGTCAATCTCCAGACGCTGGGTGCCTTCAGGCGCCATCGAGAGCGTCACCTCACCCGCGGCCAGCACGTCCCCGTCCCGGGCAACCGTCCAGTTCAGCACTTCGTTATCGGTGTGGCGGAACAGATAGCCGCTTTGCACCTCAATCACCAGCGGAGAGGTGCTGACCCGCGTAAAGGTAAAGAACTGCTGGGCGCGCTGCGCCTCGTACAGCGCCGGGTGCGGCGTGCGATCGGGGAACACCAGCCCGTTAAGACAGAACTGCCGATCGTTCGGCTTATCGCCGAAGTCTCCGCCGTAGGCCCAGAACGCGTTGCCCTTTTCGTCCCGTTTCGTCAGGGCCTGATCGACCCAGTCCCAGACAAACCCACCCTGCAGGCGAGGATGGCTGCGAAACGCTTCCCAGTATTTCGCAAACCCGCCAAAGCTATTTCCCATCGCGTGGGCGTATTCACAGAGGATCAGCGGGCGCGTTTCGTCCGGCATGCCGATCCATTTCTTGATTGACCATTTAGGCACTGCCGGGAAGGGCTGATCCCGATCGACCCGGGCGTACATCGGACAGACAATATCGGTCGCCGCCGTGTTCGCGCCGCCGCCTTCATACTGCACCGGACGCGTAGGATCGGTGGTTTTCAGCCAGCGGTACAGCGCATCGTGATTCGCGCCGTGGCCCGACTCATTGCCCAGAGACCAGATGATAACCGAGGGATGATTACGATCGCGCTGCACCATGCGGGTCACGCGCTCGCTCATGGCGGGCAGCCAGCGCGGATCGTCAGCAAGGCGGCTCATCGGCACCATGCCGTGCGTTTCGATATTGGCTTCGTCAACGACGTACAGCCCGTATCGGTCGCAAAGCCGGTACCACAGCGGATGGTTAGGGTAGTGCGAGCAGCGCACGGCGTTGAAGTTGTGCTGCTTCATGATTTCGATATCGCGGCGCATGGTCGCTTCGTCCATCACCTGACCGTTTTCCGGGTGATGCTCGTGTCGGTTAACCCCGCGGATCAGCAGCGGTTTACCGTTGAGCTTCAGCAGGCCGTTGCCGATGTCAACGCGGCGGAAGCCCACGTCGCACGCCTCAACCTCCAGCACCTCACCCTGCGGGTTAAGAAGCGCAATCGTCAGGCGATACAGTTCTGGCGTTTCAGCGCTCCAGAGCGCGGGCTGGTCAACAGGGATCGCCGCCGTTAAGCGCTCTGCCCAGCTGCCGCGCTCGTCGACGATGGCAGATCCTGGACGCCGGGAAACGCTGGCGCATTTTTCACCCGTGCGCCACAGGGTCATGACCACCTCGCAGTCTGCAAAGCCAGCGCCTGCCAGCGCGACATCCACCTTCAGCACCGCGCGGTCCAGCTCCGCATTCAGGTCCGTCACCACGTGATAATCGGCAATCTGCGTCTTGGGTTTATGCAGCAGCGTCACATCGCGGAAGATGCCGCTCATGCGCCACATGTCCTGATCTTCCAGATAGCTGCCGTCGCACCAGCGCAATACCATGACCGCCAGCCGGTTCTGCCCGGGGCGCAAGGCCGCCGAGAGGTCAAATTCGGCGGGCAATCGGCTGTCCTGGGAATAGCCCATCCACTGCCCGTTGCACCAGAGATGGAACGCCGAGTTCACGCCGTCGAAGATGATGCGGGTCTGCCCGCTTCGAAGCCAGGCGTCATCCACCTCAAATGTGAGCGAGTAACAACCGGTCGGGTTTTCCTGCGGCACGAAAGGCGGGTTAACGGGGATAGGATAGGTGACATTGGTATAGATGGGCGTGTCGAACCCCTGCATCTGCCAGTTAGACGGCACGGGCATCGCAACGGCATCCGCGCAATCTTCGGTTACCCATGCCTGAGGAACCCGTTCCGGCGCGGTAAAGAAGCTAAACTGCCACACTCCGTTCAGAGATTGCCTGCTGATGGATCCAGCGTCCTCTCTGGCAGAGGGCTCATTGCGCCAGCTGTGTAACGGCGCGTGTGCGGCCAGACGGTTCCACTGGGTGACGCCAGGATTTTCCCAGTCCCGACGGGCCAGAATGGCGCTGAGGGTCAGCGGTGAAGTGGTGGACATAGTAACCTCTTTGCGAAGCGCTCACAATTTTGGTTAACATGCCCTGGCACCGGGCAACGGTAAAGCGTTCAATCGCGGGGTAGCGAGTCCGATCACAAAGTTTTATTTGCGGGCAATCTGCTCGGCAAGCAGTGCCAGGCTTCTGAGCTGCTGCGCCAGATCCTCACGTTCGGCCTGCTTAGGGTTGCGCCGCGCGCTGGAATGACGGATAACCAGCGTCACCGGCAGCTGAACCTGCCGGCACGCTTCGCCCCCGGAAGGCGCCAGCAGCCACTCCACGCTGCGTTCGCCCGCCTCGCGAAACGCCTGACGAATGGTTGTCAGCGGCGGGGAAAACCAGGTGCTGTCGGCCGTATCGTCAAACCCAACCACCGAAAGCTGGCCAGGGATCGCGATACCTTTTTCCGCGCAGGCGCGCATCACCCCGAGCGCCATCTGATCGTTCGCCACCAGAATCGCGTCCGGTAATGCCGCACCCGACAGCAGCACGTGCCCCTTCTCATATCCGCTGGCCGCGCTCCAGTCACCGTAGGCCACAGCCGTCGCATTAAGACCCGCCAGCGCCAGCGTCGCTTTCCAGCCCGCCAGGCGCGCCCGCGCAGAGACCGAGCTTTCCGGCCCGCTCAGCAGGGCAATGCGCTGATGCCCCAGAGAAAGCAGATGCTCAACGCCCAGACGCGCCCCCTGCTCCGCGTTAAACACGAGGCTGTTTACCCGCGCTGAGGGCGCCACATCGAGGAACAGCACCGGGACGGGCGACGCCAGCGCCCCGAGCTCTTCGGCGAGCGGATCGTCAAGCGGCACATTCACCAGCAGCGCGTCCACCCGCTGTGCCAGCAGCGCCTGAAGCGCGGCCTGACACTGCTGGGGTTGCTCTACCATGGAGATAAGGACGCTCGCCCCCTGTTCCGCCGCACGCGATTTGACCGCCGACACAATTTGCGAAGGCGCGTGCAGGGCCAGATCGGTGGTGATGAGGCCCAGCGTACGGGTGCGTTTCCCCGCCAGCTGCTGCGCCCGAAGGTTAGGAACGTAGTGCAGCTCCGCCATCGCCTGCTGCACCTTTTCTCGCGTGCGGGCAGACACATGTTCCGCGTCGTTAATGACGCGGGAAACGGTCTGATAAGAAACCCCCGCAAGGAGGGCGACATCATAGAGAGTGATTGCTTTCATGCTTTCTGGCATCGCGATTTTCGAAGCGTCTATTCTGGCACAGCGACGCCGTTAAAACATGTGAGCGCTTCGCAAAATTAAACACCCCGCTCCGGCTGGGGTATTTCCGCAATGCGTGGCTTCTGGCGGAACCAGGGCAGGCAGAGCTGGATAAGCGGGCCAATGGTCAGTGCATACAGTACGGTTCCCACCCCAAACGTGCCGCCAAGCACGCACCCAATCAGCAGAACGGATACCTCAATTGAGGTACGCACGCTGCGAATGGACCACCCCAGCCGGGCGTGAATGCCGGTCATCAGGCCGTCGCGCGGGCCTGGCCCGAAACCGGCCCCGATGTACATGCTGGTCGCAATCGCGTTCATCACGATGCCCGACACCAGGAAAGCAATTCGAACGGGTAACGAATCCAGCTCCGGGATAAGCGCCATGCTGGCGTCCGCCGCCAGACCGATACAAATCACGTTGCTGATCGTGCCAAGGCCCGGCATCTGGCGCAGCGGGATCCACAGCAGCAGCACCGCCGCGCCGGTCACAATGATCACCGTCCCGATAGTCATCCCCAGCTGCATCCCCACCCCGAGGTGAAACACATCCCAGGGATCGACACCCAAATCGGAACGAATAAACATCGCGGTGGAAAGGCCATACAGTCCTAAACCGACATAGAGTTGTAGCAGACGACGTACCATTTTTATCTTCTCCAGTGAACCATGCTTTCATCCTGACCTAAAATGGCACTATGATTAATGTCCAGTTTTCAAATAGTGGACTGCATATGTCATCACGTCGCTTCGGAAGCCAGTCTCTGGTACGCCTTTTAGGCCACTGGCAGCAAGCCTCATCCCGCACCCCGCTCTGGCGACAGCTGGCCGACGCGCTGCGTTTGTTAATTCTTGATGGGCGTCTGGCACTGAATACGCGGCTGCCGGGCGAGCGTGAGCTGGCCACGGCGCTGGACGTGAGCCGAACCACCATCAGCAGCGCGCTCGCCCACCTGCGTGAAGAGGGGTACCTTGAAAGCCGCCACGGCAGCGGGTCACGGGTCATTCTCCCTGACACGCGCGCCGTTCCCACCCTTTCCGCGGCGAGCGCCGCACTGGATCTCTCCACTGCCGCCCTGAATGCCGGGCCGGAGATCCATCAGGCTTATGCCCATGCGCTCACGGCCATTACCCCGCATCTCTCGCTGACGGGCTACGATCAGCTGGGGCTACCGACGCTGCGGGAGGCCATCGCTGCGCGCTATACCGCGCGGGGTCTTCCCACCCGCGCAGATGAAGTGATGGTGGTCAATGGCGCCGTCAGCGGCTTTGCGCTGGTGCTGCGGATGATGACCGGGCCGGGGGACCGCGTCGTGGTCGATCACCCCACCTATCCGCTGGCGATTGCCGCCATTCAGGGGGCGCAGTGTCGGCCAGTCGGGGTGTCGCTGCCGGAAACCGGCTGGGATACGGATGGCTTTGCCGCAACGCTTGCCCAGACGGCGCCGCGTCTGGCCTACCTGATGCCAGATTTTCATAATCCGACCGGGCGCTGTATGGATATCGCCACCCGTCAGGCCATCACGGATATTGCAGCCCAAACCCGCACGGCGCTGGTGGTGGATGAAACGATGGTGGATCTCTGGTTTGATGCGCCTCCCCCGCCACCGCTGGCCGCCTTTAACCCGCAGGCCACCGTCATCACCTTAGGCTCTGCCGGAAAAAGCTTCTGGGGCGGGCTGCGTCTCGGCTGGATCCGTGCCTCATCGCGCATCATCGCCACCCTTGCCCAGACGCGGGATACTCTGGATTTAGGCTCGCCGCTGCTCGAACAGCTGGCAATGCGGTGGCTCATTAACAACAGCGAGACGTTTCTGCCCGCACGCCGGAAGATGCTGGCGGAACGGCGCGATCGATGCGGTGACCTGCTGCGCGAACATTTCCCGGAGTGGAAATTCCACGAGGCGGAAGGCGGGCTATCTTACTGGATAGAGCTCCCGGGCATGCTGGCGACACAGCTTGCCGCACGGGCAGAAATAATCGGGATTAACCTGGGAACCGGGACGCGGTTTGGTTTATCGGGGGCGTTTGACCGCTATTTACGTATGCCCTTCTCGCTGGAATCGACAGAGCTTGAGCAGGCGTTGCTGAGGATCAAACCGTTATGGCTCGCCCTGAATAAAAACGTGCCATCGTTAAAACGCAGCGTGATCTGATATTTAAATATTTGAAGCAGATCATAAAATAAAAACTGCTGACTGTAATATATGCAGTCAGCAGTTTTCACTGGTCAGGGTTTAATGCTGAGGAGGAATAGGAAAGCCTTTTAGTGAAATAACGAAGTTATCACCGTCTTTCTTTATTTTTGCACCGGTATCACACCAGTCAGACGCAATACGAAAGAACTCATCGCTTCCAACATTCCAGCCAAGACGTACATGCTTCACGTAGCCTGAACGCAACAGATCGCAGGCCTCGTTGTAGTCACTGGCGGTTGACAGTTGTTGTTTCATTTTCTCTTCTTCAGAAGTTTACGTAGAGCCTTGATTTCTTTAGGAGTAAAAGGAGAAACACTCTCTTCTTCCGTATGCTGATTATCAATATCCTCTTCCGATACTCCCGCCTCTTCTACTGCTTCGAACGCCAGCAGCAGCAGTTTCTCTGTCGTCACGCTTAAATTCTCGTTATTGACTTCCGCATAATGGCGAAGTCTTTCTTTTAGCGCGTCATCAATCTTAACGTTTAATACCGCTGTAGCCATGTTTGTCACTTCCCTTCGGAATAAGTACTTTATTTAATACACGAACTTAACAATGTTATCCAGATATATATTTTTTTGAGTTATGGAACAAAATAACCGTCCGATTATAAAATGACAGTCTATTATTACAGGTTTATGACAATAATATTTCAGTGCAATGAAATATATATTACACGATACAGGCGTAGTTTTATTGTGGAGTAATGCTTTGAGGGAGAGATGAAGCTGAAGAATCTTACGAGGCCACAAATGGGTGGGGGCCCTGCCAGCTACATCCCGGCACACACGTCGTCTGCCCTGGCTGCTTCCTTCCGGACCTGACCTGGTGAACAGAGTAGCGTTGCGGGAGAACCAACAGAGCCCCCATTGAGAGCGTTGATAACCAACGCGCTGGCGCATTATCCCTGTGCTAAAGCCCAATTGCAAGCGACCAGCAACCGGATGCTGGTTTCTTGCGCAAACAGGCGCAGCAATCATGAAGATCTTCGTTTACCATAGCTTTCCAGAAACTCCCCACAGGTAAAGGTATGGACGAACACGACTCCTTTCCACAGCGCGTATGGCAAATCGTGGCCTCAATCCCGGAAGGCTACGTCACCACCTATGGTGATGTCGCGCGTCTGGCCGGTTCCCCGCGCGCGGCGCGACAGGTTGGAGGCGTCCTGAAACGGCTGCCGGAAGGCAGCACGCTGCCCTGGCATCGGGTGGTGAACCGTCATGGCGCCATTTCACTCACCGGGCCGGATCTTCAGCGTCAGCGTCAGGCGTTACTTTCAGAGGGTGTGCAGGTGTCAGGGTCGGGTCAGATCGATTTGCAGAAGTTTCGCTGGGTATATTGACCCCTCTCCCGGAGGAGAGGGGAAATGCAGAAATTACATCTGAGTCGGTGGAGTTGGCAGAGACGGCTGATTGGTCTGCGGTGCGACCGGCACTTCGGTCTGCTGCACCGGCACCAGGTTCAGGTCGATTTTTGTCCCACCGTTGTTGATCGCTTCCTGGACCGTATCGGTGATAAAGACCAGCTTGCCGTTGATGGTTACCGCTGCGCTCAGCAGGATACGGGCGTTAGGCTGCACGTCCGACGGGTTATACGGCAACACGAAGCTAAACGGCGCCTGCTTACCTTCAGTACGAACGGCGCGCTGGGCCACGACTTTCGACGGTGCGTCGGCCAGAGAAGCATCAGACAGCGTTACGGTTAGTACCGCATCCGGCGGCAACGCCACTTTCTGTTTAATCCAGATGGTACCGGAAACATTAGGCTGCTGAATGGATTGCTGCGAAAGGGTATTAATCCCGTTCGGGTCGGCTGCTGGTACTGGCACTTGGGCGCTTTTACCGGCACAGGCGGACAACGCCACCGCAATAGCTACACCACTTAGCATGGGCACGAGTTTCATTGAAGTCTCCTTATCAATGCACCAGCGGGATCGATCCCATCCGATGTCGTTTCAATCACATAACGTATTCAAGTGTGGCACAGATCACCGATTTATGCCTGAAAACGTGCCGATATTCAGATTATTCTACCCATCGGACCACTTTCATTTCTGCGTTATACTCTGCCTATCTTTCGCTACGGCGTTTATTGAGGACAACTATGAGTCAGGCACTGAACAATCTGCTGACATTACTGAATCTGGAAAAAATTGAGGAAGGACTCTTTCGCGGACAGAGCGAAGATCTCGGCTTACGCCAGGTCTTCGGGGGGCAAGTCGTTGGACAAGCTCTGTACGCAGCAAAGGAGACTGTCCCGGCAGACCGTCTGGTGCATTCGTTCCACAGCTACTTCTTACGCCCTGGCGATAGCGCAAAACCGATTGTGTATGACGTTGAAGTCCTGCGAGACGGCAACAGCTTCAGCGCACGCCGCGTAGCGGCCATTCAAAACGGCAAGCCGATCTTTTACATGACCGCCTCTTTCCAGGCGCCGGAACCCGGCTACGAACATCAAAAAGTGATGCCCCCGGCTCCGTCGCCCGACTCTTTAAAATCAGAGACGGATATCGCCCGCGCGCTGGCGCATCTGCTTCCGCCGCAGGTCAAAGAGAAGTTTCTCTGCGATAAGCCGCTGGAGATCCGCCCGGTTGAGTTCCACAACCCGATGAAAGGCCATACCGCCGAACCGAAGCGCCAGGTCTGGATCCGTGCCAACGGGACCGTGCCGGAAGATTTCCGCGTGCATCAGTATCTGCTCGGCTATGCGTCAGATTTCAACTTCCTGCCGGTGGCGCTGCAGCCGCACGGGGTTGGTTTCCTGGAAAAAGGGATGCAGGTCGCGACGATCGATCACTCCATGTGGTTCCACCGCCCGTTCAACATGAATGAGTGGCTGCTTTACAGCGTGGAGAGTACGTCAGCGTCGAGCGCGCGCGGGTTTGTGCGCGGGGAATTTTATACTCAGGACGGCGTGCTGGTCGCGTCTACGGTGCAGGAAGGGGTAATGCGTAATCGCGGGTGATTGTGTGCGGCCTGATGCCCTCACCCTGACCCTCTCCCACGGGGAGAGGGAATACACATTAAAAACGGCAACCGAAGTTGCCGTTTTGCTTTTGCCTTGTGCGGCCTGATGCCCTCACCCTGACCCTCTCCCACGGGGAGAGGGAATACACAATAAAAACGGCAACCTGGGTTGCCGTTTTGCTGTTTATCAGGCGTTATACGCATTCTCGCCGTGGCTGTTGACGTCCAGACCTTCGCGCTCCTGCTCTTCCGGTACGCGCAGACCCACCGTCATATCCGCCAGCTTATAGCCAATGAAGGCCACAACGGCAGACCAGACAACGGTGATAGCAATACTTTCCAGCTGCACCAGCACCTGATGAACCATGGTCACGCCTTCTGCGTAGCCCACGCCACCGAGCGATTTCGCGGCGAAGATACCGGTCATGATACAACCCACGATACCGCACACGCCGTGGACACCAAACACATCGCATGGGTCGTCAACGCGCAGCACACGTTTCAGTGCGGTCACGCCCCACAGACCCGCCAGACCGGACACCAGGCCGACAAGCAGCGCGCCACCCACTCCGACATAACCACACGCTGGCGTAATGCCAACCAGACCGGCAATGGCACCCGAGCAGGCACCCAGCAGAGAAGGTTTGCCGCGTACCGCCCACTCGCCAAACACCCAGGAGAGGATTGCACCCGCCGTCGCCACAACGGTGTTCACGAAGGCCAGCGCGGCGATTTCGTTTGCTGCACTTGCCGAGCCGGCGTTGAAGCCAAACCAGCCAAAGTAGAGGATAGCCGTACCGGTAAACACCATCGGCAGGTTGTGCGGTTTGAACGCTTCTTTACCGAAGCCCACGCGTTTGCCAATCAGGTAGGCACCCACCAGACCCGCTACCGCGGCGTTGATGTGTACAACGGTACCGCCCGCGAAGTCCAGCGCGCCGTGCGTTGCCAGCAGACCGCCACCCCAGACCATGTGCGCAATCGGCACATAGGAGAGCGTCATCCAGACCACCACGAAGATCAGCACGGCAGAGAAACGGATACGCTCGGCGAGCGCGCCCACAATCAGCCCGACGGTAATACAGGCGAAGGAGCCCTGGAACGCAACGTGGATGTACTGATAGAAACTGCCCATCAGCGCGGTCAGCTCAATATTTTTCAGCATCACCCAGTCGAAGTTACCAAAGAACGCGTTGCCCGTGCCGAACGCCAGCGAGTAACCGTAAACCACCCACAGCACGCAGACCAGTGCGAACGTCACGGCAACCTGCGTCAGCATGGAGAGAACGTTTTTGCCACGGATCAGGCCGCCGTAGAACAGCGCAATGCCCGGAATTGACATGAACAGCACCAGCGCGGTGCTGATCATCATAAAGGCGTTATCGGCTTTGTCGACCACCGCAGGGGTAGCAGCCAGCGCCAGGCCCGGCAGCAGAGCCAGCGAACCCAGACCCGTTTTAAGTGTTGCTATCTTCATTTTCTCGATCCCTATCACTGTGTGCCAGGCGTTATTTACAATGCCGCTTCGTCAGATTCGCCGGTACGGATGCGAATGACGCGCTGCAGTTCGGCAACGAAAATTTTGCCGTCGCCAATTTTGCCGGTATAGGCCGCTTTGCTAATGACATCAATGACTTCATCAAGCTGATCGTCAGCAATCGCGACATCAATTTTTACTTTTGGCAGAAAGTTAACGCTGTATTCCGCCCCGCGATAAAGCTCGGCATGACCCTTCTGACGACCAAAGCCTTTCACTTCGGTGACAGTCAGTCCCTGAATACCCATTGAAGACAACGCTTCACGCACGTCTTCGAGTTTGAATGGTTTGATTACAACCGTAACCAGCTTCATAGATCCCCTCCAGTCAGAATTCGGTAATGGCCGCAGCTTACGCAGAAGGTATTGCAAGGGGTGTGCCAGAAATGAAAACGAGGGGGAACGGCGGCGCACAGAGCATTACGCGGCCGTAATAAACAAACAGGTGAAAAAAAAACGCACCATGCCGGTGCAGGGTGCGTTTCAGTTTTGCACCAACAGGAATGACTGTTAGCGCGTCGCCTCATTTTGGTGCATCAGGCGCTAAGCGACTCTTCATCACGCACGCTGGCCGCCAGCTCTTCACCCGCCAGCTGCAGCTGGTACATCTGCCAGTAGCGCCCTTTGGCTTCCAGCAGTTCACGGTGCGTACCGCGTTCAACGGCCTGTCCGCGATGTAACACCAGAATGGTATCGGCATCGACGATGGTGGAAAGACGGTGGGCAATCACCACCAGCGTCGTATGGTCGCGTACGGCGGCCAGCGCCTGCTGAATGGCCTGTTCGGTGCCGGAGTCAATACTGGCCGTGGCTTCATCCAGAATCAGTATCTGCGGCGTTTCAATCAGCACCCGCGCCAGCGCCAGGAGCTGCTTTTGCCCGACGGAGAGATTGTTCCCCTGCTCGCCCAGTTTGGTATTGATCCCATCGCTAAACCCGCGCGCCAGCTCTGCCAGCTGCACTTTTTCCAGCACGTCCCAGACCTGCTCCTGGGAGTAGTCTCGCCCCAGGGTCACGTTGGCGTAGAAGGTATCGGCCAGTACGACCGGATCCTGCTGCACCATCGCGACGCCTTTACGCAACACGGTGTGGCTGAGAGACGCGAGCGGGCGCCCATCGAGGCGGATTTCGCCGTGCGTGACCGGGTAATAGCCCATCAACAGGCTGGCAAGCGTGCTCTTACCGCTGCCGGTATGCCCTACCAGCGCCACGAAACCGCGCGACGGAACGTCAAGCGTGATGTCCTGCAGCACCAGCCGGTCTTCGCGATAGGCAAACGAGACGTTATCAAAGGCGATAGTCCCGCTTTGCAGAGGACGCTCGTCATTGCCGTAGGCCTGGCGCGGCCTGTCCATCAGCTCAAACACGCGCTCACCGGCAACTACCGCCTGTTGCAGCATCGATTGCTGGGTGGTGAGCTCGATCAACGGCTCGTTAAGACGCCCGAGATAGCTGATAAAGGCGTACAGCACGCCCACTTCAATCGTACCGTTTGAGCTCAGCCCGAAGAGCATCAGCAGCCCGCAAAGCACCAGCGCCGAGAAAAGGCTCAGCAGCGGACGCAGCAGGAAACCATCAAGCCGCAGCGTCTGCATACGCGCCATGTAGTGCGAACGGCTGGCTTCCCCCATGCGTTCGCCAAAGCGCGCCTGCTGGCGGAACTGCTGGATGACGCTCATGCCGTTGATCACTTCGTTGAAGCCATCGTTAATGTCGGCCAGATACGCGCGCACCCGACGCACAATCGGCGTGCTGTAGCGCTGGTAAATGACCATGACAATCAGCACCGCCGGGAAGATAGTGATCGCCACCAGCGCCATGCGCCAGTCGAGGCTGAACATCGCCACCAGCATCGCGCCAATCAGCGCCGCGCTGCGTAACACCGTCGCGACCACGGTAACGTACAGATCGCGGATTACCTCGGTATCGTTGGTCACGCGCGAAATCACCTGCCCGACCGGCTGGATATCAAACTCGCTGAGCGGCTGGCGAAGCGCCGCGTCCATCACATCCGTACGCAGCTGCTGAACAACGCCCACGGCAGCACGGTTAAACAGCAGCGACTGCGCATAGTGCAGCCCTGCCGCCGCCAGCTGCAGGCCAACGTAGGCCACGCCTAAGCCCGCCACCAGCCCCAGCGGAAGGTGGCTTTTGGCAACCATGTTGTCGATAAAATAGCTGATGAGCAGCGGACCGCTCACTTCAGCAATCGCCGCAATCCAGAGTAGAAGCACGGCCACGGAGAGCGGTTTACGCCACGGCGAGCCGTAGGCCAGCAGACGCTTGAGCGTCGGCCACATCGTTCCGAGCTTACGCATTGGCGGCCTCCTCATCCTGCTCCGGCGCATCATCCAGCGCCGCCTCAAGCTGTTGATAGCGGTACATATCGCGATACCAGCCCGGCTGCTCGGCAAGGGTTTCATGCTGCCCGCGCTGGGCAATGTGCCCGTGCTGTAAGACCACAATTTCGCTGGCTTCGGTGAGCGCCGACAAGCGGTGGGCGCTGATAATCACCGTGCGTCCGTCGCCCCACTGGCGCAGGTTATGCAGAATTTGATGCTCGGTACGGCCGTCCACGGCGGAAAGCGCATCATCCAGGATCAGAATTTCAGCATTCAGCAGCAGCGCGCGGGCAATCGAGATACGCTGCTTTTGCCCGCCGGACAGCATGACGCCGCGTTCCCCGACTTCCGTTTCGTACCCCTGCGGCAGACGCAAAATATCATCATGAACGCTGGCCAGACGCGCCACATGTTCAATTTCTTCCTGCGTCGCCCCGGGGCGTCCCAGGGCAATGTTGTTCGCCACGGTGTCCGAAAATAAAAACGGCGTCTGGCTGACGACCGCCAGGCGACCGCGCCACTCGTCCAGCAGCAGTCTGGTCAGGGGAATATCGTGGAAGCGGATATCGCCCTCGGTGACGTCAAAGTGGCGCTGAAGCAGAGAGAGCACGGTACTTTTGCCGGATCCCGTAGGGCCGCAGATCCCCAGCATCTGGCCCGGCTGAAGCGTAAAGCTAACGTTCTCCAGCACCGGATGCTCCGTATGCGGATAGACAAACTTGCGGACGTCGACGGTCATGACGCCGCGCCCTTCCGGTACGGCCTCGCTACCGTCGATGACCACCGGCGCTTCGGCCAGCATGGCGCGAATGCGGCTGTAGGCAGCGCTGCCGCGCTCCACGATGTTAAACATCCAGGCCAGCGCCAGCATCGGCCAGATCATGAGCCCCAGATACATCGCAAAGCTGGTCAATTGCCCCAGGGTAAGCGTGCCCTGCACCACCATCCAGCTTCCGCCGCCAATCGCCAGCATATTTGCCATGCCGATTGCGATATAAATCGTCGGGTCAAAACGGGCGTCGATACGCGCGACGCGCATGTTTTTCGCCCCCGTGTCTGCCGCATCGGCGGCAAACAGCGCAGACTGACGGTCTTCCAGGCCAAACGCTTTGATCATGCGGATGCTGGTCATGCTCTCCTGGGTGCGATCGTTCAGCGACGAAAACGCCGCCTGCGCCAGCTTAAAGCGCTCGTGCAGCTGTTCGCCATAGCGATTGATCGCCAGCGCCATGATCGGCATCGGCAGCAGGGCGAGCAGGGTCAGCTGCCAGCTGATCTGCGTGGACATAACGATCAGCACCGCACAGCCCATCACCAGCGAGTCCACCAGCGTCAGCACTCCTTCCCCGGCGGCAAAGACCACGCGATCGACGTCGTTCGTCGCGCGGGCGATGAGATCCCCGGTGCGATGACGAAGATAAAATTCGGGATGCTGTCGGCTCAGCTGGCGGTAAAAATCTTCACGCAGCTCAACGGCCAGCTGATAGGACGCACCAAACAGCAGCACGCGCCAGACGTAGCGCAGCAGATAAACAATGACCGCCGTCAGCACCAGCGTGCCGACCCACATCAACACCCGTGCGGTGGTGTAATGCTGTTCGGTGACGCCATCCACGACGTACCCCACCACTTTCGGCGGGATCAGCTGCAGGATGGCAATAATAATAAGCAGGGCGACTGCACCGAGGTAGCGTTGCCACTCCCGACGAAAGTACCAGCTTAGTTGGGCAAATAATCGCACGCGGTTTGTTCCTGAAGGTATTTTACGAATTTATTCAATGGGTAATGCTGTGGTGTATTTAATCTGTTCCATGGCAAAGCTTGAGGTGACGTCCGACAAACCCGGAACGCTGTTCACCAGCCGCTTGTAGAAATCATCATAGCGCTTCATGTCGGCCACCTGGACGCGCATCAGGTAATCATACTCTCCGGCCATACGCCAGAAACCGAGCACCTCGGGCATCTCAGACACCTGAGTGACGAAGCGGCAATACCACTCGCTGCTGTGATGCTGGGTTTTTATCAGCACAAATGCCGTCAGCCCAAGCCCCAGTTTTTCGGGATCTAACAACGCGACGCGCCCCAGAAGAATGCCGTCATCTTCCAGCTTCTTAAGCCGCTTCCAGCACGGGGTGGTGGTCAGATTAACGGCATCTGCCAGCGCCTGCAAAGAGAGGGTACAGTCATTTTGCAGCAATGAAAGGAGCTTGCGGTCAATTTTATCTAGCATACCCACCTCACAGAGAAAATTTTTCTCTCTTCATTCTATTTTAAAGGCCAGATAGCAACAATTTTTTCTGTGCTTTTCGCTATCCTAGGCACAAAATGACAAACGGATAACGATGATGAATAGCACCTGGGTTAAACATGCGATCAGCGAAATCAATGCCGACTATCAGCGCTCGGCGGATACGCACCTGATTCGCCTTTCCCTGCCGGGATTTGACGGCATTCAGCTCTATCTGAAAGATGAAAGCACCCATCCCACCGGTAGCCTGAAGCATCGCCTGGCGCGCTCGCTGTTTTTATACGGTTTATGTAACGGCTGGATTAAAGAAGGCACCACTATTATTGAATCTTCGTCCGGTTCAACGGCGGTGTCCGAAGCCTATTTCGCCCGCCTGCTGGGCCTGCCGTTTATCGCGGTGATGCCGTCCTGCACCGCAAAACGCAAAATCGAACAGATCGAATTTTACGGCGGACGCTGCCACTTTGTGGAAAGCGCCTGCGAAATCTACGCCGCCTCCGAAATGCTGGCCCGTGAGCTGAACGGTCACTATATGGACCAGTTCACCTTCGCCGAGCGCGCGACCGACTGGCGCGGCAATAACAACATTGCCGACAGTATTTTCCGCCAGATGACCCACGAACCGCATCCGGTTCCGTCCTGTATCGTCATGAGCGCCGGTACCGGCGGCACGTCAGCCACGATTGGACGCTACATCCGCTGTCAGGGATACGATACCCAACTGATGGTGGTTGACCCGCAGAACTCCGTGTTCCTCGACTACTGGCAAAACCGCAATGCGGAGCTGCGCAGCCCGGTGGGCAGTAAAATTGAAGGGATTGGCCGCCCGCGCGTGGAGCCCTCTTTCATCCCCGACGTCGTGGATGAGATGATGCGCGTGCCGGATGCCGCAAGCGTGGCAACGGCGCACTGGCTGGAAACGCAGCTGGGGCGCAAAGTGGGCGCATCGACGGGCACAAATATGTGGGGCGCACTGCAGCTTGCCGCCCGTATGCGCGAAGAGGGCCGTACCGGTTCCATCGTCACGCTGCTGTGCGACAGCGGCGAACGCTACCTTGAAACTTACTACAACGCGGAGTGGGTGCAGGCCAACATCGGCGATATCGCTCCGTGGAAAGCGCAGATTGCAGACCTGGTGAAATAAAAAAAGCCAGACCGAAGTCTGGCTTGCTGGAAGGGTCTCACTATTCGGGGGAATACGGGAGATTGTTGTTGTCCAGCCAATGCGTCAAAAAATGGGACACTGCTTCATTGCGGCAGTGGCCAATAACCGCCAGATGGGGAAGTTCTGCTTTCAGCTGCGCCATCGCATTCCCCATGATCAGACCGCGACCAACGCTACCCAGCATTTCGCGGTCGTTCATGGCGTCACCAAACGCCATACACTCCTGCAGCGTTAAGCCCAGGTGGTCGCTGAGTACCGCCAGAGCGGAGCCTTTGTTACAGCCCACCGGCAGAACTTCCAGACAATCCACCGCCGAGAAAGTAAGGTGCGCCCGGTCGCCCAGCGCCTCATTCAGCTGAATCCGTAAGCGACACAGATCGTCATGATCGCCGCAGAAGCAGATCTTGGTTACCGCATGAGCGGGGATCCGACGCAGATCGATAAGCTGATATTTGAAACCGCTGTATACATGCGCGTGCAGCAGTTCAGGAATTTCACGTCCGGTAAACCAGCCCCGATCGTTAAAGACGTGGATACTGGCCTGCGTGTCCCAGGTGCTGTGCAGCACGATGTCCGCCACTTCCGGGTTGAGATCCTGCCGGTGCAGCACATCGCCTTCTACGGTGTGAATTCGCGTCCCGTTGCCGGTAATTAGAAAGGCGTCGAGGGAAAACGCGCCCAGCAAATGGCGCATCTCCAGCACATGGCGGCCAGTTGCAAACGTCAGGGTGACATCACGCTCGCGCAGGCGCTTCAGCGTGTTCAGGGTTTTTTCCCCTAAACGGTGATCCGGCATTAACAGCGTACCGTCCATATCAAATGCAGCGAGCCGAGCCATGATTACTCCCGAAATGTGATGCGGTTAACTTGTGCAACAGTATCGTGTGAGATATACGGAAGTAATAGTGAATAGATGAAAATTATTGTTCCGGGTTTCTTATGCGCCAGCTCAATCGACTCAACCGGTATCACCGCCTCTGGCAGCCTTCGCAGGGTGCAACGCAACAGGTCACCATCAGCGAGCTGGCCGCCCGCTGTTTTTGTAGCGAGCGGCATGTCCGAACCCTGCTGCGCCAGGCCCAGGAGGCGGGCTGGCTCAGCTGGCGAGCGCAGTCTGGCCGCGGTAAGCGCGGTGAGCTCACGTTCCATGTCGCCCCGGAGTCACTGCGCAATGCGATGATGGAAGAAGCGCTGAAAAGCGGGCAGCAGCATAACGCGCTGGAACTGGCCCAGCTTGCCCCTGAAGCGCTGCGGTCATTACTGCATCCTTTTTTGGGCGGGCAGTGGCAAAACGACACGCCGACGCTGCGCATCCCCTACTATCGCTCGCTGGAACCGCTTCAGCCGGGTTTTTTACCGGGCCGGGCGGAGCAGCATCTGGCGGGAGAGGTGTTCTCAGGCCTGACGCGTTTTAACGGTAACAGCAGTGAACCTACGGGCGATCTGGCGCATCACTGGGATGTCTCTGCTGACGGCCTGCGCTGGCATTTCTACATTCGCTCCACCCTGCACTGGCATAACGGCGATAAAATAGAAACGGCGCAACTCCAGCGAAGTCTGACAGCGCTGTTGACGCTTCCCGCCCTGCGCACTCTGTTTCAGAGCGTCTTATGTATTGAAACAACGCATCCACAGTGTCTGACGTTTACGCTGCATCAACCGGACTACTGGCTGCCGCACAGGCTGGCAACCTACTGCAGCCGTCTGGCGCATCCCGACCATCCTGCGGTTGGCAGTGGCCCGTTTCGGCTGGCCGCCTTTGAGCCCGACCTGGTTCGTCTGGAAAGCCATGAGCAGTATCACCTGAGCCATCCGCTGCTCAAAGCCATCGAATACTGGATCACTCCCCAGCTTTTTGATTACAGCCTGGGCACCAGCTGTCGTCACCCGGTGCAAATCGCGATCGGCGAGGCCGACGAGCTGGAAAGTCTGCGGCTGGTAAGCAGCAGCACCAGCCTGGGGTTCTGTTACCTCACGCTAAAACAGAGCGCGCGCCTGAGTGAGATTCAGGCAAAGCGGCTTATCAATATCATTCATCTCTCCAGGCTTCTCCACACACTTCCGCTAAACGAAGGGCTCATCACGCCCACCCAGGAACTGCTTCCCGGCTGGACCATCCCCGAATGGCCTGATTTATCGGACGTCACCCTCCCTGAAGCGTTGACGCTGGTTTACCATCTCCCTGTTGAGCTTCACACCATGGCCAGCCAGTTGAAGGCATACCTGGCGCTACAGGGGTGTGAACTGACCGTCATCTTTCACGACGCCAAGACGTGGGACGGATGCCTGGAGCTTGCCGATGCAGACATCATGATGGGGGACAGGCTGATTGGCGAAGCGCCGGAATATACGCTTGAACAGTGGCTGCGCTGCGATGCCCTCTGGCCGCACGTTCTTAGCGCACCGGCTTACGCCCATCTGCAAGCCACGCTGGATGCGGTACAGACTCAGGCCGAGGCTCGGGATAGACGCGCGGGACTGCAAGCCATCTTTAACCGGTTAATGGAGAGTGCGGTGCTGACGCCACTCTTTAATTATCAATACCAAATCAGTGCTCCGCCTGGCGTGAATGGTATACGCCTCAACACCCGCGGCTGGTTTGACTTTACCGAAGCCTGGCTGCCCGCGCCCAAATCGTGAAGAAGCTGGTCGCCGTCGTGGTCAGACGGTAACATAACGTTTTTACCGTAACAGTCGAGATGATTTATGAAACGTGCCGTCGTCGTGTTCAGCGGAGGACAAGACTCTACTACCTGCCTGGTCCAGGCCCTTCATCAGTACGATGAAGTTCACTGTGTCACTTTCGATTATGGTCAGCGTCATCGCGCTGAAATCGACGTTGCCCGTGAACTAGCCCTGAAACTGGGCGCACGCGCTCACAAGGTGCTGGACGTTACGCTGTTAAATGAACTGGCCGTGAGCAGCCTCACCCGCGACAGTATTCCTGTGCCAGACTATGAACCCGATGCCAGCGGCATTCCAAATACCTTCGTGCCGGGCCGTAATATCCTGTTCCTGACTCTGACGGCGATCTACGCCTACCAGGTAAAAGCCGAAGCGGTGATCACGGGCGTGTGCGAGACCGACTTCTCCGGCTACCCGGACTGTCGTGATGAGTTCGTAAAAGCGTTAAACCACGCCGTCAATCTGGGGATGGCGAAAGAGACGCGCTTTGAAACTCCGCTCATGTGGCTGGATAAAGCCGAAACCTGGGCGCTGGCGGACTACTGGGGCAAGCTGGACCTTGTTCGCAGCGAAACGCTTACCTGCTATAACGGTATCAAAGGCGACGGTTGCGGCCAGTGCGCGGCCTGTAATCTGCGCGCTAACGGGCTGAACCACTATCTTGCCGATAAATCCGGCGTGATGGCCGCGATGCAGAAAAAGACTGGTCTTAAATAGGGCTACTTGACCGTGCTGTCGAACAGTTTCACACCGGCAGCACGGGTGACTTTCATCAGCGTTGTCAGCGTTGGGTTGCCGTTATCTGATAGGGTTCGGTATAGCTGCTGACGGGACAGACCTGCTTTGGCAGAAATTTCTCCAATACCGCCTCGCGCTTCAATGACCTGACGGAGTGCAATGAGATAGGCGGGGATCCCCTGGTCTTCATAGCTCTCTTCCAGGGCTGTTTGCAAATAACGCTGAGCGTAGGAAGGATTCTCTCGCAGCATTTTCACAACAGCATCATGGTGGCTAACGGAACTCGAATATTTTCGTTCAGTGGCGCTCATAGGAATGTCCTTTTGTTTGATGATCTATCCAGTAATCTATTGCCAGTTTGATATCCGCTTTTTGGCTCTTTTTGTCACCACCGATCAGTAACAATAAAACCTGCCGATTCTCTACTGAAAAATAGATTCTGTAGCCGGGGCCACTGTCGACTCGCATCTCCCAAACACCTTCCCTGAGATACCTGTAATCGCCAAAATTACGTTTTATCGCGCGGTTAATCCGCATAAGGATCCGGAAAACCATATCCGGATCCCTTCGATTCATTCTGGCTACCCACTCCTCAAACGGTACTTTCCCGTCACGGGTCCGGTAGCGTTCAACGACATAGTCCCTGTCCATTATTCTATCCCTGAAAAATCCTTTTGTCTTTTATAAGAGACAACCTTTCTAAGCGATCATCACCTCCAGCTTTTCCCGCAATTCCCCTTCCAGCGGCAGCGCTTTCTGCGTTTTCAGATCGATACAGACGAACGTGATCAACGCATCTGCGACCACCTGCCCTTCTGGATCGAGCGTCACCACCTGGCTTAAGACCCCGCTTTTGCCATTGATCTGTTGCACCTGGCTGGTGACCGTGAGCACATCACCCAGCACGGCTGGACGGCGGTAGTTGATGTTGATATTGACGACCACAAACGCGATGTTGTGCGCGGTCAGCCACTGAAAGCTTTCGCTGTTTTCCAGCCCGTCCCAGCGCGCTTCTTCAAGAAACTCAAGATAGCGAGCATTGTTCACATGCTGATAAACGTCGAGATGAAAACCGCGTACTTTGATTTTTGTCTGCATAGCGCAATAGCCTTTACTGTTATTGTAGGAAGAGAGGTCATAACTGGTATGACCTCTTTATCCTGGCAAAATTTTGCCGCAGTGCAAGAAATTGCGTAATTACAGCGTCAGGTGTGAGAGGTTGCGCTCAACCAGCGCGCTGCCCATGCCCGGCACCTGCTTGAGATCGTCGACCGTTTTGAAAGGACCATACTCTTCGCGGTAGCTGACGATGGCCTGCGCTTTTTTCAGGCCCACGCCGTTCAACGCACGGGCGAGATCTTCCGCTGAGGCCGAATTGATACTGACCCGCGTACCGTCATCATCCGCATTTTTACCAGCGTCTGTCGCTTTGGTTTGCCCCTGCACCGGCGCTGCCGCGTCGGCCTTGCTCTGCGTAGCCTGTGCTTTGGCAGCAGGCGTCGCCGCCAGCGCGCCCGCGCTCATCCCGGTGGTGGCAATAGCCAGCGTAATTAACAGTGCTTTGATTCCACATTTCATGCTGTTATCTCCTTGTTTGTTGACAGCCACGTCACGATAGCCGCCAGTTAAAACCGGCACAAACAGCAGATTGCAGAAATGGAAAAGGCCGCGAAAGCGGCCTTTAGTTTTTGCAGAGCGTTACGAAAATCTGCGAGCAGACACGTAATTACTGCTGCTGAGTCATTACATCACCCAGCTTGATTTTGGCTTCTTTACGCAGGTTGCTCATCATGGCTTCGAAGGCAATCTGAGCATTGTTCTGGGTAATCCCCTGAACCATCGCTTTCTTCTGCGCTTCTGGCAGGGTACCGGCTTTCACTTCATCCAGCGCCAGCAGAACAACGTTACCCTGCGTATCGGTGGTGGTACCAAAGCTTGGCTTGTCCTTCGCAGGCAGAGTCAGACCAAACGCGGCCTGGCTGATTGGGTCCTGGCCGGTACGGCTCAGCGTTTTCGCTTCACCGAAGCTCAGGCCAGCCGCTTTCAGCGCGTCTTCTTTACCCGCTTTCAGATCGGACAGAATCTTCTCAGCATCCAGTTTCGCCTGCTGTTCCGCTTTGTTGTGCTTAACCTGAGCGACGACCTGATCCTTCACTTCCGCCAGCGGTTTGACCGCTTCTGGCTTGTGCTCGCTGACGCGCAACACAAACGCACGATCGCCGTCGACGGTAATGATGTCAGAGTTACTGCCCGGCGTGCCGTTTTCGCCCACCAGACCACCGTTGAAGATGGCATCGGAAACCGGTTTGAAATTCAGCTCTTCCGGAAGGTTGTCACGACCAAACCAGCCTGTCTCAACCGCCTTCACGCCAGCCGCCTGCTCTGCGCCTGCCAGAGATTCGTTGTCGTTGCTGGCAGCATCGCTTACCTTCTGCTGCAGCGCGTAGTAGGCATCCAGCGCTTTTTCCTGTTTCACTTTCGCCGCGATATCATCACGAACGTCAGCCAGCGGCTTAGTTTTCGCCGCGGTGATGTCGTCCAGACGCACGACCAGGAAACCAACGGAAGACTTAATGACGCCAGAAAGCTGGCCTTTCTCTTTCAGACCGGCATTTTTCAGCTCGTCAGGGGTGGTCGCATCTTCCAGCCAGCCCATATCGCCGCCGTTTTTCGCAGAGATAATGTCGGTGGATTTCGCTTTCGCAACGGTCGCGAAATCAGCGCCTTTATTCAGCTCATCCAGCGCCGCTTTAGCATCAGCCTCGGTTTTCGTCTGAATTACGCTGTAGCGGTTACGCTGCGGCTGAGTGAACTGATCCTGATGCTGATCGTAGTAAGACTGGATTTCAGCATCAGACGCGGTTTCCTGCAGCGCGGCCGCATCCAGCTTGATGTAGCTCACGCGGAACTGCTCTGGAGAAACAAAGGAATTCTTGTTCTGCTCGTAGTAAGCGTTGACGTCAGCGTCGCTCACCTGCTGTTTCGCCGCCAGGGCGTTCACATCAATGGTCGCTTCGCGTACAACACGCTGCTGCGCCACCAGCGCGGCCAGTTCATCCGTTTCACCTTTGAGCATGAAATCGGTGCCCACGACGGCATTGATGAGCTGCTGGGTGGTCAGCTGGTTACGCAGCGCCTGAGCGTACTGGTCGGCCGTCATCCCCATTTGATTGACGATGCTGTTGTAACGCGCGTTGTCGAATTTACCGTTAGACTGGAAGGCTTGCGTGGAGAAGATGGCTTTTTTCACCTGCTCATCGCTGATGCCAAGGCCCAGTTTTTTGGCATACTGATCAAGCAGCGCTTCGTCGATAAGACGGTTCAGTGTCTGTTGGCGCAGGGTCTTCATGTACCCTTCGTTCGCCGCCAGTTCAGAGAATTGGTCGCCCAGCTGTTGCTGCATACGGTTACGTTCACCGGCAAAAGCATTCTCGAACTGACCACGGCTGATTTCCTGGCCATTCACTTTTGCGGCATAGTTTGCGCCACCGCCAATAAGGTAACTGCTCACGCCGGTCAATATGAACGACACGATAATGATACCGAAAATAATCTTGAGCACGAGACTGTTAGCAGCCGTGCGTAAGCTGTCCATCATGGTGTAACAACACTCCGCTGTAGGTGACTGGTTACCTGACGCTGACGGAAAATCCTGCCCGTCGCGCGTGAAGGCGTATTGTGACAAGAAAACGGGGCGATTGTCAGCCCACAACTCGCATAAACTCGCACAAATCAGGTCTGGACAAACAAAAAAGGCACATCAAATGATGCGCCCTTGTACTTTCCGGCTTCCCTGAAACGGGAAAGCAATCAGTTTACTGCGTCTTTCAGCGCTTTACCTGCACGGAAACCCGGCACTTTAGCAGCAGCAATGGTGATCTCTTTACCGGTCTGAGGGTTGCGGCCAGTACGGGCAGCACGCTCTTTAACAGCAAAAGTACCGAAACCTACCAGTGCAACGTCGTCCCCAGCCTGCAGAGATTCAGTAACAGAAGCAATTAAGGCATCTAACGCACGTCCAGCTGCAGCTTTAGAAATATCAGCACCCGCAGCAATTTTGTCAATCAGTTGAGATTTATTCACTGTTCTCTTCCTCTCTTTATAATTTATATCGCGCCTGAATCCTTCACAACGCGACCGCGCAGCAGTTATATCAGGCCTGCCATGACCTTACAACACCCGTTGTTGATGACGGACCTAATCAGCAATCTAAATTAGCTATACAAAAAAAGGCTGGCAAGTGCGAAATGACTTACCAGCCTTGTTTTTATTGACGCTCTTTGCGCGAGGTCACTATTTTGCGGTTACAACCTGCATTCCGGAGGGTTCATTCTGCAGTGCGAGACTGAGAACTTCCTCAATTCGCTTCACAGGATGGATCTGCAGGTCGGCAATCACATTGTCCGGAATCTCTTCCAGATCGCGTTTGTTTTCGTAAGGGATCAATACGGTTTTGATCCCACCGCGGTGTGCCGCCAGCAGTTTTTCTTTTAAACCACCAATCGGCAGAACCTGACCACGCAACGTAATTTCACCGGTCATTGCCACATCGGCACGCACCGGGTTACCTGTCAGGCAGGAAACCAGAGCGGTACACATAGCAATACCCGCGCTTGGGCCATCTTTCGGCGTCGCCCCTTCCGGAACGTGCACGTGGATGTCGCGTTTTTCGTAGAAATCAGGGTTGATACCCAGTTTCTCCGCGCGCGCGCGCACCACGGTCAGCGCTGCCTGGATGGATTCCTGCATCACTTCACCCAGAGAGCCGGTGTAGGTCAGCTTGCCTTTGCCCGGGACACAGGCGGTTTCGATGGTCAGCAGATCGCCGCCCACTTCCGTCCATGCCAGGCCGGTCACCTGGCCAACGCGGTTTTCGTTGTCCGCTCGACCGTAGTCGAAGCGCTGAACGCCGAGATAGGCATGCAGATTGTCGCCGTTAATCACAATGTGCTTAAGGCTCTTATCCAGCAGCAGCTGTTTCACCGCTTTACGACACAGTTTAGAGATTTCACGCTCAAGGCTACGCACGCCCGCTTCACGGGTGTAATAGCGAATGATGCCGATAATCGCGCTGTCCTCGACGGTCAGCTCGTTGGCTTTCAGCGCGTTACGCTCAATCTGTTTCGGCAGCAGGTGCTGCTTAGCGATGTTCAGCTTCTCATCTTCGGTATAACCGGAGAGACGGATCACTTCCATACGGTCCAGCAGCGGGGCCGGAATGTTCATGGAGTTGGAGGTCGCCACGAACATCACATCGCTCAGGTCGTAGTCCACTTCCAGGTAGTGATCGCTGAACGCTACGTTCTGTTCTGGATCAAGCACTTCCAGCAGTGCAGACGCAGGGTCGCCACGCATGTCCGACGACATCTTGTCGATCTCATCGAGCAGGAACAGCGGGTTTTTAACCCCCACTTTCGCCATCTTCTGGATCAGTTTACCCGGCATAGAACCGATGTAGGTACGGCGGTGACCGCGGATTTCCGCTTCATCACGTACGCCACCCAGCGCCATACGGATATACTTACGTCCGGTCGCTTTGGCGATGGACTGACCCAGAGAGGTTTTACCCACCCCCGGCGGTCCAACCAGGCACAGAATTGGGCCTTTAATTTTGTTTACACGGCTTTGTACCGCGAGGTACTCAAGAATGCGGTCTTTCACGCGTTCCAGACCGTAGTGGTCGGTATCCAGGATTTCCTGCGCCTGACGCAGGTCTTTTTTGACCTTGCTGCGGGCGTTCCACGGAACCTGCACCATCCACTCAATGTAGCCGCGTACAACGGTCGCTTCAGCCGACATTGGAGACATCATTTTCAGCTTCTGCAGTTCTGCTTCAGCCTTCTCTTTCGCCTCTTTCGGCATCTTCGCCGCGTCGATCTTACGCTTCAGCGCTTCGTTTTCGTCCGGCGCGTCGTCCATCTCGCCCAGTTCTTTCTGAATGGCCTTCATTTGCTCGTTCAGATAGTACTCACGCTGAGATTTCTCCATCTGCTTTTTCACGCGGTTACGAATGCGCTTCTCAACCTGCAGCAGATCGATTTCAGACTCCATCATCGCCATCAGGTATTCCAGACGTTCGTTAACGTCGGACATTTCCAGCACGGACTGCTTGTCAGCCAGCTTCAGCGGCATATGTGCAGCGATGGTGTCCGCCAGACGCGCAGGATCGTCGATGCTGTTCAGCGACGTCAGCACTTCTGGTGGAATTTTCTTGTTCAGCTTGATATAGCCTTCAAACTGGCTAATCGCGGTGCGAACCAGCACTTCCTGTTCACGCTCATCAAGCTCAGGCGAATCAAGGTACTCTGCCTTTGCAGAGAAGTGCTCGCCGTCGTCTGACAGAGTGGTAATACGCGCACGCTGCAGGCCTTCTACCAGCACCTTTACGGTGCCGTCAGGCAGCTTCAGCATCTGCAAAATAGAGGCCACGGTCCCGACGGTGAAAAGATCGTTTACACCCGGCTCATCCGTTGATGCTTCTTTCTGCGCCACCAGCATGATTTTTTTATCATGATCCATGGCGGCTTCGAGGCAACGGATAGATTTTTCCCGCCCTACAAATAAGGGTATGACCATGTGCGGATAAACCACCACATCGCGCAACGGCAATACGGGGATTTCAATGCGTTCAGAACGCTCAGGATTCATAGAGCTCTCTCTTAGTTAGTGTCCGCCAGGTAAGCTGGTCATGTCACTGTGCTTCACATAACCATTAACATGTATCCAGTATATGGGGATGTTTCCCACACATTCAACGCTATGAATACGGAAAAAGTAAAGGGGAGATAAAATCCCCCCTTTTTGATTAACTGCTTGTATGATTTGGTTAATTATTCGCCAGATGCCTGCTGTGCTTCCGGTTTGCCGTAAATCAGCAGCGGCTTGGTTTGGCCGCTAATCACGGACTCGTCAATCACCACTTTCTCAACGTCTTCCATCGACGGCAGATCGTACATGGTGTCGAGCAGTGCCGCTTCAACAATTGAACGCAGACCACGGGCACCGGTTTTACGGACCATCGCTTTCTTGGCAATAGCATCCAGCGCTTCGTCGCGGAATTCCAGATCAACGCCTTCCAGGTTGAACAGCGCCTGATACTGCTTGGTCAGCGCATTTTTCGGCTCTTTCAGGATCTGGATCAGCGCGTCTTCGCTCAGCTCATTCAGCGTTGCCACAACCGGCAGACGGCCGATGAATTCAGGGATCAGACCGAATTTGATCAAATCTTCCGGTTCAACCTGAGACAGCAGTTCGCCTTCGTTTGGTTTTTCGGACGTCGATTTCACCGTTGCGCCAAAACCAATGCCGGAGCCGGTTTCAACACGGTGGGAGATGACTTTGTCCAGACCAGCAAACGCGCCACCACAGATGAACAGGATCTTGGAGGTATCAACCTGCAGGAACTCCTGCTGCGGATGTTTACGACCACCCTGTGGCGGAACGGCAGCAACCGTACCTTCAATCAGCTTCAGCAGCGCCTGCTGTACGCCTTCACCCGATACGTCACGGGTAATGGACGGGTTGTCAGATTTACGGGAGATCTTGTCGATCTCATCGATGTAAACAATCCCGCGCTGGGCTTTCTGTACGTCGTAATCGCATTTCTGCAGCAGTTTCTGAATGATGTTTTCGACGTCCTCACCCACATAACCGGCCTCGGTCAGGGTGGTGGCATCCGCCATCGTAAACGGAACATCAAGCAGACGCGCCAGGGTTTCAGCCAGCAGCGTTTTACCGGAACCGGTTGGGCCGATCAGCAGAATGTTACTTTTACCCAGTTCTACGCCATTGCTGGTGTCGCCGTTACGCAGACGTTTGTAGTGGTTATAGACCGCTACCGCCAGCACTTTCTTGGCCTGCTCCTGTCCGATGACGTAGTCGTCAAGGTGATGACGAATTTCATGCGGCGTTGGCAGCGCGCTGCGCTCACGGTGCGGTGCGACTTCTTTAATCTCTTCGCGAATGATGTCGTTACATAAATCGACACATTCGTCGCAGATATACACGGACGGCCCGGCAATCAGTTTACGCACTTCATGCTGGCTTTTGCCGCAAAAAGAGCAGTACAGCAGTTTGCCCGAACCATCTTTGCGTTTATCTGTCATGAGTCCAAACCTCTTTTTAAGTTCTTTGTGCCGCACATGACGACGCAAATGCCATTCTAAGACGCAAGCTGCAATCAGCAGCGTGCCGCCCTACCTTAGTATAGCGGCACACTCGCGTCGCGGGCATCAATTACGATGGGTCAACACGGAGTCGACTAAGCCGTACTCAACTGCCTCTGGAGCAGAGAGGAAGCGATCGCGCTCGGTATCGCGCTCGATCTGCTCGAGTGGTTGACCCGTATGCTGCGCCATAAGTTCATTCATGCGCGCTTTTACTTTCAGAATTTCGCGGGCGTGGATTTCGATATCCGTCGCCTGCCCCTGGTAACCGCCCAGCGGCTGGTGAATCATCACGCGGGAATTTGGCAAGCAGAAACGCTTACCTTTCGCCCCTGCTGTTAACAGGAACGCGCCCATAGATGCAGCCTGACCCATACAGATAGTGCTTACATCAGGCTTGATGAATTGCATGGTGTCATAAATGGACATTCCTGCTGTAATCACGCCACCCGGGGAGTTAATGTACAGGTAAATGTCTTTTTCCGGGTTTTCCGCTTCCAGAAACAGCATCTGCGCCACGATCAGGTTAGCCATGTGGTCTTCCACCTGGCCGGTCAGAAAGATAACGCGTTCCTTGAGCAGACGGGAATAGATATCAAAAGAACGCTCACCACGTGAGGTCTGTTCAATAACCATTGGCACCAGAGCCATATGGGGTGCAAAGTTATCTCGTTCGCCACTGTATGACATTTCCGTCTCCTGGATCAAAATTGAAAACACCTGCTGTACTGATTGTAACCTTACGGACGGATTATCAGCCAGTCTCATTCATCATGATTACGTACTTATGGGGTTCACAGTGCCCTATTTCAAGCATAACAACCTTTTGTTGTTACGCTAACACCGAAAGGGCGTTTTAGCACTCTTCCTGGGCTATCGCTGCGATAAAAAAAACCCGCTGCCGCAAGGCAACGGGTTTTCTGTTCAAACTTTAAACCGTTGGGGCGAAATTACGCCTGCTGGTTCATCAGTTCGTTGAAAGAGGTCGCTTTTTCGGTCACTTTCGCTTTCGCCAGTACCGCTTCAACAGCCTGCTCTTCCAGGGCAACGTTGCGCATGTTGTCCATCAATTCTTTGTTCTTACCGTAGAACTCGATCACTTCTGATGGATCTTCGTATGCAGAAGCCATCTCTTCGATCAGGCCTTTCACACGCTCTTCGTCAGCTTTCAGCTCGTGGGTACGAATCACTTCGCCCAGCAGCAGGCCAACAACAACGCGGCGTTTCGCTTGCTCTTCAAACAGCTCGCGTGGCAGTTCCATCGCTTGCTGCTGGTTGCCACCGAAACGCTGTGCAGCCTGACGGCGCAGAACGTCGATTTCGCTGTCGATCAGGGCAGCTGGAACGTCGATTTCGTTGGCTTTCACCAGACCTTCGATCGCCTGAGATTTCACACGGTTACGTACAGCGCCGTTCAGTTCGCGTTCCATGTTCTTACGCACTTCGGTACGCAGACCCGCTACGGAACCATCTTCCACGCCGAAACGCTTGATGAATTCTTCAGTCAGTTCTGGCAGTTCGCGCTCTTCAACTTTCTTCAGGTTGATAGCGAACTTCGCTGCTTTCCCTTTCAGGTTTTCAGCGTGGTATTCTTCCGGGAAGGTCACGTCGATGGTGAACTCTTCGCCAGCCTTGTGGCCTTTGATACCGTCTTCGAAGCCTGGGATCATACGACCCTGGCCCATCGCCAGTACGAAGTCAGACGCTTTACCGCCTTCGAACTCTTCGCCGTCTACAGAACCGGTGAAGTCGATGGTGACACGGTCTTCAGCGTCAACAGCGCCTTCTTTCTCTTTCCAGTTCGCCTGCTGCTTGCGCAGGGTATCCAGCATGCCGTCAACGTCTTCGTCAGTCACGGAAACAACTGGTTTTTCAACTTCGATAGATTCCAGACCTTTCAGCTCAACTTCCGGGTACACTTCGAACTCTACGGAGTAGGTGAAGTCTTCGCCCAGTTTGTATTCGCCTGGAACGTAGTTAGGCGCGCCGGCCGGATTGATTTTTTCTTTGATGATCGCATCAATAAAGTTACGGCTCATCAGTTCACCCAGCACATCCTGACGCACGGAAGCGCCATAACGCTGAGCAACAACATTCATTGGTACTTTGCCCTTGCGGAAGCCGTCAATACGTACTTTTTTTGCTACGTTGACCAGCTCGCTTTTCACAGCAGTTTCGATGCTGTCAGCAGCGATAGTAATCGTTACACGGCGGCCAAGGCCTTGAGTGGTTTCAACTGAAACTTGCATCTTGTTACCTCAAAAAAATCACAGTGCTCGGTCAACTCTGAATCTGTCTGTTATACCGGGATGCTCTCTTAGTGCAGATTCACATTCCCTGTCGCCAGAATCATCCCGAAGACATTCAATAAGACGCGGCATTATAGCGGCATCACTTAGGTGAGTCGAGAACGGTTGGGGCATGTTGCTGCGGCTTTTTTCACACTTTAAGGCTATTTTTAGTCTTAAAATCGCTCCATTCGCTCAAAACTCAGACAAAACAAAACGGCCCGGAGGCCGTTTTGAGGAAATCTGTAAGCAACATACTGGAAAAGCTCCAGCCGTTGCAAATCCGATTTATCAGGCGATAGTGCCTGCACCGCGACAGGGCGGCGATGCGAAAACCGTATCCTGCAAACCTTCCCATTCCTTAATGGTGTAGGTATGCAGTGCCAGCGCATGCACGGTCGTGGAGAGCTCTTCCGTCAAGGTGCTGTAGATCAAGCGGTGTCGATTCAGGAAACGCTCTCCCGTGAAGCGATCGCTAACCAGAACCACTTTAAAGTGGCTTTCAGAACCTGCCGGCACGTTATGACGATAGCTTTCGTCGACGACTTCGAGGAACACAGGGTTGAACGCTGCCCTTAATTTATCTTCTATATGCTCACGTATCATCATGAAATTACTCCTCCGACAACGCCAGGATGTCACCCATCCCTTTAAATGTTAGCCGCTTTTACCGTTTCCATTACACCTTGACAACAAATATTTAGCTTTCGTCTGATTTTCTCATTCAAACGAATGAAGTTCACTGTGAGACTCATACGTTTTGTCATACAAGGATTGGGAAAAAGGGTGATCTGGTCAGTTTTCGGACAAGGCGATGAATTTACATGCGTTGACCACTTCCCCTCGCCGTTGGCGATGTTATGATGGCGGCAATTTTTCTCTTTATATGCTTACGATTCGTTGAGAACCCGAAAATGTTAAAAAAACTCTTCTTTCCGTTGGTAGCCCTTTTTATGCTGGCAGGCTGTGCTACCCCGCCTACCACCATTGATGTCTCACCAAAAATCACCCTGCCTCAGCAGGATCCAAGCCTGATGGGCGTCACCGTGAGCATTAACGGTGCCGATCAGCGTCAGGATCAGGCGCTGGCTAAAGTGACCCGCGATAACCAGCAGGTTACTCTCACCGCCTCCCGCGACCTGCGCTTCCTGCTCCAGGAAGTGCTGGAGAAACAGATGACCGCTCGCGGCTACATGATTGGCCCAAGCGGCGCGGTTGATCTGCAGATCATCGTGAATAACCTGTACGCTGACGTGTCTCAGGGCAACGTGCGCTACAACATTGCGACCAAAGCGGATATCGCCATCATTGCCACCGCGAAGAATGGCAACAAGATGACTAAAAACTACCGCGCCAGCTACTCTGTTGAAGGTGCCTTCCAGGCTTCTAACCAGAACATTGCTAACGCCGTGAACAGCGTGCTGACCGATACCATCGCCGATATGGCGCAGGACACCAGCATTCACGACTTCATCAAGCAGAACGCGCGTTAATCCCGCTCGCTGACCCGGTGTATCACCGGGTCAGTTTTATAAGAACATGTCCAGCCATTACTTACGCATTTTCCAGCAACCGAAATCAGCGATTCTGCTGATCCTCGGCTTCGCCTCGGGTTTACCCCTCGCACTTACTTCCGGCACGCTTCAGGCGTGGATGACGGTTGAGAACATCGATCTTAAAACCATCGGTTTCTTCTCGCTTGTCGGCCAGGCCTATGTCTTTAAGTTCCTGTGGTCTCCGGTCATGGATCGCTACACGCCGCCTTTCCTCGGACGTCGACGCGGCTGGCTAGTGATGACGCAGATCCTGCTGCTGCTGGCTATTGCGGCGATGGGATTTCTTGAACCCACCACCCAGCTTCGCTGGATGGCAGCGCTTGCGGTGGTGATTGCCTTCTGTTCCGCCTCTCAGGATATTGTGTTCGACGCTTGGAAGACGGACGTGTTACCTGCTGAAGAGCGCGGTGCTGGTGCAGCAATCAGCGTGCTGGGCTATCGCCTCGGAATGCTGGTCTCCGGCGGGCTGGCGCTGTGGCTGGCCGACCGTTACCTCGGCTGGCAGGGCATGTACTGGCTGATGGCCGCCCTGCTGATCCCCTGCATTATCGCGACGCTGTTCGCGCCCGAACCGAGTGACGTCATCCCGGTTCCCCGCACGCTGGAGCAGGCCGTCGCCGAACCGCTCCGTGACTTCTTTGGCCGCAACAACGCCTGGCTGATCCTGCTGCTCATCGTCCTTTATAAGCTGGGCGATGCCTTTGCCATGAGTTTAACCACCACCTTCCTGATCCGGGGCGTCGGTTTTGACGCCGGTGAAGTGGGTGTGGTGAATAAAACGCTGGGGCTGTTTGCGACGATTGTCGGCGCGCTTTATGGCGGCGTGCTGATGCAACGCCTGACGCTGTTTCGCGCGCTGCTGATTTTCGGCATCCTTCAGGGCGCCTCTAACGCAGGCTACTGGCTGCTGTCGATTACCGACAAACATACGATCAGCATGGCCGCGGCGGTGTTCTTCGAAAACCTCTGCGGCGGCATGGGAACAGCGGCGTTTGTCGCCCTGCTGATGACCCTGTGCAATAAGTCGTTTTCCGCTACCCAGTTCGCGCTGCTCTCGGCGCTTTCCGCAGTTGGCCGCGTGTACGTTGGCCCGATTGCCGGCTGGTTCGTGGAAGCCCACGGCTGGCCAACATTTTATCTCTTCTCGGTCGTGGCTGCCGTGCCGGGGATTTTATTGCTGCTGGTCTGCCGTCAGACGCTGGAATATACCCAGCGGACAGAACATTTTATGCCGCGCACCGAATATCGCCGCGCCTATCGTTTTGCGCTACGTCTGTTAATGGCGGGCTGCATTGCTCTGGCGCTCTGGCTTGTGGTGCTTATTATCAATGCCAGCACCTCTCTGGTACTCCCTTTCGAAGCCCTTCTGCTGGACGCAGGCGCCCTGCTGGCTATCGCCGGGATCCTGATCGGAGGTCTGCTTGATTTCATGGCGTTGCGTAAAACGCAGATGACCTGAAGAAAAATGCGAAAGGTTATTTCCCGTTGTAATCACTAACCGAAATTATAACGGCGAAATAGCCGCCAGGCGCAAAAAAAATATTTGTTGTTTTGTGCGGGATAGGATTTGGAAATTATTGGCTCCCATTCCAAAACGCTATTTTTCATTAAACGATTCAGCATACGAGAGTTTGATTTTTCGTTTTTCAGATGTCTTTTTATTGATAATTAATTGTTAATTTTTTGTTTATTTTCAACAATGGTTATACCAATTGCCCCTTTTAAGGTATGCTTGGGGGTCCTTTCGTTATAAAGCCCATGCCATGCGGCTTCGGTCATAAAAACCGACATAATTTGCAACACTTGTGACACGTGCGGCAGAACCCGGTAACACCTTCCTGACACAGGCCTAATGATGTTTACAGTAATGTAACCTTCCCGTAAAATGCCCGCACACTTTAAACGCCACCAGACTCCGTGGAATTGAGGTCGTTAAATGAGACTCGGGAAATACAATAAAAGTTTGGGATGGTTGTCATTATTCGCGGGCACTGTATTACTCAGTGGCTGCGATTCTGCACTACTAGACCCCAAAGGACAGATTGGACTGGAACAACGTTCACTGATATTGACGGCTTTTGGCCTGATGTTGATTGTGGTTATTCCTGCCATTTTGATGGCTGTTGGTTTCGCCTGGAAGTATCGTGCGAGCAATAAAGATGCGAAGTATAGCCCTAACTGGTCACACTCCAATAAAGTGGAAGCTGTGGTCTGGACGGTACCTATTCTGATCATCCTGTTCCTTGCCGTACTGACCTGGAAAACCACTCACGCACTTGAGCCAAGCAAACCGCTGGTTCACGATGAGAAACCTATTACCATTGAAGTGGTCTCCATGGACTGGAAATGGTTCTTCATCTATCCAGAGCAGGGTATTGCTACCGTGAATGAAATCGCCTTCCCGGCGAACACTCCGGTTCAGTTCAAAGTGACCTCCAACTCCGTAATGAACTCCTTCTTCATCCCACGTCTGGGTAGCCAGATTTACGCGATGGCCGGTATGCAGACCAACCTGCACCTGATCGCGAATGAAGCAGGCACCTATGATGGTATCTCCGCCAGCTATAGCGGCCCGGGCTTCTCAGGTATGAAGTTCAAAGCTATTGCGACGCCAGACCGTGCCGCTTTCGACCAGTGGGTTGAAAAAGCGAAGCAGTCTCCAAACACCATGTCTGACATGGCGGCGTTCGAAAAAGTGGCTGCACCAAGCGAATACAACAAGGTGGAGTACTTCTCTAATGTGAAACCTGATTTGTTCAAAGACGTTATTGGCAAATTTATGGATCACGGCAAGAGCATGGACATGACCCAGCCTGAAGGCGAGCACAGCGCGCACGAAGGTATGGAAGGCATGGACATGAGCCACGCGGAAACCGCTCACTAAGGGGCCGAGGAAGAAAATGTTCGGAAAATTGACACTGGATGCAGTGCCCTACCATGAACCGATTATCGTGGTTACGGTGGCTGCAATTATCATTGGTGGCGCGGCCTTACTGGCCCTGATCACTTACTTCGGTAAGTGGAGCTACCTGTGGAACGAGTGGCTGACTTCGGTTGACCACAAAAAACTCGGTATCATGTACTGCATCGTCGGTATCGTCATGTTAATTCGTGGCTTTGCGGATGCGATCATGATGCGTAGCCAGCAGGCACTCGCTTCTGCGGGTGAAGCCGGCTTCCTGCCACCGCACCACTACGATCAGATCTTTACCGCCCACGGCGTTATCATGATCTTCTTCGTGGCGATGCCGCTGGTTATCGGTCTGATGAACGTTGTCGTTCCGCTGCAAATCGGCGCGCGCGACGTGGCGTTCCCGTTCCTGAACAACCTGAGCTTCTGGTTCACTGTTGTCGGCGTTATCCTGGTTAACCTGTCACTGGGTGTGGGCGAATTCGCGCAGACCGGCTGGCTGGCTTACCCGCCGCTGTCAGGAATTGAGTACAGTCCGGGCGTTGGCGTCGACTACTGGATTTGGGCGCTTCAGCTCTCCGGTGTCGGTACTACCCTGACCGGTATCAACTTCTTCGTGACCATTATCAAGATGCGTGCCCCTGGCATGACCATGTTCAAGATGCCGGTATTTACCTGGGCATCTCTGTGCGCCAACATCCTGATTATTGCCTCCTTCCCAATTCTGACCGTTACCATCGCGCTGCTGACCCTGGACCGCTACCTGGGCACCCATTTCTTCACGAATGATATGGGTGGCAACATGATGATGTACATCAACCTGATTTGGGCCTGGGGTCACCCGGAAGTGTACATTCTGGTTCTGCCTGTGTTCGGTGTGTTCTCCGAAATCGCGGCAACCTTCTCGCGTAAACGTCTGTTTGGTTACACCTCTCTGGTGTGGGCAACCGTGTGTATTACCGTTCTGTCGTTCATCGTTTGGCTGCACCACTTCTTCACCATGGGTGCGGGCGCGAACGTAAACGCCTTCTTCGGTATTACCACCATGATTATCGCCATCCCTACCGGGGTGAAGATCTTCAACTGGCTGTTCACCATGTACCAGGGCCGTATCGTGTTCCACTCAGCGATGCTGTGGACTATCGGCTTCATCGTGACCTTCTCCGTAGGTGGGATGACCGGCGTACTGCTGGCGGTACCAGGTGCTGACTTCGTTCTGCACAACAGCCTGTTCCTGATTGCGCACTTCCATAACGTTATCATCGGTGGCGTGGTCTTCGGCTGCTTCGCTGGCGTAACCTACTGGTGGCCAAAAGCGTTCGGCTTCACGCTGAACGAAAAATGGGGTAAACGCGCGTTCTGGTTCTGGATCATCGGCTTCTTCGTGGCATTTATGCCTCTGTACGTGCTGGGCTTCATGGGTATGACCCGTCGTCTGAGCCAGCAGATCGATCCGCAGTTCCACCCAATGCTGATGGTTGCAGCGGGCGGCGCCGTGCTGATTGCCTGCGGTATCGCGTCTCAGCTGATTCAGTTCTACGTGTCTATTCGCGACCGCGACCAGAACCGTGACCTGACCGGTGACCCATGGGGTGGCCGTACGCTGGAGTGGGCGACCTCTTCTCCACCTCCTTTCTATAACTTTGCCATCGTGCCGCAGGTTCATGAACGCGACGCATTCTGGGAAATGAAAGAAAAAGGTGAAGCGTACAAGCAACCTGCTCATTACGAAGAAATCCACATGCCGAAAAACAGCGGTGCGGGCATTGTGATTGCCGCCTTCGCAACGGTATTTGGTTTCGCAATGATCTGGCACATCTGGTGGATGGCGATTGTTGGCTTCGCTGGCATCGTAATCAGCTGGATTGTGAAGAGCTTTGACGAGGACGTGGACTACTACGTACCAGTCCGTGAAGTTGAGAAGCTGGAAAATCAGCATTTCGACGAGATTTCTAAAGCGGGGCTGAAAAATGGCAACTGATACTCTGGCGCACTCAACTGCCCACGCGCATGAACATGCGCACCACGATACAGGACCGACCAAAGTCTTCGGTTTCTGGATCTACCTGATGAGCGACTGCATTCTGTTCTGCTGTCTGTTCGCGACCTACGCCGTTCTGGTGAACGGCACGGCGGGCGGCCCGGCTGGCAAGGACATCTTTGAACTGCCGTTCGTTCTGGTTGAAACCGCACTGCTGTTATTCAGCTCCATCACCTACGGCATGGCGGCTATCGCCATGTACAAAAACAACAAGAGCCAGGTTGTGTCCTGGCTGGCGTTGACCTGGCTGTTTGGTGCTGGATTTATCGGGATGGAAATCTATGAATTCCATCACCTGATTCTGGAAGGTTTCGGTCCGGATCGCAGTGGCTTCCTGTCAGCGTTCTTCGCGCTGGTCGGTACCCACGGTCTGCACGTGACCTCTGGTCTGATCTGGATGGCGGTACTGATGTTCCAGGTATCCCGTCGCGGCCTGACCAGCACTAACCGTACCCGTATCATGTGCCTGAGCCTGTTCTGGCACTTCCTGGACGTGGTGTGGATCTGTGTGTTCTCTGTTGTATATCTGATGGGGGCGATGTAATGAGTCATTCAAACGATCATGGCGCTTCCCACGGTAGCGTAAAAACCTACATGACAGGTTTCATCCTGTCGATCATCCTGACGGTGATCCCGTTCTGGATGGTGATGAGCGGTTCTGCGTCTAAGCCGGTTATTCTGGGTGCAATCCTGGTGACCGCGGTGATTCAGATTCTGGTGCATCTGGTTTGCTTCCTGCACATGAACACCAAGTCCGATGAAGGCTGGAATATGACCGCCTTTATCTTTACCGTGATTATCATCGCTATCCTGGTAGTCGGTTCCATCTGGATTATGTGGAACCTCAACTACAACATGATGGTTCACTAAGAGCGGCGAGTATGTTTAAGCAATACCTGCAAGTAACGAAACCAGGCATCATCTTTGGCAACCTGATCTCCGTGATCGGAGGGTTCCTGCTGGCCTCTAAGGGCAGCATTGATTACACCCTCTTTATCTACACGCTGGTCGGTGTGTCACTGGTTGTTGCGTCCGGTTGTGTATTTAACAACTACATCGACATGGATATCGACAAGAAGATGGAAAGGACCAAAAATCGGGTGCTGGTGAAAGGCCTGATCGCCCCTTCCGTCTCGCTGGTGTACGCCACCTTGCTGGGTATTGCTGGCTTTATGCTGCTGTGGTTTGGTGCTAACCCGCTGGCCTGCTGGCTGGGGGTGATGGGGTTCGTGGTGTATGTGGGCGTCTACAGCCTGTATATGAAACGCCACTCCGTCTACGGCACGCTGATTGGTTCTCTCTCCGGCGCTGCGCCGCCGGTGATTGGCTACTGCGCGGTCACGAACGAGTTCGACAGCGGTGCGCTGATCCTGCTGGCTATCTTTAGCCTGTGGCAGATGCCGCACTCCTATGCCATCGCGATTTTCCGCTTTAAGGATTATCAGGCAGCGAACATCCCGGTTCTGCCGGTCGTGAAGGGCATTTCTGTTGCCAAGAACCACATCACGTTGTACATCATCGCCTTTGCCGTGGCAACGCTGATGCTCTCTCTGGGTGGTTACGCCGGGTATAAATATCTGGCGGTAGCGGCTGCGGTGAGCGTCTGGTGGCTCGGTATGGCGCTGCGCGGTTACAAAGTGGAAGATGACAAAGTCTGGGCGCGCAAACTGTTTGTGTTCTCGATTGTGGCCATCACCTCGCTGTCCGTGATGATGTCCGTGGACTTCATGGTGCCAGATTCACACAACCTGCTGACTTACGTCTGGTAAGCCAAACAGGTCAATAAAAGGGTGCTTCGGCACCCTTTTTTATTCACTGAATCTACTAATAACGCATGTAATATTTGTTAAATAACCCTTTATTTACCCCGCCCCTTCCCCGCACTACACTATGGCCTGCTTTTGAACTGAGGTGGTAATGAACGATTATAAAATGACGCCAGGCGAGCTACGCGCGACCTGGGGCTTAGGGACTGTCTTCTCGCTACGGATGCTTGGCATGTTTATGGTCCTGCCTGTTCTGACCACGTACGGTATGGCGCTGCAGGGGGCCAGCGAGGCGCTGATTGGGCTCGCGATCGGCATCTACGGTCTGGCGCAGGCGGTTTTCCAGATCCCCTTTGGCCTGCTGTCTGACCGGGTGGGCCGAAAGCCGCTGATCGTCGGCGGGCTGCTGGTCTTTGTGCTCGGAAGCGTGATTGCCGCCCTCTCCCACTCCATCTGGGGGATTATTCTCGGCCGCGCCCTGCAGGGTTCCGGCGCGATTGCCGCCGCGGTGATGGCGCTGCTGTCCGACTTAACCCGCGAGCAGAACCGCACCAAAGCGATGGCGTTCATCGGCGTGAGCTTTGGCGTGACCTTTGCGATTGCGATGGTGCTGGGCCCCATCATTACGCACACGTTGGGTCTGCACGCCCTGTTCTGGATGATTGCCGTGCTGGCGACCATCGGTATTGCCTTAACCCTGTGGGTCGTGCCGGACAGCAAAAACCACGTCCTGAACCGCGAATCGGGGATGGTAAAAGGCTGCTTCAGCAAAGTGATTGTCGAGCCGCGCCTGCTCAAGCTTAACTTTGGCATTATGTGTCTGCACATCCTGCTGATGTCGACCTTTGTCGCCCTGCCCGGCCAGCTTGCCGCAGCGGGTTTCCCGGCGGCTGAGCACTGGAAAATCTATCTGGTCACGATGCTGATTTCGTTTGTCTCCGTCGTGCCGTTCATCATCTACGCCGAAGTGAAGCGCAAAATGAAGCGCGTCTTCGTGGGCTGCGTGGCGGTCCTGCTGATTGCCGAAATTGTGCTCTGGGGTGCCGGCCCGCACTTCTGGGAACTGATTGCCGGCGTACAGCTGTTCTTCCTGGCCTTTAACCTGATGGAAGCCCTACTGCCGTCGCTGATCAGCAAAGAGTCCCCCGCCGGATATAAAGGCACCGCGATGGGCATCTACTCCACCAGCCAGTTTCTCGGCGTGGCGATCGGCGGCTCGCTCGGCGGCTGGGTGGACGGCCTGTTTGATTCACAAACCGTGTTCCTCGCCGGTGCGCTATTGGCAACAGTCTGGCTACTGGTCGCCAGCACCATGAAAGAGCCGCGCTACGTGAGCAGCCTGCGCGTGGAAATCCCGGATGATGTGGAAATCAGCGATATGCTGAAGCAGCGTCTGGAAGCCAAAGAGGGTGTGACAGAAGTGCTCATCGTCCCGGAAGAGCGCAGCGCTTACGTCAAAATAGACAGTAAAATGACCAACCGCTTCGAGGTTGAGCAGGCGCTCAAAGCGTGAAAAAAAGCCCGGTTAAACCGGGCTTTTTTATATCAATCGCGGAAGTTTTTAAACTGGAACGGTTGCCCAAGATCGCCGCCGCGCACCAGCGCCATTACGGACTGGAGGTCATCGCGGGACTTACCGGTCACGCGAATTTCTTCGCCCTGGATCTGCGCCTGCACCTTCAGCTTGCTGTCTTTAATAAGCTTAACGATCTTCTTCTGCACCGCGCTCTCGATGCCCTGCTTCAGCTTGGCTTCAACAAACCAGTTTTTACCGCTGTGCACAAACTCTTCCGGCACGTCCAGAGACGTCCCTTCGATGCCGCGCTTTAACAGCTTGGCGCGCAGAATGTCGAGCAGCTGATTCACCTGGAAATCAGACTCGCTCAGCACCTTAATAGTCTTATTTGCGTCGTTCAGCTCAAACGACGCCTCAACGCCACGAAAATCGAAACGTGACTCAACTTCGCGGGTTGCGTTCTCAACGCCGTTGCGAACTTCCTGGATATCAACTTCGGAAACAATATCGAAAGATGGCATCTTTTCTTCTCCCTTCACTTTTGTTGCGTTGCATAATACCCGCTACGAGGCATAACTCAACAGAAGCTTAGCTGTATAATTAAGCTGTAACACCTGGCGCAGTTGCAGGTGAGGAGGAACAATGAAAATTACGGTGCTCGGATGCGGAGCGCTTGGTCAGCTGTGGCTGACCGCGCTGTGCAAGCACGGACATGAGGTTCAGGGCTGGCTGCGCGTGCCCCAGCCCTATTGCAGTGTAAACCTGATAGGTGAAGACGGAAGCATCTTTAACGAATCCCTCACCGCGAACGATCCTGATTTCCTGGCGCAAAGCGATCTTTTACTGGTGACGCTCAAAGCGTGGCAGGTCTCAGACGCGGTAAAGACACTGGCCGCGCAGCTCCCCCCCACTTCGCCCATACTGCTGCTGCATAACGGCATGGGGACCCTTGATGAGCTGAAAAGCGTACCGCAGCCCCTGCTGATGGCGACGACCACGCACGCTGCCCGTCGCGACGGCAACATCATCGTGCATGTCGCCAGCGGCGTGACGCACATCGGGCCCGCCAGAACTCAGGATGGAGATTACAGCTATCTTGCCGATGTGCTGCAGAAGGTGCTGCCGGACGTCGCCTGGCACAACAACATCCGCCCTCAGCTGTGGCGCAAGCTGGCGGTAAATTGCGTAATCAACCCGCTGACGGCGCTGTGGAACTGCCCGAACGGGGAGCTGAAAAATCATCCGCAGGACGTTGCGATTTTGTGTGCGGAAGTCGCGGCGGTCGTTGAGCGGGAAGGCCTGCATACCTCGGCCGACGATTTGCGCTGTTATGTCGAGCAGGTCATTGAGAGCACGGCAGAAAACATCTCCTCGATGCTGCAGGATGTTCGGGCTTTACGCCACACGGAGATCGACTACATTACCGGCTATCTGCTAAAACGCGCCCGCGCGCACGGCATTTCCGTGCCGGAAAACGCCCGTCTGTATGACCTGGTTAAACGTAAGGAGAGTGAATATGAGCGCGTCAGCACTGATCTGCCTCGCCCCTGGTAGCGAAGAGATGGAAGCGGTCACCACCATTGATTTGATGGTGCGCGGCGGCATTAAGGTCACCACCGCCAGCGTCGCCAGCGACGGTAATCTGGCAATCACCTGCTCGCGCGGGGTGAAAATCCTTGCGGATGCCCCCCTCGTTCAGGTGGCTGACGGCGATTACGACATCATCGTGCTGCCCGGCGGCTTAAAAGGCGCGGAATGTTTTCGCGATAGCCCGCTGCTGGTCGAGACCGTGCGTCAGTTTCATTTATCCGGCCGCATCGTCGCGGCAATCTGTGCCGCAGCAGGAACGGTTCTGGTTCCGCACGATATCTTCCCCATCGGCAACATGACCGGCTTCCCGGGGCTGAAGGATACGATCCCGGAAGAGCACTGGGTGGATAAACGCGTCGTCTGGGATCCGCGCGTCAACTTGCTGACCAGCCAGGGGCCAGGCACCGCGATTGATTTTGGCTTAAAGATTATTGACCTGCTGGTCGGGCGCGAGAAAGCGTACGAAGTGGCGTCGTCGCTGGTGATGCCGGCGGGGATTTATAATTATTACGAATAGGTGTTCTCCCTCTCCCTGTGGGAGAGGGCCGGGGGTGAGGGCTTCAGGCCGCACTCCCCGGCAATGAACTACGGGCGATACACCTTCACGTTCGCAAAGCCCTGCTCGCGCAGATACAGCGCCTGCAGGCGACTCATCACCCCGCGCTCACACCACAGCAGATACGTTTTGCTCTGGTCGAGATCGCCAAACTTGGTGCTCAGCTTATAGAACGGCAGAGAAACCACGTCGACGCCTTCAACCTGCAGCGGCTTGTCATCCTGCTCGTCAATGGAGCGGATATCCAGAATCGCATCGTTAGCGCCGAAACCGCTCACGGTTTCAACTTCAACGACTTCCTGCTCGGTCTGCTGGGCAATCTCGCGGATGTCGATGTTGGAGGCTTCCTCCACCACTTTTTCCAGAATGCTGAAATCGAAGTTCTCTTCTTCCGCTTCGATCTTCGCCTTCACCGCTTTCACCGTTGGGCTTTTTGAGATCACGCCGCAGTATTCCGGCATGGTGCGGGCAAAATCTTCGGTACCGATTTCGCGCGCCAGATCGATGATGTGCTCTTTATCGTGGGAGATCAGCGGGCGCAGGATCAGCGTATCAGACACGTTGTCGATCAGACGCAGGTTGGTCAGCGTCTGGCTGGAGACCTGGCCCAGCGCTTCACCGGTGACCAGCGCTTGTACGCCGTAGCGCTCGGCAACTTTGGACGCCGCACGCACCATCATGCGCTTCAGCACCACGCCCATCTGGCCGTCGTCCACTTTTTCGAGGATTTCGCCGACCACAGGTTCGAAGTTGATCGCCACGAAACGCACGCGGTGGGAGCTGCCGAAGCGGTTCCACAGGTAATGTGCGACCTGACGAACGCCGATTTCGTGCGCCGCGCCGCCCAGGTTGAAGAAGCAGTAGTGCACACGGCAGCCGCGACGCATCAGCATATAGCTGGAGACGCCGGAGTCGAAGCCGCCGGAGATCAGAGACAATACGTCTTCCTGGGTGCCAATCGGGAAGCCGCCGATACCTTCATAGCGCCCTTTCACCAGCAGCAGGCGATCGTTTTCGATCTCCAGGTTCACGGTTACGTCCGGGTTGGTCAGACGAACGCGCGCCGTTTCAACGTGCTGGTTCAAACCGCCGCCGACGTAACGTTCCACTTCAATAGAGCTGAACTCGTGCTTACCGCGACGCTTCACGCGCACGCAGAAGGTTTTGCCTTCGATCTGGTCGCGGTACTGGACCAGCGCTTTCTCGAAGATGTCGTGCATATCGCTGAACGGAACATCTTCCACTTCCAGGATATGGTGGATCCCCGGAATACGGGTCAGCGCGTCGCGAATATCCTGACGTTTGTTTTCGTCTTTCGCACGGACCTCTACGTGGTCCCAGTGGCGCACCACGGCGAGGGTTTCGTCGTAGTGCTTTAATACGTTACGAATGTTCCCGGTGAGAATTTTAATAAAGCGCAAACGCACAGATTGGCTTTTGATGGTGATTTCAGGGAACAATTTAATGATAAACTTCATGGCGGCAATGTTTCTTAGGCAAGCGTATTAAGGCTTGTAATGGAAAAGAGTACAGCAGCCCACACCCGTGGCTGCATCCAGGCGCGCAAGTATACCACCATCGCGCCGCTCCTGTGCACATTGCGCGTTATTTGATAATTGCCCTGAGTCCGTTACCATGTCGGGGCTGAGAATATAAGAGTCAATTCACTATGCCGAAGAAGAACGACGCACCGGCCAGTTTCGAAACTGCGCTGAGTGAACTGGAGCAAATCGTTACCCGTCTTGAGAGCGGCGATCTCCCGCTGGAAGAGGCGCTCAATGAATTCGAGCGTGGCGTGCAGCTGGCGCGCCAGGGGCAGGTCAAACTGCAGCAGGCCGAGCAGCGCGTGCAGATCCTGCTTTCCGACAGCGAAGACGCGAAAACCACGCCTTTCACACCGGACGCCGAGTAAATGGATTTTGCCAACGAGCTTCAGGCGCGTGTCGTACGCGCCAACGACGCCCTGCGCCGTTTTATTGCGCCACAGCCTTTTCAGAACACTCCTCTGGTTGAAGCCATGTACTATGGCGCACTCTTGGGTGGAAAGCGCCTGCGCCCGTTCCTGGTGTACGCCACAGGCAATATGTTTGGCATCAGCGATAACACGCTGGACGCCCCGGCAGCCGCCGTTGAGTGCATCCACGCCTACTCGCTGATCCACGACGATCTCCCGGCCATGGACGACGACGATTTGCGTCGGGGTCAACCCACCTGCCATATCAAGTTTGGCGAGGCGAATGCCATTCTGGCGGGTGATGCCCTGCAAACGCTGGCGTTCTCGATTCTGAGCGACGCGCCGATGGCGGAAGTGGCCGACCGCGACCGCCTGGCGATGATCTCCGAACTGGCAATGGCCAGCGGCGTGGCCGGCATGTGCGGCGGACAGGCGCTGGATCTTGAAGCGGAAGGACGTCAGGTTAATCTGGAACAGCTGGAGCGTATTCATCGCCATAAAACCGGGGCGTTGATTCGTTCCGCCGTTCGCCTGGGCGCGCTGAGCGCGGGTGAACAAGGGCGCAAAGCCCTGCCGATTCTGGACAGATACGCAGAAAGTATCGGTCTGGCGTTCCAGGTTCAGGATGACATTCTGGATGTGGTGGGCGATACTGCAACATTGGGTAAACGTCAGGGTGCGGACCAGCAGCTTGGCAAAAGTACCTACCCCGCCCTGCTGGGTCTTGAGCAAGCCCAACGTAAAGCCCGGGATCTGATTGACGATGCCCGCCAGTCGCTAAATGAACTGGCCGCGCAATCGCTGGATACCTCGGCACTGGAAGCGCTAGCGGACTATATAATCCAGCGTGATAAATAAACTATATATCTCGATGAGCCTTTGATGAGTTTTGATATTGCCAAATACCCGACACTGGCGTTAGTTGACTCCACCCAGGAGTTACGTCTGTTGCCGAAAGAGAGCCTGCCGAAGCTGTGCGACGAGCTGCGTCGCTACCTGCTCGACAGCGTAAGCCGCTCCAGCGGCCATTTCGCCTCCGGGCTTGGCACGGTAGAGCTGACCGTGGCGCTGCACTACGTCTATAACACGCCGTTCGATCAGCTCATCTGGGACGTGGGACACCAGGCCTATCCGCACAAAATTCTGACCGGACGTCGCGATAAAATTGGCACCATTCGTCAGAAGGGCGGCCTGCACCCGTTCCCGTGGCGCGGTGAGAGCGAGTACGACGTGCTGAGCGTCGGCCACTCCTCCACCTCCATTTCTGCGGGCATCGGTATTGCCGTTGCCGCCGAGAAAGAGAACAAGCAGCGCCGCACCGTCTGCGTGATTGGCGACGGCGCCATTACCGCCGGTATGGCCTTCGAAGCCATGAACCACGCGGGCGATATCAAGCCGGACATGCTGGTTATCCTCAACGATAACGAAATGTCGATCTCCGAGAACGTCGGCGCGCTTAACAACCATCTGGCCCAGCTGCTCTCCGGCAAGCTTTACTCCTCGCTGCGCGAAGGCGGCAAGAAAGTCTTCTCCGGCGTACCGCCGATTAAAGAGCTACTCAAGCGTACCGAAGAACACATCAAAGGTATGGTGGTGCCGGGCACCCTGTTTGAAGAGCTGGGCTTTAACTATATTGGCCCGGTTGACGGTCACGACGTGCTGGGCCTGGTGACCACGCTCAAGAACATGCGCGACCTGAAAGGCCCGCAGTTCCTGCATATCATGACTAAAAAAGGGCGCGGTTACGAACCAGCGGAAAAAGATCCGATCACCTTCCACGCGGTACCGAAATTTGACCCGTCCAGCGGCTGTCTGCCAAAAAGCAGCGGCGGCATGCCGAGCTATTCCAAAATCTTCGGCGACTGGCTGTGCGAAACCGCAGCCAAAGACAACAAGCTGATGGCGATCACCCCGGCCATGCGTGAAGGTTCCGGCATGGTGGAGTTCTCCAGAAAATACCCTGACCAGTATTTTGACGTCGCCATTGCCGAGCAGCATGCGGTGACGTTTGCAGCGGGCCTGGCGATTGGCGGCTACAAGCCCGTTGTCGCTATCTATTCCACCTTCCTGCAGCGCGCCTACGATCAGGTGATCCACGATGTGGCGATTCAGAAGCTGCCGGTACTGTTTGCTATCGATCGTGCGGGCATCGTCGGTGCCGACGGCCAGACGCACCAGGGCGCGTTTGATCTGTCGTTCCTGCGCTGTATTCCGGATATGGTTGTCATGACGCCAAGCGACGAGAACGAATGTCGTCAGATGCTGTTTACCGGCTATCACTATCAGGATGGCCCAAGCGCCGTTCGCTACCCGCGCGGCAATGCGGTAGGCGTTGAGCTGCAGCCGCTGGAAAAACTGCCGATCGGTAAAGGTCTGGTGAAGCGTCGCGGTGAGAAAGTGGCGATCCTGAACTTCGGCACGCTGATGCCCGAGGCCGCGAAAGCGGCTGAAGCGCTGAATGCCACCCTGGTGGACATGCGCTTTGTGAAGCCGCTCGACGACTCTCTGATCCTGAGTATGGCTGAGACGCATGATGTGCTGGTCACGCTGGAAGAAAACGCCATCATGGGCGGCGCGGGCAGCGGCGTGAATGAGGTACTGATGGCGAACCGTAAAGCCGTGCCGGTGCTGAACCTCGGCCTGCCGGATCGCTTCATTCCGCAAGGTACTCAGGACGAAGCCCGTGCGGCGATTGGCCTGGACGCCGCCGGTATCGAAGCCAAAATCCGTACCTGGCTGGACTGACCCCTCCCCCTTTTCCGCTCCTGCTATGCTTAAAGCTGGTGTTTAAACAGCAGGAGCGGAACCGTGCAATACACAACATTAGGAAGAACGGACCTTAAGGTTTCCCGACTTTGTCTGGGATGCATGACCTTTGGCGAGCCCGATCGGGGAAACCACGCCTGGACGCTACCGGAAGAGAGCAGCCGTCCGATTATCAAACGCGCCATCGAGGGCGGCATTAACTTCTTTGACACCGCCAACAGCTACTCCGACGGCAGCAGCGAGGAAATTGTCGGCCGCGCACTGCGCGACATTGCCCGCCGTGATGACGTCGTCGTCGCCACCAAGGTCTACTACCCGGTGGGCGACCTGGCTGAGGGCCTTTCTCGCGCGCAGATCCTGCGCTCCATTGATGACAGCCTCAGACGCCTGAACATGGATTACGTCGACCTGCTGCAAATTCACCGCTGGGATTACAACACGCCGATCGAGGAGACGCTTGAAGCGCTGAACGACGTGGTCAAAGCCGGTAAAGCACGCTACATCGGCGCGTCGTCTATGCACGCGTCGCAGTTTGCTCAGGCGCTGGATCTCCAGGCGCAGCACGGCTGGGCGCGCTTTGTCACCATGCAGGATCACTACAATCTGATTTATCGTGAAGAAGAACGCGAGATGCTGCCGCTATGCCATCAGGAAGGCGTGGCGGTGATCCCGTGGAGCCCGCTGGCGCGCGGTCGCCTGACCCGTCCGTGGGGTGAAACCACGGCTCGGCTGGTATCGGATGAAGTGGGAAAGAATCTCTATGGCGGTACAGAAGCCAGCGATGCGCTGATTGCCGAACGTTTAGCCGGGATCGCCGACGATACCGGTGCAACCCGCGCTCAGGTGGCCCTGGCGTGGCTGCTGGGCAAGCGCGGGGTCGCGGCACCGATTATTGGAACGTCGCGGGAAGAACAGCTGGATGAGCTGCTGAATGCGGTGGATATCACGCTGACGCCGGAGCAGGTTGCCGAGCTGGAGACGCCGTATCAGCAGCATCCGGTAGTGGGGTTTAAGTAAACACTTGCCGGGTGACGGCTCCGCCTTACCCGGCCTACGATCGCACCCTGTTTGTAGGCCGGGTAAGCGCAGCGCCACCCGGCAATACAGAGCGCACAAACTCACGCGAAGTGATCGTACCCTTTCCAGTCCAGCGTAACGGGCGCACCGTCTTTCACAAACTTCAGCCCTTCACTCTCCGGCATGATCTGACCGATGCAGGTAAACTTCGCGCCGAGATGCGCTAACGCCACGTCCAGCGTTCCACGGTTGAGCTCTGGCACCGTGAAGCACAGCTCATAGTCTTCACCACCGGACAGCGCCCAGCGCAGGGCCTGCTCAGGCTCTACATGGCGAAGCAGTTGCTCCGACAGCGGGAAGAGATCCAGGTCAACGCGCGCGCCTACGCCACTGGCCTTCAGGATATGCCCGAGATCCGAGATCAGCCCGTCAGAGAGATCGATAGCCGAGCTTGCCCGTTCGCGCAGCGCCTGGCCGTGCAAAATACGCGGCGTTGGCCGCAGATGGCGTTTCACCAGATACGCCGCGTCGTCAGCATCTTCAACCGTTAAACGATTCTGAAGGATCGCCAGCCCTGCCGCGCTGTCGCCCGGCGTACCGGTCACGTAGATCCAGTCGCCCGGTTTTGCACCTGAGCGCTTCAACGCGCGGCCGAGCGGCACGTAGCCGTGGATCGCCAGCGTCATCGACAGCGGACCGGCAGTCGTGTCGCCGCCAATCAGCTGCATATCGTAATAGCTAAGCTGCTCAAACAGCGCATCGCTAAAGGCTTCCAGCCAGGCTTCATCTACCTCAGGCAGGGTCAGAGCCAGCGTCAGCCACGCGGGATCGGCACCCATCGCCGCCAGATCGCTGACGTTAACCGCCAGGGCTTTATACGCCAGATCGGCAGGATCGATATCCGGTAAGAAATGACGGCCGCACACCAGGGTGTCGGTGCTGATTGCCAGCGTCTGTTTTTCGGGAATATTGAGTAGTGCACAGTCATCGCCAATGCCGGTTTCAACATCAAGACGAGAGGTTCTGACACGGTCGAAATAACGGGCAATCAGGGAGAATTCGCCGCATGCCATACGTTATGCCTCAGCAAATAAAAGAAAAAACCGGAGCCGCACTGCCCGTCAGGCAATGCAGGACTCCGGTTTGCGGATCACTTTTTGTGGGGACGGATCGCAGGTGCAGCTTTATCAAGTACGCCGTTTACAAACTTGTGGCTGTCTTCAGCGCCGAAGGTTTTCGCCAGCTCGATCGCTTCGTTGATGGCCACTTTATACGGCACATCATCACGTTTAGACAGCTCAAACAGCGCGATACGCAACACTGCTTTTTCCACCTGGCCCAGCTCTTCGAGCAGACGGGACAGGTATGGCTTCATCAGGCCATCGAGATACGCGCTATTAGTCGCCACTCCCGACAGCAGTTCGCGGAAGTACAGAACGTCAACGTCTTTTACGTCCTGTTCTGACAGGAACTGGTATTCGACATCAGCGATGTCGTTCTGGGACAACTGCCAGGAGTAAAGTGCCTGGACGGCACATTCACGGGCGCGGCGACGAGCAGCAGGTTTCACGGAATTCCCCTTACAAAAAAATCAGGCCTTGATGGCTTTCAATACATTGATCATTTCAAGCGCGGTCAGTGCAGCTTCTGCACCTTTGTTACCGGCTTTGGTGCCAGCACGTTCGATGGCTTGTTCAATACTTTCGGTGGTCAGCACGCCGAACGCGACAGGAATTTCAGCATCCTGCGCAACGTGTGCCAGACCGTTGCTTGCACCGCCCGCAACGTATTCGAAGTGCGCAGTGCCGCCACGAATAACGGTACCCAGCGCAATCACCGCGTCGTATTTACCGGTTTTCGCCAGCGCGCCCGCCGCCAGTGGCAGTTCGTAAGCGCCTGGAACCCAAACAACGGTAATGTTGTCATCTTTAACCTGGCCGATACGTTTCAGGGCGTCAATCGCACCTTCCAGCAGGCTGTCGTTGATGAAGTTGTTGAAACGCGCAATGGTGATGGCGACGCGAGCGTCCGGGGTAGCTACAGCAGCTTCAATAATGTTCATACTCTTCCTTTACGGGTTCATTTGGCCCCGCAGGGGGGCGGATTTTATCATAATACTTTGCGCACTGCTTCCCTATTTCAGGAGCAATTACGCTGTCGTTAAGTGCAGGCAGACATCCGGGCCTACCGGACGAATCTCGCTAAATTTGAGTTGCGGTGCGTCGGCCAGTTTTTCAAGGCCGGGCAGCACAAACAGGCCGCGCGCGTCGTGACCTAACAGTTTAGGCGCAACGTAAACAATCAGTTCATCCACCAGTCCGGCCTGTAAAAGCGCACCGGCGAGCGTTGGCCCCGCTTCAACCCAGATGCTGTTCACCTGCTGCTTGCCGAGCAGCATCATCAGCACCACCAGATCCAGATGACCGTTATGCTCCGGCACCATAATGCTGCGCGCGCCTTCCGGCCATTCGCGCGTATCTTCTTTAGTGCGGGCAATCCAGGTTTCACCCGGCTGCTGGACGATGCGGTGCTCCGGCGTCACCCGGTTCTGGCTATCAATAATAATACGCAGCGGCTGGCGCAGGTTCTCCTGCGGGTACAGCGCCTGGGTATCGGCATTCAGTTCGTCCCAGCGCACGGTCATGGCCGGATCGTCAGCCAGAACGGTTTCACTGCTGGTGAGAATAGCATGGCTTTGCGCGCGCAGACGTTGCACATCGCGCCTTGCCTGTGGTGAGGTTACCCACTGGCTTTCGCCGTTTGCCATCGCCGTACGACCGTCCAGCGAGGCGCCCAGCTTGAGCTGAATATACGGGAACCCCGTGCGCATGCGCTTCAGAAAGCCTTTGTTGATCGCTTCCGCATCCTGCATCATCAGCCCATGGCTGACGTCGATGCCTTCCTGCTGCAGGCGATACAGACCGCGTCCGGCAACCTGCGGATTCGGGTCCTGCATCGATGCGACCACGCGTGAAACGCCTGCCGCGATCAGCGCTTCGCAGCACGGCGGCGTACGCCCGTGATGGCTGCAGGGCTCCAGCGTGACGTAGGCTGTGGCGCCGCGCGCCTTCTCACCCGCCATGCGCAACGCATGAACCTCGGCATGCGGCTCGCCGGCACGATAGTGAAACCCCTCCCCCACGATCTCGCCATCTTTAACGATAACGCACCCGACGTTCGGGTTGGGATGGGTGGTAAAACGACCGCGCTGCGCCAGCTTCATGGCTCGCGCCATGTAAATCTCATCCTGCATGAGCTTAATCCTGTAAGCGGGCGATCTCTTCGCCAAACTCTTTGATGTCTTCGAAGCTGCGGTAGACCGAGGCGAAGCGGATATAGGCAACCTTATCGAGCTTTTTCAGCTGCTCCATCACCAGGTTACCGATCATTTTGCTCGGCACTTCACGCTCACCCAAACCACGAAGGTAAGATTTTATGTGGTTTAACGCCATCTCAACGTCATCCGCGCTGACGGGACGTTTTTCCAGGGCCTTCAGCATCCCGCTGCGCAGTTTCTCTTCGTTAAACGGCTCGCGCACGTCGTTGCTTTTCACCACGCGCGGCATTACCAGCTCTGCAACCTCAAAGGTCGTGAAACGCTCGTTGCACACCAGACACTGCCGACGACGGCGTACGGAGGACCCTTCGCCCACAAGACGAGAGTCGATGACTTTGGTATCCACAGCGGAGCAGAATGGGCAATGCATACGGTATCCCTGTTATGTGGTTAACTAATTTTCATTTTACCCTGATCTGGCCTGACAACAAAGGAAGAGCTTTTTGAGACAAAGGATCTATGTCTGACACGTCGAGTCTGGCTACCATTAAGGCGATCCGTTATTTCAAGGAAATAAACGCAATGACAAGACGTTACCTTAAAATTTTGCTGGTGGGGAGCCTCTTCACCCTTAGCGCCTGTGCACAGCAAACCGAAGTCCGCCAGATGAAACAGAGCGTGAACACGCTCAATGCGGCGATGGACAAACTGAACAAAGAAACGGTGAAGATCACCCAGCAAAACGCGCTAAACGCCAAATCCAGCAGCGGGGTTTATCTGCTGCCGGGAGCGAATACGCCTGCGCGTCTCAATAGTCAGATTGGCATGCTAAAAATGTCTCTGGTGAATGTGGCGGCGAATGCAAATGGTACTCGCGCAACATTACGCATTCAGGGCGAGTCCAACGATCCGTTGCCTGCCTTCAGTGGTACCGTCGAATGGGGACAGATCCAGGGCACCACTGAGAGCTACCAGGAGGTGAATGTTAACAGTCAGCTGTTCACCGCACCGGCCAGCGTGCTGGCTCCGAGCGATGTTGACATTCCGCTGCAGCTTAACGGACTCACTCCGGATCGGTTAGGTTTCATCCGCATTCACGATATCCAGCCCGCCGCGCAATAACCCTCCCTTTAGCGGAGTGAAATGTCACTCCGCTAACATTTACATTTCGTATGGATTGGCAACATAAATGATTGCCGCTACAATCCCGCCCGTTTAAAGTACGCAAACGTGAACGCAATCGATTACGCGTGTGAGAGATATGTGAAACAACACATATTTTTGTGAGCAGGGATTCCTATAATAGGCACCGCAGAAACACGAAATATTTAGAAACGCAATTCGCGCATTTTTCACTCCCGGAAGGGAATTTCAATCAGTGGCATGATTATGAAAAAAACATTACTCGCAGCCGGCGCCGTGCTGGCACTTTCTTCCTCTTTCACTGTTAACGCAGCGGAAAACGATAAACCACAATACCTCTCCGACTGGTGGCACCAGAGCGTTAACGTGGTCGGCAGCTACCACACGCGCTTTTCTCCAAAGCTGAACAACGACGTCTACCTGGAATACGAAGCGTTTGCTAAAAAAGACTGGTTTGATTTCTACGGCTACATCGATATTCCTAAGACTTTTGACTGGGGCAACGGCAACGATAAAGGTATCTGGTCAGACGGTTCCCCGATGTTCATGGAAATCGAACCGCGTTTCTCTATCGATAAGCTGACGGGCACTGACCTGAGTTTTGGTCCGTTCAAGGAATGGTACTTCGCCAACAACTATATCTACGATATGGGCGATAACAAAGGCAGCCGTCAGAGCACCTGGTACATGGGTCTGGGTACAGACATCGATACCGGTCTGCCTATGGGACTGTCTCTGAACGTGTACGCGAAATACCAGTGGCAGAACTATGGCGCTTCCAACGAAAACGAGTGGGATGGCTACCGTTTCAAAGTGAAATACTTTGTGCCAATCACTCAGGTTTGGGGTGGGCAGCTGACCTACATCGGCTTCACCAACTTCGACTGGGGCTCAGATCTGGGTGATGACAAGAACCGTACCAGCAACTCAATCGCGTCCAGCCACGTTCTGGCTCTGAACTACGATCACTGGCACTACTCCGTAGTCGCGCGTTATTTCCATAATGGCGGCCAGTGGAAAGGTGGAGATACCGTGAACTGGGGTGATGGTGACTTCACGTCAAAATCAACCGGTTGGGGTGGCTACCTGGTTGTAGGTTATAACTTCTAACCTGTTCGGGACTGTGCGGGCTGATGCCCTCACCCTGACCCTCTCCCACAGGGAGAGGGAACAAATACAAAAAACGGCAACATTCGTTGCCGTTTTACTTTTACCTCGCCGCCGGGCAAAAAAAGCCAGCTCAAGAGCTGGCTTTTTACTGCTTAACCTTCCGCAAAAAATCCGCCAGCGATCTGTCCGCACTCTCGCTAAACCGCCTCTCCGTCTGCACAATATTGAGACAGCGGTCGAGCCGGAAACAGCGATAGTCGTCGCGCCGTTCGCACCACGCCGCCAGCAGCCAGCGCTCCCCCCAGAAGAACAAGCCCAGCGGCTGAACCTCGCGCTTTGAGAGCTGTCCGGCTTCATCACGGTAATGCAGCGCCAGCACGCGCTGGGCGGAAATCGCCTGATGGATCATGTCAAAATCGCTGCGGGAGTGGCTTTGCATGCAAAAATCCGGGGCGTAGATCCGCGTCTGCTCCGCCTTTCGACGACTCTCCTCGGGCAGGATAGCCAGCACCTTCTCCTGAGCCGACTCCAGCTCGCGCGAAAGCGATTCCCCTCCCCAGGTTTTGAGCAGGCGAATCGCGACGATCAGCGCCTCTGACTCCTTATTTGTCAGCATCAGCGGCGGCAGGTCAAAACCCGACATCAGCCGATATCCGCTCCCCGCCTCACCTTCCACCGGCACGCCGGAAAGCGACAGATCGCGGATATCGCGGTAGACCGTGCGCTCGGACACGCCAAGCCGGTCCGCCAGATGCGCTGCCGTTGTCAGACGCCTGCCCCGCAGGATCTGCACAATCTGAAACAAACGGTCAGCGCGTCGGGTCATATCTTATTCCGCTCTCAGGCAGGTTGATGGAGGCCGACGCGGTTACCCTCGCTGTCGGTAAACAATGCGATAGTGCCAATGCCATGCGGCAGTTCCAGCGGGCCAAACACGCACTCGCCGCCCGCAGAGGCGATGCGATCGAGCGTGGCCGCCAGATTGTCAGTATGCAGGTAGATAATAGTGCCCTGCAAAGACGGTGTAACGCCGTCAAATTTTGCCAGCGCCCCGCCGGTATACGGATCCTCATGCGGGAAAACGGCCAGCTCCGCACAGTCCATTTTCTCGCGACGCAGCGCGAGCTGCATCACCGGCTCATAAAATTTGATGGCGCGATCCATATCCGCGACCGGAATTTCAAACCAGTTAATGACGCTTTTCATATATTCTCCTGCCTGTTGTTTGGGTTCAGAAGAAGTCTACGACAGGGCTCCTGACAGCATACTGTCAGGAGTGTTTGTCAGGAGCAGATAAAAAAAATCCCGGTCAACAGACCGGGATTTCGATAACGCGCTAAACCTCGCCTTACGGCAGAATGGACGGCTGATCCGCCCCTTCTTTCTCGACTTTCTGCTGGAGCAGGTGCTCGCGCTTCATGCCGAGTTTCAGTGCCAGAGCGGATGCGACGTAGATAGACGACGCCGTACCGATGGTGACACCGATCAGCATGGTCAGTGAGAAGCCTTCCAGTACCGGACCACCGAAGAGGAACAGCATCAGGATCACCATCAAAGTGGTACCGGATGTGATCAAGGTACGGTGCAGCGTCTGGGTCAACGACACGTTAAAGATTTCGTACGGCGTACCGCGACGGATCTTACGGAAGTTTTCACGGATACGGTCAGATACCACGATACTGTCGTTCAGTGAGTAACCGATAACGGACATCAGGGATGCCACAATCGTCAGGTCAATCTCAATGTGGAACAACGACAGTATGCCCATGGTGATCACCACGTCGTGCGCCAGAGCGATAACCACACCGGCCGCCAGTCGCCACTCAAAGCGGAAACCGACGTACACCAGGATGGAGATCAGCGCTACCAGCAGCGCCATCGCACCGGTCTGCGCCAGGTCAGCACCCACGCTTGGGCCGACGAACTCAATACGCTTGACCGCCGCGTTCTGGCTGGTTGTTTCGTTAATCACGCTAACAACCTTACTGCCCAGCTCCTGGCTGCCGTTGGCATCGTGCACCGGCGGCATACGCACCATGATGTCGCGGCTGCTGCCGAAGTTCTGCAGCAGCGGCTCTTCAAAGCCCGCTTTCTGCAGCGATTCGCGCATCTGGTCCATATCGACCGGTTTTTCCAGGGAGATCTCGATGACCGTACCACCGGTGAAATCCAGACCCCAGTTAAAGCCTTTCACGCTCATAATGCCGATGGACAGAATCAGCAGGAAACCTGAAATGCCGAAGGCCCAGTAGTCCCAGCGCATAAAGTCCCAGACTTTACGGCCGTGGTTCAATTGTTCAACAGTATATTCCTGTGCCACAACGCACTCCTCAGATAGACAGCTTTTTGACGCGCTTGCCGCCGTACAGCAGGTTCACGATGGCACGGGTGCCGACAATAGCGGTAAACATTGACGTTGCGACACCGATACCGGTTGTAATCGCAAAGCCTTTGATCGCGCCAGTACCCACTGCATACAGGATAAGAACCTTAATCAGTGTTGTTACGTTCGCATCGAAGATGGAGCTGAACGCGCCTTTATAGCCTTCGTCAATCGCCTGCTGAACAGAGCGACCGTTGCTCAACTCTTCTTTGATACGTTCGTTAATCAGTACGTTGGCGTCGACCGCCACCGCAAGGGTAAGAACGATACCTGCAATGCCCGGCATGGTCAGCGTCGCCCCCGGCAGCAGGGACATAATGCCGATGATCAGCACCAGGTTGGCGATCAGCGCGGAGGTCGCAATCAGACCAAACTTCTTGTAGAAGAAGATCATGAAGAGGATAGAGACCACCAGACCGGCCAGACACGCTTCCAGACCCTGCTGGATGTTTTGCATACCCAGAGTTGGACCAATGGTACGTTCTTCAACAATCTGAATTGGCGCAATCAGCGCACCGGCACGCAGCAGCAGAGAAAGCTGACGCGCTTCGTTCGGGTTGTTGATACCGGTAATACGGAAGCTGTTACCCAGACGAGACTGGATGTTGGCGATGTTAATCACCTCTTCCTCTTTCACCAGCACCGCACGACCGTTTGCATCTTTCTTGCCGCTGTCTTTGTACTCCACGAACAGGGTCGCCATCGGTTTGCCGATGTTGTCCTTGGTGAAGTTAGACATGATGTTACCACCCGCGCTATCCAGCGAGATGTTAACCTGCGGCTGGTTGTATTCGTCCTGGCTCGACGTGGAGTCGGTGATGTGGTCACCGGTCAGAATCACGCGTTTGTACAGCACAACTGGCTGACCTTCGCGGGTCTGTTTCACTTCGGAGTCACCCGGAATACGCCCTGCGGCGGCAGCGGACTGATCGACGTTGGAGTTCACCAGACGGAATTCCAGGGTTGCGGTCGCACCCAGAATCTCTTTCGCACGCGCGGTATCCTGGATACCCGGCAGTTCAACCACGATACGGTCAGCACCCTGACGCTGTACCAGCGGCTCAGCCACGCCCAGCTGGTTTACACGGTTACGCAGAATATTGATGTTCTGCTGAACGGCATATTCACGCGCTTCTTTCAGACGCGCATCGGTCATCACCGCGCGCAGCTGGTTGCTGCCCTGAGAGGTGATTACCAGGTCACGGTGACGTTGGGTCAGGTAATCTACAGCCTGATCGCGCGCCGCGCTGTCGCGGAACGTGATGCTCATGCCGTAGTTATCTTCTTTACGCACGGTGGTGTAAGCGATGCCTTTATCACGCAGATCGCTGCGCAGGCTGTCGATATTCTGTTCCTGCAGCTTGCCGAGCGCGGTATCCATATCCACTTCCATCAGGAAGTGAACGCCGCCACGCAGGTCAAGACCGAGTTTCATTGGCTCTGCTTTCATCGCAGCCAGCCAACGCGGGGTTGCAGGGGCAAGGTTAAGCGCCACGACGTATTTGTCACCCAGCACGCCCATCAGCGCTTCGCGAGCGCGGAGCTGCGTGTCGGTGGTGTCGAAGCGAGCAAGAATTGCACCCTCTTCCAGAGCCACAGACTTAGCGGTAATTTTTTCTTCTTGTAACGTTTTCTGGACCTGGATCAGCGTTTGCTCACTGGCGGCGACACCGCGCGCGCCAGTGATTTGAACAGCCGGATCCTCACCATACAGGTTGGGAAGCGCGTACAGCAGGCCGACGAGAATCACGACGACCAGCATGATGTACTTCCACAAAGGATAACGGTTTAACACGGCAGTTCCCTTTGGGAAAAGTTGGGATTACAGCGCCTTCATGGTGCCTTTCGGCAGAACGGCAGCTACGAAGTCACGTTTGATGACCACTTCAGTGGTGTCGTTCAGGGCGATAGCAATGTAGCCGTTTTCAGCCACTTTGGTTACGCGACCCACCAGACCACCGTTAGTCAGTACTTCATCGCCTTTGGCAATGGAGTTCATCAGGTTTTTGTGCTCTTTGGTGCGCTTCTGCTGTGGACGCAGGATCATGAAGTAGAAGATCAGACCGAACACAACCAGCATCAGAATCAGAGACATCGGGCTGCCCTGCGCTGGAGCACCTGTTGCCGCTACCGCATCAGAAATAAAAAAGCTCATTCAAATTCCCTCATTATTAAAATTAATCAACGTTCAACGGTGGAACATCCCGCCCCTGACGTTGGTAGAAATCGGTCACGAAGCTCTCTAATTTACCCTCTTCGATAGCCTTACGTAAACCAGCCATTAAGCGCTGATAATAACGAAGATTATGAATGGTATTGAGACGCGCGCCCAAAATCTCGTTGCAACGATCGAGATGATGCAGATACGCGCGAGAATAATTGCGACAGGTATAGCAATCGCACTCGGAATCGAGCGGGCTGGTGTCACTCTTATGCTTCGCGTTACGGATTTTCACCACGCCATCGGTAACGAACAAATGACCGTTACGCGCGTTGCGGGTTGGCATGACGCAGTCGAACATATCAATGCCGCGGCGTACGCCTTCAACCAGATCTTCTGGTTTACCCACGCCCATCAGGTATCGTGGTTTATCCGCCGGGATTTGCGGGCAGACATGCTCCAGAATGCGGTGCATGTCTTCCTTCGGTTCACCCACAGCCAAACCGCCGACAGCGTAGCCATCAAAACCTATCTCTACCAGACCTTTAACAGAGATATCGCGTAAATCTTCGTAAACGCTGCCCTGGATAATGCCGAACAGCGCATTTTTGTTCTGCAGGGAGTCAAAACGGTCACGGCTACGCTTCGCCCAGCGCAGAGACATCTCCATGGAGCGTTTTGCGTAATCCCAGTCGGCCGGATACGGCGTACATTCGTCGAAGATCATCACGATGTCAGAGCCGAGATCGTACTGAATCTCCATCGATTTTTCGGGATCGAGGAAAATCGGATCGCCGTTGATCGGGTTACGGAAGTGTACGCCCTGCTCGGTGATCTTGCGGATATCGCCCAGGCTGAAGACCTGGAAGCCGCCGGAGTCGGTCAGGATTGGGCCCTTCCACTGCATGAAATCGTGCAGGTCGCCGTGGAGCTTCATGATCTCCTGACCCGGACGCAGCCACAGGTGGAAGGTGTTGCCGAGGATAATCTGTGCGCCAGTGGCTTCGACTTCTTCCGGCGTCATCCCTTTGACGGTGCCGTACGTGCCCACAGGCATAAACGCGGGGGTTTCCACCACGCCGCGATCAAACACCAGGCGACCGCGACGCGCTCGGCCATCGGTGGTATCGAGTTCAAATTTCATTTTTTCTCCGACGTCAGAAAAACAGTCCAACGTTGTAAAACGGTGCCGCGGACTTATTCCCCGACACGCTCATTCAAAGCCAGCGGATTGTACGTGATAAACATCGCGTCCCCGTAGCTAAAAAAGCGATATTTTTGTTCTACCGCAGACTTGTAGGCCGCCATCGTATGCTGATAACCGGCAAATGCCGACACCAGCATAATCAGCGTTGATTCAGGCAGATGGAAGTTGGTCACCAGCGCGTCAATCACTTTGTACTGATAGCCCGGGTAGATAAAGATCTGCGTATCGCCAAAGAACGGCTCGATAAGGTTGCGCTTCGCCGCCTGCGCGGCGCTCTCGAGTGAGCGCACGGACGTTGTACCGACCGCCACGACGCGGCTACCGCGCGCTTTCGCCGCCAGCACCGCGTCCACAACATCCTGAGGCACTTCAGCATACTCAGAGTGCATGATGTGATCTTCAATGCTGTCCACGCGCACCGGCTGGAAGGTTCCCGCGCCGACGTGCAGCGTCACGAACGCCATCTCCACGCCCTTCGCGCGCAGTTTCTCCAGCAGCGGCTCATCAAAATGCAGGCCCGCGGTCGGCGCAGCGACGGCGCCAGGCTTCTGGCTGTATACGGTCTGGTACAGCTCGCGGTCGGCCTCTTCGTCCGGACGCTCAATATACGGCGGCAGCGGCATGTGGCCGATGGCGTTCAGGATATCGAGCACCGTGCGTTCGTCATCGAACGCCACCTCAAACAGCGCATCGTGGCGCGCGGTCATGGTCGCTTTGATGCTCTCATCATCGCCCAGCAGCAGCTCAGCGCCCGGCTTCGGCGCCTTAGACGCGCGAATATGTGCCAGAATACGTTTATCATCGAGCATACGTTCGACCAGCACTTCAATCTTGCCGCCGCTGGCTTTACGGCCAAACAGGCGCGCCGGGATCACGCGGGTATTGTTAAAGACCAGCAGATCGCCAGGGTTGAGCTTGTCGAGCAAATCGGTGAAAGTACCGTGCGTCAGCTCGCCCGTTGGCCCATCCAGTGACAGTAAGCGACAGCTGCTGCGCTCAGGCATGGGATAGTGAGCAATCAGGGATTCAGGTAGTTCAAAGGAGAAATCGGCGACGCGCATGACGTATACTCGTGACTTAAAAACAGGCGGCATAGTCTAGTGCTCACACCCTTTTGCTGCAACAACTAGCCGCCCCCGGACAAATAAAACGCATGAATTTTCTCGCTCACCTGCATCTCGCTCACCTCGCTGACAGCTCCCTGTCCGGCAATTTGCTGGCCGATTTCGTACGCGGCAACCCCGCTGAGGACTATTCCCCTGAGGTTGTCGACGGGATTTTTATGCACCGCCGCATCGACGTGCTGACGGATAAGCTGCCGGAAGTGACGGAAGCCAAAGCGTGGTTTCGCCCTGAAACGCGCCGCGTTGCGCCGATCACGCTCGACGTGATGTGGGATCACTTTCTGTCGCGCCACTGGGAACAGCTGTCGCCGGAGATGCCCTTGCCGGCGTTTGTGCGCTATGCCCACCAGCAGGTGTCGATCATTCTGCCCGACTCGCCGCCGCGCTTTGTGAATCTGAATAACTATTTATGGTCGGAACGCTGGCTGGAGCGCTATCGCGAGATGGATTTCATCCAGAACGTGCTGAACGGGATGGCGAGCCGCCGACCGCGACTGGATGCGCTGCGGGATTCCTGGTATGACCTGGATGAACATTACGATGCCCTGGAAGCGCGTTTCTGGCAGTTTTACCCGCGGATGATGGTGCAGGCGAAAAACAAACAGCTCTGACAGAATTCACATTGATAGGTAAAAGCTGGCGGAACGATTGTCACCACCTCTTTGTCTTATCCATGAACACTCTCTATACTGGCTCGCGTTGCGTTCCAAATAACCTTAGTATCTACAGGAGAATCATATGGTTCTGGTAACTCGTCCGGCTCCGGATTTTACAGCTGCAGCAGTTCTGGGCAACGGTGAAATCGTTGAAAACTTCAACTTCAAACAGCACACCAACGGTAAAGCGACCGTTCTGTTCTTCTGGCCAATGGACTTCACTTTCGTTTGCCCGTCTGAGCTGATTGCCTTCGACAAACGTTATGAAGAATTCCAGAAGCGTGGCGTGGAAGTTGTTGGCGTCTCCTTCGACTCTGAATTTGTACACAACGCATGGCGTAACACCCCTGTCGACAAAGGCGGCATCGGTGCGGTGAAATACGCAATGGTTGCGGACATCAAACGCGAAATCCAGCAGGCTTACGGTATCGAACATCCGGACGCTGGCGTTGCGCTGCGTGGCTCCTTCCTGATCGACGCAAACGGCATCGTTCGTCACCAGGTTGTGAACGATCTGCCGCTGGGTCGTAACATCGACGAAATGCTGCGCATGGTTGACGCGCTGCAGTTCCACGAAGAGCACGGCGAAGTGTGCCCGGCTCAGTGGGAAAAAGGTAAAGAAGGCATGAACGCGTCTCCAGACGGCGTGGCTAAATACCTGTCTGAGAACGTATCCAGCCTGTAATCGGCACGGTTTACGAAAAAGGCCCGCTTATGCGGGCCTTTTTTTATGCCTTACGCTGCGTCTCTCGCCAGATACGCCAGGCCATGCCCGCCAGCAGAATCACCCCCGCAATCAGCACGCCCCATACCAGCAGCGTGTTCATCCTGCTCTCCCGCTCGGCCGCAGAGGTAGCGGTCAGACGCTCCTGGCCGCCTAATGCGACATCATCCAGCATGTCGGCCTGCGGCAGGTTCGCCATATCATAAGTCTTGCGCAGGTCGGACGGGATCAGCATGCCGGGCTCCACGCTGGCAGGCTTCGCGGCACCGTTGCCCCAGGCGAGTACGTACGGCGCTTTCCCCTGCGCGTTGAACACCAGGTCATAGCGGTCGCGATGTCCCGTGACGCCCGGCAGGTATTCTGGCAGACGCGCATTCAGCGTCGTGATTTTCACGGCCTGCACCAGCCCCCCGTTAAGCGAAACCGGTGGCGACGTTTTTCCCTCAAGACGGTAAAGGACCTCTTTCTTCAGAGGATGCCATGCGTCTTTTTCCGTACTCCGCCACGCGATCTCCACGGGAAGGACGCCATCGCCATTCAGTGAGAGGCTGACAGCACTCAGCGGCTGCGGGCGCGCCCAGTGCCACTGTGCTTCGCTTGTCGATAGCAGCTCCCCTTCCCCCTCAAGGTCGATAGCTTCCGGGGCCGCCTGCGCAGGTGCGCTGATTGCGTTTACGCCGGTCAAGGTTATCCCCTGGCTCGGCGCATTCAGCACCACCATGAGATAGCGATTCGCATCGGGAGATAAAACCGTATCGGTATCGATCCGATCGAGCTTAAGACGATCCTGACCGCTGATGACGTCCAGCAATGGCATATCCTCGCGCAGGGTATACCAGCGCTTAAGATCCTCGCTGTAATAAACCGACGCCGTTCCCTGCCACGGCGTCTGCGGGGTATTCCAGAGCAGCTGCAGCTGGGATATAGCGATCTCGCCCGTCGCCTGTTCCGGCAGGGTCAGCAGATAATGTTGCCCGGCTGCGGCGGCTTTTTGCCCCTCCAGCACAATCTCAACGCCGCTTCCGGAACGAAGCAGGATCTTATCGCTATCACCGGATCCTTGCGAAGCCGCTAGCGGCGAGGCGTCCAGCGGGAAGAGGCGCAGCGCGGTGGATTGCGCTGGCGTCTGCGGACGCGTCGCGCTGACCAGGCTGAAGGGAACCGCCTCGCCCGACTGGTTAAAGACGCGGACATCATGCAGATCCGGCGACGTGCTTTGCTCATAGACGGCGAGCGGCAGCATCACCCGATACCACTGGGAAGGAACAGACGTATCCAGTGAAAGACCAAAGGCATAGTCCCGGGGCGATTCCGTTTGTCCCTCGTCGCAGAACGCCGGGCCGGAAAGCGCCAGCAGCGCGGTACAGGCTACCGCTTTCATCCATTTCATTTTTCTTCTCCTGTTTTGGGCGGCAGCGGGGAGAAATACCCCACGATCAGAACCAGTATCGCCACGCCGATAAACGCCACCGCGCGCGACAAACCGCCTCCGCCCGCGCTGTCCACCAGCATCAGTTTAACCATCACCACGCCCAGCAGCGCGGCACCGCAGAGCCACTCCTGCCGGGAAGCCCGACGGGTGGCATGGATCATGACCACCAGCGCGCTCAGCATCCAGAACAGGGCAAAACTGGTCTGGATAAGCCGCGAATCCCACAGCGATGCCATATTCCAGGCCACGTCGCCGTACCAGGCCAGGGCGCGCATCAGCGCACCATTAAGCCACCAGAAGCCAAACGCCATCATCGCGACGGCAGGCCACGGGCGGGCCTGCGAGAGCCACGCCGGGTAGTAGCGATCCGCCGCCCGATAAAAGACCACCAGCCCCAGCAATGCGAACGCCGCGCCTTCCTCAAGCGGGTTTACCAGCGGCAGCCAGGTCTGACGATAGACCACGCCGTCCTGGAAATTGGTCACCGCCAGCAGTACCAGCAGCGCCACGACCACAGGGATCGGTGCCAGGCAGGCGTAGAGCGCAGGCCACTCCCGGAACGGCCACCCCCGACGCCGTACGGCTGCAGAGAGCCCCATAATCACCCCGCCGCCTGCTGCCATCGCCAGTCCGCTGCCCCAGGCCGCCATGCCCCACGGCAGCGACCGGGCAAACCAGTAAAGCTCCGCGGCCAGCGCCAGCAAAATCATCCAGAACAGCGACAAATGCAGCCCCATCGCGATGCGCGGCAGGAGTCTTTCACCGTCGCGCCGCAGCAGCATCAGCGCGGCAGGAAGCGCTACGCACCAGGCGAGATTTGACCAGCCGGCGGCAACGATCTGCTGGTGCCAGAGCTGATAACCCACCATCAGCAGCATAACCGGCCACAGCAGCCATTTGCTGGCATCCAGCTCCCGCCACGCCAGACGAGCAGCCGCCTGCCGCCAGCCCCAGACCGACGCCGCCGTCAGCGCCAGCACGCCCGCCAGAATGGGTAATTCCTTCGTCAGTGCCAGCCGCGATGCGCCCAATAGCGCCACGAGCCAGAACAGCAGCCCGCCTGCCAGCAGCGCCCAGCTGACCGGCAGAAAGAGAGTCCGCCACAGCCAGGCCGCAGCCAGCCAGCAAAGGCTGAGGATGATGAAGATCAGCAGCAGGCTGAGGGACGTAACGCCGTTCGTTTGCGCCCACAGCGCGCTGCCGAGCGCCAGCACCAGCAGCGCCGTCCCGCTATAGCACATGCGACGCTGGTGCTGCTGTACGCCCAGCCAGAGGATACCCAGCCCTTCCAGCGCCCAGGCCATCGCCGTCCAGCGCGCCGACAGCGCCAGCGGAATGGCGAGCGTGGCAAATCCGCCGCCGATGGCCAGCGCCGCCATGACCAGCGGTCGTCCGATGGAGGGATAGCGCCGCAGCGCAAGGAACGCGAGGGTAAGATAAAATGCGCCGTATCCCAGCGCGCTCAGGGCCGGGCCATACTCCCAGTGCCGGGTCATGCCGTACTGCATCCCGAAACCGATCAGCGGCGGGGCAAACAGCAGCACGCCGTCGATAATCTGCTTCCCTTTCTCCTGCGCCCGCAGCGACAGCGCCACGCTCAGGACGCCGAATATCAGCGTATTGGCAATCAGGAACAGCTGGCAGATCCAATAGTCTTCAGGCTGGTAGTCATTCAGCCCCCACAGGCCGCCCACGCCGAACGTAAACAGCAGCCCGAGCAGGTTCAGCTCGCGCCAGTGCTGCCAGATGCTGATAGCGAGAATCCCGATGGAAAGCAGGAGATAGAATGAGAACAGCGCCACAAAGCTGCCGCCCCCGGTGGACAACAGCAGCGGCGCAAGATACCCGCCGAGGCTCGCCAGCATGGCCAGGCTCAGCGCCTTCTGCAGCACCGCCAGCCCGACGCTCGCCGCGCAAATCACCACCAGAAGCGCAAAGGCCAGCGTCATCGGCAGCATTTGCCAGAGCCGGAATGCGCCAAACACCGTCAGGTAGAGCACGCCGGTCGCCCCGCCCTGGAGGATCAGCGCATAGACACGCTGCTTATGCCGCAGCCGCCACCCCACCGCCAGCAGAACGATGGCAAACAGCGCCGTTGCCACGAGGCGCAGCTCAAGCGGGAACAGGGAATGTTCAACGGTATAGCGCAACAGGAATGAAAGACCGAGGAAAAGCAGCAGGATCCCAAGCTTCGCCAGCGGATTACCCTGCATAAACCAGCGCGCCAGCGACGTCAGGATACCGCCAAAGGCAGAAGGCTGTTTTGCCGCAGGCGTCGGGGCCGGAGCGGGTTCTGCCACGGCTGCGGGAATATCGGAACGCCAGGGGTCGACAGGCGCGGGAGCGTCCTCAACCACCGGCGCGGTCACAGCCACTGGCGCGGTAGGCTGCACGGGCTCCGGCGCGCTTTCAGGTACGTCGCGCTGCTCAAGCGCCTCAATGCGCTGGCGTAGCCGGGCGATCTCCTGTCGCGCCGCCGTACTTCGATTAAAGCCAATAACCGCAAGCACGGGTGCCACCACCAGCGCAAAAACCAGGAACAAACAGCCAAGGATGTAAAGCTCGTCCATGTTTCCACCTTCACCGTAAACGATCCGTTAAGATTGACACAAATAGTTGCATTTGCGCCATCTTAAAAGGTGGAAACATTAGCAGGTCTTAACTGCCGAACCAGATTGTCGCGGATACCGCAGGCAGCGCCAGCACGCCGTCCTGTATCGTCGCCTTGCCCTCTTTATTCTTCCACGCAGCCACCTTCAGCAGCGGTGAATCATCCAGCACCACTTCGCAGGCCTCGCCCCGGTTGATCGCCACGAGCACGCGCTGCTGGTTATAGACGCGAGCAAACACCACGACGTTATCGTGCGCATAGACCACCTGACAGCCGCCGTAGCGCAGAGCGAGACTCTGCTTACGCAGCTTCGCCAGCCGCTGATACAGGCTGAACAGCACCTTGTCATGCTTCTCTGGCTCCCACGGGAAGGTTTTACGGCAGAACGGATCGTTGTTGCCGTCCAGCCCCACTTCGTCTCCATAATAGATGCACGGCACGCCCGGCCAGGTGAAGAGCCAGGTCACCGCCAGCGGCAGACGCGCCACATCCTTGCCGAGCAGGGATTTAAAGCGGGCGGTATCGTGGCTATCGAGCTGGTTGAACATCCGCAGCTGCTGCTGATGGGACAGACCGGCGCGATAGTTCTCCATCCACGCCATGCAGGTTTCAGCGTCGATATGATTCGGATCGTAGGAGATGTCGGTGTTAGCGAGGAATCCCCACAGCGGGAAGGTAAAGCCGCGATAGTTCATCGCCGCATCTTCCGCATCGTTCTGCAGCCACTGGCGCGCGTCGCCAAAGTGCTCGCCAAAGACGAACGCCTCCGGCTGGGCCGCTTTCGCCGAGCGCGTAATCCCGGCGACGTGCTGAAGGTTATTCCGCGCTCCGCCGGCTTCACCGAGCATATGCACCACGTCCAGCCGCCAGCCGTCCATATTCCACGGCGCCTTCAGCCAGTGACGGACGATGCTGTCTTCGCCGCCGTAGATTTCATTCACGAGCGTTGGCGACTGGAAATCCAGCTTCGGCAGGCTCGCGTAGCCCAGCCAGTCCAGCGCGCGGCCCTCCTCGTTAAAGCTGTACCAGTCGCGCTGCGGCGAGTCCGGGTTATGACACGCCCCGCCCATCGACTGGTTATGGCGGTCAAACCAGGCGTGCGAATCTCCACTGTGGTTGAACACGCCGTCCAGAATCAGGCGCATGCCTTCGTTTTGAGTGTTCTTACGCAGGCGCAGCAGCGCCTCGTCACCACCAAACTGTTCGTCAACGTGGCGATAATCTTCGGTATCGTATTTGTGCACGCTCGGGGCTTTAAACACCGGGTTGAGATACAGCGCCGTCACGCCGAGCTTTTTCAGGTACGGCAGCTTTTCGCTGATGCCGTCGAGATCGCCGCCGTAAAAAGTGGATCCACCCGCCTGCGCGGTTAACGGCTCGTCCCACGCTTTCAGGATAATGTCGTGGCCCGCCGCATGGTGGTGATAGATCTTATCCTGGTCGGCGGTGCGTTTTTCGCTGCGCGCAAAACGGTCCGGGAAAATCTGGTAAAACACCTGATCGTTAACCCACTGCGGGCCGTTATCCGGGTAATCGACCGCAAACTGCTCCAGCCGTGCGGGCGGGAAACGGCTAAACCCCTGCGGGGTAAACCACAGCTGGCGGTTATTCCACAAAAGCTTAAAGCTGTAACGGCGGCGCGGCTGCCCGCTATTCAGGTCGATATTCGCCCGCCACGCCGTGATCCCCGGCTGCGGCTGGCTGCGCAGCTTGTGCATTTTCAGGCCGGTCTCTTCGTTATCTATTTCGGCGCGGAGCGTCACGCGTTCAGGCTGATTTTCCCCCGCCAGCCAGAGCGTAATCACAAGGTTGTCTTTGTTTTGCTTAACAAATGGGGCAACCGGAAGGTGCCAGGCGTTTAACATCACGAATCCCCTCTGATGAAATTGACGTCACCTTGCCACAGGGTGGTTAAGGATAGCTCATCACGTTCGGGATTATTGGGGGAGGAGAAAGGAGGAGGAGGCATCAGTGCGGCCTGATGCCCTCACCCCAACCCTCTCCCACAGGGAGAGGGAGAAAAAAGATTACTGCGCTTCCGCCAGCTGACGGTCACGGCGGCATTTAAACATCCAGCCCACCAGCAGCAGGACGATCCACGCGCAGCCCACGTACAGGGAAATGCGGGTATCCGGATGGTAGCCAATCAGGGCAATGATAAACACCAGGAAGATCAGCCCGACGACGGTCGTCGCAACGCCGCCCGGTACTTTGAACTTCAGCGCTTTTGCCTCATCCGGCGACAGACGACGGCGGAACGCAATCTGCGACAGCAGGATCATAATCCACACCCACACCGTCGCGAAGGTCGCCAGCGATGCGATCACCAGGAAGACGTTCTCCGGCATGATGTAGTTCAGGTAAACCGAGAACAGCAGCGCTACGGTCATCACCACAACGGTTACCCACGGCGTGCCGCGGCGTGAGGTTTTGGCGAACACCTTCGGCGCACTGCCCTGCTCCGCCATGCCGTGCAGCATACGGCCCACGCCAAAGACGTCACTGTTGATCGCGGAGAGTGACGCGGTGAGCACCACAAAGTTCAGAATGCTGGCCGCAAAGGCAATTCCCATATGCTGGAAGGTCAGAACAAACGGGCTACCGTTGGTGCCGACCTGATTCCACGGGTAGATGGACATAATCACGAACAGCGTGCCCACGTAGAACACCAGAATACGCATCGGCACCGAGTTGATGGCGCGCGGAATGGATTTCTCCGGATCTTTCGCTTCACCGGCGGTAATACCGATAATCTCGATGCCGCCGTAGGCGAACATCACCATCTGCAGCGACATGACCATCCCGAGCCAGCCGTTGCTGAAGAAGCCACCGTTGCTCCAGAGGTTATGGATGCCGGTCGGCTGCCCGCCGTTGCCGATTCCCCAGATGATGATGCCGAAACCGGCCACGATCATGATGATGATGGTGGCGACCTTGAAGAAGGAGAACCAGAATTCGAGCTCGCCGAACACCTTCACGCTCATCAGGTTGACGGCGCAAATGATCAGCACCACGCTCAGCACCCAAATCCAGTGCGGCACCGCCGGGAACCAGACGCCCATATAGATGCCAAACGCCGTCACGTCGGCAATCGCCACAATCAGGATTTCAAAGCAGTAGGTCCAGCCGGTGATAAACCCGGCCAGCGGGCCGAGGTTTTCCTGCGCGTAGCGGGAGAAGGAGCTGGCGGACGGGTTGTGAACCGACATTTCGCCGAGGGCGCGCATGATGATATACGCCGCCACGCCGCCGATGATGTACGCCAGCAGAACGCTGGGACCGGCCATTTTGATGGCATCTGCCGAGCCATAAAAAAGACCGGTGCCGATAGCAGAGCCCAGCGCCATAAAGCGGATGTGGCGCGTGCTCAATCCACGTTTAAGTTTGTTAGTGCTTTCCATTTAAATCTTGCCATTCAACACGAAAAAAACAAAAAACCACGGGGCCTTAAGCCCCGTGGTTAAACAGTTTGTTGCCGTTGATTAATGAGCGTTCGATGCAACCTGACGCCCTGCAGCACGGTCCCAGATAATCGCCAGAACCAGTGCAACAACGGTAGGCATCAGCCAGGCCAGACCCTGCTCGGACAGCGGCAGACGCTGTGTCCATGCCGGCAGTATGTGCGCGAAAGCTGATGCTTTAATCCCGTCAAGGATACCAAAAATCAGGCTGATAAACATGGCTGGCGCAATAATTCGTGAAGAGTTGTTCCACCACGGGCGAGTAAAGCTCAGCACCACCAGCACGATACACGGCGGGTAAATAGCCGTCAGCACCGGAATAGAGACCTGAATCAGGTGGCTCAGACCGAGGTTGGACACCGCCATGGAGAAGATACCGAGGATAAACACCAGGGTGCGGTAAGAGAGCGGCAGATACTGTGCAAAGAACTCTGCGCAGGCGCAGGTCAGGCCAACCGCCGTCACCAGACAGGCAAGGAAGATGAGCGCTGCCAGCAGCATACTGCCCGCACCGCCGAAGGTGTGCTGAACGTAGGCGTGCAGGATAGCCGCACCGTTGGCGTTCTGATCGACCAGCATGGCGCTGTCGGAGCCCAGACGGAACAGCGCCAGATAAAGCAGCGTCAGCCCCACGCCGGCCATCAGGCCAGCCCAGATGGTATAGCGGGTCAGCAGACGCGCTTCGGTCACACCGCGGGAACGCGCGGCGTTAACGATAACGATACCAAACACCATCGCGCCCAGCGTATCCATCGTCAGGTAGCCGTTCACAAAGCCGTTAGAGAACGCGGCATTTTTATAGGCGTCCATCGCGTCGCTAATCGGGCCCGCTGGCCAGACGATGGCCGCAACAGCCAGAACAATCAGCGCCACAATTTTCAGCGGAGCCAGGAAGTTACCCACGGTATCCAGCAGCTTGCCCGGATAGAGGGAAACCAGAATCACGATCGCGAAGTAGATCAGGCTGTAGATAAACAGCGGCATCGCACCGTCACCGGTCAGGGGAGCAATACCCACTTCGAAGGACACGGTTGCCGTACGCGGGGTCGCAAACAGCGGGCCAACGGCCAGATAGCAGACGGTTGCCAGCAGAACGCCCGCCACTTTGCCAATCGGGGTGCTGAGGCTATCCACACCGCCGCCGACTTTCGCCAGCGCGACGACGGTCAGAACCGGCAGACCCACGGCAGTAATCAGGAAACCAAACGCGGCGGTCCAGACGTGTTCACCCGCCTGTAAGCCAACCATTGGAGGGAAAATGATGTTGCCTGCGCCAACGAACAGCGCAAATGTCATAAAGCCCAGCGCGATGATGTCACGCGATTTTAAGTGATGGGTCATAAAACCTTACTGCCTGTGGATGTGGTGTTGAAAACATTGAGATTTTCGATATCCCTGACGGGACGATACAGCCGAAAATTTGCTCAATTTCAGCGGGAAATGCTCCCGTCCTGGCGTGGAGAAGAATAGTTTTTCGATTTACCACGCAAATACAGTCGGTCTGACAGTATCTGGGGCGCAATTTAAACGCTTATAACGTTTAAAGGCAAGGTGGGATCGTAAAACCAGAACAATATGCCAGCATGAAAATACACGTCAGAACAATACGCTATTTATAAGAAAAACCCATGGCTAATCATGCGAACAAAAAACAGTCAGCCGTATAAAATTCATCCGCGTTTCGCTTGACTGCAAAGCAAACGGGCCAGCAGACGCTGACCCGTGGAAAGGTAAAATGACACGCCTGCCGTCAGGCGATCTTTTTGGCAATTAATCGTTCCGGAATAACGAAACTGAAGCGGGTTCCTTTACCCAGCGTACTCTGAATATCGAGACGGCTTTCATGGTGATTCACCGCGTGTTTCACAATTGCCAGCCCCAGGCCGCTTCCGCCTGTTTGCCGGGATCGCGCTTTATCCACACGGTAAAAGCGCTCGGTCAGACGCGGAATATGCTCAGGCGCGATCCCCGGCCCGTTGTCTTCCACGCTAAACTCAGCCCCCGTTGGGGCATGGTGCCAGCGCACCACGATATTCGTCCCCTCCGGCGTATGATTCACCGCGTTATACACCAGGTTGGAAATGGCGCTCCGCAGTTCATCTTCGCTGCCCAGCACCTTCAGCGTATTGTCGACCTCAAAGGTCAGGTGATGCTTTTTGTGGCTTAGCGTCTGCGCTTCACGCTCAACTACCCGCAGCATCATCGGGACATCAATGGTCTCATTTAGCGCGAGCGTTGGCGCCGCTTCAATCTTCGAGAGCGTCAGCAGCTGCTTCACCAGCCCTTCCATCCGGTGCGTTTGCTCGCGCATGGTGTGCAGCGCTTTTTCACGCGGCGCGCCTTCAAGCGTTTGCTCCTGCATCATCTCCAGGTAGCCCTGAAGCACGGTCAGCGGGGTACGCAGTTCGTGACTGACGTTGGCGAAGAAGTTGCGACGCGCCCCTTCCAGCTGGTGCATCTGGGTGACATCGCGCGCCACCATCAGCCACTGCTTATCGCTGTAGGGCATCACGCGGATTTCCAGATGGCGACCATTATTGAGCTTCAGATTGTGCGGGCGGGTAAAATCACGCTTTTTCAGATACAGCGTGAACTCGGGATAGCGCAGAAGGTTGAGGATATTCTGACCATTATCATCGGGCCAGCGCAGGCCCAGCAGCTGTTGCGCAAGGCCGTTACACCAGAAGATCGTCCCTTCTTCGGTCGTCAGAATAACGGCATCCGGCAGCGACTCTGCACCGCTGCGAAAACGCTTAATCAGGCTTCCCAGCTCGCGGCGACGCTTTTTATTACGCATCTGCATCTGATGCAGACCGTACAGCAGCGGCTCCCAGCTGCCGCTTCCCGGCGGCGGCGTCATACTTCGGTCAACCCACAGCCACCAGGAGAGGCGCAGCAGGTTCCAGAAGTGCCAGATCAGCAGCCCGGTGACCGACGCCAGCAGAAACCACGGCAGGTGTCCAAGAAAGGCCCCCAGAAGGAAGGCCGGAATACAGCATAAGATCAGTTCAAAGACGAGCCTTTTCCATGACAGACGTTCCAGCACGCGTCACACTCCTGTCATTGTTCAGAAACGGGTAGAAAAACGATAACCCGTGCCGCGGACCGTCTGCACCATGCGATCGTGGCCGCTCAGTTCCAGTGCTTTTCGCAGGCGGCGAATATGTACGTCAACCGTCCGGTCTTCGACATACACGTTAGTTCCCCAGACGTTATTCAGCAACTGCTCGCGGCTGTAAACGCGTTCCGGGTGAGTCATAAAGAAGTGCAGGAGTTTAAATTCGGTAGGCCCCATGTCGAGGGGATTTTCACCGGTCATGACGCGGTGTGAGGTGGGGTCAAGGCTCAGCCCCTGCATCTCTATCACCTCTTCCACCGCCATCGGCGAAATACGGCGCATCACGGCTTTAATGCGGGCAACCAGCTCTTTTGGGGAGAACGGTTTAGTAATGTAATCGTCCGCGCCGGTCTCCAGACCGCGCACGCGATCCTCTTCTTCTCCGCGCGCCGTGAGCATCACAACCGGGATGTCGCGGGTCAGCGCTTCACGCTTCAGGTGTTTGATAAACTGCAGTCCGGAGCCGCCGGGCAACATCCAGTCCAGCAGAATCAGATCGGGCCAGGGTTCATTCAGCTGGTTCACTGCGCTGTCATAATCTTCCGCTTCAACCGGCTGGAAGCCGTTTTGCTCGAGCACGAAGCACACCATTTCACGAATTGGAGCTTCATCTTCTACGACCAGAATACGTCTCGCCATACTTTGCCCTGTCTTATCTTATTTAAGTTACAAGTTTGTAATTCGGCGCCATTATGCGTCAGATTTATGACAGATTTATGAAAAACAGTACCACGATAACGGGCAAACCGTTGTTTTATTACAGCGGTTATTTTCCCGTCTCTGAACGTTTATAATCCTGCTTTCTCTTTTTTGCCACGGATCAGCTATGCGCATACTTCACACCTCGGACTGGCATCTGGGTCAAAATTTTTACAGCAAAAGCCGTGCGGCTGAACATGAAGCTTTCCTGAACTGGCTGCTGGAAACGGCCCGGACGCACGAGGTGGACGCGATTATTGTGGCGGGTGACATCTTTGATACCGGCTCGCCCCCCAGCTATGCGCGTGAGCTTTACAACCGCTTCGTGGTGAATTTGCAGCAAACCGGCTGTCATCTGGTGATTGTCGCCGGCAACCATGATTCCGTCGCGACGCTCAATGAATCCCGCGACATCCTGGCATTTCTCAATACCACCGTGGTCGCCAGCGCCGGGCACGCCCCGCAGATCCTGAAAAAACGCGACGGCACGCCGGGGGCGGTGCTGTGCCCCATTCCTTTTTTGCGTCCGCGGGACATCGTGCAAAGTCAGGCGGGGCTGTCGGGCGCGGAAAAACAGCAGCATCTCCTGCAGGCCATCACCGACTATTATCACCAGCAGCACGTCGATGCCTGCGCCCTGCGCGGCGACCAGCCGATTCCGGTGATTGCGACCGGCCATCTCACCACCGTCGGGGCCAGTAAAAGTGACGCCGTACGTGACATCTATATCGGCACGCTGGATGCCTTTCCGGCGCAGAACTTCCCGCCAGCCGACTACATTGCGCTCGGACATATTCACCGGGCGCAGATCGTCGGGGGCAGCGAGCACATCCGCTACTGCGGCTCGCCAATTTCGCTCAGCTTTGACGAAACGGGCAAAGCCAAGTCCGTCCATCTGGTGAGCTTCTCCGACGGAAAACTTCACGCCGTCGAGACGCTGGAGGTCCCGGTCACCCAGCCGCTGGCGGTGCTGAAGGGCGATCTTGACGCCATTACCGCCCAGCTTGAGCAGTGGCGTGGAACAGCGCTTAACCCGCCCGTCTGGCTGGATATCGAAATCACCACCGACGACTACCTGCACGATATGCAGCGTAAAATTCAGGCGCTGACGGAAGATTTACCCGTCGAAGTTTTACTGGTACGCCGCAGCCGCGAGCAGCGCGAGAAAATTCTGTTAAGCGCTCAACGCGAAACGCTCAGTGAGCTTCGGGTTGAAGAGGTGTTTGAACGCAGGCTCTCGCAGGAGGAAATTGACGACGCGAAGCGCGCAAGACTCAGCGAACTGTTCAGCCATACCCTGCATGCGCTCAATGATGAGGAAGAAAACGCATGAAAATTTTGAGCCTGCGCCTGAAAAACCTCAACTCCCTCAAGGGCGAGTGGAAAATTGACTTTACCGCGGAGCCGTTTGCCAGCAACGGGCTGTTTGCCATTACCGGCGCGACCGGGGCAGGTAAAACCACCCTGCTCGACGCCATCTGCCTGGCGCTTTATCACGAAACGCCGCGACTGCAGAAGGTCTCTCAGGCGCAAAACGACCTGATGACGCGCGACACCGCCGAGTGCCTGGCGGAAGTGGAGTTCGAGGTAAAAGGCACCGCCTATCGCGCCTTCTGGAGCCAGAACCGCGCGCGCAACCAGCCGGACGGAAACCTGCAGGCGCCGCGCGTGGAGCTGGCGCGCTGTGAAGATGGCAAAATCCTGGCCGATAAAGTGACGGATAAACTGGAGCAAACCGCCGCGCTCACCGGGCTGGACTATGGCCGCTTTACCCGCTCCATGCTGCTCTCACAGGGGCAGTTTGCCGCCTTCCTTAATGCCAGGCCGAGCGATCGCGCCGAGCTGCTGGAAGAGCTGACCGGCACCGAGATCTACGGACAGATTTCCGCCATGGTGTTTGAAAAACATAAAGCCGCCCGCAGCGTGCTTGAAAAGTGCGAGGCGCAGGCGGCGGGCGTCGTGCTGTTGAGCGAAGAGCAACAGCAGCAGTTGCAGCAAAGTTTGCAGGCGCTTACTGATGAAGAGAAAACCCTGCTGGTTCAGCAGCAAAGCCAGCAGAAAGATTTTCAGTGGCTTACGCGCCATGATGAGCTCGTGCTTGAGCAACAGCGCGTCGCCGCGATGCAGCAGCAGGCGCAACAGGCGCTGACGAACGCTGCGCCAGAGCTGGCAAAGCTCCAGCTTGCTCTGCCCGCCGCCCAGCTTCGACCGCTTTGGGAGCACCAGCAGGAGCAGACCGCGCGCCTGACGCAAACCCAGCAGCGAATTATTGAAGTAAATACTCGCTTACAAGCCAAAACCGCACTGCGCGCGCGGATCCGTCATACCGCCCAGCGTAATCATGAGCAGCTTCAGACCGAACTGAAGGCGCTGGCGCAGTGGCTGGCGGAGCACGAGCGCTATCGCCTGCTGGGGCAGGAGATTGCCGGCTGGCGTGCCCAGTTCTCACAGCTTAACCGCGACAAAACGCAGTTATCCTCGCTTGCTGCGCGGATGGGTGAATTACGCAACAGGCTGGCTGAGATGCCGGAAAATGCGCTTACGCTGACGGCGGATGAGGTCAGCGCGGCCATGGAGCAGCAGTCCCGGTCACGCACGTTGCGCCAGCGGCTGACGTCGCTGCATGCCCGCTATCAGCCGCTGCAAAAGCGCCTGCGCCAGAGCGGTGAAAGCGTGCAGAAGGCCCAGGCCGATCAAAATAAACTCAATGAAACGCTGACGCTGCGTCGCCAGCAGTACAAAGAGAAACACCAGCACTTTCTGGATCTTAAAGCCCTCTGCGAACGCGAAGCGACGATTAAAGACCTGGAAAGCTATCGTTCCCGGCTTGAGGCCGGCAAACCCTGTCCGCTGTGCGGCTCCAGCGAGCACCCCGCCGTTGCGCAATACCAGTCGCTTGAGCTGACGGATAACCAGCGCCGCCGCGATGTCCTGGAAAAAGAGGTCGCCGCCCTTAAAGAGGAAGGGCTGCTGGTGCTGGGACAGGTTAATGCCCTGACGCAGCAGATCCAGCGCGAGTCAGACGAAGCGCAGACTCTCTCTCAGGAAGAGCAAGTGCTCACTAAAGAGTGGATGGAGGCCTGCGCTTCCCTGAACATCGCGTTGAATATTCAGGAAGATATCACGCCATGGATGAACGAGCAGGAACAGTACGAGCGCCAGCTTTATCAGTTGAGCCAGCGTCTGACCCTGCAAAACCAGCTAAACGAGCAGGAAGTGCTGGAGCGACAGTATCAGCAGCAGCTGACGGCCGCGCGTCAGGCGCTGGAAAACACCCTGCTCTCGCTATCGCTTAACGTACCTGAAGACGGCAATGAAGCCGCCTGGCTGCACGCCCGCGAAGCGGAATTCGCGCAGTGGCAGGAGAAACAAACGCAGCACGGCGTGCTTCTGGAACGCATAAACGCGCTGAAGCCGCTGCTCGACACGCTTCCGGAAACGAACGGCGAAGAGGCCGAACCGGCCATTCCTGACGGCTGGCGCGACGTTCACGATGAATGCGTGTCGCTACAAAGCCAGCTCAGCGCGCAGCAGCAGCAGGAAAAGCTGGAGCAAGAGCGCCTGCAGCAGTCGCAGACGCAGTTCACCGCGGCGCTCGCAGCGAGCTGCTTTGCCGATCGGGACGCGTTCCTTGCCGCGCTGCTGGATGACGACGCTATTCGTCGCCTCGAACAGCTGAAGCAGTCGCTGGAAAGCCAGATACAGCAGGCCGCAGCCCTTTCCGGCCAGGCTAACCAGCAGCTGCAGGCTCATCTGGCGCTGCGGCCGGAAGGGCTCAACGCCGATGCTCCTGCGCTGCAAAGCCAGCTGCAGCAGCTGGCGCAACGGCTTCGCGAGAACACCACGCATCAGGGCGAGATCCGCCAGCAGCTTAAGCAGGACAGCGATAACCGTCAGCACCAGCTGGCGTTGATGCAGCAAATTGAAGAGGCCGCGCGCCAGGCGGACGACTGGGGTTATCTGAACGCGCTGATCGGCTCCAGCACCGGCGACAAGTTCCGTAAATTCGCGCAGGGGCTAACGCTGGACAATCTCGTCTGGCTTGCTAACCAGCAGCTTAACCGTCTGCACGGGCGTTATCTGCTGCAGCGCAAGGCCAGCGACGCGCTGGAGCTGGAAGTGGTCGATACCTGGCAGGCGGATGCGGTTCGCGATACCCGAACGCTCTCGGGCGGCGAGAGCTTCCTGGTCAGCCTGGCGCTGGCGCTGGCTCTTTCCGATCTGGTGAGTCATAAGACGCGGATCGATTCCCTGTTCCTGGATGAGGGGTTCGGCACGCTCGACAGTGAAACGCTGGATACCGCGCTGGATGCGCTCGACGCGCTGAACGCCACCGGGAAAACCATCGGCGTGATCAGCCACGTAGAGGCGATGAAAGAGCGCATTCCGGTGCAGATCAAGGTGAAGAAAATCAACGGGCTGGGGTACAGCAGGCTGGATAAGGAATTTGCGGTGGGCTGAATGGTAGGTCGGTGCGGTCTGATGCCCTCACCCTAGCCCTCTCCCACAGGGAGAGGGTAAAAACACCAAAAACAGCAACTTGCGTTGCTGTTTTGCTTTTACCTTGCCCCACCCTGGCCCTCTCCCACAGGGAGAGGGAATAAACATTATTTGCTTTTATTCCGGCCACAGCCACGCCGCGCCGCGCACGCCGCTGGAGTCACCGTGGACAGCTTTGCGGATCGGGGTTTCACACTCGCCGCCAAACACCCACTGTTTCACCAGATTCGGTACCGTGGCGTACAGCCGGTCGACGTTGCTCATGCCGCCGCCGAGCACAATCACGTCCGGATCGAGAATATTTACCACGTGCGCCAGGGATTTCGCCAGCCGCATTTCGTAGCGGCTAAGGGCCAGCTCGGCGACCGGATCCTGTTCTTCGACCAGACGCATGATTTCGTTGCCCCTGAGCGGCTGGCCGCTTAAGCGGTGGTAGTCGGTCGCAAAACCGGTGCCGGAGATAAACGTCTCAATACAGCCCTGCTTTCCGCAGTAGCACGGCACCTCAGCGCGGTATTTAAGCTCGTCTTCATCCATCCACGGCAGCGGGTTGTGTCCCCACTCGCCCGCGGTGCCGTTACCGCCGATATGGGCGCGCCCGCCGAACGCCACGCCCGCTCCGCAGCCGGTACCGATAATCACGGCAAACACGGTCTGAGCACCGGCCGCCGCGCCGTCGATGGCCTCAGAGACCGCCAGGCAGTTGGCGTCGTTGGCCAGACGCACTTCCCGGTTCAGACGTTGGCTCAAATCTTTATCAAACGGCTGACCGTTGAGCCAGGTGGAGTTGGCATTTTTAACCACCCCGGTATACGGCGAGATCGACCCCGGGATCCCCATCCCGACGCTGCCGGTTTGCCCTGTCGCCTGCTCTGCCATCTCAACCAGGCTGGCAATCGTCTCGATAGTCTGGTGATAATCATCGCGCGGCGTCGGCAGACGGTGGCGGAACAGCTGCTCCCCCTGCTCGCTCAGTGCGATAACTTCTGTTTTGGTGCCGCCCAAATCGATCCCAATACGCACAAGACTCTCCTCATTATTTTGATTATCAACAGAGTAGAAGCACGCTTCCCGATTAGCAATGCAAGCGATGCGACAATTCGTTATCATGCCCGCTGATTTAACGACAAGGCCGTGGAAATTATCATGCTGTGGTTCAAAAATTTGATGGTTTACCGTCTCAGCCGCGACGTTTCGCTGCGTGCAGAAGAGATGGAAAAACAGTTAGCCGCTTATACCTTTTCCCCTTGCGGTAGCCAGGATATGGCGAAAACCGGCTGGGTTCCGCCAATGGGTTCACAAAGCGATGCACTGACCCACGCCAGCAGCACGGGTCAAATCATCGTCTGCGCCCGTAAAGAAGAGAAAATCCTGCCGACGCCGGTGGTTAAGCAGGCGCTCGAAGCGAAAATTTTCAAGCTGGAAGCCGAACAGGGCCGCAAGCTGAAAAAGACCGAAAAAGATTCGCTGAAAGACGAAGTGCTGCACTCCCTGCTGCCGCGCGCCTTCAGCCGCTTCAGCCAGACCATGATGTGGATCGACACCGTCAACGGGCTGATCATGGTGGACTGCGCCAGCGCCAAGAAAGCAGAAGATACGCTGGCCCTGCTGCGTAAAAGCATCGGATCTTTACCGGTCGTTCCGCTGGCGCTGGAAACGCCGATCGAGCTGACGCTGACCGAATGGGTACGCAGCGGCGCTGCGGCTCAGGGTTTCCAGATCCTTGATGAAGCCGAGCTGAAAGCCCTGCTGGAAGATGGCGGCGTGATCCGCGCGAAGAAGCAGGATCTGGTGAGCGACGAGATCGCCGTCCACATCGAAGCGGGTAAAGTGGTCACTAAACTGGCGCTCGACTGGCAGCAGCGCATTCAGTTCGTGATGTGCGACGACGGCTCTGTGAAGCGTCTGAAGTTCTGCGACGAGCTGCGCGATCAGAACGAAGATATCGACAGGGAAGATTACGCCCAGCGCTTTGACGCGGACTTCATCCTGATGACCGGCGAGCTGGCCGCGTTGATTCAGAATCTGGTGGAAGGTCTCGGCGGCGAAGCGCAGAGATAACAGGCAAAACGCAGGCCGGGTAAGCGTTAGCGCCACCCGGCTTATTTTTTATTTCAGGTAGCGGCACAGATAAGAGGTAGGTTCAGCGACCTGCAAATGAAACTCGCTGTGGCCAGGGACGTTGAAAACTTGCCCGGCAGCGTAAACTTTCCATTCCGTTTCACCCGGCAGTAAGACGTTCAGCGCCCCGCTGACGACCGTCATTTCTTCAGCTTCCGCCGTGCCAAAGGTGTATTCCCCTTCCGCCATAACGCCGACACTGGCGCGACCAGTGCTGCTGCTGGTAAAACCAATGGATTTCACTTTACCGGAAAAGTATTCGTTACTTTGAAGCATGAACTGGCCCTTATATTTTTAGATAAAAATTCACTATAGGGGCCATGCTCATCACCTGTCACGCAAAATCATTACATGAGAAGTTCCGAGGCCAGGCGAGCCATCAGAACGTTGGATAACAGCACGGGAACATCCAGCGCTTTTTGCAGCAGATCACGATGGTGCTGATGGAAACCGAGGCAGTCCAGAATCAAGACATCTGCTCCTCTCTCAAGCAGTTCCTTCCCGGCAGCAATAAGTTTTGCCTCACTGTCCCAGAACGGATTTGCCAGCGCATACAAGGGCACTTTTTCCAGCACGTGCCATTTTGCTTCCTGGTTATCCATGAGCTCCTCAATGGGCACAATCACCCCCACCTGATGACCATCCACGATGGAGGCCACCAGCGGTGGAATGATCCGCATCGGCTCAAGCAAAATCGCATTACGCGCCGTAAGCCCCTTAATGGGCGCGGTGCTCATCAGCAAAATAACGTCATAACCTTGATTATCGAGCACTTCTATTACGCCCTGCAGCGAGCGCTCGATTTTCTGACGCGAAACGTGCGCCAGTTTACCGTCGCTTAATAACGTCGCCAGGGGATCCTCCCCCGCCTCGACAGCGTAGTCTTCCATGACCTCTTCCCGACTCATCTTCCCCAGCAGGCTAAGATGCGTTATCTGTTGTTCAGATACATGCTCGGTTAAGAGCGGTAACACTTCGCTTACAGGGACCACACCAATGGTGAGGATCGCCAACGTTGCCTTCATCTTGATCGCCTTCCATTACTCCAACATCGTGCACACAGGTACAGGCTCACTACGCTGCACAGTTCATTTTTTCAACAAAACAGCACCAAGCGTAGCAGGTGATCCCGACATCGAAATGTAAAGATCGCCTGCCGATACCGGAGTTACTTGTAATAACTAAATATTAACTCCTGCTTAACTTTCCCGATGAGTAAAAAGTGTGATTCAGGCACGATACTGGAACGTTTAGGAAAAGGGTCAGGTTTTATCGGGATCTTCATAGCGCCGTTTCGCATCCAGCGCTTCCTGTTCAGTCTCGTGTTCACTGATCAGCGAGTCCGGCTTGGGGTGATCGGCACGCAGTTGATACCAGGTCACGGTATGACCCGTCTGGCCTTTTTCAACGGTAACAATACGTGCTTCACGCGGATAGGGAGGTCTGGTTGGCATAGCTCATCCTTTTTTTATGTCTGAGCTATAAGTATAGACGCCGGTTAGCTGGCACAAGCCAAACGCAGGGCGGTAATAATCTGAATCACAACGTCTTCGGGAGAGGCTGACGCATCCACCACGTGGTGAGCCGCTTCGCGGTATAGCGCATCGCGTTCGGCCAGCACTTCGCTCACCTCTTCGTTGAGCGGCCTGGAGGTCAGCGCGGGACGTTGCCCCTCTTCCGGAAAGGCTTCCAGCCGCCCTACCAGAGCCGACACCGGCGCGCTGAGATAAATCACAATCCCCTTTTCGCGCATAAAGTGACGATTGCACTCCGCCAGAACGATGCCTCCGCCGGTCGCGATCACGGCAGACGGGGTCGTGACCGCTTTCAGCGCGGCGGTTTCGCGCGCGCGAAAGCTCTCCCATCCCTCTTGCTCAACAATCTCGGCGATGGTTTTTCCGGCCTCGGTTTGCAGCCAGTGGTCGGTATCAACAAACTGGCGATGACACACGCGTGCCAGCTCCAGGCCAACGGTGGTTTTCCCACAGCCGCGGGGGCCAACTAAAAAGATGGGTTGGGTCATGCCAGGTGTTCCCCTTGATGCCGAATGGCTGAAGAGTGTAAAGAAATAATTGCAGAAGATGTTGCGATTACTTTACTGCAAAGCGGTACGGGATGACAACCCTGTGGAGGCCACACTGTACCACAAATTGACAATAATTATCATTACGCTGTGCGGCGCTTCACTTCCAGCAGCCATTTATCCAGCTCGGCAGCGAACTGCTGGCGATCGCGCTGGGACAGGCTGTCCGGTCCACCGGTCTGCACGCCGCTGGCCCGCATCGTATCCATAAAATCGCGCATGGTGAGCTTTTCCCGAATGGTCGAAGGCAAGTAACGCTCCCCGCGCGGATTGAGCGCCGCCGCCCCTTTCTCCAGCACTTCGGCAGCCAGCGGAATATCCGCCGTGATCACCAGATCCTCCACGCTGCACAGGCGAACAATTTCGTTATCCGCCACGTCGAACCCGGCCGGCACGCGCAAGGAGCGGATGAACCGCGAAGGCGGTACGCGAATATTCTGGTTCGCCACCAGCGTCAGCGGCATCTGAACGCGCTCGGCGGCGCGAAATAAAATCTCTTTAATCACGTTCGGACACGCGTCCGCATCAACCCAAATCGCCATATTGTCTCCCCATAATGAGTCTGCCGACTATTGTCGCCTGCATTTCGTTGTTAAGCTATCAATCAGAGAAAACAACGCATAATGACGGAGAATCGTGATGGACAAGAAAATCGGGTTTATCGGCTGCGGTAACATGGGCAAAGCCATCCTGGGCGGTCTGATCGCCAGCGGGCAGGTGCTGCCGGGTCAGATTTGGGTCTATACCCCGTCACCGGACAAAGTCGCCGAGTTGCGCGATCAATATGGGATCAACGCCGCCGAAAGCGCGCAGGAAGTCGCCCAGGTCGCCGATATCGTCTTTGGCGCCGTCAAGCCGAACATCATGATCAAAGTGCTGAGCGATATCACCTCCAGCCTGAATAAAGAGACGCTGGTCGTGTCGATTGCCGCAGGCGTCACGCTCGATCAGCTGGCGCGCGCGCTGGGTCACGATCGTAAAATCGTCCGCGCCATGCCCAACACCCCCTCGCTGGTCAATGCCGGCATGACCTCCGTCACGCCTAACGCGCTGGTGACCACAGAAGAAGTGGCCGATGTTCTGAATATTTTCCGCTGCTTCGGTGAAGCAGAAGTGATTGCCGAATCGATGATCCATCCGGTGGTCGGCGTGAGTGGCTCAGCCCCTGCCTATGTGTTCATGTTTTTAGAAGCGATGGCCGACGCCGCCGTGCTTGGCGGAATGCCGCGCGCGCAGGCGTATAAGTTCGCCGCGCAGGCCGTCATGGGCTCCGCCAAAATGGTGCTGGAAACCGGCAAACACCCGGGTGAACTGAAAGATATGGTCTGCTCCCCGGGCGGTACCACCATCGAAGCGGTGCGGGTGCTGGAAGAGCGCGGATTCCGCTCGGCCGTCATTGAAGCGATGGCAAAATGCATGGAAAAATCAGAGAAGCTGAGTAAATCCTGATTTCTGACCGGGCGTCAGGCGGCCACTTCGGTGCGGCCGCGCCCGGCATTTTTCGCCCTGTACAGCGCCACGTCCGCCGCCTTCAGCCATTCCCGATAATGTCCAAACTGCGGCCCCCAGGGGGCAACGCCTACGCTGATGCGCAGCGCTTCTTTTGGCGCGCACGGTAACGTCAGTTTTTCCAGCCGCTCATGCAGTCGCGACATCACGGCGATGGCGCTTTCCGCCGCGGTCTGCGACATGATCACCGCAAACTCATCCCCGCCAAACCGACCGATCGCATCGCCTGACCGTACCGACCGCTGGAGCTGACGCGTAATAGCAATGATCGCCTCGTCGCCCACGTCGTGCCCCCAGGTGTCGTTGATGTTTTTAAAGTGGTCGATATCAATCAGCAATATCGTGGCGGTGCTGTGGTCGCGCCGACAATGCTCAAATTCATTTCGCAGCAGCATTTCCCAGTGCCGACGGTTAAAGACCCCGGTCATCCCGTCGCGGGTGCTCATCATTTCCAGCCGCTGCTTATGTTCCGCAAGCCTGACGGCGGTTCGGTGGCTGAGCCAGGCAAACAGCATGGGATACAGCACGAGCACGGGTAACGTTAAGCCCCACTCCACGAGGTCGGGGTTGAAGACGGCCACTTTCCCGACGAGTGGCAGGGTCACCAGCGCGGAGAGCAGCGTCAACGCGATCCCCGGGATAAACAGACGACAGCCGCCGGAACCCATCATATTCATCCCCACCATCATCACCAGCGCTGCGGTGGGTAATGCATTCATCCCCATCACGCCTATCCAGAGCCCGGCGATAATGGCATCGATTTTAAGATTGAAAATTTCCTGCTGATGAGGTGAAGCGGCACGGCAGGACAGCTGCCAGGCAAAATGGGGCCAGACGAACGCCCACCCCACCAGTAAAAGCCACCAGCCACCGGGTAAAAAATGGGTGACCAGCATCCCCGCAACGGGGAAAAACATCGCCGCCAGCCCGACGGCGCGCGCCAGCCGAACTCGCCGGGCAAACTGAATGCCGGCGCGGTGAGGGTCATCCTGAGAAAGGGTTAAATTCCACTCTTCCCGAATGCGCTTTTTGTTGTAATACGTTTCATCATTCATCATTTTTGGGAATATTCTGAAACATTTTCCCAAATTATAGAGAGGGGGTCTGCGGGGAAAGTATGAAATTTCGGGTGAGCCGCCGAAGCCGCTCACCCGTTTGAACTACACTTTTTTCTTCAGGCACGCGCTCATGAACTTGCTGCGGTCGTCCCCCTTCAGGGACTGTTCGGTTGCTTTCGCATTACACTCGCGCATTTTTTGCTGCTGCGGCGTCAGGCTTTTTTCAGCTGGCTTCGCGGCGCCATTTTTAAGGCAGTCGCTCATGTAGGTCTTGCGGGCATCTCCCTTCAGACTCTGCGACGTCGCCTGTTGATTACAGGTGGTCATACGCTGTTGTTGCGGCGTTAGCGTTTTCTCTTCCGCGTTCGCCGATGCGACCAGGAACAGGCCGGAGAGCAGAGTAACCAGTAATGTTGTTTTCATTGCACCATCCTTTTGTGAACATTCCCTGTAAGTCTGGTTCTTGACAGGAAAAAAACCAGCCGACAGATGTGATTTCCGCCAGGATTTTATCATTTAAAACCCAGCGCCGCCTTCATGGTGTAGAACAGATCCGTTTGATCGGTCAGGCCTACCACGTTTGCCGCATGCGGGCCATAGGCAGCAATGCGCAGCTGGGTGCCGGTGTGCTCCATGGACTCTTCCTCAGAGTTGCCGTAGCTCAACACCATAACGGCGCCATCTTTGGTATTCAGCGCCTGCGTCAGGCCCGGAGCTTTGGTATCTGGCGGGATGATCTGGCTGGCATGGGCATGGTCCGCGGTGACGATCACCAGGGTGTTGCCGTCTTTTTTCGCGAACTCAAGCGCCTTCTGCACCGCTTCGTCCAGATCGACGGTTTCGCCAATCTGGCCGCACGGATTCGCCGCATGATCCTGCTTATCGATCGACGCGCCCTCAACCTGCAGGAAGAACCCTTTTTCGCTCTTGCTCAGCAGAGAGATGGCTTTATCAGTCATCGCCGCCAGCGTCGGTACGCTGTCCGTGCGTTTCGGGTTAGGCGTACAGGTCACGGCAGGTTTATCGATATTGCCGTGATAAGAGGCTTTTGGTCCTTCCCAGCGCACGGGCATGTTGCCGTCAGAGAATAGCCCCAGCAGCGGCTTGTCCTGGTTCGCCTCGGTGATGGCTGCCAGAGAATTTGCGTCACTCACCAGCTGATAGCCGCGGGCCTGCGCCTGCTCGCGCAGCGTTTTGCCCTGCCACTCGCCCGCCGTTGCGGTTTCTGCGAAGGTTTTCGCGCCGCCGCCCAGGGTCACGTCAGGACGCGCGTTCAGCAGCTGTTCCGTAATAGAGCCTTTGCCGCCTTTTTCCAGCGCGTTCGTCGGGCATTTTTCGCTGGTCACTGACGGACCGTAGCATTTACGCGAGGTCACGTGCGCCACCAGCGCCGCGGGCGTTGCATCCTGAAGTTCAGCGGTGGAGACGTTGCCGGTCGCCAGGCCCGCCGCTTTTGCCATCTCAAGAAGGGTTTGATGATCTTTTTCGTGAATATCCACACCCAGCGCGCCATTATAGGTTTTCACGCCGGTGGACCACGCCGTAGCAGAGGCCGCGGAGTCCGTGACGTAATCCGGTTTACCGGTTTTTTTATCCAGCGCGTAATGGGTATATTGTCCGGTCAGCGGTAATGCGTCGATGCCTTTAAAAAAGCCGCCCGCACCCTCGGCATAATTTCGCGCCGCCGTGATTTCGGAATCCCCCATTCCATCGCCAATAAGCAGAATAATATTTTTCGCTGGCTTATCATTCAGCGAAGCGCGAATAGCGGCAGTTTGATCTTCTGATAAACGGCGTGCGCCGCCAGGCTGGGTGATATCCCCTTTTGCCGCGCGATTATCCAGCACGCTGGTTTGGGCAGTATCGGCATAAACGGCAGGGGTAATTAACAGGGGAAGTAATGCGATGAAAAGTGCGCTCTGTTTCAATTTATTTTCTCCATGTACAAATACATAAAAATAAAAACAGAGCGACTATAGGCATCCTGCATGACAATTCTATGACACGTCGTTACGTCCTGTGACGGTTTAGCTGCGCGGATGCCTTAACAGCTTCTTTACGTACTGGTGGAGCATCTCGGCATCCTCAACCGGAACCTGCGATTCAGGCCTGACGCTGTCCAGCGCGCCTTCCACGCTCTCAATCAACGCCTGTTGTTCGGTTTTCGCCATTTGTCGCAGCAGCGCGGTGACCACAATTTCCAGCGCTTCGACCTGAGCAACCAGCTCTTTTGACTCCTCTTCCTTTTGTGCCAGCTTGACCAGCAATTCAGCAATGAGATTTTTCATCGTGCCAGTTCCTTTTTCAGTTTTGTCTGAAGTTAGCATTCTGAATCCATAATGCAAAGAGAAGAAATTTATTATGGTATGCAAAAGTGATGCAGGAATGAAAATAAAGGACCGCCGCGGTGAGCGAAACGTTTTTCTATAAAGAAGCGCCGCATTTTGTTATATAAAAATGCGGCTACCATAAGAATATATAATACATTAACGAAACGATTATCTCGCCGATTTCGCTTCCGCCATTTGTCTGCGGCGACGCAGCGCAATAGCCAGCTGGATAATATTGATTAAAACGACAATCGCCGTGGCCGCAAATACCCAACGAAAACCGGCCATCGCGGAAACGGATGCGCCTATAAGCGGACCGGCAACATTCCCCAGATACATAAATGACTGGTTATATCCAAAAATACGCCCTGTCACCTGGTCGCTGGAATATTTAACCAGCAGGGTCTGCACCGCAGGCAACATTGCTCCATCAGCAAACCCGAGCAGAAATCGCAATACGCCAAGCTGAAGCGGAGAGGTGACAAACGACATCGCGAAGAAGAGCACGACCGCAAAGATCAGCGTCGCCATCAGGATGCGCGCCGTGCCGATCCTGTCACCCAGCTTTCCCAGACGCGGCGCGGAAATCAGGGCGGATACGCCCGGCACGGCGGCAATCATGCCGCTCAGAAAAGCGATATTTGTACTTTCCGGCTCCATCGACTTGATAAACAGCGCCAGAATCGGACCGACCGAACCGTTACAAAGCTGGATAACCATAGTGGTCACAAACAGGCTGATCATCAGTCCCGGATAGGGCAGCGAGGCGAAAACGGCCTTGCCGCTCAGGCGTTCAGATTTACTGATAACCGGGCGGCCTCCCTCTTTGATAAGAAAGAGCGTGACCAGAAAACTGACCACCAGCAGGATCGCGGTGATGATAAATACCGCGCGCAGCCCGACGTGGTCCGCCAGAAAACCGCCCAGCAGCGGACCGCCGATGACGCCGCTTATTTGGGCCGTGGAGAGCGTACTCAGCGCCCAGCCGCTACGCTCGCGCGGCACCTGAGAGGCGACCAGCGCCATGGCATTTGGAATGTACCCGGACGTCAGCCCCATCACCGCACGCAGGAAAAACAGCTGCCAGACGTTGGTGGCGAAGGCCTGGAGCAGAATGGCAATCGCCATCCCGAGCGAGGCGCGCAGCAGCATCAGTTTTCGGCCTTTACGATCCGCCAGGCTGCCCCACATCGGTGACACAATGGCGGAGACCAGAAACGTGACGCTGAACGTCAGGCCGGACCACATGGAGAGCGCTTCATGCGAGGTCACCCCCAGCTGCGAGACGTACAGAGGCAGGAACGGCAGGATCTGGCTGATGGCCAGCCCGGTAAAGAAGCAGCCGAACCAGACCGAGATGAGATTAACTTTCCAGGATTCCATAAAGAAATAGTCTTCATTTTTAGGCGAATTCGCCGACAGATTAGCAAGTTACGCGTTTTGACGTCGCACCAGAGATGCGGCCTGACTGACTTTGGTGTTTTATCTTCCCAGTCATCATATTTGTGAAATAAGTCACAATTCATCCATTTTCTGGCGGAATATTATGCTTCACCGACAGAGTCCGAAACCGCGCATTCCCAGATGAAAATGGTTGGCATGCGCCGCGTTATACTCCGGCCCCAGGCCGTTTCCGTAGTAGCCGCAGCTTGCCGCCAGCATGGCCTTCAGCCATGGCTGAGTTGTTGCCGCCTTCCAGCCGTTCAGTACCGTGACGCGCTCCCCGTTCGCCAGACGAAAAGCGGCGATATCCAGCGCCTCCGCCGTGGCATGCTCACTGCGTCGCGCGTCAGGGCGGTGGTAAATATTGCGGCAGGCAAAGCTGCCGAGATGGTCGATACGCGCCAGGTCGCTGCCCGTATAGCGTTTTGTCAGCGGCCGGGCCTGCTGGCTGATAAACAGCGCAGAGCTGAGCGCCAGCGGACAGCTGGCAAGAAAGCTGCTGTTCAGGCCGACCGGGCCGAAGTCACGCACGCGCACAACGTTGTTGAGCGGGCACGCGCCGCCGCTGTCGGCCACCGGCTGGGTGCGGATAAGACCTCTTTGGTTAGCCTGCGAAAGCAGCGTCGCGCACGCCTCGGGAGTTAAGCGCCGGAGCTTATACTGGGTGATACGGCCCGGCGGGTCGTCAAGCGTCAGCGGTATGAAAGGGTTGTAGTAAGGCGGCAACCAGCGGTAACCCACCGTTGCAACGGCCACAATGATGAATACGGTCAGCAGCGTTTTTCCTTTCACTCTCCCCCCTCAACACTCCCCAAAAACATTATGGCAGAAGGCCGCGAAACCCGCCGGGCATCGTGGTATGTTATTGGCTTTTCGTCAGACTGGAAGAGAGTGAGATGGCTAAGCAGCGCGTAGGTATTGTCTTTGGGGGAAAATCAGCGGAGCACGAAGTGTCATTGCAATCGGCCAAAAATATCGTTGATGCGATCGATAAAAGCCGTTTCGACGTGGTGCTGCTGGGCATTGATAAACAGGGCCAGTGGCACGTTAACGATGCCAGCCAGTATCTGCTGAATGCTCACGATCCGGCGCATATCGCCCTTAATCCTTCGGAAGTGAGCGTCGCCACCGTACCCGGCGTCGCGAAGGGGCAGCTCATCGACGCCGGCAACGCACAGGCTCTCGCCCAGATCGACGTTGTCTTCCCTATCGTTCACGGCACCCTGGGCGAAGATGGTTCCCTGCAGGGAATGCTGCGCATGGCCAACCTGCCGTTCGTCGGCTCGGACGTCCTCGGCTCTGCCGCGTGCATGGACAAAGACGTCACCAAACGCCTGCTGCGCGATGCCGGGCTGAATATTGCGCCATTCGTGACCCTCACCCGCGCCAACCGCGACAAGTACAGCTTCGCACAAATTAGCGGAGAACTGGGTCTGCCGCTGTTTGTGAAGCCGGCAAACCAGGGCTCCTCCGTGGGCGTCAGCAAAGTCACCAGCGAAGCAGAGTTCACGCAGGCCGTCCGTCTGGCGTTTGAGTTCGACCATAAAGTGGTGGTTGAGCAGGGCATCAAAGGCCGTGAAATTGAGTGCGCCGTGCTGGGCAACGATTTTCCACAGGCGAGCACCTGCGGCGAAGTGGTCTTAAACAGCGACTTCTACTCGTACGACACCAAATACATTGATGACAAAGGCGCGCAGGTTGTCGTTCCTGCGGATATCGATCCGGCGATTAACGATAAGATCCGGGCGATCGCCATTCGCGCTTATCAGACGCTCGGCTGCTGCGGCATGGCGCGCGTGGATGTGTTCCTGACGCCGGAAAACGAAGTGGTGATCAATGAAATCAACACGCTGCCGGGGTTCACTAACATCAGCATGTATCCGAAACTGTGGCAGGCCAGCGGCCTGAGCTACCCGGAACTGATCACCCGCCTGATCGAACTGGCGCTGGAGCGTCACGCCGCCGACAGCGCGCTTAAAAGTTCCGTAAACGGTTAATCGGCGCGCTTCGCCTCATCCGCTGTCGTCTCTTCAGGACGACGGCGGATAATCAACCCCGCCAGCCAGAAACTTATCACCCAGGTCACCAGCCCGACGGCATAGGTTTGCCATCCTTTTGCTTCAAACCCCAACAGGCCCACGACACCGTTAAGAATAAAGATCAGCCCGATAGCAAAGGCGTAATAGTGCCAGTCACGGCGTAGTTTGGACGTGAGCTTCATAACAACTCCGGCAGGAAAAAAAGCCATCCTCTCACAGTTTTACGGCCAGGTCTGTGGCAGATACGGAAATTCTGAAACGCGACGCAATTTCACTTAAGTGATGAAATTGTGATGTGCTGCAGAAATCGGCAATCCAGGAGGATTCCGGCGCGCAAATTACCACGATTCTGATATTGACAAATGCGATGACCTGTCAAACTCACCCCGTAAGACGCGTATTAAAACAGAGTGATACCACGGGAGGTCAACATGGCTGACTTTACATTGTCGAAACCGATTTTTGGCGGCAAACCAAAAACCTCCACGGCGGGTAATATCGCTTATGCCCTGTTTGTCCTGTTCTGCTTCTGGGCCGGTTCCCAGCTGCTCAATATGCTGGTCCATGCCCCTGGCGTTTATGAACACCTGATGCAGGTGCAGGATAACGGACGCCCGCGAGTTGAGATTGGCTTTGGCGTCAGCACCCTGTTCGGCCTGATCCCCTTCCTCGCGGGATGCATGATTCTGGGCGTTGTGGCGTTAGTGTTGCGCTTTCGCCGTCGCCGTTAAAGCCCCATACAGCGCGCCCGACGATCGTCCACGCGTTTTGCGAACCATGCGGTGGTCAGGTTACGCGTGATCTTCGGGCTTTCCAGCTGGATCCCCGGCAGGATAGCCCTCGGTAACGCTTTCCCACTCTTCTTCTCTGCAAGCGCAAACACCTTGTTGTACAGATCCGTTTTCTCAAATGCCAGGCTATCGCCTTTCTCAAGCTGATGACGAATGTCGCTATTGCTCAAGCCAAGCGTGGTGGATAATTTCCGTACTGCCAGCTCGGTGCTTCCCGCCTCGCTGCTGCCGTAAGCGATGAGATCGCCGTCCAGCGCGAGCTTGACGCCGGTTGCGCGGCTGACCGCACTCTGGAATGCCGCGTTACGGCTGGCGTACCAGCCCGCGTTAAAGTCGGCAAAGCGGTACAGCGGCTCATTGTAGTTCGCCGGATAGTTCAGCAGATGATACGTGCCAAACCACAGCCCACCGCGCAGGGAGAAGACCTCCTGACGTACCGTACCGTCGATTTTCCACGGGTAGCCGTCGGTATGCTTCTCCGCGAACGCAATGCTCACCTGCATCGGGCCACCGGTATGTACCGGGTTCAGCGAGCCAAACAGCTTCTGCCCCATCGGGACCATACTGATGAAATCATCAAAGATGGCGCTGAGCTGTTTTTCGGTTTTCACCGCGTCCAGCCGTTCGCTGTAGCTTTTGCCGTTCGGCGAGGTGATTTTAAGCGCGGTATGCACGAGGAAAACCGGGATATGCATGGACTCCGCGCGGCGGTCGATCTCTTTCCAGGCAATTTTGTTCAGGCCCGGCACCACCGGGTCTGACTGGTACATCGACTCCTGCTGCGCCACCGCCAGCACCGAGCAGATATTCTCCTCGGTCGGTGCAATCTTTTGGCTTTCAAAGGTTTTTGCCAGCGCATCTGCCCACGCGTTGCGATCCTTCACGCTGGCGGGCATTTTCTGCCGCACAACGCTCGCCACATCGACGGGCTTCTCCCCCTTTTTGAGCGGAGCGGCCCCTTTTTCGGCACAGCCTGCCAGCACAAGAGCGGCCAGCAAGGACAACGGTAACGCGCGCGGTACGGCAAAAGACATAGCAACTTCCTGTATTAGCTAAATGTGTTGGTGACTTCCTGCAGGTCACGATCGTCCAGCTCACGTTCAAAACTGCGCAGACGTTTGTAGATGGACATCAGTTCTACCAGGGTGGTCCAGGAGCTGATCAGGTACTGGAACGACCCGCGAACCTGACCGAACACGTTGGTGATCTGCGTCATCAGACCGAGCGTAATCGTACCCGCAACAATCGACGGGAACAGCAGGAACAAACCGAAAACGTTATCCACCTGCAGATACAAAATACGGGCAATGTTGAAATACATATAGTGAAAGTAGAGTCGGAAGTAGTTACGACGCACGGCGCCAAACAGCTCGCGGACGGTTGGCGGCGAGGCGCGGTTGGCGTCATCTTCGCCGTAAACCAGTTCTTTACGGTAAGCGGCTTCCACGCGTTGATTTTTAAACTCCAGGCCCGGCAGTTTGATCCCCACCACCGCCAGCAGGCCCGTGCCCATCAGCGACCAGACGATCGCGGCAATCACCAGACCATAAGGAATATGGCCGACAATCGGCAGATCCGGCACGTGCGCCGAGAGCGTCACCAGCACCGGCAGGAAGGCGATTAGCGTCATGATGGCGTTGATAAAGCTGACGCCCATGTCTTCAAGGGTGGAGGCAAAACGCATGGTGTCTTCCTGCACACGCTGTGCGGCACCTTCGATATGGCGCAGGTGCTGCCAGTGCGCCATATAATGTTCGTTCATCGCGGTACGCCAGCGGAAAACGTAGTGGCTGACGAAGAAGTTGTTCATCACGCCGATAATCACCGCAATAAGGGCGATACCGAGGAAGACGCCGACTTCATGATAGAACTGGTTGATGGTCACCTTATGCGGCGAGCTCAGCGCGGTCTGGATCAGATCGTAGAACGGCGCATACCAGGCGTTAACCGCCACGCCCACTTCGACAAGAAACCAGGTGACAAAGATAATTAGCGATGTGCCGAGGATAGACCAGTACTGCCAGCGGTGCGGAGAATACATAAACCAGAACAGGGCAAACAGCCCTACGCACACCGTGTAGTAGGCGTAAAACAGCAGATAGCTGAGCGACCAGAAGCGCGCCGCGCTAATCGGCACCTCGCCCGTTGCTCCCGTGATGCGCGTCAGCCATGCGCCGCCGCCCGCCTGCCAGAAAATGACAGCGATGAGTGCCCAAATAAATGCCGACAGGAAAAAAGGCCCCGGCTTTGGGAAAAAAGACTTAAACATAATGCTTCCTTCTTGTTGTTATGGCTGTTGCTGTGCACAACACGTTACCACACGAAAAACCTGCCCAAGCCAGCCTCCCGGCCCGGGCAAAAAGGTCAGACCCGAGGGTTGATTATTAGTTCGCTTTCCAGTTTTCGAGAATTGTTTCGGTGCGTTTCACCGCGAGAGGATTCGCCGGCGCGATGAAGTTACGCCAGACGTCGTTGTGGTGGTTAATCAGGATCCGCGCATCTGCCGCCGGGCGATTGGCGGTAGTATGGGCATCTTCCGCCACGGTGATGTGATAACCCCGGCTAACGCCGTTCTTGATCGTCGCATCGACGCAGTAATCGGTGGCGCAGCCGCAGATGACAAACTCGCGAATGCCCTGCTCACGCAGCAGCGCCTCAAGCACGGTGTTATAGAAGGCATCACAGGCGGTTTTGGTCACATATAGCGCGTCAGCTGGCTGATGGAGTTCAGGCAGTAGCGCAAACCCTTCACTTCCCTCTTCCAGGCCCCCTGCCTCGGTATGCTGAATAAAAATGACCTTGTCGGCTGCCTGCGTAAGCTGGTTGATCAGAGAGACACATTTTTCGCGCTGATGACGAGGGGTTTCAAATACCCCGTTCTGCATATCGACAACCATAACCACACGCTTCTCAGACATACCGTTCTCCGTAAGATTGAGTGACACTGGTGCCTATCATAAGCCCGATGTCACAAAATGGGAGATGGCTCGTCAGTAAATTGTTCATATTTACCCATGGTTACGTTTTTCTCGCTATCGTTATGCAATTCGGGGCATTGCGCGGTACCGATTAGTAGTATAAATACCCATTACTTTCTTCATTCACTTCATGGATGCTTTTCGTTGAAACGTTGTCTGCTCTCTTTTGCCGCGCTGTGTGCGGTGAGCTTTTCTACCGCCCAGGCAGCCCAACCGCTGACGGCGCCCGTTTTAGCTTCAGATATTGCCGACCGCTACGCGAACCTTATCTATTACGGCAGCGGCGCGACCGGGATGGCGATGGTCGTCATCGACGGCAACCAGCGTGTGTTCCGCAGCTTTGGCGAGACGCGCCCAGGAAATAACGTTCACCCGCAGCTGGATTCCGTTATTCGCATCGCGTCCTTAACCAAGCTGATGACCAGCGAAATGCTGGTGAAACTGCTCGATCAGGGCGTGGTAAAACTCGACGATCCGCTCAGCAAATACGCGCCTCCAGGCGCCCGGGTTCCAACCTATCAGGGTACGCCGATTCGGCTTGTGAACCTTGCCACCCACACCAGCGCCCTGCCGCGTGAGCAGCCAGGCGGGGCGGCGCACCGTGACGTATTTGTCTGGCCAACGCGCGACCAGCGCTGGAGCTACCTGAGTACCGCCACGCTGAAGGCGGCGCCGGGTTCGCAGGCCTCTTATTCAAACCTGGCCTTTGACCTACTGGCGGACGCCCTTTCAACGGCGGCTGGCAAACCCTACTCGCAGCTTTTTGAAGAGCAGATAACCCGTCCGCTGGGTATGAAAGACACCACCTTTACCCCGTCTCCGGATCAGTGTCGTCGCCTGATGGTGGCTGAGAAAGGTGCTAGCCCCTGTAATAATACGCTCGCGGCCGTGGGCAGCGGCGGGGTCTATTCCACGCCTGGCGACATGATGCGCTGGATGCAGCAGTTCCTTTCCTCAGATTTCTACGCACGCAGCAGCCAGGCCGATCGCATGCAGACCCTGATTTATCAGCGCACTCAGCTGCAACGCGTCATCGGGATGGACGTGCCGGGTAAAGCCGACGCACTCGGTATGGGCTGGGTCTATATGGCACCGAAAAATGGCCGTCCGGGTATTATTCAGAAAACCGGCGGCGGCGGTGGATTCATCACCTATATGGCCATGATCCCGCAGTCAAACGTGGGCGCATTTGTGGTGGTCACCCGCTCCCCGCATACGCGTTTCGTCAATATGAGTGACGGGATTAATAACTTAGTGGCTGAACTGAGCGCCAATAAAGCCCAGGTTCTCACCGCGTCTAACTAATTTTAATATTCCGTGGGCAAGCGGTTGATGCTGACCAGCTTGCCCCGGCTCATGTTGATATAGTTTCCCTGCCTCAGGGCGGCAAGCACCTCGGCAACAACGGAGCGTGAAATTCGTGTGCTCTGTTGAATATGATTCATCACACCGATTTTTGAACGCAGCGTTTCATCCCATTCCGCCATATTCAGCAGCATCGAGCGGATCTGGTGATAGGAGTTATTTCCCACCAGCTGCTTATCGCGTTTCTCGAGAATGTAAGTTATCCAGGATAACCAGCAGAAGGCCTCTTTCCAGAGTGAATACTGCTGGATGAGTTGACGGGTGGTTTCCGTGGGCAAATAAAAACCGGTACAGGCCGTTTTAGCAATCACCCTGTATTCGTGAGAGTGATTAATCACCACCGTAGACAGCCCGAATATAAAAGGGGCAGTCGCAATCCCCACCAGCAATTCATCAGAAGTTCGATAAACCTCAATAACGCCGGTTTGTAATACGATCGTACAAGGCTCATTCCATTCCCCTGACGTAATTAATTGCTGGGGCGCACATGTAAAAGGGGTGCTGGCCGCTGTTAAATACTGTTCGAGCCGGCGTAATTCAGAAAGCGGTTTCGCATTAACGTTCATGCAGACCTCAAGTCATCCGTATTTTTCGGTCCAATATTATTTTTATTGCTTCTATAAAAAGCGGGGGAGATAACCACTCCCCCGCTTTTATTCATTACCAGGTATATTTCACGCCCAGATTTGCGCCCCAGTTCTGATCAACGTCGCCGCCGCCCAGATAAGTGGCATCGGTGTACGCACTGAAGTTCTTCGTGAAGCTAAACTGGGTGCCCAGCCCTACCCGCACAGCGGAGCCTTTCACGCCGTTATCAATGCTGTCACCGTTAATATCGGCATTGTTATCGGCATCGTCATAGACGTAGGCCAGTTTGAAGTAAGGCGTCAGAGCCTGTTCGCCGCCGTAGTTGAAGGTGTAACCCGTATCAACACCGAGTTCATAACGCAGGCTATCGTATGATTGTCCATCTACGCGCATGTCATTGCTCAGACGATAATCATCGCCAGACTGGAACAGGCCAGATACGGCTGCATATGGCGTAACGTAGCCAGAGAGGTTTGGTTTCCAGTCATAGCCCAGCTTCAGCCCAAAACCAACAGCATCATTCGTGGTATTGCCGTCAACATACTTACCGTTGCTCATGTTGGCAGAGAGATCGCTGTTGAAGCGGGTGTAGCTCAGGGAGCTGTCGAGGAACAGATCGTTCATGAACTTCGCTGACGCATAGATCATCGCTGTCTGGCTATCCTGATCGACCTGACCGGTACGATCGCTGGTATCACCCTTCGCGAAACCTGCCGCACCACCGACGAACCATTTCGCATTATTACCGTCAATCTGGGTGTCCAGACCCACCGTAATACCACTCACGTCCTGATCGTAGCTGATAACGCTATTGTCACCGTCGAAGTTGCCACCGAAGTAGCTCACCCACGCCCCGCCGTTATCCGTCAGGCCGTGACGGCTGTTGGTCAGACGCGTGCCGACGGTATCCTGCTGCAGATTCCAGATATTGGTATTGGCAGATGGGATGCTCAGCGCCATGTTGGCAGAGTCGGTCAGCTCTTTCTGCTGGAGTAAAACGGCGTCACCCTGCTGCTGTGCCTGGTAGGTGTAAGCACCTAAATCGGCTTTGTTTGCGGCAGTAAAGCTGGCTGTGGTATCCGCGTTATTGTCATAGACGCGAATAATCTCTTTGTTTTTGTAATCGGCAACGGAACCGGCACCGGTCGCATCGTCGATGCGCACCTGGTAGTTACCTGCAACGTCACCGTTTACTGACAGATGGCCATCAGAGTTAATCGCCACAACACCGTAGTCGTAATCGGCATTGTACTTATCGTTAGTGATATAGCGTGCGTTGTTCAGATCGCTGTTCAGGACGTAATCACGGCTGGCAACGTTCAGCACCCCGCCATCGGTCAGTTCCATATTATGCGTATCAACCTGACCCAGCCCCAGCGCCAGCTCAGCACCGTTATCCACGGTGATGGTGTTGGCATACAGTTCGGCCGTTTCTTCCGTCAGTGCCGCACGGCTATAGCTGTCCAGATACAGATGGTCGGTCGCCACAGCACCGCTGTCTCCAATATTCATTGATGAAGCATTGGTCAGGGTGATGGAGTCCGCCAGCAGACCAGAGTCTTCAACGTTAACCTGAGACTGGTTGTTTACCGTCAGCGTGTCGATATTAGAAAGCTTGCGGGTATCCCACTCAGAGCCATTATCCAGCGCGATGTTAAACAGCCCGCTCTGATACACCGCTTCACCCGCAACGTGTCCGTTGCTGTCATAAATGGAATCCGGCCAAATGCTGTTAGGGGATAAGCTACTCCAGTCTACGTTACTGTAGCCCAGGCCATACATCTGCGCTGGGCCGATAGCCTCGACGCTGGACTGTGCTGCGCCGACCCATTTGCTGCCGTTGGTCAGGGTGACATCCAGCTTATCGGTGCCATCCCAGCCGTTGGTGGTTGGGTTATAGACACCGTCTGCACTCGTATCCGTTGCCGGATCGCCGTTCGGATAAAAGTTGTTGTCGAAGGTGCTGGAGAACAGAATATCGCCAGTAACGGTGGAATGATCGAACGTGGCAGTGGTCTGCATCGCGTTATCAGACGCGCTAGCGGCAACGATCAGCGCCGCATCATCTGCTGCCGTGGCATTCGTTTCACCGTAGTCGCTCGGCTTCGCGGTTTGACCGTAGAACCCGCTGGTCCCCAGATCGCGGTACGCGCCTGAGGTCAGAACGGAGTCTTTCACCACCAGCGTGTCGGTAAATACTTTGCTGCTGTTGGCTACGCCTTCCACACCGTCGTAAGGGGTATTATCCGGCTCCTGATAACCCTGCGTCAGGGTAATACCGGCAATGTGGGAATTGTTCTGGATAACAATATCGGACTCCACATCCAGGGTGATCGCATTACCCAGATTATACGTATCCAGATAGTGTCTTTCCGTATTTTCCCCATTCACGACATCATACGCATAATGCTCATAGGTATCGTTAATGGTGGAATTATCTACGGTCAGGCTAAAACGATCGTATTGAGAATGGTTGGTGCCATCGGTATCCACGCCGTCAACACACGAGGGGGTCATACACTTAGAGGTAATCATGCCATTAATGGTACTGTTGGAAATGCTTAATGCATTCGCCCGACCATTGATGCCATCATCCAGATAGTATGTTGAAATAACACCATTCACGGTGCTTTTATTAATCACCGGATAAATATCACCGTCATGGGTAGCGCCTGAGTAATCCCAGTCGGTATAGCCATAATACCAGGGAGTGGAAGCGGTATTATCGTATCCGAATGTATTATATGTCGTACCGGAAATATCCTTCGCATTTGCCTGAGAAGCGATAGCCAGGGTGCAGGCTAATGCAAGTTGAGATACAACGAGTTTCTTTTTCCATGTTTGCATTGGGTCATCCCTCCTCAGGGACGTAAGCAAGTTTGTCCATCAATGATTTTGCAATGTTTAATTGCGGAGGGAATTATGCATTTTCATTTCGAAAAGGTTCAATGAATGTTTCCATTAAGTCCGTATCCAGACTAATAACACATCAAAACCGAGAAAGCATCTGTCACTACAGATAAATATTATAAAAACAAAGCATTAAAATACAGACACAACAATAAGACACATATAAAAATATATAATGAATCATTTTCAATGATGTTTTCTATTTAATATAAAAACAATATGAATAACTCATCTCCATTTCGGCGTTATACTGCCCTGCATTATATATTGATGCCAGAAAGCCAGACCCATCACATTTTACAAAAATAAAATGCCCACTTTTACCAAAACACCTGTCTTCACTTTGAGGTACACTAGCCTTCTTTGTTCCACAAACATCAGGCATACCATGACCGATTTAATTGCACGTCCCCGCCGCCTGCGCAAGTCACCTGCACTGCGCGCTATGTTTGAAGAGACAACCCTGACCTTAAACGATCTGGTGTTGCCGATTTTTGTCGAAGAAGAGATCGATGACTACAAAGCCATCGAAGCCATGCCGGGCGTAATGCGCATTCCGGAGAAATATCTGGCGCGTGAGATTGAACGCATCGCCAACGCGGGGATCCGCTCGGTGATGACCTTCGGCATCTCTCACCATACCGATGCCACCGGCAGCGACGCGTGGAAAGAAGATGGCCTCGTTGCCCGCATGTCGCGCATCTGCAAAGAGACCGTGCCGGAAATGGTGGTTATGTCAGACACCTGCTTCTGCGAATATACCTCTCACGGCCACTGCGGCGTGCTGTGCGATCACGGTGTCGATAACGATGCCACCCTGCTGAACCTCGGCAAACAGGCGGTCGTGGCTGCTGCTGCGGGTGCGGACTTCATCGCGCCCTCTGCCGCAATGGACGGACAGGTTCAGGCGATCCGTCAGGCGCTGGACGCGGCGGGCTTTACCGACACCGCCATCATGTCTTACTCCACCAAATTTGCCTCCTCCTTCTACGGCCCGTTCCGCGAAGCGGCCGGTACGGCGCTGAAGGGCGATCGTAAAACCTATCAGATGAACCCGCTGAACCGTCGGGAAGCGATTCGCGAATCCCTGCTCGACGAAGCCCAGGGCGCAGACTGCCTGATGGTGAAACCAGCGGGCGCGTATCTCGATATCCTGCGCGACATCCGCGAGCGCACCGAGCTGCCATTGGGCGCTTACCAGGTCAGCGGCGAGTACGCGATGATCAAATTCGCCGCGCTGGCCGGTGCGATTGACGAAGAGAAAGTGGTCCTCGAAAGCCTCGGCGCCATCAAACGCGCAGGCGCGGATCTGATCTTCAGCTACTTCGCGCTGGATCTGGCTGAGAAAAAAATTCTGCGTTAATCCGCTCTAGCGCCGGGTAGCGGCTTCACCTTACCCGGCCTGCTCTAATCTTCACCAAACTGCAATACAACCGACATCTGCTCCTTCTACTGTCTTCGCAAGACGGCAGGAGGAGTAACCATGTTTAGCCTCGATAGCGTTCTCGACGATCTTTGGCCTCAGGCGAGGCCTGCGCCCTGGCAAAAAAGTCTGTTAAAAAGACTGTTTTACGAAGACGAATTTCAGCAATTTGCCGCAGCACACCGCCACCTGAAAGGACTGGATATGGTGGAGCAAGTTCTGGAACACCTTGATATTCTCTGCACCGTTTCCGCCCGCGATCTTGAACAAATCCCCGAACATGGCCCGCTGGTCATTATTGCCAACCATCCGACGGGTACGCTGGATGGCCTGGCGCTGATGTACGCCGTCTCCCGCGTGCGACGCGACGTTAAAGTCGTGACCAACCGGATGCTGACCCACCTTGAGCCCCTCAGCTCGCTGTTTATTCCGGTGGACAATATGGGCGGCAGGACGGCGAAATCGTCCCTGGTGCAGATGGAACAGCATCTGCAAAACGCAGGCGTGCTGATCTTCTTCCCGGCCGGAGAAGTTTCCCGCCCCACGCGCAAGGGCATTCGCGATAAAAAATGGCACTCTGGCTTTATCAAACTCGCCAGCAAGCTGCGCGCCCCGCTGCTGCCGGTGCATATTCAGGCGCATAACAGCCTGCTCTTCTATGCCAGCACGCTGGTCTCCCCGACGCTGTCGATGCTGTTGCTGATGCAGCAGATGTTCCGCCGCCGCCACAGCCAGCTGCCGATTAAAATCGGCCAGCAGATTGCCTGGCATCACTGGCACAGCGCCACCCTTTCGTCGCGTGAGATGGCCGAACAGTGCCGTCAGCACGTGATGCGTCTTGGCAAGGGATTGCCTGGCGTCTTTAAAACCCAGTGCGCCATTGCCCGTCCGGAAGACCGGGCCACCCTGAAACGCGCGCTGGCGCAGGCCGAATGTCTGGGCAATACCAGCGACGGTAAAACCATCTATCTTTGGCAGCGCAACGGTCAGGAAGACGCCCCGCTGCTGCGCGAGCTGGGCCGCCTGCGCGAGATTGCCTTTCGCGCGGTCGAGGAGGGGAGCGGCAAACGCCGTGACACCGACTGCTACGATGATGATTATATGCATCTGATCCTGTGGGATGATGAGGATCTGGAGATCGTCGGCGCGTATCGCTTTATGCCGACCGCCAGACAGGTTGAACGTCGCGGTCTGGAAGGGTTGTATAGCTATAGCCTGTTCCACTACGACGACAAAATGCAGGACGTACTGGAGCACGGCATTGAGCTGGGGCGCAGCTTTATTCAGCCGCGCTACTGGGGACGCCGTGGCCTGGACTATTTATGGTCCGGCATTGGGGCCTACCTGGCGCGTTATCCGAACTACCGCTACCTGTTTGGCCCGGTCTCCATTTCCGGCGGCTTACCGCCTGCCGCGCGGGATCTGCTGGTGGCCTTTTACCGCCTGTGGTTCCCGGCAACGCATCCGCTCGCCGCGTCACGTCAGCCGTATCCCGCATCACTGCCGGACGTGCTCGCGCAGTTTGGCGGCATGGATTACGTGGACGACCTGACAAAGCTGAAATCCCTGCTCGGTAATCTGGGCTGCGGCATTCCGCCGCTCTACAAGCAGTATTCCGAGCTTTGCGAACCCGGCGGCGTGCAGTTTATTGATTTTGGCAGCGACCCGGCGTTTAACGACTGCGTCGACGGACTGGTGCTGGTGGATTTGTGTTACCTGAAGGCGAACCGGTATCAGCGGTATATAGAGGCGCATTTAATACCCTCACCCCAGCCTTCTCCCTAACAGGGAGAGGGTGAAAACCGCACCGGGCAGTCCCCTCGCCCCTTTGGGGAGAGGGTTAGGGTGAGGGGATCAAGGCGCACGGTAGAACGGCTTATCCCCCAGGATCGTCGCCCGCTGCATAATCCGGCGCTGCGGAAGATAGTCCGCATTGGCATAGTGCTGCGTCACGCGGTTATCCCAGATCGCCAGGTCATTCTCCTGCCAGCGCCAGCGCACCTGAAACTCCGGCCTGGTGATATGCGCGAACAGGAAGCTCAACAGCGCCTCGCTCTCTTTCTCCGTCACATCCACAATGCGCGTCGTGAACCCTTCGTTCACGAACAGCGCCTGCTTGCCGGTGACCGGATGGGTCCGCACGACCGGGTGCAGCAATGGAGGATGTTTCGCAACCGCCTCCTGCCAGCGCTGATGCTCCTCTTCCGTTTTACGGTACTTGTACTCCTGGAACGATTTTTTGAAGTCGTGCTCCGCCCGCAGCCCGCTCAGCAGCGTCCGGAACGGCGCGGAGAGCGCCTCATACGCCGCAATGCCGCTGGTCCACAGCGTATCGCCGCCGGTTTCCGGCAGCAGCTTCGCCGCCAGAATGGCCCCGGCGGGCGGCGTCTCGATAAAGGTCACGTCGGTATGCCAGTTGTCGTTGTCCGGCGGGTTATCGTTGTGGGTGTCCAGAACGATAATCTCCTCCACGCCTTCCGCATGCGGATAGACGGGGTGGATATGCAGATCGCCAAAGCGCAGGGCCAGCGCGCGCTGCTGCTGCGGGGTGATCGCCTGTTCGCGCAGGAAAACAACCTGATGACGCAGCACCGCGTGGTACAGCTGCTCGAACTGGTTGTCGCTCAGCGGACGGGTCACATCCAGGCCCGACACCTGCGCGCCAATATACGGCCCCAGCGGGGTAATGGTCAGACGTTCACTCATTGTATTTCTCCATGCCAGGGCGTCAGGCGGCGCTGTAACGCGCGCAGCCCCAGTTCTAATCCGAAGGCGATCGCGGCGATCACCGCGATCCCTGCCAGCACCACGTCAGTCGCCAGGAACTCTCCCGCCGACTGCACCATAAACCCAAGGCCGCGCGTGGCCGCAATCAGCTCTGCCGCCACCAGCGTGGACCAGCCCACGCCAAGGCCGATGCGCAGCCCGGTTAAAATCTCCGGCAGCGCGCCCGGTAAAATCACGAACAGCAGCACCTGCGTGCGGCTGGCACCCAGCGACTGCGCCGCGCGGATCCGCACCTGCTGGGCGCTCTTCACGCCCGCCAGCGCCGACATGGCAACCGGAGCGAAAATGGCCAGATAAATCAGCAGGATTTTTGACGTTTCACCGATGCCAAACCAGATCACCATCAGCGGCAGATAGGCCAGCGGCGGCACCGGACGGTAAAGCTCAATCAGCGGATCGAGAATACCGCGCACCGTCGGGCTTAAGCCCATCGCGATCCCGACCGGTATCCCGATAATTACCGCTGCCAGCAGCGCCACCAGAATACGCGCCAGACTGGCTCCAAGGTGCTGCCAGAGCGTGGCATCCATAAAGCCCTGCGGCCCGGCGATGGTAATGAGTTTGGCCAGCACCTGGCCCGGCGGCGGCAGAAACAGCGGGCTGACCCACTGCTGGGCAGCAACCGCCCACCACACCGCCAGAAGCACCAGCAGCGTACCGACGCTCAGTGTGATTTGGCGCGAGAAAGGCCAGCGCAGCGCCAGACGCGTGCGGCGCGTTTTTTCACTGAAGACGATGCTCATGAGAAAGCCTCCCGTTGTTCAAACACGCGGCTTAAAACGTATTCACGCTGTTCGATAAACAGCGGATCGGATTTGATGCTGCGCACGGGCTCTCCCGCGACGTAGCGGCGGGCGAAATCCAGCGGCAAGCGCTCCAGCACGCGGCCCGGCCCCGGCGAGAGCAGCACCAGCTCCGTCGCCATAAACACCGCCTCTTCGATATCGTGGGTAATCAACAGCACCTGCTTGCCCGTCTCGTGCCACAGGCGCAGCAGCAGGGTTTGCATCTGCTCGCGGGTGAAGGCATCCAGCGCCCCGAACGGCTCGTCCAGCAGCAACAGCTGCGGATTCGCGGCCAGCGCGCGGGCAATACCGACGCGCTGACGCTGGCCGCCGGAAAGCTGCCAGATAAAGCGTTTTTCCGCCCCTTCCAGCCCCACTTTTTTCAGCATCGCCCGCGCCGTTTCCAGCCGCTGTTCGCGGTTGATGCCCGCAAGCTGTAGCCCAAACGCCACGTTTTCCTGCACGTTGCGCCAGGGAAGCAACCCTTCGTTCTGGAAGACCACGCCGCGCTCGGCGCCCGGGCCTTCCACCTTTTTGCCTTCCAGTTGAATGGTGCCATGCTGATAAGGGACAAACCCGGCGATCAGATTCAGCAGCGTGGTTTTTCCGCACCCGGACGGGCCCAGCACCACCAGCAGTTCACCGCTGTCCAGCGTTAGGTTGATGTCCTCCAGCGCGGGCTTACCACCGTAATCGGCGTACAGGTTCGTAATATTCAGCATGGCGGACTCCTTATTTCACAAAACGATCTGTCACGTACTGGCTGTAATCCGCCGCTACCGCAGGCACTTTGCCCTGCTCTTTCAGGAAGGTGGCGGTATCCACAATCGCTTTGTTCACCGGCCCGGTCAGCTGCTGCACCTGCTGCGCGGGGGTCAGATAGATATTGCCTTTCACCAGCCCCGGCACGTCCGCTTCCGGCACGCCGCTCAGGCGGGAGAGTTTTTCCAGGTTGGCGGGCTGCTTCAGCCATTCATCCGGGTTAGAGATGTACGGCTGCTGGGCGTCAATCGCGCTTTTGGCGAAGGCTTTCACCACTTCGGGATGTTTCTCGGCAAAGTCTTTGCGCACGACCCACACGTCGAGAGTTGGAGCGCCCCACTGGCCCACTTTTTCAGAGTCGGTCAGCACGGTGCCGTCTTTTTCCAGCTCGTTCACTGCCGGTGCCCACACATAGGCCCCGTCAATATCGCCGCGCTGCCAGGCGGCGATAATTGCCGGCGGCTGCAGGTTGATAATTTGTACCTGACCCGGCTTGATGCCCCAGTGTTTGAGCGCCGCCAGCAGGCTGTAGTGGGTGGTGGAGATAAACGGCACGGCGATGCGTTTGCCGATCAGATCTTCGGGTTTGGTGATGTTTTTCTTCACCACCAGCGCTTCAGAGTTACCGAGCTGTGAGGCGAGCAGGAAAACCTCGATCGGCACCTGCTGGCTGGCCGCAACCGCCAGCGGGCTGGAGCCGATATTGCCGATCTGCACGTCGCCGGAGGCTAGCGCACGCACAACGGACGCCCCGCTGTCGAACTTACGCCAGTCGACTTTCGCGCCGCTCTCTTTGGCAAAGGTGTTGTCCGCCTGCGCGACTTTCGCCGGTTCCGCAGAAGTTTGATACGCGACGGTGACGTCCACCGCCTGCGCCTGAAATGCCCACAGCGCCAGTGCGCCGAGAAGTGTGATTCGCGATGAAATTGCCATAATGTCTGCTCCCCTTGTTGTTATGAGGGCAGTATTTCCGGCGCGGGAATTTTGATAAAGGAATAAAAATGAATCGCTCATAACGATTCGTTTTTAGATAAAAAACGGGAAAGGATAGTTGGTTTTGTGCGGTTCGTTTTTTTCCCTCTCCCCGTGGGCGGAGGGTTGCCCAGTAATTTTTTCACCTGAAGCGATGCATGTGGTATCTGGAAAATAAATGGCTTAAAGCGATGTTTCGGTCCGGCTGTAAATCGCCGAAGCGTTTCCGTAAGGCCGGGGCGAGGCGCACGGATGCGCCGAGAGGGCGTGGCCTGCAGGGATGCAGGCTCATGCCCGACCCGATAGCCTGAAGGAATAAGCTGAGGGCACCGCGAAGCGGCGATTTACCGCCGGGAGCCCGGGTCGCCAGGGCGGCGGCGATTGAGCCGCCCTGGCACGTTCACAGGCCATGTCGTTACAAAGCAGCAAGGAACATGAAGTGAACGGAATGACCACCACAGCCGTATGTTCCCCCTCACCCCAGCCCTCTCCCTTGAGGGAGAGGGAGCCGTCCGTGGAGGTATTATTATGTGGGGATCCCTCAGCCCCGTGGGAGAGGATCAGGGTGAGGGCATCAGGCGCACAAACCTTAGATGTAGGCCGGGTAAGGCGTAGCCGCCACCCGGCAAAGCACTCAGCGCTGCGCGTTCAGCTCAGCAATGTCTTTCGGCGTGGTGCGACAGCATCCGCCAATCAGCTTCGCGCCGGCTTCCAACCACTGCGGCAGATACCCTACCAGCGTCTCGCACGCTTCACCGTGGTGGTGCCAGGTTTTGGTTACCGCATCATAATGCTCGCCCGAGTTCGGATAGACCACCAGCGGCAGCGTCGTCAGGCTTTGCAGATGCTTCAGCGCTGCCGTAGTGTTTTCCAGGGCGATGCAGTTAATGCCCAGCGCGACAATCTGCGGAGAGTTTGCCAGCGCGCTGACCACCTCGCGCAGCGGCGTGCCGTCGCTCAGGTGTTCGCTGTCGCGCAGGGTAAAGGAGAACCACGCCCGGGCGCGGGGGTACCCGGCCAGAAGCGCCGCCAGCGCCTTGATCTCCACAAACGAAGGCAGCGTTTCGCAGGCCAGCAGGTCAGCGCCCGCATCCAGCAGCGCTTCCACGCGCGGGCGGTGGAAGGCAGTAAACTCCCCGGCGCTGCGCACGTAGTCGCCGCGATATTCTGAGCCATCCGCCAGATACGCGCCATACGGCCCAACGGATCCCGCCACCAGCAGCGTGCCCGCGTGCGGGTTTTCGGCCAGATACGCTTCGCGCGCCTTACGCGCCAGCTCCACGCTTTTACCGATCAGCGCGCGGGACTGCGCCTCGTCCAGACCGCGCGCCGCAAAGCCCGCAGGCGTGGCCTGATAGCTGGCGGTGATCGCCACCTGTGCCCCCGCGCGGTAGTAATCGAGATGCACTTCGCGAATGAGTTCCGGGTTTTCCACCAGCACTTTGGCTGACCAGAGGCTGTCTGCCAGGTTACAGCCGCGCGCTTCCAGCTCCGTCGCCATCGCGCCATCCAGCACCACAAACGGCTGTTTTTCAAGGATGGCGGTAAGCGGGTTATTCTGCGACATGTTCAGGCTCCTGCGATGTCATATTTCGGGTCAGGTAGTACGCACCATAACACAGGGCGACAAACGGAAGCCCGCAATAAAGGGCAATGCGCTGGCTCGGGTCAAACCACAGGCCGACACAGGCCACCACGCAGAGGATAAAACCGAGCACCGGCACCAGCGGATACCACGGCGCGCGATACTGCAGCGCAGAGAGCGGCTGGCCGGGCTGCAGATGACGGCGACGGAAAACGAAGTGCGACGCGCAGATGCTGATCCACACCGCCACCACCGCAAAGCCAGAAATCGCCGAGAGCGCGACAAACACCGTGTCCGGGGCCACGACGCTGGAGAACAGCGCCAGCACGCCGCCGAGCATAGAGACCGAGAGCGCCGTCAGCGGCACGCCGTTTTTGTTCACGCGGGCAAAGCAGCGCGGCAGCGTTTTCTCATTCGACAGCGACCACAGCATGCGCCCGGAAGCGTACAGGCCCGAGTTCGCCGCCGAGAGGATCGCCGTCAGGATCACGAAGTTAACGATGTCAGCCGCGTAAGGAATACCGACCTTTTCAAACACCAGCACGAACGGGCTCTTTTCCACGCCCGCCTGCTGCATCGGGATCAGCGCCGCCAGCACAAACACGGTGCCGATAAAGAAGATAATCAGGCGCGCAATGGTGGTGCGGATCGCAACCGGAATCACCTTGTGCGGATTTTCCGTTTCGCCCGCCGCGATACCGATGAGCTCCGTCCCGGAGAAGGCAAAGTTCACCGCCACCATGGTCATCAGGATCGGCAGGCCGCCGTGCGGGAACCAGCCTTCGGCAGTGATGTTGCTTAAGCCCGGCGCGGGGGAACCGTCCTGCATCGGGATAAAGCCAAAGACCGCCGCCCCGCCAAGGATAATAAAGGCGATGATGGTGATGACTTTCACCAGGGAGAACCAGAATTCGCCTTCCGCAAAGAAGCGCGTCGAGATGACGTTCAGGCCAAAAATCACCACGCAGAAGACCACGCACCACGCCCAGACGGGCACCTGCGGGAACCAGTACTGCATGCAAAAGCCCGCGGCGGTGAAGCTCGAGCCAAGCGCCACCGTCCAGGTGAGCCAGTAGAGCCACGCCACGGTGTAGCCCGTCGCCGGGCCAAGATAGCGGGCGGCATAGACGTGGAACGCGCCGGTTTCCGGCATCGCCACGGAAAGCTCGCCCAGACACTGCATCACCAGCCAGACCACCAGCGCGCCTATCAGGTACGCCAGCAACGTGCCCGCCGCCCCGGTCGTTGAAATGATGTATCCGGTATTGAAGAATAACCCTGTCCCAATCACGCCACCCAGCGAGAGCATAATCAGGTGGCGTGTTTTCATGGTGCGCTTAAGCTGCCCATTTTCTTGTTGTGTTTGCATATTACCTTCTATACGTATGGACATCTAAACATCCAAAGAAGGTGTGTTATACCGCGATTGTTAATAAAAAGCTAGATGACCAGACGCAAACGGGCGCGCCGCGCGCTGAGTCTGGGGTGGGTTGTGAGGATCACATAGAGAATCGGACGCCAGGCCATAAGCACCTCCGCAAGCAGATACTTACAGCATGGTGCGGGAAGCGGCGAACTTCGGTCAGTCGAAAGTGGTATCCGCGAAGAGCGGATTCATACCGCAACACTGCCCGCAGGACGGGTAAGGCGCAGCCGCTACCCGGTACAGGGTTGGTAATTCTCACAATCAGTTCTATAGTCGACACAGTTTCTTAGTAACAGGACTGACTGATGCGCTTTAACGGACTGACCAAAGGTTTCTTCATTTTTATTCTCGCCCTCGTCACCTGGGCCTTCTTCGACATACTGTCGCCCTACTTCTCCGCGATACTGTGGGCCGCCATTCTGACCGTCATCTTTAACCCGGTAAAAAACAGGCTGCGCGCCGCGCTGGGGGATCGCAACGGGCTTGCCTCGCTGTTGA